>NZ_PPHF01000170.1 GCF_002904335.1 Amycolatopsis sp. CA-126428 | reverse complement strand
CACGAACCACTCCCATTCGCAGCCTGAACACGGGAAAGGCCCGCAGCCACACGGCTACGGGCCCACACCCACGCGAATCCGGGTTAGCGACCGACTCAGCAGTCGCAGCGCTTCGTCTGCGCCGCAACCACCGGGCAGCCATCCGCCGCCCAGCTCAACCACCTACAGGACACCCCGAGCCGGGCAGGGAAGCCGGGCTCACTCGGCCGCCAGCAACTGCTCGAACGGAACGAAATCCGGCTCCCCCGACACTGCAGGCCGTCCCCCGGCCAGCGAAGCCAACTCCGCCCCCGCCTTCTCGATCCGCCGCTGCAACGCCCCTGAGGCCTCACCCCTGCCCCAGTCGGACGAAGCCGCGTACACGCCCGTAGCGACCGGATCCGCCTTCAAGTACCCGAACAACGGCCGCAGCTGGTAGTCGAGCACCAGGGAATGCCGTTCCGTCCCGCCCGTGGCCGCGAGCAGCACCGGCTTGCCCACCAGCGAATCCGCGTCCAGGACGTCGAAGAACGACTTGAACAACCCGCTGTAGCCCGCCGTGAACACCGGCGTCACCGCGATCAGCGCGTCCGCGCCGGTCACCGTCTCGATCGCCGTGCGCAGCTGCGGGCTCGGGAAGCCGGTCAGGAGGTTCTTCGTGATGTCCAGCGCGATGTCCCGCAACTCCACCACGGACACCGAGACCGGTTCCCCGGCCGCGGCGACGGTCGCCGCGGCCAGGCGGTCGGCCAGCAGGCGGGTCGATGAAGGCACCGACAGGCCGGCCGTCGCCACTGCGAGTTTCATACCGAAGCCTCCATCGAATCCGCCACCGAAGCCGCCTCCGGAGAAGCCGCCTTCAGGGACGCGTGCGTCGGCGCGTCCGGGACGTGCGCGGGACGCAGGGAGTCCAGCTCCTTGCGCAGCACCGGAATCACCTGCTCGCCGAGCAGGTCGAGCTGCTCCAGCACCGTCTTCAGCGGCAGGCCCGCGTGGTCCATCAGGAACAGCTGGCGCTGGTAGTCGCCGAAGTTCTCGCGGAAGGTCAGCGTCTTGTCGATGACCTCCTGCGGGCTGCCCACCGTCAGCGGCGTCTGCTCCGTGAACTCCTCCAGGGACGGGCCGTGCCCGTACACCGGCGCGTTGTCGAAGTACGGCCGGAACTCGTTCCACGCGTCCTGGGACTTCGGGCGGATGAACGCCTGGCCGCCCAGGCCGACGATCGCCTGGTCCGCCGAGCCGTGGCCGTAGTGCTCGAAGCGCCGGCGGTAGAACGAGATCAGCTGCTGGAAGTGCGACGTCGGCCAGAAGATGTGGTTGGCGAAGAAGCCGTCGCCGTAGTACGCCGCCTGCTCGGCGATCTCCGGGCTGCGGATGGACCCGTGCCAGACGAACGGCGGGACGCCGTCCAGGGGCCGCGGGGTCGACGTGAAGCCCTGGAGCGGCGTCCGGAACTTGCCGGACCAGTCGACGACGTCCTCGCGCCAGAGCCGGCGCAGCAGCGCGTAGTTCTCGATGGCCAGCGGGATGCCCTGGCGGATGTCCTGGCCGAACCACGGGTAGACCGGGCCGGTGTTGCCGCGGCCCATCATGAGGTCGACGCGGCCGTCGGCGAGGTGCTGCAGCATCGCGAAGTCCTCGGCGATCTTCACCGGGTCGTTCGTGGTGATCAGCGTCGTCGACGTCGACAGGATCAGCTTGGACGTCTGCGCCGCGATGTGGCCCAGCATCGTCGTGGGCGACGACGGGACGAACGGCGGGTTGTGGTGCTCGCCGGTCGCGAAGACGTCGAGGCCGACCTCCTCCGCCTTGAGCGCGATGCGGACCATCGCCTTGATCCGCTCGTGCTCGGTGGGCGTGGTTCCGTTCGTGGGATCGGTCGTGACGTCGCCCACCGTGAAGATTCCGAACTGCATGACCTGCTCCCTTCGCGAGCACCATCTTACATGCGCGTTCAACTACTTCCAAGCAAGAGATATTCCGGCCGTCAGGTGCTCCAGGGGCACCGGCTAAGGTCGTGGGCATGGACGCGGAGCTCGCTCGGCTGGGTTTGGCAGAACGTTCGGTACGACTACTCGCCGGTCGCGACATCTGGGCCTCGATCACCCCCTTGCTCGCCCCGCGCCGGAACCTGGTGGCCGCCTTCGGCCACGTCGGTCCCGGCGCGGCGGCCCTGCTGCCCTTGCAACCCGGAGACACGCTGATCACGGACGCGAGCCTGGACACCGTGCTGTCCGGCGCGACGAGCCCGCACGCGCTGCTGCACTGGGTCAAGGCGGGGGTGATCGTGCACTCGCTGCGGGGGCTGAACGCGAAGCTGGTGATCGCGGAGGACGACCCGTCGTTCGTCGTGGTCGGCTCGGCCGACGTCACGGCCGCCGGCCCGCGGCAGCTGTTCGAGGCCGTCACGCTCTCCCACGAGCGGCAGACCGTCGAGGAGGCCCAGGAGGCCTGGCTCGAGTGGTGCGACCTCGCGGGCCCCTCGCTGACCGCCGGTGACCTGGAGCCGCTGCTGGAGCAGTACGGCGCCGGCAAGCCGGTCACGGCCCGCCCCGCGGCGACCCGGCCCGCCGCCGCCCGGCCGGTGGTGACCAGCCGCCCGGTGACGCCGGTCCGGCCCGCGGCCGCGACGCCGCCGCCCTCACCGGTGCGCCCCGCGGCTCCCGCGCCTTCGCCCGTCCGCCCGGCTCCCACGCCGCCCGCCTCCCCGGTGCGCCCGGGCGTTCCGGGCGCGGCTCCGTCGGGCGTGATCCGCCCGGGTGTTCCCGGAGGCCCGGCCGCGACGTCTGCGGCCCGCCCCGGCGTCCCCGCCGAGGTCGCGAGCCCCGAACAGCCCGCCACGGCCCCGCCGGCCGCCTCCGCCGCCGAGCCGGGCACCACGCAGCCGGAACAGCCGGAACCGGCCACGCCCGCCGCTGCCGAGGCCGGTTCGCCGGCCGGCACCGCGGAACCGGTTGCGGCCGAACCGGAAGCCAACGAAGCCTCCGAAGGCACTGAAGCCCCCGAAGCCACTGACGTGCCCCGGCCGTCCTGGCCGCGCCCGGCCGAGCTGTACCTGGTCAGCCTCGTCGAAGGCGGCGAACCGAACGCCGAGGCCGCGTACCGGCTCGAAGAGCTGCAGCGCGAATACACCCACCCCGGCGAGGACGGCGAATCACCGTTCCGCGTCGAGCTGCTCTGGGCCGACGACGGCCAGGGCCAGGACCCGCCGCGCACGCTCCGCGCGGGGGTGCACGTGATCCCCGTCTACAGCCAGAAGCAGGGCCGCCCCCTCGTCGGGTCGCGGATCGAGGCCCCCGGTCTCGTCCTGCAGGCCTACATCGACGAATTCGCGTACCCCCGCCGGACGTACTGCTACGTCCTGACCCGGCAGTCGGCCGCCAAACCGGCCTTCGGCGACCTCCGCAAGGCCCTCGCCACGATCGGCGAGAAGCCGAACTTCCGGAACAGCTTCCAGGTCCCGCGGAAGATCGAAGCCCTGCTGGGCCTGTGGCCCGACCTGGGCTACGACCCCCGCTGACGGGCGGCGTACGCCACTCCGGGGACGGGAGCGCGCGAAAGTTGTCGGGGTGGGCGGATATCCTGCACTACGGTGCAGGCGAGTCCGCACCACCACCAGCACTTTCGCGAGCCACGATCCGGGAGAACGACCCTGTGACTGCCGAGACCTTGTACGGGGCCGACGACCTGACGCATCTCGAGGGTCTCGAAGCCGTCCGCAAACGACCCGGGATGTACATCGGCTCCACCGACAGCCGGGGCATCAACCACCTCTTCTCGGAGGTGGTGGACAACTCCACGGACGAAGGGGTCGCCGGCCACGCGACGAAGATCGTCGTCACCCTGCACGCCGACGGCAGCGTCCAGGTGGACGACGACGGCCGCGGCATCCCGACCGGCACCCACGCCAAGTCCGGTTTGTCCGGTGTCGAGCTGGTGCTGACGCGCCTGCACGCGGGTGGCAAGTTCGGCGGCTCGGGCTACAAGACCTCCGGCGGCCTGCACGGCGTCGGCGCTTCGGCGGTCAACGCGCTGTCGCACCGCTTCGACGTCACGGTGAAGCAGGACGGCAAGGTCCACCAGATGTCGTTCAAGCACGGCGTCCCGGGCACGTTCGACGCGCCCGGCCCGAAGGCGAAGTTCACCCGCCGGTCCGGGCTGAACCTCACCGGCAAGATGAAGCGCGGCGAGCGCAGCGGCACGTCGATCCGCTACTGGTACGACGCGCGCTACTTCGAGTCCGGCGCGGCGCTCGACGTCGACGGCGTACGGGCCAAGCTGCGCAACACCGCGTTCCTCGTCCCGGGCGTCACGTACGTGCTGCGCACCGCGATCGAAGACACGATCAACGAGGAAACCTTCCACTTCCCGCACGGCCTGGTCGACATGGTCGACTTCCTCACGCCGTCGGGCGAGAAGCCGGTCTGCGGCACGCTGCTGATCACCGGCGAAGGCACGTACAAGGAGAACGCGGCCGACGCCGCCGGGGTGATGCAGTCCAATGTGGAGCGCCACGCCGAGGTCGAGGTGGCGATGCGCTGGGGCACCGGCTACGAGCGCACGGTCGAGTGCTTCACCAACACGATCCGCAACGTCCACGGCGGCACGCACCGCCGCGGCTTCGACCGCGCGGTGACGAAGGCGCTGCAGGAGGCCATCTCCAAGACCCGCGGGCTGCTCAAGCCCAAGGAGGACATGCCGACCCTCGAGGACGTCCTCGAGGGCATGACGGCCGTGGTGCACGTCCGGCTGCCGGAGCCGCAGTTCACCTCACAGACCAAGGACGAGCTGTCCACCGCCGGGATCACCCGGGTCCTGCAGGCCATCGTCGACAAGCACGTCAAGGCCTGGACCGAGGATCGCAAGACCAAGTCCGAGGCGAAGGTCGTGCTGCAGAAGGTGGTCGACGCCTCGCGCGTCCGCCTCACCCAGAAGCAGCAGAAGGACGCCGCCCGGCGCAAGACCGCCCTGGAAGGCGCGGCGATGCCGCCGAAGCTGGTCGACTGCCGCACCACCGGCGTCTCCCGCAGTGAGCTGTTCCTGGTCGAGGGCGACAGCGCGCTGGGGTCGGCGCGGATGGCGCGCGTCTCGGAGTACCAGGCGCTGCTGCCGCTGCGCGGCAAGATCCTGAACGTCCAGAAGGCGTCGCTGGGTGACACGCTGAAGAACGCCGAGATCGCGTCGATCGTCCAGGTGCTCGGCGCGGGCACCGGGCGCACGTTCGACCTGTCGACCATGCGCTACGGCCGGGTGATCCTGATGGCCGACGCCGACGTGGACGGCTCGCACATCCGCACGCTGCTGATCACGCTGTTCGCGAAGTACATGCGCCCGGTGATCGAGGACGGCCGGCTTTACGCGGCGATGCCGCCGCTGCACAAGCTCGTCACGAAGGGCCGCAACCCGGAAACGCACTTCACGTACACGCAGCAGGAGATGGAGACGAAGTTCGCCGAGCTGGAGAAGGCGGGCAAGAGCATCGTCACCCCGGTGCCGCGGTTCAAGGGTCTCGGCGAGATGGACGCCGACGAGCTGTGGGAGACCACGATGAACCCGGCCACCCGCTCGGTCCGCCGCATCACCATGGACGACGTCGAAGCCGCCGAAGGCGCGCTGGAACTGCTGATGGGCGAGAAGGTCGAGCCCCGGCGGAACTGGCTGGTCGCCTCTTCGGACCGGATCGACCGCGAAGCCATCGACGCCTGAGTTTTTCATAGCTACCAAGGAGTTCTGCCGTGGCACGCCGCAAGGGCACCACCACCAAGGTCGATCCGAGCGCGTTCGACGCCGCCGGGGCGCAGGTCTTCGAGAACCCGCTGAAGACCGAGATCGAAGACTCCTACCTGGAGTACGCGTATTCGGTCATCCACTCGCGCGCCCTGCCGGACGCGCGGGACGGGCTCAAGCCGGTGCACCGCCGGATCCTGTACTCGATGAACGAGAACGGCTACCGCCCGACGCACGCGTACGTGAAGTCGTCGCGCGTGGTCGGTGACGTGATGGGCAAGTACCACCCGCACGGCGACGTCGCGATCTACGACGCGATGGTGCGGCTGGCGCAGGACTTCTCGCTGAACGTCCCGCTGATCGACGGTCACGGCAACTTCGGCTCCCCCGACGACGGCCCGGCCGCCAGCCGGTACACCGAAGCACGGATGTCGCCGGAGGCGATGCAGCTGGTCGGCGAGCTCGGCGAGGACACCGTCGACTTCCGGCCGAACTACGACGGTTCGCTCGAGGAGCCGTCCGTGCTGCCCGCGGCGTTCCCGAACCTGCTGGTCAACGGCACGTCCGGGATCGCGGTCGGGATGGCGACCAACATGATCCCGCACAACCTCGGCGAGGTCGTCGCCGCGGCGCGGTGGCTGATCACGCACCCGTCCGCGACGCTCGACAAGCTGATGGAGTTCGTGCCCGGCCCCGACCTGCCGACCGGCGGCAAGCTGCTGGGCCTCGACGAGGTCCGCCGCGCCTACGAGACCGGCCGCGGCGTGGTCCGGATGCGCGCGAGCGTCGAGACCGGCCCCCTGGAGGGCAGCCGCGGGCGGCAGGCGATCACCGTCACCGAGCTGCCCTACGGCGTCGGCCCGGAGAAGGTGATCGAGAAGATCACCGACGAGGTCAACAAGTCCAAGCGGCTCACCGGCATCGCCGACGTCAAGGACCTCACCGACCGCGAGAACGGCACGCGGCTGGTCATCGAGTGCAAGGTCGGCGTCAACCCGCAGGCGCTGCTGGCCGACCTCTACCGGCTGACGCCGCTGGAGCAGTCGTTCGGCATCAACAACCTGGTCCTCGTCGACGGCCAGCCGCAGACCCTGGGCCTGAAGGAACTCCTGGAGGTCTTCCTCCGCCACCGCTACGACGTCGTCACGCGGCGCACGAAGTACCGGCGCCGCAAGCGCGAAGAGCGCCTGCACCTGGTCGACGGCCTGCTGATCGCGCTGCTGAACATCGACAAGGTGATCAAGCTCATCCGCGAAAGCGAGAACGCGCAGGCCGCGAAGGACGGCCTGATGACGCGCTTCAAGCTGTCGGAGATCCAGGCGACGTACATCCTGGACACGCCGCTGCGCCGCCTCACGAAGTACGACCGGCTGGAGCTGGAGTCGGAGCAGGAGCGGCTGCGCGAGGAGATCGCGGAGCTGACCAAGATCCTCGACGACGAGTCGGTGCTGAAGAAGCTCGTCTCGGCGGAGCTGGCGAAGGTCGCGAAGGACTTCACGACCGAGCGCCGCACCGCGCTGATCGACGGCGACCTGAAGGAGGTCCTAGCCGCGTCGAAGCCGTCCGGGCCCCTCGAAGTCGCGGACGACCCGTGCCAGGTGATCCTGTCGGCGACCGGGCTGGTGGCGCGCACCGCGGCCGAGTCGGAGGAAGCGACGGAGACGCGGCGCCGCAACGGCCGCGTGAAGCACGACGCGGTGGCGGCCCTGGTCCACACGACCGCGCGCGGGCAGGTGCTGCTGGTGACCAGCCGCGGCCGGGCGTTCAAGACCGACGTGCTGCCGCTGCCGGTGCTGCCGGAGCAGGCCGGCACGGTCTCGCTGCGCGGCGGCATGGCGGCGAAGGAACTGGTGCCGCTGGAGAAGGGCGAGACGGTCGTCGGGATCGCGCCGCTGGGCGAGCAGGCGGCGGCCTCGCCGGGCCTGGCGCTCGGCACGAAGGCCGGCGTCGTGAAGATCTGTTCACCGGAGTGGCCGGTCCGCTCGGACGAGTTCGAAGTGATCTCGTTGAAGGACGGCGACGAGGTCGTCGGCGCAACGTGGCTGACGGACGGCTCGGAGACGCTGGCGTTCGTGTCGTCGGAGGCGTCGCTGCTGAAGTACCCGGCGTCCCTGGTCCGCCCGCAGGGTCTCAAGGGCGGCGGCATGGCGGGCATCAACGTGGGTTCGGGCTCGGTGGTGTTCTTCGGCGCCGTCCGCACGGACGACGACGAGCACGGCGAGCCGATGGTGATCACCGCGACGGGCCAGAGCGTGAAGGTGACACCGTTCAGCGAGTACCCGGCCAAGGGCCGCGCCACGGGCGGCGTCCGGGCGCAGCGGTTCCTCAAGGGCGAGACGGAGCTGCGGGTGGCGTGGATCGGCCCACGCCCGGCGGGCGCGGCCCGCAACGGCGACCCGGTGGAGCTCCCGGAGATCGACGTCCGCCGCGACGGCTCGGGCCACGCCCACCCGGGCCCGGACGTGGTGGGCCACCTCATCGAACGCGGCTGACGGTCGTGAGTGTTTAGGCGGGTTAGAACCCGCCTAAACACTCACGACCCGCTAGCCGACCTTGAACGACTGAGCGGCGCTGCCGCTGCAGGCCGCCTGGACCAGCTGGACGCTGTCCGCCGTCGACGAGCCCGGCACGGTCAGGCACTTGCCGCTGTGGCGGGCGGCGAAGTGGTAGTAGCCGCCACCTTCGGAGACCGGCTGCCACTGCTGGTTGCCGCCGCCGCTGTAGGACCACAGCTGCAGCCCGGCGTTGTCCGCGGTCGAGACGTCGGTGACGTCGATGACCTCGGCCGTGTTCGTCCGGTTGTTGATCCGGTCGTAGCCGCCGCTGGTCGGGGCGAACTGGTACTGCTGGGCCGCGGTGCCGTTGCAGGTGTACTGCTGGATCACCGTGCCGTTGGCGCTGCCGGCCGCGCGGGCGTCGACGCACTTGCCGGACGCCTTGTTCGTCACCGCGTAGAACGCCGCGGGGTCGATCGTGCCCGGGTCGGTCGGCCCGGTCGAGCCGCCGCCGAGCCACTTGAGCCCGTCGAGCACGAACCGGTTCTGGTCGGCGCTCTCGAACGTCGACGACAGCGCCGTGTTCGTCTCGTAGTTCATCGCGTTGTGGCCGAAGTTGGCGTAGAGCATCTTGTAGTTCTTGTTCGTCCACGCGATCGGGTAGTAGCCGCTGTACCAGGTCTGGTTCGGGTCGGTGCCGATCGGGAAGGTGCCCTGGTCCATCGACGCCAGGACGGTGATGTTGCCGTTCTGGCGCAGGTCGTTCTGCCAGGCGTACCACTCCGACGTCGACGACCGGATCGTCGCCGGCAGGTTCGCCGTCGACGGGTGCGTGCGGTTCTCGATCTTCAGGGTCTCCGGGGTCGGGCCCCACGTGTTCGACGTGAACCGGCCGGTGCCGAGGAAGTCGTTGTGGAACCAGTTCGCGTAGAACGGCGTCGAGCTGTCGTTGTAGGCGGTGACGTGGAAGCCGAAGAACCCGCCGCCCGCCTGCATGTACCGCTGGAAGCCCTGGAACTGCGCCTGCGACTGCGGCTGGTCGTCGAGGAACAGCACCACCTGGTACTGGTCCGGGGTGAGGGTGGTGAGCTGGTTCCAGTTGGTCGTCGCGGTGTAGGTGAACCCGTTGGCCGCCGCCTGCTGCGGGAACCAGACGTTCGCTTCCTTCTCGAAGCTGATGTGCGCGGCGTCGTACGTGCCGCTGTAGAACGCCAGGACCTTGAACGGGGTGGCGGCCTGCACGGGCGGGCCACCCAGGCTCAGCCCGAGGCAGGCGGCGAAGAACGCCAGGATCCGGATCAGCGGACGGCGGGATCTCATGGGCGGACCTTTCCGTGGGGGACGGGGATCACCAGGGGCGGTGCGGGTACCGCAGGCCGAAGCCGAACGGGAACAGCGCGGGCTTGCCGTCGCCGGCGTTGATCGGCTGCTGGTCGGCGCTGCGCATCCAGGTCACCGGCAGCTTGCCGGTGGGGTTGTAGTCGCCGAAGAGGACGTCGGCCACGCCCTGCCCTTCGCTGCCCGGCAGCCAGGATTCGACGAGCCCGGCCCAGTCCGGCAGCTGCGCGGCGATGTCGAGCGGGCGCCCGGACACCAGCACGACCACCGTCGGCACGCCGGAGTCCTTCAGCTTCTGGAGCGTGGCGAGGTCGGTGGCGTCCAGCCCCATCCCCTGGGGACGGTCGCCCTTGCCTTCGGCGTACGGCGTCTCCCCCACGACCGCGACGGCGACGTCGTAGCTCTTGTCGATCCCCGTGCCGTCCTTGGCGAAGGTGACCTGCGCGGACTTCTGCCGGATGCCCTGCAGGATGGTGGTGCCCGGGATGACCGGGCCGCTGGTGCCCTGCCAGCCGACCGTCCAGCCGCCGGACTGGTTGCCGAGGTCGTCGGCGTTCTTGCCGGCCACGAAGACCTTGCCGCGCTTCGAAAGCGGCAGGACACGCCCCTCGTTCTTCAGCAGCACCTGGGATTCCCGCACGGCCTGGCGCGCCAGCTCGCGGTGCGGCTTGCTGCCGATCGTGGCCAGGAACCGCCGGTCGGTCAGCGGGTGCTCGAACAGGCCGAGCTCGAACTTCTTGGTGAGGATGCGGCGGTTGGCGTCGTCGATCCGGGACATCGGCACGCGCCCCTGGTCCACCAGCGACCGCAGCGTGTCGATGAACTTCTGCCACGCGTAGGGCACCATCACCATGTCGATGCCGGCGTTGATCGACGCCTCGACCTCTTCCGGGGTGAAGCCGCTCTGGCCGTCGATCTTGTCGACGCCGTTGTAGTCGGAGACGACGATCCCGGTGAACCCGAGTTCCTTCTTGAGGACGTCGTTGATCAGGTAGGAGCCGGCGTGCATCTTGACGCCGTTCCAGCTGCTGTAGGAGATCATCACCGAGCCGACACCGCGCTGGATCGCGGCCTTGAACGGCGGGAGGTGGATCGCGCGCAGCTCCTGCTCGCTGATCTCGGTGTTGCCTTCGTTGACACCGCCGGTGGTGCCGCCGTCGCCGACGTAGTGCTTGGCGGTGGCCATGACCGAGCCGGGCCGGTTCAGCGCGTTCCCTTGCAGGCCGGTGATGATCGACGTCATCTGCGTGGCGAGCTGCGGAACCTCGCCGAAGGATTCGTAGGTCCGGCCCCAGCGGTCGTTGCGGGCGACGCACAGGCAGGGCGCGAAGTCCCAGTCGATCCCGGTGCCGGAGACCTCTTCCGCGGTGGCGCGCCCGATCTTCTCGACCAGCCGCGGATCGCGTGTCGCGCCGAGGCCGATGTTGTGCGGGAAGACGGTGGCGCCGTAGAGGCCGTTGTGGCCGTGAACGGCGTCGACACCGTAGATCAGCGGAATGCCCAGCGGCGTGGCGAGCGCGGCTTTCTGGAAGCCGTCGTACATGTCGGCCCAGGTGACGGGCGTGTTCGGGGTCGGCTGCGAGCTGCCGCCGGAAAGCAGCGAGCCGAGCCGTCCGGTGGTGACGTCCGCCGGGCTGCTGACCCCGAGCCGTTCGGCCTGCATCATCTGGCCGAGCTTGTCGTCGAGGGACATCCGGCTGAGCAGGTCCGCCACCCGCACCTTGACCGGCCGCCAGGAGTCCTTGTAGGCCGGGCCGTTCCCGGCCAGCGCGGGTGTTTCCGACGTCAGCAGCAACGCGAGAGCCAGCGCGCCGATGCCCAGCCTGCGTCCGAGGCGCATCCGGGTCCTCCTCGTCGAGAGACCAAAATTCACGCCTTGAATTAATACATAGCCGTTCCCGGTTGGTCCAGACCTCTACGGGAACTCGGTTGCCGCTCAGCGGGATGGCACTTCCGGTCGGGAACTGGCCTGATTCGGTCCTACGGTGTGCTCATGACCCGAGAACACGAAGACCTCCTGGGCCTCCTGGCCGAAGTCCGCAAGCGCTTGCTGATCCCGGCCCGCGACCTCTCGGACGCCGACGCGGCCAAGCGCACGACGGTCAGCGACCTGACCCTCGGCGGCTTGATCCGCCACCTGGCCACGGGCGAGCGCCTGTGGCTCCGGATCCTGCGCACGGCCGACGGATCCCTGCCGGACGGCATGCTGGACACGGACCAGTACGCGATGAGCGAGACGCTGTCCCACTGGCTCACGGCTTACGCGGAGGCCGCCGCGGCGACGGACGAGTACGTGGCTTCGCTGCCTTCACTGGACGTCGAGGTGCAGCTGCCGACGACGCCGTGGTCACCCCCGGAACCCCGGTTCTGGTCGGCCCGCCGGATCATCCTGCACCTGATCCACGAGACGGCCCAGCACGCCGGCCACGCGGACATCATCCGCGAATCCCTGGACGGCGCGAACTCCACCGCCCAGCTCGGCTGACTACTTCGGGCTCTTCGGCTTTCGCACCCGGCGACGAGAAGAAGGCACCCGTGATCCATCTCCGCGTTCCGGCCCGCGCAGGGTCACGACGAACAATGGACGAGTTCGGGTTCGCGTGAAGCGGGTGCACCACACCCTCGGCATTGTCCGCGGTGTGGCGCCGGAGCCGTTTCCGCCAATGCCGTCGCGGTCCTCCACGCAGACCGCCGCCCTCAAGGGACGGCTTCACGATAACACGAAGAGAGTCACCGATCCGAGCGCAGCGAAGCCGGGTCGAAGGACTCCCAATACGCGTCCTCGTCGTCAACACCGGCAGCGGGCTCCGGTGACGAAGGCGAAGAAGCCCCCAGCCGCTCGGCCCGCTGCCGTTGGAACTCCTCGACCGTCATGCCCGGGTCGTCGTCCTCGGCGCGGGCCGGGGCCGGCATGCCGGTCATCTGCTCGATCATCGCCGTCATGTCCTCGCCGAGCAGCAAGGCCACCTTGTTGTAGCCGTCCTGGGTCGCCTCGCGCATCGCCGCCTGGGCGATCTCCACCACCAACGGCCCCAGGCGCTCGCCCAGATCGACCGCCGAGGGGGCCAGCCACAGCCGCAGGAGCTTTCCGCGGGCGTCGACCGTCACCTCGACCTGGCCGTCGAGGTCGTGGGCCGTGCCCGACGCCGACGCGAGCAGTTCCTCCACGCGGGCCATGGCTTCTTCGCGGGCGCGGGCCTGGGCGATCAGCTGGCGGGTCGTGATCACCGCGGTCCCCCACCGTAGGAGTAGGTCTCGGCGTCCGGGTCGTCGTCCGGAATCGGCTCGTAGCCCAGGGTTTCCAGCTGTTCGCGGTCGACGACGGGCGACAGCGCGTGGTACATCCGGTCGCCCGCGCGGCGGGTCGCGCGCTGGGCCAGCTCGAAGATCCGGTCGGCGAGCACCGCGGACCCGTGCCGCAGCTCCGAGCGGTGGATCGACACGCCGGTCAGCAACCCGCCCGGCGCCACCTGGACTTCGATCCCGTCGGACGCGGCCTTGCCCACCACCGGACCCGAGCGGGCCAGGCGTGCGGACACCTCCTCGCCCGCGCGCGAGGCCTGTTCGGCGATCCGCGCGGACGCCAGGTCGATGTCGAATTCAGCCACAGCTCACCCCGTAGGCCGGTAGAAGCCGATGAACGACTGCCCCGCGTTCGTGGTGCGGATCTTGCTGATCTGCACCGGGTCGCCCGCCTCGATCATCTGGCCGTCGCCGATCACCATCGCCACGTGCCCGGACCACACCACGAGGTCGCCGGGCAGCAGCTGGTCGATCGAGGGCACCTCGGCCCCGACCGTCTGCTGCGCCGCCGTCCGCGGCAGCTGCATGCCCGCGTCCTGGTACGACGTCATGGTCAGCCCGCTGCAGTCGAGGCCGACGCCGCGGGCGGTGCCGCCCCACACGTACGGCACGCCGAGCTGGGAAAGCGCGTTGCGCACGGCCTTCGCCGCGGTTTCGTTCGGCGCCATCACCTGCCTGCCGCCGGGCAGGTTGATCGCGACGCCGCTGCCGGGCTGCGGCGGGATCGCCACCGGCAGCCGCGGTTTGTGGACGGCGCCACCGCCGCCACCGCCGCCCCCACCTCCCCCGCCGCCGCCTCCGCCGTTCGAACCGCCGGAGTACCCGCTGTTGCTGTTGAACGACGATCCGACCTTGGTCGAGGGAGCGGAGGCCGAAGACGACGACGTCGTCTGCTCCTCGCCACCGAGGCGGGTGCCGATGGCGGTCAGGTCGTTGATCGTCTGCTCGCTGAACGTCGCCGCCTGCCCGGTGAGCTGGCTGATCTTCGTCTGCAGCTTCATCAGGATGTCGCGCGAAGCGGCGCCGCGGCTCTCCGGCGGCTGGATGGTCTTCACCGCTTCCAGCGCCTTCATCGACGCCGCGATCTCCTTGATGATCCGGTCGCGGACCTGGTCGTTCTTGATCTCGCCGACGTGCAGGGTCTCGGCCGCCTCCGCGACGGCCTTCTCGATCTCGGCGCTCTCGTCGAGGAGGTCCTGGACCTCCTTCTCCAGGCTCTGTGACGTCGCCGTGGCGCGGTCGGTCGTCGAGCCGGAACTGGCCGAAGCCAGCGAAACGCGCTGCTCGGACGCGACATCGCGGGTGCGGCCCACCGACGTCTGCAGCGCGACGTGCGCGTCCCGCGCGCCGCCGATGGCCGCCGGGTCGTGGCGCAGCTTCTGCGCGAACTGGTTCGTCGTGTCCAGGTGGTGCCGGACGAGCTGGTCGGTGTGCTCGGTCACGCGTCGCCCTGCCCCAGATCGCCACCGAGCCGCCGGACGACGTCGCCGTGCTCGCCCTCGACCGCCGCGTAGTTGCGGTCGGTCTGCCGGGCGGCTTCGCCGACCTGCCCCCAGCCGCCGCCGACGCGGTGCATCTTCTCCTGCAGCGCGCGCATCCGGCCGCTGTAGGCGCCGGAGAAGCCGGACTCGCCGCCCATCTCCGAAAAGCCGTGGCCGCCGAGCGTCACGTGCGGGCCGACGTGCCGCTCCGCGGCCCCCTTGACGTCTTCCCCGAGCGGGTCGACTTCGCGCGCGTACCGCGTGTACGCGCCCTCATCGACGTGAAACCCCGAACCGTCCACTGGCCCTCCCTGTCACCGGAGGTGCGACGTGCGCCCGGCATCCCCGGTTCCCCTGGTGCGGGAATCAGCGTAGTCCAACGTCCGTACCCGGGTGGGCGAATTGCCGGAGTCAGCCGAGGACCTTCTTGAGCCAGTTCGGGTCCTGCCAGGACACGATCGAGCCGTTCGCGGTGACCGTCGGCGTGCCGAACCCGCGCTGCCCGCCGCCGAAGTCCTGCGCCAGCTTCGGGTCGTTTTCGATCTGCTGGAACGCGGCGTTCAGCTGCTGGTCGTAGGTACCGGCGTTGACGGTCTGGGCGAACTCCGGGTCGGTGATGCCGACGTTCTTGCCGAGCTCGATCAGCTGCGCCTTGTCGTAGCCGCGCTTGCCCTCTTCGGGCTGGCTGGCGAACAGCGCGTCGTGGAACTGGAGGAACTTGCCGGCGTTGGCGGCGGCCAGCGCCGCGTTCGCCGAGTCGAGCGAGTAGCCCGGCGGGCTGGACCGCTCGTTGAGCAGCGGCACCATGTGGTAGCGCACCTGCAGCTTGCCGTCGTTGATCGCCTGCTCGATCTGGCTCTTGTACTGCTTCTCGAACTCGCCGCAGATCGGGCAGAGGAAGTCGGCGTAGACGTCGATCGAGGCCTTGGCGCCGGTCTTGCCCACGATGGCGACCACGCCGTCACGCTTCTGGGTGACATCGCCCGCCGGCGCGCTGGTCGACGCGCCGGGGTTGATCACCTGGCCCTCGGTCTTGTTCCGGTCCGAGATCGTCCAGATCACGCCGCCGATCACCAGCAAGGCCACGACGACCACGGCGGCGACCCCGATGATCACCTTCCGCCGGTCGCCGGACGCGCCCCTGGCCTGCGCGACCACGTTCGAACCGGCCTGCGCCGCCTGACGGCGCTTCCGTGCGGTCCGCTCAGCTCCACCCACTGTGTATCAGTTCCCTTCCGCGATACCCGAGTAGTCGTGCCCGGGTTCGCCCGAGTTCCCGCGACCTCGCGCCAGCCAGCCGTCGAGTGACAGCCAGGTGCGCGGACGCGCCAGCAGCCAGCCGGCGAGCAGCGCGAACCCCGTGTCGCGGAGGATCTCCTGCGGGTACTCGGTCTGCCCCGCCGCCACCTGGCCGCCGCCGCCGAAGCACCCGCAGTCGATGCTCAGGCCGCGCGCCCAGGACTGGGCGATCCCGGCGATGAGCACGACGAGCAGCCCCAGCGCGGCCGCGGCGGCCCACCGGGTCGCCAGGCCCGCGAGCAGCAGCAGCCCGAGCACGAGTTCCACGAGCGGCAGCGCGATGGCCACCACGTCTTCGAGTGCGTCCGGCAGCACCTCGTACGCCTGCACGGCGATCAGCGTCTGACCGGGATCCGCCAGCTTGAGCGCGCCGGAAACGAGCCAGACGGCCGCCAGCCCGAGCCGGGCGAGCGTGCCGACGGTGTTCAGCACGGGTTGGGACGGTCGCACCACGCACTTAGGCTAACGGGAGGACCTGAGAACAACGTGAGGCGGAGGGAGCGGCCGGATGCGGTGGCGCACGCTCTTCGGCTCGTTGTTGCTGCTGGTCACCGCGTCGGCCTGTGGCCCGGCGAAGGTTTCGCCGACGGACTCGCTCGTCACCCGGGCGAGTGCCACGGATCACCTGACCATCGGCATCCGGTTCGACGCGCCGGGGCTTTCCGAGCACACCATCGACGGCCGGTTCGTCGGGTTCGACGTCGATGTCGCGACTTTCGTCGCGAGTGAGCTCGGTGTGCCGGCGAAGGACATCACGTGGCGCGAGACGACGTCGGCGACGCGGGAGACGGACCTCACTTCCGGCGCGGTCGACCTGGTCGTGGCGAGCTACTCGATCACCGACAAGCGTAAGCAGGTCGTGTCGTTCGCCGGCCCGTACTTCACCACCGGCCAGGACCTGCTGGTGCGGCGGACGTCGGCCGACATCGCCGGGCCGGAGGCGCTCAACGGCCGCCGGCTGTGCTCGGTCACCGGGTCGACGCCGGCGCAGCAGGTGAAGGACAAGTACGCCCAGGCCGTCCAGCTGGTCGAGTACCCGCGGTACTCCGACTGCGTGACCGCGCTGCTCGCCGGGCAGATCGACGCGGTGACCACGGACGCGGTGATCCTGGCGGGCTACGTCGCGCGAGACCCGGAGCTGCTGAAGATCGTCGGGAAGCCGTTCTCGAAGGAGAGCTACGGCGTGGGCCTGCGCAAGGACGACACCCAGGGGGTGGCCGCGGTCGACGACGCGATCCGGAAGATGATCTCCTCCGGCGAATGGCTGCGCTCGCTCAACGCGAACATCGGCCCGTCCGGTTACCAGCTGCCCCCGCCTCCCGAGGTCACGGCGAAGTGAAGCTCCCCGACCTGCCGGTCCGGTCCGTGCTGCCGGACGTCGTCGCCGCGCTCGACGAACGCGGCGCCGCGGTGCTCGTGGCGCCGCCCGGCACGGGGAAGACGACGCTGGTCCCGCTCGCCCTCGCGGAAGCCACCCCGGGCCGGGTCGTGGTCGCCGAGCCGCGACGGCTGGCGGCGCGCGCGGCGGCGGCTCGGATGGCCGCGCTGCTGGGTGAGCCGGTCGGCGAGACGGTCGGCTACGCCGTGCGCGGCGACCGGAAGGTGTCGGCGCGGACCCGCATCGAGGTCGTGACGTCGGGGCTGCTGGTGCGGCGCGTGCAGGGCGACCCGGAGCTGCCCGGCGTCTCGACGGTGCTGCTCGACGAATGCCACGAGCGGCACCTGGACGCCGACCTGCTGCTCGCGCTGCTCCTGGACGTCCGCGCCGGGCTGCGCGAGGACCTGCGGCTGCTGGCGACGTCGGCGACGGTCGCGTCCGGGCGGCTCGCGGCCCTGCTCGGCGACGCCCCCGTGGTGACGGCCACGGCTCGGACGTACCCGGTGGAGTTCTCCTACGTCCCGCCCGCTCGCGGTGAGCGCGCCGAGGCCTGTGTCGCCCGGGCGGTAAGAACAGCGTTGTCCGAGGGGGACGGCGATGTGCTGGCTTTCCTGCCCGGCGCCGGAGAGATCGCCCGGACAGCGGGTTTACTGCGTCTGTCCGAATTGGACGCTGTGGACGTTCTTCCGCTGCACGGCCGGTTGTCGGCGGCGCACCAGGATGACGCGCTGCGGCCGCGTGACCGGCGGCGGGTGGTGCTGGCGACGGCGGTGGCGGAGTCGAGCCTGACGGTCCCGGGCGTGCGCTCGGTGGTGGACTCCGGGCTGGCGCGCGTGCCGCGCGTCGACCACCGGCGCGGGCTGCCGGGGCTCGCGACGGTCCGGGTGTCGGCGGCGGTGGCCGCGCAGCGGTCCGGCCGCGCGGGCCGCGAGGCACCCGGGCGGGCGTACCGCTGCTGGGCCGAGCACGAGCAGGCGACGCTGCCGGCGTACCCCGAGCCGGAGATCCGCACGGCCGAGCTGGCCCGGCTGGCGCTGGAGCTGGCGTGCTGGTCGACACCCGACGGCAGCGGACTGGCCTGGTGGGACCCCCCGGGCGAAGGCGCGCTGGCGGCGGGCCGGGCCCTGCTGGTGACGCTGGGCGCGACGGCCACGAACGGGACGGTGACCCAGCGCGGACGGCGGATGGCCGAGCTGGGCCTGCACCCGCGGCTGGCCCGCGCACTGCTGGACGGATCTTCCGAGGTGGGCGCCCGCAACGCCGCGGAGGTGGTGGCGCTGCTGGACGCGGGTGCGACGCTGACGGACGTGGCGGCGGAGCTGCGCCGCCTGCGCTCGGCGGGCGACGAAGGAGCGCGGCGCTGGAAGCGGGAAGCGCGGCGGCTGGAGGGCCTGGTCCCGGGACGGCGGGCCCAGCGTCCGGCTTCGGCCGATCCCGCGCTGGTCGTCGCCCTCGCCCATCCCGAGCGGCTCGCCAAGCGGCGTCCCGGCGGCGCGCCCGTGTACCTCATGGCCGGGGGCACCGCCGCCGAGCTCCCGCCCGGCAGCGGCCTCGACGCCGAGTGGCTGGCGATCGCCGAAGCCACCCGCGATCCCGGCCGCGTCCACGGCACCATCCGCCTCGCCGCGGCCGCCGACGAAACCCTCGCCGTCCGCGCCGGCACGGTGTCCGAAGTGGACGAAGTCACCTGGGACGGTGACGTCGTCGCCCGGCGGGTCCGCAAGCTCGGCGCCATCGTGCTGTCCGAGAAGCCGCTGAAGAACGCCGACGTCCGCGCCGCCCTGCTCGCCGGCCTGAAGTCCGAGGGACTCGGCCTCCTCAAGTGGAGCCAGGACGCGCTGCGCCTCCGTGAACGGATGGCGTTCCTGCACCGCGTCCTCGGCCCGCCGTGGCCCCCGGTCGACGACGCCGCCCTGTTGTCCGATGTGGACAGCTGGCTCGACCTCGGCACCGCCCGCCGGAAGGCGGACCTGGCGAACCTCAACGCGGGTACCGCCCTGAAGGCCCTCCTCCCCTGGCCGGACGCGGCGAAACTCGACGACCTCGCCCCGGACCGCCTCGAAGTGCCGTCGGGGTCGCACATCCGCGTCGACTACCGCGGTGACCGGCCCGTGCTCGCCGTGAAGCTCCAGGAGACCTTCGGCTGGACCGAAACCCCGGTGCTCGCCGGCGTCCCGGTGGTGCTGCACCTGCTTTCCCCCGCCGGCCGGCCCGCGGCGATCACCGCCGACCTCGCGTCCTTCTGGACGTCCGGCTACCCGGCCGTGCGCGCCGACCTGCGTGGCCGGTACCCGAAGCACCCCTGGCCGGAGGACCCCGCGGCCGCCGTCCCGACCCGGCACACCCGCCGCCGTTCCTGAAACCCTGACGAAAGTCGGGGGCGGCCCGCGACCGTCGTCCGATGCCCGCGCACCCCCGCGGACCGCAGACTTCGACGCATGATCACACTCAGGGGACTCACGAAGCGCTACGGGGAGAAGACCGTCGTCGACGCGCTCACCTGCGACGTCGCCGCGGGGCGGGTGACCGGGTTTCTCGGCCCCAACGGCGCCGGGAAGTCGACGACCATGCGGATGACCGTCGGGCTCGACCACCCGCAGGCGGGCGAAGCCCTGGTCGGCGGCCGGCGCTACGCCGAGCTGCGGCACCCGCTGCGCGAGGTCGGCGCGCTGCTCGACGCCAAAGCCCTGCACCCCGGCCGCAGCGCCGGGAAGCACCTGCTGGCCATGGCCCGCAGCAACGGCATCGCGGCGAGCCGCGTGGAGGAAGTCCTGGCGACGGTCGGGCTGTCGGACGTCGCCGGCAAGCGGGCCGGGCAGTTCTCGCTCGGCATGGGACAGCGGCTCGGCATCGCGGGCGCGCTGCTCGGCGACCCGGCGGTGCTGCTGTTCGACGAGCCGGTGAACGGCCTCGACCCGGACGG
Organism: Amycolatopsis sp. CA-126428; assembly: GCF_002904335.1. Taxonomy (GTDB): domain Bacteria; phylum Actinomycetota; class Actinomycetes; order Mycobacteriales; family Pseudonocardiaceae; genus Amycolatopsis. The sequence continues at coordinate 36,424 of NZ_PPHF01000170.1, read as the reverse complement.
CGTCCGCTGGGTGCGACAGCTGATGCGCTCGCTGGCGGCCGAGGGGCGGACGGTGTTCGTCTCGAGCCACCTGATGAGCGAGATGCAGCTGACCGCCGACCACCTGGTGGTGATCGGCAAGGGCAAGCTGCTGGCCGACGCACCGGTGGCGGAGTTCATCGCGGGCCATTCCCGCACGACGGTCTCGGTCCGCGTCCCGGCCGACGCCGAACGCTCTTCGCTGGACGCGCGGTTGCGAGCCGAAGGCGGGCTGACACACCCGGGCGAGCCGGGAGAGCTGGTGGTGGACGGCATCGACGTCACCCGCGTCGGCGACCTCGTGCACGAGCTGGGGATCCGCGTGCACGGCCTCGCCGAGCGGACGGCATCGCTCGAGCAGGCGTACATGGAACTGACGGCTTCTTCGGTGGAATACGGGGTATCGGCATGACCACAGCAGCCGAAGTACGCGGCGGCGGGCTCCCGGGCGCGGTGGCCGCGGAGTGGACGAAGTTCTGGTCGGTCCGGGCAACGTGGTGGTGCTTGGTGGCAGGAACGGTCCTGATGTTGTGCTACGAAACGCTGTCGGCCATCGCCCAGCACATCGGCGACGACCCGCAGGCCGCCAACACGATCACCCTCGGCGGCGGGTTCTACTTGACCCAGTTCGCGGTGATCGCCCTGGCAACGCTGTTCGTGACAAGCGAGTACGCGAGCGGCGGCATCCGCTCGACACTGCTGTGGACCCCAGTCCGCTTTCGGGTGGTCCTGGCGAAGGCGGCGGTGGTCCTGCCGGTCCTGTTCGCGTACGGGGTGCTGCTGTCGTGCGCGGGGATGGCTTTGACCACAGCGGTGATGAACGGCCACGGCCTGCCGACATCGTTCGAAGCGGCCTTCACAACGGCATCGGGCACGGGCGGCTACTTCGCGCTGCTGGGTTTGTTGTGCACGGGCATCGGCTGGGCGTTGCGCAGCGCGGCGGGGACGCTGGTGTCGGTGATCGTGCTGCTGGTCCCGCTGCCGCTGATCGTGGCATCGCTGGGTTCGCCGGAGGCGGTGCCGTACTTCCCGGGCATCGCGGGGGTGAACGCAATGGTCGAGGCGGGCCGGCCCAACCCGATCACGATGGCGGCCGCACCATACGCGCCTTGGGTGGGGTTGGCGATCTGCGCGGCTTGGGCCGCGGCGGCGCTGCTGGTGGGCGGGGCGGTGCTGCGCCGCCGGGACGCCTGACGTCCGGCCGGGCCAGGCACGCCCATGTCCTTCAGAGGCCCTCGTGAGGCATCAGCAAGTCGATCAAGGCTCGAACGATCCCGGAGACGACCCCCTTGATGATCGTGCTGACCAACGGACGCGGCAGGCGCTTGCGGTGGCGAGTCATGACTGTCTCCTCGTGGTGGTGGCCGGTCTTTTCGTCCGGCCGGCTGCTCACCACGATGAGGCAGTGCGCCATTCGGGTGGGCCGATCCCGGAGCACCCCGGAGACCGGAGTCCGGATGAGCCGGATGAGCTAGCTTTCCGGATTCCGGAGTCCGGACGGTTCCGGAACTTCGGAGCCGGGGAGGACGAGTGGACACAGGAACGAACCCGCGGAGGTGGTTCGTCGGCAAGCTGGCGGAGTTGCTCGCCGCCGCCGGACGTCCGTCCCAGGCGGAGCTGCTGTCCTTCGATCGCGAGCGCGACAACGCTCTGAGCAGGTCATCGCTATCGGATCTCCTGTCAGGCAAGTTCAAAAAGGCACCTCCGTGGGAGCGCATCGCGGCCTACGGGAGGGCCTGCGTCGCCGCTGGGCATGCCCACGGCACGGACCTGCCGCTCGAGACGACGCTCAAGCGGCTTCGGGCCTATCACGACATCCTCACCGAACAGCTCGAGACCGACAGCCGGCACCCTGCCGCGCGGCTGCGGCAGTCGCGGCCGGAGGCTCCGCAGCAACCAACTCCTTCGCGGCGGATGTTCGGTGCCGTGCCGGTCCGGGCCGACGGGTTCCAAGTCCGCGAGGTCGCCGAACAGCTGACCAGGACCGTCGACGGCCGAGGCACCACAGCCCTCGCCGGAGCAGCGACCATTCCCACGATCGTTCTGACCGGGCTGGGCGGGGTGGGGAAGACCCAGGTCGCCGCCCATCACGCGCACACTCGGTGGGACGCGGACGACGTCGATCTGCTGCTGTGGATTTCGGCGCGCAGCCGCGACGCCATCATTGCGGCATACACCGACGTCGCGGTGGATCTGCTCGGCGCAGACCCGGCGACGCCGGAGCGTGCGTGGCGACGCCTGCTGGCATGGCTTGCCGAAACCTCGCGTCGGTGGCTGATCGTCTTCGACGACCTCCAACAGCCGGCGCACATCACCGGGTTGTGGCCACCTCATTCAGCCGTGGGCCAGGTGGTGCTGACCACTCGCCGCCGCGACGCCGTGCTGCGCGGGCACCGCCGGCAGATCGTCGAAGTCGGCCTGTACACGCCCATCGAAGGGCTGAACTACCTGGTCGAGAAACTTCCCGCCCGGGCGCGTACCGACAGTGACAAGGCCACACTCGCGGAATTGGCCGGAGACTTGGGACACCTGCCACTGGCACTGGCCCAAGCGGCCGCCTACCTGATCAACAAACCCCTGCTCAGCACCGCCGGCTACCGCGTTCGGCTCGCCGAACGCCGGACGGCACTGCGGGACATTCTCCCTGAAGTACACGAACTCCCGGACGAGCACGAACAGACGGTCGCCGCCACGTGGGCCATTTCGATCGACGCTGCGAACCAGCTTGCACCGGCGGGGCTGGCTCAGCCGGTGCTGGAACTCACTTCGCTCCTCGATTCGTCCGGCATCCCCGCGGCTGCCTTCTCGACCGAAGCCGTCACCAACCACCTCGCCGAGCGTCTCGGACGCGACCTCACCGCCGAGCAGGCTCAGGCCGGGCTCGAATCCCTGCACAGGTTCAGCCTGCTTTCCCTGGACCCCCAAGAGCCCCCGCACGCGATTCGCGTGCACGCGCTCGTCCAACGCGTCGTTCGTGACTCGCTCGACGAAGAGGCCCTGGCCGACCTGGCATGGGCAGCCGCAGATGCGCTCCTCGCCCTGTGGCCCGACATCGAAAGCGATCACGAACTGCGCGAGGCCCTCCGCTCCAATACCGCCGTGCTCCGGGAAACCGCCGAACAGGGACTGTGGTGTTCCGTCGGACATCCGCTGCTGTGGCGCGCGTTGGAAAGTCTCGGCGACGCCGGCCTGCTCGACTCGGCCATCACCGCAGCCACGCAGCTTCACGATTGCGCGCTTCGCTACTTCGGCGCTGATCACCCCGACACACTTGCCGCCCGCGCCAGGCTCGCCGCATGGCGCGGGGCAGCCGGAGATCCCACCGGCGCGGCCCGGGCGCTGGAGGAGCTGCTCGCGGATCGGCTGCGGCTCCAGGGTCCGGACCACGCCGACACCTTGAGCACCAACGCCAACCTGGCCGCTTGGCGCGGAGAATCAGGTGATCCCGCCGGTGCCGCCGAAACCCTCGAGGAAGTACTCGCCGACCAACTGCGCATCCTCGGTCCGGCAAACCCGAACACCCTCGTCACCCGCAACAACATCGCCTACTGGCGCGGGGAAGCCGGTGATCCCGCCGGGGCTGCTGAACTGCTGGATGTTCTGCTGGCCGACTACCTGCGGGTCCTGGGTCCGGACGACCTCGGCACATTGACGACCCGGAACAGCCTGGCGCGCTGGCGGGCAGAGGCGGGGGATCCCCTCGGCGCTGCCGCCGCCCTCGAGGACTTGCTTGCCGACCGCCTGCGGATCCTCGGCCCGGACCATCCCCACACCCTCAGCACCCGCGCCAGCCTGGCGGGCCGGCGCGGGGACGCCGGTGATCCCGGCGGCGCCGCCGAAGCGCTGGAGGAACTGCTGGCCGACTACCTGCGGATTGTCGGACCGTCCCATCCCGACGCACTCAGCACCCGCAGCGGTATCGCACACTGGAGCGGGGAAAGCGGCGACGTGACTCGTGCCTGCGAAGCTTTCGAGGAGCTGCTGGCGGACCAGCTGCAGATCCTCGGCCCGGACCACCCGCAGACGCTCGGAACCCGCAGCAACGTCGCGTTCTGGCGCGCCCGAGCCGGCGACTTCACCGGTGCCGTCGTCGCACTCGAAGAACTTCTCACGGACCAACTGCAGATCCTCGGCCCGGACCACCCGCAGACGCTCGGAACTCGCGGCAACCTCGCTGCCTTGCGGGAGCGAGCAGGCGACGCCGCCGCCGATGTCATCGATACGCTCGAGGAAGTCCTTGCCGACCAGCTGCGGGTCCTTGGCCGGGATCACCCGCATACCCTGCGCACTCGTAACAATCTCGCCGACCTGCGCGGGCAAGCGGGCGATCCCGCCGCTGCAGTCGACGCGCTCGAGGAAGTCCTTGCCGACCAGCTGCGGATTCTCGGGCCGGATCACCCTCAGACGCTCACCGTCCGCGCCAATCTCGCCGCTTGGCAGGCGGAAGCCGGCGACCCGGCCGCCGCGCGCGACGCGCTCGAACGATTGCTCTCCGACCAGGTGCGGGTGCTGGGGCCGAACCACCTCGACACCCTGAATACCCGCAGATACCTGGCTGACCACGGAGAGAGTGAATGACTTCGCGACCGGTCGTCACGCCACGCCGATGCCCGACAGGATCTCCCGGGCGCTCGCCACCAACTCGGACAAGTCAGGCGGCGCAAGCGATCCCGTCCCCGCCAGCGCCCCGAAGATCGTCCCCTCCATCCAGTCCACCACCACCCTCGCGTGCCGCGAAGGGTCCGTCGACCCAGCCGCCTTCAGCGCGGCCGCCGCTTGGCGGCGGATCTGCAACCCGCCCTCGTCGTACACCGCTCGCAGCTCCGGCCGCCGAGTCGCTTCCAACGCGAACTCGTACCGCGCCAGCATCCGCGTCCGCCCCGAAGTGATCGCCTCGAACGCGTAGCCCGCGATGAACTCCGCTAAGGATCCCGACGACTCAGTCGGAGCCTGGTCCAAGACCACGATCCGCGCGATCGTCAGCTCCAGCAGCGCCGCCCGCGTGCGCGCGTAGTACGACGTCGACCCCACCGGCAGGGCCGCCGCGCGATCGACCGCCCGGTGGGTCAGGCCGCGCATGCCCTCCGCCGCGATCACCGCGATCGCTGCGTCGGCGATCACATCCATTCGCTCCACGAGAATGCACTCTACAGGTGTAGAGTCCTCTACAGATGTAGAGGAGGCACCATGCACGCAGTAGTGGTCGGCGGAGGCATCGGCGGCCTGGCGGCGGCCGCGGGGCTGCACCGGGTCGGCTGGACCGTCACCGTCCTCGAGAAAGCGTCCGAGTTCGGCGACGTCGGTGCCGGGATCTCGCTCTGGCCGAACGCCCTGCGGAGCCTCGACGAACTCGGCGTCGACCTCGGCGGGCGCCTGGCCCCGCAGCAAGAAGGCGGGTTCCGCGACCGCCGCGGCCGGCGGATCTCCCGCTTCGACGCCACCGAGTTCGCGCGGCGGCACGGGCGGCCGCTCGGCGCGATCCACCGGCGGGACCTCATCGCCGCCCTCCGGGACGCGGTTCCCGCCGAAAGCCTGTGCACCGGCCAAGAAGTCACCGAAGTCCGCGAAGACGGCCTGGTCCGCGTCGGCGGCAAAGACCTGCGCGCCGACCTCGTCGTCGCGGCCGACGGCATCCACAGCCGGGTGCGCCACACGCTCTTCCCGGACCACCCCGAACCCGTTTACACCGGCAGCACGGCGTTCCGCGGCGTCGCGCACCGCCCCGGAACCGGGCTGAGCACGAGCTTCGGCCGCGGCACCGAAGTCGGCGTCCTCCCGCTGACCGGCGGCGACGTCTACTGGTGGATCTCGGCCCTCGCCGCACCAGGCACCTGCCGAGCCGACCTCGAGCACGCCTTCGGGAACTGGCACGACCCGATCCCGGCCCTCCTGGCCGCCACCCCGCCCGAAGCCGTGCTGCACCACGACCTCTACTACCTCGGCGCCCCGCTCCCCACCTACACCCGCGGCCGGATCGCGCTGCTCGGCGACGCCGCCCACGCGATGCCGCCGTTCCTCGGCCAGGGCGGCTGCCAGGCCATCGAGGACGCCGTCGTGCTCGCCCACGCCGTGTCCACACAGGACACCGTCGACACGGCCCTCGCGCACTACGACCGGCAACGACGGCCGCGCAGTCAGCACGTCGTGCGCGAGTCCGTCCGGATGGGGAAAGTCGGCCCGCAGCTGACCAACCCCGTCGCGGTGGGACTGCGCACGGCCCTGCTGAAGTGCCTGCCGGCCGAAGCGACGGCCCGCGCCGGCGCGGGGATCACGGGGTGGACGCCGCCGCGTCTCCCCCGACCAGTCCCGCCTCGTACGCCGTGATCGCCGCCTGGACCCGGTTTTTCGCGCCGAGCCGGGTCAGGATGGTGCTCACGTGCGCCTTCACTGTGCCCTCGACGACGAACATCTTCGCCGCGATGTCCGCATTGGACAGTCCCGAACCCAGCAGCGTCAGCACTTCCCGCTCGCGCGGGGTCAGCGCGGCGATCCGCTCGCGGGCCGCGGCGGCGCGCGCCAGCTGCCCGCCGGAGAGCCGGGCGATCACCCGCTGCGCCACCTTCGGCGAGAGGAACGCGGCCCCGCCCGCGACGGCGTGGATGCCGGCGAGGAGCTCGCGCGGGTCGCCCGACTTGAGCAGGAACCCGCCCGCGCCCAGGGAAAGGGCGCGCTCGATGTAGTCGTCCTCGCCGAACGTGGTCAGCATGATCACGCCGGTCGCGGGCAGCAGCCGCCGGATCTCGGCAGCCGCGCCGAGGCCGTTGAGGCCCGGCATCCGGATGTCCAGGAGCACGACGTCGGGGTGCGTGGCGAGGACCTGGGAGACAGCCGAACGGCCGTCGGCGGCTTCGGCGACGACCTCGATGCCCGGGTCCGCGGCGAGGATCGCCGCCACCCCCGCCCGCATCATCGCTTCGTCGTCGGCCAGCACGACCCTGATCACGTTGCCCCCTCGGCGAATCTGTCCTTGGCGACCAGTTTCCCATCGGCGAAACACAGCCGGTAGGCGGCGTAGTCGTTGTCGAGCCAGGACCGCCCGGTGCCGTAGTACTCGCACGCGATCCCGGCCACCGCCGGCCGCGGCGGCTCGCCCCGCACCGGCCGGGCGATGCGCTGGTTCTCCGGCAGCTGCGGCGTCACCTCGGCCCGCGGCTGCCCGATCCGCAGCCGCTCGTAGACCGGTGTTGGCAACTCAGAGGAGTTCCACTGGTAGAGGAACGCGATGCCGGCGACCGCGAGGACCATCGCGAACAGGACGAGCGGGACGGCGACGGCCTGGATCAGGCTGCGCCGCACGTCACGCCGGGCCAGTTCGAGAGCGCGGGCCGACGTCGACTGCCCGGATTCGTCATCCGCCGAGGCGGCCTCCAGCTCGACCGGCGCGGCCCCGTGCGGCAGCGTCGCGGTGACGGCGAACCCGCCGGCGTCAGGCCCGGCCCGCAGCGTGCCGCCGACGAGCCGGACGCGCTCGCGCAGCCCGATCAGCCCGACCTGCCCGGACGCGGAACCGGGCAGCGGCCCGGCGGGCGGCGGCGCGTTGACCACGCTGACGTCGGTCCGCGCGGCGGTGCCGGTCACCCGGACCGTCACGGCGGCGCCCGGCGCGTGCTTCGCCACGTTCGTCAGCGCTTCCTGCACCACCCGGTAGGCGGCGCGGGCCACCATCGGCGGCACTTCCGCGGCGTCCACTGTGGACTCGATGAGCAGCCCGGACGCCCGCGCCCGCGCGATCAGCTCACCGAGGTCGCCCTGCACCGGCTCGACCGGCGCGGCGTCCTCGCGCAGCACGCCGATGATCTCGCGCAGCCGCTCGGTCGCCGTCGCGGCGCTGATCCGCAGCTGCGCGGCGGCGTCGCGCTGGGCGTCGTCGAGCCCGCCCGCGACCTCCAGCGCGGCGGCACGGACGGCGATCAGGCTCAGCTCGTGCCCCAGCGAGTCGTGCATGTCGCTGGCGATCCGCGCCCGCTCCCGCAGCCGGGCCTGCTCGGCGACGAGCTGCTGCCTGCTCTCCATCTCCTCGGCCCGCCGCCAGCCGGTGCGGGCGAGCTCGCCGCGGACCCGGACGTACCGGCCGAGCAGCCACGGCGACAGCCCGGCGAAGACGATGACCGCGACCATCTCCGCCCAGTCGCCGAGGCCGTCCGGGCCGAAGACGAGCGCGACCGGCAGCCCCAGCATCGTGACGGCCACCCCGGTCAGGATGCCGGGCCGGGCGCGCGGCATCCGCAACCCGGCCTGGTAGCCGATCGCGACCAGCACGAAGATCACCCACGCGGGCATGCGGCTGCCGTAGGGGAACGGCACGGCCAGCGCCCCCGCCAGCGCGATGCCGAGTGAGACGGCCGGGTACCGCCGGGCCGTCGCGACCGAGCCGGCGACGACCACGAGGCCGCCGGCCAGCTCCCAGTAAAACCGGGTGTCCAGCGTGCCGACGACGACGGTGAACGCGAGGAACAGCCCGACGGCGACGTCGAGCACCGCCCGCCACCTACGCTTCGTCCCCGCCCGCACGGGGTCGAAACTACAAGGCGTGACAGCGGCCGACCACTGCCGAAAGTCAACCGTTCAGCTTGTCCACGCTCGACAGGAACCCAGTCTTGGCATCTCCGAGAGCGGTGCTCTCGAAGCAGAGCGCCGCCGGCCATTTAGCGAGAGCAGTGCTCACAACACGGAGCACCGTGCTGCAAGGTCGCCGACACGGACGAGTGGGCGTCTCGGTGCGCATATCCGCACGGTGGCGGCCGCGGTGTTGCATGATGATCCACCATGGCCGAGCGCACACTCGCCGACCAGTTGGGCGGCTACCTCCCCGAAGGCATCGAGGCCCTCGAGGAGCACGAACGACAGGACCTCGCCGACGCGCTGCGCGACGCGCGCAGACGTCAGGCGAAAGCGCTCGCCGAGGCGGGCGAAGAAGGGCTCCGGTACGTTCCCTCGCTGCTGCGCGGCGCGGTCCGGAAGGTGGTCGGCCTGTGACGGAGCACGCGGCGCCCTCGGCGAACTACGGCGCCGAGGCCGAAATCCTCAAGCTGGCCCGCGTCCTCGGCGTCGAGCCCGCGCGCCTGACCTACCTCGCCCGCGTGGACGCCGACGACCTGCAGGCCTTCCGCGAGCAGGTCACCGACACGCTGTTCGACGCCAACGCCGCCGCGCTGCAGCGGATGGCCCTGGCCGCGCGGGTCGTGCCCGTCGGGGTGCTCGCCAAGATCGCCGAGAAGGTGTTCGGCCCGCTGCTGTGCGCCCGGATCGCCGGGCTGGTCGACGTCGCGCGCGGGGTCGACGTCGCCAAGCGGCTCAGCACCCGGTTCCTCGCCGACGTGGCCGCGGAGCTCGACCCGCGGCGCGCGAGCGCGATCATCAGCCGGATCCCCTTGGACACCGTCCTCGCCGTCGCCGGCGAACTGGCGCGCAAGGAGGACTGGATCACCCTCGGCCGGTTCGTCGGGCACCTGCCGGACCCCACCGTGCGGCGGGCCCTGGAACAGATCGACGACCCGGCGCTGCTGCGGATCGCGTTCGTGCTCGACGACAAGCGCCGCATCGACCACGTCGTCGGCCTGCTCCCGGCGCACCGGCTCGGCCGGCTGGTCACGGCGGCGAGCGCCGACGAAGACCTCTGGACGCCGGCGCTCGACCTGCTGACCCACCTGGGCGAGGCGCGGCGCGCCACGCTCAAACCGATGCTCAGCGGGCTGCCCGGCGGGTTCCGGGAACGCGTTCAGGCGACGATCAAGTAGATCCCGTAGCCGACGATCGCCAGGCAGGCGGCGAAGCAGACGACCGCGCCGGCCAGCGGCCCGTTGCCCGAGCCACCCTCCGCGCGGGCCGATTCGCGCTGCGAGAGCCCGACCACGCCGAAGGAGAAGAGGCTCGTCAGCACGACGACCGAAGCCAGCGCGACGACGAAGACGAGACCGAGGGAACCCCAATTGATGTGCACGGCGCTCCTCAGGCGTTGGCCGGCTGCGCGACGCCGGACTCGGGCTCGTGGATGGAGTTGGCGTTGACGGGGTTCCGCTTCGAGGCGAGGTAGATGCCCAGGGCGACGACGACCCCGGCCAGGCCGACCAGCACGGTGCCCCAGGTCCCGAGCGTCGAGACCTCGGCGGCGAGCGCGCCGACGATCGCGGCGGCGGGCAGCGTCAGCGCCCAGGCCAGGACCATCCGGCCCGCGACGCCCCAGCGGACCTCGGCGAGCTTGCGGCCGAGCCCGGAGCCGATGATGCCGCCCGAGCAGACGTGCGTGGTGGACAGCGCGAACCCGAGGTGCGCCGAGGTGAGGATGACCGCCGCGGCGCTGGTTTCCGCCGCGAACCCCTGCGGTGTCTGGATTTCGGTGAGCTTCTTGCCCATCGTCTGGATGATCCGCCAGCCGCCGAGGTAGGTGCCGAGCGCGATCGCGGTGCCGGCGGTCAGGATCACCCAGAGCGGCGGCCCCGAGTTCGGCGCGAGCGAGCCGGACGCGATCAGCGTGAGCGTGATGACGCCCATGGTCTTCTGCGCGTCGTTCGTGCCGTGGGCGAGCGAAACCAGCGACGCGGAGGCGATCTGGCCGGCCTTGAAGGTGCGGCCCACCGTGTCCTGCTTCGCCCGGGCGGTGATCCGGTAGACGAGGAAGGTGCCCAGCGTCGCGACGAGCCCGGCGACGATCGGCGAAGCGAGCGCCGGGATCAGCACCTTCTCGACGACCTTCCCGAAGTGGACGGCGTCGGAGCCCGAGGCGATCCAGGTCGCGCCGATCAGCCCGCCGAACAGCGCGTGCGACGAACTCGACGGCAGCCCGATCAGCCAGGTCACCAGGTTCCACACGATGGCGCCGACGAGCCCGGCGAAGATGATCACCGGTGTCACCTTCGTGTCGTCGACGATCCCGCCGGAGATCGTCTTGGCGACCTCGACCGAGAGGAACGCGCCGACGAGGTTCAGCACGGCCGAAACGGCGACGGCGACTCTCGGTTTGAGCGCCCCGGTGGCGATCGAGGTGGCCATCGCGTTGGCGGTGTCGTGGAAGCCGTTGGTGAAGTCGAAGGCCAGCGCGGCGACGATCACCACCAGCACGATCAGCGAGAAGTCCATGGGCGGCCCACTTTCGTTGCTGTTCGTTAGCAACGCTACTGATCGACAGGGACCGCTCCGATCCCTGTCGAGTGACGGCTTACTGAACTCTGCGTGAACCGGGGTGGGGTAAACCCCACCCCGGCCCGGTGGTCCAGCCCAGTGTGTCCGCCCGCGCCGCCTGGAACGATCGGCACCGGGCGAAAGGGGCCACGATGAACAAGCTGGGGTGGGCGGTCGTCGCGACGGTGGCGTCGGCGGTGTTGTTCTTCTTCGGCACGGGCTTGGCCCCGGTCCCCGAACTGGCCTGGGTGGCCCCGCTGCCGATCCTGCTGCTCGCGCCGCGCGTCCCCGGCGCCGCGGCGATGGCCTGCGCGTTCGCCGCCTACCTCGCGGGGAGCACCGGGAGCTGGAGTTACTACTGGCATTCGCTTTCGATCCCCCGCCCCGCGGCGATCGGGATCCTCGGCGGCAGCGCGCTGCTGTTCGCCCTGTCCGCCGGGCTGTTCCGGGTGCTGGTCCGGCGCGGGCACGGCCTCCTGGCGGCGCTCGCCGCACCGGCGTTGTGGACCGTCGTGCTGTACGTCGTTTCGCTGCTCAACCCGACCGGCGTGATGGACACCCTGATGACGACCCAGGCCGACCGGCCGGCCGTGTTCCGGCTCGCCACGGTGACCGGCGGCTGGGGTGTGGAGTTCCTGGTGCTGTTCGTCCCGGCCGCCGTGGCCGCCGCGCTCGCGCCGGGCGTCCGCGGCCGGGCCCGGCTCGCCGGCCTGGTCGTCACCGCCGCGGCGCTGGCCGGGCTCGCCTTCTGGACCACGCCGCCGCTCACCGGCCCGCCGACGCGGGTCGCCCTGCTCGCCATGGGACAGAGCCGCTGGGGGCTCGACGTCGCCACGTTCGAGGGCCGCACCCGCCTCCAGTCCTATGTGGACGAAATCGGCCGGCTGCCGGACGGCGTCCGGGTGGCCGTGCTCCCCGAAGGCACCTTCGCGGTGGACCAGGCCAGCCGCCCGCGGCTCGTCGAGGCCTTCGCGAACGTCGCTCGCAAGCGGAACCTCGACGTCGTCACCGGCGTCATCGACACGACCCCGGACGGCCGGTTCAACGCCGCGCTGGCGATTCCGCCGTCCGGCCCGCCGGTGGAGTACCGCAAGTGGCACAACGGGGATTCGCCGAACCTCACCTCAGGCACCCAGCTCGCGCACGTCGCCGGGATCGGGCTGATGGTGTGCATGGACGTCAACTTCGCCGACCCCAGCGGCGGTTACGGCGAAGCCGGCACGGGCCTGGTCCTCATCCCGGCCTCCGACGAAGACGTCGACGGCTGGGCCCACAGCCGCACCGCGCTGATCCGCGGTGTCGAGAACGGTTTCTCGGTGGCGTGGAGCGCCGCGCGCGGTACGCCCATGCTGGCCGACGCCCAGGGACACGTGCTGGCCGACGCCCACACCGGTGACCGCCCGTTCTCGGTGGTCGTCGCCGACGTCCCGCTCGGGCCAGGGAAGACGCCCTACGCCCGCTTCGGCGACTGGTTCGCCTGGCTTTGCGGGCTGGTCGCGCTGGCCGGGCTAGTCACCGCGACCCGCAGGCCGTCGTTGTCACCCGTCACAACGCCCGCCGGGCAACTCTGAGCGTTTTCCCAGGTCGCCTCCAGGCGCCTGTGACCGATCATGATCTGGGTCACGTACTGACGGGTAACTGGAGGCAACGGAATGTGGGTCACCAACGGCGGTGTCAAGCGAACCCTGGCCGTGCTCGCCGCGGCGCTCACCCTCGGCGCGGTCGCGCCGCCGGTCGCGGAAGCGGCCCCGAGCAGCGGCTGGAACGACTGGGGCTGCCGGCCCTCGGCCGCGCACCCGGAGCCCGTCGTGCTCGTGCACGGGCTCGGCGCGAACGACACCGTCAACTGGTTCTTCCACGCGCCGAAGATCGCCGCCCAGGGCTACTGCGTCTTCTCACTGACGTACGGGACCGGCATCCTCGGTCCCGGCGTCGGCGGGCTCGCGTCCATGCGCGACAGCGCGGCGCAGCTCGGCCGGTTCGTCGACCGGGTCCGGTCCACGACCGGAGCGGCGAAGGTCGACATCGTCGGCCACTCCGAAGGCAGCACGATGCCCGCGTACTACCTGAAGTACGGCGGGGCCGCCAAGGTCGCCCACTTCGCCGGCTTCGGCGCCAACTACCGCGGGACGACGCTCGGCGGCCTCGACGCGCTCGCCAAGGCCCTGCTCACCTCCGCGCCCGGGCTCGGCGCGGTCCTGCGCACGACGTGCGGCGCGTGCACCGAGTACCTCGCGCCGTCGGCCTTCCTGGACGACCTCGCCCGCGGTGGCGTCCACGTCCCCGGCCCCACCTACACGAGCATCGTGAGCAAGTACGACGAGGTCGTCACGCCCTACACCAGCGGAATCCTCGGAGAACCGGGCACCACGGACGTCGTCCTGCAGGACTTCTGCGCGGGAGACGCGTCCGGGCACCTGAGCCAGGCGGTCGACCCCAACGTCACCGGCCTGATCCTCCACGCGCTCGACGCGAGCTACGCGCCGGCGTGCACGCCGTTCACCCTGCCGTTGTGAGCGGGTTCTGCCCGAGGTACCGGCGCCCGTTTTCGGCGGACTCCCGCACCGCGGCGAACCCGTAGGCCACCATCGCGGTCTCGTAGGCCGCCACCGCCTCGAGCGGCGGAGCCCCGGCCAGCGCGGACGCCAACGCCGCACCGTCGCGCAACGCGGTGTTGGCGCCCGCGCCGGCGGCCGGGCTCATCGCGTGGATCGCGTCGCCGACGAGCGTCACGCGCGACGGTTCCCACGGCCCGATCGGGATACTCGTCCGGATGGGTTGCGGGAACGTCGCCGGGACGTCCCAGTGCTCGACCATCGCACGGGCCAGGGGGTGCCAGCCGTCGACCAGGCGGAGCGCCACCTTCTGCAGGTCCTCCGGCGCCATCACGGCGAGCTCGGCTTCGGAGTGGCCGGCGATCTCCCAGCGCGCGCCCACCGAGCAGGTCATGTACGGCCGGTCGTCGCGCAACCGCAGGTCGGGCACCAGCCGCGCGCACGCGTCGGCCACCGGTTCGGGGTAGTCGACCGGCGCGAACCCGGCCATCGTCCGGTCCGGGCCGAGCATCATGGAGAACACCGCGAACATCTCCGGCTCGAACAGCGCGCGGGTTTCCGGCGTCAGCGGGATCCGGCCGTAGAGGTGCACCAGCCCGGCGTCGACGACCGGGGCGTGCGGGAGGTACTGCCGCCGCACGCCGGAGTTGATGCCGTCGGCGCCGACGAGCAGGTCGCCCCGCGCGGTCGTCCCGTCGGCGAAGTGCGCGGTCACGCCGTCCGCACCGGTCTCGTGGTGCGTGAACTGCTTGCCGTAGGCGACTTCCTGGCCGTGCAGCAGGATCTGCCGCAGGGTGAAGCGGTTGATGTTGAGGTGAGTTCCCTCGTCTTCCAGGCGCGTGAGCAGCCGCAACCGGTGGTCGTACACGTTCGTGTGCGGCAACGCGCGGCCCGCGGTGGCGCGGAAGAGTTGGTGCAGCTCCGGCGGCAGCACCTCGCGCAACGCCGCGTCGCCGACGCCGCTGATGTGCAGCCGGTACCCCTGCTTGCGCGCGCCCGCCGACTCGTCGCGTTCGTAGATGCGGCACGGGATCCCGGCGCGGCGCAGGCCGTGCGCGAGGCTCAGGCCACCCAGGCCGGCCCCGATGATGATCACAGACACAGCTGTCCCTTCGTCACGGATGAGGAAGGGACGCACAGGTAAGCCTGCGTAAGCCGCCCGGACTAACCCATACCGGACTGTGTCTTCGCGCGTCCTCGCTTTCGACGTTAGCGCACACGCTCCCCGGCACGCCACACCATGTTCGTCAGCGGCACGCCGGGCCGGTAAGCCAGGTGCGTCACCGAAGGCGCGTCGAGCACGTGGACGTCCGCCCGGGCGCCCGGGCGCAGCACGCCCACGTCGTCGCGGCGCAGCGCCTTCGCGCCGCCGGCCGTGGCGGCCCAGACCGCCTCCTCGATCGTCATGCGCATCTGCAGCACCGCCGTCGCGACGCAGAACGCCATCGACGTCGTGTACGAGCTGCCCGGGTTGGCGTTGCTGGCCAGCGCCACCGTCGCCCCCGCGTCGAGCAGCCGCCGAGCCGGGGCCAGCGGCTGTCGGGTCGACAAGTCGCAGGCGGGCAGCAAAGTCGCGACCGTCTCGGAAGCCGCCAGCGCTTCGACGTCCGTGTCCGCGAGATAAGTGCAGTGGTCGACGCTCGCCGCGCCCAGCTCGACCGCCAGCCGGACACCGGGGCCTTCGCCGAGCTGGTTGCCGTGCACCCGCAGGCCGAGCCCACGCCCGGCGGCGGCCTTCAGCACCCGTGCGGACTGGGCCTCGTCGAACGCGCCCGTCTCGCAGAACACGTCCGCCCAGCGCACGCTTTCGGCCACCGCGTCGAGCATCTCGCCGCACACGAGGTCCACATAGGACTCCGCGTCGGCACCGGGCGGCACGAGGTGCGCGCCGAGGAACGTGACCTCGTCGGCCACTTCACCGGCGATCCGGGCACTCCGGGCTTCGTCGGCCACCGTGAGCCCGTAGCCCGTCTTGGTCTCCAGGCACGTCGTGCCCTGCCGGGCCGCCTCGGCGACGTGGTGACGCAGGTTCGCCGCCAGCCGCTCGTCCGTCGCCGCCCGAGTGGCACCGACCGTGGTCGCGATTCCGCCTGCGGTGTAGGGTTTCCCGGCCATCCGCGCCTCGAACTCGGCGGTGCGGTCGCCGGCGAAGACGAGGTGCGTGTGGCTGTCGACCCAGCCGGGCAGCACCGCGCGGCCGCCGACGTCGACGCGTTCGTCGGCGTCCGGGGCCTGCGCGGCGGACCCGGCCCAGGCGACCTTCCCGCCCTCGACGACCAGGGCGGCGTCGGTCAGCCGGCCCAGCGCCGGGTCGTTGGTGGTGAGCTCGCCGATGCCCGTGATCAGGACCGCCACAGTGCCTCGATCTCCTTCGCCAGTAGGGTTTCCGGTCGGTCGACGAGCAGGTGCGCGCCGTCCCGCACGACCTCGCGGCCGGCGACGACGACGTGCCGGACATCGGCGCCGGATGCCGCGAACACGACACCCGACGGCTCGATCCCGGCCGTCCGCACCGAATCCAGGGCCACGGTGACGAGGTCCGCGCCCGCCCCCTCGGCGAGCGCGCCGACCTCGTCCCACCCGATCGCCGCATGGTCCGTGCCCGCTTCGAGGAGCTCTTCGGCGCTGAACCGGCCGCGTTCTTCGCTGGCCAAGCGATCGTCCAGCTCCAGCGCGCGGGTCTCTTCGAACGCGTCGACGACGGCGTTGCTGTCGCTGCCGATGCTCAGCCGCACCCCGGCGTCGCGCAGGGCGCGGGCCGGGCCGATGCCGTCACCGAGGTCGCGTTCGGTGGTCGGGCAGAAGCACGCCCGCGCCCCGCTCAGCCGGTCGATGTCCGACGCCGTCAGGTGCGTGGCGTGCACGGCGACCAGGCGCTCGGTCAGCACGCCGTGGTCGTCGAGCAGCTCGGTGGGCGTGCGGCCGTAGGCGGCCCGGCACTGCTCGTTCTCGGCCCGCTGCTCCGACAAGTGGATGTGCACGACCCGGGCACTGTCCACAAGCGACAGTTGATCGGCGGGCACCGCCCGCACCGAGTGGATCGCCGCGCCGACCCGGAACAGTTCGTCTTCCTTCAGCGTGGCCACCCGCGAAGCCCATGCCGGCGCCGAGCCGTCGGAGAACCGCCGCTGGACCTCGTCGGGCTCGACACCGATCCCGCCGGCCAGGTAGCACGTGTCGAGCAGCGTCAACCGGATCCCGGCGTCCGCCGCGGCCTGCCGCAGGGCCGCCCCCATCGCGTTCGGGTCGGCGTAGGGCTTCCCGCCGGGCGCGTGGTGCAGGTAGTGGAACTCGCCGACGCTCGTGTACCCGCCGAGCACCATCTCCGCGTAGACCCCGCGGGCCAGCCGGTAGTACGTGTCCGGGTCGAGCCGCGCGGCCAGCGTGTACATGCGCTCGCGCCACGTCCAGAACGTGCCGCGCTCGTGGTGCGTCCGCCCCCGCAGGGCGCGGTGGAAGGCGTGCGAATGCCCGTTCGCGAAGCCCGGCAACGTCAGTCCGGTGAGCACGGTGCCGGACCGCGGTGAGCCCGGTGTCACGCCCGTGATCCGGCCGCCGTCGACGTCGATCCGCACCCCGGCCGCGATCCCGCCCGGCAACCAGGCCTGTTCGCACCAGAAAACTGTCGGTGCCGGGCGATAGGCTGGAAACGGGGGGCGCCCCCGCGGGCCGAGGGTCGGGTTGGGGGTCGGGTTGGGGGTCACTGCGCCAGCCGCTCCAGGGCCGTGGCCAGCGCCGCGGCACCGGCTTCGACGTCGTCGGCTTCGGCGAACTCTTCCGGCGAGTGGCTGATCCCGGTCGGGTTGCGCACGTAGAGCATTCCGGCCGGGACGAACCCCGCCAGGATGGCCGCGTCGTGGCCGGCGCCGGTCGGCAGCTCCGGCGGCGCGCCGAGCCACTCGCCGAGGTCACGCCGGAGACCGTCGTCGAACACGACGTCGCCGGAGTAGGACTCGCGCGTCACCTCGACCCGGCAGCCTTCCTCCTTCGCCGCGTCCGAGGCCGCCCGGCTGATCTCGGCGACCAGCCCCGGCGTGCCCTGGCCGGGCACCCGCGCGTCCAGCCACAGGTCCACAGTGGACGCGATGACGTTGGTCCCGCCGGAGGTCGGCACGAGCCGGCCGACGGTCGCCCGCGCGTCCGGCACCTTCGCGGCCAGCCGCCGCACGGCCGTGACCGTCGCCGCGGCGGGCAGCATCGGGTCCGCGCGGTCGGCGAGCAGCGTCGCCCCGGCGTGGTTCCCCTGCCCCGCGAAGGAAAACCGCCACCGTCCGTGCGCGATCACCGTGCTGCCCACGGCCACCGGCGAACCTAGGTCGATCAACCCGCGCCCCTGCTCGACGTGCAGCTCGAGGAACTGCCCGATCCGGTCGAGCCGCTCGGTGTCCCGGCCCATCCGCGCGGGGTCGACGCCCGCCTTCCCGGCCGCCTCGGCGAACGTCACGCCGTCGGCGTCCCGCAGGCCGCGCGCCTTGTCGGCGTCGATGGTGCCGGTGAGCAGCCGCGAACCCAGGCAGGGAACGCCGAACCGGCCACCCTCCTCCTCGGCGAACACCACGACGGCCAGCGGCCGGCGCGCCCGGAACCCCTTGGCCTGCAGGGCTTCGACAGCGGCCAGCGCGCTCACCACACCCAGCGGGCCGTCGAACGCGCCGCCACCCGGCACCGAGTCGAGGTGGCTGCCGGTGACGACGGCGTTGCGTCCCGGCGGCCCCCACCAGGCCCAGATGTTGCCGTTGCGGTCGGTCTCGACGTCCAGCCCGAGCCCCAGCGCGCGCTCGACGAACCACTCGCGCAGGTCGTGCTCCGGCGAGTCGAAGGCGTGGCGGGAGTAACCGCCGCGCTTCGGGTCGCGCCCGACGTCGGCGATCTCCCCGAGGAGCCCGGAGGCGGTCACTCGGCCTCCCGCATCGGCACCCGCACACCGCGCTCGTCGGCGACGTCGGCCGCGCGGTCGTAGCCGGCGTCGACGTGCCGGATGACGCCCATGCCCGGGTCGTTGGTGAGCACCCGCTCCAGCTTCTGCGCGGCCAGGAGCGTCCCGTCGGCGACGCTGACCTGGCCCGCGTGGATGGACCGGCCCATGCCGACGCCGCCGCCGTGGTGGATCGACACCCAGCTGGCGCCCGAGGACGTGTTGACCAACGCGTTGAGCAGCGGCCAGTCGGCGATCGCGTCGGAGCCGTCGGCCATGCCTTCGGTCTCGCGGTACGGCGAGGCGACACTGCCGGAGTCGAGGTGGTCGCGGCCGATGACGACCGGCGCCTTCAGCTCGCCGCTGGCGACCATCTCGTTGAACCGCAGCCCCGCCAGGTGCCGCTCGCCGTAGCCGAGCCAGCAGATCCGGGCGGGCAGGCCCTGGAACGCCACGCGCTCGCCGGCCAGCTTGATCCAGCGGGCGAGGGATTCGTTCTCCGGGAACAGTTCCAGCATCGCGCGGTCGGTGGCCGCGATGTCCTCGGGGTCGCCCGAGAGGGCCGCCCAGCGGAACGGGCCGTTGCCTTTGCAGAACAGCGGGCGGATGTAGGCGGGCACGAAACCGGGGAAGTCGAACGCGCGCTCGCAGCCGCCGAGCTTGGCTTCGCCGCGCAGGGAGTTCCCGTAGTCGAAGACCTCGGCGCCGCGATCCAGGAAGCCCAGCATGGCCTCGACGTGGTCGGCCATCGACTCGCGCGAGCGGTCGGTGAACTCGTCGGGCTTCTTGGCCGCGTAGTCGTGCCAGTCGTCGACGCTGACGCCCTTGGGCAGGTAGGACAGCGGGTCGTGCGCCGACGTCTGGTCGGTGACGATGTCGACCTCGACGCCGCGGCGCAGCAGCTCCGGCAGCACCTCGGCGGCGTTGCCGACGACGCCGACCGACAGCGGGCGCTTCTCCTGCTTCGCTTTGGTGACGCGGGCGATGGCGTCGTCGAGGTCGTCGGCCACCTCGTCGAGGTAGCGGGTCTCGACGCGGCGGTGCGCGCGCTGCGGGTCGCACTCGATGACCAGCGCGACGCCGTCGTTCATGGTCACGGCCAGCGGCTGCGCGCCACCCATGCCGCCGAGGCCGGCGGTCACGGTGAGGGTGCCTTTCAGCGTCCCGCCGAACTTCTTTTTCGCGACCGCGGCGAACGTCTCGTACGTGCCCTGGAGGATGCCCTGGGTGCCGATGTAGATCCACGAACCCGCGGTCATCTGGCCGTACATGGTCAGGCCTTGCTGCTCCAGGCGGCGGAACTCCGGCCAGGTCGCCCAGTCGCCGACCAGGTTCGAGTTCGCGATGAGCACGCGCGGCGCCCACTCGTGCGTGCGGAACACCCCGACCGGCTTGCCGGACTGGACGAGCAGCGTCTCGTCGACCTCGAGCGAGGTCAGTTCGCGGGTGATGGCGTCGAAGCTGGCCCAGTTGCGGGCGGCTTTGCCGGTGCCGCCGTAGACGACCAGGTCCTCGGGCCGCTCGGCGACGTCGGGGTCGAGGTTGTTGTGGAACATCCGCAGCGCGGCTTCGGTCTGCCACGACTTCGCGGTGAGCTGGGTGCCGCGGGCGGCACGGACGACGCGGGACATCAGACCTCCAGGTAGGCGGTCGTGAGTGGTAAGGCGGGTTCTAACCCTCCTTACCACTCACGACAGGCGGGCGGCGTCGAGGACGGCGCCGGAGCGGACGAGTTCTTCGGCGGCCGCGATTTCGGGCGCCAGGTGGCGGTCGGGGCCGGGGCCGTTCACTTTGGTGCGCAGCAGGTCCCGGACGCGGCCGGTGACCGGCGACGGTTCCAGCGGCGCCCGGAAGTCCAGCGCCCGGGCCGCCGTCAGCAGCTCGATGGCCAGCACGGTCGTCAAGCCGTCGACGGCCTTGCGCAGCTTCCGCGCGGCCGACCAGCCCATGGAGACGTGGTCCTCTTGCATCGCGCTGCTCGGGATGGAGTCGACCGACGCCGGGACGGCGAGCCGCTTGAGCTCGCTGACGATGGCGGCCTGGGTGTACTGGGCGATCATGTGGCCGGAGTCGACGCCCGGGTCGTCGGCGAGGAACGGCGGCAGGCCGTGCGAACGCGCCTTGTCGAGCATCCGGTCGGTGCGGCGCTCGGCGATGCTGGCGACGTCGGCGACCGGGATGGCCAGGAAGTCGAGGACGTAGGCGACGGGCGCGCCGTGGAAGTTGCCGTTGGACTCGACGCGGCCGTCCGCGAGGACGACGGGATTGTCCACCGCGGACATCAGCTCGCGCTCGCCGACGAGTTCGGCGTGCGTGAGGCTGTCGCGCGCGGCGCCGTGCACCTGCGGGGCGCAGCGCAGCGAGTAGGCGTCCTGGACGCGGTTGCAGTCCGGGCCGCGGTGGCTCTCGACGATCTTCGAGCCCTGCAGCGCCTGCCACATCCGGGCCGCGGACTTCGCCTGCCCGGGATGCGGGCGCAGGGCTTGCAGGTCGGCGGCGAACGCGCGGTCGGTGCCGAGCAGGGCCTCGACGCTCATCGCGGCGGTGAGGTCCGCGATGTCGAAGAGCCGGTGCAGGTCGGCGGCGGCGAGCAGGAGCATGCCGAGCATGCCGTCGGTGCCGTTGGTGAGCGCGAGGCCCTCCTTCTCGGCCAGGACGACGGGCTCGATCCCGGCCTGCTTCAACGCCTCCGCGGCGGGCTTCAGCCGACCGGCGTGGATCACTTCACCCTCGCCCATGAGCGCCAGCGCGACGGCGGCCAGGGGCGCCAAGTCGCCGGAGCAGCCGAGCGAGCCGTACTCGTGGACGATCGGGGTGATATCGGCGTTGAGCAGGGCCGCAAGCGTTTGCGCGGTGCCCGGGCGGACCCCGGTGTAGCCGCTGGCGAGGGTGCGCAGCCGCAGCAGCATCAGCGCGCGGACGACTTCGGGTTCGACGGCGGGCCCGGCACCGGCGGCGTGCGACCGGATCAGGCTGCGCTGCAGCGCGGTCCGGCTCTCGACCGGGATGTGCCGGGTGGCGAGCGCACCGAAGCCGGTCGAGACGCCGTAGGTGGGCGTGACGGCGTGGGCGAGGTCCTCGATGTGCAGGCGGGTCGCGGCGAGGTTCTTCTCGGCGGCGTCCGTGAGCCCGACGGGCGCGTGGCCGCGGACGACGTCGACGACCTGGGCGGCGGTCAGGGGCTCCGGGCCCAGGAGCACTTTTTCCGGCATGGGCCCATTGCACCCCTTCGGAACCGCTGGTGGGATGCCTCAACGGGTGGTTCTGTCTGGGATCCCAGACGCTAGGCTCGGGCCATGGGCGACAGCAGCGAGGTCCCGGCGCTGCGCCGCGGGCTGGCGGTGCTGAGCCTGCTGGCGACGCGGCCGGGTCCAGTCACCGCGGCGGCCATCGCCCGGGAAGCGGGACTCCCCCGCTCGACCACGTACCACCTGCTCAGCGAGCTCGAAGCGGCCGGTTTCGTCGTGCACCTGGCCGCCGAGCGCCGCTACGGCCTGGGCATCGCGGCGTTCGAGCTGGGCTCGGCCTACCTGCGCCACGATCCGCTGGAGCGCCTGGCCGGGCCGTTGCTGCGCAAGCTCGTCGACCGCGTCGGGCACACCGCCCACCTCGGCGTCCTGCACGGCAACGAGTCGCTGTACCTGATCAAGGAACGCCCGGCCCGCCCCGAGACGCTGGTGACGGAGGTCGGCGTCCGGCTGCCGGCGCAGCTGACCGCGTCCGGCCGGGCGATCCTGCGGCACCTGCCGGCCCCGCACGTCCGGGCGTTGTTCCCGGCGGCGCCGGCGTTCGTGCTCCGCACCGGCCGCGGCCCCCGCACGCTGGCCGAGCTGCGCCGCACCCTCACCGCGGAACGCCGGCTCGGCTGGTCGGTCGAAGACGGCCACGTCACTGCCGGCTTCGCCTCGGTGGCCTGCCCGGTCTTCGACCACGGCGCCCGCCCCCTGGCCGCGATCAGCGTCACGCTTCGCCACCACTGCGCGGCGGAGCCGTGCCCGGAGACCTGGCCGGACCTGGCGGCGGAAGTGGCGACGACGGCGGCCGAGCTCACCACCCGCATCGGCGGCCACCCGGCCTGACGGCCGTCGCGGGCCGTCCGGGGGTTGTGGCTGGTGCGATCGGGGCAACTGTCACCGAACGGCTCGATTCCACTCCGGTGGGTGATTACCGTAGCGGGGGCTGCGGTTTCGAGGGGCACCGATGGATGACGCAGGGGTGAAGAAGGCCGGTTTCGGTGCGGTGCTCGCCGTCGCCGAGTTCCGGGCGATGTGGACCGCCGAGCTGCTCTCCGTCTGCGGTGACCAGCTCGCCAGGGTCGCGCTCGCGGTGCTCGTCTTCCAGCGCACGTCCTCGGCCGCGCTGACCGGGCTCACCTACGCCCTGACGTACGTGCCTTCGCTGCTCGGCGGCATCCTGCTGGCCGGCGCGGGCGACCGGTGGCCGCGGCGGAACGTGATGGTCGCGGCCGACCTGGCGCGGGCTGCGCTGGTCGCGGTCATCGCCGTCCCCGGTGTGCCGCTGTGGGTGCTGTGCGTGCTGGTCGCGGTGATGACGGCGCTCGGCGGGCCGTTCAAGGCGGCGCAGCAGGCGCTGCTGCCGTCGGTGCTGGAAGGCGAGCGGTACCTCGTCGGGATGGCCCTGCGGAACGTGACGATGCAGGGCGCGCAGCTGGCCGGGTTCGCCGGGGGCGGCGCGCTGATCGCCGCGTTCACCCCGTCGGCGGCGCTGGCCTTGGACGCGGCGACGTTCCTGCTTTCGGCGTTGTTCCTGGTCACCGGCGTCCGGCGGCGAGCGGCGATCACCCAGGCGGTCCGGCCGGCCTGGCTGTCCACGACCGGTGCGGGTATCCGGCTGATCTGGCGCGACCCGGCGTTGCGGACGTTGGTGGCGCTCAACTGGCTGGCCGGGTTCTACGTCGTGCCGGAGGCGCTGGCCGCGCCGTACGCGGCCGGGATCGGCGCGGGCGCGACGCTGGTGGGGCTGCTGATGGCGGCCGATCCGGCGGGCAGCGTGCTCGGCGGCGTCGTGTTCGGCAAGTGGATCCCGGAGCACGTGCAGGTCCGCGTGCTGGGCTGGCTGGGGATCGTGGCCGGGCTGCCGCTGGTGGTGTTCGTCTGCCGGCCCGGCCTGGTGGCGTCGGTGGTGCTCATGGCGGCGTCCGGGCTGGTGGCGACGGGCTACAACATCCAGGGCACGGTCTCGTTCATGCGGCGGGTGCCCGACGAGCACCGCGCGCAGTGCGCCGGGGTGAATTCGACGGGCTTGATCACCGTGCAGGGGCTGGGCGCGGCCGCGGCGGGCGCGCTGGCCGACGTGCTGGGCCCGGCGCACACCATCGCCGTGGCCGGGGCGGCCGGGGCCGCGGTGGCCG
The DNA here is from genome assembly GCF_002904335.1 of Amycolatopsis sp. CA-126428. Classification (GTDB taxonomy): domain Bacteria; phylum Actinomycetota; class Actinomycetes; order Mycobacteriales; family Pseudonocardiaceae; genus Amycolatopsis. The sequence goes on along the minus strand of NZ_PPHF01000170.1, from coordinate 12,447 downwards.
TGCCGATCGCGAGGGCGTGGCGCCGGGCCGGGGTGGTGAGCCGATGACCTCAGTTGTCGCGTCCGCACATGGTGCGCCTCCCTTCACCGCCTCGAGCCGGACCGGCTCCGTCACCGGCCGGACACCATGAGTATGCGGACCGGGGGCGGGATCGCGCGCACTGGGCCGCGTGTTCGTGACGTCCTCGTGGCACCGCGACGCTGGGTGCTGTGGCGCCAGGGTCCGCGGGTGATCGTCTACTGCCTGGTGAGCGAGGTGGTGGCGGTGGTGCTGACGCTGCGCCCGTCCCCGGTCGCGGTGGACCGCCGGACGCTGTCGATCCTGGCGGTGCTGCTGGTCCTCGGGGTGGCGCAGTCGGAGACGGGCCGGCGCGTGGAGCGGATCCGGCGCCGCGTGTCGGGGACGCCGCACATCAACATGACGTCGGTCTGGACGTTCGCCGGCGTGCTGCTGCTGCCCCCGCTCCTGCTGGCGGTCCTGGTCGGGGGCCTGTACGCGCACCTGGCGGTCCGCAGCTGGTACCGCCTGCAGCGGGTGCCGGTCTCCCGCACGGTCAGCAACGCGGCGATCATCGTGCTGTCGTGTTACGCGGCTCAGTCGGTGCTGCGGGTTTCGGGTTTCTCCGACGTCCGCTCGGCGATGCCGCACAGCTGGGCGGGGGCGTTCGCGATCGCGGCCGCGGGGGTGACGTTCTTCGCGGTGAACGCGCTGCTGGTGCTGCCGGCTCGCCGTGAGGTGGGCCGGACGCCGGAGGCGCTGTTCGGCACGTGGTCGGACAACGGCCTCGAGGTGGCGACGCTGTGCCTGGGTGCGCTGAACGCGGTGGTGCTGGCGACGTTGCCGGGCCTGGTGGTGCTGGTGTTCCCGCCGTTGCTGCTGTTGCACCGGACGGTGCTGGTGAAGCAGCTGGAGGTGGCGGCCCACCGCGACGAGAAGACGGGCTTGTACAACACGAGCGGCTGGCACGCGCTGGCGGAACGGACGCTGGCGGCCGCTGCTCGCCAAGGGGGCACGTTCGGGCTGCTGATGCTGGACTTGGACCACTTCAAGCAGGTGAACGACACGTACGGTCACCTGGCGGGTGACGCGGTGCTGAAGGCGGTGGCCGAGGCGATCATCTCGGCGGTCCGCGGCCGGGGGGACGCGGTGGGCCGGTTCGGTGGTGAGGAGTTCGTGGTGCTGCTGCCGGGGATCGCGCAGCCGGACATCGGCGCGGTGGCGGAGCGGGTCCGCCGGGCGATCAGCGCGTTGCGGGTTCCGGCGGGCCAGCTGGCGATCTCGGGCCTGTCGGTCTCGATCGGCATCGCGGTCTACCCGTCAGCAGGCGCTTCGCTACAGCGCCTGCTGGACGCCGCGGACACGGCGCTCTACCACACGAAGGCGACGGGGCGGAACAAGGTGGTCCACGTGGCGGACCTGGTGTGAGAGGTCAGGCGGTCCGCTGCCGCCGCCCGGCGTCGAGGCCGAGCATGGCCAGCAGTTCGGCGCAGTCGTGGACGTCGGAGGAGTGTCCGGCCACGGTGAGCACGGCGCGGTCGTTCTGTTCGCCGAGGCGCACCGCCTCTTCAGCCCGGATAACGCCCATCCGGCTGTCTTCATCATTGGCAAGGGAGCTGCCACTACGCCGGGCCCAGGTCATCTGGCCACCTACTTCCGACTCCACGGGTGCGGAGTCATGGTCGGACCCCAAGCATGACATTGACACGAATTTCACTCACAAGTGGCCCCCACCACAAGCAGCAACCACCCCACCCAAAACCGAACACACCAGGTGAGCGCCCCGGCGAACCCCTCCCCCAGACGAACGACCCGCCACAACCCCGCGCACACCCGGGCCCGCCCTCATCACCCGATCCACGCGCCCGCCGCCGGCCCCACCACCGACAGCCCGCGGTCGCCTGGTCACCACCTAAGGCGGCCCCACCGCGCCTGACTCACCCCGCCCGGCCCCACTCATCACCCACGAAGGCCTCACCGCGCCTGAACCACCACCCACAGTGTCCCCGCCCGGCCCGACTCACACCCCCCACGGAGGCCACCTGGCCGGGCTCACCACCCAACGGAGGGCCCACCTGGCTACTACCCAACGGAGGACCCACCCGAGCCTGACTCACCACCAACGGAGGGCCCGCCCGAGCCTGGCCAACCACCGAACGCAACCACCCGGGGGGGTCCAGGGGGGCGGAGCCCCCCTGGCGGGGGTTTGGGGGTCCGACCCCCAAAGAACACGACAAAACGAAGGGAAGGCCCAGCCCCGAAGGGGCGTGGGCCTTCCAACGACGTATCGTGGAGGTGCCGGGAATTGAACCCGGGTCCTCTGGCGTATCAACAGGACTTCTCCGTGCGCAGTCCGCTACGTCTCTGCTTGGCTCCCTCAATCACGCGAACAAGCTGAGGTGACGAGCCCAGCCACTGTTTGCTTCACGACTGTTCCCCGTGGCCGGGACAGTCGCTGAGCCTCCTAGCTGATGCCGGTACCCGGGCCGGAGGCGAACCCGGGCCGACAGAGTCGCACTCGCTCAGGCGGCGAGGGCGAACTCGCGCTGACTGGAGTCGGCGCTTATTTGGTTGCGATGACGCTTACGGTGGTCTCTCGCCTGCACCGGCACGCTTCTCCTGAATCAACGTCCAAAGTCGAAACCGTTCACCCCCTTGTCGGGACACAACCTGTCCATCATAACGCGCGGCGCCATCGGTTTAGTCCGGGTGGGGTGGGGCCAGCCCTACCGCCGGGATGCCCGCTCGCACCATGTCGCCCACCTCGCGAAACCGCGATGCTGGTACTCGATGAAGGGAGCGCGGTCATGGTGAGCGAGAGGCGGGATCCGCCGTTCGGTGGTTCGGTGGTGTTCTTGCTGATGAACTTGCCGCTGGGGGTGGTGGCGTTCACGTTCCTCGCCGTTTTCCTGTCGGCCGGGGCGGGGACGGCGGTGGTCTGGGTCGGGGTGGGCCTGCTCGCCCTCGTCGTGCTCGCGGTGCGGGGGGCCGCGCGGCTGGAGCGGGCGCGGGTCTACGCGCTGCTGGACCGCTACATCGACCTCCCCTACCTGCCGTTGCCCGCCGGGAAGCAGGTCGCGCGGTGGAAGGGGCGGGTGAAGGATCCGTCGACCTGGCGGGACCTGACGTACTTCGCGCTCCTCTTCCCGGTGGGCCTGGTGGAGTTCGTGCTCGTGACGACGTTCTGGGCGACGAGCCTGGCGCTCGTGGGCCTGCCGGTCTACTTCCGGTGGCTGCCGGGCGGGGAGTACCACTTCCCGGCTTGGGAGGTGCCGTGGCTGACCGTGGACTCGACCGTGGAGGCGCTACCGTGGGCAGCGCTCGGGGTGTTGTTCGTCGCGTTGTCGGTGGCGTTGACCAGGGCGCTGGCGGGCACGCACGCCCGGCTGGCGGCCGCGCTGCTGGGGCCGACGGTGGCGCAGCGCCACCGGATGGAGCGCTGGTGGGAAAACGCGGAAGAGAAGAACCTGGTGGCGGGATGACCGAGGCGCAACAGCTGGAACACCCGCGGCCGCACCCGGCTCGCACGATCCTCTACATGATCGTCGGTTTCGTCTTCCGGCTCGTGCAGTTCGTGCTGATCGTGGTCGGCATCGCGGTGGGGGTGTCCACGGCGGTGATCTGGGTGGGGTTCCCGATCCTGCTGGCGACGACGAGTTTCGTCCGCTGGTCCGGTGACCGCGAGCGGGGCTGGCTGGGGACGATGCTGCGGGTGCCGCTGCCGCCGGTGCAGCGGCGGCCGTACGAAGCGGGGCAGCCGCTGCTGCGGCGGTGGATGGTCAGGCTGAGCGACCCGACGACGTGGCGTGACCTGGCCTACCTGATGGTCGCGTTCCCGCTGGCGTGCGCGGAGCTCGCGATCGCGCTGGCGTCGGTCGTGCTGCTGCCGATGGCGATCTGGGTGACGCCGTGGCTGGGCTGGCTGCACGGCGAGCTGGCGCTGGCACTGCTGGGGCCGGACCGCACGAAGCGGCTGGAGCAGAAGGCCGAGCGGCTGCAGGCGTCGCGAGCACGCGGTGTCGACGCCGCCGAAGCCGAACGCCGTCGCATCGAACGGGACCTGCACGACGGCGCGCAGCAGCGGCTGGTGGCCGTCGCGATGAGCCTGGGGCGCGCGAAGTCGAAGTTCGACCAGGATCCGCAGGCGGTGCGGGAGCTGATCGACGAGGCGCACTCGGACGCGAAGCTCGCCGTCTCGGAGCTGCGGGACCTGGCGCGCGGCATCTACCCGGCCGTCCTCGGTGACCGGGGGCTGGACGCGGCGTTGTCGGCGCAGGCGGCGAAGTCGCCGATCCCGGTGGACGTCTCGGTGGACGTCGACCCGCGTCCGCCGGCCGCGGTGGAGACGACGGCGTACTTCATCGTCGGCGAGACGCTGACGAACATCGCGAAGCACGCGGGAGCGACCGAAGCGACCGTAAAGGTGTGGCGGACCGACGACCACGTCGTCGTCGAGATCACCGACAACGGCCACGGGGGCGCGGAGGTGCGTCCCGGCGGCGGGCTGGCCGGCCTGGCCGACCGCGCCGCGACGATCGACGGCGTGATCACCGTGGTGAGCCCGGTGGGCGGGCCGACCGTGATCCGGGCTGACCTCCCCTGCCAGTGGTGAATAGGCTGGACCCCGTTCATCCACGAGCTTGGGGGCCGGATGCGGGTAGTGATCGCCGAGGACGCCGTGCTGCTGCGGGCCGGGGTGACCCGCCTGCTCGCCGACGAGGGCATCGAGACGGTCGCGGCCGTCGACAACGGCGACGACCTGCTCGGCGCGATCAAGGAACATCGCCCTGACCTCGCGATCGTCGACGTCCGCATGCCGCCGACGTTCACCGACGAGGGGTTGCGCGCGGCACTGGCGGCGCGCAAGGAGATCCCGGGGCTGCCGGTGCTGGTGCTGTCGCAGTACGTCGAGGAGTCGTACGCGGTGGAGCTGCTCTCGGGTGGCGCGGGCGGCGTCGGCTACCTGCTGAAGGAGCGGGTGGCGGACGTCGCGGACTTCCTGGACGCGGTCCGCCGCGTGGCGGGCGGCGGCACGGCGATCGACCCGGACGTGATCGCCCAGCTGATGGCCCGCGGCCGGCGCAACCCGCTGGGCGCGCTGACGGCCCGCGAGTCCGAGGTCCTGGGCCTGATGGCCCAGGGCCTGTCGAACACGGCGATCGCGAACTCCCTGGTGGTTTCGCACGGCGCGGTGGAGAAGCACATCGGCAACATCTTCTCGAAGCTCGGGCTCGAAGCCAGCGCGGAGGAACACCGCCGGGTCCGGGCGGTGCTGACCTACCTGGGCCGCTGAGCCCGCCACCCTTCGCCGGCGACCCGCACCGATCCCGCCGGCGACGGACGGTGACCAAAAGTCCCGTAGGGTGGCGACGGGTCACCCGTTCCGCGGGCGGCACCCGGGTGAGCGCTCACCTACCATGAGCGGACCCGCCGTCGAGAGGAGCCGCAGATGTCCGACGAGACCCCCTGCGTCCGCTTCTTCGGCGGCCCGCTCGACGGCCGCGTCCAGGAGCTCGGGGACGCCGAGCCGATTCCCGGCACCGTCATCCGGCACATTCACCTGCACGGCGGGCCGAAGATCGAGACCCGCTACGAGCTCGGCCTCACCGACCACGGCTGGGAGTACCGCCTCGCCGCCGCGCAGCACGAACCCGAGCCCGACGGCCTGCGCTAGTAGGGAGAACCCCCGAATCCACCGGGGGTGAACAGGACCCCCGATAGGCCGGGCAGCACCGCTGTCTTCCGAGGTCGAACCGGCCAGGCTGAGCAGCATGCACACGAGCCGCGACAGGTTCCTCGACGTCGTCCGGGCGGGGGCCATCCTCGCCGTCATCGCCCAGCACTGGATCATGCCGGTGCTCTCCTACTCCGACGGGCACCTCGCCACCGGCAACGCCCTGGCGACGCCGGGCTGGTGGGTCGTGACCTGGTTGTCGCAGGTGATGCCCTTGGTCTTCTTCGCCGGCGGCGCGGCCAACCTGATCTCCTTCCGCCGCGCGGCGTCCACGCAGCAGTGGCTCGCCGGGCGCATCAAACGCCTGATGGTGCCGGTGCTGCCGCTGATGGCGGTCTGGCTGATCGTGCCGGACTTCCTGCGCGGCCTGGGTGTCCCGCCGCAGCCGTTGCAGGTCGGCAGCGCGATCGCCGCGCAGCTGCTGTGGTTCCTCGCGGTGTACGTGCTCGTCGTGCTGCTCACGCCGCTCATGGTCGCCGCGCACCGGCGCTGGGGCCTGAAGGTGCCGCTCGTCATGGGCGCGGCGGGCCTCCTCGTCGACGTCGCGCGCTTCAACGACTTCGGCTACATCGGTTACGCCAACGCGATCTTCGTCTGGGTCGCCGTGCACCAGCTGGGCTTCCACTACGTCGAAGGCCGCCTCGGCTCGCTGACCCGCCGCGGCGCGCTGACGTTGTCGGCGGCTGGATTCGGCGTCACGGCGCTGCTGGTCGCGTTCGGGCCGTACCCGGCCAGCATGATCGGCATGCCGGGCGCACCGGTGTCGAACATGAGCCCGCCGACCGTGCTGCTCGCCTTCCTCGCCGTCGGCCAGATCGGCCTGCTGCTCGCCTTCCGCCCGCAGCTCAACGCGCTCGCGGCGCGCCCCGGCATCGGCGACGCCCTCGGCTGGCTCGGCGCGCGGTTCATGAGCGTCTACCTCTGGCACATGCCGGCGCTGGTCGTGGTGGCGGGCGTGACCGTGTACGGCCTCGGCTACCAAACGCCCGCCCCGGGCACGGTGTTCTGGCTGGTCATGGCGCCGGCGTGGTTCGCGGCGTGCGGGATGGTGCTGTTCGGGCTGCTCCGGCTGTTCGCCCACTTCGAAATGCAGCGCGACACCGCGATCGCGACGGCCAGGGTGCCGCAACTGGTCGCGGCCGGGCTGCTGGTCTCGGGTGGCCTGCTGGGCCTGGCGGCGCACGGGTTCGCCCCGCTGTCCGACGGCATCGCGCGCGGCCCGGTGCCGTGGGTGGTCCTGGCGACGGCCGGGTTCCTCCTGGCCGGCAAGCAGCTCCAGGGCGCCGCCCTCGGCACTCGCCTGCTCGGCCGCGCGGTGGCGGTCTCGGAACAAGCCTCGCTCAGGCGGTGACCCGGCCCTCGTGAGTGGTAATTCGGGTTCTAACCCGAATTACCACTCACGAGGCGTTGAGCAGGCGCAGCGGGGTGTCGTGCAGGACGGCTCGCAGGAACGGCTCCCCCAGGCGATCGTCGGCCGCCCAGCCGGCGATCGCCTGCAGCTGCGTCGCGTAGGAGTACGGGATGTTCGGGAAGTCCGTGCCGAGCACGACACGATCGGCGAACTCCGCCAGCCGCGCCGTCCAGTCGGGCGGCAGCGGCGACATCGCCTCGGCGAACGGCACGCCGACCATCGTGGTGTCCAGGTGCACCCGGGGGTACTTCGCCAGCAGGTCGAAGGCCGTCCCGAACTCGGGCATCGCCGCGTGCGCGAGCACCGCCGTCAGCTGCGGGTGCCGGGCGAGGACCTCCTCGAACACCGACAACCCGGTGAAGTCGCCCCGCAACGGTCCGTGTCCACAGTGGACGACGACCGGGACGCCGGCGTCGGCCAGCGCGCCCCACACGGGCTTCAGCAGGTCGTCGCGCGGGTCGTACGCGCCCACCTGGACGTGCGCCTTGAACACCCGGGCGCCGGCGCGCAGCGCACCGTCCACAGCGGACCCGACGCCGGGCTCGGGGTAGAACGTGCCGGTCGGCACCGCGGCCGGGACCCGGGCGGCGAACTCGAGCGCCCAGTCCGTCAGCCACTGCGCCATCCCCGGCCTGTGCGGGTAGACCAGCGGCGCGAAGCGCGTCACGCCCAGCGCACGCAGGGTGTCCAGCCGCTCCTCTTCGGACGTCCGGTAGTGCACCGGCCACTCGGTGCCGTAGTGCGTCGAGGCCCGGTCGAAGTACGCCCAGACCTTGTCCATCACCGGCTTCGGCAGGAAGTGGACGTGCAGGTCGACCAGGCCCGGCAGGCCCAGCGACGCCGTCCAGCGCGCGACGTCCGCGTCGGAAGCCGGGCCGGGCGTCACTCCGTGAACCGGCCCTTCAGCGCGCGGCCCATGGCCTTCCTGATGTCGCGGTCCGCGTCGCGCTTGGCGAGCGTCTGCCGCTTGTCGTAGGCCTTCTTGCCCTGGGCCAGCGCGATCTCGACCTTGACCTTGCCGTCCTTGAAGTACATCGACAGCGGGACCAGGGAGAGCCCGCTCTCCTTGGTCTTGCCGATGAGCTTCTCGATCTCCCGCCGGTGCAGCAGCAGCTTCCGGGTGCGCCGCGGCATGTGGTTGGTCCACGTGCCCTGCGTGTACTCCGGGATGTGCACGTTGCGCAGCCACACTTCGCCGTCGTCGACCGTCGCGAACGCGTCCGCCAGGGACGCCTTGCCCTCGCGCAGGCTCTTGACCTCGGTACCGACGAGCACGAGACCGCACTCGTAGGTGTCGAGGATGGAGTAATCGTGGCGCGCCTTGCGGTTCGACACGATCACCTTCTGGCCACGTTCCTTGGGCATACGACCACTCTACGTGATTCCGACGGTGACGAGCAGCGGGTTAACTCAGTGCCGGACGTACAGGCGCAGCGTGACGTAACCGGTGATGGCGGAGATCACCACGGACACCCCGAGCAGGATCGGCGCGACCGGGAACAGCAGCTCCAGCGTGGTGATCTTCGGGAAGACGTCGCCGGTGAACACCGCGTCGAGGAAGCTCACCTTGGTCAGCACCAGCATGATGATCCCGAGGATCGCACCGACCGCGCCGGCGACCACCGCCTCCAGGAGGAACGGCAGCTGCGTGTACCACCGCGTGGCGCCCACCAGCCGCATGATGCCGACCTCGGTGCGCCGGGTGAACGCGGACACCTGGATCGTGTTGGCGATCAGCAGCAGCGCGGCGATGGCCATGATGAGCGCGGCGCCGAAGGCCATGTTGCGGACGCCGTTGAAGGCGTTGAAGACGCGGTCGAGGAACTTCTTCTGGTCGTCGACCTTCCGCACGCCCGGCTTGTTCGAGTACTCCTGCACGATCGCGTCGCTGCGGTCCGGGTCCTTCAGCTTCACGTGCAGCGACGCGGGCAGCGACTCGGGGCCGGTGAGCGCGACCAGCTCCGGCTGGCTCTCGAAGATCTTCTTGAACCGGTCAAAGGCCTGGTCGCGGTTCTCGAACACGACCGACTCGACACCGTTGTTGCTCTGCAGCGAGGTCCGCAGCGACTGGCACAGCGCCTGCGTGCAGTTCTTGTCGGTCGCGCTGATGTCGTCGGTGAGGTAGACGGAAACCTCGACGTCGGCGAGGAAGTTGGACTTCATCTTGTCGATCGTCCGCACGGCGAGGAGGCCGCCGCCGAGCATGGCGAGCGACACGGCCGTGGTCAGCATCATCGCGATGGTCATCGTGACGTTCCGGCGCAGGCCGGTGACTACCTCACTGAAGACGAAACTGGCGCGCATGGCGGGTGCAGGTCCTTGGGGTCGGGGTCGTTGAAGGGCGGGTGCGGTCAGCGACCGATGCCGTAGACGCCGCGGGCGTCGTCGCGGATCACCCGGCCGAGCTGCAGCTCGACGACTCGGCGCCGCATGGAGTCCACGATGGAGTGATCGTGGGTGGCCATCAGGACGGTGGTGCCGGTGCGGTTGATCCGCTCCAGCAGCAGCATGATGTCCTGGCTGGTGTCGGGGTCCAGGTTGCCCGTCGGTTCGTCGGCGAGCAGCACCAGCGGCCGGTTCACGAACGCCCGCGCGATGGCGACGCGCTGCTGCTCACCACCGGAGAGCTCGTTGGGCAGCCGGTCCGCCTTGCCGTCGAGGCCGACGAGCTCCAGCACCTCGGGAACGACCTTCTTGATGGTCGGGCCCGGCTTGCCGATGACCTCGAGGGCGAACGCGACGTTCTCCGCGACGGTCTTGTTCGCGAGCAGGCGGAAGTCCTGGAAGACGCAGCCGATGGTCTGCCGCAGGCGCGGGACCCTGCGGCGGGCCAGCTTGGCGACGTCGAAGTTGGACACCATCACGCGGCCCTTGCTGGGCGTCTCTTCGCGCAGCAGCAGCCGGAGGAAGGTCGACTTCCCCGATCCCGAGGGACCGATGAGGAAGACGAACTCACCCTTTTCGATGTCGACGGACACCCGCTCGAGCGCGGGCCGCGTCGAGGTCTTGTAGACCTTGGAAACCTCTTCGAGCCGGATCACGATTCGGCATACTACCCACCGGTCTCGTGAAGCCCCGGTTGCCCGGTGCACCCGAGTGGAGCAGCGGGTGTTTGCGCACGGTGAGCGGTCGCGCGAACACCCCCTGCGCCGATCAGGCGCTCCGCACGCGCCAGCGGATGCCGGCGTCGAGGAAGCCGTCGATGTCGCCGTCGAGCACCGCGGTGGGGTTGCCGACCTCGTAGTCGGTCCGCAGGTCCTTCACCATCTGGTACGGGTGCAGCACGTAGGAGCGCATCTGGTTGCCCCAGCTCGAGCCGCCGTCGCGGAGCGCATCCATCTCGGCACGCTCCTCTTCCTTCTTGCGCAGCATCAGCCGGGCCTGCAGGACCTTCATCGCGGCCGCCTTGTTCTGCAGCTGCGACTTCTCGTTCTGGCAGGAGACGACGATGCCGGTCGGCAGGTGCGTGATGCGCACCGCGGAGTCGGTCGTGTTGACGCTCTGGCCGCCGGGACCCGACGAGCGGTAGACGTCGACCCGGATGTCCTTCTCCGCGATGTCGACGTGGTCGACCTCTTCGACCTCGGGCAGCACCTCGACGTGCGCGAACGACGTCTGGCGGCGGCTCTGGTTGTCGAACGGCGAGATCCGGACGAGCCGGTGGGTGCCCTGCTCGACCGAGAGGGTGCCGTAGACGTAGGGAGCGGTCACCTTGAACGTCGCCGACTTGATGCCCGCCTCTTCGGCGTAGGAGATGTCGTAGACGTCGGTCGGGTAGCCGTGGCGCTCCGCCCAGCGCAGGTACATGCGCAGCAGCATCTCGGCGAAGTCGGCCGCGTCGACGCCGCCGGCCTCGGAGCGGATGGTGACGACGGCGTTGCGGTCGTCGTATTCGCCGGAGAGCAGGGTGCGGACCTCGAGGCCGTCGATGGCCTTGCCGAGGTCGGCGAGCTCGCTCTCGGCCTCGGCCATGCTGCCGGAGTCGCCCTCGGCCTCGGCGAGCTCGTACAGCACGGCGAGGTCGTCGGCCCGCTGGCGCAGTTCGGAGACGCGCCTCAGCTCGCCCTGCCGGTGGGACAGCTGGCTGGTGACCTTCTGGGCCGCCTCCGGGTCGTCCCAGAGGTTGGGACTGGAGGCCTGCTGTTCCAGGTCGGCCACCTGGGCACGCAGCGCATCCAGGTCCATCACCGACTCGATCTGGGTCAGCTTGCCGGTCAGGTCCCTCAGTGCCGCGTCGAACTCATCACTCACGTTTGTCAAGGTTACGGCAAAACCCACGACCGGTTGCGAGGACCGGTCGTGGGCGCGCGAACCTCAGGCGGCGGGGATGGCGTCGAGCAGCTTCAGCGCGGCCTTGGCCTGCGCTTGGGCGAACTCGGCGACCGCCTTCTCGTACGGCCCCTCGGCGGCCTTGGTGGCCGCCTTGGCGTCGTCGAGCTGCTGGCTGTAGCTCGTCCGGGCCGACTCGAGCAGCGACTGGCGCTGCTTCGCGGTCAGCGACCCGGCGTGCACGAGCCGCAGGATGAGCGGGCTGCGCAGGTGGTCGGGGCCGGCTTCGGAGGTCAGCCAGGCCTTGAAGGCCTTCTTGCCGGCGGCGGTGATCAGGTACTGCTGGCTGGAGCGCGGGCCCTGCTTGCCGAGCCGGACGAGACCTTCTTTGGACAGCGCCGGGAGCTCCCGGTACACCTGGCTGCGGGTGACGCTGAAGAAGGCGCCGAATCGCTCACCCGCTCCCGCGACGAGCTGCCCGCCGGTGGCGGGACCGTCGTGGAGCAGACCGAGCAGGGCGGCGGCTGTTGCATTCAATTCGGACACGCCCCCTAGATTCCCACTTATCGGCCGCTGTGTCCACAGTGGTCAGCGGATCTGTCCATTGTGGCTAGTGAGATCCCCTCGTTCGGCCCAATGCGACCCGGTCCACTGTGGACCCGGATACGCTCTGCAACCGCTCCCAGGGCATTTTGGCCCAACCAGACGCACGCGAACCACCCCGGCAACCTCCAGGCAGGTGAGTTCGCCGGACGGCACTCCCCGGCTTGGCGCACCCCGAACACACACCGCAACCACCAACGCCCGTCCCCGATCGCCGCCCACATCACGAGATTCGTAGCAAAAGGCGACCACGACGGGGGATCCAAGGGGGCGGAGCCCCTTTGGCGGAGGTTTGGGGGTTCGACCCCCAATACAATGCGAAAGAGGGGCATGTTCGCGCTTTCCGCGAACATGCCCCTCTCAACCTCTGTAGCGGGGACAGGATTTGAACCTGCGACCTCTGGGTTATGAGCCCAGCGAGCTACCGAGCTGC
>NZ_PPHF01000017.1 GCF_002904335.1 Amycolatopsis sp. CA-126428 | reverse complement strand
CATGACACCCCTTGTGTCAACCTCGAGAGCAGAATCAGGCCGCGACCTGCTGATTGAGTCGCTGTTGAGCGCCGCCGTGCAGCGCCGGGTCGTAGGTTGTGCCGTTCTGCCAGCAGCGCCACATGACCCGCACCCAGGCTCGCGCGAGGATGCGTGTGGCGTGCGGGTGGTCCTTGCCCGAGGCCCGCGCTCGGTCGTATATCTCGGCCGCCCAGGGACTGGAAAACCGGCTATTCGCGGCGAACGTGGTGATGGCGACACGCAGGCGTTTGTTGCACGCCCAACGAAAGGACACGCCGCGGTGTTTGCCGGAGGCCTTGGTGACCGGGGTGATCCCGGCCAGCGCGGCGATCGCGTCAGGACGGTCGAACACCTCGCGGGCGTCGCCCCACTCGGCCAAGATCTGGGCGGCGTTGATCGTGCCGGCGCGGGGAAACGAGCGGAACACCGCGCCGTCAGGGTGGGCGCCCATCCGCTGGGCGGTGGCGCGGTCCAGGTCTTTGATCGCGGTGTTGAGGGCGGTGAGCACGTCGACCTGGGCCAGCACTGCGGCGCGGATCCCTTCGGACACAATGGGATCGAGTGTGCCGGCCGGCGCCGAGCGCAGGCGGGCCAGCAGGACCGCGGCGGGTTTCTTGCCGGAGTAGCCGTGGTGGGAGCAGAACGCGGCGAGTTGCTTCTCGCTCAGGTGGGAAGCCGACGCCGCGGTCGGGTATTGGGTGAGGAAGGCCAGAGCGATCGCGGACTCGATGTTGGCGAAGATGGCCTTGGCGCCGGGCCAGTGGGCATCCAGCAGCGCGGCGAGCTGGTTGGTTGCCGCGACGCGGGTCTCGACCAGGTCGCTGCGGGTGCGTACCACAGCGCGCAAGCCCTTGGTGTGGCCGGACAACGGCGCGGCCGGGCGCAGCCGGTGGAAGCGGACGCGCAGGTAGTCGGCGATCACGTAAGCGTCGCCGGGGTCGGACTTCGCGCCGGAGGGCACCTCGTTCTCGCGCCAGGACTTGATCGCGGTGGGCTTGACCGGAAGCAAGGGATGTCCGGCCTCGGCCAGGGCGTCGACCAGCCGCCCGTCGGGGCGCTCGATCGCCACGGGTATGCGGTCGACATCACCCAGCTTGCCCAATCGGGTGGTCAGCCGGGCGAACCCGGCGGCGGTGTGGTCGATGGTGAACGCGGTGACCTTCCGGCCGGTCTGATCGAGTACGCACACGGCGTGCTCGGCGGCGGCCCAGTCGATCCCGACGAAGTACAACGGCTGATCTTCCAGCGACACGTGGTCGTCTTCCTGCTCGCGGTCGTCGGCAGGAGCCAGGCGGAGGCGAGGGAACCGAGGGCGGAGTGGTCACTAACCGGCGCTCGATGGCGCGTCCCCTTGTCATCGCTTCGCGGTTCCGGGGAAGCCGGGGGCGGCAGTGTCATGAAGGCCCGCGAAGGGCGACCATGCTAGGCCGTCACCCCGGCTTCCGCCTAGTTCCTACCACAAGCCCCATCCAAGGACTCGCAGGAAAGAGGGTGCACTAGTGAC
>NZ_PPHF01000169.1 GCF_002904335.1 Amycolatopsis sp. CA-126428 | reverse complement strand
CACAAACGGATCTTGAACACCCTTCGCCCATCTCCGGTCAACACCCAGACTTACGCATTACTCGTCTAGGGCATCCGGACCGTCCGCAGGAAGGCCGGCAGCAGCCACGGCCGCGGGCCGCCGATTCGCACGCCGCCGAGCAAAGCCGCGCGGAGGCGGGAAATCCGGCCGAACATCATCGGGACCAGCACCGCCGGGTCGAACCGCAGGCGGACGTCCGTGGTGCCGTCCGGTTCCTCGTAGCGCAGCTTTCCGTGCTGGAGCGCCAGCACCGCCGGTCTCGTGTACGCCGACCGGAACTCCACCGCGATGCGACGCGGCGACGGCTTCGCGTCGTCGAGGAGGTGGCCCATGTCGTTGCGGACCATGCCGAACAGGAACAGCTCCAGGAACAGCGCCTCGAGCCGCGCGGGGACGTGCCACGGCCGCCCGAGGGCGTGGGCGATGTCGAGGCCGTGGATCAGCATTTCGTTGACCAGGTGCGCGAGGACACCCGCCACCGGCACCCGGGAGCCGCCCAGCCACCACACCGGCTTCTCCGGGTCGAGGTCCGCGCTGACCAGCAGCACCTCGGCGATGTCGGCGCGCAGCCGCGCGGCCAGCCGGACCGGGTCGCGCTCCGGGTAGAGCTCCAGCGCGAGCGCGTTCATCCGGGAGATCGTGTCGACGCTCGCCGCGTCGATCGGCTCTTCGAGACCCGGCAGCGGCAGCGGGCCGCCGTCGCCGCGGATCATCGCCGTGTACATCAGCGCGATCATCCCCACGTGCGACGCCGCTTCCGCGATCGACCACTCGCCGAGCGCCCGCTCGTGCGGGTCCCCGACCCCGGTCAGCAGGTCCGCGAACCGGCCGCCGACCTCGGGCAAGGCCGCGCGCACCTGGTGCCACTGTTCGACCGTCACGGTTTCCGACGTTAACCCGCGGGCACACCGGCCCGAGTCTCCGAAGGTGCGGTTATCTTCGGGGCATGACCCGGCTGCTGCCCCGGTCGACCCGGTGGCGGGTCGCCCTCTTCGCCGCCCTCGCGTCGGCTGTCGTGCTCGGCCTCGGGTCGTACTGGTTCGTGCGGTCGCTGCGCAGCGGCCTGGACCTCGCCGCGGTGCGGGTCGCCAACGAAAAGGTCGCCGCCATCGCGGGCCTGCTCGAGGCCGGCGTGTCGCCCACCGAAGTGGCCGGGCAGCTGAACTACGGCGGCTACCAGATCAGCCTCGGCAAGGGGGACGACAGCGGCTGCCCGGAGCGCCTGGACCAGGGTGGGACCGTCGTCGGGAAGGCGCGCGTCCTGGGGCCCGGCTGCGTGGTGGGGATGCCGTTCCCGATCGACGGCGGCATCCAGTCGGTCACCGGGACCAAAGGCGGGAAGTACTTCGTCCAGGCGCAGACCGCGCTCGACCCGATCGGCCTCGAGACCGTGGCCAATGCCGAGCAGCTCCTCTGGGGCGCGGTGCCGGCGGCTTCGCTGCTCATCGGGGCCGTCGCCTGGTTCGCCGTCCGCCGGTCGCTGCGCGCGGTCGGGGCCATCCGCGCGGGGGTCGACGGCGTCCGCGCGCGCGACCTCGGCCGCCGGGTGCCGGTGCCCGACTCCGGCGACGAGATCACCGAACTCGCCGTCACGATGAACGAGATGCTGGCGCGGCTCGACCGGTCCGTGCAGCGGCAGAGCCAGTTCACCGCGGACGCGTCGCACGAGCTGCGCACGCCGCTGGCGTCGATGCGTACCCAGCTCGAGGTCCAGCTCGCCCACCCCGACCGGCTCGACTGGCGCCGCAGCTGCGAGAACGCCGTGCTGGACGTCTCGCGGATGGAGACGCTCACCGGGGATCTGCTGCTGCTCAGCAAGTTGGACGCCGGCCAGCCGGCCGGGGTCACCCGGATCGCGCTGGCGGACCTCGTCACCGGGCACGTCGCCGCGCGGCTCCCGCGTGATGGCGTCGAGGTGCGCACCGAGATCCACGCCGGCCCGGTGGTCCAGGGGCACCGGGGACGCCTGGAACGCGTGCTGCGCAACCTCGCCGACAACGCCGAGCGGCACGCGGCGAGCCGCGTGACGATCACGCTCACCGAGGCCGGCGGCCACGCGGTGCTGGCCGTCCGGGACGACGGCCCCGGCATTCCGGCCGAACACCGCGAGCGCGTCTTCGACCGGTTCGTCCGCCTCGACGACGACCGCGCGCGCGAAGACGACGGCGGCTCGGGGCTGGGGCTGGCGATCGCCGCGGAGATCGCGCGGACGCACGGCGGCACGCTGCTCGTCGCCGAGAGCACGTCCGGCGCCTGCCTCGAGCTGCGCCTGCCGCTTGCCTGAAGTCTTCTTCAGGCAGCTTCAGCTTCGGTTCAGCGTGGCCGCACGAGCATCCCGCCATGCTGATCGACTTCGCGCCCGCTCCGGCGCGCACCCGCGAACGCCGCGCGGTCCCCTACGTCGTCGCCGCGGTCGCCTTCGCCGGGTACGCCGCCTGGTCGCTGCAGCGGCTGCGGACGTTCGACGCGAGCGGGTTCGACCTGGGGCTCTTCGAACAGGCGGTGCGGTCCTACGCGCACGGGCACTGGCCGGTGTCGGACCTGCTCGGCGCGGGCTACCCGACGCTGGGCGACCACTTCCACCCGATCCTGGCGCTGCTGGCGCCGTTCTACCTGCTGTGGCCGTCACCGGGGTGCCTGCTGGTCGCGCAGGCGTTGCTGTTCGCGCTGTCCGCGGTGCCGGTGACGCGCTGCGCGATCCGGCTGCTCGGCGTCCGCCGGGGTGCGCTCGCGGGCGCCGGGTACGTGCTGTCGTGGGGGCTGCTGTCGGCGGTGAACTTCGACTTCCACGAGGTCTGTTTCGCCGTTCCGATGCTGGCCTTCACCGCCGAGCACCTGCTGCACGAGCGGTGGCGGGCCGCGGTCTGGTGCGCGCTGCCGCTGGTGCTGGTCAAGGAGGACCTGCCGCTGACGCTCGCGGCCGTCGGCCTGGTGCTGGTGCTCAACCGGCAGCGGCGGCTCGGCTGGACGGTGCTCGTCTTCGGCGTAGTCACGTCCGCGCTGCTGTTCCTGGTCGTGCTGCCGGCGTTGAACCCGGGAGGCGCGTACGCGCACGGCAGCGGCCTCGACCCGTTCGGCGGCGCGATCGTCAAGGTTTCGATGCTGCTGGCCCTGCTGGCGCCGACGGCCTTCGCGGCCCTGCGGTCGCCCCTGCTCCTCCTCGCGGTGCCGACGCTGCTGTGGCGGCTGGCCTCGGCGAACGACCGCTACTGGGGCATGGGCTACCACTACAGCGCGGTGCTGATGCCGATCGTGTTCATCGCCGGCGTGCACGGCGCCCGCCGGTTCGGCGGGTTCAAGCGGTACCTGCCGGTGTGCGCGGTGGTCGCCGGGCTGGCGTCGTCCGGCCTGCAAGCGGCCCACCTGACCGACGGCGTCTGGACGCCGGCGCAGCGGACCGGGATCGACGCGGTCCTGGCGCGGATTCCCGACGGCGCGACGGTGCTGGCGTCCAACCGGCTGGCACCGCGGCTGACGTCCCGCTGCACGGTGCTGTTCTTCGACGGCGTGACCGGCGAGCGGCCGGAGTGGGTGGCCGTCGCGCAGCCGGAACAGTCCTGGCCGACCACCCTGGCGTCGAAGGCCGCGGCGCTGACGGAGCTGGAGGACACGGGATACCGGCGCGTCGACGGGACGGACTCCGTCGTGCTGCTCCACCGTGAGTAGGAAACTCGCAGCGGTAACCGGCCAGTCGGGGGGCGTGCCGGCCGGTTACCGCCGCACCGAGGAAGAGGGAACCCTGCTTGAGGAATGACGCCCGGGTTTGCGCTTCACTCGATCGAGTGACGCTGGCCCACCTTCAAGCGTTCGAGGCGACGGCCTTGGTGGCGTCTCCCGCACCCAACGCCGTTACCCTAGGGATAATTGCCACACTGACGAGACATTTATAACTGCCACATTGATGTGACAAATCAACGTAGGGTCGCAGCAGTGACCACCTGACTTGGGCGCTGGAGGCTGGTCAGCTGCGGCCGAAGCACACGAACGGCATCAACGGCTCCGCCCGCGCCGCGTCCGCCAACGCCCGCGCCGGCGGCGTGCCCACCGCCAGCGCCTGGTGGAACGCCAGCATCACCCCACCCGCCGTGCGGTCGTCGACGCGGGCCACGCTCGAAACCACCGTGCGGCTGCCGCCGTAGAGCAGCGCCGCCGTGAAACCCAAGACCTCGTCGCCCGCGCGGACCACCGCCTGGCCGACGTCGCACGACGACAGCACCACCTGCTCCGGTGCCGTCGCCAACTGCTGGACGTCGTAGGCCATCAGCGGCCCGTCGGCCAGGTTGAGCCGAGAAAACAGCACGTTCTCCTGCTCGTGGTGGCCGTGCGCGGCGAAGTGGGCCAGGCGGCAGCCGTCGAACGCCTTGAGCGTGGCCGCGACCGTTGCGTCCGGGCCGATCAGGACCTCGGCGTCCGGGTACAGCGGCGCCAGCCGGGTCACCTCGGCCTCCGCGTGGGTCAGGTCGGAACCCGCGACGAGCAGCGGGGCTCCGGTCGCCCGGCCGGAGCGGGGACCCGCGTCGAACCAGGCCGACGACGACGGCGTGACCGTCACCGGGCGGCCGTGCAGCGTCGGCAGCAGCCCCCACGGGATCGCCGAAAGCGCGCCGGTCGGCACGACGACCACGTCGAGGTCGCCGAGCCGGGACGCCAGCGGGGCCAGCAGGACCGCGTCCAGCGCGGTGACCTGCGTCCGCACCGAACGGCGGATGACCCGGTCCAGCTGCGGCGGTAGCTGGCGCCCGCACAGCGCATCGAGGTCGCTGTGCAGCCGCGCGACCGGCTCCGCCACGGCCGACGCCGGGCCGAGCTCGACCAGCGCCACCCGGTGGTTCGCGAGCACCTGCGCGCACAACGCGCCGCGGTCGGCGAGGAAGCAGACCATCGCGCTGCCGGTCGCCGCGAGCTCGTCGCCGATCTCGCGCAGCTTCGCCTCGGCGTGGTCGGCGGCCACGCCCTCGGCCTGCCAGCCCTTGGCGCGGATCTCCCGTTCCAGCGCGGCACACCGCTTCACGGCCTGGGTGTCCGGCTTCCCGGCCAGCTCGCCCGCGCGGATCTGCATCGAGAGGAACCGCAGCTCGGCGACGGCGTCGGCGATCTCGGGGTGGGACGGCGGGCGCACCGGCCGGAACCGGAACGCCTGGGCGCGCGAGCGGTCGAGCCAGCGGAACACCACGCCCGGCGAGCGCTGGGCAAGCGCCGCGGCGAGCCCCGCGTCGGCGAGTTCCTTGCCCAGCGACGTCGTCCCGGTCTGCAGGTCGACGCTGCCGAACCGGCTGCGGTGCCGCTGCAGCTGCGTCAGCCCGGCCCGCGCGTTCGCGAACGTGATGCGCCGGTGGCCGGTCGCGGCGCCGAGTTCGGCGAGCGCCAGCCGCCGCACCAGGCGGTTTTCCAGCGGCGCGGTCCGGCGGTCGCGCGGGGCGATCCCGGCGCGGGCGCCGTCGAGATCGCCCAGCGCGATCCGGGCCCGGGCGGCCAGCAGGGCCGCGATTTCGGCGTCGTTGCGCAGGCCCAGCGCGGTGAGCCGATCGGCCAGCGCGGTCGCCTCCGCGCCGATGCGGGAGATCCGCCGCCCGGCCGCGAAGTCCGCGCGCAGCACCGTCAGCTGCGCCACCGCCGCCCAGGTTTCGTTGCCACGACGGCGAAACCTGCGTTCGGCCCGGCCGGCCCAGGCCCGCGCGGCCGCCGGATCGCCGCTCGCCAGCGCGGCCAGCGCCCTGGTCAGCTCCGCCTCGGCGTGTTCCTGGTTCATCCGCAGCCGCGGGAACTGCTCGAGCGCGGCGTCGAGTTCGGCGGCGGCTTCGTGGGGCAGCCCGGCGGCCAGCAGCGCCCGCGCCTTGTCGACGGCCAGCACCGGCAGCATCCCGACGCTCTGTTCGGCGTAGAACCCGCTCGCCGCGTCGAAGTCGCGCAGGGCGCCCGGGATGTCGCCGGTGAGCACCCGCGCCTGGCCGCGGCCGTGCGCGGCCTTGGCGAAGATCCGGGCCAGGCCGTCCTCTTCGGGATGGCCGGCCCCGATCTGCTCGCACTGGTCGAGGTCGGCGAGCGCGAGCCGGACGCGCCCGGCGTACTGGTGCAGCATCGCGCGGTTGAGCAGCGTCCTGGCGAGCACGACGAACTCGCCGGCCTGCCGCAGCAGCGGGATGGCCTCGTCGAAGCACACCAGGGCTTCGTCCATCCGGCCGATCAGGATGAGCACGAGACCCCGTTGCTGGCGCAGGATCCCGCGCCCGGCGTCCGACACGAGGGTGTCGGCCTCGTCGAGCAGCGCGAGCCCGCGGGCGCTGTGGCCCAGCGCCGTTTCGACGGCCGCGTAGGTGCCCAGCACGCGTGTCGCGAGGTCGGGCCAGGCGGGCCACCCCGCCGGTGGTTCGGTGGCGGGCAGGCCGAGGAGCCGCGCGGCGGAGCGGATCAGGCGCCCGCCGACCACGGGCTGACCGTTGTTGGTCGCCGCGACCGCCCGCCGGTGCAGGTCGCGAACCCGGTCTTCGACCCTCGGCGACGCGACCACGGGCTGCCCTTTCGGCCGGGGAAGAACGCCCCGGATCGTACCTCCGAGTCAGAGGTATCAGGCAGCTCCCGGAGCCCGGGTCATTACGGTGGCTGAATGTCCTCTCCCGTGTCGACGGTCATCGAAGCACTGCCGCGCCGGTACCGCGGGATCATCGTGGAGCTGCTCGGCGACCGCGCCCCGGACCTGCTGGCCGCGTTGCGAACGCAGGCCAAACCGACCCTCGCCCAGCAGGAAGGCGTGCTCGAGGTGCTGGTCGACGCCTTTGTCGACCACCTCGGCCCCTTTGACGAACCCACCCCGCGGGGCGCGCTCATCGACGACGCGCTCGGAGCGTTTCTCGAGCGGTGGCCCGCCGAGGACCTCACCGAGCCGTGATCCGGCTCCGCGGCTCGCGCTCAGAGTTCGATCGCCGGGGTGCTCACCGTCCTCGAGCGGCCGGCCGTGCGCACCAGCACCTGGACCATCCCGTGCGGCACGCCGCCGACCGCGAACCGGCCCTCCGCGTCCGACGTCGTGGTCAGCGGGCCCGAGCTCGCGCGGACCTCGATCGGGTGCTCGGCCGGGGGCGTCAACCAGCCGTCCAGGCGGATCGTGCCGCCCGGCTCGGGGCTGACGTTCACCATGATCGTCAGGCTTTCGCTGTCGAACGTGATGAGCCTGCCCTGTTCGGCGGCGCTGCGCGCATCCGCGAGCTGCGCCAGGTCGCGGATGCGCATCACCTCCAGGTCGACGTCCTCCAGCCGGATCGCGAACCGGATCTGGTCCACCAGCGTGGCGGGCATCGGGTCGGCGTCTTCCCACAGCTCGCGCACACCGGCCAGCAACCGGAGGTCGAGCTCGTCCAAGGGCTCGTTAGCGCCTGGTGGTTCGACGGTCGTCACAGCCAATCTCCTTCGCCGTTGGCGAGTAGCTGCTCGCGCAGGCGCGCGAGGCAACGTCCCCTGGTCGGGCCGATACTCCCCCTCGGCATTCCCAGCCGGGCGCCGACTTCGGCGTAGTCCGGCCGGTGCACGAACGCCACGATCCGCAGCAGGCTGCGGCAGCGTTCGGGCAGGTTGTCGACCGCGCGCCACAACCGCACGCGCTGGTCCTCGCGCAGCACCCCCTCCTCGGGTGCCGGCGATGCTTCGGAAAGCCGCTCCGGAAGCTCCGGCAGCGGCCGCTCGATCTGGCGCTTTTCCCCCGTGCGCCAGGCCTCCCGCTTGGTGACGGTGATCAGCCAGCCGGTCAGCGCGACCGGCGAGCGGATCTCCGCGAACGAGCCGAGCAGCCGCAGCCACGTCGTCTGCACGACGTCGGCCGCGTGCTCGGCGTCCAGCCCCTGATCACGCGCCACCTGCCAGAGCAACGGCGTGAGCAGGGAAACCAGCTCGTCCAGCGCCGCGCGGTCGCCCTCCCGCGCGGCGTCGAACAGGGTCGCCACGCGAGCGTGGTCGGTCTTGGCCACGTTCACAGCGTGCCCAGCGCGGTCCAGGCGCGCTTGACGACGGTTTCGCGGTCGACCGTGGCCAGGTCCCCGGACTGCAGCAGGGCCTTGCCGAGCTCGGCGGCGGCCAGCGGCGCGGCGAACGACGTCCCGTCCCAGACCGCGAAGCCGGCGCTGTAGTCGTCGGGGTCGAAGGAGTTGCGGCCGAAGCCCGGCACCTCGTGGTCGGCGGTCGCGGTGCCGCGGACGTCGGTCGGGTAGGTGCTGACGACGCCGGCGCCGGTCGCCCAGGCGCGCACCCACGGGCCTTCGTTGGAGAACAGCGCCTTGCTCGCGGTGACGTCGGGGTTGAGCGCCCCGACGCTGATCACCTGCGGGCCGCTGCCGCCGCCGAGCGGCTGGTCGGCGAAGGCCGCCGGGTAGAACCGGCGCGTGGTGGCGTCGTTGCCCGCGGCGGCGGTGACGAGCACGCCGAGGCCGAGCAGCTCCGCGATCACCGAACCGAACTGGCCGGTGAAGGCGACGTCCGCCGGGTCCTCCACGTAGTAGCCCAGCGAGATCGAGATGATGTCCACCATGTCCTGCGGGCGGTTGTTCGCCTGCGCGTTCCGGACGCGGTCGGCCAGCAGGTGCAGCGCGAGCAGCACGTCGGCTTCGTACGCGACGCCGTCGCTGTGCACCACGCGGATCGCGAGGGTGTCGGCTTCCGGGCAGGCCTGCCGGACGATGCCGGCGATGAACAGGCCGTGCCCGGTGTCGGTGTCGACGTCGCCGATCAGCGGCTGGCCGGTCGTCGGCGCGTCCCAGTAGTCCGAGAGCAGCTGGGTCGGCAACGTCGTGCCGGAAGCGAGCTCGGCCTGCAGGATCGCCGCCTGGATGCCCGGCGCGACGGCAAGCCCCGACCCGGCGGCCGGCGGGCCGCTGCGGTCGGTCAGGCCGAACCACGGGTGCGGGCCGATGCCGGTGTCCAGCACCGCGATCACCGGCCGCCGCTGCTCGGCCTTCTCGCTGCGGTAGGGCGGCGCCGCGGCCAGCGTCACCGGGATCCGGTTGGCGCCGCGGGTGCGCCCGTAGGAGCTGCCCGCACCGAACCCGCTGGTCTCCCACGGCGTGCCGCCGAGGCCGCTGGTCTCCCACGGCACCCCGCCGAACACCGGCGTGGTGAACAGCAGGTGCTCGACGGACATCTCCCGGACGATTTCCGGGTCGAGCTCGGGCCGCTCGCCCGACGCGGCGGACCGCAGCAGCTGGAGCGCTTTCCAGCAGTCGACGACGACCGGGTCGGCGTCTTCGCGGACGCGCAGCAGGGCGCGGACGGGCAGTTCGTCGAGCTGCCGGTACCGGGCCGCTTCCTTGGTATCGCCCCCGCCGGCCGGCTCGGCGTAGAGGCCGATGCGGGCCAGGACGCCGTTGATGGCGGCCAGCGTCTGCTGGTCACGGAGGTACCGCTGCGGGATGAGGAACACGCCCGGCCGGTACACGGTGGTGCGCGGGGCCGGCTGCCCGGCCGCGACGACCGCCGTCGCCGGATCGAGCACGCGGGCGCCGTGCCGGTCCAGCAACTGCCTTGGCGGGGCCGGGAGCTCGTTGAGCGTGCTCGCGTCCTCCGCCGCTGCTTCCGTGGTCTCGTCTCGCAAGAACCTGACGACCATCGGGTCCACCCTCCTGCTGCCTCTGCCCCCGCCACTGATCACCAACGGCACCCGGGAAAGACCCGTGGGCCGCCACCGGGATACGACACCGACGTCACGAATGCATAACGGCCACGGCAAACGGGTGACGACGTATCTGGCGCCCCCGGCTCACCCACTTGGCCCTCCGGAGTTACCGATCCGCCCCAAAGCAGGCCGCCCCCAAGCGGCACGCAACCGTCGCCGCGAAGGCGTTCGGCCGTGGCTGGGGGCGGATCGGTAACGATCAGCACAGCACGAGAGGCCTGCGGGGAGATCACCATGGTTGTGCTCCGGCCGAGCACGCACGAAGCCGCCTTCACACCGGAACCGGCGACCGGTGGCGGCTGCTTCACGGTGCCGCTCGACCTGCCGCCCGGTCCCGGCGGCAGCGCACCCGCGCTCGCGCTGCGGTACACGACCGGCGCGCCGGACGGCCCGTTCGGCGGCGGGTTCACCCTGCCCCTGCCGCACGTCGGGCCGGCGGACGAGCACGCGCCTCCCGGGGCCGCGGGCCGGCTCGTCCGCCGTGGCGACGGCTTCCTGCTCACCACCGCGGCGGGCCTGCGGCACTTCCTCGAGCCCGGCGACGGCGCCACCTGGTACCTCGACCGGACCGAGGACGCGTTCGGCACCACCGCGACGTTCGGCTGGGCGCACCACAGTGGCCAGGCCTACCTCACGCGCGTCTCCTACGGCCCGTACGAAGTGGAGTTCAGCTACGAGCCGCGACCGGACGTGCTGCGCCGGGGCCGCGACGGCGCCCTCGTCACGACGGCCCTGCGGTGCGCGCGGATCGATCTGCGGGTGCCCGCCTCGACCCGGCCGCTCGTGCGGCGGTGGACCCTCGGCTACGACGCCGACGACGTCACCGGCGCGTCCCTGCTGACGTCGGTGGCGCTCACCGGCTTCGACACCCACGGCGCCGAAACCGCCGCCCCGGTCTTGCGGCTGGCCTACGCCTCCGTGGCGGCCGCGACCCCGCGGCGGGTCCGGCTGTCCGCGCGAGCGCGGGCCGGCGGCGGGGTGTCCGTGCTCGACGCCGTGCCGTACCACTCCTTCGAAGACCTGTCCCGCACCGGACGGCTGTGCGAGATCGACAACGGGCTGGGGCTGCGGACCGCGATCGAGTACGCGACCGTCGCGTCGGTGCCGGTGGTCCGGCGGGTTTCGCTGCGCGAATCGGCCACCGGCCACGTGGGCGTCACGGAGTTCGAGTACCACGACAGCCGGCCGCCCGGCTTCGGCCGCGTGGTCCAGGACGACCTCGGCGACGAGTACGCGCCCACCCTGCGGACCGTGCGCTGGTTCGGCAACGAAGGGCTCCTGGACAAGGAGGAGACCTACGGCCTCGACGGCTCACCGGCGGCGGACCGGCCGTACCGCCGCGTCGAGCACCTGCGGCGTCCACAGTGGACACGGTCGGTGACGACGGTGTTCGAGCGCCGGGAGACCCCGGTTTCGGTCACCACGAAGGAGACGGCCTTCGACGCGGCCGGGAACCCGGCCCGGGAGGTGGAGACGACCGAACGGCCCGGCCGCGAGCCGGTCGTGCGCGAGACGCGGACGAAGTACGCGGCCGACCCCGAACGCCGGTTCACCGCGCTCCCGGCACGGGTCCGCGAGGTCGACGGTACCGGGAAAGTGTTGTCCGACAGGATCTTCCGGTACGACGAGGAGCCCGATGGCTTCGCCGGTTCGCACGGTTTCCGCACCGCACGGGAGGAGCTGGTGCTCACCGACGCGCTCGTCGCCGACCTCTACGGCTCGCGCCCGCCGGACCTGCGGCACCACGGGTACCACCGCCGTCCCGGCGAGGAAGGCTGGTGGGTCACGACGTTCCACGGTCGGCTCGGCACCGTCGCCGGGCTGCGCACCACGACGACCGATCCGCTCGGCCACACCCGGGAGGTCCGGTATTCCGCCGACCACTGCTTCCCCGAGGTGACCACGGACCCGCTGGGGAACGTGACGATCACGCGCCACGACGTCCGCACCGCACGGGTGTGCCGGGTGACCGATCCGGCGGGGGCGGTGACCACGTGGACCCACGACCCGCTGGGGCGGCCCGAAACGGTGGTGCGGCCGGGTGACTCGGCGGACCTGCCCACCGTCCGGTACCGCTACGACCACGGCGGACCGGTGCGGGTGACCACCGAGCAGCGCGCGGTGTCCGGCGAGGCGGAGGTGCTGGTGACCGCCGAGCTGCGCGACGGCGCCGGGCGGCTGCTGGAGCGGCGGCACGCGGAACTGCTCGGCGACGTCGTCGACGAGCACCACGAGTACTGCGCGCGGGGCCTGGTGTGCCGCACGAGCCGGGCGTTCCGCGACGGCGATCCGCCGCCCCCGCCCACGGAGTTCCGGTACGACGCACTGGGCCGCCCGCTGGGCGCGGACGCTCGTGACGACGCCCCCGACAAGGGCAGCGCGCACGATCTGCTCGGGCGCGAACTGCGGGATGCGGACGGGGTGGTGCACGTCCGGGACGCGGCCGGGAACGTGGTCGAGTCGCGGACCGGCGACGGGCACACGGTGTTCCGGGTGCACGACGCGGCCGGCCGGGTGGTCGCGGTGCTGGTCGACGATCCGCGCGGCACCGCGGTCACCACGTTCACCCACCACGACGGCGGGCTGCCGGTCCCGCTCGGCGCGGGGCCGCACAGCTGCGGGCGCCTGGTGCGCGTCGCCGACGAATGCGGCGTGACCCACTTCGGCTACGACGCTCTCGGCCACGCGGCCGAGAAGCGCTGGCGCCCGGCGCACGTCGCCGTCGAGTACCGGCTCGACCTGGCGCACCGGGCCGACGGGCGGGTCGCGGAGGTGGTCTACCCCGACGCCGGCGACGGACGGCTGACCGTCCACCACCAGTACGACGAGGTCGGCCGGCTGGTGAGCGTGCCCGGGTTCGTCGACGCCGTCGCCTACGACTTGAGCGGCCGCCGCACCGCGGTGCACTACGCGAACGGCGTCAGCGAGCACTTCGCCGGCGGGCAGCACGTGCTCACCGGCCCGGGTGGGCTGGTGCGCGACATCGGTTCCGGGCCGGCCCCGGAGACGCCGCCGGGCAGCGAAATCCGGGACGCGTTCGGCCGGCTGCGCGGGGTGCACGGCGACGACGGCGTCAACGCGCTCTACAGCTACGACCACACCGGCCGGCGGGTGCGCACGCTGGTCACCGACGGCACGCGCATCCACGAAGTCCTGACCCCGGATGACCTGTACACCATCGAAGACGGCGAGCTGGTGGTCGTGGTGGCGGGTGCGGTGCGGCAGTACGCGGACGGCAGGCGGCGGTACCTGCACTTCGACGACGCCGGCGAAATCGCCCTGGTGACCGACGAGCACGGCACGGTCAGTCCAGCACCGCCAGGTCCAGCCGGCTGAGGCGGTCCGGGTCGGCGAGGATGTCGATCTCGACGATCCGGCCGCCCGCGACCGTGAAGCCCAGCACCGAGAACGGCCGGCCCTCGCGCGTCGCGACCACGCCCGCCGCGCCGTTGACGAGCGCCCGGTGCACGACGCCGCCGCCGGCGCCGAGGCGCGAGAAGGTCAGCGCCTGGTTCGCCACCGCCGCGGCGCCGCGGACTTCGGTCGAGCCGCCCCGCGCCGCGCCGCGGTCGGCGCGCAGCACGACCTCGGGGTCCAGGACCGAGACGAGCGCGTCGAAGTCACCGCCGCGGGCGGCCGCCAGGAAGGCGTCGACGACTTCGCGCTGGCGGGCGAGATCCGGGTCCGGCGCGACCGGGGCGCCCTGCACCCGCCGCCGCGCGCGGCTGGCCAGCTGCCGGGTCGCCGCCTCGGACCGGCCGACGACCGGCGCGATTTCCTCGAACGGCATCGCGAACATGTCCCGCAGCACGAACGCCAGCCGCTCGGCCGGGGTGAGCGTGTCGAGCACGACCAGCAGCGCGAGACCGACCGAGTCGGCCAGCAGCACCTCGTGCTCGGGGCCGTCGTCCTCGCGGCTGACGATCGGGTCGGGCACCAGCGCTTCCCACGGCTCCTCGCGCCGGGCCTTGCGCGACCGCAGCATGTCGAGGCAGACCCGCCCGACGACGGTGGTCAGCCACCCACCCAGGTTTTCGACGGCCGCGGTGTCGCTCCGGCTCAGCTTCAGCCACGACTCCTGGACGGCGTCGTCGGCCTCGCTCAGCGAACCCAGCATCCGGTAGGCGACGGACCGCAGGTGGCCGCGGTGCGTCTCGAAGCTGCGGGCCAGGAGCTCCTCGTTCACGGGTTCGTCCTTTCGCGGTGCGATCACCACCTTGACGAACGCGGGCGGGAATTTGTGACAGGCCTCCCGTCACGTTTGACCTGGAGCGCGCTCCAGCACCTAGCGTCGGTCGAGCCAAGATCGCCGAGGAAAGGAACCCCGACATGACCGACGAGCGCTTCGAACGCGGCTTGAAGACCCTGACCGAGATCGACGGCGAGAGCGGGCAGCGGGTGATCGACGCGCTCGCCGACGTCGCCCCCGCGCTGGGCGAGGCCGTTCTGTCGTGGGGGTTCGGGGAGATCTACTCGCGGCCGGGACTGGCGCCGCGCGACCGCCAGCTGGTCACCCTCGGCATGCTCACCGCCCTCGGCGGCTGCGAGCCGCAGCTGGAAGTGCACGTCAACGCGTCACTCAACGTCGGCCTCACGCCGGCGGAGATCGTCGAGGCCCTCCTGCACTCCGCTGTCTACTGTGGATTCCCGAAGGCGCTGAACGCGACCTTCACGGCGAAGAAGGTGTTCGGTGAGCGCGGGCTGCTGCCGGTGACCGCGGACCGGTAGCCGACAGACGGTCCGGTCCGACCGGCAAGAACGCCGACAATGATCGCGCGCGGGCTCCTCCAGGCGCGCGCCCCCGTGCAACAATGCGAACGCGATCCGGGACGAGCCGTTGGTGACGTCCCGGACACGCCCTGGGACACAGTCATCGATCAGCATCGGCAACACAGCGGCCGCGAAGATCGACTTGACGAGATCCCCCTCAGTGGAACTCGCAGAGATATCCTGTGATCTTTTACTCTGTCCACTTGTTGTCCCGTTTCACGACAAACGGAGCTCCAGTATGAATGCGGTTCGGCGCTTCTCCGGCACAAGTGGATAACGTCTCGGAGAAGCTCCCGAGCGTTACGAAAAGCTGCGAGCTATGGTTGAAACTTCACCCCGTTGCACTAGCTGACGCAGTCTGACCTGCCCTTACTCTGATGATCGACGCGAAGGTCGACAGCGAATCCGGGTCGCTCGCTTGCTTCGGTCGCATGGGAGGAGGCGGAGCGCATGTTGAAGAGCTTCGTCTCCTGGCTCGATTCGTATACCGCTCAGCGAGGTGCGCCGGGGGTGATCGGCGACCTTGTCGGGGTGCTGAGTTTCGCAGGCCTCCTGGGGACGCTGTTCGGCAGTCAAATGGTCCGCGCGGGGGCGTTCCTGGCCGCGGGGTTGCTCGTGATCGTCGGGATCCTGTTCGTCCTAGCCGGCAACCGGCGGCTGCGGCGGGACTACGCCGTGTACCGGGAGTTGCTCGCCCAGTACTGCGACTTCATCATCGATCACCGGCCCGAGCCACTGGTCTTGGTGAACGACTGGGATCAGACGGTGTTCATCCAGCGAAACGGCGACGTTCGCGAAAGGTTGATCATCAAAGCGGTGGCGCTGCGCGAAGAGGTCCACTTCATCAGGTTCTACGCCGGCAGCCAGTGGGACCAACCCGAGAAGGACCGGGACAAGGTCCGGATCAACGCCCGCAGCTTGAAGGTGAACGGCAAGCCCGGGCCACACTGGAACGTCACCAAGTCTTGGTTGTCCAGCAGGCAGATGGCGATGATCGTTCATCTGCACGCGCCGATTCGGCAAGGCGAAGAGATCCGCCTCGACATAGAGCGATTTTGGCCCAAGAAGTGCAAACCGATCATGTGCGACAGAGATGCCGAGGACTTCGACTTCCACTCGGGCAAAGTCATACAGATCGACAAGGTGAATTACCGAGTCGTCTTTCCCGGCAAGTTCGCCGTTTCTTACGACGCCATCGGCTTCCAGGACGACCGATCGAGCGGCACCTTCATCACGTCGGACACCGACGCTGACGGCCGCACAGTCGTCACCCTGCACATCGACCACGTGCCCGTCGACGCCAAGTACGGCATGAAGCTGGACGTGGGGTAGCCCGTCCGCATGCGGCTCGGACTACCCCGGCAGTCAGTCGCCGCCTTCAGAACCGCCCATGGAACAAGTCACCTTCGTGTCGCGTACAAAGTGCACGCCCGCCCAGGAAGGGCAGACGAGGAGTTGCGGGGATAACGACTATCACGTGACGCAGGGCGAGAAGCCCGAGTTGCGACACGCGGCGACGCTAGCGCATGATCAGCCGAACAGTCCACAGTAAACACTGAGCGTTCAACCTTCGAGTGATCTTGGCCGCGGCCCATAAAGGTGCGACGCACACTCCTGGACAGGCGCTTCACGACGACTGCGCCGCCAATGCTTACACCGAGTACCGATGTCGCTACGTTTTGCCTTCGCCGGATCGTAACCGATTTCCCCGCCGACAGACCCGGCCTGCCGTCGCCGGAGAGATGGCGCAACACAGCGGAACTTCGCAGGACAGCGCAGCGGTGCATCGCCACCTCCTGACTCGGCCACCCCGTTAGTCGCGCGGGCTCAGCCTTCGGTTACATCGAGCACCGACCACACCGAGGCAGTTGATCAAGAGCGATAGCCGACAGATCAGACGATTGTGTGCCGATGAGCGGCATCCTCCCTTGACGTACGATATATCAGGAACTAATCATCGGATCTCTCGGACGAGGAGGTCCCTTGAGAATCCGACTGCTTGCCTGCCTCGCCGCCGCCGTCGCGCTGGTGGCGAGCCTGGTCAGTCCCGCGAACGCCGAGCTGTACCACCCGCGCCAGGACTGGCTGCGGGCCTCGACGGCCGGGCTGTTCCTGCACTGGGGCATGTTCACCGCGCCGCGGCACACCGACTGCGCCGCCTGGGAACGCGATGTCACCGACGGTGGCTGGACGCCGGGTTACTGGATCGACGAGGCGAAGAAGCTGGGCGCGTCCTACGTCGTCCTCACCACCTTCCACAGCCGGCTGGGCTACGCGCGGCCGTGGCCGTCGAAGATCCCCGGCAGCTGCTCGACGCAGCGTGACTTCCTCGGCGAGCTGATCGCCGCCGGCCAGGCCAAGGGCGTGCGGGTCATGCTCTACATGACCGACGATCC
Source organism: Amycolatopsis sp. CA-126428 (assembly GCF_002904335.1). GTDB lineage: Bacteria > Actinomycetota > Actinomycetes > Mycobacteriales > Pseudonocardiaceae > Amycolatopsis. The sequence goes on along the minus strand of NZ_PPHF01000169.1, from coordinate 89,580 downwards.
CCAGTGGCACAACGAAACCGGGCACGAATCCCTCGATTCGGCCGCCTACTCGGCGTACAAGGGCCACCAGGTCGACCTCACCACCCGGCCCGGCTTCGGCGAGTACTCCTACGACCTGTTCGACGAGGTCATGGACCGGTACTCGGGCCTCGCCGGGTTCTGGATCGACAACGACAACGAGTACTGGGAGCAGCACGGGCTCTACGAACACATCCGCGAGAAGCGGCCGTCCTGGTTGCTGAGCAACAACAACGAAGACACGCCGATCATGGACACGGTCAGCAACGAGCAGAAGACCGGCATGACCCCGTCCTACGACTACCCGCAGGCGGTCTACACGCCGATGCCGCGGCTCACCGAGGCCGACTACAAGCTGCCGACCAACGGCGACTGGTGGTACAGCGGCGGCGACCAGGCCGTCGACTTCCGGCTCTCCACCGGCCGGTACATCACGAACGCGGGCTCGTCGATCAAGTCGCTGATGGCCGAAACCGCCATGCTGAACGGGAAGTTCCCGCCGCAGCAGGAGGCGTTCAACAACTTCATGGCGTCCTGGACCCAGCCGATCCGGGAGTCCCTCGAAGGCACCCAGGGCGGCGGGTACATGTACGGCGGCCTGCAGCCCGGCTTCTGGAACGACGGCGCCCACGGCGTGATCACCGTCAAGCCCGGCGCGCGGACGCAGTACGTGCACGTCGTCACGCGGCCGTCGACGAACCTGGTCCGGCTGCGGGACAACGGCTACCGCGTCACCGGCGTGTCCGATCTGCGCACCGGGAAGCCGATGCGGTTCGCCCAGTCCGGCGGCTATCTGTCCATTCTGGACATCCAGAACTGGGACACCTACGACACGGTGTTCAAAGTGGACACCGCCGGGCAGCAGTACTTCTACGACAAGAGCACGATCAAGGCGACCGCGTCGACTTCCGCGGACGGGCACCCGGCGGCAAACCTCGTCGACGGCAGCTACCTGAACTACTGGGACGCGGGCGGCCAGTTGCCGGTGTCCGTGACGCTGGACCTGGGCCGGAAGCGGTCGACGGCCTACCTGGCGGTGCACGAGCGCGAGTCGTCGCCGACCTCCGCGCGGGAGTCCTTCGGCCGCGCCGAGGACTCCGCGCGGATCAAGGACTACCGGGTCCACGCCAGTGACGACGGGACGAACTGGCGCACGGTGCGCACCGGCGCCCTGCCCAGCAACCGCGGCGTCCAGTTCATCGACGTCGGCGAGGTGCACGCGCGGTACCTGAAGCTCGAGGTGCTGAACACGTGGTCCGGGCCGCAGGCCAAGCCGTTCTACCGGCAGCTGGCGCTCGACGAGATCGACGTCGCCTACGGCTACCCGGACCCGCGCGGCGAGGTGCCGTTGGAAGCGGAGTCGTGGCGCAACGGCTTCGAGGGCCAGGCGACGCCGGTGTGGTGCGAGGCGTGCTCGGGCACGAACGCGGTGACCGGCCTCGACCGCGGCGCGGTCGTCTTCCGCAACGTCCAGGCCACCGGTCCGTCCCGGCTGCAGCTCGACACGACGGGACCGGGCACGCTCTCGGTGAGCGTCAACGGCGCGGCCCCGATCGCGGTCACCGCACCAGGCGCGATCCCGGTGCCGCTCAACGCGGGCGCCAACACGATCAAGGTCTCCGGAACGGTGGACCTCGACCGGATCGCGGTCGCGCCGATGCCGCCGGAGTCGTACACGCCGAAGACGACGCTGACCGTGCAACCCGCCGGTGTGCAATGGGTTTCGCCCGGTCAGCAGTCGCTCCGGATCACCGCGTCGCTGCGGCTCGACGTCGACGACCCGATCGACCAGGTGTCGCTGGCCCCGGTCGTCCCGGCGGGCTGGACGGTGTCGGGCGATCCGGTGACGGCGTCCGCGCTGGGGCTCGGCCAGGTGCTGAGCGGCTCCTGGACGGTGACCGCCCCGACCGCCCAGGAGGTGAGCATCCCGGTGACGGCGTCCTTCCGGACGCTCGGGCGCGCGAAGTCGGTGAGCAAGCCGGTGCAGGTGAAGCCGCGGCCCGCGGACCGGGTGTTCATGCGGGAGGCGGAGGACTCGGCGAACGACATCGGCGACGCCGGCGTCACGAGCTGCTCGCCGTGCTCGGGCGGGCAGAAGGTGCGCAACATCGGCCCGGGAGCGGCGGTGACCTTCCCCGGCGTGACGGTGCCCGCGGCGGGCCAGTACACCTTGTACCTGGACTTCACCGTCAACGGCGACCGGTCGTACTTCGTCTCGGTGAACGGCGGCGCGCCGGCCGAGGTGAAGGTCAGCGGCGCCGGGAACAACACCCCGTACACCACTTCGGTCCCGGTGTCGCTGACCGCGGGCGCCAATACGATCCGGATCGGCAACGACCGCGCCGGGGCTCCGGACCTGGACCGGATTTCACTGGGTTAGCTCCCGCAGCACCCGGGCCGCGTCGATGTCGACGGCGCGGCCCGGGTCCCCGCCCGCCGCACTCCACGCGACGGACACCCACAGCTCGGCGTAGTCGCCGCGGTCGATGCGGGGCAGCCGCCAGGTGAGCCGGCCTCCGGTCCGCTCGACGGCGTCCCCGCCGACCAGCCGGGACCAGTACGGCGGAACGTGCTGCCCGGCCCGCGAACACCGCCGCAGCAGCTCGGCCCCGGGGCCGCCGACGCTCACCGCGGCGTCGGCGGTCTCGGCGGTGAAGGCGCTTTCCCAGATGCGGTCCTCGTGCGGCGCGCCGGCCAGCTCGGCGTGGACGACGAACTCGCCGACGTCCTCGCGGGCCAGCACCCGGAGGATGGTGGTCTCGCGAGTGATCCCGGGCAGCCCGGACGCGGTGGGTCCGGACACGACGTCGAGCCGCACGGAGCTGTGCCGCCACCGGCACAGCCGGGCACCGGACTCGAGGCCCCAGGTCAGTTCCGGTCTCGCGGGCACGTCCCAGCCGCCGACGCGGACGGCGAACCGCACGTCCCCGAGCGGGGTGACGACGTCGAGCGCCCGCGGGGCCGTCCGCGAAAGGACTTCGGTGTCCAGCATGCAGACATCCTTACCCCGCGCGCGGAGCCGCGAAAATGCGCTGCGCGAACGTCACCCGACCGGGGATGATCAACGGCATGGAAGAGGCGTTGAGCGGCCGGCCGCAGCTCCCACCGGTGGGCGCGGTGGTCGACCGTGACGGCCCGGTGGTGCGAACCCATTACGGCACGCACGGCGAGGTGAGTCACGGGCCGCTGCCCGACGGAGACCTCGAAGCGCTGGTGGCCCGGCAGGTCGATGCCTTCGCGCGCCGCAACGAGCCGGTGCTCTGGCCGGTCCACGGCGATGCCCGGCTCGCCGAGGCCCTGCTCGCCGCCGGCTTCGCCGCGGAGCCGGAGCGTGCGGTGCTCCGCTGTCCGATCGGGACGGACACCACGGCACTCCCCCTGGTCGGCCACGACTGGACCGGGCACCAGCGGGTCGCGGAGCTGGCCGCGAAGACCGGCCCGCACCGCCGCGCGTTCTCGGAATTCCTGGCCGACTCCGCCTACTTGAACCAGTCGGCCGCGGTCGTCCTCGACGGCGATCGCGCCGCCTGGCTGGAACAATCCGGGGAGGTCATGGCGGTCGGCGGAGTCACCGACCCCCGCCTCGCCGCCACGCTCGCCGCCCACGACTGGCGGCTCGCCGGACCGCACCTGGGGCTGCGGTTCCTGCTCGCGGAAGCCACCGGTGCCCTGCGGGACGCGTTCGAAGCCGCCGGGATGCGCGAGGTCACCACGGTCACCCGCTACCACCTGAGCTCGCCCGGCGAACCGGCGCGGACCCGGCCGGTTCGCCGGCTGTTCTCCGAGCCGGAGTACGACGACATCTGGTCCCGCTTCGAGGAGCGGTTCGCCTTCCGCCCCGACACGCGGGAGTTCCCCGGCATCACCGAACCCGCCGGCTCGGCGACCTGGCACGTCGGTGCCCTCGACGACGCCCAGCCGGACGCGCTGTACGACATCGTCCACAAGGGACTGCGCGAGTCCGTCGAGCCCGGCGAGGAGCTGTACTGGCTCGACTGGCAGCACGTCGGCTACCGCTTCGACCCCGCCCGGGTCGACGGCGCCGGACCGCGCTGGCCCGGCGCCGTCTTCCCGGACGGGGATTACCACAGCTACCTGACGCGAGACCTCCGCCTGGGCACCTTCGGGCACCCGTGGGAGGCGACGGTCTGCGTCTTCGGCGAGCTGCTCACGCGGATCGACGCCGAGCTGACCGCCGCGCTCGGCGAGCCGATCCGGCGCTCAGAACCCTGACGTGCCGTTCGGCGTGCCCAGCCCGGTCGGCCCGTCGTACCCGGCGCCCGCCGTGCAGAGGTAGCTCCCGCCGCAGCTGCCGTTCGAGCCCGACGTGACGTCGTAGAGCCCGCTCGTGTGCGCGTACGGGTACGACCCCGACGTCACCGAGTTGCCCGCCAGCGCGTAGACGCTCGCGATCACCGGCGACGACAGGCTCGTGCCGCCGACCTGCACCCAGCCGTCCGCACCCTGGGCCAGGCCCAGCGACAGCAGGAAGTCGCACCACGACGAGCTGCCGCAGCTGTTGTAGGTGTCGTAGACGCCGAGCCCGGTGGCCGGGTCCGCGACCGCCGAGACGTCCGCGACCGTCCTCTTCGCACACCCGGTGTCGTGCTGCCAGGACGGTTTCGCCTCCAGGGCCGAACACCCGCTGCCGCTGCCGTTCCACGCCGTTTCGGTCCAGCCGCGGGTGGTGGTGGCCGCCTTCTTCAGCGTGGTGCCGCCGACCGCCGTGACGTACGGCGACGACGCCGGCCAGCTGACGCCGTACCCGGAGTCGCCCGAGGACGCCGTGACCGCGATGCCCGGGTGGTTCAGGTGGGCGTCCGCGGCGAGGATCGTCGAGTCCTCGGCACCGCCGTAGCTGTTGGAGATCGCCACCACGCCGGGCGTCGCCGCGGCCGTGTCGACCGCCGTCATCAGCGGGTCGGTGTCCGGGGAGTTGGCTTCCACCAGCAAGATGTGGCAGTCCGGGCAGGTCGCCGACACCGCGTCGAGGTCGAGGCTGATCTCTTCGGCCCAGCCGTAGTCGGGCGCGGGCAGCGGGCTCGCCGCGCCGTTCTGGTTGACCTTCTTGAAGCAGCCGTTGGCCGTCGTGCACGGGGATAGCCCGCGCGCGGACCGGAACTTGGCCAGGTCGGCTTCCGCGGTCGGCGCGTCCTGAGCGTCCACAATGGCCACGGTGCGGCCGTTCGCGTGCAGCCCGCCGAGGTTGTAGGCGGCCTGGATCTCGGCCGGTCCGTAGCCGACCGGGGTCGAGACGACCAGCGGGCCGTTGCCGTTCGGCGACCGGACCGCCTTGCCGAGGCAGTGCAGCTTGCCGGAGGTCGCGCAGCCGAAGTTCACGACACCGCCGCTCTGCAGCGGCGCGGCTTCGGCGGTCGAGGTGGCCGCCGTGACCGGGGCCGCGATCAGGGAGAGGACGACGAGGGACCGGAACAACCGTGGAGACGCCATGGCCTACTCCTCGGTAGGGGACGAGGTGGCAGCGGATCGTCGCATGTCACACGATCGAGGTCACCCGTCAGAAGATGGTTTCTCGGTTCAGTCATTCGCCCAGAGTGGCGGCAACCCGGCGAAGAGTGACGAACCGCTTCACCCATTTGCGCATTGGTCCAGACAAGTGTTATCTAAAAGTGATCGAAGCACCGCTGACCGGGAGCTACTTTGTTGCGACTGGCAACAAATTGCCTCGTGGATCCCCAACGGCGGAGGTGTCACGGCGTGAACCGGACCTTGGACAAGCTACGACGACGCGGCCCGGGGCTCGCGCTCGTCGCCTCGGCACTGCTGGTGGCGGCCGGGCTCACCGCCCCCGCCGCGCTCGCCGCGGACGACTACACGCAGAGCGTCACGCAGCCGAGCTCGACGCAGGCGCAGATCAACTTCACCCCGACGACCCCGGCGCTGTACGTGGACGTCCACTACACCGGCGTGCCGGGCGTCGGCCAGCAGAACGTCCGGATGACCAACGGCTCCGGCACCTGGCAGACCACCGTCAACGGCCTGAGCAGCGGGAACGTCCTCGACTACTGGTTCACCTACGAGAAGAACGGCCCGCAGTACGACACCCCGCACTTCAGCTACACCGTCGGCGGGGGCGGGACCACGACGGTCGCCGCGCCGACGTTCAGCCCGCCCGGCGGCACGTACTCGGCCGCCCAGACGGTGACGATCAGCAGCGCCACCGCGGGCGCCACCATCCGGTACACCGTGGACGGTTCGACGCCGACGGCGTCCTCGACCCTCTACAGCGGACCGATCAGCGTCCCGAACTCCCGCACGGTCAACGCGATCGCGCTCAAGTCCGGGTCGACGACCTCGCCGGTGTCGAGCGCGAGCTACACGATCGGCACCCAGGCCGGCTGCCCGACGCAGTCCGACACCCCGAACTTCGGGCCGAACGTGCGGATCTTCGACCCGGGCATGTCGGCGGCGACGATCCAGGCGCAGCTGGACACCGACTTCAACAACCAGAAGGACACGCTCACCGCGCAGATGGCGGACCGGCGCGTGGCCCACCTGTTCAAGCCGGGCACGTACTCAGGCGTGCACGACAACGTCGGCTTCTACACGTCGGTGGCCGGCCTCGGCCAGAACCCCGGTGACGTGCTGATCAACGGCGACGTCACGGTCGACGCCTTCAACGCCTCCGACAACGGCGTAGCGCTGCAGAACTTCTGGCGCTCGGCGGAGAACATGGCGGTCAACCCGTCCGGTGGCCAGGAACGCTGGGCGGTCGCGCAGGCCGCGCCGTTCCGCCGGATGGACGTCCGCGGCGGGCTGCAGCTGTACCCGGCGAGCTACGGCTACGCGAGCGGCGGCTACATCGCCGACACGAAGGTGGCCGGCCAGGCCGCGTCGGTCTCGCAGCAGCAGTGGTACACCCGCGACTCGGCGCTCGGCAGCTGGAACGGCGGCGTGTGGAACATGGTCTTCTCCGGCACGAGCGGTGCGCCGGCGACCACGTTCCCGAACCCGCCCGAGACCACGCTGGCGACCACCCCGGTCTCGCGCGACGTCCCTTACCTCTACGTCGACGGCACCGGCAAGTACCGCGTGTTCCTGCCCTCCCTGCGCACCAACGCGTCCGGCCCGAGCTGGGCGAACGGCAGCACCCCGGGCACGTCGGCACCGATGAGCCAGTTCTACGTCGTCAAGTCCGGTGACACGGCCTCGTCGATCAACAACGCGCTCGCGGCGGGCTGCAACCTGTTCTTCACGCCGGGCGTCTACCACCTCAACCAGACGCTCAACGTGACCAAGGCCGGCACGACGATCCTCGGCATCGGCTACCCGACGCTGGTGCCCGACAACGGCGTCAACGCCATGCAGGTGTCCGATGTGGACGGCGTCCGGCTCAAGGGCCTGCTCTTCGACGCGGGCACGACGAACTCGCAGGCGTTGCTCACGGTCGGCCAGTCCGGCTCGTCGGCTTCCCACGCTTCGAACCCGACGACGGTCCAGGACGTGTTCTTCCGGATCGGCGGCGCGCTCGCCGGCAAGGCCACGAACAGCCTGATCGTCAACAGCGCCAACACGATCATCGACCACATCTGGGCGTGGCGGGCCGACCACGGCAACGCGGGCACGGTCGGCTGGAACACGAACACCGCCGACACCGGGCTGGTCGTGAACGGGGCGAACGTGCTGGCCACCGGCCTGTTCGTCGAGCACTACCAGAAGTACCAGGTGATCTGGAACGGCCAGGGCGGGAAGACCATCTTCTTCCAGAACGAGATGCCCTACGACGTGCCCAACCAGGCCTCGTGGAACGCACCATCCGGAGTCGCCGGGTACGCGGCCTACAAGGTCGGGGCGAACGTGACGTCCCATGAGGCCTGGGGTCTCGGCAGCTACTGCTTCTTCGACACGAACCCGGCGGTGTCCAGCTACCACGCGTTCGAGGTGCCGAACAACAGCGGCGTCCGGTTCCACAGCCTGCTGACGGTGTCGCTCAACTACCGCGGCACGATCACGCACGTCATCAACGACACCGGCGGCGTCACGCCTTCGGGCACGGTGCCGGTCAACGTGGTGAACTACCCGTAAGCGGCGAAGGACGCCTTCAGCGCACTCGATGCGCTGAAGGCGTCCTTCGCGGGATCACTTCACCACGATGTAGTAGTCGCGGCCGTTGTTCGACTGTTTGCCGTCGGCGGTCCGGCTGAAGACCTGGACGGGGTAGAAACCCGACGCGTCCGGGGTGTAAGTGAAGCTCGCCCGGCCGTCGGGGCCCGCCGGGACCACGGTCGGGTTGTCGTAGTCCCAGTAGAGGTAGTAGACGTACTCGACGACACCCGGCGTGCGGGGAGTCAGATTGAAGACGCCGGTGACGCCGGGGCCTCCGCCGCCCACGGAGTCCGGGTATTCGGTGCTCGCCACCAGCGGAGCGTCACTGGCCGGGTAGCCCTTGCCGGCGATACCGGACTTCAACCCGGTGCTGGTCGTGCTCCACACCTTGAGCGTGTGGTAACCCAGGGTCGCCGTGACGATGTTCGCGGTCGCGGTTCCGTCGGCCGAGGCCGCAACGGTGGTCTCGGGCCCGTTGTCGATCACGTAGGTGTAGGAGACGACATCGCCCATACCGGGCGAGAATCGGAACTCGGCAGGCACTCCGACACCGGTTTCCCTCGGTCCGTTGACCCGAGGCTCCGTCGACTGCACGTAGAAGTGGTGGACGTGCTGCGGCGACCGGTTGCCCTCGCTGTCGACGCTCGCCACGTAGAGATCGTTGGGACCGGAAGCCTGCGGTGTGTAGGAAACCGTCGCCGACCCGCCGGGGTGATCCGCCGCCACGAAGGTGCCCGCGGGATCGCTGTTCCCGTAGGAGAACCCGACGACCGCGGCGTCGCCGCCGGCATCGAAGGTGAACGAGCCCGGCACGCCGGCGCCGGGGTGCCAGGCCCCGTCGTCGGGGTACTCGGCCGACGTCACGGTCGGCTCGGCGATCGGAGTGGCGGCACTGGCCTGGGCCGGGACAGCGCCGAACGCCATCACCCCGACGGCCAGGAGCGTGGTGACCCCATGACGAACTCTCATCGGAACCCCCCAAATGTGAAACTTCTGTCAGTTACAGCTAAGCACAATCCCGGGCGGGGACACACCGGCTTTGCTCGCCGGGACCCGGGCACGGGGTTCAGGCGATGTGCCACACCGCGGCGGCGCCGTCGAGCACGTCGGCGTCGAGTCCGAAGTAGCCGCGTTCGGGCTTGGTGTCGGTGCGCTTGCGGCCGTGCGGGAGGCCGGCCAGTTTCCAGGTCTCCGTCTCGCGCTGCAGCCGACCTTCGTAGGTGTCCGGCGCCGGCTCGCCGAGGCCGATCGCCTCGCTGTGACCCAGGCTGCCGGCGACGAAGGTGTACCGGTCACCGAGCAGCGCGCCGACGATCGCGCCCGCGCCGGACCCCGAGCGTTGCAGGTGACCGTTGTGCGCGAACACCAGCGTCGGACCGCGACGGGCTTCGATGGCCCGGATGTCCAGGAGGTTCTCCGCCATGAGCACCGCCCGCACGCCCGCGAGGCGCGCGATCCTCGTGTCCCGGTCGCCGGGCTGAGCCGACGCCGCGTGGTAGCGCAGCAGACCGCGCCCCGCGACGGCGTGCACCTTGGCGCGCCACCAGGCAGCGTCCAGGCCGGGTGCGGCGGCGTAGAGGGCGGCCACCAGGTCATCGGCGATGACCCGCAGCTCGCGGGCCTCGGGTGACGCACCGGGCGACGCGGCCGGGTCGAGGATCGCTTCGGACCGGCTCCACCGTTCGTCGTCGCCGGTCAGGGCCGCGATGTCGACGTCGAGGCCCAGGTGGTCGCGGGCGTGTTCGAGGTAGCGACGCGGGCTGGGCGCGCTGAACATCTCCGTGGGGGCGTCGAAGCCGTGGAAGGTCAGCGGTTCGCCGGCGGTCTCGTTGTACTCGCGCAGCCAGTCGAGCAGCCGCCGGTTGGCGGGCACTTCGCCGAAGCCGTGCGAGAACCCGCCGTCGAGCGCGGCGACGCGGTCGGTCTCCAGCGCGATCGACCGGAAGCCGTGCTCGGCGAGCCGGGCGAACAGCTCGTTGCGGATCCGCGCGAAGGCCGGTTCGAAGTGCGTCGGCTCCCCGAACGCGAGCAGTTCGGCGGTGACCTCCGTGATGTCCATGTGGTTGAATCGTATCCTTGAAGACCCGATTGAGACCGGCCGATCTCGCCCGCGAGCACGGCCTCTCCACGCAGGCGGTCCGCAACTACGAGCGCGACGGCTTCCTCCCGCCGGCCGCCCGCACGGCCAGCGGGTACCGGATCTACACCGAGGTCCACGCCTCGGCCCTGCGTGCGTTCCTGGCGCTGGTCCCGGCGTACGGCCACGCGACGGCCGGCGGGATCATGCACGCCGTCCACGCCGACGACCTCGCCCGCGCGCTGACCCTCGTCGACCGCGGCCACGAGCTGCTGCTCCGCGACCGCGAAACCCTCAACACGGTCCGCAAGGCGATCGGGCACCTGACGACCGGTCCGGCCCCCGGGCCGGCCCCGGCCGGCTGGTCGATCGGCGAACTCGCGCACCGCCTCGGCGTCACCGCGGCGACCGTGCGGGCGTGGGAACGCGCGGGGCTCCTGGTGCCTTCGCGGAACCGGGCGACCGGCCACCGGCTCTACCAGCCGGCCGACATCCGGGACGCGGAACTGACCCACCTCCTCCGCCGCGGCGGCTACCCGCTGGCCCACATCGCGACGGTGGTCGAGCAGGTCCGCACCGCGGGCGGCACCGAGTCACTGGCCGAGGCGCTCGCAACCTGGCAGGACAGGCTGACCGCGCGCGGCCTGGCGATGCTCGACGCAGCCGGCCGGCTCAGCGCGTACCTCGCCTCACGGCCGTGACCCCGGGTGCAGCCGGTCGTACTCGTGCGCGGCCGAACGCTGAGTCCGCACCGGCAGCGCTTTCTCCTCATCCTCGTCGTCGACCTCGTTGAGCCCGAGCTGCACGGCCAGCCGGATCTGCTCGCGGTTCTCCCGGACCACGGCGGAGAAGAAGTCGTCGATCCGCGGGTCGAGGAGGACTTCGAGCAGCACCCGGAACGACGTGTCGACGCACGCGCGCACGATCTCGTCGTGGAACGGCAGCCGCTTGAGCTTGCCGAGCTGCGGGTCCGCGGCGATCTTCTCGGCGATGATCGAGCGCAGCTCGTCCTTGTGCGCCCCGAGCGACTTGGCCAGGTTCTCCGGGTAATTGCCGGTTTCCAGCACCTTGACGACCTCGTCGAGCACCGCGATCGTCACCGGCTTCTTGATCGCCTTGACGATCGGCTCGGAAAGCTTGTCGACGAGCCGGTAGGTGAACTGCTCGCCGACGGCCCGGTCCGCGGCCCGCCCGATCCGCACGAGCAGCAGCACGACGCTGATGAACTTGTGCGCGGCCATGGCGGGGTGCGCCACCGGGATCATGGCGAACAGCTCGTACCAGTTGCGCACGAGGAACTTCCTGGCCCACCGCCGTTTCCGCCACCGCCACAGGAACTCGAGCAGGAAGATCCCGCAGATCCCGCAGTCGACGGCGAAGATGACGAGCCCGGCGTCGCGCGAGGGCGGGCTGAGCACCATGAACCCCAGCAACCCGACCGACCCGGCGGCGAGCACGAGCATGATCCAGTCGTCGGCGCGCACGTTCCCGGGCAGCACCCCGCTGTTGAGCTCGGGTTCACTGGTGACCATGCCCGATGATGGCACGGACACCGCTGCTCAGCCCGTTCGGACTTGGTACCAACTGTCGCGTTTTTGTCGTGTTCCGTCCCCGCTCGATACGGCATCGTGGACGGTGGCGGTCACGGCGAGGAGGAGCATGGGGCGCACACCGCACAGCCGGCTGTTCGCTCCGGCTCCCGGGGACGCGGCGGCTGGTGGCTCAAGAAGCGGGCTGCCAGCCCACGCCGTAGGACCTCGCGGGCCGCAGCTCGCGGAAACCCGTGTGCACTTCGCCCGCGTTGTCGAGGAAGAGCGGCTTGCGCGCGGTCAGCGGGTCCTGGGCGTCCTTCGAGAGTTCACCGTCGATGCGCCAGACGCGCTGCGGTGGCCGCCGGCGGTCGAACCGGACGTTGAGGTCGAAGCTCTCGCACGAGAATTCCGGCGTGCAGCAGTAGAACGGCGAAGGCAGCTCGGCCACCCGGATGCGGAAGAAGAACTCGTGCTCGTCGCCGGCGTCGAGCGGCTGCGGCGGCCGCAGGCTGAAGGCGACCCGGGACGAGCTGACCATCCGCACGGAATGCACCTCGCCGCCGGCGACCACGTCGAAGCCGAGCCCCGAGAGGTCCGGCTGGCCGGTGGTGCTGGCGGGCCGGGCGAGGGAGATCGCGTGCTCGACGTCGGCGAGCCCGGCGACGTGGCTGACCACCCGCCGGGTCTCGAAGACCTCGGCTGTCGCACCCGTCAAGGTCAGCCGGACCGCCAAGGCCGACGTGTGCCACGGGCCGTCTTCGCTGGTGGCGGCGACCCCGTACGGCGACGGTGCCCCGTACGCGGCCTCGGCGATCAGGTAGATGACGTCGTCGGCGCGGCGCTGCATCGTGCGCACGTTCCGGTCGGCTCCCGTGCCCAGCAGTTCGAGGCGCTGGGTGTAGCGCTCGTTCGCGCCGGTGCCGAAGCCCAGGACGATCCGCGCCGTCCGGCGGTGCGATTCGGGCAGCGTTTCGATCAACCGGCGAAGCGTTTCCACGACCTTGCCGCGCACCGTTCCCGGACTGTCGTCTTCGTGCACACCGCACACTTCGCGCAACTGTTCGCCGACGAGCCCAGGCAGCGTCTTCGCTTGGATGCCCAGCCCTTTGCGGAGCAGTTTCAGCTCCGCTGAGAGAGCGTTGATCTTCGCTTCGGCCGCCTCCTGAGCCAAGCCGTCACCTCCGTCTTGGTCGCTGCGGGGAAGTCTACTCACCTTCTCCGCACCGCACGACGCCGTCATCCGTTTCCGGCCGTTTCCGGATCCGGGAAACAGCGCAGGTCGGCGCTTTCTCCGCAGTGGCAACGGGAAACGGCTGTCGCCGGGCAATTCACCGGGTCAAGCTTGGCTCGCCGGAATACTCCGGCAACCGAGGAAGCCACCGCGGGAAACCGCGGTGACGGTGATCCGGAAAGGGGAACGCGATGCACACGCACCTCGTCATCGTGCTCGGCCAGCTGGTCTCCCTGCTGGGCTGACCAGTACTGCCGGCGGGCCCGGGCCGCCGGTGGACCTTCCCCCCGTTCGCCGATTACAGGATGATCGAGCCATGCCGGACTTTGGAGCGGAATTGAAGCGTCGACGGATGTCGGCCGGCATGTCGCTGACCGGACTCGCCGCGTCCGTCCATTTCACCAAGGGTTACCTCAGCAAAGTGGAGAACGGCAAGGTCCGCGCGAACCGGGACCTCGCCGGGGCCTGCGACCGGGCACTGGGTGCCGGCGGAGAACTGCTCGCCCTGATCTCGGAATCGGCATTCCCCGCGCGCCGCAGCGCCGGCGGCATCGCCGGGCTGCCCGACACCGGCCGGTACTTCGTCGGCCGCGAAACCGAACTCGAAGCGCTTTCCGCACTGCTCCTCGGGCCGGCCGACGCCCGGGTCGGCGTGGTGCACGGGATGGCGGGCGCCGGCAAGACGGCACTGGCCGTCGCCGCCGCCCGGCGGGTCGCGGACGCCTTCCCGGACGGCTGTCTCTTCTTCGACCTCCGGGGCCACACCCCCGGAGCCGTCGAGCTTTCGCCCGGCGAGGCCCTGCACCGGCTGCTGCGGCTGCTGGACGTCTCGGCCGAGCAGCTCCCCACCGACGAAGACGGCCTGGCCAACCTGGTCCGCGACCAGCTGCGCGGCCGGCGGATGATCCTCGTGCTCGACAACGTCCGGTCCGCCGGACAGATCCGGGCCATCGCCGGCGGCGAGACGCCGTCGCGGATCCTGGTGACCAGCCGGGGACGGCTGCCCGCGCTCGACGACGCCTGGCACTTCCCCGTCGGCGTGCTGCCGCCGGGCGACGCCGTGCGGCTGCTGCGATCCGTCGCCGGCGACCACGCACCGGACGACGACGCCGTGGCGACCGGGATCGTCCGGTCCTGCGGGCAGTTGCCGCTCGCGGTGCGGATCGTGGCCGCCCGGCTCGTCGCGGGCGGCTGGACGGCGGCGAAGCTGCACGACCGCCTGGCCGACGAGACCACCCGGCTCGGCGCGCTGGAGGACGGCGAGCGGAGCGTCGCGACCGCGTTCGCCGTCTCGTACGAAGCGCTGCCCGGCGACCAGCAGCGGCTGCTGGGGTTGCTCGCCCTGCATCCCGCGGCCGCCGCGGAAACCGGCGCCGTCGAAGCGCTCGCCGGTCTCGGCGCGGGCGAAACGGACCGCCTGGTCGACCGGCTGCACGACGCGAACCTGGTCGTCCGCGACGAACGGGGCTACCTCGAGCTCCACGACCTGATGCGCACCTTCGCGGCGAAGCACGCATTGCCCCAGGTGGCGCCGGACGACCGCGAAGCCGCCGTGCACCGGCTGGTCGAGCACCTCGTCGCGCTGACGGTGGCGGCCGACGAGCTCGCCGAGCCCCACCGCTTCCGCCCGGCCACCGGCCTGCCGGCGCCGGCCGCCGTGCCCTTTTCGGACGCCGACAGCGCACTCGCCTGGCTGGGCGCGCAGTGGCCGGTGCTCGCGGACATCGTCGATTCCGCGGCCCGCCACGGGCTGTACGACCGCTGCTGGCAGCTGGCGTTCGTGCTCCGCGCGTTCTTCTTCCGCGAGAGGCTGTTCGAACCCTGGATCCGCACGCACGAGTGCGCACTGGAAGCCGCGCGCGCGGCCGGCAACCCGAGCGCGACGGGCATGATCCTCAACAACCTGGGCATGGCGCACGTCGAGTCGGGCCGCCCCGGCGCCGCGGTCCGCTTCCACCAACAGGCCCAGGAGCAGTTCGCGCTGGCCCGCGACGACCGGGGCTCGATCGATGCGCTGTCGAGCCTGGCGTGGGCGCGGCTGTACCGCGGCGAAGCCGAGCCGGCGGTGGCCGGCTTGCGGACGGTGCTGGCCGCCTACCGCCGGACCGGGCGCACCCGGAACGTGGTGATCGCGCTGCGCGGGATCGCGCTCGCTTCGGTGGTCTTGGGCCGGTTCGCCGAGGCGCTGGCCGCCGCCGAGGAGGCGGCCGGGCTCGCCCAGCTGCCGGTCGACCGGGCGATGTCGGTCAACTGCGCGGCCTGGGTCCACTTCCGCGCCGGCCACTGGGCCGAAGCCGCGCGCGACTACCGGCGGGCGGCCGAAGTGGCCGACGACGCGGGAAGCGAGTACGAGCGGGCCCGCGCGTTGACCGGCCGGGGCAACACGGCGGCCGCCCGCGGGGACCGGCCGGAGGCGGAGCGGTGGTGGGCGGAGGCGGCCGCGTACCGGGTCACGCTCGACCCGGCCGTGCTCGGCGAGGCCGGCTACCGGAACCGGCTTGCCTTCGCGGAATGACCGGCGGATGGTCCATCCGGGACGCCGGAAACGGGTCAAAAGCAGGACACTTACCGGCCACGGCCGCCATCGCGGTAGCGAAGGCACCTCGCGCGGCGATCAACGGCGGGGAAGCCGAAACCGTGGTGAGGTCATCATGACTACGCATTGAGTTCCGCAGACGGGGCAGCAGCAGTACTCGGCCGGTGGTCCGTGCCACCGGCCGGGTTTCCCCGGAAAGCCTTGCCAGGCAACGGGAAACAGCTTTTCGCGCACCGCTTCCGGAGCGCACCATCAAAGCAGTCCGGATTTCGCGGAGGCCGCGGAATCCATCGCCTCCCCTTCGACGGGGAATTCCGAGGAGCCTGCCATGGTGGTCGTCTGTTCCGTTTCCGCCCTCGTCCGCACGACCCTGGTCATCGTCCTGCTCGCGCTGGTCGCCGGGCTGGCGCTCGCCGGGCCCGCCGCGCCGGCGAGCACGCCCGGCTCCGGGCCGGCCGGGTCGCCCGCCACCTCCGAACCCGTCACGCACTGACGGCCGTCACGGCCCCAGGTGCTCCACCAGCCGGGCCAGCTGGTCGGCGTAGCGCCGGACGAACTCGGGCGAGTCCCCGTCGGTGCCGGTCAGTCCGTCGACCACGTGCGGCAACGTCACCGGGGCCATCGCGGCCGCCATCAGCAGGACCGTCAGGCACGCCGGGTCGACCCACTCCGGCAGGCGGCCCTCGGCCTTCAGCGCCGCGATCTGCGCCACCGACCCCGCCAGGCGCTGCGTGCGCGGCGCGTGGTCCGGGTCGGTGTCCGGGCCCTCGTACTCCAGGCCCGACCACGCCAGCAGCCGGGCGCCGTCGCGGCTCGCCAGCGCCTCCAGCGCCATCCGGCGCACCTGTTCGGACAGCGGCAGGTCCGGGGCCATCAGCTCGCTCTGCCGCTCCCCCCACTCCTCCGACATCGCGCGGTACAGGCCTTCTTTGCCGTCGAAGTAGTACGAGATCAGCTGCTGGTTCACCCCGGCCCGCGCCGCGATCGCCGCGATCCGCGCTCCGGCGTAGCCCTTCGCCGCGAATTCCGCGCCCGCCGCGTCCAGGATCAGCCGGCGGGTGCGCTCCGGATCCCGTTGGCGTTCCTGGGGCTTCGGCGAACGGCGGGGCTTCGACGCGGTCACGCCGCGACTATACGTCAACCAACCGCTTGACTCTGTGGAACAGACAGGTGAGGCAGCGCGGCCGTCAGGGCGAGGGCGAGCACGAGCACCCCGGCGCTGACCGCGAGCGCGCCCGCCGTCGCGGAGGCGGATCCGCTGTCCAGCCGGGCGAAGAAGACCGTGCCGGACAAGGCGATCCCGGTCGCCGTGCCGAGCTGGACGGTGGTGTTCACGACGCCGGACGCCGCCCCGGCCCGCTCGGGCCGGATCCCCGCCATCGAGGCGGCGAACAGCGAGTTCAGCACCGCACCCAGGCCCAGCCCGACGGCGATCACGGGCACCAGCAGGGCCCATCCGCTCAGCGCGGAGTCCTGCTGCGCCACCAGGACCGCGAGCAGTACCAGCCCGGCCAGCAGCACCGCGACCCCGCCGGCGGTGAACGCCCGGCCGAACTTCGGGGCCAGGCGCATGGCCAGGACGTTGCCCGCGACGATGCCGAGCGTCGACGGCGCGAACGTCAGAGCCGCTTCCCACGGCGAGAACCCGAGCCCGGCCTGCAGGTGCAACGTCAGGACGAAGAACACGCCGACCCCGGTGTTGACGCAGAGCAGGACGGCCTGGCTGCCGGCCACGTGCCGCAGCAGGTCCGGCGGGAGCAGGGGTTCGCCACCGCGGCGGAACTGGAGCCGCTGGTGCCAGGCGAACCCGCCGAACAGCGGGACCGCGGCCACCGGCAGCACGATCGACCACACCGGCCAGCCCAGTTCGCGCCCCTGCACCAGCGGGTAGAACACCGCGAACAACGCGGCGGTCAGCAGCGCCAGCCCCACGGGGTCCATGCGGTGCCGGCGGAACCCCGGCCGGCCCGGCATGGTGATCAGGGCCCCGGCCAGCGCGAGCACGCCGATGGGCAGGTTCACCAGGAAGATCGCCCGCCAGCCGGTCCCGAACAGATCGGCCTCCGTCAGCGCGCCGCCCAGCAGCGGCCCGGCGAGCCCGCCGACCGGGAACGCGGCCGCGTACCAGGTCATCGCCTTCGGCCGCGCCCGCTCGTCGAACTCCGCGTGCACGAACGACAGCACCTGCGGCACCATCAGCCCGGACCCGACGCCCTGCACCACGCGCGCGGCGATCAGCACGCCGACGTGCCCGGCGAGACCGGCGGCGAGCGAGGCGGCGGTGAACACGAGCATGCCCGCCACGAACAGCTTCTTCGGCCCGTGGCGATCGCCCAGCCGCCCGCCGGTGATCAGCGTGAGCGCGAACCCCAGCGCGTACCCGGCCGAGATCCACTGCAGCGCGGCCTCGCCGGTGCCGAGCTCCCGCCGGATGGTCGGCAGCGCCACCGCGACGATCTGGTTGTCGATCATGTCCACCAGCACCGCGAGGACCGCGACCGCCAGTGCCCACCACCTGAGCGAGTGCTTCTCCACGACGTACCTCTCCCCAGCGACGACCTTGACGCAGCCATCGTCAACCAGGCGGACGACTCTGTCAACCAAATGTTTGATTGAGTCCGCCGGGCGCCGGAGAGGCGCGAAGTCAGCCCTCGAGCACCTCCCGCAGCTTCTTGGCGAAGGCCTCGGGCTGGCCGGCGTAGCCGAACTCGCCGCCCAGGAAACCGCCGTGGTGACTGGGGAACACGGTCGCCTCCTGACCCAGCAGCCCGGCCGTGCCGGCCCCGGCGCGCCCGGTGAAGACCTCACGGGATTCCTCGCCGACGGCGACGACGATCCGCGTCGGCGCCGCGGCCAGCGCCTCGACGTCGAGCCGGTAGGTGGTCACCCCGAGGGACCGGTCGGTCAGCAGCGGGTCGTCGCGGCGGCCGTCGTCTTCGACCGGCAGCCCGAACTGCGCCGGGTCCGCCGGTGGCAGCGCGAAGTAGGCGTCGGTGAACTCGCCCGGCCACGAGGTCATCGCCATGAACGCCGCCATCCCGGCACCGAACCCCTTGGCCTGGTAGGCGTCCCGGATCGCCTGGCCGGCGCGCCCGGCCGCGGCGGCGTCGGGCAACGACCCGATGAGCGGTGGCTCGTGGGCGACCAGGGTGCGGACGTCCCCGGGGTGGGCGGTGACGAGCGCGAACGCGGTGACCGCGCCCCCGCTGCTCCCGAACACCTCGACAGCGCCGGCCCCCAGCGCCCGGATGACGGCGTGGACGTCTTCGGCTTGGACGGCGGGCACGTGGTCCTCCCGCCCGTCCTTGCGGGCGCTGCGCCCGAGCCCGCGCGGGTCGTAGGTGACGACGGTGCGGTCGGCGAAGTGCGACGCCAAGGAGCCGAACCCTTCGGCGGTCATCGGCTGCCCGATCATGAGCAGCGGCGGCCGCGGGCTCCCGGTGGGCGCCGGGCCGTGGACGTCGTAGACGATGTCGGCTTCCGGTGTTTCCAGTGTGTGCGTGGTGGCCATGGTTCCTCCCCGGTCAGGTCTCCTCGGGAGAGTAGGCCGGGGCACCGACAGTTTTGAGTGGCCGACCGGACTCGCACCGGCTTCGCCCGGGGCCACAGCCCGGGGCCTCGTCTCCTTCGGCATCGGCCACGCCCGGGCGGCGCGTCCAGGACGCACCGCGGAGAGCCCCCGGCAGGATCGCCGAAGGATGGGAACGGGTCTGACCAGGGACTTTACGTCGGCACGTTGGCGGTCGAGGCAAGCTTCGAGCTTTCGGACCTCGGTGGAGATCGGTCATGAGCGCCCACTCGCAGGCGGTTGCTCGGTTCGTCACGGCGACGATGGGCCTGGTCATCGGGCTCACCTTCATGTTCGGCCTCGGGAACGTGTTGAACCTCCCGTTGAAGCTGCAGGTGCCCGTGTTCGTGGCACCCCTCGTGGCGCCGGCTGTCGACTTGATGGTGCTGGGGTTGCTGGTCGGTACGCGGCATCTGGCCCTGTCCGGGGCCAGTGATGCCGTGTTACGGCCGGCACGGCACCTGTTGCTGGCGGCGAGCGCGGTGACCCTGTTGTTGAACGTCGCCGCCCCGGTGTTCGCTGGCCAGTGGGGCAAGGCCGCGTTCGACTCGGTCGGCCCGCTCCTGCTGATCGAGTGGGCTGAGGCCGGGCCAGGCCTCCTTCGCGCGCTGGTTGCAGAGGGTCCCGCTCTACGGCCAGCGGCGCCCGACGGGAGCGCGGTGGCTGTCTCGTGCCAGCCGTAGGCGATCGGTGCGCCGCTGTAGAGCAGCATCATCCCGTAGGGCCGGTTGTTGACGATCTGGACGTCGAGAGTGTCGTCGCCGTCGTGGCCTTGCACGCAGGAGCGGATGACCATCGCTGCGTCGTTGGTGACGCCGGCCGCGGTGTTGAACCACGCGGGCTTCGGGTGACGGTGGGTGTCGCATTGGGGCTGGTCGGCCGAGCGCCGTCCGGTGAGCTGCCCCAGTGTCTGACTGACATTGGCACCGATGCCGACCCAGTCCCAGGTCCAGAACTGCCAGGTGGAGAAATGCGTCAGGCGGCCCGACAGGCGATGAGTGTGGGTGTCGTAGTCGGCCGGATACGTCGTCCACCCCGTCGGGTCGGCCGAGCGGAAGGCCAGCTGCAGGCCGCCGGCGGCGGCCGCGTGCTGCAGTTGCTCCGGAACCGGGATGCTCAGCTCGGGAGCGCCGACGACCTGGCCCAGGGTGGACAGCTCGACAGGTTGCGAGACGGGGGCGTGATCCTGCCACGGTGACGGTGCGGGGTAGGAGGCGCGGACGCTCGTGCTGCCGCTGATCGATCCACGCGGCACTGACAGGGTCATGCCGTCCCGCAACTGCATGGATTGGTCGCTGCTCGATGCCGGGCCGGCGTGGTTGTCGCCGCTGCTGCCGGACACGATCAAGGACACGACCACAGCGAGAACGACCAGGGACGCGGTGGCGCCGGCGAATCGGAGCCGCTGCCGCCGCGGCCTGCGTCGCCATTCGCGCGCGGTGTTGCGCCGTGCGGCGAGCTGGCGATCTGCCCAGCTGTCGATGCCGGCGATCGCGACTTCGGCTTGGCGGGCGGCCGCTCGCTCGAGGACGGCGGTGAGCTGCGGCGACGAATCCTTCGGCGGGACGGGGCTGGTCAGAGCCGCGTCGATCATCGTCTTCACCGGAGCCTGGGTGCGCCGCTTGAGGTCGAACGCGGATTCGGGCAGAACGCCCTTCATGAACGCGACGGCGATGTCGATCAGCAGGAAGAACAACGGCCAGAGCCACGCTGTCCAATCGGCGCGCAGCAGCTGAAGCAACGCCACATTCTGCGCTTGCAGCCCCAGGTTGTGACGGGCGGCGTCGGTGGCGGCCGTCACCTCCTCCCCGCGCTGGGTGTTCGCGTCGTTGAGTATTTTGTTCTGCGCGTCGATGTCCGCCTGGACGGCCTTGACAGTGTCGTCGTGTGATGTCTGCGCCTGAGGGAACGCGGAGTCGCGGTAGGACTCGTAGGCCTGCTTGAGTATGTTCGCCTCAGGGCCTTGGCCGCAGCGGTCGCCGTTGGCGGCAAGGTTGCCGTTGACGCACACCGCGTCGTTTTCCCATGCCGCTTTCAGCTGGTCAAGCCGCTTACGGGCGCCGTCGAGGGCGGCGTCCTCCGAGGAGAGCCGCTGTTGGTCCTTCGCGATCTGCGCTTGCGCTTGGGTGATGACCTGCGTCCAACGCGACGCCGCCGTTGTCTCGTTGGTGATTTGCTCAATTTTCTTGTTGTTGGAATCGGTCACCATGGTCGCGAGATCATCACGATAGATGAACAGGATGGTGGCGTGTGAAACAACTACTCCGACGGCCAAAGACAGGATTCCGCGGATCAGGACGACCCGCACCCGTGACCAGACGGAGTCGTCCTTCAGGGGCACCACCGTGATGATGACGTCGAACAGGAAGACAATCGACGCAAGGAGCGCGGCGCCAAGGATTGCCATGGGCCAGGGCGCGTGCAGGTTGCTGTGGAAGGCGAGCATTGCGGCTAGGAATGCCCACGAGGCGATAGCCAGCATGAGAGTACCGACCGCGAGGTGACGCGCCTTGCCGTTTGGCTCGAAGGGGTCCTCCGGGTCGGCGCCGCCGATCACGGCGACAAATTCCAGAAATCGCACTCTGACGCCTCTCCCTGATGTGGCCGCCGGCTCGAGGGGCCTGGCGCTCACCATGAGCGTTCGACATATCGCCAGTGCCGCGATTTATTATTCAAGTGTGTGATATAGATCACTTCTTGCTTCGGTTGTCCATAATTTGTCCTTTCTATCGTGAGATGCCTAAGGCAACGTAGTCAAATATCTGGGTGATGATTATCTGACTGTGCCAGGTGTCGGGTAATTTTCGTCCAATGGCTTGTTTGTGGTTGCTTCTCCGCGTGCAACCTTCCGCTGCTGAGGTCCGTGATATTGGCCGGACTGGGACATGCCGGGCGGTTGACCGCATTGCAGGCGTGATGTGTTCAGGACATAACGTGGCGCCCTGGGGAGGTCCTGCGACGAGGGGACGAGTCTTTCATCGGCGCGTTGCCAGAACCGCTCGATCGCCCACTGCGCCGCCGAGGTGGAAGCCAGGCGTGGGCGAGCGTCTGCCCCTCCTTCCGGTAGATCACGTTCCCGTCACATCCCCGCCTGTCCGTTGCACCACGGCGGTCGGCGGCGATTGGTAGGGCACGCGTTGGCGGAGCACGTGGGACGAGGACACATGACCAGATGGGACGATTCGCTGCGGCAGGTCATCGAGCTGAACCGGACAGTCAAGCCGACCCAAGCGGAGGCATTGATGACCGAGGTGCTGCAGGGCTGCACGCTCGAGGAGCTCGGGACACTGGAAGCCGAGATCGCCTTGGCGATTAGCAGCTTCCTGCGCAAGCGCCAGAAGTCGCTCACTCAGTTGCTCGAAAAAGTGAGCCGGGACGGTGCGTCGCCTGCCGCAACCCAGATCGCCGACACGTCTACTCCGGTCGTCGACGAGAACTTCGTGGCATATTCGCGGGATCGGCTTCACCGCGACCTGGGCGAGCTGGCCGACCACCACATCTTCCAGTGGGCGACTTTCTACCGGGACGTCCTCAACGCCTACTTCGACGAGTTCCTCCACCAGTTGACTCTCGGTGGTCCGCAGGGAACCTGGCTGATCGTCATGAAGAAGGCGATGCGCGAACACGCGTCGGACATCTTCCAGCGAGGCTACCGGCATCAGCTCGTCCTCAACCCGGGCAACAGCCACTACGCCCTGGCTAAGTCGCTCGCCGGCCTGCAAAGATTCCTGGACCTGCCACTGGAGTTCTACTCGACCCGGCGCATCGATGCCCATCACGACAACAACGCGGCGGCGCTGCGCCGGCTGTGTTCCGCGATGGTCTCGGGCATCTTGCTCGGTTACTCGACCGCGGTCTTCAACCGTCGCGGCGGTTGGGTACTACCTGGCGCAGCCGGCGCATGGGGGCATGCTCTGCCCTTTCTCGCCGCCGACGACCTGCGCGAAGTGCTCGCGAGCCTGGAGCCCGGCGAACTCACCGACAGTGTGCATGACTCGGTGCTGCCCTTGGCCCGCGCCGTGGACACCCTGCTGCAGCGGGACCCGGACGGCGCTCCACTGCCAGCCCTTTCGCAGTACGTCGGTGGACGCCGGCTCGAAGTGTTCCTCGAACTACCGCAGAAGGACGTCGGTTCTCGGCGTATCGAGGTCCACTGCTATCTCTCGGCGGCCTCCGTCGAACGGTTCGAGATCGAGGAAGCCGCCACCCGTGCGGTCAGCGCCGTGGTCGCGCCGATGCGCGCCGATCTGCGAAGTGAAATGATGCGTCCCCACCATCTCGCCGACATGCTGGTCGCCACCGAGACGATCGATGGCCACGAGCCCCACTCGCGGCTTCTGGCCCTCCTCGCCGAACGAGTCCACAACGCCGGTGTCACTTCGGGCAATCATGTCGTCGACGTCAACTACGCAGAATCGTTCCCGCTCGACAACAAAAACCTCAGTCTGTTCAATCACGTCTACCGCCGATCGGTCCGGCGCCTGATGGCCTCGTTCGAGTTGCGGAACGGCGCTCGGCTGTGGTGCAGCGTCCGGCGCAGTGGCAAGACGACGGCATGCCGGTCCGACATCGGATCCACATCCGGCGAATCCGAGGTAGTGGCGCAGACCTGCGACTACACCGACCAAGCTGCCGAAGGTACCTTCTACCGCAAAGTTTGTGACGCACTGACCTCGGGCCGCCAGCTCAACGACGACTTCGTCACCCACACGATCACGCAGTGCCAGTCCGCTCCGGCCGATCGCCGGATCGTGTTCGTGCTCGACGAGTACGAGACACTGTTCGGCCACCTGCGTACATCGATGGAGTACGACCCACGGCTCCGTTACACCGTGGTACAACCACTCCTCAACCAGCTGGTCGCGTTCACGCGAGACAACCTGCTGATCTTCGTCGGGCAGCAACCGAACGCACACTGGATCCTGACCGATCAGAACCAGCTGAGCCCGATCCTGACGCAAGATCCCTTCCCACTGTTCTCCCACGAGTCGGCGGCGAACTTCTTCGACGAGTTCCACGAACTCGTGCAGAAGATCATGAGCAGTCATGCCGAGCTGGAGTCCGCGTTCGTCGATCAGGTCTACCTGGAAACCGCGGGGCATCCCTTCCTGACCGCCAAGTTGCTCGTGTCGTTTTGGACCTGGTTGATCGACACCCGACGCTCCCTGTCCAGCCTGCAACCCGTGCGTCCCGAACTGTTCAACGAGTTCGTGCGATCCCAGCTGCGTCCCACGAAGATTGTCTACAACCGCCAGTACGACATGTTCCTGGCCGCGGCCAGCGAACACAGGTCCGAGAGAGGACGAGAACAGCACCCGTGGTTGCACTCCGTCTATGCCGGCATGCGGCAGCTGGTCCTCGACTCGCCCGACACGTTCTCGATGCCAGTTGACGAGTTCACCGGCATGGTTCGCCGCCACTGCGTCGGCGTCTCGCCCGAGGCACTCTTGGCGACCGCGAGTCGGGCGAACTTCCTCACCTTCGACGGTGGCGTCGTGCGGCCGAAGATCCGGCTGCTCGCGCGGATCGCGGCCGCAGTGTGATTGCCCAGGAAGGTCTCCGCAAGTGACTGATCCGAACCCGGAGCTGATCGCCGGCACTATCGTGCGCATGGCCAGTGATTCGGCCGGACCGCTGGACGCCTACTGGCTCGCGGTCTCCGGTCATCGCGACTCGTACGCCGATCGGCTCGAAGCCTTACTCTGGGACAGCGGAATACCCGTGGTGATCGTGCGGCAAAGCGGCTTCGACAACCCGAACGCCCTGATGGGTGATCTGGTCCGGCTGCTCGAAACCAACCGGAACCGCGCACTCGGCGCGTGGTCGCGCCCCCATCGGAGCCCACAACGACTGGGCATGGTTCTGCTGGCGCACAACGAGCTCCGGCTAAGTCAGAGCAGCTCGCCGGTCACACTGCCGGATTGGGTTCCCGTGGTCGGTGGCCGGGAAATCCTGTGTCACGTTGCCGACATCACCAACGCCGTCGTGGTTCGCCTGAACGCAGTCGAGGTGGGTGTCTCCCGGCTAGGGGCCGCGTTGTACGCCGTCGAAGAAGCCCTGCTCCGCCACTTGATCCAGGTTCACGATCAGTCGCCGCACCTGCACCGCGAACTCTTTCAGGTGATCGGAAAACGCACCGATCCCGATTGGCGCGCCGTGCTCTCCGCAGCACACAACGCGGCCCGCAACGTCGAGAGCGTGCCGGGGTTCCGTCCCGCGAAGTGGGACGGCATCAGCGTTGTCTCGCGGCTGTGGGGACTGACCCAGCGGCACGCTCCGACCGAACTTGCCGGGTCGGCACGCGCGTTGGCCACCGCTCTCGATCTCCCGGAAGACTACGTGCCGGCCGACGGCTGGTACGGCCTGCAGACCGTGCTGGCGCGGTTGCCGCACGACACCGCGAGCGCCTCGGACCGGTTCTGCCGCAACCTGATCCTCACGGTCGGCGGTGCTTGTCAGTACGTGACCTGCGCTGCGCACTGGGGTGAATACGGCTCTTATCCCGTCAACCTGCTCCGGTCTGTGGTCGACGACCTGCACCGGGGCTTGATCGGGATCGAGAAGTCGTTGAACCACACTTTGGACGGCCGGCTCGACATCGACGGCCTTGACGTGAGGGGAGCGCGATGACCGCCACCGAGGTCGGTGTCCTGCTGGTCGACTGGGAGAACCTAACCGGAGCGATCCTCAACCGGGGCATGCTGGTCGAGCGGAAACAAGTGGACGACCTGTGGACCTACGCCAACCGGGTGTGCGGTGACCAGCTGCACTACAAACACATGGCGGCGGCCAAGTTCGATCCGACGATCGCCATCGCGATGCGTGACCGCATGATCGAACCCGAGCCGGTGGAAAGCCGTAAGGAACAGGCCGACATCCTGCTCACCGTGCTGGCGATGGACTACTTGCACGCGGGCGTCAGTCACTTCGTCCTGGTTACCGGCGACCAGGATTTCATTCCCTTGATCAACCGTCTGCACCGTGACGGGTGCAAGGTGACAGTGGTGTACGGCGACGCTCGCAAACTCAGCGGCGAGTTCGCGCGGATGCTGGAGTCACCGGGCGTGATGTCTCTCGACATCGCGGAAATCACTCCGCTGACCGCGCGCCAGCCGGATACCGGTTGCCGGTCGCTGCTCGGACTGCTCGAACTCCAGCGTCGAGGTCACATCCTCGGCGGCCGGGAGAAAGGCGACCGAGTCGGGTTGCTCGCACAATGGGCGGTTCTCGCCAACACCGACGAGAACGGGTACTGGTCCCTGGTTAACGACCTGACCGAGAAGGTGACGCGCCCCAATACGGCTGTGCGCGGCACCGACGGTCGGTGGGTAGCACAACGCCGTGACCGCACATACCTGCACCTCACCCCGGACCGGCTGTCCGACATCGTGGCGATCGACTACGCGATTCGGCAGATTTCCGGACGGCTCGACGGTGTCGCGGTCGGCAGATTCACCGGTCCATTCCAGTCCGACGACGGCAAGCTGACCGACCGCGTCGTGGACGCACTGCAAGCGGTGGGACACATTCGTAAAGACGCAAAGGAGGCCTTCACCATTGCCGAGGCACCGCTGCAACTCGGCTACCTCGAACAGCTTTGGCGCGTCTACGCTTGCCTCACGGCGGAGTGCTATTGGCGGCGGCAATCCGGTGTTCCTTACAACCAACTGGAATCGTTGCTGAACAAGCGGGGGATCGGGCAGGGCAAGGAATCACGGAGCGTCGGCCGCATCCGGGAGGCGGTCAGCTACGCGAGGGCGGCCGGGGTGATCGACACGGTCGTGGTGGACGGCAGCCGGCAGGTGATCGCCCCGACCTCGCCGCTGACCCGGCCGTTCGAGCAGGCCTACCACCAGCTCTACCGGCTGCTCGCTGATCGCCTCGGCCAGCCGATTCCGGAAGCCGAGGTGCTGCAGGCCATGGCGGATGCGGACGCGGCGAAAGCAGTGCCCCTGTTCGGCTACGACACGAGGGACCGGCACCGGGTGCTGCGGGTGATGTCGCAGTCCCGGCTCGCGGCCGTGCGGGACAACGTCGTTGTCATGCAACGGCATGCCTGGGGCGAATCGGCCGTTGGCATCCGGCGGTGAACCTGCGACCGAAAACCGGAACACCCCGGCTGTGGTTCATCGCAGTCCTCGCGGCCGCCGCGGTCGTCGCCGCGTTCTGTTTCGCCGCAACCGGAACGGACACCCGTGCCGGTGCACTCAGCGGCGCGTTGGCAGCGCTTGCCTCGACTACAGCTGCGCTGACCGCTTTGCACCTGTCCCGTGAAGCCCTCAAACGGACTGATCGACAGTTGGCCGGCGCTCGCCGGGAGATGGTTCTCAGCCGCTATCCGCTGCTGTTGCCCCTACACCAGTCGGTGAGCTTCCCGGGCTCCGGCGGTGCCATTTCCTTCCACCCGCCCACTGCCGAACGATTCCGCTTGTTGCCACCCGAGCTCGGCAACTACGCATTCGTCGCGGACAACGACAACCGGTTCGTAGTACCGATCGACAACGTCGGCGAAGGACCAGCGCTCCAGGTGGCCGGCCGGCTGTGGCGCAGTGACCGGGCCTGGGGCGAACTCGTCGGGCCGACCGCTCTGGCTGCCGGTCGAACGGCGATCCTGACCGCACAGCTTTCTGAGACTGGGTCGGAGCTTCCGGCCGAGTTCGCGGCGGCCGCGCCGGACGGCCCGGCATGCTGCTGGCTGGAGTTGGACTATTTCGACGTGTTCGGCAACCCCGTGACCACCCGTGCGCTGTTCGACCCGCACGGTCTGGGTGCTTGGCGCCACGTCACCTATCCGCACGGAGGGAGTGACAGCAGCGGACCCGGCTGATACACTGAATCCCAGGGGAGCGGAGGATGGCCAGACGTGGACACAGGTTGACGTCAGACCCGAACCGACTCGACACCCGGCCCCAGCCTTACGAGGCTGGGGTTTTCGCTTTTCGCCTCTGGCTGCTGCTGCACCAAGGCGCCAGTCCGGCGTGCTGGGAAAGTCGCGGACCCGTGCTCGACCAGATCAAAGGCTTGGTCGAGCACGGCGGCCTACTCCTGCCGGACCACGTGGCGGCCGATCGGCCCCGTCGTGGTCGCATTGAGACACAAGCGGTCCGAACAAAAGGCCGTACATCACACCCGGCCAAGGTGCGTTGATCATCAAAGCTCCGCGAACGGCGGCAGCCGTTCTTCCCGCTAGGGCAGGTTGCTGCAGGTGGCGCTGGCGGCGACGATAGTCGCGTCCCAGGCGGTGATCACCGAGGCGTACTCGGTGGTGGCCCAGGCCGCGCAGTTCGGGTATCTGCCGCGGCTGCGGATCGCGCGCACGTCGGAGACCAAGCGGGGCCAGATCCGACGACACCACGCGCATGATCAAGAACCTCGTCCGCAGCCTGGCTCTGTTCGACAGGTCGACCAAGGACCTCGTCGACGAAGTCAACGACGAACGCGACACTCTTCACAAACGCAAAGTTCAGCTCGAAGCTCAGCTCGCCGAAGCCGAAGAGCAGATCCAGCAGACGGCCAACCCCAACCTGCTTGACGCCTTGCCGGCGGGGAGGTCCGCGTGGAGGAGCTACCGGAGGACGTCGCCCGGCGACTGTTCGAAGCCCTCCGGCTCGAACTCCGCTACTGCAAGAGCACCAACCGGGTGAAGTGCACGGGTCACCTTGCTCGGGCCGACCGTCGCGGCGGCACGCCAGGCTGCTCACGAAGCGTCCATCTTGCCGTTCGACCGAGACAGGCGACTCGAACGGCGCAACCGTGAAAACAAGAAAGGGGAGGATGTCATGTCCGACATCCCTCCCGTTCCCATCCTTGCGGTGCCCCCGGCAGGAGTCGAACCTGCGACCTGCGGCTTCGGAAGCCGCTGCTCTGTCCACTGAGCCACGGGGGCGCACTCGCGTCGCCCGCTCTGTTTGCGGCCGAGACGAGCGCAGAGAAAAACGGCACCGGCGGAAGGAGTCGAACCCTCGGGCCGCGGTTTTGGGGACCGCGCCGCTTCCGAAGCACGCCGATAAAAGAATTCCGAACACACGAAAAGAGAAAGCCGCCCGAATCGGTTTCCCGATGGGCGGCTCCCGAGCCATGACGAGCACTACGTCATGACGAGGAGCCAGGAAGGCCATGCCACCGGAGGTGGCGGGCTGCCGGCGCACACGCGGCAGCCGCGGTGTGCCGCGCCTCTCGCGTCCGCATGTGCGTCATGATCACTCCCGATGTTTCTTTCGTGTGGATCCATCCTCACGCACAAGACCACGTGCGGTCAACGCATTTAGGGCTGCGAACCCACCCCGGGTGTCCGCATGCGGACAGTGGCCGGATTCGCTCATGCGCCGCCACCGAAACCTCTCCTAAGCTCTGCCTCGTCGAGCCGCTTACCCGGGGCCGCAGCCGACACCAATCTTCCATTCGACGAGGGGTTTTCCCATGTTCAAAAACAGAGTGCGCGCCGCGGTGCTGGCGTTCTCGGTGCTGCTGAGCGGCCTCACCACGGCCACGCTGACCGCCGCTCCCGCCTCCGCCGCAGCGTCGTGCACCGGCGGGGTGTCGGTCTACGGCGTACTGCCCGACGGCAAGCTCACCTACACCACGATCGACCCGGACAGCGGCAACATCACGCACGTCGTCGTCTCCTCCAAGTCGCTCGGGTTCGCCCCGAAAGCGCTGGCCACGCTCAACTTCAACACGCTGCTCGTCACCTCGGCGGCCGGTGTCCTCTACCGCGTCGACATCGTCACCAACAGCGGCAGCCTGACCTTCGACGACCCGATCGACGTCCAGCACGGCTGGACCCACAACCTGCTGTCCTACGACGGACACGGCCACCTCTACGGCACGACCTCCGGCGGTTCCCTGCTGCAGTACCTGGTTTCCGCGCCCAAGCCGGGCGCGAACCAGATCGGGCAGCGCCGCGAAATCGGCAGCGGCGGGTTCGCCCTCAAGACGCTCGCCACGGCCGGGGACGACCGGCTCATCGCGACCGCGTCCGACGGTCAGCTGATCAGCTACGCCGTTTCGCAGACCGGCACCACCTACACCCGTGCCCAGCTCGACGACGCCGGCTGGCAGAGCTTCGAAAACCTCGTGTCCCCCGGCGGCGGCCTGTACTACGGCAAGAACCCCGACGGCGCCATGTACTGGTACGAAGACGACGACCCGGCCGACGGGTCCGGCGCGGACATCGCCTACCACCTGGACGACCCGGTCGCCTCGCGCGGCTGGACGCAGTACCTGCTCTCGGCCGACCCGGCCGGCTGCACCAGCGCCACCCCGGTCAAGCCGCTGCGCTCGAAGATCGCCACCCTCGCCACCGGCGAGGTCGGCACCACCGAGGCGAACTGCGACAAGTACAACAGCGGGTGCAACCAGGGCGCGAACGACTGGTGCGCGATGTTCGCCACCTGGACCTGGGCGGCGGCCGGCGTGGCGAACGTGCCGCGCGGCACGTGGGTCGCCCGCGGCCTCGGCGAGTGGGGTGTCGAGCACGGCCTGTTCAAGTCCCGGACCGGCAGCTCGCACGGCAGCCCGAAGATCGGTGACTGGGTGATCTACGGCCCGCCGAACGGCAGCACGGGCGGACACGTCGACGTGATCACCGCGGTGCACCCCGACGGCACGCTCACCGTCGTCGGCGGCAACGTCAGCAACAAGGTCACGCGGCGGGTGATCGACCCCGACACCGCCCGGTCCGGCCGTGAGGAGCAGCTGATCTCCGGCTACGTCTCCCCGCCCGGCGCCTGATCCGTCCCTTCCGCGCGGTGCCGCGGCCCCGAGCCGCGGCACCGCCCCACCACCTGGAGTTCTCATGCGCACCACCACGAGATCGATCGCCGCGGGCCTCGCCGCGCTGTCCATCCTGACCGCGGGCGCGACCGCCGCGAGCGCCACCACCGAATCCGACGCCATGGCCGTCCGGATGGAGCAGCTGGCCGCCTACGCGACCGCGGCCTGCGTCCCCGGCGGCCCGACCGCGGCCGACACCGCCTCGGCGGCCCGGCTCAACAGCGTCCTGACCGGCACGCTGAAAGGGCACATGACGCCCTACCGGGTCTCCTGCGCCCGGGCCGTCATCGACGCGGTGCAGGCGCGCGGGCTGGACGAGCGCGCGGCCGTCATCGCGATCACCACCACGATCGTCGAATCCCTGCTCGAAAACATCAGCGAACGGGTCGACCACACCAGCCTCGGACTGTTCCAGCAGCTCGACTCGTGGGGCACCGAGTCGCAGCGGCTCAACCCGGCGTGGGCCACCAACGCGTTCCTGGACGTGATGCAGGACTTCTACCCGAACGGCAGCTGGCGCACCGCGCCGATCGGCGACGTCTGCCAGCGGGTCCAGCGCTCCGCCTACCCCGAGCGCTACCAGCCGCAGGCCGCGGACGCGCAGCGCATCGTCGACGAGCTGAGCAGCCCGGCCGCGACCACCGTCTCGGTCTACGGCGCGCTGTCCGACGGACGGCTGACCTACAGCACGATCAACTCGCAGACCGGCGACCGCACCAAGACCCTCGTCTCGTCCGACAACCTCGGGTTCACGCCGAAGGCGCTGGCCACGTTGAACTTCAACACCGTGCTCGCGACCTCACCCGCCGGCGTGCTCTACCGCGTCGACGTCATCACGAACAACAACTCGCTGCAGCTCGGCACCCCCGTCGCGCTCGGCAGCGGCTGGACCCACGACATGCTGACCTACGACGGCCACGGCCACCTCTACGGCATCGCCGGCAGCACCCTGATGTCCTACGTGGTCTCCCGGCCCAAGCCCGCGAGCAACCAGATCGGCCAGCGCGCGGTGATCGGCACCGGGTTCACCATGCGCACCATCGCCGCCACCGGCGACGACTGGCTCATCGGCATCAGCACCACCGGCGTCCTGCGCTCGTACCACATCGCGGCCGATTACACCTGGACCGGCACGACGCTGGCGGAGCGGTGGAGCACGTTCGACCAGATCGTCTCGCCCGGCTACGGCCTGTACTACGGCCAGACCCGCGACGGCGCGCTGTACCGCTACCACGACCACAATCCGTTCGACCTCGACGGCTCGGACATCCAGGGGTTCGGCACCGATCCGGTCGACACGCAGGGCTGGACGCAGACGCTGCTGTCGGCCCAGCCGTTCGGCGCCTAGCCCTGCCGGAGCATGGGTGACAAAGCGGCCGGACGCTGGTGGGGTGAGCCGGGCGGCGGTCCCCGCCCGGTCCCCCAGGGCTGGTGGCCCGAACCGGACAGCCTGCACTGGGTACGGGGGCCGGGACCGGAGGAGGAACCGCCGGGCAGCCACGGTCCGGCGCCGCCCGGCCCCGCGTGACCGGATCCGGACAGTGGCCGGACTTGCTCTCCCGGCGTAAGACATCGCCGCCTAACTTGTCACACATCAGAGATTGCTTTCGCAGGGGAGGACGACATGATCAAGCGAATGGTGACCGGTGTGGTGGCGGCGGCCCTGGCGGCGCTCGCGTTCGGGACCGTGGTGGCGCCCGAGGCGTCGGCTACGGGCAAGCCTCCGACGAACTGCGTGTGGATCTGGACCGCCGGCGAGCCGACGTGCCACTGGTCCTAATCGAGCCAGCCCAGCCGGGTGGCCGCGTGCACCGCGGCCACCCGGTTGTCGGCTTGCAGGGCGTCGAGCAGGCCTTGGACGTGGCGGCGCACGGTCCGCTCGCTGACGTCGAGGTGCCGCGCGATGGCGCCGTCGGTCATCCCGGTGGCCAGCAGGTCGAGCACCTTGGCCTGGGTCGGCGTCAGCCCGTGGCGCTGCTGCCCGCCGCCGTCGCCGATCGGCACGGCCTGGGTCCACACGAGTTCGAACAGCATCCGCAGCGCGGCCACGATGGTCGGGCTGCGCACGAAGACCGCCCCCGCCATCCCGCTGGGATCGAGCGGCATCAGCGCCGAGTGGTGGTCGGCGATCACCATCTTCATCGGCAGCTCGGGCGCCACCCGCATGTTCCAGCCGGCGGCGATGCTGGCCTCGACGACGCCCTTCGCGCCCTCGAACTCCAGCGCGGCGCGCTCGTAGACGTTGCGCAGCCGCACTCCGCGTTCGGTCACCGCGTCGGGCAGGGCCATCGCCGTGTTCGCGTCGGGTTTGCGCTTGAAGTGCCGCGTGGTGAAGGTGAGGAACTCCTCCTTCGCGGACAGGCACAGTTCGAGGGAGAGGGCACCGATCCGCTGCGGGTCGGACAGCACCTCGACGGCGGCGTCGCTCCCGCCGCCGTAGGCCGCCCGGTAGACGGTCTGGAGCACGTCCAGCTGCTGACGCGCCGCGAGGATCTGCCGCTGCTGCTCGACCAGCCGCTGCTGCGCGCCGAGGATGGCGTGATCGACCGCCCGCACCGGTTCCATCGGCGCCAGCACCGGGTCATCGCGGTAGTCCCGGCGGACGAACCCCCGGTCGACCAGCTCCTGCATCTCGGGAGTCGTGGCCCGCGGATCGTCCAGCGGCACCGGCCCGGACCGCACCATGGCGTCGTAAAGCGCTCCCGCTTCGGTCGACAGCAGCCCTTCCAGCATCCCCGCACCCCCGCCGCTCTTCCCGGCTCAGACTAGTCCATTCGGCGGTCTTCGGAGGGGGAGCACGCGGCGGCTCGCACGAACGCGACTACGCGCCGGCTTGTTCTTCGGAGCCGCCAAGGGGGCTCGAACCCCTGACCTTCTGTTTACAAGACAGATGCTCTACCAGCTGAGCTATAGCGGCCTGGCGCCGAGGCGCCGGACACAGTGTACCGAGCCGCCGCCCATGATCCGTTCGGGAGGCAAGATCCGCAGGTCCAGGCGACCATGGACCAACGTGGTGGACGCCACTCCATGATCCGTGCAACGGTCGGCGGGTAGCCGTCGATGGTCATCGGGGAACGAGCGAGGAGGTGGATGGATCATGAAGATCAGCGAGCGCACCAACGGGGGCCGGGCGACCAGATGGCCGCTCCTGGAACCACCCGAGCAAGCCCAGCGGCCGCGCGCGCACCGGCCCAACCTCCTCAAGCGCCGTCCGTGGCACGTCCTCGAAGCGCCGACCGGCGAGCTGCCCGCCGTCGACGCCGACGAGGCCATGGGCCCGCAGCTGCCCGACGAGGCCACCGTCAACTTCGTCCTCGACCTCTCCCTGCGCATCGGCGAGGTCCAGATGGCCAGCGGCGCGGGCGCGTCGGACGTCACCGCGACGATCATCGCCATCGCCGGGGCGCTCGGGCTGCCGCACTGCGAGGTCGACGTCATCTTCACGTCGATCACCGTGACCTGCCACCGCGGCACCGACCTGACGCCGATCACCGCGTTGCGCGTCGTGCGGAGCCGGAGCCTCGACTACACGCGGCTGACCGAGACCGAGAAGCTCGTCCGCAAGATCGTGCGCGGGCACCTGGGTGCCGAGCAGGCGCAGACCGAGCTGGAGCGGATCACCTCCGCGCCGCACCCGTACCCGCGCTGGGTCGCGACGCTGTCCTGGGGCGGCGTCGCCGCGTTCGTGACCATCCTGCTCGGCGGCGGGTTCGACATCGCGCTCGTCGCCTTCGCCATCAGCGGCGTCATCGACCGGGTCGGCCGGGTGGTGAACCGCTACGGGCTGCCGTTCTTCTTCCAGCAGGTGATCGGCGGCCTGGTCGCGACGCTGTCGGCCATGGTCATCGTGAGCAGCAACGTGCTCACCACCGACAAGCCGACGCTGGTCGTCGCGGCGGCGGTCACCGTGCTGCTGTCCGGGCTGTCCACCGTCTCGGCCGTGCAGGACGCCATCACCGGCTACAACGTCACCGCCGCCGGCCGCACCATGGAGACCGCGCTGATGTCGGCCGGCCTGATCGCCGGGGTCGTGCTCGCCCTGCGGATCGCCGTCATGCTCGGCCTGCCCCGCACGCCGCTGCCCGAGGTGACCGGGTCGACGCCGCAGCAGCTGCCGCTCGTCGTGCTCGGCGGGGCCGGCGCGGCCGCGTGCTTCGCGCTCGCGAGCTACGCCAAGATGCGCGCCATGCTGGTCGCGGCGGCCGCGGGCGGCATCGGGGCCGCCGTCTACGGCGCGCTCATGCTGGCCCGGCTGGACGGCGTCAGCTCGTCCGCGGTGGCCGCGACGCTGGTCGGGTTCTGCGGTGGCGTGCTCGCCCGGCGGCTCGGCGTCACCCCGCTCGTGGTGGCCGTGTCCGGGATCACTCCCCTGCTTCCGGGCCTGTCGACCTACCGTGGTCTGTACCAAATCGGGGTCGAGCCGAGCGGCAACATCTCGACGCTCATGACGGCCGTCGCAATCGGGCTTGCGCTGGCCGCGGGCGTGGTACTCGGGGAATGGCTGGCCCAGCCGGTGCGCACCGGACTGGGCCGGCTCGAGCGGCGGTTCGCCGGACCACGCATGGCTGGTCCGCTCGAACCGACCGAACGGAGTCTTGACTAGCAGAGCGGCACGAAGTGCCTCCGTTGAGGGCGGTGGCGGGGGCATCGGCGGAGTAACATAGCGGTCACCGGCTGTTCATCGCTCACGCGATAGGGTTTCACTCTGGGGCCGCGACCCAGACGCGAGGAGCAGGCGACGTGAGTGACCAGAAGGAGAACTCGAACCAGGCCGATTTCGTCGTGGTGGCGAACCGGCTACCGGTGGACCTCGAACGCACCGCCGAGGGCGAACGCCGGTGGACGGCCAGCCCGGGCGGGCTGGTGTCGGCGCTCGAGCCGTTCCTGCGGTCGAGGAAGGGCGCCTGGGTGGGCTGGCCGGGCGTGCCCGACGTCGACGTCGACGAGTTCGACGACGACGGCTTGGTGCTGCACCCGGTTTCGTTGAGCGCCGACGAAGTCCGCGACTACTACGAAGGTTTCTCCAACGCGACGCTCTGGCCGCTCTACCACGACGTCGTCGAGCGCCCGGTGTTCGACCGCGCGTGGTGGAACAGCTACGTCAAGGTGAACCGCCGGTTCGCCCAGGCCAGCGCCGAGGTTGCCGCCCCCGGCGCGACCGTGTGGATCCAGGACTACCAGCTCCAGCTGGTGCCGGCCATGCTGCGCGAGCTCAGGCCGGACCTGCGCATCGGCTTCTTCCTGCACATCCCGTTCCCGCCGGTCGAGCTGTTCATGCAGATGCCGTGGCGCGCCGCGATCATCCGCGGCCTCACCGGCGCGGACCTGGTCGGCTTCCACCGTCCCGGCGGCGCGCAGAACTTCCTCTGGCTGTGCCGCCAGCTGATCGGCCTCGAGTCGACGCGCGGTGCGGTCGGCGTCCGGTCGCGGCCGGGCACCATGCAGGTCGGCGACCGGACCGTCCGGGTCGGCGCCTTCCCGATCTCCATCGACGCCGCCGGGCTCGACCAGCTGTCCCGCACCAAGGGCGTCCAGGAGCGGGCCGCGCAGCTGCGGCGCGACCTCGGCAACCCCAAGACGGTCCTGCTGGGCGTCGACCGGCTCGACTACACCAAGGGCATCGACCTGCGGCTGCAGGCGCTGCACGAGCTGCTGCACGAGGGCCGCCTGCAGCCGGACGACGTCACGTTCGTCCAGCTCGCCACCCCGAGCCGGGAGCGCGTCGAGCACTACCAGCGGATGCGCGGCGAGATCGAGCAGATGGTCGGCCGGATCAACGGCGAGTTCTCCCGGGTCGGCCACCCGGTCGTGCACTACCTGCACCAGTCCGTGGACCGCACCGAGCTGGCCGGTTTCTTCTCCGCCGCCGACGTCATGGTGGTGACGCCGCTGCGCGACGGCATGAACCTGGTGTGCAAGGAGTACGTCGCCACGCGGCACGATCTGGGCGGGGCGCTGGTGCTGTCCGAGTTCGCGGGTGCGGCCGCGGAGCTCTCTAGCGCATTCCTCGTGAACCCCCACGATCTGGACGGGGTGAAGGACGCGCTAGTGGCTGCCATTACGCTCGACCCGGCAGAGGGCCGTCGCCGGATGCGCGCCATGCGTCGCCAGGTCCTCACGCACGATGTCGATCGTTGGGCGCGCTCGTTCCTCCAAGCGTTGGGTGCCGAAGGAGTCGACTGACAGTCCGCACCCATGCACGAGCTCCTGAGGAGGAGTGTTGACTGCCGAGGCCCTGCCCGCCGAGCTACGGCGCGCGATCGTCCAGATCGCCCGTACTCCGCGTCTGCTGGTCGCCTGCGACTACGACGGCACGCTGGCACCCATCACGCTCAACCCGGACGAGGCACGCCCGTTGCCCGAGTCCGTCGGGGCCCTCCGATCGCTCGCCGGCCTGCACGAGACCACCACGGCGGTCATCTCCGGCCGCGCGCTGCGTGACCTGGCCACGCTCTCCCGGCTGCCGTCCGAGGTGAACCTCGTCGGCAGCCACGGCTCGGAGTTCGACATCGGCTTCATCCACGCCCTCGACGAGAAGGCGCGGGGGCTGCACCGGCGGCTGGAGGCCGAGCTCGAACAACTCGTGCTGGACGTCCCGGGCGTGTCGCTGGAGGTCAAGCCGGCGAGCATCGCGGTGCACGTCCGGCGCGCCGAGCACGAGGCGGGCCGCCGCGTGCTCGCGGACGTCCACTCCGGACCGTCCACGTGGGAGGGCGTGTCGACCACCGACGGCAAGGAGGTGGTCGAGCTGGCGGTCGTCCAAACGGACAAAGGCCACGCACTGGACATCCTCCGCCACCAGGTGGGCGCCACGGCCGCGATCTTCCTCGGCGACGACGTCACCGACGAGAAGGCGTTCGCCCGCCTGTCCGGCCCGGACCTGGGCATCAAGGTCGGCGACGGGGAGACCCTCGCCGCGTTCCGGGTGCCCGACACCGTGGACGTCGCGCTGGTCCTCGGCTTCCTCCTCGAGGAGCGCCGCAACTGGCTGTACGGCGAGTCGGCCCCGCCGATCGAGCGGCTGTCGCTGCTGGCCAACGAGCGCTCGGTCGCGCTGCTGACGCCGGACGCCAAGCTGACCTGGCTGTGCCACCCCGGGCCGGACGCGCCCGCGGTGTTCGCCGACCTCCTCGGCGGCGAGGGCGCCGGCCACTTCTCCATCAAGCCGCACCGCAACGGCCTCCCGCTCGGCCAGCGCTACCTGCCGAACACGATGACGGTCGAGACGCGCTGGTCGCGCCTGCTCGTCACCGACTACCTCGAGCCGGAGAGCGCGCCGCACCGGACGGACCTCGTGCGCGTGATCTCGGGCGAAGCGGCGGCGAGCGTCAAGTTCGCGCCGCGCCCCGAGTTCGGCGGCGTGCCGGTGAAGCTCGAGGTCACCGAAGGCGGCGTCCGGGTGCTCGGCACGTCGGAGCCGTTCGTGCTGTACTCGCCGGGCGTGGAGTGGACCATCACCTCCGACGGCCTGCACGACACCGCGTCCGCGCTGGTGCAGCCGACACCGACCCGGCCGGTCGTGCTGGAGCTGCGCTGCGGCACCACGGACCTCGGCCCGCACGAACTGTCCGAAGTGGAACGCCGGGACCGCGCGGGCCGCTACTGGAGCGAGTGGACGTCGAAGCTGCAGCTGCCCAAGGTGCAGACCGACCTGGTGCTGCGGTCCGCGCTGACGCTGCGCGGCCTGGTCAACACCGACACCGGTGGCGTGCTGGCGGCGGCGACGTCGTCGCTGCCGGAGGAGATCGGCGGCGTCCGCAACTGGGACTACCGCTACTGCTGGATCCGCGACGCCGCGATGACCGTGCGGGAGCTCGTGCACCTGGGCTCGATCGAGGAGGCCGAGGGCTACCTGCGGTGGCTGCACGGCGTGCTCGCCACGCTGGCCGGCCCGGAGCGGCTGCACCCGCTGTACACCCTCGCCGGCAGCGTCATCGGCGCCGAAGCGGTCATCGAATCCCTGCCCGGTTATGCCGGTTCCCGCCCGGTCCGGGTCGGCAACCTGGCGAACCACCAGGTGCAGCTGGACGTCTTCGGCCCGGTCGTCGAGCTCGTGCAGACGCTCGCGGCGGCGCGCCACGAGCTGCGCGACGAGGACTGGCAGATGGTGCGCGCGATGGCGGAAGCCGTGACGCGGCGCTGGAACGAGCCGGACCACGGGATCTGGGAGGAGCGGCACGTGCCGCGCCACCGGGTCTACTCGCGGGTCATGTGCTGGGTGACGATCGACCGCGCGATCAAGCTGGGCGAGCAGTACGGCCGGGAGATCCCGGGCAACTGGCACGGCCTGCGCGAGGAGATCAAGGCCGACGTCCTGACGCACGGCTGGAACGACGAGGTCCAGGCGTTCACCACGGCCTACGACGGCACGGACCTCGACGCGGCCTCGCTGTTCGTCGGGCTCACCGGCCTGATCGACCCGGCCGACGAGCGCTTCCAGCAGACGGTGACCGCGATCGAGGCGGAGCTGCGCAGTGGGTCCACTGTGTACCGTTACCGCCGCGACGACGGCCTGCCGGGCGGCGAGGGCGGCTTCCACATCTGCGCGGCGTGGCTGATCGAGGCGTACCTGCTCACCGGGCGCCGCACCGAGGCGCAGGAGCTGTTCGACCAGATCGTCGCGGCGGCCGGCCCGACCGGCCTGCTGCCGGAGCAGTACGACCCGATCGCGGAACGGTCGCTGGGCAATCATCCGCAGGCCTATTCCCACATCGGGCTCATCCGGTGCGCCAACTTGCTGGCGGCCAGTTAGCCCTTTCGGTCCGAAAGCCCCTGAAGGCCACCATGACGGCACCCAGTGCCCTTATGGTGGCCTTCAGTGCGTTCTGGAGGTGAGCCGGTGCAGGGGACGTTCGGCCAGGTCGAGTTCGTGCCGCTGCCGCCCCGCTTCGCTGACCGGGTGCGCTGGGGGTCGGTGGTCGTCGGCTGCTCGATGATCGCCGGCATGGTGCTGCTGTTCGGGCTGACGACGTACCTGCAGGGCATCGTGCACGGCCACGCGTTCCCGGACACACTGCTCGGCAAGGCCGCCACGGCGCTGCCGCCGCTGGGCGTGCTGGCGATCGCGGTCCTGGTGCTGACCTGCCGCCGCTGCCTGCGCGGCGACTACCTCGTGGTGGCCAGCGCCGAAGCGACCCGCAGCGCGCTGCTGCTCACCTACGTCCTGACGCTGGTGCTGATCTTCGGCGCCTTCGCGGTGCCGATCGTCTTCCGGGTGTGGCGCGACACCCCGGAACTGCGGGCACCCGACCTGCTGACGACGTTCTCGACGCTCGCCTTCGCCACCATGGGGTTCCTGGGCGGGATGCTCTACCTGCGGCCGTCCGTGCAGACGCTCAGGAAGTACAGCGACCACCCGATCTGGTAAGTCCACTGTAGACAAATCAGCACCTCGCTGAACCTTCTCGGGCACCGGCCTGCGCCAAGTTGCAGAACTTTCTTTGCACAATCTTCTCTGCACGGCTACCGTGGAGCCATGACCAGCGCTCCACCACCGGAAGAGCTCGACCCGGACGCCCTCAAGGCCGTCACCCACCCGCTGCGCCGCCGGATCCTCGGCGTGTTGTCGGCCGGCCCGGCGACCGCCACGAAACTCGCCCAAGCCCTGGGCGAAAACACCGGCGCGACCAGCTACCACCTGCGGGAGCTGGCTCGCTTCGGGTTCGTCGAGGACGTCCCGGAGCTCGCGCGGGGCAAGGAACGGTGGTGGCGGACGCGGCGGCGGGACATCCGCTGGCCGCGCCGCAGTGAGCAGAGCGCCGAATCCCGGATGCTGTTCGACGACATGCAGCGGCAGGGGTTCGAGGACGACCTCGAAAAGCTCAACCGGTTCGCGGAACAGCGCGAGGAGCTGCCCGGCGGCTGGCCGGACGCGCTGCTCTTCGCGCGCGGCGGCACGTGGCTCACCGAAGAGGAGCTGCAGCAGTTCTGGCAGGACTACATGGAGCTGTTCCGCCGGTACTGGCGGACCGAAGGC
The DNA here is from genome assembly GCF_002904335.1 of Amycolatopsis sp. CA-126428. Lineage (GTDB taxonomy): Bacteria > Actinomycetota > Actinomycetes > Mycobacteriales > Pseudonocardiaceae > Amycolatopsis. Next base: position 48,800 of record NZ_PPHF01000169.1, on the reverse strand, counting down.
GACCGGTCAGGCGACCGGTCACCGGAAGCGCGGCGCGTGCTCGTGCGCTGGCTCGCCTTCCCGGATCCAGGGGAATGACATGACACAGGGGGATTTCCATGCGAAAAGCGGTTCTACTGGCCGGGGTGATCCTGGCGGTCACGGCGCTGGCGCCACCGGCGTCGGCGGCGTCCGTGACCAACGACGACGTGACGTTCGCCAACGGCGGGGTGACCTTGCACGGCACCGTCATCGCACCACCCGGCGGGACGAAACTGCCGGGCCTGGTGATGGTCCACGGCTCGGGGGCGCACAGCCGGGAGGACTACCGCGAACAGGCGGAAGCCTTTGCGCGGCAAGGCATCGCGACCCTCATCTACGACAAGCGCACGGACGGCTATTCACAGTTCGAACGCTCGTACTCGACCCTCGCGGACGACGCATTGGCCGCGGTTTCCGTGCTGCGCAAGCGATCCGACGTCGATCCGGCGCGGGTCGGCGTGTGGGGGTTGAGCGAAGGCGGCTGGGTGGCACCACTGGCGGCATCGCGTTCGTCGGACGTCGCCTTCGTGGTGACGCTGGGCGCGAACGGTGTCGAGCCGTCGCGGCAGCAGGCGTGGGCCGTCGAGAACCAGTTCCGGCGGCTGGGCATGGACGGCTCGATCGTGCGGATGGCGTCGGCGATGCTGCGTCAGCTCGCCGGCGCCGGGGTGTTCCCGGAAGCGCACTACGACCCGGTGCCGGTGCTGACGAGCCTGCGGCAGCCGGTGCTCGGGTTGTGGGGCGCGAAGGACATCCTGACCCCGCCCGGTGAAGCGGTCCGGATCTTCCGGGAATCGGTGGCGCACCACACGTTGCGGGTCTTCCCGGACGCGCAGCACCAGCTGCGCCGGACCACCGACGGCTTCGACAAGCTGCCCGGGTACGCACCCGGCTACCTCGAACTGGTGGGCAGCTGGGTGAACCACCCGCCCGCGGTCTCCACCGCCGACGCGCCACCGGTACAGGACCGGCCGAGCACCGCCGTGACGCCGCTCGCCTGGTACGAGCCGACGTGGCTGCAGCTCGCCGTGCCGGTGTTCCTGCTGGTGGCGTTCGCCTGGTACCCGCTGTTCCGGCGCGGCCCCGCGGCACGGCCGGCCCGCTGGCTGTCGGCGACCGGGCTGCTCGCCGTGCTCGGCTTCCTGGTCGTCGACGTGCTGATCCAGCTGTCGATGGGCAAGGGCCTGGGCCCGGTCGTCGCCGGCCGCCCGCTGCCGTGGCTGGCGTTGCAGCTGCTGTCGCTGGGCGCGGTGGCGGCCACCATCGGCACAGCGGTGGCGTGGTGGCGCAACCGCGGCCCCCGGCTCGGCGTCCTCTTGGCCGGGGGCGTGGTGTTCGTCCCGTGGGCGATCTACTGGGGCCTGCTGGGCGTCTAGCTTCGCCGTGAACGCTGTCGGCGCCTGCGGGCAACTGGGGGCATGCAGGTGATCCACGAGGGTTCGGAGCGCTGGGGGCCCGACCGCCCGGACCTGGGCGGACCCGAGCCCGGGCCGGCGTTCGGGCGGCTCTTCGACGCCCATGCCGCGCAGCTGCGGCGGTACCTCGCGCGCCGCGTCGGGGCGGAACCGGCGAACGATCTCGTCGCCGAGACCTTCCTGGTCGCGTTGCGGCGGCGCGAGACCTACCGGCCCGAGCTGGGTACCGCCCGGTCGTGGCTCTACGGCATCGCCACCAACCTGCTGCGCCACCACGTGCGATCCGAACTGCGCGGGCTGCAGGCCACCGCCCGGCTCGCCCGGACCGGCGAAGTCAGTCACGCGAACCACGACGGCCGCGTCGCCGAGCAGGTCGACGCCCAGGTGCGGGCCGCGCAGCTGGCCGGCGCGCTGGCCCGGCTCAGCCCGGCCGACCGCGACACGCTGCTGCTCGTGTCGTGGGCCGGGCTGGAGCCGGGCGAGGTCGCCGAGGCCCTCGGGATACCGCCCGGTACGGTCCGGTCGCGGTTGCACCGGATCAGACGCTGGCTCAGGACGAACGCCCCGGCCCAAGAGGAGGTGCAGGACCTTGCGTGAAGACAACGTCCGGAAGATCTGGTCCGAAACCGAACTCGACGCGGCGCTGGCGGACCTGAACAGCGACGTCGGCCCGGGCGACGGGCTCGCCTTCGCCCGCGCGTCCCTGCTCGCGGCGGCCGGGGGTGAGGAGGCGCCGGCCGCCGGGTCGCGCCGGACCGGGGCGTGGCGGTGGCTCGCGGTGGCCGCGGCCGTCGTCACCCTGGTCGGCGGGCTCGGCGTCGCCGCCGCCGTGTGGACGCCGGACCCGCTGGAGACGGCACGGCCCGCCGCCGAGCTCCCCGACCTCGACCGCCCGCTCGCGCCCGGCGAGTTCCACTACACGGAGATGCGCGACTGGGTGACGCAGACCGGCAACGGGTTCATGACCAAGGCCCAGCGCCGGATCGAGCTCTGGATCCCGGCCGATCCCGACGGCGTGTGGCACCGGCGCACGACGCTGACGGGCCGCTGGGCGGACGGCAAGTCCGAACCGCTGCCCAGCCCCATCGACGAGTACGGGCCGGGCGGGGTGTTCGCCGCGCAGCACTACCTGAACTGGCTGACCCCCGACGCGGCGTTCGTGGCCTCGCTGGCCCCCGACCGGCAAAAGCTGGTCGGGCGGCTGACCTCGGACACACTCGACGTCGACGACCCCCGCAAAGGGCGGCTGCACTCCGCCACGGAGGCGCTCGGCATGGTCCGGAGCGTGCTGGAAACCGGCCTGCTCCGGCCGGACGTCCGGCTCGCGTTGCGCGACGCGCTCGCGAACTTCCCGGGCATCTTCGTCGTGCCCCACTGGACGCTGCCGGACCAGCGGCAGGCTGCCGTCTACGTCGCCAAGGACTCCGGGCTGCGGTTGTTCCTCGACCCGGCGACGGCGCGCCTGCTGGCCGCGGACAGCGCGCCGACCCCGGCGGCGATCCGCAACAAGGAGACACCGCTGAACCCGCCACCGAGCAGCGTGCCCCCGCCGAACCCCACGACGACCCGGTTCCCCCTCGCCCCGAACCGGCCCGATGCCCCGGACACGCAGTACTCCTACGCCATCACGCGGACCTCGGGGTGATCAGCGCGCGTGCCCGGCCGCGTTCAGCGCGTCCGCGACGTTCGCCACCTCCAGGACCCGGATCCCGGCGGGCGGCTTGCCCGAGTCCGGCGGGACCAGCGCGTGCGTGAACCCGAGCCGGGCCGCCTCCGCCAGGCGGCGGCCCACGCTCGGCACGCGCCGGATCTCCCCGGCCAGCCCGACCTCGCCCACCGAGACGAGCCGCGGCGAAAGGGCGACGTCTTCGAAACTCGACGTCAGCGCCAGCACCAGCGCCAGGTCGATGCCCGGTTCGGTGATCTTCATGCCGCCGACCGTGGCCGCGTAGACGTCCTTGTCGCCGAGCTTCAGGCCGCCGCGCTTCTCCAGCACCGCCAGGACCATCGCCACCCGCGCGGAGTCGAGGCCGCTGACCGCGCGCCGCGGCTGGGGCGCCGCGGTGGCCGAGACCAGCGCCTGGACCTCGCCCAGCATCGGCCGCTTGCCCTCCATCGACACCGTGATCGCCGTGCCGGACACCGGCTCGGCCGTGTGGCTCATGAACAGCCCCGACGGGTCCGGCACCCCGACGATGCCTTCTTCCTGCAGCTCGAAGCAGCCGATCTCGTCGGACGCGCCGAACCGGTTCTTGATGCCGCGGAGCATCCGCAAGGTCGAGTGCTTGTCGCCCTCGAACTGCAGCACGACGTCCACCAGGTGCTCCAGCACGCGCGGGCCGGCCACCGAGCCGTCCTTCGTGACGTGCCCCACCAGCACCACCGGCAGCCCGCGCTCCTTGGCCAGCGCGACCAGCCCGGACGTCACCGCGCGGACCTGTGTCACGCCGCCGGGTGAGCCGTCGACCTGCGGGGACGCCATGGTCTGGACGGAGTCGACGATCAGCACCCCGGGTTTGACGTCGTCGACGTGCCCGAGGATGGCCGAAAGGTCGCTCTCGGCGGCCAGATACATCCGGTCGTGGACGTTGCCCGTTCGCTCGGCGCGCAACCGGACCTGGCCCGCGGACTCCTCGCCGGTGACGTAGAGGGACCGGTCGACCGTCTTCGCCCACTGGTAGGCGACCTCGAGCAGCAGGGTCGACTTGCCGACACCCGGCTCACCCGCGAGCAGCACCACCGCGCCGGGCACCAGGCCGCCGCCGAGCACCCGGTCGAGCTCCGGGACACCGGTGCGCCGGGCTCGCGCCGCTTCGACGTCGACCTCGCCGATCGGCCGCGCGGGCGCGCTCGGCGCCCCGGCCGCGACGCGCTGGATCGCCGGCTTGACCGGCGCCCCGCGCTCCTCGAGCGAGCCCCACTCCTGGCACTCCGGACACCGGCCCAGCCACTTGGCCGCTTCGTACCCACAGCTCGCGCAGCGGTAGGTGGTCCCCTTCTTCACCCCGTGAGGCTATCGGCGACCACCGACAAAACCGGGGACCTACTCCTTGGCGTGCGCCGGCGCCGCGACCGGCAGCTCGACGGTGACCGGTCCGGCGTTCTGGAAGACGAAGGTGACCTTGATGACCTGACCCGGCCAGAGCGGCTGCTTCAGCGGGGGCAGCGTCACCTTGGCCTGGCCGACCTTCTCCGGCGCGGTCGGCGTCGCGGCCGGGCCGGACGACGGGACCTCGGAGGTGGCCGTGGCGGTGAGGCTGCCCGGGCTGTTGGAGGCCGAGCTGCTGCCGGTCGGCGTGCCACTGGACGTCGGAGCGCCCGACGACGACGGCGCGGCCGAGGACGTGGGCTGCGCTTCGTTCGTGGACTCGACGGCGTCGTCCGGGCCGATCACCAGCGAGTGCATCGCGACGATGGTCTTGGACCCTTCGATGGTGGCCTGGGCGCCGTCTTCGGTGGTCACCGAGACGAGCGAGTCGTCCTGCTGGCCGCTGTTGACGATCGTCAGGGTCAGCGCCGGGGTCGCGCCGGCCGGGTAGCCCGGGCCCGACTTCGGGTACTGGACCGCGGCGTTGCGCAGTTCGATGGTCTTGACCTGGGCGTGCGTGCCGTTGACCGCGGGCTGCTGCGAGGCGGTCTGGGTGATCTGGCCGGCCCCGCACCCGGCGAGCGCGAGCGCGGCACCGAGCGCCAGCACGCCCGCACCGAGCACGCGACGATTCTGCAGCCTCACGTCGCAGTCCTTCCCTTTTCACGGCCTCGTCGCCCCGAAGACTAGCCGGGGTCGATCTCCGCCGCGGAACGGGTGTGGGTTGCCAGGACGCGGCGACCAAGATCAACCGTCCACAAAGGAATTCCTGGCCTGTGACGAAACGCTTCCCCGCTACCTGCGTGAGCACGGGGGTCCGACGTTTGTCAACCCCTGGCCAGGCCGCTGACCTGCGAGGACGAGTCCGGCCCGCTAGGTGGGCACTGGCGGCTCGTGCTAGGATGGAGTCAGCGAAAGGGGCAGAGGACACATGGTTTTCAAGGTCGGAGAGACCGTCGTCTACCCGCACCACGGTGCCGCACTCATCGAAGCCATCGAGACCCGCGTGATCAAGGGCGAGGAAAAGAAGTACCTCGTCCTCAAGGTCGCGCAAGGGGATCTCACGGTTCGCGTGCCCGCAGACAACGCCGAAATCGTCGGCGTCCGCGATGTCGTCGGGCAAGAAGGACTGGACAAGGTCTTCGACGTTCTGCGTGCTCCGCACACCGAAGAGCCCACCAACTGGTCTCGTCGGTACAAGGCCAACCTCGAGAAGCTCGCCTCCGGCGATGTGAACAAGGTGGCCGAAGTGGTGCGCGACCTCTGGCGGCGAGAGAAGGACCGCGGACTTTCAGCCGGTGAGAAGCGCATGCTGGCGAAGGCGCGGCAAATTCTGGTCAGCGAGCTCGCGCTCGCGGAGGGCACCGACGAGGACAAGGCTGAGGTCCTCCTCGACGAAGTTCTGGAAACCGCGACGGTCTGAGCCCAGGCAGGCATCCCGCTCGACGGGCGGGTGGGTGCCTCTACGCTCGCGTACCGATGAACGTCGTCGCGATCGTGACCGTCGCACACCATGCCTCCGACGGGGAGTCCGCTCTCACGCCGGTCCATGGTGATGCGCTACTCACGCACACCGTGCGGGGGCTGCTCGACGTGCCGGAGATCGATCTGGTGCTGGTGGCGGCCCCCCAGCGGTGTGCTTCGTCGTTTTCCGAGGCCGTTCGCGGCCTCGCCTGCCGGGTCGTCCCCGGCTCGCTCCGGCAGGCTTTCGCCGCCGTCGAGCCCGAACTCGCCCCTGGTTCCGTTGTACTCCTCCACGACGCACTGCGAGCCTTCACGCCTGCGCAAACGGTGCGTGACGTCATCAGCGCGGTCCGTGACGGCGCATCGGTCGTGGTCCCGGCGTTGCCGATGGCCGACACGGTGAAGGTGACCGACGCGGCATCGCTGATCATCGGCACGCAAGACCGGACGCGGCTGCGCACGGTCCAGACACCGGTCGGGTACGCATTCACGGCGTTCCGGCCGGACCTCGTGCCCGCCGGCGCGGCGACGGTCCCCGGCCACCCGGACGCGATGCGCGTCACCAGCGAGTTCGAACTGTCCCTGGCCGAGGCGATCGCGGCGGCACCGAAGAACGAGGAGACGCTGTGAGGATCGGCAACGGGGTCGACGTCCACCCGATCGAAGCGGGCCGCGAGTGCTGGATGGCGGGCCTGTCATGGCCGGACGCCGACGGCTGCGCGGGCCACTCCGACGGCGACGTCGCAGCCCACGCGCTGTGCGACGCCCTGCTGTCGGCCGCGGGCCTCGGCGACCTGGGCACAGTGTTCGGAATGGGCGACCCCCGCATGGACGGCGCGCACGGCACCGACATGCTGGCCGAAGTCCGCGGCCTGATCGAGGCGGCGGGCTGGCGGGTGGGAAACGCCACGGTCCAGATCGTGGGCAACGCCCCCCGCGTAGGAAAGCGGCGCGAAGAGGCACAGAAGGTCCTGTCGGAGGCGGTGGGCGGCCCGGTGAGCGTGTCCGGAACCACATCCGACGGCCTGGGCCTGACCGGCCGCGGCGAGGGCATAGCGGCCTTCGCGACAGCGTTGCTGCTCACAGCGGAGTAGGCGAGGGGCGCACCTCAGCGGCGGGTGGCGCACCTCCAGGGCCGGCGCGTGGACAGCCCAGCGCCGACCGAATGTGAACTTTGCCGCTTTCGTAGGACGTGAACGCAAGCCGAAGACATAACAGGCCCCCCACCCAGCCCTCCCCCACCACCCCGATCCGAAGCCAGAACGCGGACGGTGGTGCCGGGTCAAGGCATCTTTCCCGCCTTGACGCGGTACCACCGTCCGTAGTCACAATCGGGCTTCGGGGTGATGGGCAACGAGCGCTGCTCTCGAGTGCGGGGGTAGTGGGCACGACCGCTCCTCCCGCAGCGGCGGAATAGCCCCCCACCCAAGCCGGTTCGCCGTGATATGCCCCTCACCCTCCCGGACCCCGTCCGAGCCTTGATCGACGCCCGGAACTTCGCCACCGTCGCCACCATCGACCCGGACGGCGGACCCCAGACCTCCGTCGTCTGGATCGGCCTCGACGACGGCGACCTCGTCTTCAGCGCAACCGAGGACCGCCGAAAAGTCCGCAACCTGCGCCGAGACCCCCGCATCAGCATCTCGATCACCGACGCCGAGAACCCCTACCGGCACACCCAGCTGCGCGGCACCGTCACGATCACCCCCGACCCAAGCAAAGCCCTCCCGAAGACGCTCAGCCACAAGTACCTAGCCCAGGACCCACCACCCGAGGGCACCGACGTCCAGCGGGTGATCGTGCGCCTGAAAGCCGAGAAGATCGCCGGCAACGTGAAATAGGGTCCAGACCATGTTCAACGAAGCCACCAAGGCCCTGCTCGACGGCCGCAACTACCCGGTCGTGGCCACCACCAACGCCGACGGCTCGCCGCAGAGCTCCGTCGTCTGGGCGCGCCGCGACGGCGACACCGTGGTCTTCGTGACCGTCCAGGGCCGGCGCAAGGAACGCAACATCCGCCGCGACCCGCGGGTGTCGCTCTCCGTCTTCGACCTGGCGGACCCGGAGAACTACGTCGAGATCCGCGGCCGCGCCGAGGTCACCGTCGAGGGCGGCCGCGAGCTGAACGACGAGCTGGCCCGCAAGTACCTCGGCACGGACTTCCCGCCCGAGCCGGCCGACGTCGTGCGCGTGCTCGTGCGCGTTGTTCCCGAACACATCACAGGGCATTCGGCCTGATGATCCCGATAGGCTGAACCCATGACGATCAGGGCGGTGTTGTTCGACTTCTCCGGCACGCTCTTCCGGCTCGAGCAGGACGAGACCTGGCTCACCGAACTGACGAACCACGACGGCGAGCCGCTCGACATCGAGGCGCAGGCCGAGCTGATGCGCCGGATGACCGCCCCGGTCGGGCAGGTCGTCGAGCTCGACGCCGAGCACGTGCACGCCTGGCACCACCGGGACCGCGACCCCGCGCTGCACCGGAAGGTGTACCTCGAGGTGCTCAAGAAGTCCGGCGTCCCGCACGCCGACCAGGCGCGGGCGCTCTACGACCGGCTCATCGATCCCAGCCAGTGGACGCCGTACCCGGACACCGAAGCCGCGCTGAAGGCGGCCGCCGAGCGCGGGCTGAAGGTCGGCGTGCTGAGCAACATCGCCTTCGACATCCGGCCCGCGTTCACCGCACGCGGGTGGGACGCCTACGTCGACGAGTTCGTGCTGTCCTTCGAGGTCGGCGCGATCAAGCCGGAGCTGGAGATCTTCCGCAAGGCCGTCGAGTCCCTCGGCGTGCCGGCCACCGAGACGCTGATGGTCGGCGACAGCGAGGAGGCCGACGGCGGCGCCCGCGCCCTGGGCTGCGAGTTCGCGCTGGTCGACCCGCTGCCGACGGCCGAACGGCCGGACGCCCTGCTCACGGCGTTGCGCACCCACGGCGTCGGCTGACCGGCTGCGACGCCGCTCACGCCCACCCCGTACCCTTTCAGGGTGGCCCTTCACCTTTTCGACACAGCGACCCGGAGCGTACGGGAGTTCCACCCCGTCCGTAGCGGAACGGCGTCGATCTACGTGTGTGGTGCCACCGTGCAGGGCGTTCCGCACATCGGGCACGTCCGCGGCGTCCTGAACTACGACGTCCTGCGCCGCTGGCTCGTCCACAGTGGACTGGACGTGCTGCTGGTCCGCAACGTCACGGACATCGACGACAAGATCCTGACCAAGGCCGCCGAGAACGAGCGGCCCTGGTGGGAGTGGGGCGCGACGCACGAACGCGCCTTCGAAGAGGCGTACGAGCAGCTGGGCTGCCTGCCGCCGTCGATCAACCCGCGCGCGACCGGGCACGTCACCCAGATGGTCGAGCTGATGGATCGCCTCATCGAGAGCGGCCACGGCTACGTCGCGGACGGCGACGTCTACTTCTCGGTGAAGTCGTTCGACGACTACGGCAAGCTCTCCGGCCAGGTCCTGGAGGACGTCCAGCAGGGCGAGACGCCGACCCGCGGCAAGCGCGACCCGCGCGACTTCACCATGTGGAAGAGCGCGAAGCCGGGCGAGCCGTCGTGGCCGACGCCGTGGGGCCACGGCCGGCCGGGCTGGCACCTCGAGTGCTCGGCGATGGCGACGTCGTACCTCGGCGCGGAGTTCGACATCCACGGCGGCGGCATCGACCTGGTCTTCCCGCACCACGAGAACGAGCGTGCCCAGTCCAACGCGGCGGGCGACGCGTTCGCGCGGTTCTGGCTGCACAACGCCTGGGTGACCATGTCGGGCGAGAAGATGTCGAAGTCGCTCGGCAACACCGTGTCGATCCCCGCCATGCTGGACCGCTACCGGGCCCCGGAGCTGCGGTACTACCTGGTCCAGCCGCACTACCGGTCGACCATCGAGTACTCCGACACCGCGGTCTCCGAGGCCGCGCAGGGCTATCGGCGGATCGAGACGTTCCTGCGCCGCGCCGCCGCGTCGGGCGACGTGCCGGTCGGCACGATCCCCGAGGCGTTCGCGAACGCGCTCGACGACGACCTCGCCACCCCGCAGGCGTTCGCCGTGGTCCACACCACGGTGCGGGACGGTAACGCCGCCCTCGACGCGGGCGACACCTCAAAGGCACTCGAACTCGCCGCGGCCGTCCGCGCGATGACCGACGTGCTCGGCCTCGACCCGCTGTCCGCGCGCTGGTCCGAGGCGGGCGGTTCCGAAACGCCCACCAAAGAAGCGCTGTCCCGGATCGTCGAAGGGCTGCTGGCCGAGCGCCAGCAGGCCCGGGCCGAGAAGGACTTCGCTCGCGCGGACGCCGCCCGTGACCGCCTCCAGCAGGCGGGCATCGTGGTGGAGGACACCCCCAACGGTCCTCAGTGGACTGTGAAGTCCGACTGAACCGGCTTTCTACGCAAGGAACTTTCACCATGGCAGGCAACTCGCGGCGCCAGGGCGCGATCCGCAAGACGGGCACCAAGAAGGGCGCCGTCGTCGGCTCGGGCGGTCAGCGCCGCAAGGCCCTCGAAGGCAAGGGCCCGACCCCGAAGGCGGAGGACCGCCCCGGGCACAAGGCCTACCGGTCGGCCAACGCCGCGACGAAGCGCGACCAGGCGCGGCAGAAGAAGGCCGACAAGCCGGAGCTGATCGCCGGGCGCAACCCGGTGGTCGAGGCGCTGCGCGCGGGCGTCCCGGCGACGGCGTTGTACGTCGCGCTGAACATCGAGATCGACGACCGCGTGAACGACGCCGTCCGGCTGGCCGGCGACAAGGGCATCTCGATCCTGGAGATCCCGCGCGAGGAGCTGGACCGCAAGACCAACCGGGCCGTGCACCAGGGCCTGGGCCTGCAGGTTCCGCCGTTCGAGTACGCGCACCCGGACGACCTGATGGCGGCGGCGCGCAACTCGGGCGAGGTCCCGCTGTTCGTCGCGCTCGACGGCGTCACCGACCCCCGCAACCTGGGCGCGGTCATCCGCTCGGCGGCGGCGTTCGGCGCCCACGGCGTGCTGTTGCCGGAGCGGCGCAGCGCGGGCATGACGGCGGTGGCGTGGCGGACGAGCGCGGGCACGGCGGCGAAGCTGCCGATCGCGGTGGCGACGAACCTGACGCGGCAGCTCAAGGCGTGGGCGAACGACGGCCTGATGCTGGTGGGCCTGGACGCCGACGGTTCGGTGGACATCGACGAGCTGGAGCTGGCGGCCGACCCGCTGGTCATCGTGCTCGGCTCGGAGGGCCGCGGGCTGTCCCGCCTGGTGCGGGAAACGTGTGACGCGACGGTGTCGATCCCGATGGCCGCGGGCGTCGAATCCCTCAACGCCTCGGTGGCGGCGGGGGTCCTGCTCGCGGAGGTGGCGCGCCGCCGTCGTCTCGCCGGGCGGGTCTGACACGACCACCCAGCCGGGTTAAGGTCACCGTCGGATAGACCGAGGGGACCCGATGTCGTTCGTTTCGCCGCTCTTCTTGTGGTACTTCATGCCGGCGGTGCTCATCGCCGTGCTGGTGTGCCCGCAGCGCTGGCGAAACGGCATCATCGCGGTCGCCAGCCTGCTGTTCTACACGATCGGCGCCGGCGGGTTCGTGTTCCTGCTGCTCGGCTGCATGGTCGTCAACTTCCTGGCGGGGCCGCTGCTGGCCCCGAGCCCCTGGGACGTCCACGGCGTCCGGAGGCGCCGGATCCTCATCGCGGTGGTGTCGTTCGACGTCGCGGTGCTGCTGGTCTGGAAGTACGCGGGCTTCGCGACCCAGCAGATCGCGGCGGTGGCCCACTGGTTCGGCGGCAGCGTGCCGGTGGCGAGCCTGGTGGTCCCGATCGGCATCTCGTTCTTCACGTTCCACCACATTTCGTACGTGGTCGACATCTACCGCGGCGAGCGTCCGGCGCTGCGCAACCCGGTGTCCTTCGCGGCGTACATCGCGATGTTCCCGCAGCTGGTGGCGGGCCCGATCGTGCGCTACCGCGAGATCGCCGACCAGCTCCCGCAGCTGCGCTCGCACCGCCTGGACGACATCGCGGCGGGCTTTCCCCGGTTCGCGCTGGGCCTGTGCAAGAAGACGATCATCGCGGACTCACTGAGCCCGCTGGTGGACGCGTGTTTCAAGGTCCCCTCGGACCAGCTGACGTTCAGCACGGCCTGGCTGGGCGCGATCGGCTACACCCTCCAGCTGTTCTTCGACTTCTCGGGCTATTCGGACATGGCCATCGGCCTCGGCCGCATGCTGGGCTTCCGGCTGCCGGAGAACTTCGCGAGACCGTATTCCTCGGTGACGATCACGGAGTTCTGGCGCCGCTGGCACATGAGCTTGAGCCGCTGGTTCCGCGACTACGTGTACATCCCCCTGGGCGGCAACCGCCGCGGAGCGGCCAAGACGTACCGCAACCTCTGCATAGTGTTCGTCCTGACGGGCTTCTGGCACGGAGCCCAGTGGACGTTCCTGGTGTGGGGCTGCTACCACGGCGCACTCCTGGTGATCGAGCGCCGCTTCGGCTTGGACTTGGACCCATCGACACCGTGGAAGCGCTACCTCCGCAGGGCCCTGACGATGTTGCTGGTGGTGATCGGCTGGGTGTTCTTCCGATCCCCGGACCTGGGCCACGCACTGTCGATGCTCGGCCACATGCTGATCCCCGACTTCGACGGCCTGGGAGCGGGGGTGCAGCAGGCATTCACCAACCAGCGCCTGGTGTTGCTCCTGGCGGCACTGGCGGTATTCGCCCTCCCACCCCACCCGGTAACGGGACCACTCCTGGAGTCGAGCCGAAGCCGCCCGGCAACGGCACTGAGAATCGGAGTGATGACGGCAGGCCTGCTGTACGCGGCAATCTTGATCGCAACAGGAACATTCAGCCCGTTCTTGTACTACCAGTTCTAAAACCACACCCCCGACCGCACAAGGCCACACCAACCGCACCGACCACACCCCCCTGCCGACAGACGGCCGAACCGGCAGCACAACCAAGCCCGCAAACCGGCAGCATGATCGGTAGCCGCCCAAACCCCGAGCGAAAAGCCCCGAAGGCGCGCTCGTCCCCCTCGCCTGAGGAAGCCCCCAGGGCTCGCTCATCCGTTCACTATCCCCAACCCGCTCACCCGAACGGCCCAAGCGTGAAACCCTGACCCCGTGCTGACCACGCGGTACCTCTTCCTCACCCGTCACGGTGAAGCGGGACCGGACGGAACGCTCACCGAAGCGGGCCGGCGCCAAGCCGTCCTGCTCGGACGTCGTCTCCGCGACGTCCCGGTCACCTCGATCCACCACGGCCCCCTGCCGCGGGCCGCACAGACCGCCCACCTCGTCGCCGGCCAGCTCCCGGCTGTTCCCCTCCACGTCGAGAAGGCGGCCGGCGACTTCGTCCCGTACACGCCGAAGCGCGAGGAACTCCCGGAAACCTCCGGCGACCTCCTGCTCGCCTTCACCCGCCAATTCCCGCCCGCCGACGAAGAACTGGCCGCCGACGCCGAACGCCGGTTCAGCGGTCCGGTGCCGGGAAGCGAGCCCAGGTACGAAGTCCTCGTCACGCACAACTTCCTCGCCGGCTGGCTCATCCGCGCGGCCCAGGACGCACCGCCGTGGCGCTGGCTCACCCTCACCCACGCCAACGCCGGCCTGACCGTCATCCGGTACTCCCCGGGACGGCCCGCCGCGCTGCTGACCTACAACGACCTGAGCCACCTCCCCGCCGAACTGCGCTGGACCGGCTTCCCGCCCGACTTCTACGTTCCGTAGCCGGCAACCGCGAAGCGTGTCCGCCCCGGAAAACGGCTCTCGCCCGAATGGCCGAACGTGTCAGGATGCGTGGATGCATCCGGTTCCGGCGCCCACTTCCGATCGGCTCGGCGACTACCTCGCCGCCGACGCCGTCGTCGACCACGAGCACCCCTCGATCCGCGCGCTCGCCGACGCTCTGCGCGCCGGCGGCGACGATCCCGCCGAAGCCGCCAGAACCGCTTTCCTCTTCGTGCGGGACGAGGTCGAGCACGTCATCGACGCCGGTGATCCGCGGGTCACCTGGCGGGCGTCGGACGTCCTGCGCGAGCGCGTCGGGATCTGCTACGCGAAGTCGCACCTGCTCGCCGCTTTGCTGCGGGCGCAAGGGATTCCGGCCGGCTTCTGCTACCAGGAGCTCTCCGCGCTGCACGGGCTGAATGCCGTGTACCTGCACGGCAAGTGGTCCCGGCTCGACGCCCGCGGCAACCGCACGGGTGCCGGCGGCGAGTTTTCGCTCGACGAAGAAAAACTGGCCTGGCCGGTCGACCTGGCCCGTGGTGAACGCGACCACCCGGAGATCCACCCGGCGCCCGCCCCGGTCGTGGTGGACTACCTGATGACCGCCGAACCGGGCCCGGGCTGGTACGAAAAGGGGCTCCCGCGCACGCTTTGATCATGGTTTTCCCTATTTTCGGAAAACCGGCCGACTCGGTGAATTATTGCCGAGAGTGACGTCCGTCCGTCAGTCCTGTCCCCCGAACTTCTTATATCGCACACCTCGATAGGCGCGTAAAGTGACTCCCCGCGCTCGAACAGACACTTTACGCATACGTCCGTTCGGGTGGTTCGAGGGAGGTGAAGCACGTGGCCGCGGCTGACGGACGCCTCCGCCGTACCCCGCTGCAAGAGATCTTCTGGACCAGGACGAGCCTGCTCCTCACGGTCCTGGTCGTGGTCGCCGGCCTGAGCTTGTGGATCGCCGGCCTGATGGACCCCGGCACCGGGAAGAACCTGGTGACGTCGCTGGGCACCGGCACCCTGATCTCCGCGATCGTCGGGTTCGGCCAGACACTGATCACCGCCAGCGCGTCGCAGAAGGCACTCGTCACCCCGGTGATCGAGGAAAGCCGGCGCGCGCTGGAGGACCTGAGCGCCGAATACCGCGCGCTGAACAAGGAGTTCTTCCCCACCGACGTCTTCGAGGCGACGACCGATCCCGACCCCGCGTTCAACCGCGCGCTGATGGCCGACCTCGACGCGACCCGGCAGTACTTCTTCCGCGGTTTCTCCGGGCGGCACGCGGCCGCCCGGCTGCTGCTTTCCCGCACCGAGCGGGAACTGCGGGCCGTCATCGCCGATCCGCGCGACGCGAGCTCGATCAGCGGGCGCGCCCGGTACCTGCTGCGGCGTGAGGCGGCCGACGTCGACTACGAACGAATCCAGACCCGGCTCGACGAAGAGATCCGGATCGGGCTCGTCGGCCTCTTCCTGGCGCGCAGCCGCTGCGCGTCGGTCGACATCACCGTGGTCGCCGACCCGCCGCTGGACCGGCTCGAGATGTTCGACGCCAGCGTGTGGGTGTCGCTCTACAGCGACGTCCGCGGCGCCACCAAGCTGTACCCGCGGTCCTTGCGATTCACCGAAGGTTCCTTCCTCTACAACATGGAACGCGCCGAATTCGTGCGCGTCTCGCAGTCCCGGACCGGCCGCCACTTCCGCATCACGTCCGCGACGACGCGGACGGATTTCCTGGCGCTGTTCGAAAAGATCACCGGATCCCCGTTGTCCGAGGAGCAGTTCCGCGAGCTGGAGGGCAAGTTCCACGCCTTCCGCGCGGAGTTCTCCGCAGTCGCCGAGCTAGGGAGCTGACCTTGCTCACCCGCCTGTCCCCCCTTTCCGAACTGGCCACGCGCCTGCGCACGGCCAGGTTCCCGCTCGCCGCGGACTGGCGCGCCGTCGACGGCTGGTTCCGGCCGTGGGCCGCCCAGGCCGGGCTGCGGGAAGAGCTGCGCACGCAGCTCCGCGCACTGTCCGCCGCGCAGGCCACCAAGGTCCTGCGCTCGTCCCGGGAAACGACCACCCACTTCGCCTGGTGCCTGCTCGATTCGCCGACCGACCCGTTTTCCTTCTGGCTGCACGAATACAAGGCGCAGCAGGACTGGCGGGAGGGGTACGCGGACTCGGTGCACAACCACAGGTACCACTTCTGCACCACGATCCTCCGTGGTGACTACCTGCACGAAAGGTACGAGACGACGATCGACGCCGGCACCGGGCTGATCACGTCCGCGCGGTTGCGCCGCCGGACGCGGTGCCTGGCCGGCGCGTGCGCCACCATGCTCGCCGACGAATTCCACCGGATCCCGGAAGCGGCCACCGGAACGATGACTTTCCTCGTCAAATCACGCCCGGTGAGCAGTTTCAGCTTGTCGTTCGATCCGGCCGGCGGAATCGGTCATCGTCACGTTCCGGTAGAGGTCCGATTGGGGGAATTGGCCGACCGCATCTAGCTACACACCGGCGTCAGCGGCGCTTACCATTACTCCACCCGTCTGAACACCACGGCCGGGATGGGAGAGGTGTATGCGCACGCAGGAAAGCACGATCGACCACGTCATCGTCGACGCCATCGGTAATCGGGTCCACCGGCTCTGCCGGGAGTACGCCGATCGGCTGCCGTTCCACGGGTGGCACCACGTGAATTTCGTCCGCACGAAGGCGGCCGGTTTCGCCCGGCACAACGGTGCCGACGCGGCGGTGGTGGAAGTGGCCGCGCTGGTGCACGACGTCAACTACCTGGTGCTCCGGAACTCGCCCGCCGCGGCGGGCCGGAGCCTGCGGCGGGAAATCCTCGCCGAATGCGGCGTTCCGGCGTGGATCGCGCGGTGGATCGACGAGATCGTCGACGAAGCGGAAATGGCCACGCGCGGCCGCGACATTTCGCTGGAAGCGCAGGCACTGAGCGACGCGGACACGTTGTTCAAGGCGTTGCCGGTGACGCCGGTGGTGCTGGCGCACCGGTACCTGCGCGAGAACGGGCTGAGCCTGCGCGAGCTGGCGGACAAGATCGTCGGCGAGCAGTGCGACGTCCACGACGAGGGGTATTACTTCTACAACCCGGAGGCGGCGGCCACGTACTCCCGCTGGGCGACGGCGAACCTGCAGCTGTGGCGCTGCATCAAGGAGGCGGTGGACGACCCGACGGTGGCGGAGCTGCTGGCCGCGGTGGCGTCTTAGCCCTGCCCGTAACCCCGCAGCCGTTCGACGACATTGGCGACCTCGGGCGGCGGCAGCAGGCTGGGCCGGCCGGCGCTCTGCGCGAGCAGCCACACGCGGCAGGCCCATTCGAGCTGCTGGGCGCGGTGGTAAGCGGCCTCCAGACCGTCGCCGTAGGTGAGGGTGCCGTGGTTGGCCAGCAGGCAGCCACGGCGCCCTTCGAGCGCCTCCAGCACGGCGGCCGCAAGCTCCGGCGTGCCGTAGGTGGCGTAGCGCGCGACACGCACCGAGGGACCGATGGTGGCGATGATGTAGTGAATCGGCGGAACCTCACGCACAAGCGTCGAGACGGCGGTGGCGTGCGGCGAGTGCGTGTGCACGACGGCGGTGACGGGCTCACTGTCCGGGTCACGAACATCCCAGTACACGGACAGGTGCATCGGCAGTTCACTAGTCGGCTTGAGCGAGCCATCGACAACCTGCCCCCCAAGATCGACGACGGCGATGTCGCCGGGAGTCAGGCTGGAGTAAGCGACACCGGTGGGCGTGACGGCGACGAGATCACCGGCCCGCAGCGAGACGTTGCCGGAGGTACCGACGACCAGGCCATCACCGACCATCCGGCGCGCATAGGCACACACGGCGGCCCGCTCGGTCTCGAGGATCATGCGCAGGTCCCGTCTAGTGGGTGATCAGCAACTGAGCTGAACACTGCCAGCCACCCACAAGCTTCGGCCACCTCCCCGCGCGGGGGATTTATTCGCTTTGCCGGGCCGGGCCGGGCCAGGTTGGGTCGGGTCGGGCCAGGTCGGGCCACGCCGGTCGGGTCGGGTCGGGCTTGCGCATCGGCAGAGGATCACGGGGCCGCAGGCCGCGGTCCGCGCGGCCGCCCGCCGCGGCCGCCCGCCGCGGTCCGCCCGCCGCCGTCCGCCCCCGTCCGCCCGGCCGCAGGCCGCGGTTCGCCCGGCCGCAGGCCGCAGGCCGCCGAAACCGGCAGGCCCGCGCATGACCGGCACCCCACCCAGACCTCCCCGCCACCCCGATCCGAAGCCAAAACACGGACGGTGGCGCCGGGTCAAGGCATCTTTCCCGCCTTGACGCGGCGCCACCGTCCGTAGTCACAATTCGGCTTCGGGGTGGTGGGACTCCCAAAATCTACGGACAACCCAAGACAACTAGGCCTTCGCCGGAGCAGCCGGAGCAGCCGAAGAACCAGCGGAAGCCGCCGAAACCTTCGGAGCAGGCGCAGGCTTCCGGTCCCCATTCGCGGCAGGAGCGGCAGGAGCGCCGGGACCAGCAGGAGCAGCAGAAGCGGCCGGAGCAGCAGGAGCATCTTCCGCAGGCGCCAGCAGCCGCATAGCTTCCTTCACCGCCACATCCGTAGCCGCGATCCGCTCCGCGATCTTCGCCCGCAGGTCCAGCGCCAGCTTCCGGTTCTGATCCGCCGAAGCCTGCGCCGCCTGAGCCGAAGCCAGCGCGGCCTCCGTCTCCTGCTTCTTCCGCGCGAACTCCTCCTCGAAGGCCTTCTTCCGCGCGGCCAGCTCCGCGGCCGCCTTCTGGTCCGCTTCCTCACGCAGCGCAGCCGCGGCCGCCTCGGCCGCCGCGTCCGCTTCCTTGCGGGCTCGCTCGGCCGCCGCTGCCTGCTCGACCCTCTTCGCGCCCGCCGCCGCGTTCAGCTTCTCGATCTCGCTCTTCGCCTGCGACAGCAGCCGGGCGCGCTCCTCCTCCGCGTCCTTCGCCAGCTTGTCGGCCGTGCGGCGGGTCTCGTGCGCGTACTTGTCCGCCTGGTCGCGGGTCGATTCCGCATCCGCCTCGGCGGCCGAACGCAGGTCCGCGATCTCCTCTTCGGCGAGCTGCATCATCATCCGGACGCGCTCGGCCATCGCGCCCGCGCCGGACGGGCTCGAGCTCATCCTGGCCAGGGCGGCCTTCGTCTCGGCCAGCTCCTTCTGCGCGTACGCGAGGGCCTTCGTCAGGTCCGAGGACGTCGCGACGGCGTCGTCGCGGTTGCGGGACGTCTCGCGAAGCTCCTTCGTCAGCTCGGCGAGGCGCGCGTCGACCTGACGCTGGTTGTAGCCGCGGACACCGACGGCGAACTGGGCAGTCTTCGGAGCGGACTGGGGCTTCTCAGGCGCGACCATCGGGCCACCTTAATGAGCAAGGGTCCTTCGATGCGTACCGCCAAACGGATGCATCACGAATATTGGAACCCCCGGTGACGCATGGCATCCTGAACCGTCGGCCGGACGTGAGGAGTTCACTGTGGACATACCGGCCGTCCTCGCGGACATCGGCGCGCACTGGCCCGTCTACGCCACCATGCCGCTCATCGCCGCCCTGATCGGCTACCTCACCAAGCGCGTCGCCATCGAGATGATGTTCCGGCCCCTGGAGTTCGCCGGCGTCAAACCCTTCGGCTGGCAGGGCGTCATCCCGGCGAACGCGCGGCGGATGGCCACCACGGCCGTCGACCTGCTGACCCGCAACCTCGTCGACCCGCAGGAGATCTTCGCCCGGCTCGATCCGGAAGAAATGGTCAAAGAGCTCGAACCGCCCCTGCTGAAGGCCGTCGAGGAGATCACGCGGGAGGTCATGGAGACCTACCAGCCGCGGCTCTGGGAACTGCTGCCGGCGCGGGCGCAGCAGCTGCTCGTCGACCAGGTCCGCGCGCAGGCGCCGATCGTCGTCAAGCGGCTGCTGCGGGAGGTCTCGGCCAACATCGACGACGTCCTCGACGTCGACGACATGCTGATCAACGCCATGGTCCGCGACAAGTCGCTGACCTGCCGGCTGATCCGCGAGGTCGCCGCGCCCGAGTTCCGGTTCATCGCGCGGTCGGGGATCTGGTTCGGGTTCGTGATCGGGCTCGTCCAGTTCGCCGCCTGGGCGCTGACGAAAGAGCCGCTCATCATGCCGGTCTTCGGTTTCGTCACGGGCTTCGTCACGGACTGGCTCGCCCTCAAGATGATCTTCTACCCACGCGAGCCCCGCGGGTTCGGCGTCTTCCGCTGGCAGGGCATGTTCCAGAAGCGCCGCCAGGAGGTCGCCGCCGACTACGGTGCGCTGATCGCCGACGAGGTGCTCACCGTGCGGAACGTGATGGAGGCCGTGCTCACCGGGCCGCGGGCCGACAAGCTGTTCGCCATGGTCACCCGCGAGGTCCAGCGCACGATCGACGCGCAGGCGAGCATCGCCAAGCCGCTGGTCGCGCTGACCATCGGCGGCCGGCAATACCAGGAGATGAAGCGCGCGGCCGCCGCCAAAGCGATCGAATTCCTCCCCGAAACGGTGAAACACGTCGAGAGCTACGCCACCGGCGCCCTCGACGTCCGGAACACGATCGTCACGAAGATGCAGCAGCTGACCCCGCTCGAATTCGAGGGCATCCTGCGGCCGGCCTTCAAGCAGGACGAGTGGAAGCTCATCGCCGTCGGCGCGGTCATCGGCGGCCTGGTGGGGGAACTGCAGGTGCTCCTGCTGCTCGGGTAGCCGGTACGGTTTCGATCTCGGGATCGCGAGGGAGGCCGGAATGGACGCTGTCCTGCACGACCTCGCCCTGCACTGGCCGCTGTACGCGGCGATGCCGTTCGTCGCCGCGCTGATCGGGTACGTCACCAAGCGGGTCGCCATCGAGATGATGTTCCGGCCGCTGGAGTTCGTGGGGATCCCGCCGCTGCTCGGCTGGCAGGGCGTCGTCCCGAAGCACGGCGGGCGGATGGCCGCGGTCGCGACCGAGCTGCTGACGGCGAACCTGCTGGACCTCAAAGAGGTCCTGGGCCGGATCGACCCGGTGATCATCACCAGCGAGCTGGAACAGCCGCTGCTGCGCGCGGTCGACCACATCGCCCGCGAGGTGCTGGCCGAGCACCACCCGCGGCTGTGGGAGGTCCTGCCGACGCTGGCGCAGGAGCTGCTGATCAAGCAGGTCCAGGCATCGGCGCCGCGGCTGGTGCGGGACTTCCTCGACGACGTCCGCGAGAACCTCGACGAGGTGCTCGACGTCCAGCACATGACGGTCCAGCGGCTGACCCGCGACAAGAAGCTGCTGGTGCGGCTGATCCGCGAGACGTCCCGCCCGGAGATGGCGTTCATCGCGCGGATGGGCATCTACTTCGGGTTCGGGCTGGGTGTCGTGCAGACGATCGTGTGGGCGTTCACGCGCGAGCCGTGGGTGCTGCCGGTGTTCGGCGGCGTCATCGGGCTGTGCACGGACTGGCTGGCGATCAAGCTGATCTTCGTCCCCCGCGAGCCGGTGCGTGTGGGGCGGGTGATCTTCCAGGGCAAGTTCCAGCGCCGCCGGGCCGAGGTGGCGCGGCAGTACGGCGAGCTGATCGCGACCGAGGTCCTCACCGTCCAGAACCTGCTCGACGCGATCCTGCGCGGCCCCCGCGCCGACCGGCTGGCCGCCCGCGTGGAGCACCTGGTGTCGGAAACGGTCGACGCGCAGATGCCCCTGGCCTGGACGGTGGGCGGCACGCGCCTGCGCGAAATGAAGCACGCGGCGGCCCGGAAGGCGCTGGAGCAGCTGCCGGACACGGCCCGGTACGCCGAGGGCTACCTGACCGAGGCGATGGACGTCGCGAAGGTGATCGAGCAGCGGATGCTGGCGTTGACGCCGCTGGAGTTCGAGGGCCTGCTGCGGCCGGCGTTCCGGCAGGACGAGTGGAAGCTCATCGCCGTCGGCGGGGTGATCGGGTTCGTCGTGGGTGAGCTGCAGGTCCTGCTGATGCTGGGTTAGGCCGCCGCGATCAGATCGGGAGCCGGGTCCACCGACCGGACCCGGGTCCGGCGGTCGCGCTGCCAGGCGAGCACCCGGCAGACGACGTAGATCAGGAACGAAATCGCCGTCACGAACGCGCTCACCGGCAGGCCGGGGGCCAGCGACAGCACGATCCCGCCGATCGCCGAAACCTCGGCGAACACCACCGAAAGCACCGTCGCCTTCCAGGGGGACGCCGTCACGCGAGCGGCCGCGGCCGCCGGCGTCACCATCAGGGCGACCACCAGCAGCGAGCCGACCACCTTCACACTCAGCGCCGTCGAGACACCCACCAGCAGCGCGAACACCACCGTCAGCGTCTTCACCGGGACCCCGCGCGCCACCGCCACGTTCCGGTCCACCGAAGCGAACAGCAACGGCCGGTACACCAGCGCCAGCACCGCCAGCACCACCACCGACGAGACCACGAACAACGTCAGGTTCGTCGAGTCGATCGTGATGATCTGGCCGGTCAGGATCCCGAACTTGTTCCCGGACCGTCCTTTGTAGAACGACAGGAACAGCACGCCCATGCCGAGGCCGAACGACAGGATCACGCCGATCACCGAGTCGCGGTCGGCGTCACGCGCGCCGAGGATGCCCAGCAGCAGCGCCGCCACCACCGCGCCGATCAGCGCGCCGTACTCGACGCCGATCCCGAGCAGCAGGGCCGCCGCGCCGCCGGTGAACGCCAGCTCGGACGTGCCGTGCACGGCGAACGACATCCGCCGCATCACGATCAGCGGGCCCAGCACGCCCGCCACCAGGCCGAGGATCGCCGCCGCCAGCAACGCCGTCTGGACGCCGTCGAGCTCGGTGATCAGCTCCCAGGTCTTGCCGAAGTCGAACAGATCCAAGACTCAGCCCACTTGTTCTTCGACGTCGTGTTCGTGGTGGTGCGGCTCCCCCTCGCACAACGCGCTCTGCGCGCCGGCGATGTGGATCTGGCCGCCGACCTTGAGCACCTCGACGCGGGTCCCGTACAGCTGCGAAAGCGTCTCGGTCGTCATGACCTCGTCCGGCTTGCCGATCCGGAACTGGCCGTTGACCAGGTAGAGGACGCGGTCGACGAACGGCAGCACCGGGTTGATCTCGTGCGTCACGAACAGCACCGCCGTGCCCGCCGAGCGCCGCCGGGAGTCGATCAGCTCGCTGATCGCGCGCTGGTGCGCCAGGTCGAGCGACAGCAGCGGCTCGTCGCACAGCAGCACCTCGGGGTCGCCGACCAGGGCCTGCGCCACCCGCAGCCGCTGCTGCTCGCCGCCGGACAACCGGCCGACGGGCTGCTTCGCGTACCTCGTGGCCCCCACCGCGTCGATCGCTTCGGAAACGAGCCGCCGCCGGGCCGCCATACCGGCCAGGCCGAAACCCCAGCGGTGCCCGTCGAGGCCCAGTCCGACCAGGTCGACGCCGCGCAGCGTCAGCGACTCGTCGATCGCGCGCTGCTGCGGGATGTACCCGACCTTGCGGTTCGCGCCGCCCGGGCGGCCACCCGCGATCTCGACCGTGCCCGCCGACAGGTCCTGCATGCCCAGCAGCGCCTTGAGGAAGCTGCTCTTGCCGGACCCGTTCGGCCCCAGCACGGCGAGGAACTCACCCGGCTCGACGACGAGGTCCAGCCCCGACCACAGGGTCCGGGGTCCGAAGGCCAGGCCCGCTCCGCGGACCCGGACCGCGGGGCGTACGTCGTCCGATACGGGAGACATGGTTACTTCAACGCTCCTGCCAGCGCGTCTACTTCCCCGGTCATCCAGCCAATGTAGTCGGTCGCACCCAGCGGCAGCGTCTCGGTCACGTCGACGACGCCGATCCCGGCGGCCTTCGCCTGCCCGACGACGTCCTGGGTCAGCGGGGTCACCGTCTGCGCGTTGTTGATCAGCGCCTTGACCTGCTTGGTCGCGATCAGCTGCTGGTACTCGTTCACGGCGCCGGCCGGGACGTCGGTGTCGTTCTCGACGGCGTCCGAGAAGGCTTTCGGCGTCGCGTCCGTCAGCTTCGCGCTCTGGAGCAGGTAGTGCGCCACCGGCTCGGTGACGACGACCTTCGTGCCCGGGTGCGCCGCGCCCAGCTCGCCGAGCTGCTTCTCCAGCGCGTCGACCTTCGCCTTGAACGCCGTCGCGTTGTCGGTGAACGCCTGCTTCGACGCGGGCTCCAGCTCGCCCAGCTGCGCCGCGACCTGGTCGGCGACCTTGCCGACGCCCGGCAGGTCGTACCAGACGTGCTCGTTCTCGTCGCCGGTCGCGGCGATGTCGTAGGCGACGAGCTTCTTCGCGTCTCCGGCCTGCGCGGTGAGCTTGCCGAAGAACTCGTCGTAGCCGCCGCCGTTGGACAGCAGCAGCTTCGCGTCCTTCGCCGCCAACGCGTCATCAGCCGTCGTCTCGTACGAGTGCGGGTCGGCCGACGGGTCGTGGATGATCGACTTGACCTCGACCTTGTCGCCGCCGACGGCGTTCACGACGCTGCCCCAGACGTCCGTCGAAGCCACGACCTCGATCTTGCCGGACCCGCCGGACTGCGCGCCGCCGCCGGAGCACGCGGCCAGGGCGAGCACGGACAGGGCCGAAGCGGCGGCGAGCACGCTCCTGGTGCGGCGGGAACTCATCGGTTGACTCCTGAGAGGGGCACAGACGCTAATGGAAACCGTTGTCAGATTCACCTTACCCCATCCGGATGACTTTCTGGCCATCAGATCGCGCATTGGTGTATGCGTCTCCGCGCATGCGGATCGAGACATCGACCACGCGGGGTGTCTCTTCAGGAAACCGATCTGAACCGTTACGGTTTGCTGATGGGACGTCCTATTCGCACCCGGAGGCAGGCGACACTGGCGTCGCTCGCGGCGGAGCTCGGTGTGTCCAGGACCACGGTGTCCAACGCCTACAACCGGCCGGACCAGCTGTCCCCCGAACTGCGCCGCCGCGTCCTCGAGACCGCGCGGCGCCTCGGCTACCCCGGCCCTGACCCGGTCGCCCGCTCCCTGCGCACGCGCAAGGCGGGCGCGGTCGGGCTGCTGCTCACCGAAAACCTCTCCTACGCCTTCCGCGACCCCGCCGCCGTCGGCGTCCTCGAAGGACTGGCGCTGGCCTGCGAAGACGCCGGCGTCGGCCTGCACCTGGTGCCGGCCAGCCCGGGCCGCGAGGACGTCGCCGCGGTGCACCGGGCGGGCGTCGACGGCTTCGTCGTCTACTCCGTACCGGACGACGACCCGCACCTGGCCGCGGTGCTCGAGCGGCCGGTGCCGACGGTGATCATCGACCAGCCCAGCCTCGAGGGCATCGACCGCGTCGGCCCGGACGACGCCGCCGCCGTCGGCAAGATCGCCGAGCACCTGGTGACGCTGGGACACCGGCAGGTCGGCGTGATCTGCATGCGGCTGGCCCGCGAGCGCAACGACGACTTCGTCTCCGCGACCCGGCAGAGCGGCGCGCACTTCCACGTCCAGCGCACCCGGCTGGAGGCACTGGCCGTCGCGTTCTCGGCGGCGGGCGTCGACTGGGCGGGCGTCCCGGTGGTCGAGCGCTTCGACCACACGGTGGACGACGGCGCGTCCGCGGCCCGCCAGCTGCTGGACGCCTACCCGCAGATCACCGCGGTGATCTGCACCTCGGACATCCTCGCACTTGGCGCCATGGCGGAGGCCGAGCGCCGCGGGCTACGGGTGCCGCAGGACCTCACGGTCACCGGCTTCGACGGCATCGCCGAAGCCGAGCGCATCGGGCTCACCACGGTCCACCAGCCGGTCCTGGAGAAGGGCAAGGTGGCCGGGCGGCTGCTGCTCAGCTCGGGCGAGCGGAGCGCACCCAAGACGATCACCCTCCCGACCGAGCTGCGCGTCGGCCGGACGTCGGCCCCGCCGCGGACCGTCGAGGAGCCGTGGTTCGGCGGCTGACGTCGTGACATTGCCCTTAGTGCATTGCCCGCCGGGGTACCCACCAGGTCAAATGGAGTGGTACGCCCGCGCCGCGGGGCCACTGGCCGGAAGGTGACCGATGACCTCGATCGACGTACTGCTCAAGCGCAACCAGGAACTCGGCGAGGTGACGCCCGGCGATCGGTCGTCCCCGAAGCCGTCCCTCCAGGTGGCCGTCCTGACCTGCATGGACGCCCGGATCCGGGTGTTCGAGCTGTTCGGCCTCCTGCAAGGCGAGTCGCACGTCCTCCGCAACGCGGGCGGCGTGGTGACCGACGACATGATCCGTTCGCTGGCCCTGTCCCAGCGCAAGCTGGGGACGCGCGAGGTGCTGATCGTCCAGCACACCGAGTGCGGCCTCTCGATGGTGACCGAGGACGACTTCAAGGACGAGCTCGAGAGCGACACGGGCCTGCGGCCGACGTGGTCGGTCGAGGCGTTCCGCAACGTCGAGAACAGTGTCCGGACGTCGGTGGAGCGGGTGCGGCGCAGTGCCTACCTGCCGCACACCGAGAACGTGCGCGGGTTCGTCTACGACGTGAAGACCGGGAAGCTCACCGAGGTCCAGTAGGCTATCGTTCCCATTCAGATGTTCTTAACATCCGAATGGGGCGAGCATGCGCATTCTCTTCGCCGGGCTCGCGTCCGCCGGTCACACCTACCCGATGGTCCCGCTCGCGGTCGCGGCGCGGGACATCGGGCACAGGGTGGACTTCGCCGCCGGTGAGCACGTCCACGCGCCGCTGCGCCGGCTCGGGCTCAACCCGTTCCGGCCCGCGGACTCGTTCTACGAGATCTACGCCGAAGACCTCGAACCGGACCTGGCGCGGTTGCGCCCGGACCTGGTCGTGCACGGCTGGGGCGTCCCGGAGGTGGGCGTCGCCGCGCGGCGGGCCGGGATCCCGTCGCTCTGGCACGGGTTCGGCCGGATGTTCCCGCGTGACATCGGTTTCGAACGGCCGACCGGCGGCGTGCACCTCGACATCTGCCCGCCGTCGTTGCAGGAGGCGGACTTCCTCGCGACCGCCGAGCGCGTCGCCCTGCGTCCCGTTCCCTTCGCCGAGCCGGGCGACTTCCGGGGGCCGCTGATCTACCTGACCCTCGGCACCGCCTTCGGCACCCCGGAGGTGCTCACGACGGCGATCCAGGGGCTGGCCGCCCTCGACGTTCCCCTCGTGGTGGCCACCGGCCGGGTGCCTCCCGAGGACCTCGGGCCGGTGCCGGACCACGTCACCCTGCGGGCCTGGGTGCCGCAGGCGGCGGTGGTGCCGCACACCGGCTTGGTCGTGCACCACGGCGGCAGCGGCACCACGCTGGGCGCGCTCGCCGCGGGCGTGCCGCAGCTGGTCCTGCCGCAAGGGGCCGACCAGTTCGCCAACGCCGACACACTCGTCGCCGCCGGTGCCGCACGGCGCCTCCTGCCCGGCGAACTGAGCGCGGACGCCGTCACTGAACAGGCCCGGAAGGCGTCCTCCTGCCGCGACGCGGCCCGCGCGTTCGCCGACGAGATCGCCGCCATGCCGTCGCCGGGCGAGGTCGCTCGCGAGCTGCCGAAGTACGCGAAGTAGCCTCCCGGCGTGGCTGTGGACGCTGACGTACTGCTCGACTGGTTCTCCGCGCACGGCCGGGATCTCCCGTGGCGCGAGCCCACCTGCTCGGCCTGGGGCGTCCTGGTCAGCGAAATCATGCTGCAGCAGACCCCCGTCGTCCGGGTGCAGCCGATCTGGCTCGAGTGGATGGCGCGCTGGCCGGTGCCCTCGGCGCTGGCCGCGTCGTCGCAGGGCGAGGTCGTGCGGGCGTGGGGCAAGCTCGGCTACCCGCGCCGGGCGCTGCGGTTGCACGAGGCTGCCGGGGTCATCGCGCGCCACCACGGCGACGTCGTTCCGTCCGATGTGGACACTCTGCTCGCGCTGCCCGGGATCGGCGCCTACACCGCGCGCGCCGTCGCCGCGTTCGCCTACGGCCGGCGGGCGCCGGTCGTCGACACGAACGTGCGGCGGGTCGTCGCGCGGGCGGTGCACGGGGCCGGGGACGCCGGGCCGGCGTCCAACACCCGGGACATGGCCGACGTCGAGGCGCTGCTGCCCGCCGAGGACGCACCCGCGGCGCGCTTCTCGGCGGCGATCATGGAGCTGGGCGCGTTGATCTGCACCGCGCGCGCCCCGAAGTGCGCGGACTGCCCGATCTACGCCGAGTGCGCGTGGCAGCACGCCGGCCGGCCCGAGTACGCCGGCCCGGCCAAGCCGGTGCAGCGGTACGCGGGCACCGACCGGTACGTCCGCGGACGGCTGCTCGACGTGCTGCGCGGCAGCGAAGGCCCGGTCGACAAGGCCCGCCTCGACCTCGTCTGGCACGACGTCGGCCAGCGCGACCGCTGCCTGGACTCCCTGCTGGTCGACGGCCTGCTGGAGCAGACCCGAGACGGGCTGTTCGCCCTCCCGGGCGAACACTGACGCGTTACGACCAAAGTTGGTCAATAGTTGTCATCGGCGCGTTCCGGAGTTACCGTTTCACCCATGGTCACTGTTGACCGCCGGACCCTGCTCAAGGCGGGGGTGACCGCGACCGCGGCCGGCGCACTGGGGATGACGACCACGGGAACGGCCGGCGCGGCCGCTCCGGCACCGACGATCCACCCGACGTCCGACTGGGGCGCCCGGCCCGCCACCGGCACGATCGTGGTCGAGAACCACAAGCCGACGTACATCGTCGTGCACCACGCGGTCGACCCGCCGATGAACGACGACTTCTCGCTGGCGCGCGCGTTCTACGTCTCGCGCTACATCCAGAACCTGCACATGGACAAGAACGGCTGGATCGACAGCGGCCAGCAATTCACGAACAGCCGCGGCGGGTTCATCACCGAAGGCCGGCACCGCAGCCTCGAGATCCTGCGCGGCGGCACGCAGCACGTCCAGGGCGCGAACGTCGGCAACCACAACAGCGAGGTCATCGGCATCGAGAACGAGGGCCTGTACAGCACGGTCGACGTGCCGCCGGCCCTGTGGAACTCTCTGGTCTCGCTCGTCGCCTACATCGCGAGCCAGTACGGCATCGCCCCGGAGTTCATCAAGGGCCACCGCGACTTCAACTCGACCGAATGCCCCGGCCAGGTGCTCTACAACCGGCTGCCGGAGCTCCGGACGGCCGTCGGCCGCGTCCTCGGCGTCGCGATCACGCGTGCCGAGGCCGAGTGGCCACTGCTCAAGCCGGGCGACACGGGCCGGAAGGTGCAGGTGGCGCAGCAGTTCCTGCGTGCCTCCGGGTTCGGCGTCCCCACCGACGGCGTCTTCGGAAAGTCCACAAAGGACGCGGTGGCCGCTTTGTCCGTTCAGGCCGGGTTGGCCCGCGACACGTGCACCGCGGCGAAGGCGTCCGACGAGACCGGCTTCCTCGGCGCGGACGTCTGGCCGCTGATCGTCCCCTCGGATCGCTCCACGGCGGCCTGGCGAGCGGACCTGGCCCGGTCCTGAAGGGTCGACACGCGTGATTGAAAGGTCGACACGCGTGATTGGAGGGTCGACACGGCGGCACAACGGCGTGCACGGCGTGTCGTCCCTCTGATCACGCGTGTCGACTCGGCAATCACGCGTGTCGTCCGGTTCAGCGGGTCATGACCTGGGCGAGGAAGGCTTCGACCGCGCCGCGGTAGATCTCCGGGGCCTCGTCGTGGGGCAAGTGGGCCGAACCCGGCACCACCAGGTGTTTCGCACCCGGGACGCGGTCGGCGACTTCGGCCTGCTGGCCCGGCGGCATCGCCGTGTGCTCGCCCTCGACCAGCAGCAACGGGCAGCGGATCGCCTCGACGACGTCCCAGTAGTCCCGGCGGCCCCATTCGGCGGCGATCACGTACAGGTCTTCGAGGTCGGCGACCAGGTGGAACCCATCGGCACGCTCCTCGACGCAGTCCGCGAAGTACCTGCCCGCGTCACCGAAGAACTCCCGGACGTGGTCGAGCGAGGAGAACGGGACCGGCCAGCTCTCGAAGTAGCCGCGCCAGGTCTCCACGGTCCGGCCGCGCTGATCCGGCGCGAAGTCCTCCGACACGACCGCGCGCACCAGCTCCGGGTGCCGCGCGGCGGTCGCCCAGGCGTGCAGGCCGCCCATCGAGTGCCCGATGAGCACCGCCGGGCCCGCGTCGAGGGTCCGCAGCGCTTCGGCGACGTCGTCGGCGAAGCGCTCGGTCGTCCACGGCCCGACGCGCGGGGCGGTTCCGTGGCCGCGCGCGTCCAGGCCGTACACCGCGCCGTAGGGCCGGAGCCACTCCGCGACCCGCCACCACGTCCGCGCCCGGCCCATCAGGCCGTGGAGCAGAACGATCGGCACGCCGCTGCCGCCGAAACAGAGCACGCGGCCACCTAACCACAAAACCCCTGGTGCGGAACGTGACCAAACCGTCGCTGTCCATCACCTATGGTGGTGGGTGTGCGCCGCCGACTCACCGCCCTGGCCGTCTGCGCCGCGGTGATCGTCGCCGCGGCGTGCGGAGGCGACGCCGTCGCCCTGCCGCCCGCGCCGCCTCCGCTGCCGCCCATGCACCCCGTGCCGGGCGCGGCCGGCGCCGGCGACCCGTACTACCCCGACGACGGCAACGGCGGTTACGACGCGCTCGGCTACCAGGTCGACGTCAAGTACGACCCACCGAGCGGCCACCTCGACGGCGACACCACGGTGACCGCGAAGGCCACCCAGGACCTGAGCCGGTTCGATCTCGACCTGCGCGGGCTGGACGTGCACAGCGTCGAGGTCGACGGCCGGCCGGCGAAGTTCAGCCGCGAGAAGACCTTCGAGCTGGTCATCACGCCACCGGCCCCGATCCGGGCCGGGACGACGTTCCGCACGCGGGTCCGCTACGGCGGCGACCCGGCCAAGACCCCGCACGACGGCGGCAGCGAGAACGGCTGGAAGCACTCCTCCGACGGCGGCGCGTACATGGTCGGCGAGCCGCACTCGGCGGCGTTCTGGTACCCGGCGAACGAAACCCCGCGCGACAAGGCCACCTTCACGCTCACCGCGCACGTCCCGGAGGGCTGGACGGTGCTCTCGAACGGCCGCGAAGGGCCGCCCGGGACCTGGACCGAGGTCAACCCGGTGGCGACCTACCTGACGACGATCGCGATCGGCAAGTTCGGTGTCGACAGATCGACGTTGCCGGACGGCACCCCGGTGGTCTCGGCGTACGCGCCGGGTGTCGAAGGCCGCCGCGCGGTCGGCGGCCGCCTGCCGGAGGTGCTCGGCTTCCTGACCGCCAAGTTCGGCCCGTACCCGCAGTCGGCGGCGGGCGGGATCTTCCTGAACGAGGACGTCCCGTTCTCGCTCGAGACGCAGACCCGGCCGACGTACGCGAAGTGGGCCGACCTGCCGACGCTGGTGCACGAGAACGCCCACCAGTGGTTCGGCGACTCGGTCTCGGTGCGCAACTGGTCCGACGTCTGCTTGAACGAGTGCTTCGCGTCGTACTCGCAGTGGCTGTGGGCCGAGCGCGAGGGCCAGAACCTGGACGACCGCTACCGTGCGGCCATCGAGATCACCCGCGGCAGCACGGACTTCTGGGCGCAGAAGCTGGTCGACATGGGGCAGGGCCACGAGTTCGAAGGCGTCTACAACAAGGGCATCCTGGCCCTGCACGCCCTGCGCCGCGAAATCGGCGACCCGGCGTTCGCCAAGCTGTTGCGCGAGTGGCCATCCCGCTACCGCCACGGCAACGCAATCTGGTCCGACTTCGAAGCCACGGCAACCCGCCTCGGCGGCAAGAACCTGCGGCCGTTCTTCGACACCTGGTTCCGCGGCACGAAGCTCCCGGCGGACGCCGACCTGTTCCCCGGCTCACTGCGCAGCTGAACTGCCCAGCAGCGACCGCGTCAACGCACTCCGCGCGTCCTGCATCTCCCGCAACGCCGTGGTCAGCTCCGCGTCCCCGACCACGACGTCCTCCTCCGGCCGCGCCCCCAGCGCCAGCAGCGACGCCCGGCGCAGCAGCTCCTTCGCGAACGACGCCGTCATCCCCGCCGTCGCCTCGACGACCGGGTTCAGGTCCGCCGTCAGGTTCAGGCCGCGCGCGTACAGCCGCAGCAGTGCTTCACGTCCGGCCGCGTCCGGCAGGGGGATCTCCACCGCCAGGTCGACGCGGCCCGGGCGGTCCGCGAGGGCCTTCTCCAGCTCGCTCGCCCGGTTGGTGGTGAGCAGGAACGTGACGTCGGCGTCACCGCCCACGCCGTCCATCGCGTCGAGCAGCGTGAACAGCAGGGGCTGGACCATCGGCCCGTAGCTGCGGTCCTGCGCGATCAGGTCGACGTCCTCCAGCACGACCACGCTCGGCTGCAGCCGCCGCGCCAGCTCCGCGGCCTTGCCCACCAGCTTCATCGCCGTGCCGGTCAGGATGATCACCGTGGTGTCCGGCAGGCGGCCCATCAGGTAGCGGACCGTGTGCGTCTTGCCGGTGCCGGGCGGGCCGTGCAGCAGCAGCCCGCGCTTGAGGTGCTGGCCCGCCGCCAGCAGCCGCTCGCCGTGCTGTGCGATGCCGATCGTGTGCCGCTCGATCGCGTCGAGCACGCCGTCCGGCAGCACCACCTCCTCGACGGTCAGCGCCGGCCGCGGGAGAAACGTGAGCAGCTCGTTGCCGCGGTGCTCGCTGGTGCCGAAGGCCAGCACCTGGCCGCGCAGGAGGTCGCGCTCGGCCATCAGGCGCTCGACGCGGTCGCGCACTTCGGTGGCCGTCGCCCGCGACGTCGCCAGGACCTCCAGCCGGCACTGCTCCAGCCCCCACTGCGGGTTGGCGCCGCGGATCGCGAGCAGCACCGGCTCGCCGCCCGGGGCGTGCGTGCCGACCAGCCCGAGCTGCACCGCCTCGGTCGCGGTGTCGGGGCCGATCGCCGTGGTCGTGTAGTCCACCGAGCCGAGCTCGTACATGCCGTGCCTGCGCGCGGTGGCGAGCATCCCGATCAGGTCTTCGTGCGTGCGCTGGCCGCCCGCGATGCCGAACCAGCCCACGGCCGTGCCGTGCGCGGCGAGGTAGGCGTCGACTCCGGACTGGATGTTGGCGTGCTCCCACATCGGCCAGTTGCGGGTGACGACCACCACCTCCGGCAACGGCGCCCCGAGGTGGCCGGTCACGCGCTCGAGCAGTTCGCTGCCCCCGCCGCCCGCGACCTCGTCGGCCGTGGCGCGGACGATCCGGGCGAGATCGGTGGCGAGGTCGCGCTCGGTGCTCCCCATGTCTCCCACAGTGGCACGGATCACACTGCCGAGCCAACTATGGTGGACGGCATGAGTGTCGTGAAGATCAACGCGATCGAGGTCCCCGAGGGGGCCGGCCCCGAGCTGGAGAAGCGGTTCGCCGCGCGCATGCACTCCGTCGACCAGCAGCCGGGCTTCCTCGGCTTCGAGCTGCTGCGGCCGGTTTCCGGCGAGACGCGCTACTTCGTGTACACGAAGTGGGAGACCGAGGAGCACTACCAGGTGTGGGCGACCGGTGGCCCGGCCGCGGCGGCGCACGCGGGCGAGCGCGCCAAGCCCGTGTCCACCGGCGCGAACCTGCTCGAGTTCGAGGTCGTCCTCGGTTCGCAGCCGGGTGAGTGAGCTCGCCGCCAAGCTCCTGGACGGCGCCGGCGCGCTGCTGATCTGCGCCGGCGCCGGCATGGGCGTCGACTCCGGGCTGCCGGATTTCCGCGGCGGCGAAGGGTTCTGGCGCGCGTATCCGCCGTACGCCCGGCTCGGGCTGCGGTTCGAGGAACTCGCCGACCCGCGGCACTTCGCCGGCGACCCCGAGCTGGCCTGGGGCTTCTACGGGCACCGGCTGGAGCTCTACCGCAAGACCGTGCCGCACGACGGGTTCCGGCTGCTGCGCGAGTTCGGCGCGAAGCTGCCCCACGGCGCCCGGGTGTTCACGTCCAATGTGGACGGCCAGTTCCAGGCGGCGGGCTTCGAGTGCGTGGCCGAGGCGCACGGCTCCATCCACCACCTGCAGTGCCTGGCCGGGTGCACGGACGACATCTGGCCGGCCACCGGCGTCACTGTGCCGATCGACCCCGAAACGATGCGCGCGGTGCCGCCGCTGCCGTCGTGCCCCCGCTGCGGCGGCCTCGCCCGGCCCAACATCCTGATGTTCGGCGACGTCTCCTGGGTCCCGGACCGCAGCCAGGCGCAGCTGGACGAGCTGACGGCGTGGCGCCGGACCGCCCGCGACCTCGTGGTGGTGGAACTGGGCGCGGGCCAAGCCGTCCCGACCGTCCGCCGCTACGCCGAACTGGCCAGCGCGGCCACCGGCGCGCTGATCCGCATCAACCCGCGGGAACCCGAGATCCGGCACGGCCGTGGCGTGTCGATCGCGGCCGGCGCCTTGGAGACGGTGCAGGTTCTCGTGAGTGGTAATTAGGGTTCTAACCCTAATTACCACTCACGAGCGTCACGGCAGGCGGACCTCGGCGAACACCGCCCGGTGGTCGCTGCCGGCGACGTCGAACACGCGGTAGTCCCGCACCGCCGCGCGGTTGTCCACCGCCACGTGGTCGATCGTCACCACCGGCAGCGACGACGGCCACGTCGGGGCCAGCCCTTCGCCGCGCTCCTCCGCCGCGTCGCGGTAGCCGCGGGCCAGCACCGTGCGGTAGGCCGCGTGGTCCAGCGTCGCGTTGAAGTCGCCGGCCAGGATGCGCAGGCCGTGCTCGCCCGCCGGCTGCGAGAGGTCCTTGATCTCGCGCTCCCACCCCGGCGTGTCGACGTCCGGGGAGATCGGGTGGACGGCGACGATCTCGGCCACCACGCCGTCGCCCAGGTCGGCCTCCGCGCCCGGCTGCTTGGCCGCCGAGTCGCCGGTCAGGTTGACCTCCTTCAGCGGGAAGCGGGCCGCGATCCCCGAGCCGAACGCGCCGGGCGCCGGGTGCAGCACCCGGTGCGGCAGCAGGTCGAACAGCCCGGCCGCGGTGAGCCGGTCGACCGCGGACGGCGTCATCTCGACCAGGTTCAGCACGTCGATCCGCTGCTCGCGCACCAGGTCGACGACGGCCTTCGGGTCCGCCCGGCCGTAGAGCAGGTTCGACGCGAGGACGCGCAGGGTCTTGCCCTGCACGGCGCGTTGTTCGCTCGCCGACATCCGCGGCAGGACGAGGACGGCCAGCGCGAGCGCCAGCACCAGCGCGACCCCGCCGATCCACCACCGCCGCAACGCCAGCGCGAGCCCGCCGGCGAGCGCACCCGCGGCCGCCCCGAACGGCGTCAGCGCCAGGGCGATCAGCGTGTACCAGCCGCCGTCGAAGCCGAGCAGGCGCAGCGCCGCCAGCAGCGCCAACGGCACCACCGGGACCACCAGCAGGCCCGTGACGAGCGGGTTCTTCCGCCGCGACCGCGTCTCTTCCGCAAGCACCATGCTGCCGAGTATGCCGAGACCGGCGCCGGGCGGCCCGGGCGCCGACAACTCCTCCACAAGATCTCCACCAGCGCCTGCCAGCCGCTGACAGCGCGCTGTGCGTGGCCTGCCAGCGCGAACCCCCACTGTGATCGCAGAAGCGACGAGCGAAGGAGGACGCCCATGTCGCACGCGATCCAGGCCGAGGGCCTGGTCAAACACTTCGGGGACACCAAGGCGCTGGACGGGGTGGACCTCGAGGTCCCGTTCGGCCAGGTCGTGGGGGTGCTCGGGCCGAACGGCGCGGGCAAGACGACCGCCGTCCGGATCCTCGCGACCCTGATGAAACCGGACGCCGGCAGAGCCACGGTCGGGGGCTACGACGTGGTCGCCGACCCGGTCCGCGTCCGCAGCCTGATCGGGCTGACCGGGCAGTACGCGTCGGTCGACGAGGACCTGAACGGCATCGAGAACCTGGTCCTGATCGGACGGTTGTACGGCCACTCCCGCGCCCAGTCCAAGGCCCGCGCCGCCGAGCTGCTCGAGCGGTTCGAGCTGACGAAGGCGGCCAAGCGGCCGATCCGGACGTACTCGGGCGGCATGCGGCGGCGGCTGGACCTGGCCGCCAGCCTCGTCGGCCGGCCCGAGGTGCTCTACCTCGACGAGCCGACCACCGGGCTCGACCCGCACGCCCGCAACGAGGTCTGGGACGTCGTCCGCGGCCTCGTCGCCGAAGGCGCGACGGTGCTGCTGACCACGCAGTACCTGGAGGAGGCCGACCAGCTGGCCGACAAGATCACCGTGTTCGACCACGGCCGGGTCGTCGCCGACGGCCGCGCGGACGAGCTGAAGCGCCGCGTCGGCGGGCAGACGCTGCAGGTTCGGCCGACCCAGCTGTCCGACATGGACGCCGTCAACCGGATCCTCGGCGACCTCTCGGGCGTCCGGCCGACCCGCGACGACGCCTCCGGGCTGCTCACCGCGCCGGTCAACGACCCGGTGCTGCTGTCCACCCTGGTCCGCAAACTCGACGAGGCCGGGATCACCGCGGACGAGCTGGCGCTGCGGCTGCCCAGCCTCGACGAGGTGTTCCTCGCCCTCACCGGGCACACCGCCGAACAGTCCACCGAAGACAAGACCCTCGAAGGGAGCCTGGCATGACGACGCTGGCCCTCGACCGCCCGGCCCCGCCGCGGCACATCAGCCCCGGCAAGGGCTTCCAGCACGCGCTTTCGCTGGCCTGGCGCGGCATCCTGAAGATCCGCAAGAACCCCGAACAGCTCGCCGACGTCACCTTGATGCCCATCGTCTTCCTGGTGATCTTCGTCTACCTGTTCGGCGGCGCGCTGTCCGGCTCGACCGACGCGTACCTGCAGATGGTCGTGCCCGGCATCATCGTGATGAACATCCTGCAGGCGTGCCTCACCGTGGGCACGAACCTCAACACCGACGTCACCAAGGGTGTGTTCGACCGGTTCCGGAGCATGCCGATCGCCCGCTCGGCCCCGCTCATCGGCGCGGTCCTCGCCGACGTCGTGCGGTACGTCGTGTGCCTGGCGGTGCTGATGGTCGTGGCGACGATCATGGGCTACCGGATCGCGACCAGCCCCGGCGAGTTCGCCGTGGCGATCCTGCTCGCGCTGGCGTTCGGGCTGGCCTTCTGCTGGGCCTCGGTGTTCGTCGGCATGGTGATGAAGTCGCCGGGCTCGGCGCAGGCGCTGATGTTCGTCTTCATCATGCCGCTGACCTTCGGCAGCAACGTGTTCGTGCAGACGAACACCATGCCGGGCTGGCTGCGGGCGTGGGCGGACATCAGCCCGGTCAGCCTGATGGCGAACGCGCTGCGCGGCCTGATGAACGGCGGTGCGGTGGCCGGCCCGCTGACCGGGGCGCTGGCCTGGATGGCCGGTGCGGTGATCGTGTTCTTCCCGCTGGCCACCTGGGCCTACCGCCGGCGGGTCTGAGAGGCGCCGACGCACGGGGGTGAGTCGCGCCAGGGGGATGCCGGCGGGGACGTTCGCGGGGGCGGACGTCCCCGCCGGCACGTCCGCGGTCAGGCCGGGCCGAGCTCGGCCAGCAGCCGGCCGATCGCGTCCTTTTTGGACATCCGGCGGGCTTCTCCGTAACGCGCGTCGTAGTCCGGGAGCGCCGCGCGCAGGGTCTCGATGAGGGCCCGGACCTCCGGGCTGCCGAGGTCGAGCCGCCCGCGGATGACGGCGGACGCGGCGAGCATCCGGGCCGCCGTCTCGGGACGGCCCTGCCGTTCGCGGATGATCGCCAGCAGCTCAACCACCCCGGCCAGGTCGGGCATGTCGCCGCGCTGGTTCGTCGCCCGGATCGCGATGACCGCGTGCGGCTCGGCCTCGTCCGCCCGGCCCTGGGCCAGCAGGATCCGCGCCTCGAAGGCGTGGATGAACTCGTCGCCGATCCCGCCGGGGAACCAGTCGTCGCCCCCCATCGCGGCGACGCGGTCG
This sequence comes from Amycolatopsis sp. CA-126428, assembly GCF_002904335.1. Lineage (GTDB taxonomy): Bacteria > Actinomycetota > Actinomycetes > Mycobacteriales > Pseudonocardiaceae > Amycolatopsis. Next base: position 11,424 of record NZ_PPHF01000169.1, on the reverse strand, counting down.
AGCAGCGCCCGCGCTTCGGCCAGCCGGTCCGTGCGCAGCAGCAGCTCGAGCCGGCCGAACATCAGGATGGCCCGGTGCTGCAGGTTCGTGATGCCTTCGCCGTAGCGCTCCGCCGCCTCCTGATCGCGCCAGGCACCCTCGAAGTCCCCGGCGCGCGCCCGCTCGACGGCCAGCCGCCACCAGTGCTGCACGGCGTCCTCGTACGACCGCAGCTCGATCGAAAGCGCGAGACCTCGCTGGTAGGTCTCGATGGCCTTGGCGCTGTCGCCGTTCTGCGACAGCGAGTACGCCTTGAAGCTCAGCGTCATCGCGATGCCCCAGCGGTCGCCGACCGCCTCGAACCCGGTGTGGGCCAGGTCGCGCGCCCGGTCGGCGCCCTCGACGTCACCCTCGTCGTCGAGCAGGAAGCTCTCCACCCAGTGCGCGCCGGCGCGGGTCCACTGGTCCGGGTGCCGCGCGGCCCGGCTCACCTCGCGGACGGCGATCTCGCGATCCCCGCCCAGGAAGGCCAGCATCGGCAGCGCCACCGCGAGGCCCGGGTAGCGGTCCACCGCCTCGGTGCGCACGCAGGCGTCGACCAGGCGGAGGATCTCGGGCTGGTCCGACCGGACCGGGACCGCGTCCATGAGGTAGCCGAGCGCCTGGTAAGCGGCCAGGGCCGCCGGGGGCAGCCGGTCGCCGAACTCGAGGGTCTCGCGCAGCAGTGAGCCGATCCGCCCGCCCTGGCCCAGGATGGTCAGGTACCAGAACATCCCGTCCAGCAACGCGACCGCGTTGTCCACATCGGACATCTCGATGGCCCCGCGCAGGGCGGCGATCATGTTGGCGCTCTCGGCTTCGTACTGGTCGATCGCCCGCAGCTGGTCGGCCGTGCGCAGCGTCGGCTCCAGCCGCTGGGCGAGTTCGGCGTAGTAGCGGGCCATCGCCCGGCGCGTCCGGTCGTGCTCCCCCGACTCCACCAGCCGCTCGGTGGCGTACACCCGCAGCGTCTCGAGCATCCGGTACCGCGGCTCGCCACCGGCGTCCACGGTGTCCACTATGGACTTTTCGACCAGGCTGCCGAGCACGTACGGCACGTCGGCCGCGGGGAGCAGCTCATCACCGCAGACGGCTTCGATCGGGGCCAGCTCCGCGCCACCGGCGAACACCGCGAGCCGCCGGGCCAGCACCAGCTCGGGCTCGGCCAGCAGTTCCCAGCTCCACTCGACGACCGCGCGCAGCGTCCGCTGCCGCGGCAGCGCCGTCCGGCTGCCCGAGGTGAGCAGCCGGAACCGGTCGCCGAGCCGGCCGGCGATCTGGGCCACGGTCATCGACCGCAGCCGCGCCGCGGCCAGCTCCAGCGCCAGCGGCATCCCGTCGAGCCGGCGGCAGATCTGCCCGACGTGATCCACAGTGGACTCGTCGAGGACGAAGTCGGGGCGGACCGCGGCGGCCCGGTCGAGGAACAGCCGGGTGGAGTCGAGCTCGGCGGCCTCCGCGGGCGCGGCGCGTTCCGCGGGCACCGGCAGCGGGCCGAGCGGGCAGAGCGCCTCTCCCGTGATGGCCAGCGGCTCGCGGCTGGTGGCCAGGATCCGCAGCCGCGGTGCCCGGTGCAGCAGCTCGTCGGCCAGCCGCGCGGCGGCGTCGACGACGTGCTCGCAGTTGTCCAGGACCAGCAGTGCTTCCTCGCCGCCGAGCACCTCGACGGCCTGCGCCACGGGATCCGGCGGCCGCCGGTGGACCTCGGCCTCGGGGCGGATGTCGCGGACCTCGAGCGCGCCCAGCAGCGCACCCGCGACGTCGTCGGGGTCGCGGACGCCGGCCAGCGCGGCGAACCACACCCGGCCGCGCTGGTGCGTGGGGTGCCGCGACGCCGCCTCGGTGGCCAGCCGGGTCTTGCCCGCCCCGCCCGGCCCGCTCAGGGTGACCAGCCGGGCACCGGCAAGGAGCTCGGCCAGCAGCTTGAGCTCGTCGTCGCGGCCGACGAACGTGGTCAGCCGGGTCGGCAGCCGGTCGGCCACCGGCGACGGCGGCGCGAATTCGCCGCGCAGCGCGGCGACGTGGATCTCCTGCAGTTCGGCCGAGGGGTCGACGCCGAGCTGGTCGGCCAGGGTGCGGCGGATCCCGGCGTAGACGGCCAGCGCTTCCGGCTGCCGCCCGGCCGCGCACAGCGCGCGGATCCGCAGCCCGGTGAGCCGCTCGCGCAGGGGGTCGGCATCGGCCGCCACGGCCAGGTCGGCGAGGACCGTCGCGTGCTCGCCCAGCCGGATCAGCGCTTCGAACCGGTCCTCGGCCGCCTCGGCCCGCAGCTCGGTGAGCCGCCGCGCCGGCCCCGGCGCGAAGGGCGCGTCGAGGACGTCGGCGAGGGCGGCGCCCTGCCACAGCGCGAGGGCCTCGGTGAGCAGGCCGGCGGCGCGCGCGTCACGGCCCGCGGCCAGCTCGCGGCGGCCCTCGGCGGCGAGCCGTTCGAACCGTTCGGCGTCGACGTCACCGGCCGCCAGCGCGAGCCGGTACCCGCCCGGCCCGGATTCGACGGCCACCGGCAGCACCTTCCGCAGCCGCGAGACCAGGGACTGCAAGGCGTTGGCCGCGTCGGCCGGCGGTCCGGCGCCCCAAAGGCCGTCGACGAGCGCGTCGGCCGGGACCGCGCGCCCGGCGTCCAGCGCGAGCCTGGCCAGGAGCATGCGGAGGCGGGCGCCGCCGATGTCGATCGGCGTGCCGTCGTCTTCCACCGCCCGCAGCGGGCCCAGCAGCGCAACGCGCATGTGCCCAGCTTTCCAGACGGCGGGGCCGCGCCGGGGCGGGCCGACGGAAGTGCTGATTATCCGGACAAAAGCGACGCGGTCTCCCGGATCACCCGTTCGTGGCGATACGTTGCGGCAGAGGTCCACCGACACGGACAGGAGCGTTCATGAGGGGACAGAAACCGGCCGTGGTGGCGGCCGCCGTGGTCGCCAGTCTCTGCCTGGGCACCGGCGTCGCCGCGGCCGGCGAAGGCTGGGGCGCGCCGAAGCCAGGCAGCGACGGCACCGGCGACAGCTACTACCCGCAGGACGGCAACGGCGGCTACGACGTCGCCGACTACAACCTCAAGGTCACCTACGACCCGGCGTCGCACCAGCTGACCGGCAACCAGGACATCGCCGCGCGGGCGACGCAGTCGCTCAGTTCGTTCAACCTGGACCTGCACGGCCTGACCGTCGACTCGGTGAAGGTCGACGGCCGGGACGCGAAGTTCAGCCGCACCGGCGACCACGAGCTGGTCATCACGCCGTCGCGGGCGCTCTGGCGGGGCCAGCGCTTCAAGGTGAACATCGCCTACCACGGCGTGCCCGCGCCGATCGACGACCCGGCGCTCGGCAACAACGGCTGGCAGTTCGCCCAGGCGGGCGGGGCGTTCGTCGCCGGCGAGCCGAAGTCGGCCACCACCTGGTACCCGGTCAACGACACCCCGCTCGACAAGGCCACGTTCCACCTGGCCATCACCGTGCCCGACGAGTGGGGCGTGATCTCCAACGGCCGCGAAAAGCCGTCGGTCAAGGCGCCGGGCGGCACCACGCACGTCTGGGCCGAAGAGACGCCGATCGTGCCGTACATGACGACGGTCGCGATCGACAAGTGGACCTTCGACCGCCAGAAGCGCAAGGACGGCACCCCGATCGTCAGCGCCTTCGCCCCGGGCGTCCCCGACTCGACGAAGCAGGCCGAGGCGCGGCTGCCGGAGATCCTCGACTTCCTCGAGTCGAAGTTCGGCAAGTACCCGATCGACGCCGCGGGCGGCATCTTCCTCAACGAGCAGATCGGCTTCTCGCTGGAGACGATGAGCCGGCCGATCTACTCGGCGGGCTGGGCCGGCACGGTGCCGACGATCGTCCACGAGAACGCCCACCAGTGGTACGGCGACTCGGTCGCGGTCGCGCACTGGCGCGACGTCTGCCTCAACGAGTGCTTCGCCTCCTACGCCACCTGGCTGTGGAACGAGGGGAAGGAAGGCGTCGACCTGAACAAGCAGTACGCCGACAACGCCAAGAAGGCTTCCACGGCGTTCTGGAACGGGAAGCTGTACGACATGGGCCAGGGCCAGGAGTTCACGTACGTGTACTCGAAGGGCCCGATGATGCTGCACGCGCTGCGCAACTACATCGGTGAGCAGGCCTTCTCCTGGGTCCTGAAGACCTGGCCGTCGCTGCACCGCGACGGGAACGCGAGCATGCAGGAGTTCCAGCGGTTCACCGAATTCGCCGCGCACCGGAACCTCCAGGGCTTCTTCGACGCGTGGGTGTACGGCACCGGCAAGCCGGCCGACCAGTACCTCTACCCGAGTGGGCTGAAGCCCGCCGCCTGATAGCGCTCGTCGTCGAGGCCACCCTGCGGACGTAGGGTGGCCTCGACGTTTTTCACTCCGCTCCGGGAGGCGGCATGGCCAGGGTGCTGATGACGGGGTTCGCGCCGTTCGGCGGCGAGCCGGTCAACCCGTCGTGGCAGGCGGTTTCGCTGGTGGGCGCGCGTCGTGACGACGTCGCGGCGGTGGAGCTGCCCTGCGAATTCGCGACGTCGCTGCCCACGCTGCGGCGGGCGCTGGAAGAGCACCGGCCGTCGCTGGTGGTCTGCGCCGGCCAAGCGGGCGGCCGCGCCGAGGTGACCCCGGAACGGGTGGCCGTCAACCTGGTCGACGCCCGCATCCCGGACAACGCGGGCGCCCGGCCGGTGGACGCCCCGGTGGTCGCGGAGGGCCCGGCGGCGTACTTCACGACGCTGCCGGTGAAGGCCTGCGTGGCGGCGATCCGCGCGGCGGGCGTCCCGGCGTCGGTCTCCCACACCGCCGGGACGTACGTGTGCAACCAGGTGTTCTACGGGTTGATGCACCTGCTGGCCACGGAGTTCCCGGACGTGCGCGGCGGGTTCGTGCACGTCCCGTTCAGCCCGGAGCAGGTCGCGGCCGCGGGCAAGCCCGAGCCGTCGCTGAGCGTGGACCGGATCGCCGACGCGCTGGAAGCCTTGGCGGACACGGCGTTGCGGGTCACCGCAGACCTGACGGTCAGCGCGGGCGCGGAGCACTAACCACCGCGGCCGGTGAGCTCGACGAACGCCGCCGGGCCCGGGACGTTGTGGTGGACCGTCAGGTCCGCGACCCGGTCGCCGCTGCGCGCCGGGGTGAAGCTGACGACCAGCGTGCAGCGGTGGCCCGGCGCCACCTCGTGGCCGACGCACGCGCTCGCGTCCACCGCGAAGTCCGTGCTGTCCAGCTCGATCCCGCTGACCCGCAACGCGCTCGCGCCGACACTGCGGACCGCCACCACGCAGGTCGTGGTCGTGTGCACGGGTGCCGCGGGGCAGGTGACCGACTCCGGGACGATGACCCGCGCTTCGGCGGCCACCTCCGGCACGCCGGGGAACGTCGCCGGGCGCCCGCGCACGAGGTCGAGCACCGTCACCCCGGTCACCGTCAGGACCAGCGCACCCGTGGCCAGCAGCAGGATCGCGATCGCCTTGATGCCGCGGGCGCTGCCGTCCTTGGCGGTGAACCCGCCGGCCGCCAGCACGGTGACCACCAGCGTGGAGATCAGCGTCGCCTGCGGACCGGCCCCGATCGCCGCCGGGACGAGCGTGCCGAGCAGCGACGCCCCGACCGTGACCGCGAAGCCCGTCCAGGAAAAGCGTTTGGCCTCGCGCAACTGGCTCCGCACGGTCGGTGCGCGAGGTTCCGTCACCGTGCTCGTTCTCGTGGCTGTGCTCATGCAGGAAGGAGCGGCGAGCCTGCCCGCCACGGACGACTTTCGCCCGTTCGGCGGTACGGGCAGTGGTGAGCCGTCAGGCCGGCTTGACCTCGCGGATGAAGCCGGCGATCAGAGCATCGAGGCGGCTGGGGGCTTCCGTGAGGTAGATCGCGGCCACCCGGCGCTCCTTCACGCCGAAGAGCACGATCGACGACTTCTTGTCGGCAGTGGCGACGTACTCGCCGTGCAGCCCGCCGCCGTCCCAGGCGCCGCGGCCGACGGCACTACCGGCCGCCGTCAGCTTCGTGTTCACCTCGACGTATTCGGTGGTCATGCCCTGGAAGTAGCGGACGCTGCCGCCCGTGAAGTTGCAGACGACCGAAAGCCGGCCGCCCAGTAGCTGCGCGAAGTGGTCGTTTTCCTTGCAGGTGCTCCGGTCCGGGACGGACCCGGCCAGGGTGCGCAGGCAGGGGGTGAACCCGGCCCGGTCGCGCTGTGCCGTCTGCGTGCAGTCCGCTGCGGCCTGCGCGGCCTGGTCGCGGAGGACGAACACGACGACGGTGGCCACGACCGCGGCGACCAGGAGCACGGCGAGCGCGAGGAACCAGCGCTTCGGTTTCCGGCGCGGTTCCGGCGGCGGCGGGTGCTGCGGCGGCCGCGGGGCCTGCTGCTGCCAGGGCTGCGGCCGCGGCGGCGTCACCGGCGGGCGGACGGGCGCGAACGCGGGCACGGTGAGGTCGGTGGTGGTGCCCAGCGGAACGTGGTGGAGCCCGAACGCGACGGCCGTCTCGGGCTGGTCCTGCGTGGTCGGTGCGACGCCGAGCTGCCGGCCGAGCAGCGTGGCCAGCAGCGGCATCCGGCTCGGCCCGCCGACGAGGTAGACGCCGGCGAGCTGCGCGGGCGTGAGGCCGGCGCGGCGGATCGTGGTGGCGAGCAGCTCGGCGCTGCGCAGCAGGCTGGGCCGCACCAGCGCTTCGAGCTCGTCCCGGCTGACGAGGACGTCCCCGAACGGCTCGGCCATCGGCACGTGGGTCTGCGCGTGCCGCGAGAGGCTTTCCTTGGCGTCACGGACATCCTGCAGCAACGCGCGGCGCGTGCGACGGTCCGCGGTGGTCTGCGGCCGCAGGAGACGTTGCCACTGCGCCGGATCGGCGTGCGAGACGGAACGTCCGATGTGGACGAGCAGGGCCTGGTCGATGTCGAGGCTGCCGAGATCGGGCAGGCCGTCCTCGGCGAGCACGGTGAAGCCCTGCCGGGTGATCCCGACGACGGCGCAGTCGAAGGTGCCGGCCCCGAGGTCGTAAACGCCGATGGGGCCGCCGGCCCGGCTTCCCAGGCTGGCGTAGTGGGCGGCGGCGGCCACCGGTTCGGGGATCAGCCGCACGTCGGCGAACCGGGCCTTCGCGGCGGCGGCCCGGAGGACGTCCTGCCGGCCGGCACCCCAGCCGGCGGGATGCGAAATCCGGGTCTGCGCGGGCGGGCGGCCGAGCTGCCGTTCGGCTTCCTCGCCCATCCGGCGCAGGACGGCGGCGAAGGCGTCGGCGATGTCGACGTCGGTTTCGCCGAGCCGGAGAGTGCCTTCGTCGATGCGCCGCTTGGGGTTCGGCTCGAACCGGCTGGGGTCGAGCCGCGCCCGCCGCTCGGCGTCCTGGCCGACGACGAGCAGGCCGTCATCGTTGACGTAGACGGCGGAAGACATCGTGACGGACCCGTCGACCTCGATGGCCCGCGGTCCACGCCCGAAGGCGGAGAGGACCCCGACGGTGCTGGAAGTCCCGAAGTCGATCGAGAGCACGTCCACGCGGATTCCCCCTCCCAAGGTCCGCGGGCATCGTCTCACGGCCCTGGACAGCGAGAAGGGCGGCTCCCCACTCGGGGAACCGCCCTCCTGGCGGACTACGCGACGATCACTCGCCTTCGGCTTCGCCGCCCTGCTCTTCGTGGCCCGCGCCGATGCTCACCGGCGGGGCATCCGGGATGGACGACGGCCGGCGCTCACCGCGGAAGGTGAACTTCGCCTGGTCGTCCTTGTCCTCCGGGTTGCCGCTCCAGCCCTCGACGTCGACCAGGATGATCTGGCCGGGCTCGACCTCGCCGAAGAGGATCTTCTCCGACAGCTGGTCCTCGATCTCGCGCTGGATCGTGCGGCGCAGCGGCCGCGCACCCAGCACCGGGTCGAAGCCGCGCTTGGCCAGCAGCGACTTGGCCTTCGCCGTGAGCTCCAGCTCCATGTCCTTGGCCTTGAGCTGCTTCTCCACGCGGCCGATCATCAGGTCGACCATCATGATGATCTGTTCCTGCGTCAGCTGGTGGAACACGATGATGTCATCGATCCGGTTCAGGAACTCCGGGCGGAAATGCTTCTTCATTTCCTCGTTGACCTTTTGCTTCATCTTCTCGTACCGGGTGCCGGTGTCGTTGGACCCGGCGAACCCGAGCGAGACGGACTTCGAGATGTCCGACGTGCCCAGGTTGGACGTGAAGATGAGGACCGTGTTCTTGAAGTCGACCGTGCGGCCCTGACCGTCGGTCAGGCGGCCGTCCTCCAGCACCTGCAGGAGCGTGTTGTAGATCTCCTGGTGCGCCTTCTCGATCTCGTCGAAGAGGACCACCGAGAACGGCTTGCGCCGCACCTTCTCGGTCAGCTGGCCACCCTCTTCGTAGCCGACGTAGCCCGGAGGGGCACCGAAGAGCCGCGAAGCGGTGTAGCGGTCGTGGAACTCACCCATGTCGATCTGGATGAGCGCGTCGTCCTCGCCGAACAGGAACGCCGCCAGCGCCTTGGACAGCTCGGTCTTACCGACACCGGACGGGCCGGCGAAGATGAACGAGCCCGACGGGCGCTTCGGGTCCTTCAGACCGGCACGCGTACGGCGGATCGCCTGCGAGACGGCCTTGACCGCGTCCTCCTGGCCGATGATGCGCTTGTGGAGCTCGTCCTCCATGCGCAGCAGCCGGGTGGTCTCCTCCTCGGTCAGCTTGAACACCGGGATGCCGGTCCAGTTGGCCAGCACCTCCGCGATCTGCTCGTCGTCGACCTCGGCGACGACGTCGAGGTCGCCGTCCTTCCACTGCTTCTCCCGCTCGCCCTTCTGGCCGAGGAGGGTCTTCTCCTCGTCACGCAGGCGGGCGGCCCGCTCGAAGTCCTGCGCGTCGATCGCGGACTCCTTGTCGCGGCGGACGTTCGCGATCTTCTCGTCGAACTCGCGCAGGTCCGGCGGCGCGGTCATCCGGCGGATGCGCATCCGCGCGCCGGCCTCGTCGATCAGGTCGATCGCCTTGTCCGGGAGGAACCGGTCGTTGATGTACCGGTCCGCCAGGGTCGCGGCGGCGACCAGCGCCGAGTCGGTGATCGAGACGCGGTGGTGCGCCTCGTACCGGTCACGCAGGCCCTTGAGGATCTCGATCGTGTGCTCCAGCGACGGCTCGCCGACCTGGATCGGCTGGAACCGGCGCTCGAGGGCGGCGTCCTTCTCGATGTACTTGCGGTACTCCTCGAGCGTGGTCGCGCCGATCGTCTGCAGCTCACCGCGGGCGAGCATCGGCTTCAGGATCGAAGCCGCGTCGATCGCGCCCTCGGCGGCACCCGCCCCGACCAGCGTGTGCAGCTCGTCGATGAACAGGATGATGTCGCCGCGGGTCTTGATCTCCTTGAGCACCTTCTTCAGGCGCTCTTCGAAGTCACCGCGGTAGCGGGAACCGGCGACCAGGGAGCCCAGGTCCAGCGTGTAGAGCTGCTTGTCCTTGAGCGTCTCGGGCACCTCGCCCTTGACGATGCTCTGCGCGAGGCCCTCGACGACGGCGGTCTTGCCGACGCCCGGCTCGCCGATGAGCACCGGGTTGTTCTTGGTCCGGCGGGACAGCACCTGCATGACCCGCTCGATCTCCTTGCCGCGCCCGATGACCGGGTCGAGCTTGCCCTCGCGGGCGAGCACGGTCATGTTGCGGCCGAACTGGTCCAGCACCAGCGACGACGACGGGGTGCCCTCACCACGGCCGCCGGAACCGGTTTCGGTGGACTCCTTGCCCTGGTAGCCCGAGAGCAGCTGCAGCACCTGCTGGCGGACCCGGTTGAGGTCCGCACCCAGCTTGACCAGCACCTGCGCGGCGACGCCCTCGCCCTCGCGGATCAGGCCCAGCAGGATGTGCTCGGTGCCGATGTAGTTGTGGCCGAGCTGCAGCGCTTCGCGCAGCGACAGCTCCAGCACCTTCTTGGCGCGCGGCGTGAACGGGATGTGCCCGCTCGGCGCCTGCTGGCCCTGGCCGATGATCTCTTCGACCTGCTGGCGCACGCCCTCCAGGGCGATGCCCAGCGACTCCAGCGCCTTGGCGGCGACACCCTCACCCTCGTGGATCAGACCCAGGAGGATGTGCTCGGTGCCGATGTAGTTGTGGTTGAGCATCCTGGCCTCTTCTTGAGCCAGGACGACCACCCGCCTCGCGCGGTCGGTGAACCTCTCAAACATGTGCACTCCCTCGACTGCTGCGCCGGCGGCCCGTTTCCATCGTGCTTTCACCGCGATGGATTCAGCACCGTGAGACCACTCTAGTAGCCAAGCGGTCGCGCTGGCTTACCACTACGGCTGTTCGCGGTCTTTTCCGCACCCGGACGTGGGGTCCGCCGGGTGCTTCCATCATCAGGTTGCCCTGCACCTTTACGTCAAGCCCAACGTGCGAACGGCCACCGGGATTCCGCCATCCGCGCTCTGTCCGCTCACCGCGAACAGTCCGCACGCTGAGAGTCCCCCACCCGATTGGCGGAGCTTGCGGAAGTCTGTAAGGTTAGGCACGCCTAATCCACTACGGCGCCACAAGGAGGGCCGCGGTTGAGCCAGCAGCGGTCCTTCCGTGACGCACGCGAGGTCGGCGACGGCCTCGCGTCGTCGTTGCGGCGGGTCTCCGGCCTGCAGGAACGCACCGAGCTGCGCCGCGACGTCCCGGCCGGCTGGATCCGCTGTTCGGAGCTGCTGGAGACGCCGGCGTACTTCGACGAGTGGCGCGGCCTGCTGGGCGACTGGCTCCTGCGCGAGCACTCCTCGGCGCCTTCGCCGACCACGGCCAGCTGGGTCCTGACGTGGTACCTGCACGTCCCGGCGTACGTCGCGGGGTTGTTGTGGCACCACGAGCGCCGGGTGCCATCGCTGAAGCCCACGGAGCTGGCGTTCCGCCTGGCGGACGACCGCCCGCACCCGGACGGCATGGCGGTGCTGGGTGACGCGTTCCACTGCCTCCCGACCGACCCGGGCTCGGCCCGCCCCGAGGCGACGGTGGTCCGCGACGAGCGCGCACTGGCGGCGGTCCTCCGGGCCCGTTACCTGGCTCACGCGGCCCAGTTCGTCCGGGCGTACGCACCGCTCAGCAGATTGGGCCGCAGAACCCTGTGGGCGGCGGCGACGGACGCGCTGGAGAACTCGCTGTGGTGGGCGGGCCGCCAGGGCGGGACCCCGGAGGCCGAGGGAGCGGGCGTGGCGGACGCGGCCCTGGTGCTCGACGCGCGGTACGCGCCACTGACGTCGGCGTCGACGTTGCGCTTGAGGGAGGGCCCGGAGGGCCACCGCGAGTGGACGCGGCGGCGCGAGAGCTGCTGCTTTTCGTACTTGCTGCCATCGTCCTCCGAGTGCGACGGCTGCCCGCGTACCTGTTCTCGGTAGCCAGGCGGCACACACAGCCCCGCCCGGCACACACAGCCCCGCCCGGCACACACAGCCCCGCCCGGCACACACAGCCC
>NZ_PPHF01000168.1 GCF_002904335.1 Amycolatopsis sp. CA-126428 | reverse complement strand
CGCCACCATCGACCGGATGGCCATCGCCATCGGCCGCACCGCCGCCAAACCCCAGGGCCTCGACGCCCTCGCGCCCTGCAGCCTCGGCCAGGGCGGCGGCAACGGCGGCAACAACGGGAACAACGGCGGTGCGACGGCGACACCGCCGCTGCCCGGCCCGGACGCCAACAACGAGCTGCCGGAAAACGACGGCGCGATCCAGCGCCCGGCGAAGGTCGGGATCACCTTCCGCGGCAGCGCGGCCGGCCAGGTCGTCGCGATGCCGAAGTTCCTGCGCGCCCTCACCGGGGACGCCAAGCCCTCCATCAACGGCGCCAAGAACACCCGGGCCGCGTGGACCTGCACGGGCTTCGAAAACCGGCTGACCGACAAGTACCCGATCTGCCCCGAGGGCAGCAAGGTGGAGCGGATCCACGACTTCCCGAGCTGCTGGGACGGCAAGAACACCGACAGCGCCAACCACCGCACCCACATCGTGTTCCCGGACAAGAACGGCCGCTGCGCCGCCGGGTTCAAAGCGGTACCGGAGCTGCGGACCACCCTCGTCTACGACATCCCGCACGACATCCAGGTCAAGAAGCAGTACAAAGTGGACTCGTTCCCGTCCGAAAAGCACAACCCCTTGTCGGACCACGACGACTTCGCCAACGTGATGTCGCAGAGCATCATGAACCAGCTCGTCAACTGCATCAACCGCAACAAGACCTGCAACGCCTGACCCCGGGCACCCCGGCACGGGTGCCCGCCGCCGCCATCCCCGCGGCGGGCACCCGTGAGGAGCCACCGATGACGGTCCCGATCGTTCCGGGATTCCACCCCGACCCGTCGATCTGCCGGGTCGGCGGCACGTACTACCTGGCGAATTCGAGCTTCGAGTACGTGCCGGGCGTCCCGATCCGGCGCAGCACCGACCTCGTCTCCTGGGAGCTCGTGGGCCACGCGCTGACCCGGCCGAGCCAGCTGCCGCCGAGCGAGGGCGCCGCGAACACCGGCATCTACGCGCCGACCCTGCGCCACCGCGACGGCCGGTTCCACCTCGTCACCACGAACATCCTCGAAGCCGGCCGGGGGCAGCTGATCGTGACCGCCGAGGACCCGGCCGGGCCGTGGTCCGACCCGGTGCACGTGCCCGGCACCGACGGCATCGACCCGGACCTCTGCTGGGACGACACCGGCGTCTGCCACCTCACCTGGGCATCGTTCCGGCCGGAGCTGCGGGGCATCGCGAGCGTGCCGGTCGACCCGGCCACGGGAGCGGTGCTCGGCGAGCCGCGGCTGCTGTGGAACGGCACCGGCCTGGCGGCGCCGGAGGGCCCGCACCTGTACCGCGTCGACGGCTGGTGGTACCTGCTGCTCGCCGAAGGCGGCACCGAACGCGGCCACGCCGTCACCGTCGCCCGCGCCCGCAGCTTGGCGGGCCCGTACGAACCGGCGCCCACGAACCCGATCCTGACCCACCGCAGCACGACGCACCCGGTGCAGAACACCGGGCACGCCGACCTGGTCGAGTGCGCCGACGGCAGCTGGGCGATGGTCCACCTGGGCGTCCGGCCGCGCGGCAAGACCCCGCAGTTCCACGTCAACGGCCGCGAAACCTTCCTGGCCGGCGTGGACTGGGTCGACGGCTGGCCCGTCGTCGACGAAAACCGGTTCACGGTCCCGCCGGCGGACCACAGCTTCGAGGACGACTTCGCCGAGCTGCACCCGCGCTGGGTGGCTCCGGGCGCCCCGCCCGTGGTGCACCGGACCGGCTCGGGCGCACTGGTCCACAGTGGATTCCTGCTGACCCGGGCCATGGACGAGTACTGGACAGCGGTGGCGCACCTCGACGTTTCCGGCGGCACGGCCGCCTTCGTCGTCCGCATCGACGACCGCCACTGGTACGGCCTCACGGCGGACGGCTCCACGGTGACGGCGACGGTGGCGATCGGCCCAGCGGTCCAGACGGTCACGGCCGTCGCGGCCGGTTCCCTGGTGTCCCTGCGGATCCGGGCACTCGAGCCGCCGGTTTCGGGGCCGTTCCGGGAGATCACCGAGCCGGACCTCATCGAGCTGTCCGTCCTGGCCGGCGACGGCCAGGCGGACGTCCTGGGTTCGTTCGACGGACGGTACCTGTCCACGGAGGTCGCGGCCGGCTTCACGGGCCGCATGATCGGCGTGCGCGTCCTCGGCGGAACCGTGACCCTGCGCGGATTCCGCTACACGACCGACAGGGCTTGAGCGCTCAGCCCAGCTCGGCCGCCTTGCGCAGCAGGACCGCGCGTTCCCGCTCGTTGGCGCACAGCCGGGCGGCCAGCTCCAGCTCGGCGCGCGCCTCCGGGCGCCGGCCGAGGCGGGCGAGCAGTTCGCCGCGCACGGTCGGGACCAGGTGCGAACCGCCGAGCCGGTCGGCGACGACCAGTTCGTCCACGATGGCCAGCGCCTGCTCCGGTCCCGAAGCCATGGCCACGGCGACGGCCCGGTTGAGCTCGACCACCGGCGAGGGCGCGACCCGGCCCAACGCCTCGTAGAGGACGACGATCCGCTCCCAGTCGGTCGCCTCGACCGACGGCGCCGCCGCGTGCGTGGCCGCGATCGCGGCCTGCAGGCCGTACGGGCCGAGGCCGCCGCCGGCCGCGGCCTCGGCCAGTGCGGCCAGCCCGCGGTGGATCGCCGAGACGTCCCAGCGGCGCCGGTCCTGGTCCTCGAGCAGGACCGGCGAACCGTCGGAGGCGGTCCGGGCCGGGAAGCGCGCGGCCGTCAGCTCGCACAAGGCGAGCAGGCCGTGCACCTCCGGCTCGTCCGGCAGCAGCGCGGCCAGCGTGCGGGCCAGCCGGATCGCCTCGTACGCCACCTCCGGGCGCACCAGCCGGTCACCCGAAGTGGCCGTCGACCCCTCGGTGAAGATCACGTAGAGGACGCTGAGCACGCCGCCCAGCCGCTCTCGGCGCTCGGCGGCCGGCGGCAGCTCGAACGGCACCCCGGCCGCCGCGATCGTCTTCTTGCCGCGAGTGATGCGGGCCTGCACGGTCGGCACGGGAACCAGGAACGCCCGGGCGATCTCCTGGCTCGACAGGCCGGCGACGACCCGCAGCGTCAGCGCCACCCGGGCCTCGGGCGAGAGCACCGGGTGGCAGCTGACGAACATCAGCGCGAGCACGTCGTCGTCGATCCGGTCGGGGTCGGCGTCTTCGCCGGCCACCGGCCCGGCCGCCGCGCCGACGGCCGGATCGGTCGCCAGCACGGCGTAGCGGTCCCGGAGGGCGACCCGGCGGCGGATCGCGTCGATCGCCCGCCGCCGGGCGGTGGCCATCAGCCAGCCGGCCGGATCGGCGGGCGGGTCGAGCGGCCACGACACCAGCGCCTCGGCCACCGCCTCCTGGGCGGCGTCCTCCGCCAGCCCGAAATCCCCGGTGAACCGGGTCAGCGCGGCCACGATCCGCGCCGACTCGATCCGCCAGACGGCTTCCACGTCGGGGGTGCTCATCGGCTCAGTGCGGGGTCTCGTCGCTGCCGGGCACCCGCCGCACCTCGACCTTGGCCCCCGGAGCCGCGGGAACCCGCTTGGCCCACTCGACCGCCTCTTCCTTCGAGGCGACGTCGATCAGGAAGAAGCCGCCGAAGAGTTCCTTGGTCTCCCCGTAGGGCCCATCGGTGACCACGGGCGTCTCCCCGCCGAAGTCGACGACGACGCCCTTCGCGGGGTCGTCCAGCCCTTCGGCCGCCACGTAGACACCGGACTTGAACAGGTCGTCGATGAACTGGCGGCTGGTGGCCATCATTTCGTCGATGTTCGCCATCATGGCGGCGTTCGACTCGTCGGTGCCCCGCATGATCAGCAGGTACTTCGCCATCTCGGTTCTCCTCGTCCGCCGGGCCGGCTCCGGCCCGTGCGCCCTCTGGTCGAACGGGCGGCTCGCGGATCGACACGCCCCCGAAGATATTTTCCCGCACCCCGGCCGGGGGGTTACCGCGCGAGGAACTCCAAGGCCGTGTCGACGGCGGGCCAGGTCGTGGGTGTTCTCCGTCGGCATCATCCGGTCGTGGTCGCCGCCGGCCGAACGGCTACACGTCGAAGAAAGCGTTCTCGGACTCGCGCGTCCAAGCCGACGACGTCGAGTACCTGGATGAGGACGCGGTAGAACGCGGCAGCTCCGTCGAGGTGTACGCGGACGAGGCCGGAGCGAAGGCGCGAATGGACTTAATCCAGTCGATCGCGAAGGGACTGCCCGCGGTCGGCGAACACGACTACGTGAAGGGCGGCGTGCTGGTGCGGGTGTCGCGGCTCCTGAGGCCGGACCAGGCGGAGGAATATCAGGCGGCACTTGGCGGGGAGAGGTAGCAGCGAGAGGCCCCAGGTGGCGGCGAAACCGGCCACCCGCTCAAGCCCCGGGCGTGTCCGTGGACCGGATCAGCCTTTGCGCATGCGCAGGATCAAGGCGACCGCGTCCTCCGAGTGGACTGCCGGCGTCAGCACCTTCTGCAGAAGCAGGCCACGCATCGCGGCAATGGTGACCGTGGCCAACGTCAGCGCTTCCTGGGCATCGAGCCCTTCGCGTTCCGCCAGCGAGGCCAGCATCTTGGTCAGGTCGTCGAGCGAGTCGATGAACTCGCGAAAGTCCTCCGGGCTGTACGCGGCCAGTCCGACGACGTGGAAGAACCCGCGGACCCTCGACAGCTGCTCCGGGCACGTGTAGGCCCGCCAGATCGCCACGACGAGGTCGTCGAAGGAGCCTTGCCGGGCGACCTCGAGCAGTGACTCGTTGTCACGAGATCGCTGGGCCTCGAGCATGGCCGCCAAGACACCCGTGAGTGACCCGAAGTGGTATCGCAACAGGGCGTGACTGGTCTCGGCCCTGGTGGCGATCTCACGCAGCGACACCTCCGGCGAAGGAAGGCCCTCGTCGAAGGCGTCGAGAAGCCGGGCCAGGAGCCGCTCGCGGGCGTCGCCGTTGCGTTCCGTGCTTGACAGGATCACTCCCACAGTTTATCCATTGGAAAAGAAGCGCCGTGTTGCTCACCCATGGTCGCAGCCGGCACCAGTGGAGGGAACGACGCGTGGCACGGTCTCAAGTGGTCGGTGCGACGGTCGTCGACGGATCGGGTCGCGACCCGGTCGACGTCGACGTCAGCATCGAAGACGGGTACATCACCCAGGTCGGCGCCTCCGGCGCCCACGGCGAGCGCCTCGATGCCGGCGGCCTGACGATGACGCCCGGCCTGATCGACGCGCACGTCCACTTGGGCCTGTCGAGCCCGATCCAGCCGCAGTTCTCGTTCCGGATCAGCGCCGCCGAGCTCGCGGCGGACATCTTCGCCACCGCCGGCGCGACGCTCGACGCCGGCTTCACCACCGTCCGGGACACCGGCGGCGTCGACGGCGGCCTCGTCACCACGATCGCGAAAGGCAAGGTCAGAGGGCCGCGCGTGCTCTCGTGCGGGCCGGTCCAGTGCCAGCTCGGCGGGCACGGCTACTACGGAGCCGAGTGGGAACCCACCGAACTGTGGAGCAGCCATCACCTCCCCGGCCTGTGCGCGCTGTCCATGATGTCCGGCAACGCGGACGAGCTGCGGCACAACGTGCGCGAGGCCTTCCGCCGCGGAGCCTCCTTCCTCAAGCTCTGCGTGACCGGCGGCGTGGTCGGCGCGCACGACCGGCTGACCGACACCCAGTTCACCGTCGAGGAAATCGCCGTCGCGGTCCAGGAAGCCGCGGCGCGGGGCACCTACGTGACGGTGCACGCCCACAACAACGACGGCATCCGGAACGCGGTCGAGGCCGGGGTGCGCTGTGTCGAGCACGGCACCGACCTCGATGAACCCACCGCCACCCTGATGGCCGCTCACGACGTCGCCCTCGTGCCCACGTTCGCCGTCGTCGAGCAACTGCTGCACGACACCGCCGGCGCGGGCCTCGACGCATCGACCCGCGATCGGGTGCTGGGTGTTCGCGAGCGGATGACCGAAGCGCTCGCGGTCGCCAAGGAGGCCGGGGTCCGGATCGGGCTGGGCTCCGATCTCATCGGCCCGGCCCAGGACCGTCGAGGCGAAGAACTCAGGCTGCGCGCGAAGCTCGAAACACCGATGGACGCTCTCGTGGCGGCCACCAAGACCAACGCCGAGATCCTCGGCCTGGCCGGCCAGGCCGGGGTCATCGCTCCCGGCGCGCAGGCCGACCTCGTGTTGTGGAACGGCAACCCGGTCGAAGACCCGGAGCTGTTCGCTGATCCCGCCCATGCCGTCCTCGTCATCCAGGCCGGCCGAATTGTGAAGGACCTCCGATGAGCACCATGTGGCAGGGCTGCCTCGCCGACACCGACTACTTCGAGCTGCGGTCCGGCGGCGGGCACGACTACGGCGTCTGGGTCACCACGCCACCGGGCTACGACCCCGCCACGACGCCGGCGCCGGCCGTGTACGTGCTCGACGGCAACTGGGCCGTGGGCATGACGGCCCCGCTCATCGTCACCCAGAAAGACCCCATGCTGCAGATCCGGCCCTACATCCAGGTCAGCGTCGGCTACGCGGGCGAGGACGCGCAGCACTGGGCACGGCTGCGCAACCGGGACCTCGTGCCGCCCGGCGAGCCCATCGCCCAGGAGTTCGTCGACGCCGTGGAGACGGGAATCCGGTCGGGCGCGATGACCCGCGAGGAAGCCGACGCCTACCTCGCCGAATTGAAGGACACCCGGGCCGATGCGTTCCTGGCCTTCCTCACCGCGGAACTGCACCCGCGGATCGAACGCGACTACGGCACCGCCGCGAGCGGTCACGGCCTCTTCGGCTACTCCTACGGCGGGCTCTTCAGCCTCTACACCTGGCTCACGGACAGCACGCTCTTCGAGAGCATCGGAGCGGGCAGCCCCGGTGTCGTCGGTGAAGACAGCCAGGTCTTCGCGATGCTCGAGAAAATGGGCGACAGCCTGCCCGCTGCCAAGCTTCACCTGACCGTCAACGACCAGGAGCTTCTCGGCGACCTGGCCGTCTACCAGAACCTCGCGAAGAACGCGGCCACCGTCCTGCACCGCCTGACCGCCGGCGGCGGCGCCGTCACCAGCGCGGTCCTGCGCGAAACGCACGTGACCGGCCTGCAGGCCTCGTTCCTCAGCTACCTCAGGACCTGCCGTGCCCGGTGAGCGCTCGAGTGCCGAGGTGGTCGTGATCGGGGCCGGGGTGATCGGTGCGTCGATCGCCCTCGAGCTGGCGCGGGCGGGGCGCCGGGTGATCGTGCTCGATCGGGCCCCCGGGGCCGGTCAGGGTTCGACCTCGGCATCGAGTGCGGTCGTCCGGTTCAACTTCTCCACCACCGCCGGGGTGGCGACGGCGTGGGAGGCGCACTTCGGCTGGCTCGACTGGGCCGGCCACCTCGGCCACGACGTCGGCGACCTCGCGGTGTTCCGCAAGAGCGGGCTGGTCATGCTCGACGTCGATGCAGCGCCGCGTGCGTCATGGCTTCCGTTGTTCGACGAGATCGGTGTCCCCTACGAGGAATGGGACAGCGCGACCTTGGCCGAGCGCGTCCCGGGTATCGACGCCGGCCGCTATTGGCCGCCGAAGCGGCTCGACGACGAGGAATTCTGGGAGGACGCCAAAACCTCGCTCGGTGGCGTGTACACCCCGGATGCCGGTTACGTCTCGGACCCGAGCCTCGCCGCGGTGAACCTCGCCGCCGCGGCCTCGGCGTACGGAGCGGAATTTCGCTTCCGCAGCACGGTGACCGCGGTGGAGAAGGCCGGCGGCCGCGTGACGTCGGTGCGGCTGTCGGACGGCACCCGGATTCCCTGTGCCGTCGTGGTCAACGCGGCCGGCCCGTGGTCGGGCGCGCTGAACCGGCTGGCCGGCGTGGGTTCCGGCTTCACGGTCGGGGTGCGCCCGATGCGGCAGGAAGTGGCGCACGTGCCGGTCCGGGAAGGCTATGGCGGGCCGGTGGTGGCGGACATGGATCTGGGCACCTATTTCCGCGGTGAAACAGGAGGAGGCCTGCTCGTCGGCGGAACGGAACCGGAGTGCGATCCGCTGCAGTGGACCGACGACCCGGACACCATCGACATCCACCCGACGGCCGCGGTCTTCGAGGCTCAGGTGACGCGGGCCGCGCGGCGGTTGCCCAACCTGGCGGTGCCGAACCGGGCACGCGGTGTGGTGGGCGTGTACGACGTCGCCGACGATTGGACGCCGATCTACGACCGCACCGAGCTCGAGGGCTTCTACGTCGCGATCGGCACGAGCGGCAACCAGTTCAAGAACGCACCGGTCGTGGGCCAGCTGATGACGGAGCTGATCAACCAGGTGGAAAACGGCGCCGACCACGACGCGGTGCCCGTCCGGTTCCGGGCCCCGCGCACCGGCCTGGAGATCGACCTGGGTGCGTTTTCCCGCAAGCGCAACCGGAACACCGCGAACTCGGGCACGGTGCTGGGCTGAGCCGCAACTCGATCGGCCAGGGCGCCGGACATGGCGGCGGATGTGCGAGAGTGCTCGGCCATGAACCATCTCGAACAGTTTCGGAGCACGGCGATCGAGCGCGGCATCCCGGCCGGAGCGGCCGACCGGATCGGCCGCTTTCTCCGGGCGGCGATCTGGGTGTGCACCGCGAACCGGTACGGCATCGGATCGGCCGAGCGGCACGGCGGCGTGGCCGGTCAGAACGGCGGGTTGCCCCGCCTGCCGGCCGGCGCGGAATGGCCGCACACCGACATCAGCGGCCTGGGCCGGTTGCCGCTGCCGTTCATCGCCTCGCTCGACTGCGCGAAGCTGCCGCGGGCCGACGGCCTCGAGCTCCCGGCGGACGGGTCGCTCCTGTTCTTCTTGGCGCACGAGCACGCTCTGCACGCGCACGACGAGCAGGAGTTCGCCCGGGTCGTCCACATTCCGGCGGCCTCAGCCACCGTGCAGGTGGAACAGCCACCGCCCCACGACGACGACTGGTTCGAATCGGATTTCCTCCGGCCGCGGTCCGACCTGGTCGCGCTGGTGCAGCCGGAGATGCCGGGCTGGTTCGACGAACCCGGGAACCTCGAGTTCGAGTCGGACGTCGTCCAGCGGCAGGTTGGCGACACCACCCACCTCGAAGATCTCCGCACCGTGTTCAAGGAGCTCTGGCCGCAGGTGACAACGGGCGCCGACCTCTACCTCGGCGGCTTTTCGATGGAGCTGGGCATCGGCGAAAACGCCGAGTACGGCATGGCGGAGGACTCGATCGCGCGTGACGTGCCGGACCGCGACCGGCTCGTGGAGGAGGAGACCACCCGGCTGATGAGCGAGTGGATACCGCTGGCCCAGTTCCAGCTGGAGGACCAGGTACACGTCGGCCGCTTCCTGATCCGCCACGAGGACCTGGCCGCCCGACGCTTCGACCGAGTTCGGTCGCTGACGATGTTCACGGAGTAGCCGAGTGCTCGGTATGCCCGGTGGTGCCGGACATCGCGTCCGCGGTGATGTGCTTCTTGGGTTCTCGGGCTGGGCCGGGGTCACGGGCGCTGAGGTGAAGGATCGCGTAGAAGTTGTCGGCGAAGATTCCGGTCGTCCACGTGTGCAGCTCGGTCGTCGTAGTGGACAAGGTGCGGAAGCCCGCGGCCTGGCCCTCGCGGCCACCTCGGCGCAACGACTTCTCGTGTTCTTCCCGGCTGTCGGGCGAACCGATGACGCACCGGTGCCGCCCTGGTGTGTCGAGATGACGACGTTTCCCTCGACCTTGCCGACCTGCACCACCAGGTCGGCATCCGAGCCGGTGACCTTGTTTTCCACCTGGTCAGACATCCGCCGCCGTATCTGCCATCCGATCGAGCCCACCGTACGAGAGCAAGTCGCCGTCGGCGTCATCTGCGTTTCAGCAACGACGCCCTCGCCCGCACGATCTTCAAACTCCTCGACCGAACCGCACCCCGACAACGCGCGCTACACGGCATCCCGGCGGGCCACCACCCGATACGCGTTGGACCACCCGCGCCGCCGGCCGAAGGGCGCGCTGATCCGGTCCGCCACCGAGGCCAGGACGAACAACGGCACGCACACGATGAACGTGGCCTTGCGCAGGATCCGCCGCCACCGCGCCGGCGGCGCGTCCCGCCACGCAAGATCCTCCCCGGCAATGGTCAAGGCGTTGACTGCCATGATCGCGGCGGCCAGCACGTCGATCGGGTCATGTGGCTCGGCACGCTGCTCGGCGACCACCGTGAACCCGCGGTCCGCGAGCTCCGCGCGGAGGTTGCCGATCGGCATCAGGTTCAGGTGCTGGGGTTGCAGCCAGGGCATCCACCACCGGCCGAGCAGCTTCGCCCAGCGGCATTCCGGATCGGGCAGCTCGATCGCCAGCAACCCACCTGGCCGCAACACCGTCATCGCGGCCGCCAGCTCTCGCTTCGGTTCCGCGGTGTGCTCCAGGTAGTGATACATGCTGACCACGTCGTAGCGGCCCACGAGCTCCTCGGCCAAGTCCACGAAGAAGCCCCGATAGCCGGTGCGGATCCAGCCCTCCCGGCGCGCCAGCTCCACCCCTTCGCCGAGGTCGAGACCGTCGAACTTGACACCGGGCAGCACCGCGGCGGCTTCCTTGCAGAAATGCCCGTGTCCCATGCCGACGTCGAGCCACTCACCCGATGCGCCGATGTCCCGGGCCAGCTCGGCCCGGGAGCGATATCCCGCCCGGTTGCTTTCGAACATCCCGGACATGTTCTTTTCGCCGAGCCCGTCGTAGCAGTCCCGGTAGTAGAACTCGAGCCCGGCCGGGTTCAGCCGGGGGTTCTGGAAAACGTGCCCGCAGTCCCGGCATTCGTCGAGCCCGAACCGGCCCGGCTTGTGCAGCAGCAGGTCGGTCGTGCGCAACCGGCCACGAAGGGCGTCGGAGCCACACCACGGACAGCTGGTGCGGCGAGGCTCGAAGAACCGATCCACACCGCCGGCCAGGTCCGCCAGATAGGCCGGGCGGCGCGAGGCGACCGGATCGGCTGGCGCGTCGTCCTCGATCATGGAGGCGGATCCTAGTGCGCGCGCCACCCGGACGGGCACCTTCGAACGGACGAATGTGGCGCGCCGGCGGCTGTTCCTGGAGGTTGACGATGCGATCGACAGTCAGAACACTGCGAAGCCGGACGTGTCCGGCTGTACACAGGAGGTTTCCGTGGCCAAGGGCTACTGGGTCAGTGTCTACCCCGCCATTTCCGACCCGGAGGTTCTGACTGCCTACAACAAACTGGCCCGTCAGGCCGTCCAAGCCGGCGGCGGGCGCACCCTGGCCCGCGGCGGCGGCCGGGTCGTCGCCCACGAAGCCGGAATCACGGAACGCGTCGTCCTGATCGAGTTCGACAGCTTCGACCAGGCCGTCGCGGCCTACGAGAGCGAGGCTTACCGGAAGGCGCTGGCCGCCCTCCCCGACGGCTTCGAACGCGACTTCCGCATCGTCGAAGGCATCGACTGACCGACGGGCGACGACGCGAGCCAGCCGATCTCCGTTCGCCAGGCCGCCGGGTCCGGGTTGTCGCGCGGGCCGAGGCGGCCGTAGGGTCGGCGACGGGCCGGTACACCTAACCACGACGCTTCCCCGGCCGCGTCGCCGACCTGCGGTTCCAGTTCACTGTGGACGGTGAGCACCTCGCCGCGCTGGAGATCGAGCCGTGAAGCTCACGGTGCCGGACGCCGAGGCTGCGTGGCCCGGTAGGAGCCGGGTGTCCGCCCCATGGTGCGGGTGAACGTTTCGACGAACGCGCTCGGCGTGGCCCAGCCGCACCGGTGCGCGGTCCGGGTGACGCTGGCGCCCTCCGCGAGCTGGATCATCGCGTGGAACACGCGGGTCGTGGTGCGCCACTGCGGATAGGTGGTCCCGAACTCGTCGCGGAACAGCCGGGACAGCGTGCGCTCGCTGGTCCCGGTGCGCCGGGCCAGCCACGCCGTCGTGCGGGGCCGGCTGAGGTCTTCGGTGACGAGCCGGCACGCGTGGGCCAAGCGGGGGTCGCGGGCCACGGGCAGGGTCAGCGGCCGGTCCTGGGCGCGGCGCAGGCGGTCGCGGAGCACCAGGTGGAGCCGGTCGGCCTCGGCGGCACCGAGGCCGGGTTCAGTGGCGGCGATGAGGAGTTCGCGCAGCAGCGCGCTGACGGCGATGACCGCGGGCGCGGTGCCGTCCAACGGCGCGTCGTGGCTCGGGAACATCAGCGTGAGCACCTCGGAAGCGCCGTAGACGCGGTGTTCGTGCCAGGTGCCGGCGGGCATCCAGACGGCCCGGTCGGCGCAGGCGACCCACGCGCCGCGGTCGGTGCGGACCGCGAGCACGCCCCCGATGACGTACACCAGCTGGTGCTCGTCGTGCCGGTGCCGCTCGATGACATGGCCGGCCGCGTGCTCGTGGCGGTTTTCTGACACAAGTCGACAGAATATCGGAAGTGCGGTCCGGCGGTGGCTGCGAACGTGAGCGCATGACGACCAGCGCTCCGAAGAACCGCCTCCGCCGGATCGCCGTGGACGTCCGGCCGCTGGCGAATCCCGTGTTCCGCCGTACTTTCTTCGGCCAGGGCGCCGCGGTGGTCGGGACGGTGGTGACCGAAGTCGCCGTGCCGGTGCAGATCTACGACCTGTCGCACTCGTCGTTCGACGTCGGTCTCGCCGGGCTGGCCGGGCTCGTCCCGATCCTGGTGTTCGGGCTCTACGGCGGCGCGATCGCCGACGCCGTGGACCGGCGGCGCCTGTACCTGGTTTCCTCGGCGCTCACCTGGACGGTCACGCTCGCGCTGTTCGCCCAGGCGGTGGCCGGGCTCCGGTCCGTGCCGCTGATCCTCGCGCTCGTCGCGGTGCAGTCCGGCGGTTTCGCGGTGTCGTCCGCGGTCCGCGGCGCCATCGTCCCGGCCCTCGTCACCCCGGATCTGGTGCCCGCGGCCAACTCGCTGAACTACACCGCCTCGACGGTCGGACAGGTCCTGGGCCCGCTCGTCGCGGGTGTCCTCCTCGGCGTCCCGAACGGATTCCGCTACGCCTACGGCGCCGACGCGGTGCTGTTCACCGCCGCGCTCTACGCCACCTTCCGGCTCCCGCCCTTGCCGCCGGCGGCGCCCCTCGGCCGCCCCGGCCTGCGCTCGGTCCTCGACGGCCTGCGTTTCCTCGCCGGCCGCCAGGTCCTGCTGATGTCCTTCGTGGTCGACATCGCCGCGATGGTGCTGGCCATGCCGACCGCGCTGTTCCCCCAAGCGGCCGAGACGCGCTGGCACGGCGGAATCGGCCTGCTCTACTCAGCGATCGCGATCGGCTCGGTGCTCGCCGGCCTGTCCAGCGGCTGGATCGGCCGGGTGCGGCGCCAAGGAGCCGCCCTCACCGCGGCGGTGGTGGTCTGGGCCGGAGCCGTCGCGCTGGCCGGGCTCGCCCCCACCCTGTGGCTAGCGGTCACGCTGCTCATCGTCGCGGGCGCGGCCGACCTCGTCAGCGCGGTGTACCGCCAGACGATCCTGCAGACAGCCGTCCCCGACCACCTGCGCGGCCGCCTACAGGGCGTGTACACGGTCGTCGTAACCGGCGGCCCCCGCCTCGGCGACCTCCGCGCCGGCATCATGGCCTCGGCGCTCCCCCTGACCGTGGCCTGGTCGGCGACCGCACTGACCTGCGCGATCCTCGTCCTGATCGGCGCGGTTCTGGCGAGGTCGTTCTGGCGCTACACGCCGGGCGAAAAATCGGGCGGGGAAAGCCAGTCGTCGAATCCTCCGTTCGGGGCAGGCAGTGGGTGATGCCCTCAGAGTGCGGGTGATGGGGAGATACTGATCCGATGCCCGGCGATGCGGATGTGCCGCCGGATGGAGTGGCGAGCTCCGTGGACGGTGCCATCAGCGAGCCGGTGGTGCAGGCGGCCAGTGTCACCGGTGGCGCAGATGCTCGGCGTCTCCCGGAGATGGTCAGCTCAGCCCGTCGTCGTGTGTTGCTGGGCGCGTGTGAAAAATTGGCACGCGTCGGGACGGAGCCGGTGAACACAATGGCGGTGTGAACGCCAAGCCGCCGACTACGCAAGGGGGATTCGGCCGGCTGCGAGCATCTCTTCCGGAGTGGAACAGATCTCGCGATGAGTGACGTTCAAGCCTTCCTTGCAGCACTGATGCGCCCCGGGTCTGGTGCAGGTCTCGTTATCTGTCACCGAGCCCGGGCAGGCTCGACAGGCTGATCGT
>NZ_PPHF01000167.1 GCF_002904335.1 Amycolatopsis sp. CA-126428 | reverse complement strand
CTTGATCCACGGCGGCTTCTTCTCGATCGGCGTCTCACTGTTGCGAACCTCGAGACGCAGCAGCTTCCGGCCCTCGGGCAGCGCGCTCATCGCGCGAGGTCCGCGTACAGCGGGTGCTTCTTCGCCAGCGTCTCGACGCGGTCGCGGAGCTTCGACCGCACGGCGTCGTCGAAGTCCGGTTTGAGGGCCTCGGCGATGACGTCGGCGACCTCGGCGAAGTCGTCCGCCCGGAAACCGCGGGTGGCCAGCGCCGGCGTGCCGATCCGCAGGCCCGACGTGATCATCGGCGGGCGCGGGTCGAACGGGACGGCGTTGCGGTTGACCGTGATGCCGACCTCGTGCAGCCGGTCCTCGGCCTGCTGGCCGTCCAGCGCGGACTGGACCAGGTCGACCAGCACCAGGTGGACGTCGGTGCCGCCGGTCAGCACCCGCACCCCGGCCTCGGCGCAGTCGGCCTGCGAGAGGCGCTCCGCCAGGATCCGCGAGCCCTCCAGGGTGCGCTGCTGGCGCTCCTTGAACTCCTCGCTCGCGGCGATCTTCAGCGCGACGGCCTTGGCCGCGATGACGTGCTCCAGCGGCCCGCCCTGCTGGCCCGGGAACACCGCCGAGTTGATCTTCTTCGCCAGCTCCTCGCGGCAGAGGACGAGCCCGCCGCGCGGGCCGCCGAGGGTCTTGTGCGTGGTCGTGGTGACGATGTCGGCGTGCGGCACCGGCGACGGGTGCAGCCCGGCCGCGACCAGCCCGGCGAAGTGCGCCATGTCCACCATCAGGCGGGCACCGACGAGGTCGGCGATGCGGCGGAACTCGGCGAAGTCGAGCTGACGCGGGTAGGCGGACCACCCGGCGATGATCAGCTTCGGCTGGTGCTCGACGGCCAGGCGCTCGATCTCGGCGAGGTCGACGATCCCGGTCTCTTTGTCGACGTGGTAGGCGACGACGGTGTAGAGCTTGCCCGAGAAATTGATCTTCATCCCGTGCGTCAGGTGCCCGCCGTGGGCCAGGTCGAGGCCGAGGATCGTGTCGCCGGGCTTGAGCACGGCGAACATCGCGGCCGCGTTGGCCTGCGCGCCCGAGTGCGGCTGGACGTTGGCGTGCTCGGCGCCGAAGAGGGCCTTCGCGCGGTCGATGGCGAGCTGCTCGACGACGTCGACGTGCTCGCAGCCGCCGTAGTAGCGGCGCCCGGGGTAGCCCTCGGCGTACTTGTTGGTCAGCACCGAACCCTGCGCCTCGAGCACGCCCACCGGGGCGAAGTTCTCCGACGCGATCATTTCCAGGGTGGACTGCTGACGGGTCAGCTCGTCCGCGACCGCCGCGGCGACCTCGGGGTCGACGTCGGCGAGGTGAGCGTCGAAAGTCGGCATCAGTTCTCCTGGGTGAGCTGGGCGTACGCGGCGGCGTCGAGCAGGTCCGGCACGTCCCCGGTCAGACGCACCTTCAGCAGCCATCCTTCGGTGTACGGGTCGGAGTTGATGACCTCGGGGGTGTCCGATGTGGTGCCGTTCACCTCGACGACCTCGCCGGAGACCGGCGCGTACAGCTCGCTGACCGACTTGGTCGACTCGACCTCGCCGAACACCTCGCCGGCGGTGATGGCCGAGCCCGGGTCGGGCAGCTGGACGAACACGATGTCACCGAGCGATTCGGCGGCGAAGGCGGTGATGCCGACGGTGGCGACACCGTCCTCGACGGACAGCCACTCGTGTTCCTTGGTGTACTTCAGGTTTTCGGGGATGCTCACAGCTGGCAGTCCTTTACGCGCGGGAGTAGAAGGGCAGGGCGACGACCTCGACGGGCTCGATCCTGCCCCGGATGTCGACGGAGAGCTCGGTGCCGGGCTCGGCGTACGCCCGATCGACGTACGCCATGGCGATCGGGTAACCCAGCGTCGGCGACAGCGCGCCGCTGGTGACCTCGCCGATTTCGGTGCCGTCGGCCAGCACCGCGTAACCGTGGCGGGGAGCGCGGCGACCGGCGCCCTTCAGCCCCACCCGCACGCGCGGAACGTCCGCCTTGGACCGCTCCTCGAGGGCCGCGCGACCGACGAAGTCGCCCGGCTTCTCGAACTTGACGACGCGGCCGAGCCCGGCCTCGAACGGGCTCTGCCCGACGGTGAGTTCGTTGCCGTACAACGGCATCCCCGCTTCGAGCCGCAGCGTGTCGCGGCAGGCGAGGCCGGCCGGGACCAGGCCGTGGGGCTCACCGGCCTCCAGCAGCAGCCGCCACAGCGCCGGTGCCTCGTCGGCGTCGACGAACAGCTCGAAGCCGTCCTCGCCGGTGTAGCCGGTGCGGGCCAGCAGGACGTCGTGACCCTTGACCGACGCCGGGACGCTGGCGTAGTACTTCAGCGCGTCCAGGTCGGCGTCGGTCACGGCGCCCAGGATCTCGACGGCCTTCGGGCCCTGGACGGCGATCAGCGCGGTCGTCTCCGACCGGTCGTCCACGACCGCGTCGAAGCCCGCGACCCGCTCGGCCAGCGCGTCCGCGACGACCTGCGCGTTGCCCGCGTTCGCGACGACCAGGTAGTGCTCGTCGGCCAGCCGGTAGACGACCAGGTCGTCGAGCACGCCGCCCTCGGCGTTGCAGATCATCGTGTACCGCGCCCGGCCCGGCTTGACCCCGGTGAGGTTGCCGGCCAGCGCGAAGTCCAGGACGTCGGCCGCCTGCTTGCCGGTGACGTGGATTTCGGCCATGTGCGACAGGTCGAACAGCCCGGCCGCCTCGCGGACGGCCTTGTGCTCGGCCAGCTCGCTGGCGTAGCGGACCGGCATGGACCAGCCGGCGAAGTCGGTGAACAGCGCACCGAGTCCCTTGTGGACTCCGTGCAGAGATGTTTCGCGAGACATGGGAAAAATGGTCGCCTTCCGTAGGTGGTCGTGAGTGGTAAGGAGGGTTAGAACCCGCCTAAACACTCACGAGCCGTACTCGCTGAGGGGCGGGCAGGAGCAGACGAGGTTACGGTCGCCGCGGGCGCCGTCGATGCGACGCACCGGGGGCCAGTACTTGTTCTTGCGCGAAACACCCGCCGGGTACACGGCCAGCTCGCGGTCGTAGGCCTTGTCCCACTCGCCGACCAGCGTCTCCGCGGTGTGCGGGGCACCCCGCAGCGGCGACTCCTCGGCGCTCCACTTACCGTTCGCGACCTCGTCGATCTCGGCGCGGATCGCGATCATCGCCGCGATGAACCGGTCGATCTCGCCCAGGTCCTCGGACTCCGTCGGCTCGACCATCAGGGTGCCCGCGACCGGGAACGACATCGTCGGCGCGTGGAAGCCGTAGTCGATGAGCCGCTTCGCGACGTCGTCGACCGTCACGCCGGTCTCCTTGGTGAGCTGGCGCAGGTCGAGGATGCACTCGTGCGCGACCAGGCCGTCCTGGCCCGTGTAGAGCACCGGGTAGTGCGGCGCCAGCCGCGAGGCGACGTAGTTCGCGGCCAGCACGGCGACCTTCGTGGCCGCGGTCAGGCCGGGCGCGCCCATCATCCGGACGTAGGCCCAGGAGATCGGCAGGATCGACGCCGAGCCGTAGGGCGCGCCGCTGATCGGGCCGACGCCGGTTTCCGGGCCGGCGGCGTCGAGCAGCGGGTGGTTCGGCAGGTAGGGCGCGAGGTGCGCGCGCACCGCGACCGGGCCGACGCCGGGGCCACCACCGCCGTGCGGGATGCAGAAGGTCTTGTGCAGGTTCAGGTGCGAGACGTCGCCGCCGAACTCGCCCGGCTTGGCCAGGCCGAGCAGGGCGTTGAGGTTCGCGCCGTCGACGTACACCTGGCCGCCGCCGTCGTGGACGATCTTCGCCAGCTCGTCGATGTCGTGCTCGTACACGCCGTGCGTGGACGGGTACGTCACCATGATCGCCGCCAGGGTGTCGCGGTGCGCGTCCACCTTGGCCCGCAGGTCGGCCAGGTCGACGTTGCCCTCGTCGGTGCACTTGACGACGACCACGCGCATCCCGGCCAGCACCGCGGAGGCGGCGTTCGTGCCGTGCGCGGACGACGGGATCAGGCAGACGTCCCGGGCTTCGTCGCCGTTCGCGCGGTGGTACGCGCGGATGGCGAGGAGACCGGCGAGCTCGCCCTGGCTGCCCGCGTTCGGCTGCAGCGACACCTGGTCGTAGCCGGTGACCTCGGCCAGCCACTCGGCCAGCTGCGCCACGAGGACGTGGTACCCCTCGGCGTCCCCGGCCGGGGCGAACGGGTGGATGCCCGCGAACTCCCGCCAGCTGATCGGCTCCATCTCGGTGGTGGCGTTGAGCTTCATCGTGCAGGAGCCGAGCGGGATCATGCCGCGGTCGAGCGCGTAGTCCTGGTCGGCCAGGCGACGCAGGTAGCGCAGCATCGCCGTCTCCGAGCGGTGGGTGCCGAAGACCTCGTGCCCCATGAAGCCGCTCTCGCGGGCCAGGCCACTGGGCAGCGCGACACCGTCTCGGACGTCCTCGTCGACCCCGAACGCACGCAGGACCTTCGCGGTGATCGCGGGGGTGCTGACCTCGTCGAAGGCGACCCGGACGTGGTCGGCGTCGACGTGGCCGAGGTTGATCCCGGCTTCGCGGGCGGCCGCGTGGACCTCGGCGGCCTGGCCGGGCACATGCGCGACGACGGTGTCGAAAAAGGACTCGTGCACGACCTCGACGCCGGTCTTGCGGAGAGCGTCGGCGAAGCCCGCGGCGAGACCGTGGACACGCTGGGCGATCTTCTTCAGGCCGTCCGGGCCGTGGTAGACCGCGTACATCGCGGCCAGCACGGCCGGGAGGACCTGGGCGGTGCAGATGTTGGACGTCGCCTTCTCGCGGCGGATGTGCTGCTCACGCGTCTGCAGCGCGAGCCGGTAGGCGGAGTTGCCGTCGGCGTCGACCGAGACGCCGACCAGGCGCCCGGGCAGCGACCGCTCGAGGCCGGCGCGGACGGACATGTACCCGGCGTGCGGGCCGCCGTAGCCGAGCGGGACGCCGAAGCGCTGGGTCGACCCGGCGGCGACGTCGGCGCCGAACTCGCCGGGCGCGGTGACCAGGGTGAGCGCGAGCAGGTCGGCGGCGACGGTGAACAGCGCGCCCGCGGCCTTCGCCGACTCGGAAACCGCGTGGTAGAAGCCGCGGCCGCGGAGCACGCCGGACGCGCCGGGGTACTGGACGACGACGCCGAAGAACTCCTCCGGCAGGCCGGTCAGCAGGTCCCGGACCTCGACCTCGATGCCCAGGGCCTCGACCCGGGTGCGCACGACGGCGATGGTCTGCGGCAGGCACTCGGCGTCGAGGACGACCTTGTTCGACTTGGCCTTCGACGCGCGGCGCATCAGCGTGACGGCTTCGGCGACGGCGGTCGACTCGTCCAGCAGCGAGGCGTTCGCGGTGGCCAGGCCGGTCAGGTCGGCGACCATGGTCTGGAAGTTGAGGAGGGCTTCGAGCCGGCCCTGGGAGATTTCCGGCTGGTAGGGCGTGTACGCGGTGTACCAGGCCGGGTTCTCGAGGACGTTGCGGCGGATCACGCCGGGGGTGACGGTGTCGGAGTAGCCCAGGCCGATCATCTGCGTCATCGGCCGGTTGCGCGCGGCGAGAGCGCGCAGCTCCGCGGTGGCTTCCTCTTCGGACGCGGCGGGCGGGAGCCGCAGGTCACGGGTGGCGCGGATGGCGCTCGGGACGGCGGCCCCGACGAGGGCGTCCAGGCTGCCGTAGCCGCACTCGGCCAGCATCTTCGCGCGTTCGGCTTCGGACGGGCCGATGTGGCGGGCGTCGAACTGCGTAGACGTGATGGGGAGCTCCTCGGGCCGGGCACCGGGCAGAACGGTGCGCTGGGAACTCCCCCTCTGTCATGGCACCTGAGAGTTTCACCGTGTGGAACACGGCTTTCACCTTGGGTGAGGCGCGGGTGCGCCTGCTTTCCAGAGTGGCCTCGCACGAAGCGGTAGCAGGTACCTGAGAGATTCCGGGGAGTTTGCTCCTTCGGTGCCCCACCGACTTCGTGAGGGCTCTCCCGCCTCGGCTCGACGGCCCGATCTGCAGTTGTGGCGGTTACGGTACCCGGCGCTTCCCGCGGGCGTCTACTTCATCCGGCCAACACCACATCAGTCCTCGACCGGCCTCCGAGCGGGCCGGGACTCACCGGCGATCCGGCGGACGACCTTCCCGGCGAGGGCCGGTGGGCGGCGGACCCGGCCCGAGGGCAGGACCAGGCGTTTCAACGGCCCGCCCACGGGCACCGGGGGCAGGCCCGCGCCGAGCAGGACCTGCTCGACGAGCTGCTCGGCGTGCCACGCCACCGAGTCGTTGAGCCGGTCCAGCGAGGGGCGGTCGCCGTCGAAGACGTCCTCGTCGGCCAGGGTCACCTCGAAGTACGCGCAGCCCGCCGGGACCGAAATCGCCTCCTCGATCGCGCGGGCGCCCTCCAGGGGGTCCGCGAACCCCGCTTCGAGCAGCGGCTCGCGGTAGATCCGCGCCGCGCGGGCGCGCATGCGGGGGCCGTAGCGGACCACGACCGGGAGCCGTCCGGTCAGGTCCGGCACGGCCAGTCCGTGCAGCAGCATGATCGGCGGCACCGAGTGCACCAGCCGCGGCGCGGGCCCGGCCAGCTCGCGGGCGGTGATCCGGACGCGGTCGGCCATCGCGTCCGGGAGGCCGAAGTAGCGGAAGTCGACGTTGCCGAACCCGAGGCCGTCGGCGACCAGCGACGCCAGCAGCTCGCCGTACCCCCAGATCGGCGACAGCACGACCACCGGCGGCGCGGTGACCACCGGCGACGGCACGGGCGGCCGGGTCGCCTCCTGCTCGGGCACCTGGATGACCAGCCGCGGCGGCTCGTGCCAGTCGTGCACCTCGGCGACCCGCCAGTACAGCCCGAGCGGCCGCCACAGCTCGCCGAGGACGTCGTGCTCGAGGATCCGCCGCACCTCGGCGTCGGAGTACGGGAAGTCCCGCGGCGGCACGATCCCGACGTAGTGGTGGTAGGTGACCCGGACCTCGTCGCCGCGGGTGGCCGAGCGGATCCGCATCTCCCAGTCGATCGGCGACGCCGCGATCGCGTTCGCCACCTGCGTGCCGGGCGAGGAGTAGACGAGCGCGGTGGCCTGCCGGAGGAACTGCCCGGCCCGGTCGATGCCCTCCCGCAGCGCCTTCGCCGCCTGCGCGACGTGCACCGGGCTCGCGAGGCTGTCGGGCAGGACGCCGGCGACGCGCAGGAGCTCGGCTTCGGTCAGTCCGGTGACCTCGGCGAGCTGGGCCCAGTGGTCGAACACCGTCACCTTCGGCGCGTGCCGGTGCTCGATCCAGCTGCGCAGCGTCGACGTCGGGACGCCGATGCGCCGGGCGGCCTCGTCCAGGGACAGCCCGCGGGAGCGGATGCCCGTCCGGACCGCTTCCGCCCACTCGTCGGCGCGCCAGTGCGTCACCTCACAAAGCTAACGAAACCCGCTAGCTTTGCGCGGGGACAACCCGCCCAGGGCGCTCCGACGCTGGTCACCATGACCACCACCATCATCGCCCTGACCCTGATCGTCGGCGGCCTGACCTTCGCCGCCGGCGCCTTCCTCGCCTCGGAGATCGCCACCCGCGTCCTGCGGCGCCGCGAAAAGCTGCTCTCCGAAGAGCGCAAGAAGCTCAACGCCGCCTGGAGCGACCTGAGGGAGGTCTACGGCGTCAAGAAACCGACGAAACGTTAGATCGGGGTGACGTACGCGCCGGAGATGCCGCCGTCGACCAGGAACTGCGACGCCGTGATGAAGCTGGCGTCGTCGCTGGCCAGGAAGGCCACCGCGGCCGCGATCTCCTCCGGCTCGGCGAACCGGCCGACCGGCACGTGCACCAGGCGCCGCGCCGCGCGTTCCGGGTCCTTCGCGAACAGCTCCTTGAGCAGCGGGGTGTTGACCGGCCCCGGGCACAGCGCGTTGACGCGGATGTTCTCCCGCGCGAACTGCACCCCGAGCTCGCGGCTCATCGCGAGCACCCCGCCCTTGGACGCGGTGTAGGAGATCTGCGACGTCGCCGCGCCCATCACCGCGACGAACGACGCCGTGTTGATGATGGAACCCTTGCCCTGGCGCTGCATGTGCGGCAGGACGGCCTTGCAGCAGTGGTACACCGACGTCAGGTTGACGCGCTGCACCCGCTCCCACGCCTCGATGCCGGTGGTCAGGATGGAGTCGTCCTCGGGCGGCGAAATCCCCGCGTTGTTGAAGGCGACGTCGACCGAGCCGAACTGCTCGACGGTGCTGTGGAACAGGTTCTCGACCTGCTCGGCGTCGGTGACGTCGGTCTGGATGAACGCGCCGCCGATCTCGTCGGCCGCGGCTTTGCCCGAATCCGGCGTCAGGTCCCCGATGACGACCTTCGCGCCTTCGCTCGCCAGGCGCCGGGCCGAAGCGAGCCCGATGCCGCTGGCGCCGCCGGTGATGACCGCGACGCGCCCTTCGAAACGCTGGACCATTACTCCTCCGTGCTCAGAAAGACGTTCTTGGTTTCGGTGAACGCCGCGGCGGCGTCCGGGCCGAGCTCGCGGCCGAGGCCGGACTGCTTGAAGCCGCCGAACGGCGTCCAGTAGCGCACCGACGAGTGCGAGTTCACCGAGAGGTTGCCGGCTTCGACGCCCCGCGCGACCCGGAACGCGCGGCCGGCGTCGCGGGTCCAGATCGACCCGGACAGGCCGTACTCGGTCGCGTTGGCCATCCGGATCGCGTCGGCCTCCTCGGCGAACGGCACGACGGCGACGACCGGGCCGAAGACCTCCTCCGCGGCGACCGGGTGCCGCAGGTCCGGCGGGGTGACGACGGTCGGCGGAAACCAGAAGCCGCGGCCCGCGGGGGCGGTGCCGCGGATCGCGACGGGCGCGTCGTCCGGCACGTAGGAGGCGACCTTCTCCCGGTGCGCGGCCGAGATCAGCGGGCCCATCTCGGTCTTCTCGTCGCCGGGGTCGCCGACGACGACGCCGTGCACCGCGGGTTCGAGCAGCTCCATGAAGCGGTCGTATGCGCCGGCCTGAACGAGGATCAGCGACCGCGCGCAGCAGTCCTGGCCCGCGTTGTCGAAGACGCCGTAGGGCGCGGTCGCCGCGGCTTTCTCCAGGTCGGAGTCGGCGAAGACGATGTTGGCGTTCTTGCCGCCCAGCTCCAGCGTCACGCGCTTCACCTGCGCCGCGCAGCCCGCCATGATCTGCTTGCCGACCTCGGTGGAGCCGGTGAAGATGACCTTCCGCACGGCCGGGTGCTCGACGAACCGCTGCCCGACCACGGATCCCTTGCCGGGCAGCACCTGGAAGACGTCCTCCGGGATGCCCGCCTCGCGCGCCAGCTCGGCCAGCCGGATCGCGGTCAGCGGCGTCAGCTCGGCCGGTTTGAGGACGACGGTGTTGCCGGCGGCGAGCGCGGGCGCGAACCCCCAGCCGGCGATCGGCATCGGGAAGTTCCACGGCACGATCACGCCGACCACGCCCAGGGGCTCCTGGAAGGTGACGTTGATGCCGCCCGGGACCGGGATCTGCTTGCCGAGCAGGCGTTCCGGCGCCGCCGAGTAGTAGTTGAGGACGTCCCGGACGTTGCCGGCCTCCCAGCGGGCGTTGCCGATGGTGTGCCCGGAGTTCTCGACCTCCAGCCGCGCGAGGTGCTCGATGTCGGCCTCGACGGCGTCGGCGAAGCGGCGCAGCAGCCGCGCGCGGTCGCCGGGGGTGACGTCGCGCCAGGCCGGGAACGCCGCGTGCGCGCGGGCGATCGCCGCATCGGTCTCTTCGGCGCTGGTCAGCGCCACCGTCCGCACCACCTCTTCGGTGGCGGGGTTGAGGACGTCGAAACTGCTGGTCATTCCCTCTCCTTGCTCGCTTCGACGAGAGCCTGGAACAGCCGGACGTCGTCGCTGTCCTGCTCGGGGTGCCACTGGACGCCCAGGACGAACTCGCCGGGCACCTCGGCGGCCTCGATCGTGCCGTCGGCCGCCCACCCGACGGCCTCCATGCCGGTGCCGAGCCGGTCGATCGCCTGGTGGTGGTAGCACAGGGTCTTGGTTTCGGGCCCGAGGATCGCCGCCGCCCGGCTGCCTTCGGCGAGCGTGACCGTGCCCCGGCCGAAGGTCGCGGGCGCGGGCTGGTGCTCGGTGGTGCCCGCGCTTTCGGGCAGGTGCTGGGCCAGGGTGCCGCCGAGGGCGACGCTCATGACCTGCAGGCCGCGGCACACGCCGAGCACCGGCTTGCCCGCCCTGCGCGCGGCTTCGAACAGACCGAACTCGAAGGCGTCCCGCTCCGGGCGGACGTAGGTGGCCGGGTGCGGCTCGTGGCCGTAGCGCGCGGGCTCGACGTCGGCGCCACCGGTGAGCACCAGGCCGTCCACAGTGGACATCAGCCGGTCGTAAGCGCCGGACACCGGCGGGAGCAGCACCGGGATGCCGCCCGCCGCGACGACGCAGTCGACGTAGACCCGGTGCAGCAGCACGGCTTCGGTTTCCCAGACGCCGAACTTCGCCGGTTCGAGGTAGCCGGTGAGGCCGATGACGGGCTTGCCCCGATTCGCGTCAGAGTCGCTCGAAGCCACGGATCAGCTCCCAGTCGGTGACGGCGGCGTTGTAGGCGTCGATTTCGATCTTCGCCGCGTTCAGGTAGTGGTCGACGACGTCTTCGCCGAACGCCTCGCGCGCCAGCTCGCTTTCCGCGAGCGCGGCGGCGGCTTCGGGGAGCGTGGTCGGGACGGTACCGAGGCCGGAGTGGTAGGCGTTGCCGGTGAAGGGCTCTTCGAGCTCGAGCTCGTTCTCGATGCCGTGGAGCCCGGCGGCGATGAGCGCGGCCACGGCGAGGTACGGGTTGACGTCCCCGCCCGGCACCCGGTTCTCGACGCGCAGCGACTCGCCGTGCCCGACGACGCGCAGCGCGCAGGTGCGGTTGTCGGTGCCCCAGGCGATCGCGGTCGGGGCGAAGCTGCCGGGCACGAACCGCTTGTAGGAGTTGATGTTCGGCGCGAAGAAGTAGGTCAGCTCGTGCAGCCCGGCGAGCTGGCCGGCGAGGAAGTGCTCCATCAGCTTCGAGAAGCCGTGCTCGCCGTCCCCGGCCAGCACCGCGCGTCCCTCGGTGGAGCGCAGGCTGATGTGGATGTGGCAGGAGTTGCCCTCGCGCTCGTTGTACTTCGCCATGAAGGTGAGGCTCTTGCCCTCCTGCGCGGCGATCTCCTTGGCGCCGTTCTTGTAGACGCTGTGGTTGTCGCACGTGCTCAGGGCATCGGTGTAGCGGAAGGCGATCTCCTGCTGGCCCGGGTTGCACTCGCCCTTGGCCGACTCCGGGTAGAGCCCGGCGCCCGCCATGTCGTTGCGGATGCGGCGCAGCAGCGGCTCCAGCCGCGCGGTGCCGAGCATCGAGTAGTCGACGTTGTACTGGTTGGCGGGTTTGAGGCCGTGGTAGCGCTTGTCCCAGGCGGCCTCGTAGGTGTCTTCGAAGACGATGAACTCGAGCTCGGTGCCGACGAAGGCGGCGAGCCCGCGTTCGGCGAGGCGGTCGAGCTGGCCGCGCAGGATCTGGCGCGGCGACACCGAGACCGGGCCGCCCTGCACGCGCTCGACGTCGGCGAGGACGAGCGCGGTGCCCTCCTGCCACGGGACCTCCCGCAGCGTCTCGAGGTCGGGGCGCAGCACGAAGTCGCCGTAGCCGCTGTCCCAGGAGGAGAGCGCGTACCCGCCGACGGTGTTCATGTCGACGTCGACGGCGAGCAGGTAGTTGCAGGCCTCGGTGGCGTGGCCGACGACCTCGTCCAGGAAGTACTCGGCCGAGCAGCGCTTGCCCTGCAGCCTGCCCTGCATGTCGGTGAGCGCGACGAGCACCGTGTCGATCGTGCCCGCGTCCACGCGCGCCCGGAGTTCGTCGAGCGTGAGCATGCCTCGCCTGCGTGCCATCCGTCGCCCCAAAGGTTTGGTATGAATCCTTTGCCGGTCCTTCCTACCCGGTCACCCGAGCTGGGTCAACCCGAAATAAGGTATCTTTTTATACCATTGGGGTGGCGGCCGGATTGTCCGGCTTGCCCGGCTGAGAAGAGCCTGTGAATTCGCTCGTCCGGGAGGAAAAGGGGGTCCCCGCACGTTGAACGGGACAAGAGAGGTGAGATCGATGACCACAGCATTCACGCAGCAGACCACGATCGGACAGCAGCAGGCCCGGCCCCAGCTGCCGACCCTGCCCACCGGCTGGCCGATCGGTTCGTACGAGTCCTACGAGCAGGCACAGCGGGCGGTCGACCACCTCGCGGGCACCGACTTCCCCGTCACCGACGTCACGATCGTGGGCGTGGAGCCGCTGCTCGTCGAGCGGGTCGCGGGCAAGATGACGTGGGGCAAGGTCCTCGGCAGCGCGGCGACGTCCGGCGCGCTGTTCGGCCTGTTCCTCGGCCTGATGCTCAGCCTGCTCAACCCGGGCGCCGGCCTGGTCCCGATCGTGATCGGCCTCGTCGCCGGTCTCGGGTTCAACCTGCTCTTCGGCGCGCTGGGCTACGCGGCGAACCGGAACAAGCGCGGGTTCATCTCGCAGAGCCAGCTGGTGGCCCGCCGCTACGACGTCCTGTCCCAGCCCCGCAACGCCGAGAAGGGCCGCGCCCTGCTGGCGGACCTCGCGGCGCGGAGCGCGTTCGGCCACTGACGGTTGTCGACCGAGAAGGCCGCCTCCCCCGGGAGGCGGCCTTCGTCGTGCCTGAGCAGCCCCCGAATTCCACGCTACCGGGAGGGTCCGACAGTTCCGGGCGTCCTCGGCAAGCGCGGCCCGGGTTGTCCACAACGCCGAGCCGGCGCCCCGATCATCCACACCGGCCCACCGGCGGCCGGAAGGTGTCGGTGCCCGCCGGTAGCGTGGAAAACGGGGGCTGCTCAGGTGCCCGGCGACACGATCGGGCACGTCCGGAGCCCCCGCTGGGTCCAACAGCCGCTCCGGACGGCCCGCGCGCAGCACGTCCGGGACCGCGCCGTCTCGGGAGCTTCCACCGGACGACCCACGCGCAGCACATCCGGAACCCCGCCGCCTCCGGAGCTTCCACCGGACGAC
>NZ_PPHF01000166.1 GCF_002904335.1 Amycolatopsis sp. CA-126428 | reverse complement strand
CGCCGGGTCAAGGCACGCTTTCCCGCCTTGACGCGGCGTGACGGCCGTTGAACAATCCGGCGTTCGGGTCGGTGGAAGGGCAGTTCCCGTGCTCGCCAAGGCATCACGCATGACAGCCGGGGCGGTCGTCCGGAGTTGTCCACAGAGTCCACCCCCATGTGGACAACTCCGGTGGATAACTGCCGATCGAGCAGACAGGAGGCGGACGTGAAATACGTGGTCCTGATCTACGGCAACCCCGAGTCGCGCAGCGCGTGGGAAGGCATGAGCGACGAACAGCGGGCCGCCGGGCTGGCCTACTACCAGCAGCTCAACGACGATCTCGATGCCTCCGGCGAGCGGATCGTCTCCGAACGGCTCGCCTTCCCGGAGCTCGCCAAGCGGGTGGGTCCCATGGCCACCGACGGCCCCTTCGCCGAGGCCAAGGAGTTCCTCGCCGGCTTCTACCTGCTCGACTGCGAGAGCGAAGAACGCGCTCTCGAGATCGCCGCAAAGATCCCGGAAGCCTCCTTCGGCGTGGTCGAGGTGCGGCCGGTGATGGGGTTGCACGGGCCGGAGCTGTGACCGACGTCGAACACCTGCTCCGCGAGCTCGCCCCGCAGGTCCTCGCCGCGCTGGTCCGGCGCTACGGCGGCTTCGACACCTGCGAAGACGCCGTCCAGGAGGCGCTGCTCGCCGCGTCGCAGCAGTGGCCGGCCGAAGGCGTTCCGGATCACCCGAAGGGGTGGCTGATCACGACGGCGTCCCGTCGGCGCATCGAGCAGTGGCGCAGTGAGACCGCGCGGCAACGGCGTGAAGAGACCGTCGCGCTCGCCGAGCCGCCCGGCCAAGAGCCGGTCAGCGGGGTCGACGACACCCTGACCCTGCTGCTGCTCTGCTGCCACCCGTCGCTGACGCCGCCGTCGCAAGTCGCCCTCACCCTGCGCGCGGTCGGCGGGCTGACCACCGCCGAGATCGCGCGGGCCTTCCTCGTCCCCGAGGCCACGATCGGGCAGCGGATCAGCCGCGCGAAACAGAAGCTGAAAGGGGAACGGCTCACCAGGGACGTCAGCGCCGAACGGCTGGCCGCGGTGCTGCAGGTGCTCTACCTGATCTTCACCGAGGGCCACACGGCCAGTTCGGGGGACGCGCTGAGCCGCGTCGAGCTGACGACCGAGGCGATCCGGCTGGTCCGGCAGCTGCACGCGGAGCTGCCGGACGACGGCGAGGTCGCCGGGCTGCTCGCCCTCATGCTGCTGACCGAGGCCCGGCGCCCGGCCCGCGTCGACGCGACCGGCGCCCTCGTCCCGCTGGCCGAGCAGGACCGCACCCGCTGGAACCGGGCGTTCGTCGACGAGGGCGTCGCGCTGATCACGAAAGCCCTCGCGACCGCGCCGGTGGGCCCGTACCAGCTGCAGGCGGCCATCGCCGCGGTCCACGACGAGGCCGCGACGGCCGACGAGACCGACTGGGCCGAAATCCTCACGCTCTACGACCTGCTGCGGGTCGTGGCACCCGGCCCGATGGTGACGCTGAACCGGGCCGTGGCGTTCGCGCAGGTCCACGGCCCCGAGGCGGGGCTGGCGGAGCTGTCGGAGCTGGCCAAGGACCCCGCCCTCGCGAACCACCACCGGGTCGACGCGATCCGCGCGCACCTGCTGGAGCTGTCCGGGGACGCGGCCGGGGCCCGGGAGGCGTACCTGGCTGCCGCGCGGCGGACGCTGAGCCTGCCCGAGCAGGCGTACCTGCAGTCGCGTGCCGCCAAGCTGGAGACATGAGAACGGCCGGCCGGGACAACGCCCGGCCGGCCGTTCGCATCAGAACTTCAGAGCCTCAGAGGATCTCGGCGGCGGTGCCGATGTCCGGCGGGCCCAGGTCGGGGTTGAGCGCCCCGGTCAGTTCCACCAGCTCCGGCTCCACCTCGTGCGGCTGGATGCGCCCGTCGCGGATGTCCTCCGCGTAGTGGCACGCCACCCGGTGCCCGCCGCCGATCTCGCGCAGCTGCGGGCGGTCGGTGCCGCACAGGCTCGCCTGCTTCCACGGGCAGCGCGTGTGGAAGCGGCAGCCCGACGGCGGGTTCGCCGGCGACGGCAGGTCACCGGCGAGCAGGATCTGCTCGCGGGTGTCCTCGACCTGCGGGTCCGGCACCGGGATGGCCGACAGCAGCGCCCGCGTGTACGGGTGCAGCGGGTCCCGGTACAGCGAGTCCGCGTCGGTCTCCTCGACCAGCGCGCCCAGGTACATCACGCCGATGCGGTCGGAGATGTGCCGCACCACCGCGAGGTCGTGCGCGATCACGACGTAGGTCAGGCCGAGCTGCTGCTGCAGGTCCTCCAGCAGGTTCACCACCTGGGCCTGCACCGAAACGTCCAATGCGGACACCGGCTCGTCGGCGACGATCAGGTCCGGCTCCACGGCCAGCGCCCGCGCGATGCCGATGCGCTGGCGCTGCCCGCCCGAGAACTCGTGCGGGTACTTCCGCAACGACGTCTCCGGCAGGCCGACCGCGGCGAGCAGCTGACGCAGCCGCCGCTGGGTTGCTTCCTTGTCCTTGTCGAGGCCGTGCGCGTGCATGCCCTCCACCAGGATCGACTCGACCGACTGCCGCGGGTCCAGACTGGACATCGGGTCCTGGAAGATCATCTGCATCCGGCGCCGGGCCTTCCGCAGTTCCTCTCCCTTGAGCTGCGCGACGTCGGTGCCGTCGAACACCACGTGCCCGGACGTGGGCTCGTTGAGCCGCAGGATCGCCCGGCCCAACGTGGACTTCCCACAGCCGGATTCGCCCACCAGGCCGTAGGTTTCGCCCCGCCGGATGGCCAGGTCGACGCCGTCGACCGCGAACACGTGCCCGACCGTCCGGTCGAACACGACGCCGCTCTTGATCGGGAAGTGCACCTTGAGGTCGGTGACCTCGAGCAGCACGTCACCAGCAGGACGGGTCATCGGGCTCCTCCTCCCGCCGCGACCGTGGGCCGCACGGGGTTGTGACAGCGCAGCAGTCCGGCCCGGTCCGGCACCAGCTGCGGCTGGGCCTCGCGGCAGACCGGCAGCGCGTTCGGACAGCGCGGCGCGAAGGCGCACCCGTGGTCCCACGGGATGTTGTCGGAAACCGAACCCCGGATGGGGATCAGCTTCTCGCCGCGGCCCGCGTCCAGGCGCGGGATCGACGCGAGCAGGCCGTGCGTGTACGGGTGGCGAGGCTCGGCGAACAGCCGGTGCCGCTGGGCCCGCTCCACGATCTTGCCGCCGTAGAGCACGTTGACCTCGTCGCACAGCCCGGCGACGACGCCGAGGTCGTGGGTGATCATGATCAGCGCGGTGCCGGTGTCCTGCACCAGTTCCCGCAGCAGCGCCAGGATCTGCGCCTGGATGGTGACGTCCAGCGCGGTCGTCGGCTCGTCGGCGATGAGCAGCCGCGGCCGGCACGCCAGCGCGATCGCGATCAGCGCACGCTGCCGCATCCCGCCGGAAAGCTGGTGCGGGTACTCGGAAAGCCGCCGGGACGGGTCCGGGATACCCACCTTGTCCAGCAGGTCCACCGCTTCGACGGACGCCGCCTTGCGCGACATCCCGCGGTGGCGCTCCAGCACCTCGGTGATCTGCAGCCCGATCGGGATGACCGGGTTCAGCGAGGACAGCGGGTCCTGGAACACCATGCCGAGATCGCGGCCGCGGCGGTCGCGCATTTCCCGGTCGGACAGCTTGAGCAGGTCGGCGCCCTCGAAGCGCACCGAGCCGCTGACCTTGTTGCCGCGCTTGGCGAGCAACCGCATGATCGCCAGGGACGTCACGGACTTGCCGCAGCCGGACTCGCCGACCAGGCCGACCGTCTGGCCCGGTTCGACGTCGAAGCTCACGCCGTCCACCGCGGTGAACGACTTTTCGCCACGGCGGACGAAGTCGACCTTGAGATCACGGACTTCAAGGAGTGCCATCAGTGCTTCACCGCCTGTTCTTCGGGTCGAGGGCTTCGCGGAGGGACTCGCCGAGCAGCGTGAACCCGAGCGCCACCACGATGATCGCGATGGCCGGGTAGTACGCGAGCTCCGGCCGGACGTCGAGGAACTGCCGGGCCCCGCGGCTCAGCATGATGCCCCACTCCGCCCGGTTCGGGTCCGGGTCGCCCAGGCCGAGGAACGACAGCGCCGCGGCCTCGAGGATGGCGGTGGCCAGGGTCAGCGTCGCCTGCACGATGACCGGGCCCAGCGAGTTCGGCAGCATGTGCCGGAACACGATGGACGTCCGCTTCACGCCCAGCGACGTCGCGGCGAGCACGTGGTCGCTGCCGCGTTGCACCAGCATGGAACCGCGCAGCAGCCGCGCGAAGATCGGCACGCCGATCATCGACACGGCCAGGATCACCGTCCACTGGCTGGGCTTCTGGAACAGCGCCGCCACCGAAATCGCCAGCAGCAGCGAAGGCACCGACAGCATGACGTCGACCAGTC
Source organism: Amycolatopsis sp. CA-126428 (assembly GCF_002904335.1). Taxonomy (GTDB): domain Bacteria; phylum Actinomycetota; class Actinomycetes; order Mycobacteriales; family Pseudonocardiaceae; genus Amycolatopsis. Next base: position 49,453 of record NZ_PPHF01000166.1, on the reverse strand, counting down.
GCATGAGGACGGTGTCGACCCAGCCGCCGAACGCGCCGGCCAGCCCGCCGATGATGACGCCGATCAGCACGCCGATCACCGTCGCCAGCACGCCGACCAGCAGCGTCTGCTGGGCGCCGACGAGCAGTCGCGAGAGGTAGTCGCGGCCGAAGTCGTCCACGCCGAGCGGGAACCCGGGCTGGGCGCCCGGGATGATGCCCTGGCCGAGGGAGACCTTGTCCTGCAGGTAGCGGACGTAGGGGTCCTTCGGTGCGATCAGCGGCGCGAAGATCGCCAGCAGGAGGAACAGCGCGGTGATCACGCCGCCGGTGATGGCCACCGGGCTGCGCAGCATCCGCCGCACCGCTTCGCCGCCCAGGCTGTGCCCGGACGCCGACGCGAGCTTGTCGATCGGTTCCTTCTTCTTGTTCAGCAGAGTGTTCATCGCACACGCACCCTCGGGTCGATGATCCCGTACGAGACGTCGACCAGTGTGTTCACCAGCACGTACACCAGGGCGCCGAAGAGCAGCAACGCCTGCAGCCGGGGGTAGTCACGCCGTTCGATCCCTTCGGCCAGCAGGAACCCGAGGCCGCGGAAGTTGAACACCCGCTCGGTCAGCACCGCGCCGCCGAGCAGCGCGCCGGTCTGCAGGCCGATGGTGGTGACCACCGGCAGCAGGCCGTTGCGCAGCACGTGCCGCCGCCGGACGACCGGCTGCGTGAGGCCCTTCGAGTTGGCCGTGCGGATGAAGTCCTCGTTGAGCACTTCGAGCACCGACGCGCGGGTGATCCGGGTGATCACCGCGAGCGGGATGGTGGCGAGCGCGAACGCCGGGAGGATCAGGTGCCTGATCGCGTCCCAGACCGCGTCCCACTCGCTGGTCATGATGCCGTCGAGGATGGCGAAGTTGGTGATGGCGGTGGCGTCCAGGCCGGCTGCCTGCCTTCCCTGCGACGGCAGGCCCAGCGGCCCGGCGAGCAGGTCTTGCATCATGTAGCCGAGGAAGAAGACCGGGACCGCGACACCGATCAGGGTCAGCACGATGATCACGTTGTCGGCGGCGCCACCGCGGTAGCGGGCCGAAATGTAGCCCGCCGGGATGCCGATGACCACCGCGACGATCATCGCGGAGATGCCCAGCTCGATGGTGGCCGGCAGGAACGTGCCGATCTCCGACATCACCGGCTGGGTGGAGACCAGCGAGGCACCGAAGTCACCGGTGATCGCGCGGCCGAGGAACCTGAAGTACTGGAAGATGACCGGCTGGTCGAGCCCCAGCACGTGGTTGAGGTTGGCGATCTTCTCCGGCGTTGCCTTGTCGCCGAGGAGGGCGGCCGCGGGCCCTCCGGGCAGCGACCGTAGCCAGGCGAAGACCAGGATGGACAGGATGAGGAGCGTCGGGATCGCTTGTAGCAGCCGACGCACGAGAAAACGGAGCACTTGCAGTCCTTAGGTGGCAGCCCGCTGAGTACGGAACATGGGGTGGGCGCGGTAGCACCCACCCCATGCCTCGCAAAGTGGAACCGTCAGTTGACAGTCACGGTGTTGAACCGCTCGTCGGTCAGCGGGCTGGCGACCAGACCCTTGACCTTCGGGCCGACCACGATCGCGGGCGGTCCGTAGGAGATCGGGATGGCCGGCAGGTAGTCCATGATCTGCTTGTTGACTTCCTGGTACGCCTTGGCGTGCGCGTCGCCGGCGGGCGAAGCGTCCGCGGCGGCGAGCGCCTGGAACAGCTGCGGGTTGTCGAACCCGAACTCCGGCTTCTTGCGGCCGAAGAAGGTGCCGACGAAGTTCCCGGCGTCGTTGTAGTCACCGGTCCAGCCGAGCAGGTGCAGGTCCTGCTTGCCGAACTTCTGCACGTCGTCCTTGTAGCCACCGTTCCACGGCTTGGCCACCGGTTCGATCTTGACGCCGATCGCCTTCAGGTCTTCCGACATCGAGGTGAAGACGTCCGCCGGGTTCGGCATGTACGGACGGGTGACCTCGGTCGGGTAGTAGAACTTCAGCGTCAGGTTCGTCGCGCCGGCCTGCTGGAGCAGCGACTTGGCCTTCTCCGGGTTGTACGCGTACTTGGTGACCTCGTCGGTGTAGCCGGAGATCGTCTTGGGCACGAACTCGGTGGCCACCTCGGCGCCCTCGGGCAGCTTGCTCTTCACGAACTGCTCGCGGTTGATGCCGTAGGCCAGCGCCTGGCGGACGCGGACGTCCTTCAGCTTGTCGCCGGCCGGGCCCGACTGGTTGATGCCCATGTAGAGCACGTTGAACGGCGGGCGGACCAGCACCTGCTCGCCCTCGTTGCGCAGCAGGCCGTAGTCGGCGGGCGCCGGGTAGTCGTAGCCCTGGATGTCGCCGGCCTTGAGCGCCTGCTTGCGGGCGTTCTCGTCCGGGATCACCTTGAAGATCAGCTTGTCGAGCTTGGCCGTCTGGGTCGGGCTGGTGTCGTTCTTGGACAGGATGATCTCACCCTTGCCCTGGTCCCAGCTGTCGAACTTGAACGGGCCGGTGCCGACCGGGTGCTTGTTCGCGTATTCGCTGTAGGTGAACGAGTCGCCGGACTGGGTGACCTCGTCGGACTTGTACTGCTTGAGCGCGGTCGGGCTCTGCATCGCGAACGACGGCAGGGTGAAGGCCGCCGGGAACGCGCCCTTCGCCTTGTTCAGGTTCACGACCGCGGTCGCCGGGTCCTTGGCTTCGCAGCTCTTGTAGACCGGGTCGCTGTAGTCGTCGCTCTCGTTCTTGGCGAACCCGCCGAAGACGTCGGCGTAGTAGATCATCTGGCTCTGGGCGGCGGCGCCCTTCATGTTGTACCAGCGGTCGAAGTTGAAGCAGACCGCGGTCGCGTCGAAGGCGGTGCCGTCGGAGAACTTCACGCCCTGCTTGAGGGAGAAGGTCCAGGTCTTGCCGTCGTTGCTGGGCTCCCACTTCTCGGCCAGCGAGGCTTCGAGGTCGGCGGTGCCCGGCTTGTTCTGGATCAGCGTGTCGAAGATCTGGCGCGTGATCCGGAAGGTTTCGCCCTCGTCGTTGAAGATGGGGTCGAACAGCTTCGGGTTACCGGCCGCACCGAAGATCATCGTGCCCCCGGAACCACCCCCTGCGCCCTCGTCACGCTTGGACTCCGCACAGGCGGACAGCGAAACCGCGAGCGCGCCGGCGAGCCCGATCAGGGCCACGCGGCGTGTTCGGGTCAGCCGCAATTGCTGCATCTGGCACCCCTTGGGAGATGTTTCGGGTTTCAAAGTCACCGTCCGGTCGGTCAGGAACTCGACGGACGATCGGTGTGCTCGCCGACACTAGCGGGAACTCGGCCCGCACTTAAGCACGTGAGGTTACGATCGCGCTACGTGGACACCGATTTGACCGCAATGTGTCCATAAATCACGACAGAATGTGACCATTTGCGGGCTACGGCTGCCCTGGGTGCGTGATCCATGACTCAGATGGCGGTACCGACATTACCCCGCTCGTGTATCCGGCTACGGACAGCTTGATCGATTCGGAGTCCCTCGGACACGATGCGTGACCCCCTGTTCCCCTACGGAAGTCGGGTTCCGGCGGCGCCGGCGGTGCCGTCCACGGCGAACCAGCCGCGCTCGAAGCGTTGCCACCGCGCCAATTCGGCCCGTGCGGCCTCGCCATCCCGGGCGACGGTTCTGGCCAGCCGCCCGGCTTCGGAGCCGCCGGAGAGCCAGCAGAGGTGGGAAAGCAGGGGTCTTACCGAAGTGCGGCCGCTCGAAACCCCCTCCAGCACCAGGACGTCCGGCACGGCCACCCGGACGAGTTCACCCGGCCGGGGTGCCCCACTGGACCAGTCCATTGCCCGGTACGCGCCCGCCACACCGCCGGCCAGCGGCCGCAGGACGCCGCTGGCGAGCCGGGGCCACCACGAGACCGGGTCGTCCCACGTCGCGAAGGCGTCGGTGCTCACCAAGGCCGTGCGGCACCCGCGGGCGGTCAGCTCGGCGACGACGTGGGCGGCCAGTGTGGACTTGCCGGCGCCCGACGGGCCGTCGATGGCCAGCACGCGGACCCGGCCCAGCCGCGCGGGGGCGGCGAGCAGGGCCTCGATCAGCGCGTCACTTGCTGACGCGCTCGACCTCCGGGAGCCCTTTGACGTCGTCGGGTGCCGCCGTCTTCGCCTCCAGCTCGGCGATCCGGCTCGCCAGCTCGCGCCGGGTGTCTTCGAGCTCGCAGCGCAGCAGCGCGATCTCCTCGACCGAGGTGCGCACCTCTTCCTCGAGGTGCCCGGTCTCGGTGGACAGGTGCAGCGACACCAGCGCCAGGACCACGCCGGCGAGGAGGAAGACGAAGTTCGACGGCGTTTCCACCCCGGTCAGCCCGGCGAGGAACTTCGCGGCCGCCGGGATCACGGCCAGCACCACGACGCCGATGGCGACGACCAGCCACACGCCCGCGTACTTCTCACGGAGCTTGCGCCGCCGCATCATCTCGAGGACGACGAACAGCACGACGCAGGCGACGACGATGCTGAGGACGCGCCAACCTTCCATCTCGCAAGCTCCCTTATGCCGAGTCGGACGAGTCGACCGCCGGGCGGCGGCGTACCAGCGCCAGCAGCAGTGCGAGCCCGGCCCGGCTCAGGTAGACGGCCGACTTCACGGGCGAGTGGCTGGGCGTGCCGCCCGCGCGCTCCCGCATGACGACCGGAATTTCCTTGATGGTCAGCTTCGCCCGGATGGCCATGACCAGGGACTCCACCGTGTCGCCGAGGTACTCGGCCGGGTAGTAGCCGGCGAACAGCCGGATCGCGCGCGGCCCCATCGCCTTGAAACCGGAAGTGACGTCGGTGAGCCGCGTCTTCGCCAGCCGCGAGAACACGATGGACAGCGCGACCATGGCGTACTTGCGCGGCCCGCTGGCCTTGTACGCGCCCTTGCCGGCGAACCGGGAGCCGATCACGATGTCCGCGTCGTCCAGGCCGCGCAGCAGCGCGTCGAGCTCGTCCGGGTCGTGCTGGCCGTCGGCGTCCACCTGGACGACGACGTCGTACCCGCGGGCGGCGGCGTAGCGGAACCCGGTGCGCATCGCGCCGCCGACCCCGAGGTTCACGGCGAGCCGGGCCACCTCGGCGCCCGCGGCGCGGGCCAGCTTGGCGGTGTCGTCCACCGAGCCGTCGTCCACGACCAGCACGTCACCGCCCGGAAGGGCCCGCTTGACCTGCTCGATGACCGACGCGACGCTCGCCGACTCGTTGAGGGCGGGCATCACGATGAGCACGCGGCGGCTGGTCACCGGGTTCGCCGAGGTCACAGACACGGGCATCACTTTAACGCTTCACCGCCCGTCGCCGGTCGCGGACCCGGGCGCGGCGCCCGCCGTGACGACGTCCTGCTGCCCCGCGATCTCGTAGATCGAGGCCCCGGGGTTGCGGTAGACCGGCTTGAACCCCGGAGCGGTGTCCAGGTTCAGCAGGCCGGGATCGTTCTGCCCGTCGGGGACGGCGTTGCCCTGGCCGACGAAGGCGTAGCGGACCTTGAGCTCCCGCAAGATCTTGCGGGCCCGGGGGTCGGCTTCCAGCCGGTTCGCGTGCGCGCTGACGTAGCCGATGTCGCTGGCCGGCGGCGCGCCGTAGTAGTTCCACTGGGTCGGCTTCACCCCCTGCAGCGCGTACATCCAGACCGACCCGTCGAGGCGGTCGTTCAGGACGCGCTCGCCGGGGACGGTGTGCCCGGCCAGCCAGGCGAACGCCGCCTCCTCGTCCGCGCTCACCGAGGGGAAGCCCCGGTAGCCGATGTTCACGTGGACGGAGTTGATGTACACGTACCCGCGGCTGAACCCGCCGATCACCGCCGCCAGCAGCACCACGCCGGCCAGCACGGGCGCCGCCGGGTGCAGCCTCGGCAGCCGGGGCCGGACCTTCGCCGCGAACCACGCCGTCGCGGTGTGGACGAACTCGCCGAAGCCCACCGCGCCGATCAACGGCAGCAGGGCCGCGATCCGGTAGTTGTCGTTGTAGAACGGCCCGGTCAGCAGGTGGACCAGGCCGTTCTCCATGGACACCGTCGCCGCGTACAAGCCGCCGAGGACGACGTACGCGGCGACCAGCCAGACCACCCGCCGGTGCCGGGCCAGCAGGACCACGCCGGCGACGGCGGGCACGCCGATCCACCACTGCGGGAAGTCCGCCATCGGCGAGAACGTGACCGTCTGCCCGACCGCGCCGGTCACGGTGGCGGCGTTCCCCCAGATCGCGGACGTCACGCCGCCGGCGTTGTAGAGCGAGGGCAGCACCTGGGGCAGCCCGAGCAGGACGGCGAGCAGCGCGGCCGCCACCAGCGACGGCCAGGCCCGCCGCCAGTCGATCGGCTCGAACCGGAAGAGCACCGCGGCCAGGATCAGGACGCAGTAGACGACGAGGACGAACACGACGCTGGTGTGCAGCGCCGCCAGGCCCCCGGCGCCGAAGCCCACGGCCAGCGGCCCGGTGGCACCGCCCGGCTCGAGCAGCAGGCGGACCACCGCGAGCATGGCCGGGACCAGGGCGACGCCGGCGGCGTACGGCCAGACCGGCCCGTGCCAGAACAGGTCGTAGGGGAAGGAGGTGAAGCAGGCGGAAGCGACGGCGACCGCGGCGGCCGTCACCGGGGGCAGCCGCCACGCGCGGCACATCGCGGCCACGCCGAGCGGCACCGCGAAGGTGACGGCGATCGACGCGAAGTTCAGCAGCGGCATCACGGTCAGGCCGCCCTTGCCGAAGAGCACGGCGAGCAGCGCGTGGTAGGTGTCCGGGTAGAAGTAGTGCGTCTCGTCCGGCAGGTTCGCGATGGTGCTGACGGTCGACGGGCGCGCGTCGCCGCGCTCGGCGATCCAGCGGACGAGGTTCGCGTGGAACGCGGCGTCCCAGTCCTGGTTCACCGTGCCGGGTGCCGGAATGCCGCGCAGCACGGTGAGCGCGCCGACCGCCATCCCGGCGGCGACACCGAGCGCCGTCAAGGCGTGGGCGCGCCACGACCACCGCGGGCGCTCGGGCGGGGCCGCCTCGGCGTCCGGCCGGCGCCGCCGGGTGAACCGGGCCACGGCCCAGGTGACCGCGAAGCCGGCGGCCGAGACCACGAGCGTCCACAGTGTCACGGAGAGCGCTGTCCACCGGATGCCCGTGGCGCCGAGCAGCGGGATGGCGAGGGCCACGACCCCGAAGGTGAGGACCGGGGCCGCCGCGCCCAGCGTCCAGCCACGCAGGCCGATCGCCGCGCCGAAAACGGCGCCGGGCAGCCAGAATGCGGCCAGAACGAGCAGAAACCCCATTGTTCCATCCCATTTCGCCGTGAGCCGTCCCGCCACCGCGGTGAACGGCGTCTCCGACGGCGGCGGCCACGCTACCGTGCACGTCAGCTCGCTGGTCACCCGCATCCTGGGCACACCGCGGCCCCCCATAGACTCCCGGGCGTTGACGGCTTTGTTGATCGGAGAAGGCATGCTGTCCGAAGCTGTCCGGCTGGCCGTGGGAATCCTGGTGGTATTGCTCCCCGGATTCTCGATTCTCCTGGTCGCCGGCGTACGCGAGCGGTTGTGGCTGGCGGGCCTCTCGGCGCCGCTGACCACCGGGTTCGTCCTGCTGGTGTCCCTGTTCACCGGCGTCACCGGACTCCGCTTCGGCCTGCTGACCGCGGTCGTCGCGCTCGTGGTCGTGCTGCTCGTGCTCGGCGGCGTGCGGTGGCTGGTCCGCCGCCGTCGCCCGGCCGCGGATCCGGCGGAGCCCGCCGAAGACCCGCGGCTGCGCACGCTGACCGGCCGGGCCGGGACGGTCGCCCAGGTGCTGGGCGCGCTCATCGCCGTCGCCGGGGTCGGCCTCGGCGTCCGCATGTGGCACAAGGGCCTCGGGTCGTGGCGGACGCCGACCCAGGAGCACGACACCGTCACGCACGCAGTGCTGACCGCGTTCACGCACTTCACCGGCAAGGCCGCGCCGTGGCAGATCCTGCCGATCGACGTCGTGCACGACACCAACGTCCAGTTCTACCCGCCCGGGTTCACCGACATCTGCGCGCTGCTCACCGACATCTTCGGGGACACGATGCTGTCCCTGAACCTGACGACCGTCGTGTTCATGGTGGTCGTGCTGCCGCTGTCGGTGGCCGCCTTCACCGCGGCGGTGCTCCGGCACGGCCGGCTCGGCCGCGGCTGGGTCGAGCTCGCCGCCGGGGTGGCCGCGCTGGTCTCCGTGCAGCTGTACCGCCCCGGCATCGCCTTCGCCCACGACGGCGGGGTCCTGCCGAACGCGGCCGCGATGACGCTCATGCCCGGGCTCGTCGCGGTGATGCTGGTGATCGGCAAACGCCACTGGGGCCGCGCGGTGCTGGTCGGCGTCGCCGCCGCGGGCGCGTTCAACCTGCACCCGAGCGCGCTGACCTCGGTGGCGCTGACGACGGTCGCGGCCATGGTCGGCCTGCTGTTCACCAAAGCGGGCCGGCTCGCCTTCGTCCGCGCGCTGCTGCCGCTGGTGGTGACGGGCGTGGTCGCCGTCGTCCTCATCGTCCCGGACGTGCTGGCGCTGCTGCGGCTCGGCGGCGGCACGGTGGTCGACGCGCCGGCCAACATCCCCGGCTCACCGCTGCGCGAGTCGGCCGAGCTGGTCGCCCGGCTGCCCTACGGCGGCTACTTCGACCCGGGCGGCACGATGGGCCAGCTGGTGCTCGGCCTGCTGGGCCTGGCCGGCGTCGTCGCCACGCTGCTGTCCCGGCGGGCGTGGCCGCTGCTGACGGCCTGGCTGTTCTGGGCCGCGGTCATGGTGAGCTTCCACTACTCGCCCAACTCCGGGTTCGGCGCGACCATCGGCCGCTACTACTACCGGGTCGCCAATCGCCTCGACACCCACGTCTACCTGCTGATCCCGCCGCTGGCGGGGGTGCTGTTCGTGGCGCTCGGGCTGTTCGTCGTCGCGGTGCGGGCCCGCAACCCGATCCCGGCGCGGCTCCGCCCGGCGGTGGCGTTCGGGCTGATCGTGGTGCTGCTCGGCGCGCTGACGGTGACGTCGTTCCGCGGCTACATGAACACCGGGGCGCTGTCGCTCAGCCAGCGTTACGCGGCCCCGCAGTTCGTCCGCTACAACGCGGCGGACGACGCGGCCGCGAAGTGGCTCCACGAGCACGCGGCCCCGGGCGAGACGATCCTCAACAACGCGAACGACGGCTCGACGCTGCTGTACGTCGACTACGACCTGCCGATCCTCAACATCGTCCCGGACGGCCACAGCCCGATCGAGGACAACATCACCCTGCTGGCGAAGTTCAACGACTTCCCGGCCGACCCGCAGGTCCAGAACATCCTGAGGGCGAAGAACGTCCGCTGGGTGTACGTGGATTCCTCGGCCCCGACGGTCGGCACGGACGGCCACCACTGGACGGGCCAGCTGACGTTCAGCCTGGCACCGGGGCTGAGCGGGCTGACGGGCCTGCCGGGCCTGACGAAGGCGTTCAGCTCGGGCACGGTCAGTGTGTACCGGCTGGACCTGCCGCAGACCCCGCCCCGGGGCTGAGGGCGGTCAGAGCTGGGCTTCTGCCGCGGCTGGTCGTGAGTGGTAACGCGGGTTAGAACCCGCTTTACCACTCACGACATCCTGGTGACCGGCTCCGGGGCCCGCCGCAGGACGAAGGCGAGCACCACCGCCAGCCCCAGGGTCGGCGCCACCGCCAGCGCGACCACCGCGCGGAACACCGTGTCACCCGGCAGGAACAACAGCACCAAGGACGCCGTCCCGGTCACCACCGCCCACGTGGCCAGCACCAGCCGAGCCTGGGTACGGGCGATCAGCACCGCCGTGAGCAGCTGCATCGGCACCAGCAGCACCGACGACCACACCAGCCCCGCGACCGACCAGCCGTCGATGTCGTACTTCGGGCCGCTGACGGTCCGGACCGCCCACGGCCCGATCCACATCCCGACCAGGGCGCCGACCGCGGCGAGCACCAGCGCGGCGCCGGCGCCGAGAGCCAGCACGCGGCGCAGCCTGTGGCGGCCCTCCTCGGTGACCGAGAGCCGGACGACGAACGGCACCGCCAGCGACTGCACCGGCCCGATCAGCGTCAGCGGCAGCCGCGCGATGACCAGCGCCGCGAACAGCGAGCCGACGCGGTCGCGGTCTCCGCCGGGCGCGAGCAGGCCGACCAGCGCGGGGTAGCCCGTGATGACCGCCGCCGTCAGGGCCGCGCCGACCAGGAGCATGCCCATCCGGCGGGACGTGACGCCCCAGCCGTCGCCCTCGACCCGGAAGTCGAGCAGCCGGCGAGCCGGGCGGGCGAACAGCAGCCAGGCGAACGAACCGGCCGCGACCGCGATCGCCAGCGAGACGACGTTGTAGGCGACCGAGACGAACAGGACACCCAGGACCAGCGCCCGGATCGCCGGTTCGGCCACCACGAGCAGGGAAAAGGCCTTCACCTTGTGCTGCCCGATGAGCAGCCCGCGCGTGCCGAACTGGCAGGCGAACGCGACCCCGCCGCACAGCACGATCAGCGCCAGCGACCAGTCGCCGCGGAAGAGCCTTTCGTTGACCGGTGGGATCAGCAAGGCGAGCGAGAACGCGGCCGCGACGACCACGCCGACCGCCACCGCCCGCAGAGCCGGGCGGCCCGCCTTGCCGCCGGCGAGCGCGGCGACCGCCGACTGGCGCGAAAGCTCCTGCTCGAGCGGCGACAGCGTGCTGCCGAGGCCCATGATCAGGCCCCAGAAGGTGACGAAAACCGCGTACTCCGGCGGGGACAGCAGGCGCTGGCAGGCGACCGTGAGCAGGTAGCCGAGGCCGATGGACACGATCAGCGAGCCGCCGAGGCTGCCCGCGGTTGTGCGTCCGCTGCGTGCGGTGGCCGGGGTGTCCACTTCGGTGCTCATCGACGACGGAGCCGGGCGCGCCCCGCCATGGCGAGTCCACGCAGGACACCGGCGCCGAACCCGCCGGCGAACACCGGCAGCAGCGTGCTGACCGCGCGGGCCTCGGGGCCGGTCGCGCCGCACTTCTTGACGATCTCGCCCGCCGCGACCGCGCCGAAGACACCGGCGGCCAGCGTCGTCTTCGGCTTCTTCGCGGCGAAGACCAGGCCGACGGCACCGGCCGCGAGCGCGCCGAACAGGGCGTTGCGGGCCGGCCCGGGCGAGGCGATGTAGGAGTCCACGTAGGTAGTGCCGCGGAAGTAGGCCTGCTGCGTGAACTTCTTGAACGAGTCGCGCCCGTGGTAGGTCGCCGACAGTTCCGGGGCCAGCCAGATCCGCTCGTGCTCGGCGATCCAGCGCAGCATGCGGGTGTCGTCACTGGCGAAGCGGAGGTCGTCGAACAGCGACGCGAACGCCGTCACCGAGCCTTCGAGGAGGCCGCGGCGGGCGCAGAAGAACGTCGTTCCCTTCGGGTAGACGTCGAACTCCTCGATGCCGTACGACATCAGGCGCGGGTTCGCGCAGTACTTGCGCCAGGGCACCTTGACCAGGCCGGCCATGAACCCGGCGTACGGGTTGTGCTCGGACGCGACGTTGATGTGGCCGTTCCAGACCGCGCGCTCGGGGTGCTCGACGAGCTGGTCGCGCAGGAACGTCAGGGTGGAATCGTCGACGATGACGCGGCTGTCGAGCAGCGCGATCCACTCGCCGGAGGACTTGGCGATGCCCGCCCGCCGGGCCTCGAACCGGCCGGCGTTGGCCTGGCTCAGCACGGTGATGCCGTGGCGTTCGCGCAGGTCGTCGAGCCGGGACGGCGTGGCGTCCGTGCTGCCGTCGTCGACCACGACGACCTCGATCGGCCAGCTCGCGGCGGACGCCGAAGCGAGCAGCGCGCCGACACTGCGTTCGATCCAGTCCTGCTCGTTGTAGACCGGGATCACGACGCTGAGCGAGGGGAGGAGCGGGTTCGCACTCACCGTGCCGAGGCTACCCGGCGGCCCCCGTGGCAGGTCGGCCAGTATCCTTACGCCACCGCACCCGACCAGAAATGGGCTTCACGGTGATTTCCTTCATTCTCGGCACCACCGCGGAACTGATCAAGATCGCCCCGGTCTACCACGGGATCCGCGAGCGCGGGATGCGGCCGAAGATCTGGTTCACGGCCCAGCACGTCGACGAGGTCGCGGACGTCCTCGCCGACCTGAACATGCCGCAGCCGGACGTCTGGCTGGTGCCGGAGGACAAGGCCCACAACCTCGAGTCGCCGGCGCAGGTCCCGGGGTGGGCCGCGCAGGTGCTGCGCACCGCGTGGAGCCGCCGCCACGAACTGCGCGCCGCGCTGACCGAGGACGGCCGCCCGCCGCTGGTGCTGGTGCACGGCGACACGTTCACCACGCCGTACGGCTCGCTGATCGGCAAGCGGATCCTGAAGTCCCGCGTCGGGCACGTCGAGGCGGGCGCGCGCTCGGGCAGCATCCTCTCGCCGCTGCCGGAGGAGCTGAACCGCAAGATCGCGGCGAAGATCGTCGACATCCACTTCGCGCCGAGCATCCGCGAGGTCAACAACCTCCGCAACGCCCGCGGCGTGGTCGTCGACACCGAGGCCAACACGGCGATCGACGCGATGCGCCTCGCCATCAACCAACCGCTGGACGTGCCGAACCTGCCGGAGAAGTTCGGCCTGGCCACGCTGCACCGCTTCGAGCTGGTCTCGCGCCCGGACAAGTACCGCGAGGCGCTGGAGATCCTGCGCGAGCAGAGCCGCAAGATGCCGATCCTGTACATGGCCGGCGCGCCGGAGCGCGAGAAGATCCGCTCGCTGGGCATCGGGAACATCTTCGACGACCAGTTCATCGTCCAGCCGAAGATGCGGTACCTGAAGTTCCTGCCGCTGGTGGCGCGCGCCGAGTACGTTGTCACCGATTCGGGTGGTCTTTCGGCGGAGTGCTACTACCTCGGCCTGCCGTGCGCGGTGCACCGCGAGCGCACGGAGACCCCGCAGCACCTCGGCGAGACGGTCGTGCTGACGGAAATGCGCGGCGACAAGCTGCAGAACTTCCTCGACACGTACCAGAACCGCCGCGGTGAGTCCTGGATGGACAAGTACCACCCGTCCGAGATCGTCGTGGACACCCTGGCGCAGCTCGGCTACTGCTGAGGTCTCGTCGGGGTGACCCCGGGTTTCTCCGGGGGTGAGCCGGGCAAAGTGTCGCCATGATCCACATCGGACTGGCGGCCGCACTGGTGGTGGTCCCGCCCATCGACCAGGGCGAGGTTCGTGACGCCGCGCTGACGGCGGGCTTCCAGGAGGCGTACGTCGGCGCGGCGGGCCCGATCGCGCGAGCGATCCACGCGGCGTACGACATCCCGGCGTCGGTCACGGTGGCGCAGGCGATCCTGGAGTCGAACTGGGGCCGCAGCAAGCTGTCCACGGCCGAGCTGAACCACTTCGGCTTCAAGTGCGTGACGCCGTCGAGCCCGGGGCCGATCGCTCTGCGCTGCACGCGCTACCCGACGACGGAGTGCATTCCGGCGCCGTGCCACCCGGTGGATGCGTATTTCCGTTCGTACGCCTCGATCGACGACTCGTTCCGCGACTACGGACGGCTGTTGACGACGTCCTCGAACTATGCGGCGGCGCTGCCGGTGCGCCAGGACCCGGATGCGTTCATCCGGGCGGTGGCGAGGAAGTACGCCACCGACCCGGAGTACGCGAACAAGGTGATCAGGCTGATGAACCTGTACGACCTTCGCCGCTTCGACGCCCCTTAGAGCACCCGGCGACCGGAGAGCGCGCGCCCCAGCGTCAGCTCGTCCGCGAACTCCAGGTCACCGCCCATCGGGAGCCCCGACGCCAGCCGCGTCACGCTCAGGCCCGGGAAGTCACGCAACATGCGGACCAAGTAGGTCGCCGTCGCCTCGCCTTCCGTGTTGGGGTCCGTCGCGATGATGATCTCGCTGATGTCCGCCTCGCCGATGCGCTTGAGGAGCTCGCGCATCCGCAGCTGCTCCGGGCCGATGCCCGACAGCGGGTCGAGCGCGCCGCCCAGGACGTGGTAGCGGCCCTTGAACTCGCGGGTGCGCTCGACCGCCAGGACGTCCTTCGGCTCCTCGACCACGCAGATGACCGTGAGGTCGCGGCGCTCGTCGCGGCAGATGCGGCACTTCTGCTGCTCGGAGACGTTGCCGCACACCTCGCAGAACTGCACGCCCTCCTTGACCTTGCCGAGGACGTCCTGCAGCCGCGAGATGTCCGCCGGGTCCGCGGCCAGCAGGTGGAACGCGATCCGCTGGGCGCTCTTCGGCCCGACCCCGGGCAGGCGCCCGAGCTCGTCGATCAGGTCCTGGACGACACCTTCGTACAAGTTCGTCAGCCGCCGAAGCCGAGGCTGCCGAGGTCCGGCATGCCGCCACCGCCGCCGAGGCCGCCGGCCAGCGGCCCGAGCTTCTGCTCGGTGAGCTTCTGCGCGCTCGCCGACGCGTCGCGGACCGCCGCCACGATCAGGTCGGACAGCGTCTCGACGTCGTCCGGGTCGACCACCTTCGGGTCGATCCGGAGGCTCTTCAGCTGGCTGTCACCGGACACGGTCGCGGTGACCAGTCCGCCGCCGGCGGTGCCGGTGACCTCGGTGTTGGCCAGCTCTTCCTGGGCTTCGACGAGCTTCTGCTGCATCTGCTGCGCCTGCTGCATCAGCTGGGAAAGGTCGAAGCCGCCGCCGGGTTGGGCCATGATCGCACTCGGTCCTCTCTGCACGCCTGTGTCTCCACCAGGGTAGTCGCGCCACGCGAAGTGCCGGGCTGTGGCACCGTGGTCGCCGTGCGACGCGCGACTGCTCCCCTCCTGCTGGCCGGTGCCCTCCTGCTCACCGGCTGCTCCGACGACGCTCCAGCGGCGCCCACGCCCGCTCCGGCGCCCGTGGTCACGTCCACGACCGCGTCGCCCACGCCGTCGTCTCCCTCGCCCTCGCCGACGCCGACGCCGTCTTCGTCGCCATCGGCCACGCCGCCGCCGGTGGCGGCCGGGAAGGTCGTCGTGCTGGACCCCGGGCACAACGGCGGCAACGGCGCCCACCCGGCGGAGATCAACCGCCCGGTGCCGGCCGGGCGCGGGCAGACCAAGCCGTGCAACACCACCGGCACCGCGACCAACGCGGGCTACCCCGAACACGCGTTCACCTTCGACGTCGCCCAGCGGGTCGGGAAAGCGCTGGCGGACAAGGGGATCAAGGTTGTCTACACGCGACAGGACGACACCGGCGTCGGCCCCTGCGTCGACCGCCGCGCGGCGATCGGCAACGAGGCCGGCGCGGACGCGGTCGTCTCCATCCACGCCGACGGCTCCGAGGCCGCGGGAGCGAACGGCTTCCACGTCGCGTATTCGTCACCCCCGCTGAACGCCGCGCAGGGAGCACCTTCGACGCGGCTGGCGCAGACGCTGCGCGACACGATGCGCACGAACAGCTTCAGCGCGGCGAACTACATCGGCACGAACGGCCTGTCGGCCCGCGCGGACCTGGCCGGCCTCAACCTCTCGACCCGGCCGGCGGCCCTGGTGGAGTGCGGCAACATGCGCAACGCCACGGAGGCGGCCCGGATGACGAGCGCGGACGGCCGGCAGCAGTTCGCGTCGGCCATCGCGGCGGCGATCGAGGCCTACCTGGCCTCCTGAGCCTCGAGGACGGCCTCGCCGTGCCGCGTCGCCCACTTCGTGAGCACGCCGATCGGCTCGACGAGCGTCCGGCCGAGCTCGGTCAGGCAGCACTCGACACGCGGCGGCGCTTCGGCGTACGCGCGGCGGTCCACCAGGCCGTAGCCCTGGAGCCCTGGAGCCCTGGAGCCCTGGAGCTTCCGCGGCTGAGCGCGAGGGCCGCCGGCCCAAGGTGCGCAACATCCGCAACGACCCGCGCGTCACCGTGCTGATCGAGGACCACGACGAGCGCGACGCGCGGGGGCTGCCGCAGTACCTGCTGGTCCGGGGCACCGCCCGGGTGACCGGGCCGGACATCGCCGACGAGTTCACCGCGCTGATGGACCGGCAGGCCCGCCGGTACCTCGGCGCCGAGAAGTACGAACTGGGCAACCAGGGCTCACCGACGGCCGTGATCGTGCGCATCACGGCCGACCGGGTCACGGGCATCGGCCCCTGGACCTCCTGACCCGTACCCGGAACGTCGGCCCGCGCACCCGGAGGGTCGGCTGGCGTACCCGGAGGGTCGGCTTGCGTACCTGAAGGGTCGGCCCGCGCACCTGATGGGTCGGCCCGCGCACCTGATGGGTCGGTTTACGCACCTGGGGGTCGGCCGGTCAGCCGACCGGCTGGGTACGTGAGCCGACCCTCTGGGGGCGTTCGTTCAGTCGAGGGGGCGGGCGCCGAGGTGCTCGGAGAGGAGCTTGCGGGCCAGCTCGTCCGGGTCCTTGTCCGGCGGGGGTGGGGGCGGCGGCGGGGCCGGGCTGGCGTCCTCGTTGTAGAGGTCCTCGTCGTCCTCGTCGGAGGGTTCCGGGGGCAGCGGGATGTCCGGCTCGCTCGTCGTGACCTTGGGCCGCGCCGGGGGCGGCGGCGGGGTCGCGGGGCGGGCCGCCGGTTCGGCGGGCGGTGCGGCCGTCGCCGACTGGCGGGTGAACGACCGCTCCGGTGCCGGGGCCGCCTGCTGCGGCCGGGCGGCGGCCGCGGTCGGGGCGCTGCCGTGGACGCAGCGGACCTGCCAGTCGCCGCCCAGGACCTCGGTCAGGGCGCCGGCGATCTTGCGGGCGTTGTCCTGGTCGGAGAGGCGGCGGGCCAGCGGCTCGGACTTGTGGGTGAGCGTCAAGGCATTGCCCTCGACGCTCGCGACCGTGGCCTGCGTCAGCATCGCCTCGAGGCTGCGACCGCCGGTGAACTTGCGCAACGCGGTCATCAGCTGCGGCCAGATGCTCCGGATCCCGGCCGCGTCCATCCCGCCCGAGGTCGTGGGCGCGCCGGCCGCGGGTTCCGGCGCCGGGGCGGCCGCGCGCGCGGCGTCATCGGGAGACGCGGAGGCGCTCGCCGGAGCGGGCGTGCCGCCGCCGGGCGTGCGCACCGCGCCCCAGCCGCCCGACTGGGTCTCGGCCGCCGAAGCAGCCGCCGGTGCGGCTGCGGCCGGAGTGCGCACGGCACCCGAACCGCCGTCGCCCGGCTGAGCCTCAACCGGCGCATTCGCGGCACTCCCGCCTTCGCGGGGCTGCGCCGAAGCGGGCGGACGCACGGCACTTCCGCCGTCGGCGGCGTCGGCCGGGCGGCCGGGCGGCTTGACCGGCTCCGGCACCGGGGCCGGGCCCGCCGAGCCCGGGCGCTGCGAAGGCCTCGAAAACTCGCGTTCCGGAGCCGCCCGCACCGGGGGCTCCACGCCGCCCTCGGCCGGTGCGCCGCCACCGCCGGCCAGCGTCGCGCGGCGCTCCAGGCGCTCGATCCGGGCCAGCAGGGCCTTTTCCGCATCGGTCACCGACGGCAACAGCATCCGCGCGCACAGCAGCTCGAGCACGAGCCGGGGCGAGGTCGCGCCGCGCATCTCCAGAAGTCCATTGTGGACGATGTCGGCGTAGCGGGAGAGGGTGCCGAGGCCGAGCCGCTCGGCCTGCGCGACCATCCGCGACAGCTCCTCCTCCGGCGCGGACACCAGCCCGCCCGCGGACTCCGGCACCGCGCGCAGCAGCACCAGGTCGCGCAGCCGGTCGAGCAGGTCGGTCGCGAACCGGCGCGGGTCGTGGCCGGCCTCGGTGAGCTTCTCGACCGTGCCGAACACCGTGGCCGCGTCCTCGGCCGAGAGGGCGTCGACCATGTCGTCGATCAGCGCGACGTCGGTGACGCCCAGCAGCGCGACCGCCCGCGAGTACGAAACGCCCTCCGGCCCGGCGCCGGCGAGCAGCTGGTCGAGCACCGACTGCGTGTCCCGCGCCGACCCGCCGCCCGCGCGGATGACCAGCGGGTACACCGCCGGCTCGACCTCGACGCCCTCGGCCGCGATGTTGCGCTCCAGGAGGTTGCGCATCGAGCTCGGCGGGATCAGCCGGAACGGGTAGTGGTGCGTGCGTGAGCGGATGGTGGTCAGCACCTTGTCCGGCTCGGTGGTGGCGAAGATGAAGATGACGTGCTCGGGCGGCTCTTCCACGATCTTCAGCAGGGCGTTGAAGCCCTGCGTGGTGACCATGTGCGCCTCGTCGATGATGAACACGCGGTAGCGCGCCTCGGCCGGCGCGTAGAACGCCTTGTCACGCAGCTCGCGGGCGTCGTCGACACCACCGTGGCTGGCCGCGTCGAGCTCCGTGACGTCGACGCTGCCCGGGCCCTCGGGCGCGAGCGCCTTGCACGAGTTGCACTCGCCGCACGGGTCCGGCGTCGGGCCCTTGGCGCAGTTCAGCGAGCGCGCCATGATGCGTGCGCTGGACGTCTTGCCGCAGCCGCGTGGACCGGAGAAGAGGTAGGCGTGGTTGATCCGCCCGGCGGACAGCGCCGTGCGGAGGGGTTCGGTCACATGCTCCTGCCCGACGACCTCGGCGAAGGTTGCCGGACGGTACTTGCGGTACAGCGCGAGAGCCACGCCACCAACTTACAGTGGCGCGCAGCGCCTCCGTTGAGGGTGGTGGCGGGGGCATCGGCGGAGTACCGCCAGGGTCCGACAACCTTCGCCGTGCGGTCAGGAGACCAGGGCCGCCGCTTCGGCGACCAGAGCGTTCACCTTGGTGACGTGCGCCGCGGTGAACGCGTCACGCGCCCTTGCCTTCGGCAGCTCGACGTCCAGGTAGTGCTGCGCGCCGGAGTCCGGCCCGTCGAGCACGCCCTGCGCGACCGCCTGCACCTCCGGGCCCTCGCCCAGGGTCCGGGTGACGTAGATGTCCAGGTCGATCAGGTGCGCCTTGTCCCGGCCGTGGGCCAGGAACTCACGGATGTCGGCCACGGTCCCGTCCAACGCGTTCTGCGCCCACGACTTCGTCGCCGGGCCACCGGCCGCCATGATCTGGTTGACCTCGATGCGGTCGTCGGTGTCGCGGCCCGGGTAGTCACCGGTGCGCAGCAGCGCGGCGACCCCGGCGTACGGGCCGGCGAGCGCGTCCCGAGCCGCCTGGCGCAGGCCGGGGCGGGCGTTCGGGTCCGCCGCGATCGCCGAGACGGCGGCGCGGTCGTCGGACTCCTGCGCGACGGCGAGACCGCTGTGCACGAACGTGACGACGTCGTCGTCCGAGCCGCTCAGCGCGGCACGGGCGGCGTTCTTGACGGCGGCACCGCCGTTGCGCAGCAGGTAGACGGACGCCTTGCGGCCGTTCGGCACGGTCAGCGCCGGGTCGGCCGCGTCGGCCAGCAGCTTGTCGTTGTCCTTCTTCGCCTGCGCGGCGCGCGCGGCGGCCTCGCTGGCCTGCTGCTGCGCGGCCGCCTCGGCGGCCGAGGCGGCCCGGCCGTCCTGCTGGTTCTGGGCCCGCTGCGCGGCGAGGCGGTTGGTGTTCGCCGTTCGCGCGTCCGCGGCGAGCTGTGCGGCCTTGTCCGCGGCGAGCTTCACGTCCTGGGGCCGGTTGCCGGCCGCGGCGGCCTTGGCCGCGTCGAGCTGCTCCTGGACCGCGGTGACTTCGCCGTCGTAGTTCGCGGCGACCTGCCGCCACAGCGACAGGAAGTACCGGACGTCCTCCGGCGTGCCGTCGAACGCCGCCTGCGCGGCGGCCTTGACCTCCGGGCCGCCGGCGGCCATGGCCTGGCTGGCCGTGACGCGGTCGTCGATGTCCTTCGCCTGCTGCAGGCCGGTTTCCAGGAAGGCCCGCACGTCGGCGGGCGTGCCGTTGTCGAGCACCTCCGTGCCCCGCTCGTTGACGGTCGGGCCGCCGGTGTCCATGGCCTGGCTGACGGCGATCCGGTCGTCGGCGCTGCGGGCCAGCGGCAGGCCGTTCGCCAGGTATTCGCGGATGTCGTCCTGGGTGCCGCTGAGCGCCCGCTGGGCGGTGCGCTTGGTGATCGGGCCGCCGGAGGAGAGCGCCTGGGTGACGAGGACCCGCTCGTCGTCGTTCTGCGCCTGCCGGCGGCCGGTGGCCAGGAAGGTCTGCAGGTCGGCGGGCGAGCCGAGCAACGCCGCTTCGGCGGCCCGCGCCACGCCCGGACCGCCGGTCTCCAGCAGCGAAACGGCCTGCGCCCGGTCGGGCAGCACATCCGCGGCCGCGGGCGTCGCGAAGACCCCCGCCGCGAGTGCCGCGGCAACGATTACTGCGTTTGCACGCAAGGTAAAACCCCCTCGATCGATGATCGTCCGTTCCCTTATCGCCGGAGCGGTCGGAATGTTTCCGATAACCTCGGATCCCGTGAGCCGCACACCGAAGCCCGAGCCGGTGCCCGGGCGGTACCCGGTGCGGTTCGGCACGGCGGAGCTGGTCCGCGACACCGCCCGCGGCAACGCCTGGCTGGTGTCGGTGGACGGCGTCGCCCAGTCGTACGTCGACCTCGACGACCCGGCCCACCTGGAGTTCGACTACGTCCGCCGGTTCGCGGACGTGGTGGACCGGCGGCCACCGGGCCCCCTGGACGCACTCCACATCGGCGGGGCGGCGTGCACGCTCCCGCGGTACGTCGCGGCGACGCGGCCGGGGTCCCGCCAGCTCGTGTTCGACGCCGACGGCGAGCTGGTGGAGCTGGTCCGCGCGCAGCTGGGGCTGCGGGTGCCGGGCTTGCGCGTCCGGGTGACGGACGGCCGCGAAGGCCTGGCGACGCGCCGCGAGGAGTCGGCGGACCTGGTGGTGGTCGACGCGTTCGAGAGGGCCACCCTGGCCGGCGGCCTGGCGACGCTGGAGGCAACCCGGGCGATCGCGGCCATCCTCCGGACCCAGGGCACCTACCTGGCGAACATCACGGACGGCTCGGGTCTGCCGTTCGCCCGCCGCTTCCTGGCGACGCTGCTCGAGGTCTTCCCGGAGGTCCTGCTGCTGGCGGACCCGGGAGTACTGCGCGGCCGCCGCTTCGGCAACTTGGTGCTGGCGGCCTCGGCGGCCGAGCTCCCCGCGGAGGAGCTGACCCGCCAAACGGCCTCGGCGGCCTTCCCGGCACGGTGCGTTCACGGCGCGGAGCTGCGGAAACTGGCGGGAAGAGCGGCCCCGATAACGGACGCGGACGCCCCGCCGCCCCCGAACCCCCCGGACGACGTGCTGGGCCTGTTCTGATCCCCAGCCCCGCCCACCCCCGCGCCCCAGATGACACGGCAGGCCTGCGGGCCCACCCAGGGAACACCACACAACACGTCAGGCCACCGAGGGCCCGGCAGCGCTCCCAGGCCGCACCCGAGGCACCGTGGGGGTCCGGGGGCTCGGCCCCCGGGCAGAAGAACGAAGTGAAGGCCCGGCAAAGGGGCGAAGCCCCGAAGCCGGAGCCGAAAAGAAGGGGACCCCGCGCACCCGCCAGAGCCTGCTTATCCTTGCTGCCTTCCGGCCCTGGGGAGGTTCACAGGGTGGACGCCGCGCGGGGTCCGTGGATCAGTGTAGCGAAGTCCGCTCAGGCGCCCGCACCTGCCTGGGCTCGGGCCCGCTTGAACGTGTTGTGCAGCACCGCCAGCAGCGCGTCTCGCACCGAAAGCTTCTGCCGGGCGTCGAAGGTGATCAGCGGGACGTCGTCGCTCACCGCGAGGGCCCAGCGGATGTCCTCGAGGTTGTGGCCGAGTGATCCGTCGAACATGTTCACCGCGACCACGAACGGCAGGCCCGCGTTCTCGAAGTAGTCGACCGCCGGGTAGCAGTCGTCCATGCGGCGGGTGTCGACGATGACCAGTGCGCCCAGTGCGCCGTGGACCAGGTCCTGCCACATGAAGCCGAAGCGGTCCTGGCCCGGCGTGCCGAACAGGTACAGCTTGACCTCTTCGTCGATCGTGATGCAGCCGAAGTCCAGGGCGACCGTGGTGGTGGTCTTGGCCGGGACGTGGCCGGTGCTGTCCACGGTCGCCGCCACGGAGGTGATCGCCGCCTCGGTGGTGAGGGGCTTGATCTCCGAGATGGACGACACCGCCGTCGTCTTGCCGACGCCGAAGCCGCCCGCGATGACGATCTTGACCGGGGCCGGCGGCCGGGTGCCCGGTTCAGTGAATGGCTTCGAGTCCACGAATGACCCTTTCGATCATGCCGAGGTCGTGCGAGTTGTGGGTGCCCGGCCGCCGGACGACGACGTAGCCCAGTTCGGCGAGGTCGGCCACCAGCACCCTGGCCACGCCGATGTGCAGGCCGAGCATGGCGGCCACCTCGGCGACCGACATCGTGTTCCGGCAGAGGGAAACGATTTCCTGGCGTTCGAACGTGAGCTTCGGGTGCGACGCCGCACCGAGGCGGGACGTCATGACCTGGGCCTCGATTTCGAGGCTCTGGTCGACCGGCTGGGCCCGTCCCGAGGTCATCAGGTACGGCCGCAGCAGCGAGATGTCCGGTTCTTCGGTCATCGCGTCGCTCCCTAACTCCATCCATGCCCCCACCCCCGCCCTCAACGGAGGCGCAAAGCGCCGCTGCTTAGCTTCCGACGGTGTTCTTGAGCTCCTCGATGAGCCCCGGCGTCAGAACCTCGGTGGCACGGTTGGCGAACATCGCCATTTCGTAGGCGATCGTGCCCAGGCTGGCCTGCTTGTTGGCCAGCACACCCAGCGAGCAGCCGATGCTGATCGTGCAGACGAGCAGGTACCCGTACTCGAGTTCGATGATCACCTTGTCGGGTGAACCAAGCGGGTGGCTGTCGGAGACGCCGTGGGCGAGCCCGAGCATGGCGGAGGAGATCGCGGCGAGACGGTCGGCGTTGGAGCGCTCGAGCTCCGTCGACATCGCGATCAGCAGGCCGTCGGCCGAAACCGCGATGGCGGCTATCGCGCCCGCGGTGTGCTGCGCGAAGCGGCTCACCAGCCAGTTGAAGTTCTGGGCTTCGACACTGACGCCAGGTGCGGGGATGCTCATTTCCTGCTCTCTTCTCCTCGTTCCATCACACGACCGGCGACCACGCCTTGGGGCGGGCTGTCTGCCGTCACGTCCTCCGCCTTGGCGAGGCCTGCGGCGAACGCGTCGAACGCCGCTCGTTCGGCCGCCGGGTCCCGCTTGGAGCGGTTGGCGACGGCGCGGGCGAGCGGCCGCCCCGCGGACTGCTGACGCAGGCCGGGGGCGAGCTGGGCACCGGGGACACGGCGCATCAGGCCGTCGCGCGACTGCGCGGCGGCCGTGAACGGGGCCGTGGCCACCAGCGGCGCGTCCGCGGGGACGCGGGCCGGGACAGCTGACACCGGTTCGGTCACGGCGGCGGGCGGCGGGTCGGCCGTCAGCGCGCTGACCTCGGCGGCCTTGGCGAAGGCGTTGGGGGGCGGGCTGACCTCGGCGGCCTTCGCGAAGGCGCTCGCGAAGCCGTCCATCGCGGCCTTGGTCGCTTCCGGGTCGTGCCGCGGCTTGGTGTCGGCCACCGCCGCGGACGTGCCCGGGCTGGGCAGCTGGGCGCCGCGGACCCGGCGGCGCAAGCCGCCCCGAGACTCCGATGACGACACCGTCGCCGCCACCGGCTCGGGCGCTTCGGCGGCTTCGGCGAGTTCGGCGTCGGGTTCGGCGTCCGGCCACACCGGTTCCAGTTCGCGGAACCAGCGGAAGCCGTTGCCGTGGCCGAGCAGCGCCGGGATCGCCGGCGCCGGCAGTTCGGCGGGCCGGTCGGGGACCGGTTCGGGCGCCGCCGGCCGGAGTTCGTCCAAAGAGGACAGAGCAGGCGGTGCGGCGGGGACAGCAGGTGCGATCGGGACGGCCGGCGCGGCGTGCCGCGGCGACGACGCGATCGGCGGCGCGGCCTGCGCCGGGATCACGGGTGCCTGCTCGGTCTTCGGCCGCAGCTCGGTGCGGTGGCTGAACAGCGGCGCCGGGATGGTCAGCCGCGCGGTCACGCCGCCGGTGGTCGGCGTCGCGAGCAGCTCGACCCGCAGCTCGTGGCGCCGCGCCAGGCGGCCGACCACGAACAGGCCGAGCACACTGGTCGGCGCGAGCTCCAGGCGTTCGCGCTCGACGAGCCGCCGATTCTCCTCGCCCAGCTTCTCCGCGGTCATGCCGATGCCGTGGTCGACGATGCTCACCAGGCAGGCGCCGTCGGACAGCAGCATGGTGTCCACCTCGACCATCGAGCCCGGCGGCGAGAACGACGTCGCGTTCTCGAGCAGCTCGGCGAACACGAGCACGAGGTCGGCACCGAGGGCCGACGACAGCAGGATTTCGGCGACGACACCGAGCTTGACGCGCTGGTAGTCCTCGATCTCCGCGAGCGCCGAGCGCAGCGCCGTGGACAGCTCGATCGGGCCGGCGATCCGCGTTTCGTCGCGGGTGCCGGACACCACGAGCAGGTTGTCGGCGTTCCGGCGCAGGCGGGTGGAGAGGTGGTCGAGCCGGTAGAGGCTGGCCAGCAGCCGCGTGTCCTGCTCGTTGCGCTCGACCTCGTCGATCAGGGCCAGCTGGCGGCCGACGAGGTTCTGCGTCCGCTTCGCGACGTTCGCGAACATCAGGCTGGTGTTGCGCCGGGTGAGCGCCTGGCGCTCGACCAGCTCGGCCGCGGTGGTCTGGACCCGGTTGAACGCGGCGGCCAGCTTGCCCAGCTCGTCTTCGGAGACGACGTCGATGGTGGCCAGGCGCGGGACCTGCTCCTCGGCCTCCTCGGTGTCGGTCACGCGGACGAGCTCGGTGCCGGCGAGGTCGGCGACCGACGTCGCCGCGGTGGTCAGCTGGCGCAGCGGCCCGGCGATCGAGCGGGACACCGCGACGGCGAGGAAGACGACCAGCAGGAACAGCCCACCCGCGCCGAGGCCGACCGTCCAGGCCAGCCGGACCGCGCTGTCGGCTCGTTCGGTCGCGGAGTCGGCGATCTCGCTGATCGCCCGCTCCTGCACGAGTTTCCGCTGCCCCGCGTGGCTGTCCGCCGCGGAGAGCACGCTCGAGACGTACTGGGTGGTGCCCGCCGCGTCACGCGGGTTGCCGACCTGGGCGGCGAGGTCGTCGACGCGCCGGCCGGCGTCGCTCTGCTCGACGTGGACGACCTGGGCGGCGCGCTCGCTGTCGTCACCGTCGTCGCCCTGCTTGACGAACCGGTCGACGAAGATCGGCGCCTGCTGGGTCGCGTCGTCCAGGATGGGCCGCCCGGCCGCCGGCGACACCGCGGTCACGATGAGGGCCATCGCGCGCAGCGAGTTCTCCTCGTTCGCCCGCAGCAGCGCGTCCAGGGCCGTCAGCTCCCGCGTGCCCTCGGCGTCACTGGTGAGCTGCGGGACCAGGCGCAGTGCATCGATTACCGCGTCGACCACGGCGTTGTAGGTACGGGCGACGCTGTCGAGCGCGACGCCGCGGCGGGCGGCGTTCTGCCGCAGCTCACCGAGCGAGCCGATCCGGGTCAGCGCCGCGGAAAGCTCGTCGGGAGCGTCGGCCCCCAGCGCGGCGCGGACGTCGGCGACCGTGCTGTCGACCACCTTCTGCTGCTGGACCATCTGGTCGGGGCTCGCCGACGGCGTCGCCACGAACGCGGCCGTCAGCAGCCGCTCGCGCTGCAGCTGCCACATCAACCCGCCGAGCTGCTGCGCGTGCCGCGCCACCGTCGCCGACTGCGCCGCCGCACCGGCGCTGGTCGCCTGCGTCAGCACGAACGGCACCGACACCAGCGCCACCGCGACCAGCGGAGGCAGGAGCAGCAGGTTCAGCTTGCCGCGAATCCCGAGCCGGGCGAGAAAACCCCCGCCACCGGCCCGTTTCGCGACCGGCCTGCCGTGTCTCATCCCGCCACCTTCCCGTCTTCCGTTCTCACTCGACCGCGGCCACCCGGCTCACGTGGCCCCGGTGCTGCTCCCGGACCAGATCCTCGATCCGGGCGCGCAGCGCGAGGAACCCCGGTTCGCGCTTCACCGCCAAGTCGCGCTCGGCGGGCAGCGCCACCTCGACGTCGGCGGCGATCCGGCCTGGGTCGGAGGCGAGCACCACCACCCGGCCGCCCAGGAAGACCGCTTCCTCGACGTCGTGGGTGACCATCAGCACCGTGGTGCCGGTGTCGGCCCACACCTGGCGGATCAGCACCTGCATGTCCTCTTTGGTCTGGACGTCCAGCGCGCCGAAGGGTTCGTCCAGCAGCAGAACTTCCGGCTCGCACGCCAGGGCCCGGGCGATCGCGACCCGCTGCTTCTGGCCACCGGAAAGCTGCTTCGGCAGCGACTTCCGCACGGCTTCGAGCCCGGTCTCGGCCAGGTACCAGTCGATGCGCTTGGCCCGCTCGACCGGATCCAGGGCGAGCAGCTCGAGTCCGAACGCGACGTTCTTCTCGACGCTGCGCCACGGGTAGAGCGCGCCGGCCTGGAAGACGAGCCCCCGGTCCGGCCCGGGCCCGGTCACCGGGACGCCGTCGAGCACGATCTCGCCCTCGGTCGGCCGGCTGAGCCCGGCCACCAGCGACAGCAGCGTCGACTTGCCCGAGCCGCTCGCACCGACGACGCAGACGAACTCGCCGCGCAGCACTTCGAGGTCGACGCCGTCGAGCGCGCGCGTGACCCGGCCGCGGACGGTGTAGTCCTTGGCGACGTTCCGCAGTTCCAGCGTCATGCCGCCCACTTCCCGACCCGCGTGCGCAGCAGGCGCAGCAGGACGTCGATGGCGAGCCCGGCGATCCCGATGACCACGAGCACCGCGAAGATCTTGTCGGTCTGCAGGAACCGCTGCGCGCGGACGATCCGGTAGCCGAGGCCGGCCGAGGAGTTGATCAGCTCGGCGACGACCACGAAGTTCCACGCCGCGGCGGCGTTGACCCGGATCGCGTCGATCATGCCGGGCAGCGAATGCGGCACGACGATCTTGCGCAGCACCTCGCCGCGGCGCGCGCCGAGCGTGTAGGAGACGTCGATGAGCGAGTCCGGCACGCCGCGGACGACGTCGGCGGTCATCAGCGTGTTGAAGAAGACCGTGCCGATGAAGAGGATGGCGATCTTCGACGGCTCGCCGAGGCCGAGCCAGATGATCAGCAGCGGGATGAACGCGCTCGCCGGCAGGTAGCGCAGCAGCCCGATCAGCGGCTCGAAGAACGCCTGCCCCGCGGTGAAGGAGCCCATCAGGATACCGAGCGGCACGGAGACGAGCACGGCGAGGCCGAAGCCTTCGAGCACCCGCTGGGTGGTCGTCCAGAGGTCGTCGAAGAGTTCACCGGTGCCCGCCATGTCCACCCCCGCCTCGAGCACCGCGGCCGGGGACGGCAGGAACGTCGCGTCGACGGCCCCGCTGATGCTCAGCACGACCCACGCCAGGAACGGGACGGCGAACGACAGCACCGCGAGCGTCCAGCGGGACGCCGCGGAAATGGGCGTGCGCAAGGAGAAAAGCGGCGAAGCGGACGGCTTCAGCCCGGCCCGGCGGGGCAGCGGCGGCCAGTCCGGCCGTCCGCCGCCCGCCCGGCCGGCCTCCTGCTGCTCGGCGAGCCGCTGCTCCGCCTCCTGCGCCTCGGCGGCCCGCGCCTCGGCCGTGCTCGCCGGGGTGGTGCGCTGGGTCGGACCGCTCACTGGGGGGCGGCCTTCACGAACTGGTCGTCGAACAGGCCGTCGAGCGAGGGCCGCTGCTGGGCGAGACCGGTGCCGACGATGAAGTCGACGATCTTGTTCGCCTGGAAGTCGAGGTGCTGCGCGGTGACACCCGGGGTGAACGCGTCGATGTTCTGCTGCCGCGTGAAGATCGTGGTGCCGGCGTCGTAGGACTTGTAGTCCGCATCGGACACGCCACCGCGCTTGGCCATGATCTTCACGGCCGCGTCCTTGTTGTTCTTGATCCAGGTCAGCGTCTCGAACCAGGTGTTGACCAGCGCCTGGACGTCCTTCGGGTGGTCCTTGACCAGCTTCTGCGACGTCACGAGGTGGTCCGGGATGGCGCCGGGGAATTCGGCCGACGTCGAGATCGCGCGGCTGCCGGCGCGCTCCAGCGCCGTCGAGGTGAACGGCGCGAACGCCGCGACCGCGTCGACCTGGCCGCTCTTGAACGCGGCCGCGGCGGCGTCGGTCGGGAGGTTGACGAGCTGGATGTCCTTTTCGGTCAGGTTCGCCGACTGCAGTGCGAGCAGCAGCAGGTAGTGGTCGACCGCGCCCTGCTCGACGGCGACCTTCTTGCCCTTGAGGTCGGCGATGCTGGTGATCCCGTCCCGGGCGATGACCTTGTCGTTGCCGGTGGAGTTGTCGTTCACCAGCACGATCGACAGCTTGGCGCCGCCGGAGACCGACGACAGGGTGTCGTTGAGGGTCTGGCTGTTGGCGTCGATGGCGCCGCTGGAGAGCGCGTTGATGCTGTCGGTGTAGTTGTCGAAGTACTTGAGGTCGACGTTGACACCGTTCTTGGCGAACAGGCCCTGCTCCTGCGCCACCTGCCAGGGGAACCAGCCCGGCCAGGCGCTGAACCCGATGGTGACCTTGTTGCCGCTGCCGGAGGCGGAGCTGTCGCTGCACCCCGAAAGCGCGGTGACCCCGGCGAGGGTCAGCAAAGTCAGGAGCACCGTCAGCAGACGGGGGCGAGGACGGGAAATCACAACGAGACTCCAGGATGCGGGGGAAGTGGAGTGGTGCCGTACCAAAGGGGGAATTGCGCTGCTCGGGGCTACAGGTGGTGACGACGGGAAGGGGGATCTCGTCGAGCTGCGCTACCGCGCACGGTCATCGCTGCTCACTTCCGGCCGCACCTGATCGGGTCATCGCGAGAGAACGCGGACAGGAAGAACCTACGCTCAGTGAATTCCCGGCACTCGGCGCACCGGATCAGCCACCCCTGTCCCTCTCCCGGCGGAGAGCCTAGCGAGTGACACAAGATCCCCACAACGTCCGCCAGTACAGCCGAACGAGTGACCGCCAGCTGGGCTAACCAGCACGGATTCGCGAGTTTCAAGATCAACTTTTGAGGTGTTTCTGTCGGCCGCCCGGTCAATTCGTGCGCGTGCGCGTGCGGGGATGGCGTGCAACTGCACGACCGATCACCCCTAGTCGTTACCGCGACGGCACGGAGTGCCGAGATCATCACCGAGAGCGAGCCGGCGGATCCGAACGGTCGTTCGGAATCAGCCGGCCGCCATCCCGGAAATCGAACACCTGTCCGCATCGGCCGATACCGCACCGGTCCGGGATACGCCCAATGATTCCCGGACTGTTAACACGCTGGAAACAATTCCACCCGGCCGCGGAATTTCGATCAACTGACAGATTTAGTCAGGTCGTAAACGGTCGTGCCGCCCACCGAGAGTGGCGCGAAGTTCTGCTCGACCCACGCCTGGATCTCCCCGGCGGTCCCGCGGCCGCCGCCGAAGCCCCCGCGACCACCGGCGACGTAGTAGTGGATGTCGCCGTCGGCGACGTACTGCCGGAACTGCTGCAGCGTCGGCGCCGGGTCGCTGCCGCTGAAGCCGCCGATCGCGAGCACCGGCCGTCCGCTCGCCAGGGCCAGGCCCGCCGACTGCATCGCCCCGCTCTGCGCCGCGGCCCACTTCGTCGTCGTGCCCTTCAGCAGGTCGATCACCGCGGTGTCGGTCTCCCCCGCCCCGAAGCCGCGCTGGCCGAAGCCGCGTCCACTCGCGACGGACGGCCCGGACGACGGCGTCCCGCCGGAGTGCGCGGTCGCGGCCGTCGCCAGCGTGAAGGACGCCGTCCCGAGCAGCGCGCCGCACAGGCCGAGCACGGCCACGACCGGGCCGAGCCGCCGGAAGCGGTCGGCGCCGAAGAGCAGGCCCCCGATGGCGGCGGCGCCGGAGACGAGGAGCGCGTAGCGGACCCACGGCTGCCAGTCCGGCGTCCGCGCGAGGAGGAGGAAGGCCCAGACCGCCGTCACCGCGAGCATGACGGCGAGCACCGCGCGAGCCGCGAAGTTCGCCCGGCCGCGCCAGAGCTCGCGCGCGGAAATCGCCAACGTGGCGACGATCCCGGGGGCCAGGGCGACCGTGTAGTACGGGTGGATGATGCCGCTCATCGTGCTGAACACCAGCGCGGTGACCACCAGCCAGCCACCCCACAGCAGCAGCGCCGCCCGCGTGCGGTCGGTGCGCGGCGCGCGGCGGGTGAACCACAGGCCGGCGACCAGCCCGATGACGGCGGCGGGCAGCAGCCACGACGCTTCGCCGCCGAACTCGCCGGAGAACAACCTGGTCAGGCCGGCCTGGCCGCCGAAGCCGCCACCGCCGAAACCACCCCGGGCGCCGGCGGGCAGCTCCAGGCCGCTGGGCAGGTCCAACCCGGCGGGCGGCGTGCCCGCCCGGCCGCCGCGCCCTTCGCCGAAGATCCGGCCGAGGCCGTTGTAGCCGAAAGCCAGTTCCAGCACCGTGTTGTCGGTCGAGCCGCTGATGTAGGGCCGGTCCGCGACCGGCCAGAGCGCGACGGCCGCGATCCACCAGCCGGCGGAGACGAGCACCGCGCCCGCCGCGGCGAACAGCTGGCCGATCCGGCGGCCGAGCGATGTCGGCGCCGCGACGGCGTACACCAGCACGAACGCGGGCAGTACGAGGAAGGCCTGCAGCATCTTGTCGAGGAACCCGAAGCCGATCGCGACCCCGGCGAGCACCAGCCACTTCGTGCTCGCGTGCTCCAGCGCCCGCACCACGCAGTAGGCCCCGGCGACCAGCAGCAGCACGAGGAAGGCATCGGGGTTGTCGTAGCGGAACATGAGCGCGGCGACCGGCGTCAGCGCGAGCCCGGCCCCGGCCAGCAGCCCGGCACCGGGCCCCGAGAGCCGGCGCACGGCGAGGTAGAGCAGGCCGACGGACGCGACCCCGGCGAGCGCGTTCGGCACCAGCAGGCTCCAGCTGGAGAAACCGAAGAGCCGGCCGGACAGGCCCATGATCCACAGCGAAAACGGCGGTTTGTCGACGGTGACGACGTTGCCCGGATCGAGCGAACCGAAGAACAGCGCCTTCCAGCTCCACGTGCCGGCCTGCGCGGCCATCGCGTAGAAGTCGTTGGCCCAGCCGGTCTTCGCCAGGTCCCACAGGTAGAGCAGCGCGGTACCGGCCAGCAGCGCGGCCACGGAAGGGTTGACCCACCGCGGTTTCCGGACGCTAGCGGGCGGCTGGGGCTGGGCGTGTTCGGGCGCCGACAGCGTGGTCGTCATGGCGTCCACCGTGTCGGCGATGCATGTGGTGAACTTGTGCCGAAGCTGTGCACCAGCTGTGCATCAACCCCGGACGGGTGCTCACTGCGGCGCCGCCGCCCGGAAGGTGATCTCGAACTCCGTGCGTCCCGGGCGGCTCTGCACCCCGACCCGCCCGCCGTGCGCCGCCACCACCGCGGCCACGATGGCCAGCCCGAGGCCGGTGCTCCCCGCCGCGCGGGACCGTGAATTGTCGCCGCGGGCGAAGCGCTCGAAGATGTCCGGGAGGATTTCCGGGGAGATGCCCGGGCCGTCGTCGGCCACCCGGAGCCGGACGATTCCGTCCGATGTGGACAGTGTGGTCGTCACCGTCGTGCCCGGTGGGGTGTGCGTGCGCGCGTTGGCGAGGACGTTGATCACCACCTGGTGCAGCTGGCCCGCGTCGCCGCGGACGCCGATCGGTTCGCCGGGGACGTCCATCAGCCACTTGTGGTCCGGGCCCGCGACGTGCGCGTCCGCGACGGCGTCGGCCACCAGGCGGCACAGGTCCACCCACTCGTGCACCACCGGGCGGCCGGAATCCAGCCGGGCGAGCAGCAGCAGGTCCTCCACCAGCGTCGTCATCCGGCGCGACTCGGACTCGACGCGGCTCATCGCGAACGCGACGTCCGGGGGCACCTGCTCGCCGCCGCGGCGGGTCAGCTCGGCGTAGCCGCGGATCGCCGCCAGCGGGGTGCGCAGCTCGTGGCTCGCGTCCGCGACGAACTGGCGGACGCGGTTCTCGCTCGCGTGCCGCGCGGTCAGCGCGTTCGCGACGTGCTGCAGCATCCGGTTCAGCGCCGAGCCGACCTTGCCGACCTCGGTGTTCGGGTCGGTGTCGGCCTCCGGGACGCGCTCGGACAGCGCCACTTCGCCGCGGTCCAGCGGCAGTTCGGAGACGCGCGTCGCGGTCGCGGCCAGCCGGTCGAGCGGTTGCATCGTGCGCCGGATCGTCGCCGCGCCGACCGCGCCCGCCACCAGGATCCCGGCGAGGGCGACCCCGCCGAGGATGAACCCGAGCTGCCAGAGCGTCTCGTTGACGTCCTTCAGCGGCAGGCCGATGACGGTCTTTTCGCCGCGGGGCGACGTCGTCGAGACGACGCGGTACTCGTGGAGGTTGCCGCCGAGGTCGATGCTCCGCTGCTTCCCGTCGGCCGGCAGGGCGAGGAGCGCCAGCACCTGCTCCTTCGAGATGCCGCGTACCGGCGGCTTGCGCTTCGACGGCACGCCGACGCTGGAGTCGAGCACGCCGGCCTGGGCGACCGGGCCGGACTGGACGACGGCGAGCGTGCCGTCACCCTGCCCCAGCGCGCGCAACGGGTCCGGTGGCGGCGCTTCGCCGTACGGCCAGGCCGACCGGTCCGGCGCGTGTGCGGCGCGGTCGCTCGCCGCGGCCAGCCGCTTGTCCTGCTGGCCGACGAGGAACTCGCTCAGCGCGAACTCGGTGACCACGCCGACGACCAGGCACACCAGGGCGAGCAGCGCGGCGAGCTGGACGATCAGCCGCCGCCGCAGCGACCACGGCCGGCGGACGCGCTCCGGTTCAGCCTGCGGGCTTGAGGACATACCCGGCGCCCCGCATGGTGTGGATCATCGGCTCGCGGTCGGCGTCGATCTTCTTGCGCAGGTAGGAGATGTAGAGCTCGACGATGTTGGCCTGGCCGCCGAAGTCGTAGCTCCACACGCGGTCCAGGATCTGGGCCTTCGACAGCACCCGCTTGGGGTTGCGCATGAGGTAGCGCAGCAGCTCGAACTCGGTCGCGGTGAGCGGCACCAGGTCGCCGCCGCGGTGCACCTCGCGGCTGTCTTCGTCCAGGGTGAGGTCGCCGACGACGAGCGTCGACCCGCTCGCCCCGGTCACCCCGCCCGCCCGGCGCAGCAGCGCGCGCAGCCGCAGCGCGACCTCCTCGAGGCTGAACGGCTTGGTGACGTAGTCGTCGCCGCCCGCGGTGAGCCCGGCGATGCGGTCCTCGACCGCGTCCTTCGCCGTCAGGAACAGCACCGGCAGGTGGGGCGCCTCGGACCGCATCCGGCGCAGCACTTCGAGGCCGCTGAAGTCGGGGAGCATGACGTCGAGGACGACGGCGTCGGGGCGGAATTCGCGCGCGATCCGGACCGCTTCGGTGCCGTCGCCCGCGCTGCGCACCTCCCAGCCCTCCATCCGCAGGGCCATCGAGACGAGCTCGGCCAGCGTCGCCTCGTCGTCGACGACGAGGACCCGCACCGGGCTCCCGTCGGCGCGGCGGAGGTCGGCCTTGCCAGCGCCGGGTGACGTGGCGTTCATAGCGGTCATAGTGCCACCTTCCCGGCCCGGCGTCGGTGTTCGCTGTGCGGTGGCTGTGCATTTGCTGTGAAGGTTCGCGCTTTTGAGGCCGCTTTCGAGCCGCTTTCGAGGCACAGCGCCCGCTGACGTGCCGCACAGCTCAAACACAGCCCAGGCGGCGAACCTGAGCGGGACCAGTGCGGGCACCCCCGGAGGGACACGATGACGACCGAGCCAATGCCGAACACCCAGCCCGAGGGCACCAATTGGGGCGATCCGGCCCCGGCGGCGCCGAAGAAGGGCTGGTCCGGCAAGAAGACGGCGATCGCGGCGGGCATCGCCGTGGTGATCGCGGCGGGCGGCGGCGCGGCGATCTGGGCGGGCACCAGCAGCGCCGACAACACGGCCCAGGGCCCCGGCGGCTTCGGCGGCCCGGGCGGACCAGGCGGGCCAGGCGGCGGTCAGTTCCGCGGCCAAGGCATGCCGGGAGCCGGTATCGGCGGCGGAATGGCAGCAGTGCGCGACGCCCTCCACGGCGACTTCGTGGTGTCGAACGGCAACGGCGGTTACACGACCGAGCGCCTGCAGACGGGCGACGTCACCGAGCTGAGCGCCACCTCGGTGACGCTGACCAGCAAGGACGGCTACAAGCAGACGTACACGCTCGACGCATCGACCCAGAAGACGGGCGACGTGAAGACGGGCGACACGAACGTGACGGTGGTGGCAAAGGTGGACGGCCAGACGGCAACGGCAACGTCCCTGGGCAAGGGCTTCGAGCCGGGCCAGCGCCAGCCGGGCCAGCGCCGCGGCGGGTATTCGACCCGCCCGACGAGCTGACCCGCGCCCGGCGGCAAAGACCCGGCCGGGCGAGCGGCTGGGCGCCTCGCCATTTCCCGGCGAGCCGTCCCAGGGCCAGGCGAGGTGACCCGCCCCAGCGCGCCAACCGGCGCTCGGGCGGGCTGGCGGCTGGCGGCTGGCGGCTGGCGGCTGGCGGCTGGCGGCTGGCGGCTGGCGGCTGAGCGACCGAACCCGTCCGGCGACCCAGCCCGCAGCCGGGTCGCCTGCGGCCTGGACCCAGCGCGCTGATCCGCGGCCAAGCTGGCCGCCTGCTCCGCCCCGCGCAACCTGGCGCGCACCCGCAGCGAGGGGCACCCACCCGACCCGGCGCACCCCGCGCCACCAACATCCCAGCCATCACCCCACCAGCCAGGGAACGCCCCGCTGCCGCGTACCCCTCCACGCCGCATCGGGGCGTTTCCGTCCCTCCTGCCCACCCGTTAAGGCAGAGTTGCGGGTGTGCAGGACATCCGGGGGTCGCTGAGACGGCAGTCGCTGCTGGTCGCGCTTGTCTGCGTGGTCTGCGACGCCGCCCTCTTCGGCCTTCGCGGCCCTCTCGGCGAGGCCGGGTGGCGGGCCTGGGTCGCACTGCTCGGCGGGGTCGCCGTCAACGCCGCCCTCGCCGGGGCCGCGCGGTACTCCGGCTGGGTCGCCCTCGCCCACGCCGTGCTCTTCGTCGGTGCGCCACTGCTGCTCTGCACCTGTCACGGGTACGTCACCGGCAACAACGCCGGGATCCTCATCGCCGGCTACCGGGCCGGGGCCTGGCTGCGGCCGCGGCCCGCCGTGCTCGCGCTCGGTGCCCTGGTCGCCGGGGTCACCGCCGGCTGCATCGCCGGCGGCGGGCGCACCGCCTCCGACTGGCGGCTCGTCGCCATCAACGTCAGCGTCTCCGCGCTGCTGCCGTGGCTCGTCGGCCGGTACACGACCGCCCGGCGCGCCTACATCGCCGACCTGGAACGCGAAGCCGACGAACGTCGTCAGCACGAAGAAGAAGCCATCAAACGGGCCGTCCTCGAGGAACGCACCACCATCGCGCGCGACCTGCACGACGTCATCTCCCACCACGTCAGCGCCATCGGCGTGCACGCCGGCGCCGCCCGGCTCGGCCTCCCCGACGGCGCCGAACCGGCGCGGAAGTCGCTCGGCGCCGTCGAGTCGGCGAGCCGCTCCGCGATGGCCGACCTGCGCCGGCTGCTCGACCTGCTGCACGCCGAAACCGACGTCGAACAGCCCGGTCTGGACAACCTCGACGAGCTGGTCGAGACCGTCCGCGCGGCCGGCCTGCCGACCCGGCTGACACTGCGCGGCGAGGCCCGCGAACTGCCCGGCTCGCTCGACGTGGCGCTCTACCGGATCGCCCAGGAAGCCCTTACCAACGCCCTGCGCCACGGCCAGGGCCCGGTCGAGGTCGAGCTGAACCACGGCCGCACCGAGGTCGTGCTCACGGTGACCAACGGCCTGCGCGCGGACCGGACGGCCGAGGGCGAGCACGCGCACCGCGGCCTGACGGGCATCCGCCAGCGCGTCACCCTGTTCGGCGGCCAAGTCTCCTACGGCGAGGCCGCCGGGCTCTGGCAGCTGCGCACGACCTTCCCGGTGGAGAGCACATGATCCGCGTCCTGCTGGCCGACGACCACGCGATGTTCCGCTCCGGGATGCGCGCGCTGCTCGACACCCAGCCTGACTTCACCTGCGTCGGCGAGGCGTCCGACGGCCGCGAAGCCGTCGCCGAGACCGCCCGCCTGCGCCCGGACGTCGCCGTCCTCGACGTCCGGATGCCCCGCCTCGACGGCCTCGCCGCGACCGAGGCGATCCTCGCCGCGCCGGGCAACGACACGCGCGTCCTCGTGCTCACGACCTACGACGCCGACGAGTACGTCTACCGCGCGCTGCGGGCCGGCGCGAGCGGGTTCCTGCTGAAGAGCCTGGCGCCGGAGGAACTCGTCGCGGCGATGCGGGTGGCCGCCCGCGGCGACGCGCTGATCGACCCGTCGGTCACGCGGCGGCTGGTCGCGAAGTTCGCGGCGGTCCTCGAACCGGCGGCCGCCGAACCCCCGGAGCTGGCCCGGCTGACCTCCCGCGAACGCGAGGTGCTGCTGCTGCTCGCCGGCGCCTGCAGCAACGCCGAGATCGCGCGGAAGCTGCACGTCGGCGAGGAAACGGTCAAAACGCACGTGTCCCGCGTGCTGAGCAAGCTCGGGCTGCCCGACCGGGTGCACGCCGTCGTCTACGCCTACCGCCACAAACTCGTCCCGGACGAGCGACCCGCCTAAGCTGACCCCATGAAGCGGTGGATCACCCTCGCGGCCGGGGTCGTGCTCGTGCTCGTCGGCGCCGTCTGGGTGCTGCAGGGCATCGGCGTCATCACCGGCAGCTTCATGACCGGCCAGAAGCTGTGGTTCCTGATCGGGCTCGCCGCGTTCCTGGTCGGCGTGGTCCTGATCGCCGCCAACTTCACGCGGCGGTGACAACCGGGGCTTCGCCCCGGGCCGGGGGCTCCGCCACCCGGACCCCCCGAAAAGCGCGCAAACCTACTTCGTGAAGATCTCGAAGATCGGGTAACCCGGCGCGATCTCGCGCAGCTTCTCGTCCGAGGCCTTGGCGTCGACGCCGTCGAAGAACACGCCGACCTCGAACTTCCAGCGCTTGAGGTAGGCGCGCAGGATGCCCGGCTTCTCGTCGTGGGCCAGCTCGCGGAAGGTGAACGCCTCGACGCGGCGCCCGACGCGCAGCGTGCCCTGGCCGGCCGCCCGCAGGTTGCGCACCCACTGCGTCTCGCCACGCGGGGCGACGAGGTAGCGGACGCCGTCGATGGTCAGCAGGTTGACCGGCACCGACCGCGGCTCGCCACTCTTGCGGCCGACCACCGTCAGCACGCGGCTGCCCCAAACGCTCACGCCCAGGTTGGTCAGCTTCGCGACCAGCTCGTTGAACGCGTTGGTCGACTTCTTCGGCTTGATGTAGCGGGTCTCGGTCATGATGTCCTCCGAAGCTTTGGGAGAGCAGTGCTCTCGGTTAAGAGCAGTGAACACCAGAGCGCCGCACTCTGTCAAGAGCACTGCTCTCTGTTTTGTGCAGCGCTCTCGTCGTGGCACACTGATCACCATGACCGCCACCCGCACCGCACGCGAACGTGCCCGCGCCGAACTGACCCAGGAGATCAAGGACGAAGCCCGCCGCCAGCTCGCCGAAGTCGGCGCGCACGGGCTTTCGCTGCGCGCGGTGGCCCGGGAGCTGGGCATGGTGTCGTCCGCGATCTACCGGTACTTCCCGAGCCGCGACCGGCTGCTGACCGACCTGATCGTCGACGCCTACAACGCGATCGGCGAAGCGGCCGAGAAGGCGGACCCGGGTACCGGCGACCTGCGCGAGCGCTGGCTGGCGATCTGGCAGGGCACGCGCGACTGGGCCCGCGCCCACCCCCACGAGTACGCGCTGATCTACGGCTCCCCGATCCCCGGCTACGCGGCGCCGCAGGAGACCGTCGTGCCGGCCGCCCGCGTCGCGCTCGCCCTGGTCAACGTGCTCACGCACACCGAGTTGCGCGACATCGACGGCGAAGTCCCGCCCGAGCTGCGCGCCCAGGCCGAGTCGCTCACGAAGGTCCTCGGGATCATCGCCGGGCCCGAAACCGTGGCCCGGCTGCTGATGGCGTGGACCCAGCTGTTCGGCGCGATCAGCTTCGACCTGTTCGGCCAGTACGTCGGCAGCGTCGACCCGGCCGACGCGTTCTTCGCTCACTCGGCGAGGCGGATGGCGGAGTTCGTCGGCCTCTAGGCTGGGGCGGGAGTCCAACGGCGGAAGGCGGCACGACGTGACGGGGTGGGCCGGGAAGGTCGGCAGGATCCGGGTGATCGGCACCGGGGTGATGGGCCGCGGGATCGTGCAGCTGGCCGCGACCGCGGGGGTGACCGTCGAGCTGGCCGACGTCCGGCGCGAGGCCGTCGCCGAGGCGATCGAGTACGTCGGCGGGATGGTCGGCAAGCTCGCCGCCAAGGGCAAGCTGAGCGAGGACGCCCAGGCCGTGAAGGACCGGCTGGTCGCGGTGGACGCGCCCGACGCGCCCGCGGACGGTGTCGACCTCGTCGTCGAAGCCG
The DNA here is from genome assembly GCF_002904335.1 of Amycolatopsis sp. CA-126428. Taxonomy (GTDB): domain Bacteria; phylum Actinomycetota; class Actinomycetes; order Mycobacteriales; family Pseudonocardiaceae; genus Amycolatopsis. Next base: position 11,302 of record NZ_PPHF01000166.1, on the reverse strand, counting down.
TCCGGGAGGACCTCGCGACGAAACGCGCCCTGTTCGCGAGCCTCGAATGCGTCTGTCCACAGGAGACGGTCTTCGCGACGAACACGAGTTCGCTGTCGGTCACCGAGATCGCCGCCGAGCTGGCCGACCCCGGCCGGCTCATCGGCCTGCACTTCTTCAACCCGGTGCCGCTGATGCGCCTGGTCGAGGTGGTCCCCGGCGCGCGCACGCACGGCCGGCTGCCGGGCGAAGCACTCGAACTGGTCAAGAGCTGGGGCCACGAGCCGGTGCTCGCGAAGGACGCGCCCGGCTTCCTGGTCAACCACGCCGGCCGCGGCCTCAACACCGAGGCGCTGCAGATCCTCGCCGAGGCGCTGGCCGGGCCCGCCGACGTCGACCGCATCGCCCGGGACGTGCTCGGCCTGAAGCTCGGCCCGTTCGAGCTGCTCGACCTCACCGGCCTCGACGTCTCGCACGCCGTCCTCGAAAGCATCTGGAGCGGCTTCCACGGCGACCCGCGGCTGCGGCCGTCGTGGCTGACCCGGCCGCGCGTGGCCGCCGGCTTGTTCGGCCGGAAGAACGGCGAAGGCTTCTACACCTACGCCGACGGCAAGCAGCAGGTCACCGACGAGCCCGCCGCCCCGCCGAAGCCGACGAGCCCGGTGTTCACCGCGGACGAGCACCTCGCCCGCGCGCTGTCGTCCGCGGGCGTGCAGGTGGTTTCCGACGCCTACCCGGACGCGGTCCTGCTCGTGCCGCTCTACGGGGAATCCACAGTGGACGCCGCGATCCGCGCCGGGCTGCCGCCGGCCCGCGTCGCCGGCGTCGATCCGCTGGGCGGTTACGAACGCCGGCTGACGATGTCGGTGCACCCCGGGCTCGACCCGGCCGCCGGCCGCGCCGCGTGGGGCGCGCTGGCCGCGACCGGCCACCCGGTGACGGTCGTCCGCGACGGGCCCGCCCCGATCGCGCAGCGCCTGCTGGCGTCGATCGTCAACACGGCTTGTTTCATCGCGGGCCAGCACCTGGCCACGCCGGCGGACATCGACACGGCGGTCCGCCTCGGCCTCGGCTACCCGCGCGGCCCGCTGGCCTGGGGCGACCTCGTCGGCGGCGACGTGGTGCTGCGCATCCTGCGCGGCCTCACCGCGGCCACCGGCGACCCCCGCTACCGACCGAGCCCGTGGCTCACCGAGCGCGTCGCCCTCGGCCTGCCGCTGACGGCGCCCGGGACGACGCCGGCCGAGCTGAGTCAGTCCTAAGAGGACGCGGCCGGCCGGACGTCCGCGGACCCGCCGGCCGATCGAGCGGTCAGCACGGCCGCCGCCGGAAATCTTCGTGGTGGGTCACCAGTGGTGGTCCCGTGCTCCGGCGGCGGAGGTGTAGGTGAGGTAGCCGCCCTCGAAGTCGCTGCGGTAGCCGCCGTTCGTCACGTATTCGTCCGACTTCGGGTAGTGCAGGTAGGAGTACTCCCAGCCGAGCGTGGCCCAGCGCTTCCGGATTTCGCCCTTCACCATGTGCGCGCCGGTGGTTCCCGTGTAGTAGATCGAGCCGCCGGTGGTGAAGTGGTTGTAGCGGCCACGGCCGTTCGGCGTGCCCAGCTCATCGGTGGTCGGGTAGCCGAGACCGCGCTCGTAATCCAGCGCCGCCCACTTCTTCCGGATCTCCCCGTAAATGGCGTGCGCGCCCGTCCCCGTCGTGTAGTAGATCGAGCCGCCGCCGGTGAAGTGGTTGTAGCGGCCACGGCCGTCCGGCGTGCCGAGTTCGTCAGTGGTCGGATAGCCGAGACCACGCTCGTAATCCAGCGCCGCCCACTTCTTCCGGATCTCCCCGTAGATCGCGTGCGCGCCCGTCGCCGTCGTGTAATAGATCGAGCCGCCGCCGGTGAAATGGTTGTAGCGGCCACGGCCATCCGGCGTGCCCAGCTCGTCGGTCGTCGGATAACCCAAGCCACGCTCGTAATCCAGCTCGGCCCACTTCTTCCGGATCTCGCCGGAGATCAGGTGCGCGCCCGTCGCGGCGGTGTAGTAGATCGATCCCACCGTGCCGTTGCTGAGGAAGTGGTTGTACTGGGCCACTCCGTCCGGTGTCGTCGACGTGTCGGACGACGGCGGCCCGAGCACGCTGTGCCCGCCGAAGGCGAGGTACTTGTCCAGCACGGGACCGGTGCTGTACCTGGTGCCGGTCTCCGCGCTCCAGTACAGCCGGCCGTTCGCGTACACCCGGTAATGGACCGGGCCGTCGGTGATCTCGGCCGCCACCGGTGCGCCGAGCGTCGCCCGCAGCGCCGCGTCGGCGCCGTAGCGCCGGTCGATCGGGGTCGTGTAGTTCGCCGTCAGCGTCAGGTCGCCGCTGCCGACGGTGACGATCCAGGTGGGGCCGGCCGGACCGCCCTGCCAGCCGGAGAATTCGGAGGCGCCGTCGATGGCCAGCGGCGCGGCCTCGACGTCGAAGGAAGCGCCTTCGGTGACCATGGCCGAGCTGACGCCACCCTCCACCGGGATGCTCAGCGAGGCGGGTTGCGTGCCGCGCAGGGTGATCCGGTGCTGCCGCGGCATCGCCGTGTACGTCTTGGACGTGGAGACGCCCGCGCTGTCGGTCGCCGTCGCGGTGAACTCCATCCGGGAGTCCGGGTGCGCGGGGAACGGCTGGGCGAAGCTCGCCCCGGTGCCGCCGGCGCCGGGGTGCGCATGACACGTCGCTTCGCTCGGGCAGTGCCGCACCGCCGTGGTCCAGGTGATCGGCAGGGCGCCGTCCTCGGCGTCGGTCGCGGTGGCGCTCACGGCGACCTGCTGGTTCACGGCGAACGTCGTGGTGCCGGGCGGGGTCAGCGTGAGCACCGGGGTGCGGTTGCCGGGCGCGACCGCGATGGCGACCTCGCCGCTGAGCCCCAGCGGGTCCCGGACCCGCAGCTTCGCGGTGAACGACGCGGTGCCCGCCGCGTAGGCGTGCGACACGTTCGGACCGGCGTCGGCCGCGGTCGTTCCGTCCCCGAAGTCCCAGTCGTAGACGAGCGCGTCGGCGTCGTAGTCGACCGAGGCCGAGCCGTCGAACGACACCGTGCGCGTGCCCGGGTTCGTCGACGTCGTCGCCTTGGCCACCGGGGCGGTGTCGCCGGCGGAATAGCTCAGGCGGCGCAGGTTGCCGGACAGGATGTCCGCGAAGACGATGTCGCCGTTCGGCGCCGCCGCGAACTTCACCGGGCCGCCGATATCGGTGAAGACCGGCGGGTTCTGCGGAGCCTGCGTGACCCGGCCTTGGTCGTCGTAGCGCAGCGTCCAGATCTTGTTCGCCACGTAGTCGCCGAAGAAGTACGAACCGCGGTAGGCGGCCGGATAGCTGGATCCATTGTAGACAATTCCGCCCGTGACGCTGTTGCCCGTCATCACCCCGGCGCCGTGCGGCAGCTCGAACAGGGGCGGCTGGTTCGGCACGCCGGCGCAGCCCGCGAGGTCGGTGTAGCCCGGCGTCCGGTGGTTGCCCTCCCAGCACGGCCAGCCCTGGTTGGCGCCGCGCTGGACGACGTCGAGCTCTTCCCAGCTGACCCAGCCGACGTCGCCGGCCACCGGCAGGCCGAGGCCCGGGTCGATGCCGAAGCGGAACGGGTTGCGGAACCCGCGCGCGAACACCTTGCTCGCGGTCGAGCCCGGGTTCGCCTCGTCGTAGTACGGGTTCCCCGGCACGCCCCGGCCGTCGGCGCTCAGGTGGAGGATCTTGCCGTAGGGCTGGTTGACGTCCTGGGCGCGCAGCGCGGCCGGATCCGTCATCCGGTAGTCGCTGTCGTCGCCGACGGACAGCCACAGCGTCCCGTCCGCGGCGGCGAGGACGGTGTCGATGCCGTGGACGTCGGAGGTGCCCGGCGCCTCGAAGACCGGCCGCTCGCCGCTCAGGCCGGTCGGCGCGCCCGCCGCGTCCACGGTCACCGTGAACCGCGACAGCCGCATGACGAAGCCGCCGGCGGTGTTGATCGACCGCGTGAGGTAGATGGCCCGCGACGTCGCGTAGTCCGGCGCCACGGCCAGCCCGACGAGGCCGAGGTCCCCGTCGGCGTGGACCGGCAGCGTCGCGATCGTCCGGCCGGCGCCGGTGCCCGGCAGCCAGCGGATGACTCCGTCCTTGCCGGTGGCGAGGACGGAGTTGTCCGGCAGGTAGCCGAAGTCCGTGAGCCGGTACGCCCCCAGCCCGAAGTCGGTGTCCTGGAGCACGAACCCCGGCGGGAGCGTCGCCGCCGCCGCCACTCCGGTGGACACGACGGGCAGCAACGCCGCCGTCAGGGCTGCTGCGAGCAGCAGGCGAAGCTTCCGCACGGCCATGTGGCCCCCTTCCCAAGCGATCATTTGTCGCAAGATCAGGAGGACCAGTTGCAGCAATCCGGATTACTTCATCCGAATGTGACCTACACCACGTGACGGACCGTAGCGATTTACGGGACAACCTGCACGATGTCGCCGAGGTGCAGCGTGTTGAAGAACTTCAGGGACGCGCCCGCCGAGAGGTGGATGCAGCCGTGCGAGTACACCGAGAGGCTGCCCGTGTGGAAGGCGTCACCCGGGTAGAAGAAGACCGAGTTCGGCATCTCCGCGTTGTCGAATTCCTTCGACAGGTGCATCTTCTCCTTCGACAGCACGTGGAACGTGCCGGTCGGCGTCTCGTTGCCCTTGCGGCCCGGCAGCATCGGCACCGGACCGTAGACGACCTTGCCGCCGTCCAGCAGCCACGCCTTGTGCGCCGAGAGGTCGACGCAGGCGGCGGTGCCCGAAGCCGCGGCCGCGGCCGCGCACGGGACGCCGGGGTCCGGCGCGGGCTTGGGCGCCGGCTTCGAGGTCGGCGTCGGCTTGGGCTTCGGCTTGGCCGAGGTGCTGGTCGGCGCCGGCTTCGTGGACGACGACGGGGTGGGCGTCGGCGTCGGCGTCGGCACCGTGACGGTGGTGGTCGGCGTGGGGGTGGTGCTCGAGGTCGTCGGCGTCCCGCCGCCGGTCCCCGCGGCGACGGCCCCGCCGCCCGCGTTCGAGCCACCGGCCGAGCCCCCGCCCGAGCACGCGGCCAGCACGAACGCGGTGGCCAGCGCGGCCGCTCCCGCCAGAAGCCTTTTCACGATCCGTTACCCCCAGCTGTTTCGATCATCGCGTTTGGACACCGGTAAAGACGGCGTTCACCCGTTCGAGGTTCGTCGGAAAAGGTCACGATTTGGGCAGCCGGCGTCAACCCGGGGGTTGACACGGGGTTCCACCCGGGACCGATCCGCGGACCGACGCCTCCGGGACGCCGGTCGCCGAAGCTGGGAGCAACCATCGAACTCCACGGGGGAGCCCGAAATGCCCAGCGCCCAGAACGTCCTGCTCTACGCCGCCATCACCGGCCTCGTCCTGTACAAAGTCGTCTACCAGCAGGTCCGCGGCACGCTGCTCGACCGCCGGACGCTGTTCGCCATGCCCCTGCTGCTCACGGTGGTGGGCGCGTACCTGACGCTGAAAGCGCTGTCCGGCGCGTCCGCGGCCGAGCTGGGCCTGCTGGCCGTCGACCTGCTGGTGCTCGCCGGGCTCGGCGTGCTGCGCAGCACCACGACCACCCTCACCGAACGCGACGGCACGACGTTCCAGAAGGGGTCGGCCGTCACGATCGGGCTGTGGGTGCTGACGGTCGCGGTGCGGATCGGCGTGGTCGCGCTGGGTACCGCCCTCGGCATCACGGGCCCGCTGACCTCGGCGTCGATCGCGCTCAGCCTCGGCTTGAGCATCGCGGTGCAGAACGCGACGACCTACCGGCGCATCCAGCGCCGTGGCCTGCCGCTCGCCGCCCGGCGCCCGGCGCTCAGCCGCTGACGCGGCCCAGCATCCGGGCGTACATCCGGCCCGGGCTGGGCACCGACGGCGGCACCAGGAAGCCCGGCAGCGGCGGCAGCCCGCCGACGAACGCGCCGAGCCGCTCGTACAGCGCGGCGGCGCCGGCCGGGCGAGCTTCCGGATCCTTCGCCAGCATCTCGGCGAGCAGCCTGTTCAACGGTTTCGGGACGCCGGGCACCGGCGGCGGCAGCTCCTTGACCTGCCGCTCGAACACCGCGTACGCGGTGGGCCCCTCGAAGAGCCGCCGCCCGGTGAGCATCTCGTGCAGCACGCAGCCCAGCGCGTAGAGGTCGCTGCGCGGTTCGGCGCCGCCCCGCTGGATCTGTTCGGGAGCCATGTACGACGGCGTCCCCAGCAGCTGCCCGGCCCGGGTGAACTGCGCCGCGTCGGCTACGCGGAGCACGGCCAGCCCGAAGTCCATCACCTTGACGCCGCCGTCGGGCCCGAGCATCAGGTTCGCCGGCTTGAGGTCGCGGTGGCAGACGGCGAGCGCGTGGGCGGCGGTCAGCACCGCGCACGCCTGCGCCGCGATCGCCGCGGCCCACGGCACCGGCAGCGGGCCGTGCTCGGCGAGCAGGTCGGCGACCGTGACGCCGTCGACGAACTGCATGACCTGGAACAACCGGTCGTCGTGGGTGCCGTAGTCATACAGCGTCGGGACGCCGGGGTGGTCGAGCGTCGCCAGGATGCGGGCCTCGCGGGCGAAGCGCGCTTCCAGCTCTTCGTCACCGCCCGGCAGCCTGAGCAGCTTGATCGCCACCCGGCGGCCCAGCCGGCGGTCGAACCCGCCGTGCACCGCGCCCATCCCGCCGCGGCCGAGCGGCAGCTCGTCGAGCTCGTAGCGGTCGGCGATCAGCATCCGTTCCCCTATTGGCCCGGCCTGAGCCGTCCTCCGACAAGTCCAGCGAAGCCTAGCCGGACCAGCTCGCGGCCGGTTTCGGCCGTCTCGCGCAGAACCGCGTCGAACTCCGCCAGCTGCCGGAAGACCTCGCCGTACTCGCGCTGAACGGCAAGCGAGACGCGCGGGATCCGCACGCGCCTGCTGTCGATCCGGGTCGACGCCGACGCGGCGGGCAGGTCGGCCGCGCGCAGGCAGCCGGCGAGGAACTCCGCGTCCAGCCGCCCGGAGTCGACTCGGTACACGGTGAGCCCGGCACCCACCGGCCGCGGTTGTCCACTGTGGACGTACGCGAGGCCGGTGACCGACGCGACGACGTCACCCGCCTCGGCCAAGGGGTGCTCGGCGTCCGCGCGCACCGGCGCGTACCTGACCTCGACGACACCGGCCTTGGCCAGCTCCCCGATGGTCGTGAACGCCGGTTCGGCGGCCGCCGCTTCGAGGGGCGGCAGCTCGGGCGTCAGCGCGGCGAACCGGGCGCGCACGGCCTGGAAGGCCTGCCCGGGATCCTCGTCCCTGGTGCGGCGGCGGGCCGGCGTCAGGTCGACGTCGTCGTCGAGCAGGTCGATGATCCGGACGCCGGATTCCGGGTGCGCGCCGAACTCCCGCCAGCTTTCTTCCACTGTGGACAGATCGTCGCCCGCTTCGCCGAGCAGCACGGTGGACGGCGCTCGCTCACCGGGGGCCGGCCGCCGCAGCAGCCAAAGGTCCGGGCCAGCCGGCGTCAGCGTGACGACGGCCCGGACCGCGCCCGCCCGCAGCAGGTTGCCGCGGATGCGCTTGCCACTGCGCCGCCCGGCCGCCGCGCCCGGCATCAGGATCACCACGGTGCCACCGGGTTCGACGTGCGCGAGGCAGTGCTGCACCCAGGCGAGCTCGGGTTCGCCGCGCGGGGGCAGGCCGTACTCCCAGCGCGCGTCGCCGACCAGTTCGTCGTGCCCCCAAGCCCGTTCGTTGAACGGCGGGTCGCACAACACCGCTTCGGCGGTGCGGCCGGCGAAGGCGTCTTCGCGCAGCGCGTCGACCGCGTGGACCTCGGCCTCGATGCCGCGCAACCGCAGCCGCAAGGCCGCGATCGACGCCGTCATCGGGTCGCTGTCCTGCCCCAGCACGGTTTTTGCGCCGCTCGCCAGCGCGAGCGCGCCGAAGCCGCACGCGGGGTCGAGGATCGTGGACACCGGGCCGGCGAGCCGGGCCATCAGCTCGGCGATCGGTTCCGGGGTGGCCGGCAACCGCCGTGAATGCGCCTCGAAGTACCGGCGGCACACCAGTTCGAACGCTTCGACCGGGCCCGCCTGGTGCGTCAGCTCGCTGAGCAGGGTGAGCAGCTCCGGGTCGTCGAGCTTGCTGTCGAAGGTGTCGAAGACGCCGGCCTGGAAGGCGAAGAAGCCGCCCGCGCGGCTGACGCGCTCGGCCAGGTCGAGGTCGTCACCGAGGGCGCGCAGGCGCTGCCACGCGCGTTCGCCGGCGCTCAGCTCGAACTTCTTGCCGCGCGCGCGGAACCAGCCGGCCACGGCGGAGAGGCCGAACAGCGGGCTCGACGCCGTGCCGCCGACCGGCGGCGGGAAGTCCGGGTAGCGGCGGCGCCAGTTGCTGACCGCGGCCCGCCCGACCCCGGCGAGCCGCGCGATGTCGGCCGCGCTGACCGTGGCATCGTCGTCCATGGCGAGGACTCTATCGGAGGATGCTCCATTCAGCCGAGACGCTTGTGAACTCAGTCAACCAATGCTTTCATGGGAGGCATGACACACGATCGGTACGTCCTGCGGTACGCCGCGGGGTCGGACGTCGGCCAGCGTCGCCGGGTCAACGAGGACGCGGTGTACGCGAGTTCCCGCCTGCTCGCCGTCGCCGACGGCATCGGCGGCCAGCCGCACGGCGAGGTCGCCAGCGCGACGGCGGTCGACGTGCTGCGCGAACTGGAAGTCGACCTGCGACGGCTCGATCTGACGAACGTGGACATGGCCGCGACGCTGGCCGGGGTGGTCAAGTCGATCGACGCGCGGCTGCACGAAGTGGTCTCGCAGGAGCCGACGACCGAAGGCATGGGCACCACGCTGACGGCCCTGCTGTTCGACGGCGCCGAGTTCGCGGCGGCCCACATCGGCGACTCCCGCGGCTACCTCCTCCGCGACGGCGGCCTGCGCCGGCTGACCCGCGACCACACGCTCGTGCAGGCCCTGGTCGAGGACGGCCGGGTCGCCGCGGAGGACGCCGAGTCGCACCCCCGGCGTTCGCTGCTGATGAAGGCGTTGCAGACGGCGGGCTCCGGTGACCCCGACATCTGGACGTTCAAGGCGAAGCCGGGCGACCGCTACCTGCTCTGTTCGGACGGCCTGAGCGGCCCGGTCTCCGAGGCGACCCTGCGCGACGTCCTGGCGGCGGGCGCGGAGCCGGCCGAGGTGATCCCGGAGCTGATCCGCCTGGCCAACGAAGGCGGCGGCCCGGACAACATCACGTGCGTGGTCGCCGACGTCACGGCCTGACCCACCTTCACTGGTGACCCAGGCCATCCGGTATCGTCTTCTGCGGAGGATTGGCCGAGCGGCCTAAGGCGCACGCTTGGAAAGCGTGTTGGGTTCACGCCCTCGCAGGTTCGAATCCTGTATCCTCCGCCGCAGTAACCAGCGGAAACGCCGGGTGCCCCACCTTCGGGGCACCCGGCGTTTCTCGTCTTAGTCTCAGTTCTAGTCTCACTTGCCCCTGGTCAGCCCCCTTCGGAGCAGCATCCCTGCCCAGGAAGAGCCTAGGCCGGAGCCCTCGCCGAGCCAGGCGGTCAGGACTGCTTGCGACACTTGCCGGCCATCCTTCGCGCAACCACGCACCTAGCCGGCCAACACTGGAGTTCGTGGGCGCTACCGCATGGTCGTAACGCCCTCGAACAAAGACCTGCTCCGATCAATCACCTAAATAGGTTCAACTGACACTCAGAGTAATCAGCTCTGCCATACCTCTCACACCCACGCGGTGCACCTCAAGGCTCGCTGGTCAGGCGTGACTCGAACAAAGTCGACGGGATATCGTGCAGACATGCCGAGCGACGAGGAAATGTACGACATCAGTAGCGCTGATGATCGCGCCCTGCGCGACGAGGAACTCGCCGACCTCGTCGACACCGAAGCTGCCCCCGCAAGAGTGACCTACTCGACGCAGGACTTCAGCATCGACGGGTTGGTGAAGCGACTCAACCGCAAGTCGATGATGGTTCCACAATTCGGACATAGCGATGAACTAATAAAGGTAGCCGGCTTTCAACGCGGCTTCGTGTGGTCGAAGGCGCAAATGGATCGATTTGTTGAGTCATTATTGCTAGGCTATCCAGTGCCAGGCATATTCCTCGTCAAGCAAGCCGATGATAACCGAATGCTAATTTTGGACGGCCAGCAGCGGTTGATCACTTTGCAGCATTTCTACGGTGGCCTATATCGAGGGAAGGAATTTACTCTCGATAACGTCGGTGACGAGTTCAAGGGCCTAACTTACCGAACACTCGATGAGAGTTTACAGTTCAAACTGGACGACTCGTACATGCAGGCAACAATAGTCGCCGCCGACGGCTCACCCGAAGTCGATGACGCCATATTTCAGATTTTCGAGCGCCTCAACTCGGGCGGAACACAACTGACTCCACACGAAATCCGAGTATCATTGGCCGCAGGACCACTGATGTCGTCGATCGAGAAGTTGAATAACGGTGATGACTGGCGGAAGCTCTACGGTACCCGATCGAAGCGCATCAGGGACCACGAGCTCATCATGCGAATTCTTGCCCTGTATTCGAACAGTGCGAACTACGCTCGCCCACTGAAGAGCTTTCTCAATACGTTCGCTCGCAATAACCGAAGCATCGAAATTGCCAACGAAGAGCGTGGAGTGCTGTTTCGAACAGCATGCGAGTTGATTAATTCTAGTATCGGCCCGAAAGCATTTCGACGCCCTGGTGGCAGCCAGGTAAATACCGCCCAAGCCGAAGCAATTTGCGTTGCCGTGATGAAATCCATTGCCGAAGGGAGTACTCCGAGTAACCTATCGGAACGATTTGATCGACTCCTCGATGATTCTGAGTTCATCAAGCACACCGGGAGGGCTACGGCCGACAAAGACGCAGTGGATACGAGGCTCACGCGCGCACAGGCCGCCCTCAGCTGATGCCCGCATTCAAGCCGCACCGCGCCACGATCCGACAGCGTCTGGCCGACCTTAAGGAAGTTCAAGAGTGTCTACGTAACCTCGATACGAATCAGCCAGATGCTGTATCTCGCTCCTTGGCCCGCTACCTCACGGTGAGAGCTGTCGGCTACATAGAAGCGGTCCGTGATGACCTGGCAGACTTATACGCGTTCACCACAGGCAATGCGCGACTTCATCGACGGATCACCCATCACTTGCGGGGAGGTCTTGGAGCAACCCCCGACCAGCTTCTCAAATTCGTGGGCTCCTTCGATACAGCTTGGCGCGACTCGCTGGAAGCCCTACTAAATGCTGATGACCAACGCCTTCGCGAACAACTTGATGCGCCCCGGGTCTGGTGCAGGTCTCGTTATCTGTCACCGAGCCCGGGCAGGCTCGACAGGCTGATCGT
>NZ_PPHF01000165.1 GCF_002904335.1 Amycolatopsis sp. CA-126428 | reverse complement strand
ATCACCGACCCCACAGCTCAACCGGCGGCAAGCCGCCGGTCACCCGGCTGACCAACCTCCCTGGACATCACACCTAGGGCCGCAGCACGATCTTGCCGCGCGTGTGCCGCTGCTCCAGCTCGCGGTAGGCGTCCCGGACCTGATCAAGCGGGTACACGCGGGCGATCGGCAGCGTCAGCAATCCCTTGTCCAGCAGGAGGCCCAGCTCGCGCAGCACGTCGGCCGACGCCGCGGCCGCGTTGCCGTCGTTCTTCACGTTGTACCTCTCGGCCGCCGCGAAGTCGATGATCGTGTTGATCCGCCCCGGGTGGATCCCCAGGTGCAGCGCCAGTTCCACGTACCCGGAGCCGAAGGTGTCCACGAACGCGTGCACCCCGGAAGGCGCGGCTTCGCGGATCCGCTCGAGCACGCCCTCACCGTAGGAAACGGGGATGACGCCGAGTTCGCGCAGCCAGTCGTGGTTCGCCTCGCCGGCGAGGCCGATCACCGTGGCGCCGGCCAGCTTCGCCAGCTGCACCGCGAGCGAGCCCACGCCGCCCGCCGCGCCCGAGACGACGACCGTCTCCCCTTCACGCGGGCAGACCGCGCCCACGGCTGCGTACGCGGTGGTACCCGCCACGAACAGCGAACCGGCGACTTCCCACGGCACCCCGTCGGGGCGCGGCGTGAGGTTCGCGGCCTCGGCGACGACGAAGTCGGCATGGCTCGACCGCGTGTCGACGAACCCGATCACCTCGTCGCCAACGGCGATGTCCGAGACGCCTTCACCGAGCGAAGCGACAACCCCCGCGAAGTCGCTGCCCTGCCCCGAGGGAAAGGTCGCCGGGAAACGCGAGTGCAGGAAGCCCTGCCGGATGCCGGCCTCGCCCGGGTTGATCCCGGCAGCCCGCACCTCGACGAGCACCTGACCCGGTCCCGGCACCGGCCGGGGAACGTCCTCGACCCGGAGGACCTCCACGTCGCCGTACTCGTCGAACCTGATCGCGCGCGCCATGAGGCCTCCTCGAAAGTCGTTGCTGAATACAAGCAACGACACGGCCTCCGGATTTAATCCCTACCCGGCGAGGCGGCGGACCACCCCGTCGGCCAGCAGCCGGCCGCGGTCGGTGAGCACCGCCCGGCCCCGGGAGTCCAATGCGGACGGATCGAGCAGCCCCTCGGCCGCGGCCGCCCGCGCCTCGGCCAGCCCCGGCTCGTCGAGCACGTCGAGCGGCAGCCCTTCGGCGACCCGCAGTTCGAGCATGATCCGCTCGAGGTGCTGGTCGTCGTCGGTGAGCACCTCGCGCCCGCCCGCGGGCGAGTCGCCGCCGGCGAGCAGCGCGGTGTAGCGGGCCGGGTGCTTGACGTTCCACCAGCGCACCCCGCCGACGTGGCTGTGCGCCCCCGGACCGGCGCCCCACCAGTCGTCGCCCCGCCAGTAGCCGAGGTTGTGGCGGCAGCGGGCCGCGTCGGAGGCCGCCCAGTTCGACACCTCGTACCAGCGCAGGCCCGCCGAGGACAGCATCGCGTCGATCATCTCGTAGTCCGCGGCCAGCACGTCGTCGTCCGGCGCGGGCAGCTCGCCGCGGCGGACGCGGCGGGCCAGCGCCGTGCCCTCCTCGACGATCAGCGCGTACGCCGACACGTGGTCGACGCCCGCGGCCAGCACGGCGTCGAGCGTCGCGCGCAGGTCGTCGGCGCGCTCCCCCGGCGTGCCGTAGATCACGTCGAGGTTCACGTGCTCGAACCCGGCCGCGCGCGCTTCGGCGGCGGCCTTCCCCGGCCGGCCCGGGGTGTGCACGCGATCGAGGATCTTCAGCACGTGCGGCGCGGCCGACTGCATGCCCAGCGAGATCCGCGTGTAGCCCGCTTCGCGGATCCCGGCGAAGAACTCCGGTGACGTCGATTCCGGGTTCGACTCCGTCGTCACCTCGGCCCCGGGCGCCAGCCCGAAGACGTCCCGGACGGCGTCGAGCACCGAGCGCAGCCCGTCCGCGCCGAGCAGGGACGGCGTGCCCCCGCCGACGAACACGGTGTCCGCGGCGGGCGGCACGACGAGCACGCGCGCGGCGAGCTCCAGCTCGCGGCGCAGCCCTTCGAGCCAGGACTGCGGCGACGAGCCGGTGTCGAGCTCACCGGCGGTGTAGGTGTTGAAGTCGCAGTACCCGCAGCGCGTGGCGCAGAACGGGACGTGCACGTAGACGCCGAAGGCTCTGCTGCCGAGCCCCTTCAGCGCGCTTTCCGGCAACGCCGGATCGATCGGTGTGGCGGGGTCGGGACGCAGCACGGGCACGATCGAATTGTCCACCCCGTCACGCCCGGTCGCCTCAAGGGGCCGATCGGGTTAACACCTGTTTACGACGCGGGCGGGTTCGCCGCCGCCCAGTCCGGGTCGACCGGGATCATCTCGATGACGTCGAGCAGCACGCCGTTCGGATCGGCGACGGAGAAGTGGCGCTGCCCGTAGACCTCGTCGACCACCGGGGTCACCAGCTCGGCACCCGCCTCCTCCAGCCGCTTCGCCTCGGCGTGCGCGTCTTCGACGACGAGCCCGAACATCAGCCCGGCCGTCTGCCGCGCGCGGTAGGCCGGCGGCACCGACTCGTGCCCGCGCTGGACGAAGCTGATCTCGTAGCCCGGCGCGCCCGCGTTGACACTGGCGAACCAGTCCAGCTCGACGGTGACCGGCAGGCCGACGACGTCCGCGTAGAAGCGGGTGGTCGCCGCGACGTCGTCGACGAGGTAGCCCGCCCCGAAACCCTCGACCAGCATCCCCAGTTCCCTTCGGCAAAACACTGTACTTGAAGTACTATAAACGTAGTGGTTTGGTCGCCGCAAGGGGGCTCGCCCGAAGCGGTTGACACGTTTTCCGCAGGTGAGTGACCCTTCTCCCACCATCCGGGCAGGCCTGGACCACATTGTGGACACGTGGCAATCTGACGACGTGACTCATGCCGGTGTTCTCCTCGTGGCCCGCCGCCACGTCGACCTCCTGCGGGTCGCCAGCGCCCTCTGCGCACCCGTTCGCTGACTGCCGTCGCCACCACCTGCCACGAATTTCGGACAGCCGGCGCCGGAGGAAACCCGCGAGCGGGCGGGCCTCCGCCGCCACGAAACGCCTCTCGGAGGACGCCGCCATGGCCACGCCCCAAACCCCAGCCCGCCCCGCGCGCGCCAAGCAGAAGCGCGGCGAAGGGCAGTGGGCGCTCGGTTACCGGGAGCCGCTGAACCCGAACGAGCGGTCCAAGAAGGACGACCACCCGCTCAACGTGCGGGCGCGCATCGAGAACATTTACGCCCACCGCGGGTTCGACGCGATCGACCCGGGCGACCTGCGCGGCCGGTTCCGCTGGTTCGGCCTCTACACCCAGCGCAAGCCGGGGATCGACGGCGGCCGCACGGCGACGCTGGAGCCCGAAGAGCTCGACGACCGCTACTTCATGCTGCGGGTCCGCATCGACGGCGGCGCGCTGACCACCGGGCAGCTCGCCGTGCTCGGCGAGATCTCGCAGGCGTACGCGCGCGACACCGCCGACATCACCGACCGGCAGAACATCCAGTACCACTGGATCCGGATCGAGGACGTCCCGGCGATCTGGGCCAAGCTCGAGAACGCCGGCATGACCACGATGGAGGCGTGCGGCGACAGCCCCCGCGTCATCCTCGGCTCGCCGGTCGCGGGCATCGCCGCGGCGGAGGTGATCGACGGCACGCCGGCGATCGACGAGATCAAGCGCCGCTACATCGGCAAGCCGGAATTCGCCAACCTGCCGCGCAAGTTCAAGACCGCGATCTCCGGCCAGCCCGACGTCGCGCACGAGATCCACGACGTGGCCTTCGTCGGCGTCGACCACCCCGAACACGGGCCCGGCTTCGACGTCTGGGTCGGCGGCGGGCTGTCGACCAACCCGATGCTGGGCCAGCGCCTCGGCGCCTGGATCCCCCTGGACGAGGTCCCGGACGTCTGGGAAGGCGTCATCTCGATCTTCCGCGACTACGGCTACCGGCGGCTGCGCTCCCGGGCCCGGATCAAGTTCCTGGTCAAGGACTGGGGCGCGGCGAAGTTCCGGCAGGTGCTGCAGGACGAATACCTCAAGCGCGAGCTGATCGACGGCCCGCCGCCGGCCGACCCGGCGGTGCCGATCGACCACGTCGGCGTGCACCCGCAGGTCGACGGCAAGTTCTACGTGGGCGCGGCACCAATCGCCGGTCGCGTCTCCGGCGGCACGCTGGTCGCCGTGGCCAAGGCCGCCGAGCGGGCCGGATCGGGCCGGGTGCGGCTCACCCCGCAGCAGAAGCTCGTGGTGCTCGACGTGCCGGAGGAACAGGTCGGGACGCTCCAGGCGGAGCTGGCCGAGCTGGGCCTGGACACGAAGCCGTCGCCGTGGCGGCGCGGGGTGATGGCCTGCACCGGGCTGGAGTTCTGCAAGCTCGCCATCGTCGAGACGAAGGCGCGCGCGCAGCAGCTCGTCGCGGACCTCGAGAAGTCCCTCGCCGACATCCAGGACGGCCTCGAGACGCCGGTGACCGTGCACCTCAACGGCTGCCCCAACTCCTGCGCGCGGATCCAGACCGCCGACATCGGCCTCAAGGGCCAGATCGTCACCGACGCCGAGGGCCACCAGGTCGAAGGCTTCCAGGTGCACCTCGGCGGCGGGCTCGGCCTCGACGCCGGGTTCGGCCGGAAGCTGCGCGGGCACAAGGTGACTTCGGGCGAGCTGACCGGGTACGTCGAGCGGGTCGTGCGCAACTACGTCGCCGGGCGCGAAGACGGTGAACGGTTCGCGCAATGGGCCGCCCGCGCCGAGGAAAGTGCCCTCCAGTGACCGAACGAGCGGCGCCGTACTACTGCCCGTACTGCGGCGACGAGGATCTGCGGCCGGAAGAGAACGGCGGCTGGCTTTGTTCCAGTTGTCGCCGGGTTTTCTCGGTCAAGTTCCTCGGCCTGTCCCTCCCGGAGGTTCCCCGATGACCGCCACCGCCGACTACAAGACCCTCGCCGAGCGCGCGTCGAAAGAGCTCGCCGACGCGACCGCCGACGAGGCGATCCGCTGGACCGCCGAGACGTTCGGCGACGACTTCATCGTCGCGTCCAACATGCAGGACGCCGTGCTGATCGACCTCGCCACGAAGGTGAAGTCCGATGTGGACGTCCTGTTCCTGGAGACCGGTTACCACTTCCCCGAGACGATCGGCACGCGCGACGCCGTCCAGACGGTCTACCCGGGCGTGAAGATCGTGAACGCCCAGGCCGAGCAGAGCGTCGCCGAGCAAGACGCCGAATACGGCGAGAAGCTGCACGACCGCGACCCGACGCTGTGCTGCAACCTGCGCAAGGTCGTGCCGCTGCGCAAGACGCTGGCGAACTATTCGGCGTGGGTCACCGGCGTCCGCCGCGTGGACGCGCCGACCCGCGCGAACACCCCGATCGTCACCTGGGACGACCGCAACGGCCTGGTGAAGGTCAACCCGATCGCGGCGTGGACCGACGACGAGTTCAACGGCTACATCCGCGAGCACGGGATCCTCGAGAACCCGCTGGTGTCGATCGGCTACCTCTCGATCGGCTGCGCGCCCTGCACCGCTCGCGTGGCGCCGGGCCAGGACCCGCGCAGCGGCCGGTGGGCGGGGCAGAACAAGACCGAGTGCGGGCTGCACGGCTGATGTCAGACACCGAGGGACGCATGACGACACTGGAACCCGCCACCGACGCGGCTCAGGACAACCTCGCCGCTTTGGAGTCCGAGGCCATCCACATCTTCCGGGAGGTGGCGGGCGAGTTCGACCGCCCGGTGATCCTCTTCTCCGGCGGCAAGGACTCGACGCTGCTGCTGCACCTGGCGATCAAGGCGTTCTGGCCGGCGCCGGTGCCGTTCCCGCTGCTGCACGTGGACACCGGGCACAACTTCGACGAGGTCATCGAGTTCCGCGACCGCGTCGTCGAACGGCACGGGCTGCGCCTGGTCGTCGCGAAGGTGCAGGACTGGATCGACGACGGGCGCCTCGAAGAGCGCGCCGACGGCATGCGCAACCCGCTGCAGACCACCCCGCTGCTCGACACGATCGCCGAGAACAAGTTCGACGCCGTCTTCGGCGGCGGCCGCCGCGACGAGGAACGCGCCCGGGCCAAGGAGCGGATCTTCAGCCTCCGCAACTCCTTCGGCCAGTGGGAGCCGCGGCGGCAGCGGCCCGAGCTGTGGAACCTCTACAACGGCAGGCACCGCCCTGGCGAGCAGGTCCGCGTCTTCCCGCTGTCCAATTGGACCGAGGCCGACGTCTGGAACTACATCGCCCGCGAGAAGGTCGAGCTGCCCTCGATCTACTACGCGCACCAGCGCGAGGTGTACCTGCGCGACGGGATGCTGCTGGCCGAGGGCCCGTGGGGCGGCCCGCGGCCGGGCGAGGAGGTCCGGGAGCTGACCGTCCGCTACCGGACCGTCGGCGACGGCTCTTGCACCGGCGCGATCGAATCCACCGCGGCCACCGTCGAAGAGGTCATCGCCGAGGTCTCGGCCTCGAGGCTCACCGAGCGCGGCGCGACCCGGGCCGACGACCGGATGTCCGAAGCGGCCATGGAAGACCGCAAGCGTGAGGGGTACTTCTGATGAGTTCGCTGCTGCGCCTGGCCACCGCCGGGAGCGTCGACGACGGCAAGTCGACCCTGGTCGGCCGGCTGCTGTACGACACGAAGTCGGTGCTCGCCGACCAGCTCGACGCGGTCACCCGCGCGTCCGTCGACAAGGGACTGTCCACACCGGACCTTTCGCTGCTCGTCGACGGCCTGCGTTCGGAGCGCGAGCAGGGCATCACCATCGACGTCGCCTACCGCTACTTCGCCACGCCGAAGCGGTCGTTCGTGCTGGCCGACACGCCGGGCCACGTGCAGTACACGCGCAACACGGTGACCGGTGCGTCCACCGCGCAGCTGGCCGTACTGCTCGTCGACGCGCGCAAGGGCGTGATCGAGCAGACCCGGCGGCACGCGGCCGTGCTGGCCCTGCTCGGCGTGCCGCAGCTGGTGCTGGCGGTGAACAAGGTCGACCTGGTCGGCTACGACGAGGCGACGTTCACGGTGATCGCCGAGGAGTTCGCCGCGCACGCCCTGTCGCTGGGGTACCCGCGGGGGGCCGTGCTCGCGATCCCGGTGTCGGCGCTGGAAGGCGACAACGTCGCGAGCCGCTCGGAGCGGACGCCGTGGTACACCGGGCCCAGCCTGCTGGAGCACCTGGAGGACGTGCCGGTCGCGCCCGACCCGCACGACTCGGCGCTGCGGTTCCCGGTGCAGTACGTGATCCGCCCCCGCACGCCCGAGTACCCGGACTACCGCGGCTACGCGGGCCAGATCGCGGCGGGCACGGTCCGCCCCGGCGACGAGATCGTCGTGCTGCCGCAGGGCATCCGCAGCCGCGTGGAGCGCATCGACACCGCGGACGGGCCGCTCGCGGAAGCCGGCGCCGGGACGTCGGTGACGCTGCTGCTCACCGACGACATCGACATCTCCCGCGGCGACCTGATCGCCGCCGCGGACGCGCCGCCGCACGTCACCGACGAGATCACCGGCACGCTGTGCTGGCTGTCGTCCAAGCCGCTGAAGCCGGGCGCGCGCGTGCTCGTCAAGCACGGGACGCGCACGGTGCAGGCGCTGGTGGACGAGCTGCACGCCCGGTTCGACGAGCAGACGCTGTCCAGTGTGGACTCGCCGGCGTCGCTGGAGCTCAACGACATCGGCCGCGTCTCCCTGCGGCTGGCCGAGGAGCTGGGCGTCGACGACTACGGCGTCAGCCCGCGCACCGGGGCGTTCCTGGTGATCGACCCGAAGGACGGCGACACCCTCGCCGCGGGGCTGGTGGGTGAGCGCTTCTCGTGACGCCACCCCTGGTCACCGTCGCGCACGGCAGTCGTGATCCCCGTTCGGCGGCGACCGTGCGGGCGCTCGTCGACGTCGTGCGCGCGCGGGCACCCGGCGTCTCGGTGTACAAGTCCTTTTTGGACCTGTCGGCGCCGCTCGTCACGGACGTGCTGCGAGCGTTGTACGCGGACGGCCACCGGGCCGCGGTCGTCGTGCCGCTCCTGCTGGGCAGCGCGTTCCACGCCCGCGTCGACCTGCCGGCGCTGATCGAAGAGGTCGTCGCGGGCTGCCCGGGCTTCCGCATCCAGGTTTCGGACGTGCTGGGCCCCGACCCCGCCCTGCAGGAGGTCGCCCTGGACCGGCTGGCGTCCGCGCCCCACCGCCGGGGCACGGGCGTGCTCGTCAGCGCGGTCGGCTCCTCGAACGCCTCCGCGAACGCCGTGGTCGCTTCGCTGGCTTCGCGCTGGGAAGAGCGGCTGGGTGTCCCGGTGAGCGAGGCGTTCGCTTCCGCCGCCCAGCCGGACATCCCCGCCGCGGCGGCGGCCCTGCGGTCGCGGGGCGCCCGGCACCTGGTCGTCGCGTCGTGGTTCCTGGCCCCGGGTCTGCTGCCCGACCGGATCGCCGCGCTGGCCCGCGAGGCGGATCCGAAGGCGTTCATCGCGAAGCCGCTGGCCGACGACCCGCGCGTCGCCGACGTGGTGGTCGGCCGGTACGCGTCCGCGGTCGGCGGACTGCTCCGCCAGTACGTGTAGCGGGGCGGCGACACCGCCACAAGGTGAGTCTTATTCACATTCTTGTTACCGTGCGCGTATGGGAATGGTGAATTCTTGACATGCTACTTAACTTGCCGGTAACAATCGGAGCGGCTGCGCAGCTTTCTTCCCTCCCCTCGTGAAACCGCAGGTAGGTGGATACAGATGAAAGCTCTTCACTTTTCCCGGCTGGCCGCGCTGACCGCGGCCGCGGTCCTGCCGATCGCCCTCGCCGCCCCGGCGTCGGCGGCCACCAGCGTCACCTTCGACTGCCAGGCCGACGCCCCCATCGTCGGTCCGCAGAAGGTGGCGCTGAACCAGGACGCGGACGTCTCCGCGCCCGCCACGGTCGCGCCGGGCGGCGCGTTCGACGTCGTCATCGATCCCGCGCCGAACACCGTGCCCGGCGAGGTGAGCGGGAACAAGGTCAAGAACATCAACACCTTCGCGCTCAAGATCCCGATCCCGGCCAACTCGTCGTACGCCGGCGCGGACCTGACGGGCGGCTCCGGCCTCGGCTCGACCCCGCCGGCCCTCTCCGTCGCGAACGGCGTCGCCACGCTGAGCTTCCCCGGCCCGATCGCCGGGGGCGCCACGTTCGAACTGCCCACCGTCACCGCGCACCTGACCGCGGGCCAGTCGGGCACGATCGAGACGAAGCTGGGCGGCACCGGCTACCGCGACCCGGGCCTGACGTTCAAGGCGGTGGCGAGCACGATCATCGGCGACCTCACCGCACCGACGGCCTGCTTCCCGAACCCGAGCCCGGTCTTCACCACGACGACCATCGGCTGAGCGCCGGGCCACCCCGCGGGTTTCCGCTCGCGGGGTGGCCCGCGTAACACCGGCCACCCGCGGCGGATGTGCAAGGGTGACGGGCATGGCTGACGAACTGGTGCACTACGGCGTGGTGGGCGGCACCGCCACGATCACCCTGGACTCCCCGCACAACCGCAACGCGCTGTCGGCTCAGCTGCGTCGCGAGCTCTCGGACTCGCTGACGAAGGCGGCCGCCGACGACGCCGTGCGGGTGATCGTGCTGACCCACACCGGGCCGGTGTTCTGCGCGGGGATGGACCTCAAGGAAGCCCGCGGCGCCGGCGCGGGCGACCAGGGCGTGAACGAGTTCCCGCGCATCCTCGAGCAGCTGTGGACCAGCCCGAAGCCGGTGGTCGCCCGCCTGGCCGGCCCCGCCCGCGCCGGCGGCATCGGCATGGTGGCCGCGTGCGACATCGCCGTGGCGGTACCGGAAGCGACGTTCGCCTTCTCCGAGGTCCGCATCGGCGTGGTCCCGGCGATCATCTCCCTGACGGTCCTGCCCCGCCTCAACCCCCGCGCGGCCCACGAGCTGTTCCTGACCGGTGACACGTTCGACGCGCGCCGCGCGGTCGAGATCGGCCTCCTGAACTCGGCGGTCCCGGCCGACGACCTCGACGGCGAGGTCGCCCGGTACGTCAAGGCACTGGCGGCGGGCGGGCCGAAGGCGCTGGCCGAGACGAAGGCGCTGCTGAGCCGTCCCCGCCCGGCCACGCCCTCGGACGGCTTCGACGAGATGCTCGGCCTGTCGGCGAAGTTCTTCGCCAGTGAGGAAGGCCAGGAAGGCATCCTGGCCTTCGCCCAGAAGCGCAAGCCGAACTGGGTCCCGCAGGACTAAGCCGGGACGCGGGCCTGCTTGCGCGGAACCAGCGCGAGCAGGCCCGTCACCCCGCCGGCCACCGCGGCGACGACGTAGACCGGCGTCAAACCCCCCGCCTGGTAAGCGATCCCGAGCACGGCGACCCCGAGCGTCTGCCCGAACTGCCGGGTCGTCGTCATGATCCCCGCCGCCATCCCGGCCCGGCCCGGCGGCGCGGCGGCAGCGATCGCCGCGCCCATCGCCGGGCCCGCGATGCCGACGCCGACGCCGGTCACCGCCAGCCCGAGCGGAATCGCCACGAGCAGCAGCGACACACAGCCGAGCGCGCCCACCAGAACTCCGGCTCCGAGCAGGGTTCGCGGCGGGAACCGGTGCAGCGCCTTGCCGAGAAGCGTCGAAGTCAGGAAGGACGCCACCGCAAGGGGAGCCAGCTCGAGCCCGGCCGCGACCGGCGACCGCGAAAGTCCCAGCCACAACGAGACGTAGACCAGCGCAGCGAACGTCAACGTCGATGCCGCTGCGCAGGCGATCAGCGTCGAGAACCCGCCGTCGCGGAACAGCCGCAGGTCCAGCATCGGCTCGGCCCGGCGCCGCTCCACGACGACGAACCCGGCGAAACCGAGCACCGAAACCACCAGCGCCCACCGGTCCGAGGTCAGCCCGTGCACCAGGCTCGCGGCGCCGACCGCGAACCACACCGCGCCCGCGACGTCGAACCGGCCCGGCCGCCCCGGCTCGTCCGGCCGCACCGCTCGCAGCGCGAACAACCCCGTGGCCAACGCGAGCGGCACGTTGACGAAGAAGACCGACGGCCAGCCGAAGTACTCGGTCAGCACTCCGCCCACCACCGGACCCGCCGCCGCGCCGAGCCCGTTCACCGCGAAGAACACGCTGATCGCCGTCCCCCGCGCACGTCCCTCATAAGAAGCGGCCAGCAGCGCGAACCCGGTCACCGCCAGCGCCGCACCGCCGATCGCCTGCACGCCCCGGGCCGCGATCAGCACCCCGATGTCCGGCGACAACCCGCAGGCCAGTGCCGCCGGCCCGAACACCGCGAGCCCGGCGAGGAACACCCGCCGCAGGCCGAACCGGTCGGCGAGCGACCCCATCGCGAGCATCAACACCGCCAACACCAGCGTGTAGACGTTCGTGACCCACTGCAGCTGACCGATCGGTGCCTCCAGTTCGGCGCCGATCCGGGGCAGCGCCACCGTCACGACGGTCGTGTCCAGCAGGAACAGGAACGACCCCGCACAGACGACGGTCAACGGCCACCACTTGCGCATCGAAACTCCCTTCGGATGTGCCCCGAAGAGTGCGCGGGAAGCGCCGATAGCCACCAGAAAAGTCGATAAGTCCGCCGGAAACCGTCATCGAATACTCTGGGGCCATGGAAACCGTCACGCTCGACGACGTCGACCGCGGCTTGCTCCACGCCCTGCAGGTCGACGGCCGCGCGCCGATGCGGACGCTCGGCGCGGTGCTGGGCGTCTCGGAGAACACCGTCGCCCGGCGCTACCAGCGGCTGCGGACCGCCGGCGTCCTCAAGATCACCGGCGCGGTCAGCGGCGGCGAAGCCGGCTACACGACGTGGACCCTCCGCCTGCGCACGACCCCCGACGCCGGAGCCGCCGTCGCGGCCGCGCTCGCCGACCGGCCCGACGTGTCGTGGGTGCACCTGCTCTCCGGCGGCACCGAGATCTCCTGCACCGTCCACGCCCCGGACACGGCGGGGCGCGACGACCTCCTGCTGCACAAGCTGCCGCGCGCCCACCGCGTGACCGCGGTTTCCGCCCACGAACTACTGCACACGTTCGCGCTCCCGGACAGCTGGAGCGGACTGCACTGCCTGTCACCCGGGCAGATCGAACGGCTGCGCCCGCCGGAACCCATCGGCCCGGGCCTCCCGCCGGCTCCCGGCGACCAGCCGCTCCTCGACGCGCTGGCCCACGACGGCCGGGCGAGCTACACCGCGCTGGCCGCGGCCACGGGCTGGTCCGACTCGGCCGTGCGGCGCCGGATGGACCTGCTGCGGCGGCACGGCACGCTCACCTACCACCTCGACGTGTCCCCCGCCCGGCTCGGCTTCCGGTCCGAGACGCGGTTGTGGCTGACCGTCTCGCCCGCGCACCTGGCCGAGGCGGGCGAGGCGCTGGCCGGCCACCCCGAGACGTCGTTCGCCGTCGCCACCACCGGCACGACGAACCTCACGGCGATGGTGAACTGCCGCGACGGCCGGGACCTCTACCGCTACCTCACCGGCCGCGTCGCCGGGATCCGCGGCGTGCAGACCCTGGAAAGCGCGCCGGTGATCCGCACGGTCAAACGCGCGGGGACGCCGCTCAGGCGTCCGGCAGCACGACCGTGAGCCGCCACGAACCGGCGCTGCGGCCGCTCGGGCCGAGTGCGCGCTGCGCGTCCGACAGCACGCTGCGGATGGCCAGGTACGTCTTGGGTTCGGCCTTGCGCAACGCGTCCGAGCCCGGCCAGATCAGCACGTGCTCGCCCGGCGGCAGCCACGACAGGTCGGTCAGGCAGTCGTAGAGCGCGTCGAGGTTGTGCCCGAAGTAGTCCGGAAAGGACAGTGCCTCGGCGAAGGCGGTCAGCGTGCTCGCCTTGTCGACCGTCGGCCGGGAGTTCACCAGGTGCGGGTACGCGCCCCGGGCGAACGCCTCTTCCGCGGCGGCCTTCGCCGGCTCGCCGGCGCTCATCGGGCCGGGTCCACGACGACGAACGACGCGTAGTGGTCGCCGGTGTAGTACAGCTCGTGCGCCTGCCCGGTGATCAGCCGCCGGGCGCCGCGGTCCGCGCTGCCGGGAGTCTTCACCGTGTATTCGTGGTAGTAACCGGATTTCTTACCGGGCAAGTGCTTCTCGCGGTTCTCGAACACGACGTCGTCGTTGCGCGGGTAGGGGTACGGGCCGCCGGCCTCGATCAGCTTCCACGTGTCCGAGGCCTGCGGCGGCAGCGCGGAAAGCGCCTTCACCGGCAGCCCGGAGTCCGCGCCCGGCACGGCGGCGCCGCCCTTGGCGGGTGCGGTGGACGAGCTCGCCGACGTACTCGGGGCGGGCGACGGCGAGCCGCCGCCGAGGTTGTCCTTGACCAGCCAGCCCCCCAGCACCAGCACGAGGAGCCCGATCAGCGCGGCGGTGATCCGCCTTCGGTTGAACATGGTGCGCGAGCCTATGCCGACCCGTCGGAGTCGTCGTCACGCCCCGGAGTCAACCGTCGCGCGAAGAGGTCGACGACCTTGTCGAGCACCCAGGCGGCGGCCAGGCACAGCGGCACGACGACCACCATGACCAGCACGAACTGCACCGGGAACCAGGCCTGGGCGAGCCACAGCTCGACCCCGTCCCACCAGTCGGCAAGCCCGTTGAACACAGTGTGAGCCTACGCGCGCTCTGCTGCCGTCGTGCCTGTGGGGCGGTAGGTTGCGGAGCATGTTCGCCGTGTACGCGCAGGAACCCAACGCCGACAGCCTGCTGGACTCGCTCGTCGTGGGCGAGCGCCCCGAACCCGAGGTGCCCGACGGCTGGGTCCGCGTGCACGTCAAGGCGGCCAGCCTCAACATGCACGACCTCTGGACGCTGCGCGGGGTCGGGATCAAGCCGGAGCAGTTCCCGATGATCCTCGGCTGCGACGGCGCCGGCACCCTCGACGACGGCTCCGAGGTCGTCATCCACTCGGTGATCAACGCGCCGGGCTGGCAGGGCGACGACACCCTCGACCCGAAGCGCACGCTGCTCACCGAGAAGCACCAGGGCACCTTCGCCGACCAGGTCGTCGTGCCCGCTCGGAACGTCGTCCCGAAGCCCGAAGCGCTCAGCTTCGCCGAAGCCGCCACCATGGGCACGGCCTGGCTGACCGCCTACCGGATGCTCTTCGTGAAGTCCGGGCTGCGGCCGGGGCAGACGATGCTCGTGCAGGGTGCCTCCGGCGGCGTCTCGACGGCGCTGGTCCAGCTCGGCCGCGCGGCCGGGTTCCGGGTCTGGGTCACCGGCCGCACCGAGGAGAAGCGCGCCCTCGCCACCAGTCTCGGCGCGCACCAGGCGTTCGAATCGGGCGCGCGGCTGCCCGAGCGCGTCGACGCCGTGTTCGAGACCGTCGGCAAGGCAACCTGGTCGCACTCGGTCAAGTCGCTCAAGCCGGGCGGGATCATCGTGGTCTCGGGCTCGACCAGCGGCCCGGACGCGCACGCGGAGCTGCAGCGCGTCTTCTTCCTCCAGCTGCGCGTCGCCGGCTCGACCATGGGCACCCGCGACGAGCTCGCGGACCTGCTCGCCTACCTCGACCTGACCGGCGTCCGGCCGCAGATCGGCGCGGAACTTTCTTTTGCCGAGGCACCCAAGGGCTTCCAGGCGATGCTCGACGGGGACACCGCCGGGAAGATCGTCTTCACCCGCTAGACCCGCCGTGAGCTGGGCGGACCCTTTGATCCGCCCAGCCCGGCATCTCGTGAATATTTCACGTCTTCAGTTCGAGACCTGGTCGTTAGCACCGAAATTCCACCAAAACCCCACCCCGGCCAGGTAATCTTGAAGAATGACCGCAACGAAGCGGCCCGCGCCGGCTGTCCCGGGCGGCCGGCCCAGTGACGAGGACCCGATCCGGGTCTCCTTCCGGCGCTACGCCGGTGTCCGCACCCGCGTGCTCGAGGTCGGCGAAACCGTCGCCGAGCCGGAGGTTCCGCGCCGCTCTCTGCGCCGCAGGTCTGCCACCCCGCACGTCCGGCCCACCGCTCCGCGGCTGGTGCTGCTGCACGGCTACTGCGACAGCGCCGACACCTGGCGCCCCGCCCTGGAGCAGCTCGCGGCCGCCGGGATCCCCGCGGTCGCCGTCGATCTGCCCGGGTTCGGCGACGCCCAGCCGCTGCGGCCGGGCCCGATGCTGCCGCAGCTCGACGCGTTCACCACCGCCGTCGTCCGCGAACAGGCCGTGCTCGGCTCGGTCGTGCTGGCCGGGAACTCCCTCGGCGGCACCATGAGCCTGCGCGCGGCCCAGAACAGCAGGTTGCCGATCTCCGGCGTCGTCTCGATCGCCGCGCCGGGCTTCGTCGACTCGTGGCTGATCCGCGCGATGGCGCGCTACCCGCTGCCGCTGCGGCTGTACTCGTCCCTGCCCCTTCCGGTGCCGGGGTTCCTGGTGCGCAAGGTCGCCGAGCAGCTCGTGCCCCGGCTGCTGTACGCCGACTCGGGCGCGGCCGACGCCACCCAGGTGCAGCGCTTCACCGCGCTCTTCCCGGACTACCGCGCGACCAAGAGCCGGCTGGAAGAGGCCCGGCAGCTCGTCGCGGAACTCGCCGACGCCTACCGCCTCGACTCGGTCGAGGTCCCGCTGCTGGTCGTCGCGTGCGGCAAGGACAAGCTCGTCACCGCCGCGTCCGGGCGGCAGCTGCACACGCTGGTACCGCACAGCAGGCTGCTGGTCCGCGAGGACTGGGGTCACTGCCCGCAGCTGGACGACCCGGTGGAGGTCGCGGAGCTGCTCACCTACTTCGCGGCGAGCGCGGTCCGGACCACCCAGGCGAAGCGGGCGGCCGCGACGGCACCGAAGGCCGTCAGCGAGGACACCGCGGCGGGCTGACGCGCTCAGGCTGTCGGCGCGCCGGGTTGGCGGTAGGTTGCCGCGAGGGTCCGTGATCCGGGCCCTCCACCGACCGTTCGGGAGAAGACGATGTCCGCTCCAGGAGGCTTGGGCTCGAGCTCCGGCATCTTCCGGCGCAAGCCGATCGACCACATCCAGGACCCGGCCGAAAGCGGCGGCCTGCAACGCACTCTGGGGCTGTGGCAGCTGACCGCCATCGGCATCGGCGGCATCATCGGCGCCGGGATCTTCGCCCTCGCCGGCAGTGTCGCCCACGGCGACGACGCGGCGGGCATCCCCGGCGTCGGGCCGGCCGTGCTGATCTCGTTCCTCATCGCCGGGGTCGCCAGCGCCGCGGCGGCGTTCTCCTACGCGGAGTTCGCCGGCCTGATCCCGAAGGCCGGTTCGGCCTACACCTACGGCTACGCGGTGCTCGGCGAGATCGTCGGCTGGTTCATCGGCTGGGACCTGCTGCTGGAGTACACCGCGATCGTGGCGGTGGTGGCGATCGGCATCTCGGGCTACTTCAGCTTCCTGCTCGGCCAGCTCGGGCTGGACCTGCCCGCGTGGATGCTGGGCGCGCCCGGGACCGGGCCGGGCCACAAGGTCGACCTGTTCGCCGCGCTGCTGTGCCTGCTGATCGCGTACCTGCTCAACCGCGGCATCCGCAGCGCCGCCCGGTTCGAGACGGCGATGGTCGGGATCAAGGTCCTGATCGTGCTGGTGGTCATCCTGGTCGGCTTCTTCTACGTCAAGACCGGCAACTACACGCCGTTCGCGCCGGCCGGCTTCGGCGGCGCGGTGACCGGCGCCGCGACCGTGTTCTTCGCCGTCTTCGGTTATGACGCCATGAGCACCGCCGCGGAGGAGTCGAAGGACGCGCAACGGCACATGCCGAAGGCGATCATCTACTCGCTGGCGATTTCGATGGTGCTGTACGTGCTGGCCTGCCTGGTGCTGACCGGCATGCAGAAGTACACCGAGATCGACCCGAAGAGCGGCTTCTCGACGGCGTTCAAGTCGGTCGGCCTCTCCGGGCTGGCCACGGTGATCGCGATCGGGGCCATCATCGGCATCCTCACCGTGCTGTTCACGTTCCTGATGGGCGCCACCCGCGTCGGTTACTCGATGAGCCGCGACGGCCTGCTGCCGCCGTGGTTCGGCAAGACGAACGAGAAGCGCCAGGTGCCGAGCCGGATGACGTGGATCCTCGGCGGCGCGTCCGCGATCATCGCCGGGGTGCTGCCGATCGGCGAGGCGGCCGAGCTGACGAACATCGGCATCCTGCTGGCGTTCGTCGTCGTCTGCGTCGCGGTGATCGTGCTGCGCTACAAGCAGCCGGACCTGCCCCGCACGTTCAAGACGCCGGGCATGCCGGTGGTGCCCGCGATCGGCATCGTGTTCTCGATCTGGCTGATCACGTTCCTGCAGCCCGCCACCTGGATCCGGTTCGGCGTCTGGTTCCTGATCGGCCTGGTCGTCTACTTCCTCTACAGCCGGCGGCACTCGCTGCTGAACCGCACGGACGGCTAGCGGATCCGGTCGAGGCGGGCGGCGGCTTCGCGCGCCTCGACCTTCAGCCGCTCGATGATCACGGCGGCCGAGGCGTCGTAGGCGAGCGGGTAGGTCTGGCCCGCCCACAGCGAGATCGCTTCCGGGTCGCCGGCCTTCGCCGACGCCCTGCGCACCGGGCCCGCCAGGTTGTTGAGCTGCGGATACGCGGCCGGCGCCCCCTCGGAGAGGGCGTCCATGAACTTGTTGACCAGGCCCCGGGCCGGGCGGCCGCTGAAGGCGCGGGTGAAGGCCGTCTCGCGCTCGGCGAGGGCGAGTGCCTTGCGGTGCGCCTCCGACGTCCCCGCTTCGTCCGCGCGCAGGAAGACGGTGCCCAGCTGGGCGGCCACAGCCCCGGCGGCGAGCACGGCGGCGACGTCGGCCCCGTGCACCAGCCCGCCGGCGGCGATCAGCGGCAGGTCCACGCGGGCGGCGACGAGCCTCAGAAGCGCGAGGACGCCGTATTCCGCGCCGCCGCCCGGCAGCCGCGGGTCGTCGATGAACAGGCTCCGGTGCCCGCCCGCCTCGAAGCCCTGCAGGACGAGCGCGTCGGCACCGAGGCCGGCGGCCCGGTGGGCGGCCTCCGGGGTGGTCACGGTGATGACGACCTTCGCCCCGGCGTCGCGGAGCCGGAGGACGTCCGACGGCGAGGGCGGCCCGAAGGTGAACGACACCACGGGGATCCGCTTCTCGAGCACGACGTCCAGCTTGGCGGGGTACGCGTCGTCGTCCCACTTCGGCTCGCCGAGCTCGACGTCGTACTCGCGGGCGAACGCTTCGAGCCGCTCGCGGTGCGCGCCGACGTCGGCGCCGGTGTCGGGTTGCGGGACGAAGAGGTTGACGCCGAACGGCCGCCCGGTGAGCTCGGCGGTGCGGTCGATCTGCGCGCTCAGCGCCGCGGGCGTGAGCATGCCGGCGGAGAGGAAGCCGAAGCCACCGGCCTCGGACACCGCGGCGACCAGCTCCGGAGTGGTGGGACCGCCGGCCATCGGCGCGGCGACGACCGGGAACGTCAGCTCGTCGAACATGCCCCCGAGCGTAGTACTCAGCCGGGCAGCAACATCGTGTACAGCTTCTTGATCACGCCGTCCTCGACGAGCGCGATGTCGATCCCCCGCACGACCGGCGGCGCGCCTTCGGGGCCGAATTGCCAGGCGAGGTGGCCCAGGTCGTGGTTGACGAGCACGGGACCGGCGGGCGCGAAGACGAAGCCCGGCGACTGTTCCAGCAGCCCGCGGGCCTTGGCGTTCAGCTCCGCGTGGCCGGTCGCGACCCCTTCCGGGTCGGCGAACTCGACGCCGGGCGCGTAGGTCGCGGCGATCGCCTTCGCGCGCCGCTCGTCGTCCCGTTCGTTGAACACCTGCAGCAGATTGGCTTCCATCAGCTCGGACACCGTCGCCATCACGTCCTCCTCGGTCTCACGACCCATATTAGGTGACATGTCACGCAACTGTCAGGGGTGGTCGTCCGGCCGGGGCAGGGTGCCGCGCTCGACCAGCCGGTCGTAGACGCGGTCGAGCAGCGTCGTCAGCTGCGCCAGCTCAGCGGGCTCGAGGGCACCCAGGACCGCTTCGCGCACGAACCCGGCGTGGTCCGGCGCCGTTTGCCGCAACGACGCCCAGCCCGCCTCGGACAGCGCGACCTCGGTGACGCGGCGGTCCTCGGCGGCCGTCCCGGTTTCGACCAGCCCGCGGTCCCGCATCCGCTTGAGGTGGTGCGACAGCCGGCTGCGCTCCCAGCCGATGCGGATCGCGAGGTCGGTGACCCGCATCCGGCCGGCGGCATCGCTCGTCAGGGCGACCAGGACGTGGTAGTCGGCGAGCGAGAGGCCGCTGTCGGCCCGCAGCTGCCGGTTCAGCTCGTAGTCCAGGCGCAGGTGCACCTTCATGTAGGCGTACCAGGCGGCCGTTTCGGCTGCCGAGAGCAGCGCGAACGGCGATCCCGGCACGAAGTCCCGCGTCACCGCGCGAGCTTAACCACCCAGACTGGTCTAGACCACGACCGCCAGAAGTGCGACGATCCGGGCAGGTGCGACGGCGAGGTCGCGCCCTTCCCGCCAGGAGGTCCCCCGGTGAAGCAGTCCTTCGCGCGGCGGCTCGGCCGCGCACTCGCCGTGCTGGCCCTGATCGGCGCCGGCACGACAGCCGCCCACTTCACGCCGGCCGCGGCGGCCACACCGGCGCTGCAGTCGATCGTGCCGGCGCCGGTCTCGGTGACCCCGGCGGCCGGGGTCGCGTTCCCGCTGGTCTCGACCACGAAGATCGTCACCGAAGCCGGTTCGGCGCCGGCCAGGCAGGTCGGCGACTACCTGGCCGGCGTGCTGCGGCCGTCGACCGGCTTCGCGCTGCCGGTGTCCGACGCGCCCGCGTCGGTGCCGGCCGACAGCATCGCGCTGCTGCTCGGCGGCGCCCCCGCGAGCGTCGGCGCCCAGGGCTACCAGCTGGTGTCGACGGCGTCGTCGGTCACCGTCCGCGCCACCACCCCGGACGGGCTCTTCGCGGGCGTCCAGACGCTGCGCCAGCTGCTGCCGGGCAAGGTGGAAAGCCCGGCGGCCCAGCAGGGCCCGTGGAGCATCCCGGGGGCGACGATCGTGGACTACCCGCGCTTCGGCTACCGCGGCGCGATGCTCGACGTCGCCCGCCACTTCCACCCGGTGTCGACGGTCAAGCGGTACCTCGACCAGCTGGCCCAGTACAAGATCAACAACCTCCACCTGCACCTGGCGGACGACCAGGGCTGGCGCATCCAGATCGACAGCTGGCCCCGCCTGACGACGTACGGCGGAAGCACCCAGGTCGGCGGCGGCGCGGGTGGCTACTACACGAAGGCGCAGTACACCGACATCGTGAACTACGCGGCTTCGCGCCACATCACGGTCATCCCGGAGATCGACATGCCGGGACACGTGAACGCGGCGCTGGCGTCGTACGCGGAGCTGAACTGCACCGGGGTGGCCCCGGCCCTGCGCACGGACACGGCGGTCGGCTACAGCTCGTTGTGCATCTCGAAGGACATCACGTACACGTTCATCGCCGACGTCCTGCGCGAGCTGGCGGCCCTGACCCCGGGCCCGTACCTCCACATCGGCGGCGACGAAGCGTCCTCGACGTCGGCGGCCGACTACCTGACGTTCGTCAACAAGGTCCTCCCCCTGGTGGCGGCCACGGGCAAGTCGGTGGTGGGCTGGCACGACATCGCGAAGGCGTCTCTACCCGCTTCGGCCACGCCCCAGTTCTGGGGAACTTCCACCTCCGACGCGGGCGTGTCGACGGCGGTTTCCCGCGGCAGCAAGGTGATCCTGTCGCCGGCGAACAAGGCGTACCTGGACATGAAGTACAACAGCTCGACGCCCATCGGGTTGTCGTGGGCGGGTTACATCGAGGTCCAGGACGCGTACGGCTGGAACCCGGGAGCGTACCTTTCGGGCGTGGGCGAATCGGCGGTCCGCGGCGTGGAGTCGCCACTGTGGACGGAAACGGTGGTGACGCCCTCGGACATCGACTACCTGGCGTTCCCCCGCTTGGCCGCGCACGCGGAGCTGGGCTGGTCACCGTGGTCGACGCACGACTGGACGGCGTTCCGGACCCGGCTGGGCGCCCAGGCGCCCCGCTGGGTGGCGCAGGGGATCGGCTTCTACCGGTCGGCGCAGGTCGCCTGGGACACCGGCGGGACGACGAACCCGGGCACGTGCGCGGACCCGGCGTGGACCGCGACGCAGGTGTACACGAGCGGGAACGTGGTGTCCCACAACGGCCACAAGTGGACGGCGAAGTGGTGGACGCAGGGTGAGGAGCCGGGAACCACGGGCCAGTGGGGAGTGTGGACCGACAACGGCGCTTGCTGAGCTGCCTTCCTCCCGGGGCGGCCCGGCCCCGAACTGGTTCCGGGCCTGCCCCGGGCGTGGCACAGTCGACCGGTGAGCAAACCACCCGCACGACCGACCACCGAGCCGGCCGGCCTTCGCGAGGAGCGCCTGGGCAAGGTGCTCACCACGCGGGCCATCGTGTTCGCCGGGCTGATCGTGGTCGTGGTCGCGGTCGGGACGCTCTGGCTGCTGCTGGCGCTCTTCGGCGCCGGCACACCGGCGGACCAGGCGCAGCTGGAGGTGTTCCGCGCGACCGGGAACGTGGTCCTCGGCGCGGGCGGCGCCGTCGCGCTCGTGCTGGCCGCGCGACGGCAGCGCCTGGGCGAGCTCGAACTCCGCCGGAAGGAGCAGGAGCTCGCCCAGCGGGACCACGCGCAAAAGCACGTCGAGCAGGTGGCCTCGGACACGGCCGCGCACCAGCGGCGGCTGGCCGAGGACGCGCGGGTCGACGCGGCGGAACGGCGGATCACCGAGCTCTACACGAAGGCGGCGGACCAGCTCGGATCCGAGAAGACACCGATCCGGCTGGCCGGTCTCTACGCGTTGGAGCGGCTGGCGCAGAACACGCCGGACCAGCGGCAGACGATCGTCAACCTCCTCTGCGCCTACCTCCGGCTGCCGTACACGCTGCCCACCGGGCCCCGGCTGCCACCCTGGTCGTCGTTGCGCGCCCCCGGTGCGAGCCAGGACCCGGCGGAGTCATCACAGACCGGCTCCGACGGGCACGCGAGCGAGCAGGAGCTCGAGGTGCGCGCGACGGCCCAGCGCATCCTGGCCGACCACCTCTACCCCGGCGACGCTCCCGGCGAGCCGCGTCCGGAGTTCTGGCCCGGAATCACCCTCAACCTCACGGGCGCACTCCTGTGCCACTTCGACTTCCGGGGGTGCCGGGTCGGCAACGTCCGGTTCGGCGGTGCGCGGTTCGCCGGCTGGAACCGCTTCGAGGACGTCGAATTCACCGGCTACGCCATCTTCGGCGGCAGCGAGTTCCGCACGTCCGCGAACTTCACGCGGGCCCGCTTCCACGGCTCGGCGCTGTTCCGGGGAGCGGTCTTCCACAACGGCGCGATGTTCGACGAAGCCGTGTTCCGCGACGAGGCCTTGTTCGGCGGCGTGCGCACGGTCGACGGTGTCCCCCACCCGGACGGCGCGGTGTTCGGCGGCGCCGTCTCCTTCGCCGCCGCGACCTTCGAACGGACCGTCGTCCTCGAACACGTCCGGGTCGCGGACGACGCCGCCGGCCACGTCTGGCCTCCCGCCGATCGAACCTCGGCCTGACCCGTGGCGCAGTACGCTGCGGTCATGCCGTGCCCGATCTGTGCCAAGCACAGCGGTACCGGCCCCTTGGTGGGGCCGGTCATCTGGGCCGGCGAGCTCGCCGTCGTCAGTCACCGTCCCGGCGCCTTCCCCGGCTACCTCTTCGTCGAGACCCGGCGGCACGTGGCGAACCTCGACGGGCTCACCGAAGCCGAAGCCCTGACCGTCGCGCGGGCCGCCTGGGTGGCTGCCCGGGCGCTGCGGGCCGAACTGGATCCCGAGTCCGTGCACTCGGCCATGGCCGGACGGGGCATCGACCACTTCCACCAGCACGTCTTCGTGCGGCACCGGGGCACTCCCGCCGAGGTCGGGTGGATGGACGTCGACTGGCCCGGGGCGCCTCGCGCCGACGTCGACCTCCTGTGCGGACGGTTATCGGCGCACTTCGCGCGGTGAAACCCGGACGGGCCGCCCGTGCGGCGGGTTAGGTTGGGGCATGAGCGCAGATCTGGAGCAGGTTCGCACGCTGTCGCTGCAGGAGCACGGCCTCGCCACCGTCGCCACGACGCGGGCGGACGGCACCGTGCACGCCTCCGTCGTCAACGTCGGCGTCTTCGACGATCCGGTGACCGGCGCCCCGGGTGTCGCCTACGTCGCCGTCGGCCGAGCGCACAAGCTTCTCCTGCTGCGACGCTCCGGGAACGCCACCGTCACCTTCCGGCGCGGCTGGAACTGGCTCTCCGTCACCGGTGCCACCCACCTCATCGGGCCCGACGACCCCGACCCCGCCTTCGACCCCGCGGGCCTGCCGCAGCTGCTGCGTGACGTCTTCATCGCCGCCACCGGCACCCACGACGACTGGGCCGAGTACGACCGGGTCATGGCCGAAGAGCGGCGGGTCGCGGTGTTCATCCGGGCAGACCGGATAATCGGCAATCCCTGACCCCCTCCCTGCCCCAGGAGTCGTCCCGTTGTCCGAGTCCCCGCCCCGCGTGACCACGCCGGTCAAGGTCGTCGTCGGCTTGCTCGTCGTCGCCGACGCCGGGTTCGGCGTGGCGCTCGCCACCGGGCTGGTGCGCGGCCTCTCGCCGTGGCTGATCGGCGGCGGCTACGCGGCGACCGTGCTCGCCGCCGTCCTGGTCTACCGCGTCTCCCGGGCCCGCGACCTCAAGCGCGGGTTCGAGGGCCTGCGCGACCTCACCATCGGCGACGAGGGCATCCGCCTGCCGGCGGGCACGCTCAGCACGCGCCTGGTGCCCTGGCCGGAGATCGCGGAAGTCACGGTCCGCCGTTCGGCCCGCTTCGGCGACGGCTACCTGCGCGACGCCCTCTGGGTCGACCTGGTCACCGGCGGCGGCGTCGAGAGCTCAGTGCAGCGCTACGCGCCGCGAGGCAAGCTGCAGCCGGCACCGCCCGAGCGGCGGCAGTTCGAGCAGACGGCGATCCTCACCCCGGCCCTGTTCGACGCCGTGCTCGACCGGCTCCGGAAGGAACTGCGCCACCGGCAGCTGCACACGCAGCTCCGCGGCACCCCTCGGCTCCGGCGCCACTGACCGGCCTCAGCCGAGCCGGCCCAGCAGGTCCTCGGGCACGATCCGCACCGGGAACGGCCGCTCGAGCTCGACCGCCTCGTCGCCCGCCGCCTTGGCCACCTGCTGGTAGCAGCCGTCCGCGTCCAGTTCGAACACGGTCAGCGCGGGCTCCTCCGGATCGATCACCCAATAGCTGCCGGTGCCGAGCCGCTCGTAGACCGCCTTCTTGAGGTTCAAGTCGTAGATCGCCGTGCTGGGCGACAGCACCTCGACCGCCAGCACCGGTGGCGCCGGGAGATCCTTGTCCGTGAAGTCCTCGTCCCGGCCGACCAGGACGTCCGGCTGTAGCTCGATCTTGTCACCCGAGTGCACCGCGAACGGCGCGACGACTACGTCGAACTCGGGCGGGCAAGAATCGACGAGCACTCTCCAGAGCCACACCGCGATCGTCTGGTGTCGTCTTCCCGGCGCGGGGGTCACCAGGAGCACCCCGTCGATGAGCTCGTAGCGTCGGCTGTCATACGGCATCCCCCCGAGGTCGTGCACCGTCAGGGGGCCCGAATCGTGAGGATGCTCGATGTCCGCCATGACCGTCATGGTGCTCTCCTTTCGCTCTTCGCACCAGAGGAAACCAGAGAGCACCGACGGAAAACCACATCGAACACGGGTTCGGCGCCCATATCCACGCGGAAGCGTGAATATAGGCGCCACTGTCACATCAATGAAACAGTCACATCAACGGAAACAGTTACTTCTTGTTCTTGCCGGAGTCCTCAGTGGACAGTGCGGCGACGAAAGCCTCCTGCGGGACCTCGACCCGGCCGACGGTCTTCATCCGCTTCTTGCCTTCCTTCTGCTTCTCCAGCAGCTTCCGCTTACGCGAGATGTCACCGCCGTAGCACTTGGCGAGCACGTCCTTGCGGATGGCGCGGATCGTTTCGCGGGCGATGATCCGGGCGCCGATGGCGGCCTGGATGGGCACCTCGAAGTTCTGCCGCGGGATCAGTTCGCGGAGCCGGTTCACCATGCGGTTGCCGTAGTTGTAGGCGTCGTCCTTGTGCACGATCGCGGAGAACGCGTCCACGCCCTCGCCCTGCAAAAGGATGTCCACCTTGACCAGGTCCGCCGCCTGCGTGCCGGCCTCTTCGTAGTCCAGCGACGCGTAGCCGCGCGTCCGCGACTTCAGCGTGTCGAAGAAGTCGAAGATGATTTCCCCGAGCGGCATGTTGTAGCGCAGCTCGACCCGGTCCTCGGACAGGTAGTCCATGCCGAGCAGCTGACCGCGCTTGTTCTGGCACAGCTCCATGATCGTGCCGATGAATTCGGACGGCGCCAGGATGCTGACCTTGCTGACCGGCTCCAGCACCTTGTCGATCTTGCTCCCGGTCGGCCAGTCCGACGGGTTGGTGACGTGGATTTCCTTGCCGTCGTCCAGCACCACGTCGTAGACCACGTTCGGCGCCGTCGAGATCAGGTCGAGGCCGAATTCGCGCTCGAGCCGGTCGCGGGTGATCTCCAGGTGCAGCAGGCCGAGGAAGCCGCAGCGGAAGCCGAAGCCGAGCGCCACCGACGTCTCCGGCTCGTAGTCGAGCGCGGCGTCGTTCAGCTGGAGCTTGTCCAGCGCCTCGCGCAGCTCGGGGTAGTCCGAACCGTCGACCGGGTACAGCCCGGAGTAGACCATCGGCTTCGGCTCGCGGTAGCCCGCCAGCGCTTCCTTGGCGCCGTGACGCTCCGAGGTCACGGTGTCGCCGACCTTGGACTGGCGGACGTCCTTCACCCCGGTGATCAGGTAGCCGACCTCGCCGACGCCGAGGCCCTTGCTGGCCTTGGGCTCCGGCGAGATGATCCCGACTTCCAGCAGCTCGTGGGTGGCGCCGGTGGACATCATCTTGATGCGCTCGCGCGGGGTGATCTTGCCGTCGACCACCCGGATGTAGGTGACGACGCCGCGGTACGTGTCGTACACCGAGTCGAAGATCATCGCCCGGGCGGGCGCGTCGGCGTCACCCTGCGGCGCCGGGACCGACTTCACGACCTCGTCGAGCAGCGCGCCGACGCCCATGCCGGTCTTGGCCGAGACCCGCAGGACGTCGTCCGGCTCGCAGCCGATGATGTGGGCCAGCTCACCCGCGTACTTGTCGGGGTCGGCCGAGGGCAGGTCGATCTTGTTCAGCACCGGGATGATCTGGAGGTTGTTCTCCAGCGCGAGGTACAGGTTGGCCAGCGTCTGGGCCTCGATCCCCTGCGCGGCGTCGACCAGCAGGACAGCGCCTTCACACGCCTCCAGGGCCCGGGAGACCTCGTAGGTGAAGTCCACGTGGCCCGGGGTGTCGATCATGTGCAGGACGTGGTCCTGCCCGTCGACCTTCCAGGGCAGCCGGACGTTCTGCGCCTTGATCGTGATGCCGCGCTCGCGTTCGATGTCCATCCGGTCGAGGTACTGAGCGCGCATGGCCCGCTCTTCCACGACGCCGGTGAGCTGCAGCATGCGGTCGGCCAGGGTGGACTTGCCGTGGTCGATGTGCGCGATGATGCAGAAGTTCCGGATGAGCTCCGGAGGCGTGAAGGTCGTGTCGGCGAACGTCGTCACTCGAATGAGTCCTCGGAAAGTCGGGGATGGCCACCTCTATGGTCCCATGGCCCTCCGGGTGCGGTTGGGGGTCATCCCCGATGCGGGGTTTCGCGATCCGTGGTGCCCTCGAAGTATGAGTACTCCGCACCAGCCGGCACCCCCTCCCCAGCCGGAGACCAGCGGCTTCGCCCGCGTCTTCGACCGGACGTTCGGTCACCCCTCCGGCGCGCTCGGCCGCCTCGGCGGCTGGGTCATGGCCCGCGGCAACGCCGCCACCGAACACCGCGTCGTCGACCTGGCGAAGATCGAGCCCGACGAAACCGTCCTGATCGTCGGCCCCGGCCCCGGCGTCGGCCTGGAAGCCGCCGCCCGCCTGGCCGGGCGCGCCGTCGGCGTCGACCCCTCCCCCGAGATGCTCACGCTGTGCCACGAACGCTGCGGCGACCGCGCCGAGCTGCGCGAAGGGTCGGCGGCGCACACCGGCGAGCCCGACGGCTCCGTCGACGTCGTGCTGAGCGTGAACAACGTCATGCTGTGGGAAGACCGCGCGGCCGGGTTCGCCGAGCTGTTCCGGGTGCTGCGCCCGGGCGGCCGGCTGCTGCTGTCCGCGCACGAGAAGTGGCTGCCCGTGAGCAGGCACGTCCTGGCCGACGAAGCCGCCGCCGCGGGCTTCGCCGACCTCCAGACCTGGACCTGGGAGCCGCCCGGGTTCGCCGCGCTCGCCGCGCAGCTGCGCGGCGTCAAGCCCGCCTAGCGGGTGTCCGTGCGGATCGGGTGTCCCTCGGGCACCTCGACCAGCACGATGCGCGTGCCGTCCGGATCGGCGATCCAGGCCTCGTCGAGGCCCCACGGCTCGCGCCGCGCGCCGCGCACCGGCTCCAGGCCGTTGCCCTTCAGCTCGGCCAGGGTGACGGCGAGGTCCCGGACCTGCAGCCAGAGCACCAGATCGGGCGACGAGCCCGCTTCGCCGGCACCGGAGACCTCCAGGGAGCCGTGGCCGAGGAAGAACACGGTGCCACCGGGGAATTCCCGCTCGACGGCCAGGCCGAGGGTGTCGCGGTAGAACGCCGTGGACGCGGCGACGTCCCGCGGGCGGATCAGCAGCCGGCTCTTCAGGATCTCCATCCGACCATCCCTACCGGACGGGCTCAGGCGGCCGCAATCGCGGCGATGCCGGACAGCACGATCACCGACCCGGCCAGCCGCCGCACGGCGTCACGCTCGCCCAAGACCAGCCACGCGGCGAGGCCGCCGAGCACGATGCTCAGCTCCCGGGCGGGCGCGACCAGGCTGACCGGCGCCATGGTGAGGGCGAACAGCACGAGGATGTAGGCGATCGGCGACAGGACCGCGACGAGCAGGACTTCGCGGCGCTGTTCGCGCCAGATCCGCGTCACTTCGGCGCGATCGGCCAGGGCGCCGGGCACGAGCAGCACGCTCTGCAGGACCGAGCCGAGGCCGAAGTAGACGACCGGCGGCACGCCGATGCCGGTCACCGAGTGCGCGTCCCAGAGCGTGTAGCCGGCGATGACGGCCCCGGTCAGCAGCCCGTAGAGGATCCCCGCTTTCACGGCGCGGGGGTCGCCGCCCTTCCGGCCGGTGCTGATCACCAGCACCCCGGCGACGACCAGGAACGCCCCGAGCAGGCCAAGCGGCCCGGGCCGCTCGCCGAGCACCAGGACGGCGGCCAGCACCGACAGCAGCGGCCCGGTGCCCCGCGCGACGGGGTAGACGACGGAGAGGTCGCCGACGCGGTACCCACGCTGCAGCACGATCCCGTAGGCGATGTGCAGGACGGCGGTGACCGCGGCGGCGAGCAACCAGCTCCACTGTGGACGGTGGTGTTCGACGACGAGCAGCACGATCGTGACGGGAAGGAGCAAGACGGCGCCGGCCGTGTAGTAGAGCCAGACGAACTGGGTGCCCCCGGAGGAGATGCGCTTGGCCGCGAGGTTCCACGCGGCGTGCACGACGGCGGCGACGAGGACGAGGGACAAGGCGGTGGCGTTCACGGGGCCCCTTCGGCTTTTCGCGCACGCGAAAAGCTGGTCCTCCAGGCTTTTGCCCCGTCAGATGAACGACGGGCCGTCCGGGCCCGCCGATGGTGCCGCTCGGACCAGGCCCACCGGTCCTGGTTTTGAGGTGCGTGTGGTGCGTGTGGTGCGTGGTGCGGGTGGTGCGGGTTGCTCGGACCGGCGACGGAACCCTAGGCACTGCCGCGGCCCACGGTACTCCCGGCTCCGGCCGCCGGCGGCCCGGCTGTTAGAGTGATCGCTCGCTGCCCGTGCGGCATTCCGTCATGGAGGAAACCCGCTCATCGAGCGGGGCCACTTCAGCGCGGCGGCGAATCTCACCGAGTGAAACAGGAGTTGCCCTATGGCCAACATCAAGTCGCAGATCAAGCGCATCACGACGAACGAGAAGGCGCGTCAGCGCAACCAGGCGATCCGGTCCTCGGTGAAGACCGCGATCCGCAAGGTCCGCGAAGCCGCCGAGGCCGGCGAGAAGGCCAAGGCCGTCGAGCTGCAGCGCGACGCCGCCCAGAAGCTGGACAAGGCCGTCTCGAAGGGCGTCATCCACGCCAACCAGGCCGCCAACAAGAAGTCGGCGCTGGCGAAGCGCGTCAACGCGCTCTGAGCTGGTTGATTTCTGGGAAGGCCCCGGCTCCGGCCGGGGCCTTCTTCATGTCCGGGTACTTCGCGCCGACCCTCCTCCGGGTCTTCGCGCTTGAAGGTCTTCGCGTCTGGGTCATTCGCGTCCGGAGCCGCCGCGGTCAGCGGTCGCCCTTGG
This sequence comes from Amycolatopsis sp. CA-126428, assembly GCF_002904335.1. Taxonomy (GTDB): domain Bacteria; phylum Actinomycetota; class Actinomycetes; order Mycobacteriales; family Pseudonocardiaceae; genus Amycolatopsis. The sequence continues at coordinate 247,099 of NZ_PPHF01000165.1, read as the reverse complement.
CCGCCGCCACCTGGAGGACCGCGCGCTCCAGCGCGTAGCCCGGGTCCGCCGCCACGCCCTTGACCTCGGCGTTCAGCCGCGCGACCACGCGCATCGCCGTCGCGAGGCCGTCGGGGTTCCAGCCCCGGGACTGCCCCTGCGCCTTGCGGATCTTCCACGGGGGCATGCCCAGCTCGCCCGCCAGCTGGTTCGGGTTGCCCCGGCCGGCGCCGGAGACCCGGGCGATCGTGCGGACCGCGTCGGCCAGCGCGTCGGCGACCAGCACGTGCGGGACGCCCAGCTGCATCGCCCAGCGCAGCGACTCCAGCGCCGCCGCGCGATCGCCGCTGACCGCCTTCTCCGCGACCGCGAAGCCGGTGACGTCGGCCCGTCCGCGGTGGTAACGGCGGACCGCGTCGGCGTCCACGGTGCCGCCCGTGTCCGCGACCAGCTGCGTCGCCGCCGAAGAGAGTTCCCGCAGGTCGGAGCCCACGGCGTCGAGCAGGGCGGCGACCCCCGCCGGGTCGATCTTGCCGCCCACCCGGCGCACCTCGTGGCGCACGAACTGCTCCCGCTCGGCCGGCTTGGTCAGCTTCGGGCACTCGGTGATCTCGGCGCCGGCCTTCTTCAGCGCCGCCGGGAGCGACTTGCCCGCCTTGCTGCGGCCGCCGCCGGTGTGCACGACGACGAGCACGACCCCGTCGGCCGGGTCCTTCAGGTAGGCCGCGACGGCGTCGGCCAGCTCCTGCGAGATGTCCTGCGCCGACTCCAGGACGATCACCCGGCCTTCGCTGAACAGCGACGGGCTGACCAGTTCGGCCAGCTCGGGCGCTGTGAGATCGGACACCCGGACCCGGGTCAGCTCGGCGGTCGCGTCCATCGCGCGCGCGGCGGCGAGCGTCTCGCGGACGGCCCGCTCGATCAGCAGTTCTTCCTCGCCGAGCACCAGGTGCAGCGGGGCCGGGGCGGTGGCTTGCGCGGTCACCCGGGAATCCTCTCACTTGCGCTCGGATGCGCCCGCTCCGGTGATGTCGAGCGGCCACCGTGGCACGGCCCGAGCGCGATGTCGTACGGTGTAGCCGAGGCAGCCCGCCCCGGAGGATCCGGCGTGCGCGCACCGACAATTGAATACCGCTCATCCAGAGGGGCAGAGGGAACGGCCCGACGAAGCCCCGGCAACCGGCGTACAGCCTGTCATCCCGCGATCGCGGGATAGCTGACGACCACGGTGCCAATTCCGGCCCGCTTCGGCGGGGCAGATGAGGAAAGGAACCTCGCGATGACCGCCACCCTCGGCACGACCTCCACCACCAAGACCCCGGATCTCGGACCCGCCGTCGAACTGGTGTCGAAGGAAGAGGGCCACCGGCAGCCGCTCGCTCCGGAGTTCGTCTCCGCCGAAGACTTCTCGCCGCTCGAGGTCGCCTACGACTTCGGCCGCGTCCGCCGCGAAGACATCGAGGCCGGCCCCAAGAACATCTGGCGCTACAAGAAACTCCTTCCCGTTCCGTCCAACGTCGAAGAGATCCCGAACACCGAGCCGGGCGCGACGCGGCTGGTCCGCGCCGACCGCCTCGCCAAGGAGCTCGGCCTCAAGCGCGTGTGGGTCAAGGACGACACCGGCAACCCGACGCACTCGTTCAAGGACCGCGTCGTCGCCGTCGCGCTGGCCGCGGCCCGCGAGTTCGGGTTCGAGGTGCTCGCGTGTCCCTCGACCGGCAACCTGGCCAACGCGACGGCCGCCGCCGCGGCCCGCGCCGGCTGGCGGTCGGTCGTGCTGATCCCCAAGAGCCTCGAGCGCGCCAAGATCCTCACCACCGCGGTGTACGACGGCGACCTCATCGCCATCGACGGCAACTACGACGACGTCAACCGCCTCGCCACCGAGCTCGCCGGCGAGCACCCGAAGTGGGCGTTCGTCAACGTGAACGTCCGGCCGTACTACTCGGAGGGCTCGAAGACGCTGGCCTTCGAGGTCGCCGAGCAGCTCGGCTGGCGCATCCCGCCGCAGATCGTCGTGCCGATCGCCTCCGGTTCGCAGCTGACCAAGGTGGACAAGGGTTTCCGTGAGCTGGGGCAGCTCGGCCTCGTGGACGCCAGCCCGTACAAGGTCTTCGGCGCGCAGGCCACCGGCTGCTCGCCGGTGTCGACCGCGTTCCGCGAGGGCCACGACGTGGTCCAGCCGGTGAAGCCGGACACGATCGCCCGCTCGCTGGCGATCGGCAACCCCGCCGACGGCCCGTACGTGCTCGACATCGTCAACCGCACCGGCGGCGCGATCGAGGACGTCTCCGACGAAGAGGTCGTCGAGGGCATCCGCCTGCTGGCCCGCACCGAAGGCATCTTCACCGAGACGGCCGGCGGGGTCACCGTCGCCACGGCGAAGAAGCTGGTCGAGACGGGCAAGCTGGACCCGGACGCCGAGACGGTGCTCCTCATCACCGGCGATGGCCTCAAGACCCTCGACGCGATCGAGAACCACGTGGGTCCCAAGGCGACCCTGCCGCCCTCGGCCGCGGCCGTGAACAAGGCCCTCGGCTACTGAGCTCCGGCCGGGGCGGGCACTCGGCCCGCCCCGGCGCTCGGCGGAGGGGCACGGCCACGTGTCGCCTCCCCCGGGCTAAAGCTCACCGGCCCCGGCGGCGCACGTTATTTGCCCGGGCGCTCGACCACGTGTCGCCTTCCCGGCGCGAGACACCGGCCCGCGGCACCGTCCCCGCCCCGGCCATCACCGGCGCGGCGGGCCGCGAGGCTCGCCGCGGCGGGCTATTGCCGTTCCGGTGACCACCGCCGTGTCGCCGTCCATGTCCGTGCGGGTAACTCGTGCGCCGAGGGCGGTGAGGGTGTCCATTGTGGACTTGCTGGGGTGCCCGTACGTGTTTCCCGCGCCCACGCTGACCAAGGCCACCCGCGGGGCCACCGCGGCGAGGAACGAGGGCAGCGAGTAGCGGCTTCCGTGGTGCGGCACCTTCAAGACGTCCGCCTTCAGATCTCCGATGTCGGCCAGCAGGTCCGCTTGCGCGGCCAGTTCGACGTCACCGGTCAGCAGGACCCGGCCCGCCGTGGTCTCCGCTCGGAGCACCACCGAGCTGTTGTTGATCGTGGTGCCGTCCTGTGGCGCGTCCGAGCGGGCCGGTACGTAGCGCGGGCCCAGGACGTCGAGCGCCAGGCCCGGCCAGTCCAGCCGCTCGCCCGGCGTCAGCTCCACCAGCGGCACCGCCCGCCGGGTGGCCTCGGCGGCCACCTGGCGCCAGGCCCACCCCGGCGACCGCCCCGGCCCGACGGCGATCGCGCCGACCGCACGGCCCTCGAAGACCGAAGCGAGGCCGCCGATGTGGTCGGCGTGCAGGTGGCTCAGCACCAGCAGCGGAATCCGGTCGACCGCCAGCCGGTGCAGGCACTCGTCGACCGGCCCCGGCTCGGGTCCGGCGTCCACGACGACCGCCCGTCCCGGTTCGGCGGTCGCCAACACGACGGCGTCACCCTGGCCGACGTCGCATTCGACCATCGCCCAGTTCCGAGGTGGCCACGCCGGCGCCACCACCCGGACCGGCACGAACACCAGGAGCGCGCCGGCGACGAGCACCGCCATCAGCACCCGCACCCGCCGGTGCCGGAGCGCGAGCACCAGCACCACGAGGACGGCAGCGGCCAGGAGACCACCCACCCAGCCACCGGGCCACGCGATGACCGCGTGCGGCGCCCGCGCGCCGTGCCGGGCGACGGTGATCAGCCACCGAGCCTCAGGATCGGCCAAGTGCACCAGGACCTTCCCGGCGCCCGGCCACCACGGGCCGGTGACCGTCGCCAGCACGCCGAGCACCGTCGCCGGGGCCACCACGGGCGCGGCGAGGACGTTGGTCAGCACCGAAACGAGGCTCACCGAACCCGCCATGCCCGCGAGCACCGGCGCCGTCACCAGGAACGCCGCCAGCGGGATCGCCAGCCCTTCCGCGAAACCCGGTGGGATCCCGCGGCGGACCAGCGCGTCGGCCCAGCGGGGCGCGAGCAAGACCAGCCCGCCGGTGGCGCACACCGACAGCGCGAAGCCGAAGTCCGTGGCCATCGCCGGATCCGCGACCACCAGCAAGCACACCGCGAAGGCCAGCGCGGGCAGCGCCGAACCACGGCGGCCCAGCGCCAGGGCCAGGAGCGCCACGGCCGCCATGACACCCGCACGCAGCACGCTCGGCTCCGGGCCCACGAGGACGAGGAACCCGGCCAGGCACGTCCCGGCCGCCGCGGCCGACAGCCGGGGGCCGAGCCGGAGCAGGCGCAACAGGAGCAAGACCGCCCCGCAGATCACCGCGAGGTTGCCGCCGCTGACCGCGGTGAGGTGGGTGAGCCCCGCGGAGACGAACTCCTGCTCGACGCGCGGGGACAACGCGCTCGTGTCGCCCAGCACCAGCCCCGGGAGCAGGCCCGCGGGTTCGTCCGGCAGGACCTGGCACAGATCGTGGAGACCGGTGCGCAGCCCGGCCGCCGCCCGCTGCCACCACGGCGCCGGGCCGGGTTCCCCCGGCGGGCCGCGCACCGACAGCACCGCGGCGGTGAGGTCCGAGCCGCGCGGCGGCATCAGCAGCCCCGTCGCCGTCACCTCTTGGCCCGGCAGCAGCGACGCCCACTGCGCGACCGGAGCCAACAGCAGGATGCGGCCGGAGGAGGGGACGGGTCGGCCGTCGACCGATGCGGTGCGCACATCGGCGGTGAGGACGACCGACCGGGCACCGGCTTGCTGATCGGCATACCCCGCGCTCCGCACGGGCTTCGGACGTTCGGCGACGACGACTCGCAACGCCGCCGGGAGCCCTTCTGCGGCGGAGGCGCGGAGTTCGTCGCTTTGGGCTTCGCGGACTCGCCAGGAGATCGGGACTGCGGCGAGGAGGCCCAGGATCAGGAGGGCTGCCGCCGCGTCGCGCACCCGGGGCCGGTCGCGGGCCCACCACAGCAGCAGCCCGGCGAGCGCGACCGCGGCAAGGCCGGTGGCGACGGCTGTCCACCAGCCGAGCAGCAGGCCGGCCAATGCCGCCAGCCAGCAGGCCGCTGCCGCCGGGACGAGCCGCATGTCCTGGCGGGTGTCGGTGCTCATCCGGGAGCCACCTGCTTTCGGGAGCGCGCGAACTCGCGTTCGGCGATGCTGTGGGCATGGGCCGCAGCCAGCCCGGTACTGGTTCTGAGGGAGGCACTCAATCGAGCTTCACCTGCTTCCGCGTATGGACGAATGCGTTCTCGCCTGTGCTGTCGGCGCAGGCCATCGGGAAGGCCTTGCCCGACCGCGACCCCGCCCGTGGCGTGCCGGACCGCCACCCCCACTCACAGGTGCGGGCTCGCCTTCGCCCACGCCGCGAAGATCGATCGCAGCGAGCGGGGCAGCCACCGTCGGCAAACCTCGGCCGATCGCCACTCCGTCCGGGACGAACGGACCTGCCCTCGCCCACGCCGCCCGGACCAGCCGGATGGCGGCCACGGGAAGGTGGTCATCCGACCGTCACCTTCTCCCGCAATTTCTGGAACTTGCTTTCCCCTATGCCGTCGACATCGCGGAGTTGCTCGACCTTTGTGAAGCCGCCGTGGTCGGTGCGCCACTGGACGATGCGCTTGGCCATCACCTCGCCGACTCCGGGGAGGGTGTCCAGCTGGTCCGCCGTTGCCGTGTTGAGGTCGAGCTTTGCGGCGGCCGCCGCCGGGGTGTCGGGAGCTGGGGGTGGGGCTGGGATGCCGACCGCCAGCTGCTCGCCGTCCGTTACCTTGCGGGCCAGGTTCAGTGCGCCTATTTCCGCTCCCGGCTCGGGGCCGCCGGCCGCTCGCAGGACGTCCGCCACCCGGGCGCCTTGCGGGACCGTGACCAGGCCCGGCGTCCGGACGCGGCCGATCACGCTGATCACCAGGCCCGCCGGCGGCGCGGCGCGTGCCTCCGCCGCCGGTTTTGCGGTGGGCAGCGCGGGCGGTGGCTCGGGCGGTGGACCGCCGCCCACGAGTGCGACCGCGCCGAGGACGATCATCACCACCGCTGCGAGGACGCCGGCCAGTGCCCACCGGCGGCGGCCGGTGCCGGCCGGTGCGGCCGGTAGCCAGCGCCGGACCAGCCGGCCGCCCGGGCCGACCGTGCTCGCATCGGGCGAGAGCTGGTCGGCCAGCCAGGAGAGCCGGTCGTTGACGGGAGAGCCCGGATCCCGGGCGGTCTGCTCGAACACACGATCGACGTTAGGGCCCGCGGGGAGGTGTCCGACAGGGGTGGCGGCGCGTCCTGTGGACAACCGGGGTGTTGTGGATGGATTTCCGGCGCCGAGCCCCGGAGCAGGCGTTTCCGTCGTTGCCCGGTGGTATGGGCCGCTAGCTTCGGGGCAGGACCGTCCGCTGGACGACGACCCCCAGCACCCCGGGACCCGTGTGCGCCCCGATCACCGCCCCCAGCTCGGAAACCACGCAACCCGCCGAGCGCGGCACGGCCTCCTCGAGCCGGTTCGCCAGCTCGACGGCCCGCTCCGGTGACGCCAGGTGGTGGACGGCGAGCTCGACGTCGTCCTCGGCCGCCGCCTGGGCCGCGAGCTCGACCAGGCGCGCGATCGCCCGGTTCATCGTGCGGACCTTCTCCAGCGGCAGGATCCGGCCTTCGGACATGTGCAGCACCGGCTTCACCGCCAGCGCCGTGCCCAGCAGCGCCGCCGCCGGGCCGATGCGGCCGCCGCGGCGCAGGTGGTCCAGGGTTTCCACGACGAACAACGTCGACGAACAGCCGGCCGCCGTCACCGCGGCGGCCTCGACGGCGGCCGCCGAAGCACCGGTGGAGGCGGCCGAAGCGGCGTGCAGCGCGGCGAACCCGAGCCCCATCGCGGTGGTCCGCGAGTCGACGACGCGGACCCGGTCCGGGCCCACCTCCTGCGCCGCGAGCACCGCCGCTTCCCAGGTGCCCGACAGCTCGCGCGACAGGTGCACCGACACGATCGCGTCCGCGCCGTCGGCGAACGCCGCCTGGTACTCCTTGACGAACTCGGTGGGCGTCGGCCGCGACGTCGTGACGATCTTCCGCTGCTTCATCGCCTCCGCGACGGCCGCCGGTCCGGTCTCGACGCCGTCGAGGGAAACCACGCCGTCGACCAGGACGTGCAGGGGCACCACCCGGACCTCGTGCCGTTCGGCGAAGCCCTCCGGCAGGTGGGCGGTGGAATCCGTGACTACGGCGACCGACACGCCGTCAGCCTACGTGGCCGGGTGCCAGCACCGGCGCCATCAACACGGACATCGCCGCGCCCACCGCGGCGTGCCCCGGCCAGCCCCAGTGCATGCCGTCCGGATTGCCCGCGCCGCTCAGCACGTGCTCCCCGACGACGGCTTCGAGGTCCAGCAACGGAACTCCCGCTCGCGAGCTCCAGGCCGCCATCGCCGCCGCCGCGGCCGGGCGCGCGGTGTGCACGCCGCCGTAGGCCGCCGCGCGGTGGACCGACGGCAGCCAGCCGAAGATCGGCAGCTCGGGCCGCAGGACGCGTAAGGCGCCCACGGCCGTGTCGAGGTACTGCACGGTGAGCTTGGCCGGCAGCACCGTGGGCCGGCCGCGCAGCGCCACCGCCAGCCGCGGCTGCGCGGCGAGGTAGGCCTTGCGCACGACGCGCCGCACGGGGTCGGGCCGCAGGTACCGCAGCCCGGTGCGCAGGTAGGTCGGCAACGGCGAGGGCAGCGTGTCCATGCTGCCGATCGCGAACACGACCGCGTCGACGTGGTGCAGGTCGGCCCAGACCCGCGGGTCGCCGGTCAGCGACCACCAGGCGTCCCGGGCGTTCCAGCCGATGCCGGCGACCAGGTCGGCGGTGCCCCCCAACGCAGCGGTGGCCAGGTTGGGCCACAGCCGCGGTTCGTCCGCGGCGCAAGGTCCTTCAGGACCGTGAAAGCTCAGCGAATCGCCGAACACCAGCAGGCGCGGCCCCATCGGCTAGCCGTGCATCCCCGCGTTGTAGGCGTGCAGCCGCCACTTCCCGTCGCGGCGGCCCAGCTCGACCCAGTGGCAGTTCGAGATCCCGCCGAGCGACGGCCAGGTCACGACCGGCAGGTCAAGCAGCCGGGCGGTCAGCGCGATGATCAGGCCGCCGTGCGCGGCCAGCAGCACGGTGTCACCCGCGTCGGAATTGGCCTGCTGCAGGTCCGTGACGACTTCGCCGGCACGGTCGGCGACGTCGACGCGGCTCTCGCCGCCCGGCGGGGCCCAGGTCGCGTCGGTGCGCCAGCGGTCGCGTTCACCGGGGTAGGCCTTGTCGACCTCCTCGCCGGTGAGCCCCTGCCATTCGCCCAGGTGCGTCTCGCGCAGCCGCTTGTCGATCCGCAGCGGGACGCCGATGGCGTCGGTGAGCACGGTGGCGGTGTCGGTGGCCCGGCGCAGGTCGGAGGCGATGACGAGGTCCGGGGCAAAGCGGGCCAGTGCGGGCGCCGCGAACCGGGCCTGGTTCCAGCCGCGCGGGGTCAGCGCGGAGTCGAGGTGACCCTGCATCCGCCCGGCGGCGTTGTAGTCCGTCTCGCCGTGACGCCAGAGCACCAGCCGCCGCGGGCTCACGGGACGTCCGGGTCCTCGTCGGCGGGTGACTCCTCGAGACCGGCCACCTCGATGCGCGGGCAGTCCTTCCAGAGCCGCTCGAGGCCGTAGAAGGTGCGCTCTTCGACGTGCTGGACGTGCACGACGACGTCCACGTAGTCGAGCAGCACCCAGCGCCCTTCGCGGGCGCCTTCACGGCGGACCGGCTTGTGGCCGCTCTCGCGCAGTTTTTCCTCGACGTTGTCCACGATCGCGCCGACCAGGCGCTCGTTGGACGCGGAGGCGATGACGAAGGCGTCGGTGATGACGAGCTGCTCGGACACGTCCAGCACGACGACGTCGCTGGCCTTCTTGTCCGCCGCCGCGTGGGCGGCCGCTACGGCCAGCTCTCGAGCCTCGGACGTGGCTGCCACGGTGCTCCTTTTCCAGATCGGGTTCGCCCGAGAAGGGTACCCGCAGGGACCGACAGTGCTTCAGTCGCTCTTCCGGTACAGGTCCTTCTTGGCGATGTAGCGGACGACGCCGTCGGGAACGAGGTACCAGACCGGCTCCCCGCGCTCGACCCGATCGCGGCAGCCGGTGGACGAAATGGCCATCGCGGTGACCTCGACCAGGCTCACCTTGCCGCTGGGCAGGTGGTGGGAGTTGAGCCGGTAGCCGGGCCGCGTGACGCCGATGAAGTGCGCGAAGTCGAACAGCTCGTCGGCCTTGTGCCAGGTCAGGATCTGTTCGAGCGCGTCGGCGCCGGTGATGAAGAAGAGCTCGTCGCCGGGGTATTCGGCGTGCAGGTCGCGCAGGGTGTCGACGGTGTAGGTCTGACCACCGCGGTCGATGTCCACGCGACTGACCGAAAAGACCGGGTTGGACGCCGTCGCGATCACGGTCATCAGGTAGCGGTCCTCGGCCCTGGTCACTTCGCGATCGGTCTTCTGCCACGGCTGCCCGGTGGGGACGAAGATCACCTCGTCGAGCCCGAACCGGGACTGGACCTCGCTGGCTGCGACGAGGTGGCCGTGGTGCACGGGGTCGAAGGTGCCGCCCATGACCCCGATCCGCCGTGGTGACATGAGCGAAGAGCCTATAAGGCCGGGCGCCGTGCGGCCGGGTGCTCTTCGCCACCTCGCCCGACCGGGCAGAACGTGTGATTCGGATCACATTACGGCCCGTATTCGTCGCGAACGGTCCGTTCGCGACGCCGCCGATTCCCGATCTGTCGGTGTCATGGGGTAGACGTGGGGACGTGGACACGACCAGCACCACCCCAGCCCTCCGCGACCGCGCCGAGACCCTCCTCCGGGCACTGGCCGGCGATGCGGCGAAGCTGCGCGAAGACCAATGGACGGCCATCGAGGCCTTGGTCGCGCAGCGGCGCCGCGCGCTGGTCGTGCAGCGCACCGGGTGGGGCAAGTCGGCGGTGTACTTCCTGGCCACGGCGTTGCTGCGCGAGCAAGGCAGCGGGCCGACGGTCATCGTCTCGCCGCTGCTGGCGCTGATGCGCAACCAGATCTCGGCGGCGGCGCGGGCCGGGATCCACGCGGCGACGATGAACTCCGCGAACGCGCAGGAGTGGGACCAGGTCCAGGCGGCCGTCGCGGCCGGCGAGGTGGACGTGCTGCTGGTCAGCCCCGAACGGCTGAACAACCCGGACTTCCGCGACAACGTCCTGCCGAAGCTGACCGCGAGCACCGGCCTGCTGGTGGTCGACGAAGCACACTGCATTTCGGACTGGGGCCACGACTTCCGGCCCGACTACCGGCGGCTGCGCACCCTCCTGGGCGACCTCCCGGACGGCGTGCCGGTGCTGGCGACGACGGCGACCGCGAACGACCGCGTGGTCACCGACGTCGCCGAGCAGCTGGGCCTCGGCACCGGCGCGGACACGCTGGTGCTGCGCGGCAGCCTCGACCGGGAAAGCCTGCGGCTGTCGGTGTGCCGGCTGCCGACGTCGCAGGCGCGGCTGGCCTGGCTCGCGGAGCACCTGGCCGAGCTGCCCGGGTCCGGGATCATCTACACGCTGACCGTCGCGGCGGCGCACGACGTCGCTTCGCTGCTGAAGGACCGCGGCTACCCGGTGGCGGCCTACACCGGCAAGACCGACCCGGCCGACCGGCAGGCGGCCGAGGACGACCTGCTCGGCAACCGCGTCAAGGCCCTGGTCGCGACGTCCGCGCTGGGCATGGGGTTCGACAAGCCGGACCTCGGGTTCGTCGTGCACCTCGGGGCGCCGTCGTCGCCGATCGCGTACTACCAGCAGGTCGGCCGCGCCGGGCGTGGCGTGGAGCGCGCCGAGGTCGTGCTGCTGCCCGGCGAGGAGGACAAGGCGATCTGGGCGTACTTCGGGTCGCTGGCCTTCCCCGACGAGCTGCGGGTGACCCAGGTGCTGAACACGCTCTCCTACGCCGACCGTCCACTGTCGACGGCGGCGCTCGAGCCGTCGGTCGAGCTTTCCCGGTCCCGGCTGGAAATGGTGCTCAAGGTGCTGGACGTCGACGGCGCGGTCCGGCGCGTGAAGGGCGGCTGGACGAGCACGGGCGAGGACTGGCAGTACGACCGCGGGCGGTACAAGCGGGTCGCGGAAGCCCGGGAGCGCGAGCAGGCGGCGATGCTCGGCTACCTCGCGACCGACGGTTGCCGGATGGAGTACCTGCGCCGCCAGCTCGACGACCCCGAGGCGACGCCGTGCGGGCGGTGCGACAACTGCACCGGGCAGCACTGGGACACGTCGGTGGCCGACGACGTCGTCAACGCGACCCGGGAACGCCTGCAGCGGCCCGGCGTCGAGGTCGCGCCGCGGAAGCAGTGGCCCACCGGCATGTCCTCTTTGGACGTCCCGGTCTCCGGCCGGATCTCCGCCGACGACCAGGCCGAGCCGGGCCAGGTGCTCGGGCGGCTCACCGACGTCGGCTGGGGCAACCGGCTGCGGGAGCTCGTCGGGCCGCAGGCGACGGACGCCGAGGTACCGGACTCGGTGTTCAAGGCGTGCGTGCAGGTGCTCGCCGGGTGGCAATGGGCGCAACGGCCGGTGGCGGTCGTCGCGGTGCCGTCGTCCACGCGGCCGCAGCTGGTGTACAGCCTCGCGACCCGGCTGGCCGAGATCGGCAAGCTCGACTTCCTCGGCGCGCTCGACGCCGAGGGACCGCCGCCGCGCCAGGCGAACAGCGCGCAGCGGCTGGCCGATCTGTGGCGGCGGATGAGCATGCCCGCGGACCTCGCGGCGGTCCTGCCGTCCGGGCCGGTCCTGCTGGTGGACGACGTCATCGACACCGGCTGGACGATGACGCTCGCCGCGCGGCTGCTGCGGCGGGCCGGGGCGCCCGCGGTGCTGCCGTTCGCGTTGGCCAGCACGGCCTGAGGGGGAGGGGACGAGGGAGGACATGTACCTGGAGAGTCGGCTTGCGTACCGGAAGGGTCGGCTCGCGTACCCAGAGGGTCGGTTCGGGGTCGGCGAGTGGTGGGGATCTTTCGCACTGCGAATGAATGTGGCAAAGTCCCGTTCCACCTTCGGGTGACATGGGAGGCCGCCATGACCGAATCCGCCGTCCAGGTGTCGCGGCGCCACCGGCTGCCGGTGCGCAAGCTGTTCGCCGCGAGCGCCGGCAACGCGCTCGAGTGGTTCGACTGGACGATCTACGCGACGTTCAGCATCTACTTCGCCAGCGCGTTCTTCCCCGCCGGGAACGACACCCTGGCCCTGATCAACACGTTCGCCACCTACGCGCTCGCGTTCTTCTTCCGGCCGCTGGGCGGAGTCCTGCTCGGGCGCTTCGCGGACACTCGCGGCCGCAAGCCGGCCATGATCCTCACCATCCTGCTCATGGCGGGCGGGTCGGTGGCGATCGGGCTGCTGCCGACGTTCTCGCAGGTCGGCTGGCTCGCGCCGATCCTGCTGCTGCTCGCCCGCGTCGCGCAGGGGCTGTCGCTCGGCGGTGAGGTGTCGAACGCGTCGGCCTACCTGGGCGAGATCGCGCCGCCGGAGCGTCGCGGCCGGTACTCGGCGTTCTTCTACATCTCGACCGGGTCGGCCGTGCTGATCGCGACCGTGCTCGGGTTCGTCCTGGCCCGGACGCTGGACAAGGCGCAGCTCGTGTCCTGGGGCTGGCGGCTGCCGTTCCTGCTGGGCGGTGTCTTCGGCCTGGTCGGGCTGTGGCTGCGCCGGAGCCTCGCCGAGACCGAGCTGTTCGAGCAGACGAAGGCCAAGGCGCGCAAGCTCGAGCGGCCGCTGCTGACCACGCTGACCCACCACCCCAAGGCCGTGGGCAGGCTCGTCGGCTTCACGATGCTTTCGACGCTTTGTTACTACACGTTCTTCAGCGCGCTGACGTCGTTCGCGGTGAAGAACCGGCACGCGGACGCCGACGCGGTCTTCCTCGCGCTGTCGGTCGGCACGGCGCTGTTCATCGCGTTGCAGTATCCGATGGGCGCCCTCGCCGACCGGGCCGGGCGGAAGCCGCAGCTGCTCGTCTGGTCCGGGGCGACCGCGGTCGTCGTCGTGCCGCTGTCCACTTTGATCGGTCCGGGCGTCGGCGGGCTGCTCGTGGTGTTCTGCGTCGGGCTCGGGCTGTACACGGCGATGACGTCGATCGCGCCGGCCATCATGAGCGAGCTGTTCCCCACCGAACTGCGCGGGCTGGGCATCGGGGCCTGGTACAACCTGACCGTCGCGATCTTCGGCGGCACCGCTCCCCTGCTCATCACCCTGTTCGGCACCGTGTCCCAGACGCTCTACTTCTGGTACGTCGCCGTGGGCGCCGCGATCGCGTTCGCCGTGATCCTCACGCTTCCCGAGACGAAGGGCACTGAGCTGCGGTAAACCCTTCGTCATCGGCCGGTCACGCTCGTTACGCTGCGGGCTTCCGTGACCGAGCCGAAGGAGGGACACCGTGCAGACCGCCGACGTTACCGAGGAGCTGGCCCGCCGCGTGGTGACCGCCGCCGGCCGGGCGCTGGACGTCGAACTGACGCCGGAACAGGCGCTGGTCCAGGCGTCACCGCGCGACGGCGTCGACTACCAGGCCAACCTCGCGATGAGCTTGGGCAAGCAGCTCGGTCGTCCGCCACGCGAAGTCGCCGGGCTCATCGCCGGAGCGCTGGAGCTCGACGGGATCGCCGATCCGCCGGAAGTCGCCGGGCCGGGGTTCCTGAATTTCAGGCTACGCACCAAATGGCTTGCAACACGCACCGGCGCGCTGCTCGGCGATCCGCGGCTCGGCGTGCCGGAAACCGCAACGCCCCGGCGGATCGCGCTCGACTACAGCAGCCCGAACGTGGCGAAGGAAATGCACGTCGGGCACCTGCGCTCGTCCGTGATCGGCGACGCGCTCGCCCGCCTGCTGCGCTTCGCCGGGCACGAAGTGCTGCCGCACAACCACCTCGGCGACTGGGGCACGCCGTTCGGCATGCTCATCGAGCACCTCCTCGACGTCTCCGCCGGGCAACGCGCGATCGCCGACCTCGACGCCTTCTACCGCGAAGCGCGCCGGAAGTTCGACAGCGACGAGGCGTTCGCGACGCGGGCGCGCATCCGCGTGGTCAAGCTGCAGAGCGGCGGCGAAGAGACTCTCGCCGTCTGGCAGGAGCTCGTCGACGAATCGACACGGCACTTCAACGAGGTGTACGCGCTGCTCGGGATCTCCCTCACGGACCAGGACATCCACGGCGAGAGCTTCTACAACCCGTACCTCGCCACGGTCGTCGACGACCTCGAAGAAGCCGGTCTCACCGAAGTCAGCGACGGCGCGGTCTGCGTGTTCCCGGCCGGGTTCCGCAACCGCGAAGGCGACCGGCTGCCCCTGATCGTCCGCAAGCGCGACGGCGGTTACGGGTACGCCGCCACGGACCTGGCGACCGTCCGGTACTGGACGGCCGAACGCGGCGCCACCGACCTGCTCTACGTCGTCGGGACGCCGCAGGCGCAGCACTTCGCGATGCTGTTCGCCACCTGCCGCGCCGCGGGCTGGCTGACGGGGGACGCCGAGCACGTCGGCTTCGGCACGGTGCTGGGCACGGACGGCAGGGCCATGCGGACCCGGGCCGGCGAGACCGTCAAGCTGGCGGACCTGCTCACCGAAGCCGTGACGCAGGCCGCCGCGGTCGTCGCCGAACGCAGTGAGCTCGACGCGGCGGGGCAGGCCGAAGTCGCCCGGGCGGTCGGCATCGGCGCGGTCAAGTACGCGGACCTGTCCGGCGACCGCGAGCGCGACTACGTCTTCGCCTGGGACCGGATGCTGGCCAAGGAGGGCAACACGTCGGTGTACCTCCAGTACGCGCACGCGCGGACGCAGTCGATCCTGCGGAAGTCGGACGGCCTGCCGGAGGGCGACGACGTCCTGCTCGAGGCGCCGGCGGAACGTGCGTTGGCGGTGAAGCTGCTCCGGTTCGGCGAAGCACTGAAGGCGGCGACAAGCGGCTACGCGCCGCACAAGCTCTGTACGTACCTGTACGAGACCGCTGTCGCTTTCTCGCGGTTCTTCGAGGAATGTCCCGTTCTGAAGGCGTCTTCACCGTCGCTGCGCGCGTCTCGGCTGAGATTGACTACGCTGACGTCGCACACACTCGCGCTCGGGCTTTCCCTGCTCGGCATCGAAGCGCCCGACCGGCTCTAGCGGGAGACCACTGTGGAACTACCCGGCGATCTGCTCGCTCTGCTGCGCGAGCCCAGCCTCTGCTTCCTGTCGACGCTGATGCCCGACGGCTCGCCGCAGCTCACCCAGACCTGGGTGGACACCGACGGGACGCACGTCCTCGTCAACACCGTGCTGGGTCACCAGAAGCAGCGCAACATCGCACGTGACCCGCGGGTGGCGCTCAACGTTGCCGACCGCGCCCGGCCGTCGCGCTACTTCGCGATCCGCGGGCAGGTCATCGACACGACCGAAGACGGCGCGGTGGAGCACATCGAGAAGCTGTCGCAGCGCTACCTCGGCGGCCCGTACCCGTGGTGGGGTGGCCGCGACCAGACGCGGCTGCTGCTCACGATCAAGGCGGATCGGATCACGTCGTGATCATCATCGCCGGCTGGCTCGCCGTCGCTCCCGAAGAGCGTGAGGACTACCTGGCGGGGTGTGCCGAAGCCGTCCGTCTCGCGCGGGAGGCGCCGGGCTGCCTCGAATACGCGCTGGGTGCCGACCTGCTCGACCCCGGCCGGATCACGGTCTACGAGCGCTGGGAGTCCGACGAAGACCTGGAGCGCTTCCGCGGCTCCGGGCCGTCTGCCGAGCAGGCGGCGCAGATCCTCGACGCCTCGGTGGCGCGCTACCGGATCTCGGCGGTCGAGGCGCCGTGATCCGCCAGCAGCGCCACTAGTTCGTCTGCCAGACCCCGGTCGACCGGCTCCCGCGTCGCGAGCAGCCGGTACCAGAGCGTCCCGAACACGACGTCGAGCACCGTGCCGGGCCGGACGCCGGCCGGGAGTTCACCGCGCTCGCGGGCGCGGTCGACGAGCGTGCCGAGCGCGTCACGGCGGCGGAACAGGAAGTCTTCGCGGAAGCGCTTGCCGAATTCCGGATCGATCTGGGCCTGGGCCATCAGCGCCCGGAGCGTGTCCGCGACCGGGGACTTCCCGCCCAGCTCGAAGGTGCTGCCCAGGAACCGGGCCAGGTCGGCGCGGAAGGAGCCCTGGTCGGGGACCGGGATCTGCAGGTCCGCCTTCGTCGCGAGCGCGTCCAGCAGGACGTCGGCCTTCGACGGCCACCAGCGGTAGATCGTCTGCTTGCCGACGCCCGAGCGCGCGGCGATGCCTTCGATGGTCAGTGCGCCGTAGCCGGCCTCCGCGACCAGTTCGAGCGTCGCGGCGAGGATCGCCAGCCGGCTCTGTTCGCTGCGCTTGCGGCCGGGGCGGGACTGGTCGGTCATGGGATCCGATGGTAGCGTCCATTTCGAAACGAGACGTACCGGTTCGAAATGAGGAACAAGCATGAGCATCGCTCTCGTGGCCGGCGGCACTTCGGGCATCGGCCTGGCGACCGCGCGACGGCTCCAGCAGCGGGGGTACGACGTCCACGTCACCGGGCGCGGCAAAGAACGTCTCGATGACGTCGCATCGAGCGACCCGGAGCTGACCGGACACCAGGCCGACGGCGGCGACACCCCGGCAATGGCCGCGCTGGCCGCGTCACTCGGGACGGTCGGCGTGCTGGTGGTGAGCCTGTCCGGCACCGAAGGCATGGGGCCGATCGATGCGCTGGACCTCGCCGTGCTCCGGCGGGCGTTCGACGCGAAGTTCTGGGCGCACCTGGCGACGATCCAGGCCGTCCTGCCGCACCTGGCGACGGACGGTTCGATCACGCTGCTCAGCGCGATCACGGCCCGGGCGGCGATGGCCGGCACGGCCGGGATCGGTGCGCTGAACGCGGCGATCGAAGCGCTGGTCAAGCCGCTGGCGGTCGAGCTGGCGCCGAGGCGGGTGAACGCGGTGTCGCCGGGAGTGGTCGACACGGCGTGGTGGAGCGGCTTCCCGGAGGAGATGCGGGACGGATTCTTCGCGCAGACGGCGGCTTCGATCCCGGTGCGCCGCGTCGCGACGGCGGACGACGTCGCGGAGGTGGTGACGCTGGCGGCCACGAACCGGAACCTGACCGGCACGGTTCTGGAAGCCGACGGCGGAGCCCGCCTGGTCTCGCTGGGTTGAGGCTCCGCGCGTGACGAAAAGGGAATCTTGTGTGATTGAAGGGGCATCACGCGTGATTGGCGGGTCGACACGCGTGATTGGCGGGTCGACACGGGTGGGGTCAGCGGCGGAGGGGGACGAGGTCGTCGGCGTGGACGACCTCGCGGCGTTGCTCGGCCGGGAGTTCCGGGGTTGAGCGGCCGATCAGGTCCGGGAGTTCCGTCGCGTCGAAGGCGACCACTCCGCGGGCGACCGGGCGGTCCTTGGCGTCCACCAGGTCGACCACGTCGCCCGCCTGGAATTCGCCGTCCACGCCCGTGATGCCCGCGGCCAGGAGGGATCGGCGGCGGCGGACCACCGCCGTCACCGCGCCGTCGTCGAGGCGGAGCTTGCCCGTGGTGTCCGCCGCGTAGCCCAGCCAGAACCTGCGGGCCGACAGGCGCGTGTCCGCCGGGGCGAAGGCGGTTCCCGGGGAAGCGGAAGTCAACGCCGCCGAGGCTTCCGAAGCCGCCGCCAGCAGCACCGGGATGCCCGCTCCCGCCGCCGTGCGGGCCGCCGCGAGCTTGGAGACCATGCCGCCCGTGCCCAGGCCGGAGCTGGACATGCCGACCGAGATTCCGTCCACATCGGACTCGGAGAGAACCTCCGTCAGCTTGCGGGTCGCGCCGCCGCGGGGGTCGCCGTCGTACAGGCCGTCCACATCGGACAGCAGGATCAGCGCGTCGGCGCCGATCAGGTGGGCGACCAGGGCCGCCAGGCGATCGTTGTCGCCGAAGCGGATTTCCTCGGTCGCCACCGTGTCGTTCTCGTTGACGACCGGGACCGCGCCGAGCGCCAGCAGCCGCGAAAACGTCCGCTGCGCGTTGCGGTAGTGCGAACGGCGGACGACGTCGTCGGAGGTGAGCAGCACCTGCCCGACCGTCAGCGAGTACCGCCCGAACGACTCCGCGTACGCGTGCGCCAGCGCCAGCTGCCCGACGCTCGCCGCCGCCTGCTGCGTGGCGAGGTCACGCGGCCGCTTGCCCAGCGAGAGCGGGGCCAGGCCGGCCCCGATCGCACCCGACGACACCAGCACGATTTGCGTTTCCCGGGCGACGCGCTCGGCGATCGCGTCGACCAGCGCGTCCAGCCGGGCCGCGTCGAGCCCGCTGCCCGCGCTGGTCAGCGCCGACGAGCCGACCTTGACCACCAGCCGTCGCGCGGCAGCGATGGCTTCGCGGGTGCCGCTCACTCCTCGACGTCCAGGTCGTCCTCGAACTCGTCCGAGCCCGCCCGCCGGATGCGGCGGGCTTCCTTGCGCTCGGTGGCGCCGATCCGGTCGTTGCGCTCCAGCCGGACGTCGGTGCCGCGCCCGGACATGTGCATCGCGACGCTCGGCGTCGACGGCTCCCATTCGAACTGGACGTCGCCGACCGTGACGGGGCTGCCGGGCCGCGCGCCGAGCTTCGCCAGCTGATCCTCGACGCCGAGCCGGTTGAGCCGGTCGGCGAGGTAGCCGACGGCCTCGTCGTTGCCGAAGTCGGTCTGGCGGATCCACCGCTCGGGGCGAGCGCCGCGCACGATGAACGCGCCCTCTTCCTCGGGGTCGACCTCGACGGTGAACCCGGAGTCGTCGACGGCCAGCGGCCGCAGCACGATCTTCTCCGGCTCCAGGACCGGCTCCGCCTCGCGGTTCTGCTCGACGATCGCCGCGAGCGCGAAGGTCAGCTCCCGCAGGCCCTTGCGGGACGCCGTCGAGACGGCGAACACCTTGAGGCCGCGGGCTTCGAAGTCCGGCCGGACGAACTCGGCGAGCTCGGCGGCCTCCGGGACGTCGATCTTGTTGAGCACGACCACCCGCGGACGCTCTTCGAGCTTGCCGCCGAGACTCGGCGTGTACTTCGCGAGCTCCGCCTCCAGAGCGTCCACATCGGACACCGGGTCGCGGCCCGGCTCCAGCGTCGCGCAGTCGACGACGTGCACCAGCACCGCACAGCGCTCGATGTGGCGGAGGAAGTCCAGGCCCAGGCCCTTGCCCTCGGACGCGCCGGGGATGAGGCCGGGCACGTCGGCCATCGTGAACACCGTGTCGCCACCGGTGATGACGCCGAGGTTCGGCACCAGCGTGGTGAACGGGTAGTCGGCGATCTTCGGCTTGGCCGCGGACAGCACCGAGATCAGCGACGACTTGCCGGCGGACGGGAACCCCAGCAGGCCGACGTCGGCGACCGACCGCAGTTCCAGCACGAGGTTGCGGGTCTCGCCGGGCTCACCCAGCAGCGCGAACCCGGGCGCCTTGCGGGCCTTCGACGAAAGCGCGGCGTTGCCGAGCCCGCCGCGGCCGCCCTGGGCGGCGACGAACGTGGTGCCGGGGCCGATCAGGTCGGCGACCATCTCGCCGTCTTCGGTGAACACGACGGTGCCGGACGGCACCTTCATCACCAGCGTCTCCCCCGCCGCGCCCGCGCGGTTGCTGCCCTGGCCCATCTTGCCGCTGCCGGCCTTGGCGTGCGGGCGGAAGTGGAAGTCGAGCAGGGTGTGCACGTTCGGGTCGACGACCAGCAGGACGTCACCGCCGTTGCCGCCGTTGCCGCCGTCCGGGCCGCCGAGGGGCTTGAACTTCTCGCGGTGCACCGAGGCGCAGCCGTTCCCACCGTCACCTGCGGTCAGGTGGATCACCGCACGGTCCACGAACCGGGACGCCATAACAGCCTCTTTCATGCAAAAACGGTGCAAGCCACGCTGGAACTGCCAGCGGCCGCACCGTGGGGGTTCCGGGGGCTCGGGCCCCCGGGTCAACACATGGAACGGGCGACGTGGTCCGCGTATTCCGCGGACACACGTCGCCCCTAAGATCGCCCGTTACGCCTCGACTGGCACGACGATGTTGACCGTCTTGCGGCCACGCTTCTCGCCGAACTGGACCGCACCGGCGGCCAGGGCGAACAGCGTGTCGTCGCCGCCACGGCCGACGTTGACGCCGGGGTGGAACTTGGTGCCGCGCTGGCGGATCAGGATCTCGCCCGCGTTGACTTCCTGGCCGCCGTAGCGCTTGACGCCGAGGCGCTGGGCGTTCGAGTCACGACCGTTGCGGGAGCTGGACGCACCCTTCTTGTGAGCCATAGCTCAATCCTCTTTCTAAAACGAAGATCCGGAGAAGCCCTTACAGGGAGATGGCGGTGACCTCGACGCGGGTCAGCTTCTGCCGGTGACCCTGGCGCTTGTGGTAGCCGGTCTTGTTCTTGAACTTGTGGATCCGGATCTTCGGACCCTTGGTCTGCTCGACGACCTTGCCGGTGACCGAGACCTTCGCCAGCGCGTCAGCGTCCGTGGTGACATCGCCACCGTCGACGTACAAAACGGCGGGGAGGATGTGCTCGGTGCCCGGCTCGCCCTCGAGCTTCTCGACCTCGACGACGTCGCCGACGGCCACCTTGTACTGCTTGCCGCCGGTCTTGACGATCGCGTACGCCGACACGGAAGTCTCCTGCATTACTCGACAATGGGTGGGGGCTCCACGCGACCGGCCCACCTGATGGAACGGCGGTCCTGGACTCGCGCGGACAACCTGCTCTGGTGGCAGGCCGTACTACAGGTTACGTGGGGTGCCCCGGTGCGTTACCACCGGGGTCCCCCTAGTTGTTCACTTGCTCTGGTCGGAGGCGTGCACCGGCGGCCCCGCCGGCCGCGACGCCGCCCGGCGCGGACGGCGCCGGGTGGAGCGCACGGCCGGTTCGGGCACGCTGACCTCGGGGTCGGCGGGCTCGGTGACCGGCTCGCTGACCGGCTCTTCCGCGGGTTCCGGAGCCGAAGACCGTTCGACCTCGGGCTCCTCGCCCTGCGGCACCGGCACCTCGTCCGCCGGGGTGGTCACCGGGGTGCCGGCGACCTCCTGGGCGGGCTCGGCGGGCTCGGTGACCGGCTCGGCCGCCACCGGCGTCTCGTCCGCCTCCGTGGTCGCCGGGACGCCCGCGACCTCCCTGGCCGGCTCCGGGACGGGCCTGTTGCCGTTCAGCGCGCCGTGGTCGTGGTCCTTGGCGGCCTTCGCGGCGTTGGCCACCGCGGCCACCGCCGACGCGATCGACTCGCGCCGCTCCGGCGGCGGAACGGCGTGCACCTCGGCCTTGGCGGCCTCGGCCGCCTCCTTGGCGGCTTCCTCGGCCTTGCCGCGGCCCCGCGACCGGCGGGAGCTCTTCTCCCCGCCGCCGCTGTTGCCACCGCCGTTGCCGCCGTTGCCGTTCCCGCCCTGGGACTGCGGCGCGTTGCCGGCCGTGCGCTGCACCTCGGTCGAGACGAGCACGCCCCGGCCCTTGCAGTGCTCGCACGGCGCCGAGAACGCCTCCAGCAGGCCGGTACCGATCTTCTTGCGGGTCATCTGCACCAGGCCGAGCGAGGTGACCTCGGCGACCTGGTGGCGCGTGCGGTCGCGGCCGAGGCACTCGGTGAGGCGGCGCAGCACCAGCTCGCGGTTGGACTCGAGCACCATGTCGATGAAGTCGATGACGATGATGCCGCCGATGTCCCGCAGCCGGAGCTGGCGGACGATCTCCTCCGCCGACTCCAGGTTGTTGCGGGTCACCGTCTCCTCGAGGTTGCCGCCCGAACCGGTGAACTTGCCGGTGTTGACGTCGATCACCGTCATCGCCTCGGTGCGGTCGATGACCAGGTAACCGCCGCTGGGCAGCCAGACCTTCCGGTCGAGCGCCTTGGTGATCTGCTCGTCGATCCGGTGGTCGGCGAACGCGTCACCGGTGCCGGTGTAGCGGCGGAGGCGCTCGGTGAGCTCCGGGGCGACGTGGCTGACGTAGCCGTTGATCGTCTCCCAGGACCGGTTGCCCTGGATCTCCAGCTTGGTGAAGTCCTCGGTGAAGAGGTCACGCACGACCTTGACCAGCAGGTCGGGCTCTTCGTAGAGCATGGTCGGCGCGCCGCCCTTCTTGCCGGAACCGGCGGCGGCCTTCTCCTTGATGACGTCCCACTGCGCCTTCAGGCGGTCGACGTCGCGGCCCAGCTCCACCTCGCCGATGCCCTCGGAGGCGGTGCGGATGATGACGCCCGCGTCCTCCGGGACGATCCGCTTGAGGATGTCCTTGAGCCGGCGGCGCTCGTTTTCCGGCAGCTTGCGGGAGATGCCGGTGGCGCCGCCCGCGGGCACGTAGACGAGGAAGCGGCCGGGCAGCGAGATCTGCGTGGTCAGCCGGGCGCCCTTGTGCCCGACCGGGTCCTTCGTGACCTGGACCAGCACCGAGTCGCCGGTGGAGAGCGCCTGCTCGATCTTGCGGGCCTTGCCCTCCAGGCCGGCGGCGTCCCAGTCGACCTCGCCGGCGTACAGCACGGCGTTGCGGCCGCGGCCGATGTCGATGAACGCGGCCTCCATGCTCGGCAGCACGTTCTGGACGCGGCCCAGGTAGACGTTGCCGACGATCGAGCCGGAGCCCGACTGCGTCACGAAGTGCTCGACGAGGACGCCGTCCTCCAGCACCGCGATCTGGGTGGAGTCGCCGTGCTCGGCGACGACCATCGTGCGCTCGACCGCCTCGCGGCGGGCGAGGAACTCGGCCTCGGACAGGATCGGGGCGCGGCGGCGGCCCGCCTCACGGCCGTCACGGCGGCGCTGGCGCTTGGCTTCCAGCCGGGTGGACCCGCGGACGCTGCGCACCTCGTCACGCGCCGGGCGCTCGCGCTCGGCCGCCTCGGCCTTGGCCTGGCGGACGTGGGTGACCGTGTTCGGCGGGTCGTCGGTGCCGGTGGCCTCGGCGTCTTCGCCGTCCGAGCCCTTGCGGCGACGGCGGCGACGGCGACGGCGGGTGCCGCCTTCGCCGTCGTCCGCGTCGCTCTCGGACTCCGAAGACGACTCTGCGTCCTCGGCCTCTTCGGTGTCCGCTTCGGGCTTTTCGTCGCCGTTGCGGCCCTTGCGGCGCGGCTGCGGCTGCGGCTCCTCGGCCTGGTCGTCCTCGGCCTCGGCGGTCTCGTCGCCGCCCTCGGCGCCCTTGCCACGGCCACGGCCGCGACGACCCCGGCGGCGACGGCGGCGGCTGCCGGCGTCGTCGTCTTCGTCGGCACCGACGTCGGCGCCCGGTCTCGTGTCTTCGGTCTCTTCCTCGGCGACCTCGGGCTCCGGGCGCGAGGGCGGCTCGGCGAACGGGTCGGCCGGCTTGCGGGCCGGCTTGGCCGCGCGTTCCGCCGGCTCCGGCGGCAGGAAGACCGGCGACGGCGCGGCGAAGACCGGCAGGTGGGCGCGGGTCTTCTGCCGCGGCCGCGGCTTCTCGGCCTCGGCGGCCGGCACCTCGGCCGCCTGCGGGCGCTCGGCCACCTGCGGGCGCTCAGCCGCCTGCGGGCGCGCCTCGGCGGGCGGGCGGGCTTCCTGGGGCTCCGGCTCGGCCGGGGTGTCTTCGGTCTCACCGGGCGCGAAGGCCTCGGCCACCTTGAGCGCCACGTCCCTGGTCACGCTCGACTGCGCGCTGCGCACGCTTTCGCCCAGCTCGGCGAGCTTCGCGAGGACGTCCCGGCTGTGCGACTGCAGCAGCTTGGCCAGCGCGTGCACCCGGATCCGGGGCGGCAGGTCGGCCAGCGGGCCGCCCGTGGGTGTGGCGGGATTCCCGCCGGTGTGCTCGGCGGGTGTTTCCGCGTTCGACATATGTCTCCTCCGCCCCCGGGCGCGTCTGCCGGTTCGCACCGGCAGGGACGCGGCCGCGCAGGGGCCCCTTTCTGTTCGTTCCGCCGTGGTGGTCACCAACGGCGGGAATCCTGGCCCGACAACCGGGCGCCGCACCACCGCTTCCGGTGGGACGCAACCCGGTCAAAGGTCTGCTCGGCGGCGTACGCGAGGCATCCGCGGCCCCCGGGCCGCCCGCCACGTCGTCCAGCCGCCCGGTTCGCGGGCGGCGACGCGCGTCGCAGGAGTTCACGCACATCACCGGGCCACAACGCCGCAGGCAGCACCTCTCACATGCGCCCCACGGCCCAGCGGCCACCCCGAGTATCCCACACCGGGTGGCCGCTCCGGTGTACTCGGTACCTCCCGCAGGCATCCGGGCGCGCCGCACCGCCCCCCACCCGCCCACGGCCGGGGGAACTTCGCCGCAGCGCTTGTCCACCGGGCACCGGGTGGCTACGGTGCGGCTCGGGGTGACCGGGATCTCGCGCGCCGGCACCCGCGGTTCCTGCA
This sequence comes from Amycolatopsis sp. CA-126428, assembly GCF_002904335.1. Taxonomy (GTDB): domain Bacteria; phylum Actinomycetota; class Actinomycetes; order Mycobacteriales; family Pseudonocardiaceae; genus Amycolatopsis. Next base: position 222,847 of record NZ_PPHF01000165.1, on the reverse strand, counting down.
TCCGGTGGGAGGTCCGGTGTCCCTGCTGGCGCGGCCGCTGCGAGCGGCCGTGTGCACCGTCGTGGTGCTTTCGGGATGCGTCACCGCCGGTCCGGCGGCGGCCGGGGAGGACAGCTGCGCCCACGGCCGGGCCCTGCGCTACGTCGTCACCTTCGACCGCGGCACCACCGAGGCCGCGGCCCGCTCGGAAGTCGACGGCGCCTGCGGGGCCACCACCGTCTTCTACCCGCAGATCGCCGTCGCGGTCGCCACCTCGGGCGACCCGGGTTTCGGCGAGCGGATCGGGCTCGACCGGGCGTTCAGCGCGCAGGCCGAGCGGCTGGCCGCCCAGCGCGTCACCGAGGTCAAGCCGCAGCCCGCGCGGGCCGCGCTGCCCGCGACCGATCCCGCCAAGGTGCCGGCCGCGGACCTGAGCGAGCAGCAGTGGGACATGCGGATGATCGGCGCGGACCGGTCGCGCGGCGGCTCCCGGGACGTCGTCGTCGGCGTGCTCGACTCGGGGATCGACCCGGACCACCCGGAGCTGAGCGACGCCGTCGACCGCGACGACTCCGCGGGCTGCCTGACCGGGGCGCCCGACCAGGCGCCGTCGGCGTGGGCGCCGACGACGTCGGTGCACGGCACGCACGTGGCGGGCATCATCGCCGCGGCCGACGACGGGCACGGCGTGACGGGTGTGGCACCCGGGGTGCGGGTGGCGTCGGTGAAGGTGATCGACGACCGCGGGTACGCCGACCCGGAAGCCGCGGTGTGCGGCCTGATGTGGGCCGCCTCACGGCACATGCGGGTGACCAACAGCAGCTTCTTCGTCAACCCGTGGTCGCTGTCGTGCATCCGCGGCCACGACCGCGGCGTGGTGCACGAGGTGCTGGCCCGGGCGGTCGAATACAGCACGTCGGCGGGGACGTTGAACGTGGCGGCGGCGACCAACGAGGCGGTCGACCTGACGCCGTCGGCGCGTTCGGGGGCGCGCGGGGCGAGCACCGGGTGCGAAGCCCTGCCAGCCGGGCTGCGGGACGTGGTCGCGGTGTCGGCCGTCGGCGCGGACCGGGTCAAGGCGGGGTACAGCTCGTACGGCCTGGGCGTGATCGACGTCACGGCACCGGGTGGGGAGCAGGGAGGCTGCGTGGTGTCGGCGGTGCCGGGCGGGTACGCGCCGCTGTGCGGGACGTCGATGGCGGCCCCGCACGTCACCGGGGTGCTCGCGCTGCTGGCGTCCGCCGCGCCGGAGGCCCGGCCGCGGCAGCTGCGCCGGACACTGGAGGCGGCGGCGCTGCCGATGCCGTGCCCGGCCGACTACGACCTGACCGGGGACGGGCTCCAGGACGCCTACTGCGCCGGGTACGAGGGCTACAACGGGTTCTACGGGCACGGGATGGTGCACGTTCCGGCGCCGGCCGCGGAGCCGGACGGCCGGCCCGACCAGGCCCGCTGACCCCTGCGCGTCACGTCAGCAGGAGCTTCGCGATCCGGCGCGTCGACGCCCAGAGGCCCAAAGCGCCCAGGACCAGCAGGTACGCCAGGTTGATCAGCATGCCGCCCGACAGCAGGCCGGTCGCCAGGCCGCGCATCAGCTCGATCGCGTGGTAGAGCGGGAGGCAGCGGACCACCCACTGCAGCGGCTCCGAGTACACCGACAGCGGGTAGAACGTCGTCGCGAAGAGGAACATCGGGGTCAGGACCAGCTGGATGTAGTCGAACTGGGCCGTCGACCGCAGGAACGTCACCAGGGCCATCCCGATCGCCGAGAACGTCAGGCCCACCAGCAGCGCCGCCGGGACCATCAGCAGCGCCCACCACGACGTCAGCAGGCCCATCGCCGCCGCGATCGCGAGGAACGCCACCGCGTAGATGCCGCCGCGGGTCATCGCCCAGCCGATCTCGCCCAGTGCCACGTCCAGCGGGCCGATCGGGGTCGCCAGCATCGCGTCGTACAGCTTCGCGTAGCGCAGCTTGAAGAACAGGTTGTACGTCGATTCGAACACGGCGCCGTTCATCGCCGACGTCGCCAGCAGGGCCGGCGCCACGAACGCGACGTAGCTCATCGGGTGCCCGTCCGGGCCCGTCACCTCGGCGACCAGCTTGCCGAAGCCCAGCTGGAACGCCAGCAGGTAGAGGAACGGCTCGACCGCGCCGGACACGAACAGCAGCCAGCTCGCGCGGGACACCATGACCGAGCGCTCGACGAGCATGCGGGCCCGGCCGGCGTACAGCCCGGGCGGGAGGATGCGCAGCAGCAGCCCGGCGCGGGCTTCGACCGTCGTCATTTCAGACCACCAGCCTCCGGTAGAAGGCCCGGTGCGCGAGCACCCACCCGGCCGCGAACAACGCCGCCAGCACGGCGAGGTGACCGAGCATCGCCCAGCCGCCGACGCCGCCGATGCTCAGGCCGCGGGCCAGCTGCGTGCCGTGCCACAGCGGGGAGAGCCAGGCGAGCCAGCGGATCGCGGCCGGCAGCTGGGCGATCGGGAAGAACGTGCCGGAGAACAACGTCATCGGCATCACGACGAACCGGAAGATCAGCCCGAACCGCTGGCCCTCGTCGAAGGTCCGCGCGGCCAGCGCCGCCATCGGCGTGGTGCAGGCGAGCCCGGTGGCGGTGCCGGCCAGGATCACCAGCAGCACGCCCGGCCCGGTCCAGGCGCCGAAGAACAGCGCGACGAACGCGTAGATCGCGCCCGCCAGCGTCAGGCGCAGGGCCGACCAGATCAGGTGCCCGCCGAACACCTGGCCCGGCGACACCGGCGTGGCCGTGACCGCCAGGTACTCCTTCTGCCACTTGAACCCGGAGAGCACGGGGTAGCTCGACTCGCCGAACGCCTGCTGCGCGGCCCCGGCGGCCAGCAGCGCGGGGGCGATGTACTGCAGGTAGGACAGGCCGCCGGTGACCGTGCCGGGCCGCACCTGCGAGCCGAAGCCGAGCCCCATCGCGGCGAGGAACAGCACCGGTTGCAGCCCGGTCGAGTACAAAGTGGACAGCCAGTGGCGGCGGTACCAGGTCCAGCGGCCCTCGACCAGCAGCCAGGCGCCCTGCCACTTGCCGACCACGCGGCCGGTCGATGCGACGGTGGTCATGCCCGCCTCCCCGCGCACGGCCGAAACCGCGCCGGGCGGGGTGCGGGGGCCGCGCCCCCGCGGAGCACGTGGGCGAGGGTCATCGGCGAGCGCCTTCCGCGAGCATGATTCGTCCCCATCCCGAGTCAGTCCACCAGGGTCCGGCCCGTGAGCCGGAGGAAGACGTCCTCCAGCGAACTGCGGCGCACCAGGCTCGACAGCGGCCGCACCCCGCGGGAATGCGCGTGCTCCAGCGCGTCCTCGCCGTCGTCGCTGTAGAGCAGGACCCGGTCCGGCAGGATCTCCACCCGCTCCGCCAGCCCGTCGACCTGCTGGGCCGCCGCGACCTGCTCCCCCGGCGCGAACCGGAGCTCGACGACCTCGCGCGTGGAGTACCGCCGGATCAGCTCGGCCGGCGAGCCCTCCGCCGCGACGCGGCCGTGGTCCATCACCACCAGCCTGTCGCACAGCTGCTCGGCTTCGTCCATGTAGTGCGTCGTGACGATCAGCGTCGTGCCCTGGGCCTTGAGCCGGAACAGCCGATCCCACAGCAGGTGCCTCGCCTGCGGGTCGAGGCCCGTCGTCGGCTCGTCGAGCAGCAGCAGCTCCGGGTCGTTGACCAGCGAGCGCGCGATCGTCAGCCGCCGCTTCATGCCGCCCGACAGCGGGTCGACCTTGTCGCCGGCGCGGTCACCGAGCTGGGCGAACTCCAGCAGCTCGTCGGCCTTGCTCCGCGCCGCCGCCCGCGAAAGGCCGAAGTAGCGGCCGTAGATCAGCAGGTTCTCCCGGACCGTCAGTTCGACGTCCAGGTTGTCCTGCTGCGGCACCACGCCGAGGCGCGCGCGGATCCGCGGCCCGGCCACCTCCGGATCCAGCCCCAGCACGCGGAGATCGCCGTCGGTGCGGGGCGACACGCACGCGATCATCCGCATGGTCGACGACTTGCCGGCGCCGTTCGGGCCGAGGAAGCCGAACGCCTCCCCGCGCCGCACCTCGACGTCGATCCCGCGCACGGCTTCGAACTCGCCGAAGCGCTTCACCAGTGCCTTGGCCTGCACCAGTGCCGGTTCCCGGTCCTCCGATTCGTCCACACCCCGCACCATAGGACCCGCCACCGACAAAAACCGAGCGGATTAGCCGCGGACGGTCACGACCAGCGTCGCCGTCACCCCGTTGACCGTCACCGACAGCCGCGCGACCCCCGGCCGCAACGCCGTCAGCACCCCGGACGCGGGATCGAACGCGACGACGCCCCACGACACCGCCCAGCCGGCGCTCACCGGGTACGACACCGGCACGTCCCGCGTGCCCTGCCGGAGGGAAGCACGGACGACCGCGCGTTCGCCGCGGGCCAGCGAAGACGGCCCCGGCAGCGAAAGCGAGTCCACGTTCGGCCGCGTCTCGAACCGCACCGGCTGCGCCCGGTCGGCCGGGTCCACGCGCAGCAGCGTCCAGCCGACGAACCCGCCGTCGCCGGGTGCGGCCGCGGGCGCCTTGCCCGAGTTGCCGTTGACCAGGTACGGCACCCCGTCGACGCGCGACAGGGAGAACACGCCGGCGTGCGACGCCACGGCGGCGGCCGGTTTGCCCGACGCCTGCTCGAACCCGGTCAGCCACTGGGTCAGCAGCGTCGCTTCCTTCCGGTCGCCGAGCTGGGAGTTCCCGGTCGGGCTCGGGTCCTTGACCGGGTGGTGCATGGCGACGACGACCCCGCGCACGGACCGATCGGCCGCCGCCGAGTCGAGCGCGTTGCGCAGCAGCCGGACCTGGTCGAACCCGCCCGCCCGCAGCGAGCCGCGGGAGGAGTCCAGCAGCACCAGCCGGATGCCGTGGACGTCGACGACCCGGTGCGTGACCCCGAACGCGGCCTGGAAGTTCGCGAGGCCGTTGCCGGCTTCGGCCTCGTGGTTGCCCGGCACGTAGTACCAGGGCACCAGCTCGCCGAGCTCGTCGGTGATCACCTGCCGGGCCAGCGCGAAGTCGGGCGCCGTGCCGCGGTCGACGAAGTCGCCGTTGATCAGCACCAGATCCGGTTTCGCCGCGACGGCTTCGCGCAGCGCCCGCCGGGCCTGGGCGACCAGCGGCCCCGCCGGGTCGTCCGCGGTGAACTGGGCGTCGCTGACCACCGCGACCCGCAGCCCGCCGGTCAGGACGCCGTCGGTGACCAGCGCCGGGTCGTGCGGGGCCGGGTCGGCGGGCACGGCGGTCGTCGGCGCCACCTCGAACGTCAGGTCGTCGAACCCGAGCCGGCCCTCGTACTGCTGGTCGGGCACGTTCTCGACGGCGTAGAAGCGCGCGAGGCGCTGTCCCGCGGCCAGCCCGGCCGGGATCGCGGCCGTGACGTACCGCCAGCCCGTCCAGTCCACGCTCAGCGAAAGGTCCACAATGGACGCCACGTTCGCCGCGTCGCGCAGTTCCGCCTGCAGCCAGGCGCCCTTGCCGTCGCCGTTCACCCACAGGCCGATCTTCTGCGTGCCGTCGGGAACCGGAAGCGGCGAAGACGGCGTCACGTAGGCCGCGCGCGTCGCGGTCGTGCCGGTCAGCCGGTAGTCCAGCGCCAGTCCGGCGCCGCCGTCGTGGCCGGGTGCCGCGGAGAGCGCCGCGCCGACGACCGCCGGGAACACGGTGGCTGCCCAGCCGGCCGGACCGTCCAACGGCGACGCCACCTGCGCCACGGTGCCGACCGACGCGGCCAGGTGCGTGGTCAGGCCGGCCGCCGAAGCGCCGGAGGAGGTCAGCGCGGTCACCGCGTAGCCGTCACCGGACGGCTCGACCCGCACGACCGAGTGGTCGTAGCCGAGCTTGACGTCGTCGGGCTCGAGCCAGGTGCCGTAGCCGTCGGCGTCGTAGCCGTAGACCTTGAACGTGCTTCGCGCGCCCGCGGCCGACAGCGCGACCTGCTCGGTGCTCGTGCCGAGCCGGACCGGCTTGCCCAGCACCGAAAGCGCCACCTTCCCGGCCGCCCGGCCGGAGCGCGCGACGACGTCGACGGCACCCGCGCCGTGCCCGGTGACGACCCCGCGCGTCACGGTGGCCCGCCGGAGGTCCGACGTGCTCCAGCGCGGGTCGGCGGCCACCGCGGCGCCGGTTTCGTCGTGGCCGTCGGCGACCAGGTGCCGGGTGAGGCCGGACAGCACGCGGTTCGCGTCGGTCGTCGCGACGGCCGGCGCCGGCGCGAAGCCGGCGAGCTTGCCGCTGCCGGGCACGGTCGTGAAGCCGATCCCGTTGGGCACCAGGCGTTCCCCGCCGTCGGACGGCGCGTTCCGGACGCTCGGCGCGGCTTCGCCCTCGTTGCGCGCGAGCAGCGTCGACGACCCGCCGCCGTCGAGGTTGATCGCGTCGTCGGCGCCGAGGCTCTTCATGTGCCGCGCCAGTTCGAGCTCGGTCATCCCGCGGCTGTCGGCCTGCCGCCCGTCCACGGTGGCCAGCCACAGCTTCCGGCCGTCGGCGGAGAAGCCGACCGCCGTCCGCGGGTGCATGGCGACGTCGTCGACCGGCTGCACGACGCCGTCGCGGAGCAGGACTTCGTTGCCGCCCACCGCGACCGCGATCTTCCCGGCGTCCGAGCGCGGCGCGTAGGTGACGCCGACCGCGTCACCCGGCCGCAGCGCGGCGAGCGCGTCCGCCCCGGCTTCGCGGGCCAGCAGCACGGTCGTCCCCGCCGCGATCGGGCCGTCGGCGGGCGCGGTGCGCACCTGCGTGACGACGCCGTCTCGCACCTCGATCTCCCGCACCCGCGCGGCGCCCGCGACCGACGTCCGACGGCCCGAAGCGCCCCACAACGGCGTGTAGACGCCGATCGCGTCCGCACCGAGGACCGGGCTGTTGAAGTTGGTCGCCGGCACCGTGCCCCCGGGCAGCGTCACGGTGGCTTCGAGGAAGATCGACGCGAGCTGCGCCTTGCCCGCGTCGGTGATCGACGCGGTCAGGTTGTGCCCGGCGGCGGGCGCGGTCTGCAGCCGCCCGCGGTCGATGCCGACGCCGATCGGGGCGCCGGTGGCGTTGATGTCGAAGAAGTCGCCGTTGACGCCGGCCACCGCGCCCGCCCGCGCGACCTGCTGCGACAGCGGCGTCCGCGCGGAAACCGTCCCGGGGCTCAGGTACGTCGGCTTGAGCACCTTGCTGCCCAGGTCGACGGCCAGGGTGTCGCCGCGGATCCAGCCGGCCGGGTCGAACCGGTCGAACTGGGTGAGGTTCAGGCCGGGCGCGACCTCGGTGGTCGCGCTGCCGGTGACGAGCCCGTCGTCGGGATTCGCGGCGGCGAAGGCGGCCGGGCCCTGGTGGTCCGACGACGCGGCGGGCGCGGCCTCGACCGGCGGCGTGCCGAGCGGTGCGGCGAGGGGGTCGGCGTGGGCCGGAACGACGAACGCCGTCGCGAACAAGGCGACGAGCGGCAACGCTGCGCGTGACTTCTTCACCAGGTACCCCAGTATCGAGTGAGAGTGAGCCGGACCAGCACAGCGCAGCGGCACGGCCGGGGGAAGACTTCCCGGTGAACGCCGCCTGAATGGTCTAGAACACCCTTACGGGGTCAGCGGCGCGGCGAGGAGCGCTTCCGCGGCCTCGCCGGTGGCACGCGGGTCCGGCCCGGAGCGCTTCCACAAGCGCAGCAGCAGATCGCGCGCCGGCCCTTCCACGCTCGCGCCGCCGGAAGCGGCGGGGCCCAGGGCGGGTGGCTCGCCGGGGTGCACGGTCCAGACATCGCCGGTGTCGGTGGCGCGCAGGGTGACGGGCCCGGGCAGCTGGGGAACGGCGTGCCAGCGCGTCACGCGCGGCAGCATCGCGCCGAGGACCTCGTCGACGCCGTCCGCGGCCACGGCGGGGTCGAGCGCGTGGTCGCTCCCCGCGTCGGCGAGGTGGACGGCGGTTTCGTGGACCTGGCGGCGGAACCAGAACGCCGTGGTCTTCTCGGTGCCGCCGAAGTGCCAGCACCGGTCTTCAGGGCCGGCCGCGGCCAGCGCGTCCAGCAGGATTCCGGCGCTCTCGGCGTACCAGGACACCAGCTCGGCGCCCGGCGCCCGCTCGAAGTCCTGGGGGTGGGATTGCCCGGTGGTGACGACGGTGGCGGCCCATCGGTGCACGTTCCCGAGGTGGGTGCCGAGGTCGGCCAGCGTCCAGCCCACGCAGTCCGGCACCTTCGCCGCCGGGTCGCCGGTGCGCAGCCGCTCGGCGAAGGCGCTGGTCAGCTCGCGCAGCACGGGCAGGTACGCGCGGGCGGGGAACGGCATCGTCGTCATGGGGTCTCCCGGGAAACCGGGGCCGCGCGGTGCGCGGCCCCGGTGCCGATCACAGGTCGGGGAACCAGAGCTTCAGCTCACGCTCGGCCGACTCCGGCGAGTCCGAGCCGTGGACCAGGTTGTACTGGGTCTCCAGCGCGAAGTCGCCGCGGATGGTGCCCGGGGTGGCCTTCTCGACCGGGTCGGTGCCGCCGGCCAGCTGGCGGAACGCGGCGATGGCGCGCGGGCCCTCGACGGCGAGCGCGACCAGCGGGCCCGAGGTGATGAACTCGAGCAGGTCGCCGAAGAACAAACGCTCCTTGTGCTCGGCGTAGTGCTCCTCGGCCAGCGCCTGCGGGACGGTCCGCAGCTCGACCGCGGCGAGCTTGAGGCCCTTGCGCTCGATCCGCGAGATCACTTCGCCGACGAGGCCGCGCGCGACGCCATCGGGCTTGACCAGGACCAGCGTGCGTTCAGTCACGACGGTATTTCTCCTTAATGCTTTTTTGGGGGTCCGGGTGGCGGAGCCCCGGCTCGGGGCGAAGCCCCGGATGCCATTGGTACGGGTGCGTATCGGTGCGCGTGAGCGTAGCCGACCCTGCTCAGCGCCCTGCCGGGTGCAGTGTCTTCGACCACAGCGATGCCCCGGTGGCGTCGCGGAGATCGACCGTGAGGTCGCCGCTCGCGCCGTCGACGTTCAGCTCGCCGAAGTGCTGGAAGCCGTCGATCGGGGCCGTGTTCGCCGCGGGCGGGGCGTGCACGAACACCGCTTCGGGGCCGAACGTCGGGTCGAGCTTGTTCGGCCCGAACGCGCCCGCGTTCAGCGGCCCGGACACGAACTCCCAGAACGGGTCGAAGTCCTGGAAGGCGGCCCGGTCGGGTGAATAGTGGTGCGCCGCGGTGTAGTGGACGTCGGCGGTCAGCCAGACGACGTTGCGGACGCGGCGGCGCTGGATTTCCCGCAGCACCCAGGCCAGTTCCGTCTCCCGCCCGCCCGGCGCGCCCGGCAGGTTGTTCGCCACGGCCTCGATGTCGGTGCCGTCCGGGACGACCAGGCCCAGCGGCATGTCGGCCTGGACGATCTTCCAGGTGGCCGTGCTGCGGCCGAGCGCGTCGGCCAGCCAGCGGGCCTGCGCGTCACCGAGGATGTACCCCGGCTTGGTCTGGTCCGCCGTGTTGGCGTTGCGGTAGGTCCGCATGTCCAGCACGAAGATTTCGACGCGGGAGCCGTAGCTGAAGCTGCGGTAGACGCGGCCGTCGACGGCCCGGCGCGAGTCGATCGGGTGCCACTCGTGGAACGCCTGGTACGCCCGCGGCGCGAGGACGTCGACGCGCTTCTCGGTGTAGGCCGGGTTGTCGAGGATCTTGCCCGGGTACCAGTTGTTCAAGACCTCGTGGTCATCCCACTGCACGTAGGCGGGCACCTGCGCGGCGAAGCGCCTGAAGTTGTCGTCGAGCCGGTTGTACGCGTGCTGGCCGCGGAATTCGTCGAGGGTCTCGGCGACCTTCGCCTTCTCGGGCGTGACGACGTTGCGCCAGGTCCGGCCGCCGGGGAGGGTGACGGTCTCGGTGAGCGGGCCGTCCGAATACACCGTGTCGCCGCTGTGCAGGAACAGGTCCGGGCAGCGGGCGGCCATCGCGGAGAAGATCGTCATCCCGCCCAGGCCCGGGTTGATCCCCCAGTTCTGGCCGACGACGTCGCCCGACCACAGGATCCGCGCGTCGCGGCGGCCCACCGGTGCGGTGGCGAACCGGCCGGTCAGCGGCTCGCTCGTGGCGCGCCCGTCCAGGGCTTCGGCGGTGACGCGGTAGTGGTACTCGGTGCCGGGTGCCAGCGCCGCGACGCGCACGCGGCCGGTGCCGCCGCTGTCCGGACCCACCAGCGGGCCGGGCACGCGCCGGGCGTGCCGGAACGACGGGTCCCGCGCGATTTCGACGACCAGGCGGGCCGGCCGGTCCGCGCGCGACCAGACGATGGCCGAGCCCGGCGTGACGTCGCCGGACTGGACGCCGTGGGTGAGCAGCGGCCGGCCGGCGCGGACGAGCGGGGCCGCGGCGAAGGCCGTGGACGGCACGACGAGGCCGGCGGCGACCGCGGAGGCGCCGGTCAGCCCGGCTTTGAGGAGCGTGCGGCGGGAGTGGTGGGTCGGTTCGGTCATGCGCGGTTTCTATCCCGCCGCGGCCAACACCGGCTTGCGTGCGGATGAACGAACACTGGGGTTTTCCCCCATACCCGGCGGCGATCGCCGTCGGTAGCTTGGTGATCACGACAAGGGGGTACGAAATGACGCACATCCGGAAGGCGCTGGCCATTTTGGCTGCAGCGCTCTCGGTCACCACACTCAGTACCGGCGTCGCGACGGCAGGGGAAGACAGCGCGAAGGCCGTCCTGCGCTACACCGAACACGGCATCCCGCACATCGTCGCGAAGGACTTCGCCGGCCTCGGCTACGGGTACGGCTACGCGGCGGCGACCGACAACGTCTGCGAGCTCGCGAAGATCTACGTCACGGTGAGCGCGCAGCGGTCGCGGTACTTCGGCCCGGACGGCGAGGGCTACCGGTCGCTGTCGGAGGCGAAGACCAACCTGCACAGCGACCTGTTCTTCCAGCAGCTCAACGACTCCGGCGTGGTCGACCGGCTGGTCGCGCAACCCGCGCCGCAGGGGCCGCGGCCCGAGGTCCGGCAGATCGTTTCGGGCTACGTCAAGGGGTTCAACGCCTTCCTGGCCCGCACCGGCCGGTCCGGGATCACCGATCCGGCCTGCCGCGGCGCCGACTGGGTCCGGCCGATCAGCGAGCAGGACTTCTACCGGCACTTCTACTCGATCGCCGTCACCGGCGGCCTGGGCTTCGTCACCGAAGGGCTGTTCGCGACGCCGCCGTCCGGCACGGCGACCGCGAACCCGGGCACGGCCGCGCAGCTGTCGGCGAGCCTGCGTGACGGGCTCGGGAAGGGCGGGCTCGGCAGCAACGGCATCGCCATCGGCAGCGACGGGACCGCGGCGGGCCGGGGCAGCGTGCTGCTCGGCAACCCGCACTACCCGTGGCACGACGGGCGGCGGTTCTGGCAGAGCCAGCTGACCATCCCGGGCCGGGTGGACGTGGCCGGGGCGAGCCTGCTCGGCATGCCGTTCGTGATGATCGGGCACACCGCCGACGCGGCCTGGACGCACACGGTGTCCACACCGGTCACGTTCGGCCTGTTCGAGGTGCCGCTGGCGGCCGGTGACCCGACGACGTACGTGGTCGACGGCAAGCCCGAGAAGATGACCTCCCGCGAGGTCACGGTCCAGGTGCGCCAGGCCGATGGTTCGCTGAAGCCGGTCCGCCAGACCTTCTGGGCGACGCGGTACGGGCCGGTGCTGAACGACGTCGGCGGGTTCCCGGTGCCGTGGACCGCGAAGTCGGCGTACGCCTTGCGGGACGCCAATGCGACCAACCTGCGCGGGTTGAACACGTGGTTCGAACTCGACCAGGCGCGCAGCACGGCCGACGTCGTCCGGGCGCTCAGCAGCACGCAGGGCGTACCGTGGGTCAACACGATCGCCACCGACCGGGCGGGCAACGCGCTCTACGCCGACATCCAGGTCGTCCCGCACGTCACCGACGCACTGGCCGAGGCGTGCAGCACGCCCTTGGGGCGCCAGACGTTCCCGGGCGATCAACTGGCCATTTTGGACGGTGGGAAGACCTCCTGCCAGTGGGGTTCCGACCCCGGAGCGCTGGAACCGGGAATCTTCGCGCCGGCACGGCTGCCGCAGCAGCAGCGCCGTGACTACGAACTGAACACGAACGACAGCGCCTGGCTGGCGAACGCGAAGGCGCCGATCACGGGGTACCCGCACATCGTCGGAGACCAGGCGACCGAGCGCAACCCACGGACCCGGGAAGCGTTGCTCACGGCCGAAAAGGGCGGGTTCAGCACGGAGTCGATGAAAAAGGTGCTCTTCACCGACCACAGCCTGCTGGCCGATCTGGGGGCGGCGGACCTGGCCAAGCTGTGCGCGTCCTTCCCGGAAGGGCAGGCGCCGTCGTCGTCCGGCCCGGTGCCGGTCGGCCCGGCGTGCACCGCGCTGGCGAACTGGGACCACACGTATTCGCTCGACAGCCGGGGTTCGCTGCTGTTCCAGCGGTTCGCCGCGCGGCTCGGCGGGCTTCCCCGGTTCACCGTGCCGTTCGATCCGCAGGCACCGCTGACCACGCCGAACACCCTGAACGTCGGGGACCCGGGCATCCAGCGGGCGTTCGGGGATGCGCTCGTGGAACTGCGCGCGGCGGGGCTCGCGCCGGACGCGCGGTTGCGGGACGGCCAGTCCGTCACCCGCAACGGCGAGCGCATCCCGATCCACGGCGCCCAGGGCCAGCTCGGCGTGCTCAACGTGATGACGCCGGTGTGGGAGCCGGCGCGCGGCAACACCGAGGTCGCGCACGGGTCCAGCTTCATCCAGGTCGTCGGGTTCGGCGGGCGCGGGTGCCCGGACTCCTCGACGTTGCTGACGTACTCGCAGTCGGCCAATCCGGCGTCGCCGTACTTCAGCGACCAGACGAAGCTCTACAGCCGGGGCGAGTGGGTGAAGGGCCGGTTCTGCGAAGCCGACATCCTGCGCTCCCCCGCGCTGCGGGTCGTGGTGCTGCGCTGACGGCCTCGGCGGAGGCGGGCGCTCAGCCGCTCGTCTCCGCCGACAGCGCGCGCAGATCGGCGAAGGCCTCGTCGAGGTGCTCGTCCAAGCTGCGCGCGGATTCCCGGATCCAGGCCCCGGCCGCGTGGTGGAAGGTGACCCAGCCGACGTGGGCGGCCAGCGCGGCGAGCCGGTCGCCGACCCCCCGCTCGCGCAGCGCCGCCGCCAGGGCATCGGCCATCGCCGCCGCCTTGGCCAGATCGCGCTCCCGCAGCGCCGGGGTGGCGGCGATGACCGCCAGCCGCGGTTCGGCGAACGGCCGGTTCTCCGCCAGGATCCGGCCCGCCTTCCGGAAGGCGCGGAGCAGGACTTCGAACGGCGGCAGGCCCTCGGGCGCGTCGGCCACCGAGCGGGTCAGCTCCGCGCGCAGGGCGGCTTCGCCGTCGAACAGCACTTCGCGCTTGTCCGGGAAGTGGCGGAAGAACGTGCGCTCGGTGACGCCGGCCCTGGCGGCGATCCCGGCCGTGGTGGTCCCGTCGAAACCCCGCTCTCCGTACAGCTCCAAGGCCGCCTGCTGGAGGCGGCGGCGCGCTTCTTCTCCGCTGCGTGGCACACCCTCAGCCTACCGGTAGCGCCAGTGACTGACACTACGAGGTACAGTCGGTAGCGTCAGTCACTGTCGCTACCAGGAGAGTCCCCATGCACGTCTTCGTCACCGGCGGTTCCGGCCTGACCGGCCCCGCCGTCGTCGCCGAGCTGATCGCGGCCGGCCACACCGTCACCGGCCTCGCACGTTCGGACGCCGCCGCCGCCCGGCTGGAGTCGCTGGGCGCCACCCCGCACCCCGGCTCGCTCGACGATCTCGACAGCCTGCGTGCGGGCGCCGAAGCCGCCGACGGTGTCCTGCACATGGCTTTCGGCGGCGACTTCGGCGATCCCGGCGACATGATGCGCCGCGACCGGACGGCGATCGAGACGCTGGGCCGGGTCCTCGCGCACTCCGGCAAGCCGTTCGTGAGCACGTCCGGCACGCTGGTCATGCCCGCCGGCCGGGAAAGCACCGAGCGGGACGAGCCCGACACGGCCGGGCTCGCCGCGTTCCGGATCGCCGGCGAGCGAGCCTGCCTGGACTTCGCCGGGCAGGGCGTGCGGGCGAGCGTCGTCCGGCTCGCGCCCAGCGTCCACGGCCCCGGGGACTACGGCTTCCTCGGGATGCTCGTCGGCACCGCCCGCAAGACCGGGAAGTCCGCTTACGTCGGCGACGGCGCCAACCGGTGGCCCGCGGTGCACCGGCTCGACTCGGCGGCCCTGTTCCGGCTGGCCCTGGAAGCGGCTCCGGCCGGCAGCGTGCTGCACGGAGCCGCGGAAAACGTCCCGTTCCGGAGCATCGCCGAGACGATCGGGCGCGGCCTGGACCTGCCCGTGGTTTCCCTGACTCCGGACGAGGCAGCCGGCCACTACGCGAGCCCGTTCATGGCCACGGTCTACGGCTTCGACGCGCCCGTCTCCAGCGCCTTCACGCGGGAGCTGCTCGGCTGGTCGCCCACCGGGCCCGACCTGCTCGACGACATCCAGCACGGCGACTACCTCTAGCACTACATCCGGATATGCGGATATGGTGCGGGCGTGCGTGTTCTGGTGGTGGGACAGGGCCCGGTGGCCCGGGTACTGGCGACGTCGGCGGCCGAGGGGCACCGGGTCGGGTTCGCGGTGCGCGAGCGGACGGCGGAATCCCGGCTCGTCGGGACCCGCCGGCTGCGTAGCGCCCGTCCGGTCGCGCGGCGGAGAGTCGACCTGGTGCCGGCCGGCGAGCCGGCACCGGGCTGGGATGTGGTGATCAGCACGGCCTCGCCCGCCTCGCCCGGCGTCGCCGAGCTGCTCGGGCCGGCGGCGATCGTCGCGGCGGTCACGCAGGTGCCGTCGGAAGTGGAACTGCTTCGCGAACTGGCGGGCGACCGGCCGTGGGCCCTGGTCGTTCCCGAGTTCTTCGCCGCCGGTGCGAATCCGACGTGGTGGTGGCCGCCGGCGCGGGCCCGGTTCACGATCGCCGGTCCCGCGTCGGCGTCACTGCGGTCGGTGTTCGCCCGCCCGCGGTGGTCGCGGACGGCCTCGCTCGCGGCTCCGCTGGTGTCCGCGGCGACGATGATGCCCGTCGTGGCCGGGTTGCACGCCACGGGCTTCGACCTCGCGGCCGCCCGCCGCTCGTCCCGGCAGCTCGCCGCCGCCGCGACCCAGGCGCGGCACGCGGTCGCGGCCGGCTTCGGCGGCCCGAGCCCGCGCCCGGTCCGCCCGCAGGCCGTGGGTGCGGCACTGGCGGTGCTGCCCCGGCTGGCGCCGTTCGACGTGCCGCACTACCTCCGCGACCACTTCGGCGGGCACGGCCCGCAGACGGCAAGGATGCTGCGGGACTGGGTGGACCTCGGCCGGCGCCACGGCCTCCCGACCGGTGAGCTCGAAGAGCTGCTGGCGGGGGTGAGCGCATGATCCAGGGCGCACTCACCACGGCCCTGCCCGTGCTGCGGGCGCTCGGCGAAGCGACCCGGGTCCGGATAGTCGGAGTCTTCATCGACCGCGGCGGATCAGCCACGGTCGGCGAGGTACAGGCGGCGCTCGGGCTGCCGCAGTCCACGGTGTCCCGGCACCTGCGCATCCTGCTCGACGCCCGCCTGCTGGCCGTCAGCCGGGCGGGCCCGCACCGGATCTACCGCCTCGACGTACCCACCGACGCCCTCGACGCCCTCGACGCGCTCACCACCGAGGTGCGGGCCTGCCAGGCGGCGCCGCACGAGTGAGTCACGGCTGGGGCTGCTGACTCGCCAACGTCCCGGCCGCCATCCGGCGGGCCACGTCCCGGCGCAGCCACAGCAGCCACAGCCACACCGCCAGGAAGAGCACGCCCAGCACCGCGATCGCCGGCAGCCAGAACGCCAGCGCGATCAGCACCACCTGCAGCGCCAGGATCAGCGGCACCGCCCACGGGCGCTTGACGAACCCGCACGTCACGATCAGGGCCACGGCCACGGCGATGACCGTCCAGCCGGTGCCCGTCGAGATCCCGCCGCCGAGTTTGTTCACCACCGGCAGCGCCAGGGCGACCGTGATCGCCTCCATGATCAGCGTTCCGGACATCACGCCGCGGAAGCCCTTCATCGGGTCCTTCGGCTTGGGAGTTTCCGACGTCACGCCGGCTCCTTCCCGAACAGCGTGCGCGCCTCGCCCGCCGTGACCACCGAGCCGGTGACCAGCACGCCGCCGCCCGCCAGGGGCTCCTCGGGGTCGTCGTTGGTCTCCACCAGCGCGATCGCCGTCTCGACCGCCGTCTCCAGGTCCGTCTCGGCGACGACGCGGTCTTCGCCGAACACCGAGATCGCCAGCTCGTTCAGCTCCTCCAGCGGCATCGAGCGGGGCGAGGAGTTGCGCGTCACGACGATGTCCGACACCACCGGCTCCAGCGCGTCGAGGATGCCGTGGGCGTCCTTTTCGGCCATCACGCCGACCACCGCGACCAAGCGGCGGAAGGCGAACTCCTCGGACACCGTCGTCGCCAGCGCCCGGGCGCCGTGCGGGTTGTGGGCCGCGTCGAGCAGGACCGTCGGGGCCGACCGGACGCGCTCGAGCCGTCCCGGGGTCTCGACCTCGGCGAACGCTTCGCGCACCGCCTCGACGACCAGCTGCCTGTCTTTGCCCGCGCCGAAGAACGCCTCGACCGCGGCCAGCGCCAGAGCGGCGTTCGCGGCCTGGTGGGCGCCGTGCAGCGGGAGGAAGATCTCGTCGTACACGCCGCCGAGGCCCTGCAGCTTCAGCAGCTGCCCGCCGACGGCGATCTCCTTCTCCAGCACGCCGAACTCGCTGCCCGCGCGGGCGACCGCGGCGTCGACCTCGACCGCGCGCTCCAGCAGCACCTTCAGCACCTCGGGGTCCTGCTCGCCGATCACCGCGACCGAGCCGGGCTTGATGATGCCCGCCTTTTCGCGCGCCGCGCCGAGGATGTCCGGGCCGAGGTACTCGACGTGGTCGAGACCGATCGGGGTGATGACGGCGACGTCGGCGTCCGCGACGTTCGTCGCGTCCCAGGCGCCGCCCAGGCCCGCTTCGAGCACCGCGGCCTCCACCGGGGCGTCCGCGAACGCGGCGAACGCCATTCCGGTGAGGATCTCGAACTTGCTCATCGCGACGCCGTCCGCGGCGGCACCGTCCACCATGGACACGTACGGCGCGATGTCGTTCCACAGCTCGGCGTAGCGCGCGGCGGAGATCGGCCGGCCGTCGAGCGCGATCCGCTCGGTGACCAGCTGCAGGTGCGGGCTGGTGTAGCGGCCGACGCGCAGGCCCATCCGGGTCAGCAGGGCGTCGATCATCCGGGCCGTGGAGCCCTTGCCGTTCGTGCCGGCCACGTGCAGCACCGGGTAGCCGCGGTTCGGCTCGCCCAGCAGCTGCGTCAGCGCCGAGATCCGGGTGAGCGACGGCTCGATCTTCGTCTCCGGCCAGCGCTGGTTCAGCTCGGCCTCGACGGCCATCAGCTCGCGCCGCGCCTCGGGGCCGTCCGGGTGGCCGTACACCTCGGGTTCACCCTGGTCGTCCAGCTCGTGCAGCTCGGCGTCCTCGGGCACGCTGAGGTCGGGCACCGGGCCGGTGGCGAGGTTGTCCCCGAGCTGGCCGACCCCGCCGATCCCGCCGCGCGAGCCGCCGCCGGCGTCGTACGCGGTGTCGCGGACGTCCAGTTCCGGGTCGTCGTCGTCGGACTCCTCGTACCCCGACGTCCCCAGTTCGTCGACGCCCGCGAAGCTGTCCAGATCCGACAGGTCCGGCTTGCGACCTGTCTCATCCTGCGGCACTGAATCTCCTCCGGCGTGGGGTTTTCGCACTTGCCATCCGAGTCTACGTCGGTGCTTGATGGCACTCTCGACGCATGCCGTTCAACCACAACCACCACTACCACCCGCTGCTGCTGGACCTCCTGCCGCCCGGTCCGGGGATCGCGCTGGACGTCGGGTGCGGCACCGGCCGGTTCGCCCGGCGGCTGGCCGCGACGGGCATGGCGGTGGAGGCGGTCGACGTCTCGGCGGCGATGGTCGAAGCGGCGGCCGGGCTGGGGTCGCCGGGGCCCGGCGAGATCGTCTACCGGCGGGCCGACGTCACCACCGACGCCCTGCCCGAGGCCCACTACGACTACATCTCGTGCCTGGCGTCGCTGCACCACATGCCGTTCGAGACGGTGACCAAGCTGCGCCGCGCGCTGGTGCCGGGCGGCGTGCTCGTGGTGCTCGGCCTGGCGAAACCGAGCACGCCCGCGGACTGGGCGCGCGCCGCCGCGGCGGTTCCGCTCAACGCGCTCGCGCGGCTGGTCGTCCACGCCGGGGACCGGCTGAACGGCGGCGCCGAGGAAGGACCGACGGCCCCGGTGGCCGACGACTACCCGACGCTGGCCGAGCTGCGCCGCGAGGCGGCCCGGCTGCTGCCCGGGAGCACGGTCCGGCCGTTGCTCTTCTGGCGCACCTTGATCACTTACCGTGAGCACGGTGAGGGTGACCCGACTGGGGGGTGAAACCGCGCCCCGAACCGGCCGGCGCTCGCTAGAGGTGGGAGGAGCGTTTCCGGAACAGAACGGGGTCTCCATGCGCACCACCCGGCTGCTCGTCGCCGCCTCCTCGGCAGCCATCCTGCTCACCGCTACCGCGGCCGCCGCCTCGGCCGAGGGCATCCACCACTACGTCGCCCTCGGCGACTCCTACACCTCCGGGCCGTTCATCCCGCTCCAGCGCTCCGACCCGCTCGGCTGCGGCCGGTCGACGGCGAACTACCCGTCGGTCGTGGCGGCCGCGCTGCACCCCGCCGTGTTCACCGACGTGAGCTGCTCCGGCGCCGACACGGGCTCGATGACCGCGCCGCAGCAGGTGGCGTTCAACGCCACGAACCCCCCGCAGCTGGATGCCCTGCGCCTCGACACCGACCTGGTCACCCTCGGTATCGGCGGCAACGACTTCGACCTGATCGGCCGGCTGATCGCGACGTGCCCGGGGCTGCGCGCGAGCGCCCCGGCCGGCAACCCCTGCGAGCAGCACTTCACGGTCAACGGCGTCGAAACCGTGCAGATGGCCATCACCGCCGTCCAGCCGCGGATCCAGGCCGTCCTGGCCACGATCCACCAGCGCTCGCCCGGGGCGCGGGTGGTCGTCGTGGGCTACCCGCGGATCGCGCCGGAGAGCGGCTCCTGCCCGGACACCCTCCCGTTCGCGGACGGCGACTACGCCTGGCTGAACCGCGTCGAGAGCGACCTCAACGCCGCCCTTTCGGACGCGGCCCTGAACAGCGCCGCCGAGTACGTCGACACCTTCGGCCCGTCGAGCGGCCACGACGCCTGCGCGCGCGGCGGCTCGGCGTGGATCAACGGCAAGGACCAGAACTTCTTCGCCGCGGCCGCCTACCACCCGCTGCGGGCCGGGATGGCCGGGGTGGCCGCGGTGGTGCTCAAGGCGTTGCGCTGACGAAGTCCAGGACGATCCGGGCGAACTCGGCCGGCAGCTCGGCCGGGGCGCCGTGTCCCGCGTCGAGTTCGGCGGCGCGTGCGTCCGGGATCGCGGCCACCAGCTCTCGCTGCTGGTACGCCGTGACGATCCGGTCGTGCGTGCTGCCGAGCACCAGCACCGGCGCGGTGATCCGGCCGAGGACCGGTCGCAGGTCGACCGCGCGATCGGTCTCGATCTGCCGGCCGGCGCCGGGCTGGATCGCCGTTTCCAGGGTTTTGACGAGCTGTTCGTTGCTCTCGGCGGTGGCCTGTTCCCAGTAGCGCGGGCCGAAGGCCATCAGCGGGAGCATGCGCGCGAAGGTCCCCGTTTCGAGCAGGTCCAGCCAGTAGCGGAACTCGGCGTCCTGCCGGACGTCGGTGGCCGGCCAGGCGGCGTGCAGCACCGCCGAGCGCACCCGGTCCGGGCGGGTGCCGGCCAGGTGGGCCGCCACGACGGCGCCGAGCGAGTGCCCGACGACGTGGGCGGTGCCGATTCCCGCGTGGTCCAGGACGGCCACGGCTTGGGCGGCGAGGGCTTCGACGGTGATCGGGCCGCCGTCGTCGGTGGTCAGGCCGGACCCGGGGAAGTCGGGGGCCAGGACGGTGAAGCCGGCCGCCTGCGCGGTCAGCGGCGCCCACTGTTCGCGGGATGCGGCGGTGCCGTGCAGCAGGAGCAGCGCGGGGCCGTCGCCGGTCCGGTCGTAGTGGACGACGGCGTCTCCGAGGTTCACTTTCGGCATGGTTGTCCCCTTCAGGCGGCGATGGTCCGGAGCGCGGCGGTGAACGCGCGCGGGTTTTCCTGGTGCGGCACGTGCCCGCAGCCGGCGAGCACGTGCACGCGCGCGCCGGGGGTCGCCGCGGCGCAGCTGCGCGGCACTTCGAGCGGGATCTGGGCGTCCAGCTCGCCGTGCAGGTAGGTGATCGGGACGGCGAGGTCCTTGAGCCGCGGCCGCGGGTCGTAGGTGGTGCATTCGGTGAACAGCTCGTCGATGTAGGCGCCGGAGTCGAGCAGCTGGCGGACGGTCCACTCGACGAGCTCGCGCGCGGCGCCGGGCGCGAACCAGTCCGGCACCCAGCCGGCCAGCGTGCCGGCCCGGTCGTCGACCAGCTGTTTGCGCAGGTCAAGGACCTGGTCGAGCATGCCGGTGCTCGGCCAGTACCCCGGGCTGTCGACCGCGACGACGCGTTCGACCAGGTCCGGCCGGGCGAGGGCGAGCTCGGTGGCGAAGAGGCCGCCGATGCTGGACCCGACGACGGTGGGCTTGATCCGCAGCGCCTCGATCGTCCGCACGAGGTCGGCCGTGACACCGGCGATGGTGTTGCCGTCGGCGGGGTGGTCCGAGCGGCCGCACCCGCGCCAGTCGAGGGTGACGACGCGGTGGTCGCCCACCAGATCGGGCAGGCACGAGTGCCAGACGCGCCCGCTGGTCCCCCAGCCGTGCAGGAGCAGCAGCGCGGGGCCGGTGCCGGCGTCTTCGTAGTGGAGACGGGTTCCGTTGACGTCCAAGGAGGGCATGCCGGTCATGGAACCGCTCGCGACCGGCGGCTTCGATGAGCAGTCCGCTCCTACACTGATCACGAAGCCTGATGAATGGGGGCCGGTCGTGGAGCTGCGTCAGCTGAGGTATTTCGTCACGGTGGCGGAGGAGCTCCACTTCGGCCGCGCGGCCGAGCGGCTGCACATCGTCCAGCCGGCGGTGAGCCAGCAGGTCCGGCGGCTGGAGCGGGAGCTGGAGGTGCCGCTTTTCGTGCGGACGACGCGCTCGGTGGCGCTCACGGAGGCCGGACAGCGGTTCCTGCCGCAGGCGCGGGCGGTGCTGGCGGCGGCGGACCGGGCGGTGGACTCGGTTGCGGAGTTCCGGCCTTCCGGGGCCTTGGTGCGGTTGGGGACGAGTGAGGGTCTGGGCGACCGGCTGGAGGTTTTGCTGGGAGCGTTCGCGCGGCTTTCTCCGTCGGCTTCGTTGGAGTTGCTCCACGCGCCGACTCTTCAGCGGCTTCAGCGGGTTCGGGACGGGTCCCTGGACGCGACCATCGTGCGGGGGTCGTGGCCTTCCCCGGGGCTCGACTTCACTCCTTTGTGGACGGACGAGGTCTGGGTGGCGCTTCCGGCTTCGCATCCACTGGCTGCGTCTTCCGAGGTTTCGTTCGTTTCACTGGCGTCACTTCCGGCGCGATTGAGTCCGCCTTCGCGGAATCAGCCGTTGTACGACCTGGTCGTTTCGTGTTGCCGGGAGGCGGGGTTCGAGCCGGTGCTCGGGAAGGAATTCACGACGGCGCAGGACACCCTGGGGACGCTGGGGTTCGGCCGTCCACACTGGACGGTGTTCTACCGGGCGCACGCGAACCTGCTGCCGGTGCCGGGCGTGGTGTTCCGGCCGCTTCGGGATCCTTCGCCGCGGATGCCGACGTACCTGGCGACGTCTTCGGAACGGCGGCTGACGCCGGAACTGGTGGCGTTGATCGAAGCGGCGCGGGCCACCGAAGCCGACTGAGCAGCCCCCGATTTCCACGCTACCGGAGGGGTACGACAAAGCCCGGCACTCCACGAGGGAGTGCCGGGCTTTCGTCCACAACCTCAGGAAGCCGGGAGCGCCGCCAAGCGAGCCGTGATGCGGTCGATGTCCGCCGCCGCTGTCTCCTTGCGGGTCTTGATCTTCGCCACCACCTGCTCCGGGGCCTTCGCGATGAATGCCTCGTTGCCCAGCTTGGCCTCGGTCTGCGACAGTTCCTTCTCCGCCGCCGCGAGGTCCTTCTGGAGACGCTTGCGCTCCGCCGCCACGTCGACCGTGCCCGACAGGTCCAGCTCCACCGTCACCACGCCGTCCGGCAGGGCCACCTCCAGTGACGCGCTCGCCGCGAAGTCGTCCGCCGGCTCGGTCAGGCGGACCAGCGAACGGATCGCCGGCTCGTGGCCGCCCGCGTAACCCGCCAAGCGGGACGCCACCTTCTGGCCCGGCTTGAGGCCCTGGTCCGCGCGGAACCTGCGGATCTCCGTCACCAGCTTCTGGACGTCCGCGATGCGCGCGTCGGCCGAAGCATCCGCGTAGCCCTCGAACGGAACCGGCCAGGACGCGACGACCAGCGACTCGCCGCCGGTCAGCGCCGTCCAGAGCTTCTCCGTGATGAACGGGATGAACGGGTGCAGCAACCTCAGCACCGTGTCCAGCGCGTGGCCCAGCACCGAGCGGGTCGCGGCCACCCGCGCGTCATCGCCCTGGTACAGCTGGACCTTCGCCAGCTCCAGGTACCAGTCGCACAGCTCGTTCCAGGTGAACTGGTAGAGCGCGCCCGCCACCTTCGCGAACTGGAAGTCCTCGAACAGGCCGTCCACTTCGGACACCAGCGCGCCGAGCCGGCCCAGGATCCAGCGGTCCGCTTCGGTCAGCGAAGCGGCGGGAGGCAACTCGGAAGCGACCGAAGCCCCGTTCATCATCGCGAACTTCGTCGCGTTCCACAGCTTCGTGCAGAAGTTGCGGGAACCCGCCGCCCACTCGTCGGCCAGGGCCATGTCCGCGCCCGGGTTGGCGCCGCGGGCCAGGGTGAACCGGGTGGCGTCCGCGCCGTACGCGTCCATCCACTCCAGCGGGTCGATCACGTTGCCGCGCGACTTCGACATCTTCTTGCCCTGGGCGTCGCGGATCAGGCCGTGCAGGTACACGTGGTCGAACGGCTGCTTGCCGTCCATCTGGTGCACGCCGAACATCATCATCCGGACGACCCAGAAGAACAGGATGTCGTAGCCGGTCGACAGGACGCTGGTCGGGTAGAACTTGGCCAGGTCCTCCGAAGACGAAGGCCACCCGAGCGTCGACATCGGCCACAGACCCGACGAAAACCACGTGTCCAGCACGTCCGGGTCCTGCGTCCAGCCTTCCCCGGACGGGGGCTGCTCGTCCGGGCCGACGCACACGACCTCACCGTCCGGGCCGTAGTACAGCGGGATGCGGTGGCCCCACCACAGCTGGCGCGAAATCGTCCAGTCGTGCATGTTGTCGACCCAGTCGAAGTAGCGCTTGCCCAGCTCCGGCGGGTGGATTTTGGTGCGGCCGTCGCGGACCGCGTCGCCGGCCAGCTTGGCCAGCTCCTCGACCTTGACCCACCACTGCAGCGACAGCCGCGGCTCGACGACCGTGTCGCAGCGCGAGCAGTGCCCGACGGCGTGCACGTACGGGCGCTTCTCGGCGACGATCCGGCCGGCCTCGCGCAGCGCCGCGACGACCGCCGGCCGCGCCTCGAACCGGTCGAGCCCCTCGAACGGCCCCGGCGCGGTGATCTCGGCGCGCTCGTTCATGATCGTCAGCATCGGCAGGTCGTGCCGGCGGCCGATCTCGAAGTCGTTCGGGTCGTGCGCCGGGGTGACCTTCACCGCACCGGTGCCGAACTCCGGGTCGACGTGCTTGTCGGCCACGATCGGGATGCGGCGGCCGGTCAGCGGCAGCTCGACCTCGGTGCCGACCAGGTGCGCGTACCGCTCGTCGTCCGGGTGGACGGCGACCGCGGTGTCGCCCAGCATCGTCTCGGCGCGGGTGGTGGCCACCACGATGGCGTTGTCGCCGTCGCCGTAGCGGATCGACACGAGCTCGCCGTCGTCGTCGTTGTGGTCGACCTCGATGTCCGACAGCGCCGTCTGGCAGCGCGGGCACCAGTTGATGATCCGCTCGGCCCGGTAGATCAGGCCCTCGTCGAAGAAGTTCTTGAACACCGTCTGGACGGCCTTCGACAGGTTCTCGTCCATGGTGAACCGCTCACGCGACCAGTCGACGCCGTCGCCGAGGCGCTTCATCTGGCCGAGGATCTTGCCGCCGTACTCGGCCTTCCACTCCCAGACGCGCTCGACGAACTTCTCGCGGCCCAGGTCGTGGCGCGAAAGGCCCTCGCCGGCCAGCTGGCGCTCGACGACGTTCTGCGTCGCGATGCCCGCGTGGTCCATGCCCGGCAGCCACAGCACTTCGTAGCCCTGCATGCGACGACGGCGGCTCATCGCGTCCATCAGCGTGTGGTTGAGGGCGTGGCCCATGTGCAGGCTGCCGGTGACGTTCGGGGGCGGCAGTACGATCGAGAACGGCGGCTTCCCCGACGAAGCGTCGGCCGTGAAGTACCCGGCCGCTACCCAGCGGTCGTACATCGGGGCTTCCTCGGCGGCCGGGTCCCAGGCACCCGGAAGGTCGGTGGTCTGCTGCGGAGCGTTCTCGGTCACAATGGACAAGTCTACGAACCCGTCACGGCGGGTCACCCAGGGGGAAGGCACTCGGGATGGCAGAGCCTCAGCAGCCGCAGGATCCGGACGACCGGCGCCTCGAGACGCACCCGGACCTGATGAACCCGGACTGGCAGAAGCACGCCCAGCGGGACGCCTGGCTGGGCGCGAAGAAGGACCTGAAGAAGCGCCGTAAGCGCGAGCGCCGGTCGGGCGGTTTCCAGCAGCCCGGGCACAGCCGCTGGCCGGGCGTGCTGGCCCTGCTCATCGTGGTCGGCCTGGTCGCCGCGGCGATCATCGTGCACCAGCTGCAGGGTTTCGGCGTCAACGAACTCGCGTACTTCGGCTGACTCCCGCCCCTCCCAGATGCACAGTCTGGACTGAACAGTTAGACTGTGTGTATGGGCGAAGTACCTCCGCACGTCGCCGAGAGCGCCGGCTGGATCCGCGGGGTCGTCGGGCAGCTGCACCGGCGGCTGCGCCAGGTCGACAACGCCGGGATCCTGACACCCTCGCAGTCCGCCGTGCTGAACCGGCTCCTGCGCGAAGGCCCGGCCACGCAAGGTGAGCTGGCCGCCGCCGAGCACGTGCGGCAGCAGTCGATGGCCGCCACCCTCGGGGTCCTCGACGAGCTCGGCTACCTCGCCCGCACGCCCGATCCGGCCGACCGGCGGCGCGTGGTGATCAGCCTGTCCGACGCCGGGCGCGACACCGTGCGCGGGATCCAGCAGCACCGCGACGAGTGGCTGGCCCAGGCCCTGCTCGACGAGCTGTCGCCCGCCGAACTCGACGCCGTCACCCGCGCTCTGCCGCTGCTGCAGCGCATTGCGCAACACTGAAAGACCGAAGGAGTTCCTCACGAGCACCGTCACCGCTCCCGCCAAGTTCGGCGCCCGCCTGGTCACCCCGCTGGTGGCCGGCGCGGTGCTCAACCCGATCAACTCCACGCTCATCGCCGTCGCGCTCGTGCCGATCGGGCAGAGCTTCGGCGCCGGCCCCGGGCAGACCGCCTGGCTGATCTCGGCCCTCTACCTGGCCACCGCGGTCGGGCAGCCGGTGGTCGGCCTGCTGGTCGACCGCCACGGCGCCCGCCGCGTCCTGCTCGGCGGCGCGAGCCTGGTGATCGTCGCCGGGATCGCGGGCATGATCCCCGTCTCCGTCGGCTGGCTGACCGGTGTGCGCGTCGTCCTCGGCCTCGGCACGTGTGCCGGGTTCCCGGCCGCGATGGCCGTCCTGCGCCACCACGCCGAAGCGCACGGCCAAGGCGTGCCCGCGCGGGTGCTGTCGCTGCTGTCGATGTCCGCCCAGACGGTGATGGTGATCGGCCCCACGCTGGGCGGGCTGCTGATCGGCCTCTTCGGCTGGCCGGCCATCTTCGCGGTGAACATCCCGCTCGCCGGGCTGTCGCTGGTCCTGGCCCTGCTGGGGGTACCGAAGGACGACCGCGGCGAGCGCACCGCCACCCGGATCGACGTGCTCGGCATCGCCCTGTTCTCCGCCACCCTGCTCGCGCTCCTGTTCTTCCTGATGGACCCCGGCGCCGAGGTCTGGCTGCTCGCCGTCGTCGCCGCCTTCGGGACCGCGTTCACGCTGGTAGAGCTCCGGCGCGACGCCCCGTTCCTCGACTTGCGGATGCTCGCGGCCAACGGCGCGATCCTGCGGACCTACCTGCGGCAGGCGCTGAGCTTCATGGCCATCTACGCGATCATGTTCGGGTACGTCCAGTGGCTGGAGACCACCCGGCGGCTGTCCGAGGAAGCCGCCGGGATGATGCTGCTGCCGATGTCGGGCACCGCCGTCTGCGCCGCGGCCTTCTCCGGACGCGGGTCCGGGATCAAGGCGCGGCTGGTCACCGTGGCCGTCGCGCTGGCCGGCGGCTCGGCGCTGCTGCTGCTCGTCCACGACGGCACGTGGGTCGGCGCGCTGCTCGCCCTGGCCGCGTTGTTCGGCCTCGCCCAGGGCCTGACCAGCGTCGCGAACCAGACGACGCTCTACCGCGAGGCACCCGCCGAGCAGATGGGCACCGCGAGCGGCCTGTTCCGCACGGCCCAGTACCTCGGCGCGATCGTGGCCTCGACGCTCATCGCGCTCTGCTACGGCCCGCACGCCGACTCCGCCGGCCTGCACCGGCTGGCCGTCGCGCTGGTCGTCATCAGCGGGCTGCTGCTGGTGGTCACGGTCGCCGACCGCAGGCTGCGGGCCGAAAAGGCCTGACCCTCGTGGCGCCCGGCGATCATCGAGGCGCACGATGAACACATGACCCGTGAAGCGCCGGCGCAGGACGTGGACGAAACCCGCCTCGAGGTGGGCAAGCCGAAGGGCTGGGCGGCCGGGATACCGGGTGTCGCCGTGTCGCTCGCGCGCAGCGTCGAGCAGATGGGCACCGGCCGGACGATCAAGGCGCTGCGGCTGCTGAACCAGCGCGAAGGCTTCGACTGCCCCGGCTGCGCGTGGCCGGAACCGCGCGAGGTCGACGGCGAGAAGCGCAAGCTGGCCGAGTTCTGCGAAAACGGCGCCAAAGCCGTCGCCGAGGAGGCCACGAAACGGCGGGTGGGCCGGGAGTTCTTCGCCGCCCACCCGATCGCCGATCTCGAGACCAAGACCGACTACTGGCTGGGCCAGCAGGGCCGGATCACCGAGCCCTTCGTGCTGCGCGAAGGCGCGACGCACTACGAACCGATCTCCTGGGACGACGCGTTCGAGCTGGTCGCGGGCGAGCTCAAGGCGCTGACCGAGCCGGACGAAGCGATCTTCTACACCTCCGGCCGCACCAGCAACGAGGCCGCGTTCCTCTACCAGCTGCTGGTGCGCTCCTTCGGCACCAACAACCTGCCGGACTGCTCCAACATGTGCCACGAGTCCTCGGGCGCGGCGCTGTCGGCCACCACCGGCGTCGGCAAGGGCTCGGTCAGCCTGGCCGACATCCACCAGGCCGACCTCATCGTCGTCGTCGGGCAGAACCCGGGCACCAACCACCCGCGGATGCTCTCGGCGCTCGAGGAGGCCAAGGGCCGCGGCGCGAAGATCATCGCCGTCAACCCGCTGCCCGAGGCCGGGCTGATGCGGTTCAAGAACCCGCAGAACGTCCGCGGCGTCGTCGGCAAGGGCACCCCGCTGGCCGACGAGTTCGCCCAGGTCCGCCTCGGCGGCGACCTGGCGCTGTTCCAGGCCGTCGGGCACCTGCTGCTGGCCTGGGACGCCGAGGCGCCCGGCGCGATCGTCGACCGCGAGTTCGTCGATCGCGTCACCGAGGGCTTCGACGCCTACGCGAAGCACCTCCAGGAGATCGACTGGCCGGAGATCGAGCGCGCGACCGGCCTCCCCCGCGCGCAGATCGAGCGCGTCGCCCGGATGATCGCCTCCTCCGAGCGCACCATCTACTGCTGGGCGATGGGCCTCACCCAGCACAAGCACGCCGTGCCGACGATCTCGGAGATCGCGAACCTCGCCCTGGTGCGCGGGATGATCGGCAAGCCGGGCGCGGGCCTGTGCCCGGTGCGCGGGCACTCGAACGTCCAGGGCGACCGGACGATGGGCATCTGGGAGAAGATGCCGCAGTCCTTCCTGGACGCCCTGGCGGGCGAATTCGGCATCGAGGTCCCGCGCAAGCACGGCTTCGACACCGTCGACGCGATCCGCGCGATGCGTGACGGCCGCGGCAAGGTGTTCTTCGCCGTCGGCGGCAACTTCGCGTCGGCGACGCCGGACTCGGAGCTGACCGGGAAGGCGCTGCGCTCCTGCTCGCTGACCGTGCACGTGTCGACGAAGCTCAACCGCTCGCACGTCGTGCACGGCCGCACCGCGCTGGTCCTGCCGACGCTCGGCCGCACCGAACGCGACGTCCAGGCCGGCGGCGAGCAGTTCGTCACCGTCGAGGACTCGATGTCGCAGGTGCACACCTCACGCGGCCGCCTGAAGCCGGCGAGCGAGCACCTGCTCTCGGAGATCGCCATCGTCTGCCGGCTGGCGGAGCAGCTCTTCGGGCCGGGTCACGCCGTGCCGTGGCGCAGCTTCGAGACCGACTACGACCTGATCCGCGACCGGATCTCCCGGGTCGTGCCGGGCTGCCACGACTACAACGCCCGCGTCCGCGAGCCGGACGGCTTCGTGCTGCCGCACGCCCCGCGCGACTCCCGCGAGTTCACCGGGACCGCGAACGGCAAGGGCAACTTCACGGTTTCGGAGCTCGAATACCCGCAGGTCCCCGCGGGCCGGCTGCTGCTGCAGACGATGCGCAGCCACGACCAGTACAACACCACGATCTACGGGCTCTCGGACCGCTACCGCGGGATCGAGAACGCCCGCCGCGTCGTGCTGGTGAACCCGGACGACCTCGCGGCGCTCGGCCTGGCCGACGGGGTCATGGTCGACCTGGTCTCCGAGTGGCGCGACGACCCGGACCGCCGCGCGGCGGCGTTCCGGGTCGTCGCGTACCCGACCGCCCGCGGCTGCGCGGCTGCGTACTTCCCGGAGGCGAACGCGCTGGTGCCGCTGGACTCGGTGGCCGACAAGTCGAACACGCCGGTGTCGAAGGCGATCGTCGTGCGGCTCGAACCGGTCCGGGCCGAACCTCAGCCCTGATAGTTCCGCTGCAGCGTGCCGGTCATGTCCGTGACCACGGCCTGCACGTTGTCCAGGGTCGCGGGCGGGATCAGCGCGGCCTCGGTCCCGCCGTCGGCGATGGCCAGGCCCAGCACGACGTTCCCGGTCCGCACGGCGGCCCACTGCTCGGAGAAGCCGGACTCGTCGCCGACGCCGGTGGCGAGCCGGACGCCCGAGTGGTCGCCGAGCGCGTCGGTCATCAGCTGGCTGGCCTTGGTGGCGGCTTCGTCCGGGTCGGCCTGCGTGAACCGCACCACGGCGATCGTCACGAGCCGGTAGTCCTGCAGGTTGGGCTTGCCGCCGCCGAGGTCGCGCGCGAACAGCCGGCGGCAGGTGGTGACCTCGTTGCCCTCGCTGGCGTGGTCGGCGGGGATGACCTTGGCTTCGGCGAGCTTCACCGAGTCGACCGGGATCTCGACGGTTCCGGGCGCGAGCTGCTGCTCCGCGTTCGGCCCGGGCAGCCGGCAGGCGTCTATCGCGCCCGGGTAGTGCACCGAAGCGGACGCCGACTGGCATCCGGCACAAAGAACGGCTGAAGCGAGGACGGGCAAGATCCACCCACCCCGGGCGACACTGCTGCGCATAAATCCCGGACTTTCCGTATTCCCTGAAATCGATTTTCCAAGATCGCCCACCGATCGGGTGAACTTTCCTCCGCCGCGCGGCCTTGCCCGCGCCGACGGTCAACGCACCCTGCCTCACCAGGGCGGCAGCGTCAAGACCACTGACCCGGGTGGTCCACCGTGGTCCAGTCGGGACGATCCTCGCGGGAATTTCCCGCGCATTTCCGGGATTCGACGGAAAATCCGGAACTCCGCCGTCGATCAATTCACCCGCCGGTCAGTAGACGCAAACGACGCCGTTCGACGTGATCGGCTCGTCCGCGGAGCCCGCGGGAGCGCCGCCGCCGGCGGACACGCCGGGACCGGAGTAGACCGACCCGAGCACCACCTCGATGTGGCCGGCCGGCACCGACGCGGACTGCTGCGTCGTCAGCCCGCCCAGCAGCTTCGCCACCTCGGCGCCGCGCTCGGCCAAGGCGGGACCGAAGCGGACCAGCGACGTCCGCCGGGTTTCCGAGTTGCCGGCCGCGCGCGAGGTGAACCCCTTGTCGTGCAGGACCCCCGCCACGCGGGCCGCGAGCCCCGCCTTCGGGCCCGCGTTGGAGACGTCGACGGTGACCGAGGCGGCCGGCGTGGAAGGCGCGGCCGGCGTGCCGGACGTCGCCGGGGCCGCGCCGCCGATCAGGTTCGCCGCGAAGGCCTTCACCGCCGCCGGGTCGACCTGCACCGCCGTCGCCCGGGGGTTCGCCGGGTCGTAGCGGTAGTCGACGTTGCCGACCGGGATCGTCGCGAACTGGATCCCGCCGCCGCTGACCCCGCGCATCTGCCCGACGAAGTCGAGGAGGTTCCACGAGTCGTCCAGCACCACCGAGCGCTTCACCGCGTCGATCAGGTCCGACAGCTTCCCCGGATCGGCCAGCGTGCCCGCCGAGAGCACCTGCCTGGCCAGCCCGGCGAGGAACACCTGCTGGCGCCGGACGCGGGCGAGGTCGGTGCCCGGGAGGCCGTCGCGCTGCCGGACGAAGGCGAGCGCGTCCGCGCCCGCGACGCGCTGCGGGCCGGCCTGGAAGTCCGCGCCCGAGTTCTTGTCCTTGGTGGCTTCCTTCAGGCAGACCTCGACCCCGCCGATGGCCTTGCTGATCTCGTAGAAGCTGAGCAGGTTGACCTCGGCGAAGTGGTCGATCTTCACCCCGGTGAGGTCCTCGACCGCCTGGCGCGTCGCCCGCCGCCCGGCGGTGAGCGCGCCTTGGTTGATCTTCGCCTTGTCGGTCTCGCCCGCCCGGCGCAGCCGCCCCGCTTCGGCCGCCTTCGCCCGCCCGAACGCGGCGTTGATCTTGCCCTTGCCGCCCGCCATCGAGACGTAGCTGTCCCGGGGGATGGAAAACGCTTTCACCTCTTTGGTGCCGTTCGGGATCCGCAGCACGATCAGGGTGTCGGTGAGGTCGTCGCCGTTGGCGCCGGCCCGCAGCTCGCGCAGCACCTCCGGCGCCAGCGGCGTGCCCTGGTTGTCCTCGCGCGCGTCCCGGCCGACCAGGAGGATGTCGAGCGAGCCGTCGGCGGGTTGTTCCCCCGGCTTCGTCTCGCCGTCCGCGTCGATCACGCTGTCGCGCGTCACCTCGTCGAGGGCGCGGAGGTTCGTGTAGCCGTACGCGGTACCACCCAGCACGACGAGGGCCAGCCCGGCGACGACGATCTTCCCCAGTGGATGCACGCCCCCTGGACGCCTGGGCACCGGGAACCGCTGCACGGGTGAGACCCGGGTCACATCCGCAGGTGCGAGGCTCCGTTGAGGTCGAGGATCGCGCCGGAGGCCCAGGTGCATCGGCCGAGGCCAGGTAGACGACGGCCGCGGCGACCTCCTCGGGCGTGCCGACCCGCCCGAACGGGCTCTGCGCGCGCAGGGCGTCGTCGATCCGATCGGCGACGCGCTCGGTGGCGGTGAAGCCGGGCGCCACCGACGTCACGGAGATGCCGTGGGGTGCGAGGGAGACGGCGAGCGACTGGCCGAACGCGTGCAGCGCGGCCTTGCTGGCGCCGTACGCGGGGTGGTCCGGCTCGCCTTTGAAGGCGCCGCGCGACCCGATGTTGACGATCCGGCCGGGCGCGCCGCGCCCGATGAGGTGCCGGGCGACGCAGTAGCTGAGGTTCGCGGCGCCGACGAGGTTGACGTCGACGGTGCGCCGCCAGATCCGCTGCCAGTCCGCATAGGACACCCCGGCGATCGCGTGCGCGGTCTCGGCCGACGTCGCGACGGCGGCGTTGTTGACCAGCACGTCGACCCCGCCGAGCCCGGCTTCGGCCGTGTCGGCGATGCGCCGCGCGGCCTCCGGGTCGGCGAGGTCGCCGCCGATCAGCACGTGCCCGTCACCGGGGAGCGCTTTCAAGGTCTCCTCGGCGTCCGCGAGTCGCTGTCCATAGTGGACGGCGAGCCGGTCGCCGCGCGCCGCGAACGCCCTGGCCACGGCGCGCCCGATGCCGCGGGACGCGCCGGTGACCAGCACTCCCCTGCTCATCCGAACAGCTGGACCAGCTTCAGGAACAGCTGGTACACGCCGTAGCCGAAGGGGATCACCACCCACGCCCAGGCCAGCACGATCAGCGGCACCCGGTTGGGCTTCGTCGTCGGTTCGGTCATCACGCGTCACTCCTCACGGCCTCGCGGACCGGCTCGTGGTACTTCTCCTTGACCGGGCGCACCAGCTCGTTGGCCACGAAGCCGACCACGAGCAGGCCGATCATGATGTAGAACGACGTCGTGTACAGGTCCGGGCCGGACTTGCCCGCCGCCTTCTCGCTGTCGGCGATGCGGTTGACGATCAGCGGGCCGAGCACGCCCGCCACCGACCACGCGGTGAGCAGGCGGCCGTGGATCGCGCCCACCTGGTAGGTGCCGAAGAGGTCCTTCAGGTACGCCGGGACCGTCGCGAACCCGCCGCCGTAGAACGACAGGATCACCATGGCGCACAGGATGAACACGAGCTTGGACGAGTTCTGCGTCAGCGCGATCACCAGGTACAGCACCGCGCCGACGCCGAGGTAGGTGCGGTAGATGTTCTTGCGGCCGACCAGGTCCGAAGTGGACGACCAGACGAACCGGCCGAGCATGTTGCACAGCGACAGCAGCGCGACGAACCCGGCCGCCGCGGCCACGCCCACCGGCGTCGACGTGCCCTTGAAGAAGTCCTGGATCATCGGCGACGCCTTCTCCAGGATGCCGATGCCCGCCGTGACGTTGAAGCACAGGACGACCCACAGGCACCAGAACTGCGGCGTCTTGATCGCGTTGGCGGCCGAGACGTTCGCCGTGCTGATCATCGCCTTGCCGTGGTCGGTCTTCGGCTCCCAGCCCGCCGGCTTCCAGTCGTCGGCCGGCACCCGCACGAGCAGCCAGCCCATCGACATGAACACCGCGTAGACGAGGCCGTGGATCAGGAACGCCGTCGCGATGGTGCTCGTCGTCGGTGCGGTGCCCAGCATCGACGACGACCACGGCGAGGCGATCAGCGCACCGCCGCCGAAGCCCATGATCGCGATGCCGGTGGCCATGCCCGGCCGGTCCGGGAACCACTTGATCAGCGTCGAGACCGGGGAGATGTAGCCGATGCCGAGCCCGATGCCGCCGACACCGCCGTAGCCGAGGACGACCAGCCAGAACTGCCCGGTCGCCACGCCGAGCGCGGAAATGAGGAATCCGCTGGCGAAGCAGCACATCGATACGAACATCGCCCAGCGCGGGCCGTTCTTCTCGACGAGCGTGCCGCCGAACGCGGCGGAGAGCCCCAGCATGACGATGCCGAGCTGGAACGGCAGCGAGCTCTGCGTGCCGTTGAGGTGCAGCGTCTTCTCGAGCGGGGTCTTGAACACGCTCCACGCGTAGGCCTGCCCGATCGACAGGTGTACCGACAGGGCCGCCGGCGGCACCAGCCAGCGCGTCCAGCTGGGGGGTGCCACGATCCGGGATCGGTCCAGGAAGCCGAGAGCCATCGGTTCCCTCCGTATTCTGGGGATGATGGTGGGAATGTATTACTAAATACCCGGTGTTGCACCATACGAGTGTCGAACTTTCGGGCAGCGAAGGGTGTGCTGATGGGCAGGGTGACCGTGCGCAGGCCGGTGCGGCGGATCTCCGCGACCGGGGACCGGCGCCGCGTCGACGCGCTGGCGGCCGAAGAGCCCCTGGAGCTGCGGGTCGGCGGGCGGGCGCTGGCGGTCACCATGCGCACCCCCGGCCACGACGTCGAGCTGGCCCACGGCTTCCTGCTGTCCGAAGGGGTGATCGGCGGCCGCGAGGACATCGCGGTCGCCCGCTACTGCGACGGCGTCGACGACCAGGGCCGCAACACCTACAACGTGCTGGACATCGCGCTGGCCGACGGCGTCCCGCCGCCCGACACCGGCGTCGAGCGCAACTTCTACACCACCTCGTCGTGCGGCGTCTGCGGCAAGGCCGCGCTCGACGCGGTCAAGCTCCGCACCCGCTTCTCCCCCGCCGAGGCGGCGTTCGCGGTGAAGAGCGAGACGTTGTCCGGCCTGCCGGACGCGCTGCGCGCCCGCCAGAAGGTGTTCGCCAGCACCGGCGGCCTGCACGCGGCGGCCCTGTTCACCCCGGACGGCGAACTCGCCGTGGTCCGCGAGGACGTCGGCCGGCACAACGCGGTGGACAAGGTGCTGGGCTGGGCGGTCCTCGACGGCCGGATCCCGGCGCCCGGCCTCGGCCTGCTCGTGTCCGGGCGCGCGTCGTTCGAGCTGGTCCAGAAGGCCGCGATGGCGGGCATCGGGCTGCTGGCCGCGGTCTCCGCACCGTCGTCACTGGCGGTGGAGCTGGCCGAGGAGAACGGCATCACCCTGATCGGCTTCCTCCGCGGCGAATCGATGAACCTCTACACCGGCGACCACCGCATCCTGACCTAGACCGAGGCGACCCAGTTGCCGTGGAAGCCGTTGGGCACGCGGTCCGGCAGGTGGATCGCGGCCACCGTCTCCAGGGTGCCGGCGTCCAGGATCGTCAGGTCGCTGCGCCGCGTCGCCGGGTCGAACACGAAGCCCATCAAGACGCCGTCGTCCTCCGCCGCGTCGTCGTGGCGGGGCACGAACACGAACTCGCCCGGCTGGCGGCCGGCACCGAACGCGCGCTCGTCCCGCGCGCCGGTGCGGAAGTCGTGCTTGTACAGCGAGCCACCGGGCTCCGCGCCGCCGTCGGCCGCCATCGCGTAGCCGTAGCGGTGGCGGCGGCCGACCAGGCGCTCGTCCACGCGCGGGAACTCCTGGCCGCGGTCGTCGAGGCGCTCCTCCAGCACCTTGCCGGTGGCCAGGTCCACGGTCCAGCGGTCCAGCGTCGGGCCGCCCTCGTCGGGGCCGTTCAGCCCGCGGTCGAACATCTTCGGGTGGCGGACGACGTCGAGCACGACGCTGTCGCCGTCGTCGTAGGCGTTGAGCGGGTGGAAGACGTAGCACGGCTCGACGTCGAACCACCGGACGTCCCGGCTGCCGCCTTCGCGCGGCATCACGCCGATCCGCGCCGGGTACTTCGGGTTCCAGCGGTAGGGCAGGCCGCCGTTCGCGCCGAGCTTGCCGGCCATCATCGCGGTGACCGGGTCCGGCACGCGGACCTTGCCGACCATGGCCGACACCACCAGCTTCGCCGGGGTGCGCAGCGCGGCCGGCACGCTGGCGGCGACCGCCATCTCGGCGTTGAACGTCACCGGCAGGTCGTAGAAGACGACGTGCTTCTCGGTGAGCGAGAAGTCGTGCATCATCGGCGACCCGGCGACCTCGACGTCGACCGTGCGGCGGGCGCGGCCGGCCGCGTCGATCACCGAGTACTGGACCTTGTTCCCCATGCCGAAGAAGTACGAGACGGCGTGGAGCTCGCCGGTACACGGGTCGCGCTTGGGGTGGGCGGTGTAGCCGCCGGGGAGCGTGCCGTCGAAGTCGCAGCGGCCGGCGGTGTCGAGCTCGTCGGTCAGCTCGTAGATCGGCGCACCCGCCTCGACCAGGGCGAGGGTCTTGCCCGCGTGGCCGATGACGTTGGTGTTCGCGCCGAGCGCGCCCAGCCCGCAGAACCGGCTCGTGTCTTCGCCGTTCAGCGCCGCCGTGACGGCGGGGTTGCGGACCCACCGGTTGCGGTACCACTCGGCCTTCCCGTCGCGCAGGCGCACGCCGTGGACCATGCCGTCGCCCATGAACCAGTGGTAGGCGGCCGGATCCACCTCGGAGAGCGGGTTCGGGCCGTTGCGCAGGTACCGGCCGTCGAGGAACTCCGGGATGCGCCCGGTGACGTCGAGCCCGGTGATCGTGTGCTCCTGGCTGACCGGAGCGAAGTTGCCTTCGAGGAACTTGTTGCCCATGGGATCCTCACGCCTTCCATAACTCGGTTATAGAACCAGGTATAACAGGGTTATGAGATACTGGCAAGCATGAGCCCCAAACCGCGCGCGACCGAAATCAAAACTCGGCTCGTCGAGGCCGCCATCCGGTTGCTCGACGAGAACGGCCCCGACGCTCTCCAGGCCCGCAAGCTGGCGGCGGAGGTCGGGGTCTCGACGATGGCGGTCTACACGCACTTCGGCGGCATGGCCGCCCTGGTCGACGCGGTCGCGCAGGCCGGCTACCTGCGCCTTTCGGGGTGGCTGGCCGGGGTCGGGGAGACCGGCGACCCGGTGGCGGACATCTTCAGCCTGGCCCGCACCTACCGGCAGGCGGTCGCCGAGCAGCCGCAGCTGTTCGCGGTGACGTTCGGCCAGACCTCACCCGGCGGCAAGCGGGCGACGCTGTCCGACCTCACCACCGCGGCCGGCCGCGAAGCAGCTCAGGAGGGGCTGGAGGCGTTCGCCCACATCGTCCGGGCGACCGAGCGGGCCATCGCCGCCGGCCGGTTCCGGCCGGCGGACGAGTACCAGGCCGCCGCCCAGCTCTGGAGTGCGCTGCACGGATTCGTCACACTGGAGGTGTCGGGGCACTTCGGCCCCGGTGAACAGGGCATAGACCACATTTTGATCCCCCTCGGGATCACCATGGCGGTGGGTCTCGGGGACACTGTGGAGGAGGCCGGGCGCTCGGCCGAGGCCGCGCGGGCGGCTTGGCGGGCGAGGACCGGAAACGCCGGGCAGGGTGAGAACGAATAACCCGGTGAACGGGGACGCCGGGGAACGCGGAGCGGGTGCGCGGCGTCCTTGATGAGGGGGCAGGGGGATGGAGACAGGGTGAACGAGCAAAACGGGGACGCGGAACCGGCCGGGGCGGTCGTCGAGGCGGTCCAGGGGGCCCGGCGGTGGCTCAGCCGCCGGTCGGTGCTGATCGCGGGCGCGTCCGGGCTGGCCGTGACCGGGCTGGCCGCCGGCACCGCGACCGGCAAGCTGCCGTTCAGCCAGGCCCTGCAGCGGACGGTCGGCGTGACGTCGTCGAACCCGACGACCCAGCTGGGCAGCACGCGCGTCGAGCGCGTCTACTCGGCCGCGCGCGGCCGGATGGTCGACCTGGTGTTCATCCTGCCGTCGAAGACCCCGCCCAAGGGGCTGCCGATGTCGCTCGCGCTGCACGGCCTGCACGGCAACGCCCGCAGCGCGGTACCCACCGGCACGCTCAAGCAGCTCGCCAGCGACGTCGCCCGCAAGGCGGTCCCGGCGTTCGGCTTCGTGGCCGTCGACGGCGGCGACAACTACTGGCACCAGGTGCACCCCGGCGACGACCCGCTGGCCATGCTGCTGGAGGAGGTCCCGCAGTGGCTGCGGGCCCGCGGCTTCGCCGGCCCGGCCGGGCAGCCGTTCGCCTGCACGGGCATGTCGATGGGCGGGTTCGGCGCGCTGGTGTACACCCGCCGCCGGATCGAGCGGCGCCAGCCGCCCGCCGCCGTCGCGACGCTGGCCCCGGCGCTGATCACGTCGTGGCCGGAGATGGCCAAGCGGCACATCTTCACCGGCATCCAGGACTGGACGGCCCTCGACCCGCTGCGGCACATCGACGAGACCAAGAGCGTGGCCAACGGCATCTGGTGCGGCACGGAGGACTCGTTCATCACCGGCGTCCGCCGCTACATCGACGCGGCCCACCCGGCGGTCGCGCACACCGCCCACGGCAAGCACGGCGACCCGTTCAACCGCACGGTGGTGCCCAGCCTGATCAGCTTCCTCGGCAAGCACGTCCCCCGCGCCGACTGAACCAGGTCTGCCGTGACTGGTCGTGAGTGGTAAGGAGGGTTAGAACCCTCCTTACCACTCACGACCGGGTCAGCGGGTGAAGTGGATGCGGGTGGTCGTGCGGCCCGGGACCCAGTACGTGCGGACCAGGTCGGCCAGGCGGTTGACCAGCAGCAGGCCGCGGCCGCCCAGGGTGGTCGCCGAAGGTGGGATGCGGCCGGCCAGGGGCTCGGCGATCGTGCCGTCGTCGCTGACCTCGCCGACCACCTGCGACGCCTCCGCCCACAGCCGCAGCACACCGGTGCCGCCGCCGTAGAGCACGCTGTTCGTCGTCAGCTCGGCGATCGCCAGCGCGAAGTCGTCACGGCGCGGGCGGCGCAGGCCGTGCCGGGCCGCCCAGATCTCCGCGAAGCCGCGCAGCGACGCCAGCTGCCCGAGGTCGAACCGGCGCTCGACCGCACCCCGTGGTGGCTCGAGTGGCCGCGTGAAGTCCGCGCGGACGCCGTCGGGGTCGAAGCGCGGGCTGGTGAACGGCCCGGCCAGGCCCCACAGCTCCGGGTGGGTCCGCTCGGCGTCGGCCAGGACCGCCGGCGGCAGCTCCCCGACGTCGTACGGGCAGAGCACCGCCAGGTCACGCCCCGCGAAGGCGTTGTTGATGAGGGCTTCGTGGACCACGCACGCCGGGTACTCCGAGTCCGTGCGGTCGGCCCAGATCGGCTCGCCCACGATGCGCACCGGGCCGGCGTGCTCGCCGGCGAACGCGTGCAGCACCGACGGCAGGATGGCACCGGGGTTGCGGCCCGCCCGCTCCATGTCGATCAGGCGGACGTCGCCGGCCCGGTCTTCCAGGGCCTTCTCGATCAGCAGCAGATTGCGGCCGGGGACGGCGACGGCCGCGGGCTCACCCCGGTCGAGGCCTTCGAGGAGGAACGGGATGACACCGTCCAGGTACTCGGTGTCGCCGCGATAGAAGAGTGCCGGATGCCGAAACGGTCCGAGGGCATCTACCACAGGAACTGCGTACCCCACGGGCGAGCGCTTCAAACCCTACGGACGTCGGGAACTCACTCCACCCAACGGCCGACGACGGCGATCAGCCAGAAGCCGACGATGGTCGCCAGCGCGAACAGCAGGACCCAGTTGAACAGCTGACGCCGCTCGGTCATCCCGCGGGCCTGCCGCAGCCCGTACGCCGCGACGACGAACAACGGCACCGGGATCAGCGGCAACGGCGAGAGCCGGGACACGACGGCGACGACGCACGTACCGGTGAACACGGCCAGCATGCCCATCAGCACCCGGTGCAGCCACGGGCACCGCTCGGCGACGGACGCGATCACGCGCTCGCTCAGCTCACGAAACCCCAGGACCGGCCCGGCCGGGGTGGTCCTGGCGGGTTCCGGGGCCGGCGGCGCCGGCGCTTGCACGCCGCCGGCGGGACCGGTCCCGGAACCCGGGAAGGAGTCAGCAGTCATTCAGCTTTCCTGTCGGGTCTCCGAGCCGGGCGGCCCGGAGACGCCCGGCCTGTCAGGCCGACTTCTCGCCGCGCTCACTGCGCGCGCGCCGCGTCGGCTGCCGGGCGACGATCGTCGGGTTCACGTTCTCCCGGACGGTCTGCTCGGTGATGACGACCTTCGCCACGTCGTCGCGGCTCGGGATGTCGTACATCACCGGCTGGAGCACTTCTTCCATGATCGCCCGCAGCCCGCGAGCACCGGTCCCGCGCAGGACCGCCTGGTCGGCGATGGCCTCGAGCGCGGTCTTGGTGAACTCGAGCTCGACGTTGTCCATCTCGAAGAGCTTCTTGTACTGCTTCACCAGGGCGTTGCGGGGCTGGGTGAGGATGTTGACCAGCGAGTCCTTGTCCAGGTGGTTCACCGTCGCCACGACCGGGAGCCGGCCGATGAACTCCGGGATCAGCCCGAACTTGATCAGGTCCTCGGGCATGGTGTCCGAGAAGACGTCGCTCTCCTCGATCTCGGACTTGGTGCGGATCTCCGCGCCGAAGCCGAGGCCACGCTTGCCGACCCGCTCGTTGATGATCTTCTCCAGCCCGGCGAACGCGCCGGCCACGATGAACAGCACGTTCGTCGTGTCGATCTGGATGAACTCCTGGTGCGGGTGCTTGCGGCCGCCCTGCGGCGGGACCGAAGCGGTGGTGCCCTCGAGGATCTTCAGCAGCGCCTGCTGGACACCCTCGCCGGAGACGTCCCGGGTGATCGACGGATTCTCGCTCTTGCGGGCGATCTTGTCGACCTCGTCGATGTAGATGATCCCGGTCTCGGCCCGCTTGACGTCGTAGTCCGCCGCCTGGATGAGCTTGAGCAGGATGTTCTCGACGTCCTCGCCGACGTAGCCCGCTTCGGTCAGCGCCGTGGCGTCCGCGATGGCGAACGGCACGTTGAGCAGCTTCGCGAGCGTCTGCGCCAGGTAGGTCTTGCCGCACCCGGTGGGACCGAGCATCAGGATGTTCGACTTGGCGAGCTCGACCGACTCCTCCTTGGAGTCCTTCGGCCCGGCCTTGTCGTCCGCCTGGATCCGCTTGTAGTGGTTGTAGACCGCCACCGCCAGCGTCCGCTTGGCGTCTTCCTGACCGATGATGTACTGCTCGAGGAACTCGTGGATGTCGGCGGGCTTGGGCAGCTCGTCGAGCTTGACGTCGCCGGCCTCGGCCAGCTCCTCCTCGATGATCTCATTGCAGAGGTCGATGCACTCATCGCAGATGTAGACCCCGGGGCCGGCAATGAGCTTCTTCACCTGCTTCTGGCTCTTCCCGCAGAAAGAACACTTCAGCAGGTCTCCGCCGTCACCGATCCGTGCCATGGCCGTTGACCTCGTCCCCTCCGGCGCGGGTTTCCGCGCCTGACGTGTGTTGCGACGGTGCGACCCCCGGTCAGGGGTGACCGAGCGGAGCCTCACGCATTGCCACTGACGGTACCCGTCCGATGCCGCGGGCGGGAACACCCACGAAGTCAGGGAGCACGTCAGAGGACGACCCTAAACCAGGATGCCGGTGTATGTCGTCTTCTCGACACACACCGGCCTGGCGGATCCGGCTACAGAGCCGAGGCCTTCCGGTACGGCAGCACCTCGTCGATGATGCCGTACGCCTTGGCCTCCTCGGCCGTCAGGATCTTGTCGCGCTCGATGTCGGTCCGGATCTGGTCCGGGTCCTTGTTCGTGTGCGTGGCCAGGATGACCTCCATCTGGCGCCGCACCCGCTGGATCTCGTTGGCCTGGATCTCCAGGTCCGAGACCTGGCCGTAGGTGCCCTCGGTGGCCGGCTGGTGGATCAGCACGCGCGAGTTCGGCAGCGCGTAGCGCTTGCCCGGCGTGCCGGCCGCCAGCAGCACCGCGGCGGCCGAAGCGGCCTGGCCGAGGCAGTACGTCTGGATGTCCGGGCGGACGAACTGCATGGTGTCGTAGATCGCCATCAGCGAGGTGAACGAGCCACCCGGCGAGTTGATGTAGACCAGGATGTCGCGGTCCGGGTCCTCGTGCTCGAGGTGCAGCAGCTGGGCCATCACGTCGTTGGCCGACGCGTCGTCCACCTGCACGCCGAGGAAGATGACCCGCTCTTCGTACAGCTTGTTGTACGGGTTCGACTCCTTGACGCCGTAGCTGGTGCGCTCGACGTAGGACGGCAGGATGTACCGCGACTGGGGGATGTTCGGAGCCCGGAAGTGGTCACCCGGGAGCCTGAAGTTGCTCATCGAAAGTCTCCTTGGTGCTGCGGGCTCAGCGGGAGCCCGGACGGGCGATGTCGGCGGTGCGGACGTGGCCCACGAAGCCGTAGTCCTTCGCCTCCTGCGCGGTGAGGGTGAGCCCTGCGGTACCGGTCCGCGCCTCGGGCGTGTGCTGCGTCACGTCTGCCTGCCTTTTCGCCGGCGGCGACCCGGTGCTGACGGCCGCCGCTGTCGTTTCAGATGCTTGAGATCTTGTATCCGACCCTAACGAACTTGGGCGGTGCAGAATGCCTGACACCGCCCAAGTTCGCTCACAGCTTCACTCCGCCGGAGTCTTGGCCGTTTCGTCGGTGACCGGCGTCTCCTCGGTGGCCACGTCGGCGGCCGGCTCGTCGCTGCCGAACAGCTCCGAGAGGTCGACCTCGGCGCCGGAGCCGTCGGTCACGGTCGCCTTACGGACGACCGAGGCGAGGGCCTTGCCGCGGCGGACGTCGGCGTAGATCGCGGTCAGCTGGCCCGACTGCTGGGCGCGCTGGACGTACTCGTCCGGGCTGATCCCGAAGCGCTGGGCCTGGTAGATGATCCGCTCGGTGAGCTCGCCGTCGTTGACCGACACCTCTTCCTTGTCGGCGATGGTGTCCAGCAGCAGCTGCGTGCGGACGGCCTTCTCCGACTCGGTGCGGGTCTCCGCGTCGAACTCCTCGAGCGTGCGGCCCTCGGCCTCGAGGGCCTGCGCGAACTGGGCCTCGTCGTGGTCGAACGGGTGGATCGCGTCGTGCTTGCGGTTCTCGATCTCGGCGTCGAGCACCTTCTCCGGGATCGGCACCTCGGTGCGCTCCAGGAGCTCGTCGAGCACCTTGTCGCGGGCCTGGACGCCCTGCTGCATCTTCTTGACGCGGCCGAGCCGCTCGCGCAGGTCGTTCTTGAGCTCGTCGATCGTGTCGAACTCGCTGGCCATCTGGGCGAACTCGTCGTCGGCCTCGGGCAGCTCGCGGGTCTTGACCGACTGGATGGTGACGGTCACCTCGGCGTCCTTGCCGGCGTGCTCCCCGGCGACGAGCTGGGTGGTGAACGTCTTCGTCTCGCCGGCGCTCGCGCCGACGATCGCCTCGTCGATGCCGTCGACGAGCTGGCCGGAGCCGATCTCGTAGGACAGCCCGCTGGTGCTCGCCTCCTCGACGGCCTCGCCGTCGACGGTGGCGGCCAGGTCGATCGAGACGAAGTCGCCGGTCTCGGCCGGGCGCTCGACGCCGGTCAGCGTGCCGAAGCGGGCGCGCAGCTCGTCGAGCTGCTCGTCGACCTCCGCGTCGGTCAGCTCGACGTCGTCGACGGTGATCGCGAAGCCGTCCATGTCGGGCAGCTCGATCTCCGGGCGCACGTCGACCTCGGCGGTGAACTCGAGCACGTCGCGGTCCTCGAGCTTGGTCACGTCGAACTCGGGGTTGCCGAGCGTGCGGACCTCGTTGGCGCGGACGGCCTCGATGTACTTGGCCGGGATGGCCTCGTTGACGACCTCGTCGAGCACCGGGCCGCGCCCGATCCGGCTTTCCAGGACGCGAGCGGGCGCCTTGCCGGGCCGGAAGCCC
Source organism: Amycolatopsis sp. CA-126428 (assembly GCF_002904335.1). Taxonomy (GTDB): domain Bacteria; phylum Actinomycetota; class Actinomycetes; order Mycobacteriales; family Pseudonocardiaceae; genus Amycolatopsis. Next base: position 179,682 of record NZ_PPHF01000165.1, on the reverse strand, counting down.
GGGATGCGCACCTGCTGGGCGATCTTGCGGTAGGCGCGGTCGAAGTTGGGCTTCAACTCGTCGAACGGCACCTCGACATTGATCTTGACTCGCGTCGGGCTCAGCTGCTCGACGGTGCTCTTCAAGGTCTTCTCCTCGAGCGGTAACGATTGTGGTGGACAATCCTGCGGAAATGGCCCCGCCTCACCTGTCAGGCCGGGACGTCCGAGTCTAGGCCAGTGGCCTCCGCCACCGGGCCGGGGGCCACCTGCGGCGTCAGGCGCCCAGCATCCGGCCGATCACCCAGCGCATCTGGCCGGTCGCGTGCGCCGCCGACCCGCTCGGCTGCACGAGGTGGGAGAGCAGCAGCCGGACGATGGCCTCGACCGCGACCGTCCACTCCGAAAGGGTCAGCCCGGCCTCCGGGTAGGACCGGGCGAACAGGACCGCCACGGTGCCGACCGAGCGCTCGAGCACGCCCTCGGGGCGGGTGGTCAGCAGCGGGAGGAAGTCGTCCCGGCCGCCCTTCGAGCAGCCGAGCGCGATCAGCAGCAGCGGGTTGACCCGGGCGGCTTCGAGGGTGTGGCGGAACGCGGCGGTGACGCCCTCGACGGGATCACCCGGGTGGGCGGCGGCGACCTCGCCCACCCGCTCGGCGAAGCGCTCGGTTTCGCGCAGCAGCAACGCTTCGGCCAGTTCGGCCTTCGAGCCGAGTTCGTTGTAGACGGTCTGCCTGCTGACGCCGACGTCCGCGGCCAGCTTGCCCATCGTCACCGCGGCCCAGCCCTCGCCGGCGATCAGGGCGGCCGCCGCGTCCAGCAGCCGATCCCGGGTCCGTGCCGGGGCGGGATGGGTGACAGCCTTCACACGCTCAGCTTACCCACCGCTTGCGTTCGGCTGGCCGGGACCTTTTTTCGAAGCGTGGCGCAACGTTTACAAACCCCGGCGGGTTGTCTACGGTGACTCCCGCCTCGCCAGGAGCTTCTCGACCGAGGAGACCGCTCGATGCCCGTCGTCGATACCCCGCCGCGCGGCTCCCGGACGTCCGGATCCTCCCCGTCCGGGCCGGTGGACGCCGCGCCGGCGCCGCGCTCGGTGCCCTCGCCCCGCATCCCGCTGCCCCGCCTTTCGGTGCCGACGCTCCTGTTGTTCGCGGGCGGTGCCGCGCTGTGGGCCACCGCGACCTGGTTGCTGCTGGCCGGGATCGCGCCGCCGGTGTACACCGTGCCGCTGCACGCGATCGTCACCTTCACGATGTTCACCGTGGTGCACGAGTCCGCCCACCACGCCGCAGGAAAGCTGACATGGGTCAACGAAGTGCTCGGCCGGCTGGCGATGCCGTTCGTCGCGGCGTACGCGTCGTTCCCGCTGCTCCGGTTCATCCACAGTGAACACCACCGCAACACGAACGCGGACTCGCACACGGATCCCGACGCGTGGACGTCGCAGGGAGCCTGGTGGTCGCTGCCGTTCCGCTGGCTCACCATCGACCTCTGGTACGCGCGCTTCTACATCGCCCGCGTGCGCACCCGCCCGGCGCCGGAGCGGGCGGAGACGGTCGTGCTGCTGTCGCTGGCGTTCGTCGCGGCCGCGACGCTGATCGCCTGCGGGCACGGCCGGGAACTGCTGCTGGGGTACCTGCTGCCGCAGCGACTCGGGCTCGCCCTGCTGGCGTGGTGGTTCGACTGGCTGCCGCACCACGGCCTGCCCGAGGCGAAGCCGCGCGACAAGTTCGGCACCACGCGGGTGCGGGTGGGGCTGGAGTGGCTGGTGACGCCGATGATGCTGTTCCAGAACTACCACCTGGTCCACCACCTCCACCCCGCCGTGCCGTTCTACCGCTACCTGCGGGCGTGGCGGGACAACCGGGACGCGTACCTGGCCCGCGACGTCCCGATCATCACGGCGTGGGGCCGGGAGCTGACGCCGGCGGAGTACCGCGCGTGGCGGCGGCTGGCCGACGACTTCGGCGACCACGAGCCGTGCCCCGAGCCGCCCCCGCGCGGCCCCAGCCGGTTCCACCGGCTGCGGGTCCGGGAGGTCCGGCCGCTGACCGCGGACGCCGTCGCGATCACCTTCGACGTCCCGCCGCACCTGGCGCCGGAGTTCCGGCTCGCGCCGGGCCAGCACGTGGCGGTCCGCGCGGTCGTCGACGGCCAGGCCGTGCGGCGGACGTACTCGATCTGCGCGCGGGCGGACTCGGGCGAGCTGCGGATCGCGGTGAAGCGGCGGGCCGGCGGGGCGTTCTCCGGCTTCGCGACCACGAGGCTGGCCGCGGGCGACTTCCTCGACGTCCTGCCGCCCTCCGGCGCGTTCACGCTCGCCCCCGATCCGGCCCGGACCGCGCACTACGTCGCGCTGGCCGCGGGCAGCGGCATCACGCCGGTGCTGTCCATCCTGGTCAGCACGCTCACCGCGGAACCGCACAGCCGGGCGACGCTGCTGTACGTCAACACTTCCGGCGCGACGACGTTGTTCGCGGCGGAACTGAGCGCGCTCGCCGAAGGGTTCGGCGGCCGGCTGCACGTCGTCCACTACCGCACCGACGAACGCGACCCGGACCTGCACGTGCACCGGCCGCGGCACTTCGACGCGGTCGGCGAGGCGCTCGCCATCTCCCACGAGCGCTACCAGCGCGGGCGGCTCGACGGGACGCGGCTGCGCGCGCTGCTGCAGAACCGGCTGCACCCGGCGAAGGTCGACGAGTGGTTCCTGTGCGGGCCGCGCGGCCTGACGGAACTGGCCCGCCGCACCCTGGCCGACGCGGACGTCCCGGAGGAGAACGTCCACTTCGAACTCTTCCGCGGCGCGGCGCCCCTGCGCGACCCGGCGGGCACGCCGGCGAAGGTGGCGCTGACGCTGGGCGGTACGACGACGTGCGTCACGGCCGAAGCCGGGGAGACGGTCCTGGACGCGGCGTTGCGGGCCGGGTTCGAGGTGCCGTACTCGTGCACCGGCGGCGCGTGCGGCACCTGCCGGGCGACGCTGCTGCACGGCCAGGTGGACATGGACGTCCGGTACGCGCTGACCGAGGACGACGTCGCGGCGAGCCGGATCCTGACGTGCCGCTCGCGCGCGACCACCCCGGAGGTCGCGGTCGACTACGACCGCCGCTGACCTCCGGAGCCGCCGCCGGGGTCAGCCGGTGCGGGTCGGGGCGCCCGAGGGCGGTGTCCCCTGGCCGCCGCCCGGCGCCTGGCCCTGGCCTTGGCCGCCCGCCTCGCCGTCCGTCACCGAGGTCGCCGTCGCCGTGCTGCCGGACTCCGTGGCCACCACCGTGACCGTGTCGCCCGTCGCCAGGCCGGTCGCCTGGGCCGACGTGATCGTGTACGTCTTCGAAAAGCCGTCGTCGCTCTTGGCGGTCAGCGATGTCGCGCTCAGCTCCGTCACCTCGCCCGTCTGCATGATCTTCGTGACGTAGCCGCCGTTTCCGTCCGACGACACGTACTCCCCGTGCAGGGCCGCGCCCAGTCCGCCGCCCGGCATTCCGCCGGGTCCGCCCGTCATGCCGCCCGGTCCGGCCTGGGTGTCGGTGGCCGCCGACGACGAAGCGGCCCAGACCGCCGCTCCCCCGCCGGCCACGATCACCGCCGCGACGGCGCCCGCCGCGACCTTCTTGCCCGGCGACCAGCCCGGCTTGGGGGCCTGGTCCGGTGCCGGCGTCGCGCCCCACGTCTGGTCCGGAGTGGACGGTGCCTGCGGTGTGGTCATGGTGGTGCTCCTTCACGTGGTCCTTCGGTGCGATCCACGGTGGAGCCCCTCGCTGTGTGCGCACTGTGCCTGCCGTCAGCCGTTCCTGTGACCGGAGGAACCGGACATCGGCGACGGGCCGGTCACCCCACAGCCGCCTCACAGGCAGCACACAACCCGCACACACGGCACGGACGGACGCTGGCTCCATGGCCGCGCGAACCATCCCGTCCCGCCCCCGCCGGGGGCGCCTTTCGCTGCGCGCGAAGCTGACCGGCTCGGTGGTCGTGCTGCTCACCGTGGTGTGCCTGATCATCGGGGTGGTCAGCGAGTTCGCGCTCGACGTGTTCCTCACCCGCCAGATCGACCAGCAGCTCTCGGCCGCGGCGAACCGCTCCCTGGTCTTCGCGAGCAACGTCCGGCCGCCGGACGGCGGTCCGCCGCCGGAGAGCCTGGGCCAGCACCCGCTCGGGCAGAACGTCGGCACGGTGAGCGCCACCTTCTCGGGCCGGCGGCTCGTCCACGACGACAGCATCTCCGAGCACGGCGGCCGGCTCGAACTGAGCGCGGACCAGCAGGCCCGCATGCTCTCGGTGCCCACCGACGGCGAGCCGCACACGCTGTCCTTCGACGACCTCGGCGAGTACCGCCTGATGGCGCTGCGGGTTCCCGGGACGTCCGACGTCGTGGTGACCGGCCTGCCGATGAAGCCGGTCAACGACACCCTGCTCACCGTCGGGCTGATCCTGTTCGGCGTGGCCGCCGCGGGCGTGCTCGGCGCGGCCCTCCTCGGTGCCTTCGCGGTCCGCCGCACGCTGCGCCCGCTCGACCGCGTCGCGGCCACCGCCGGCCGCGTCAGCGAGCTGCCGCTCGACCGCGGCCAGGTGGCGCTGTCCATCCGCGTCCCGGAGGCCGACACCGACCCGCGGACCGAGGTCGGCCAGGTCGGCTCCGCGCTGAACCTGATGCTCGGCCACGTCGCCCAGGCCCTCGAAGCGCGGCACGACAGCGAAATCCGGGCCCGGCAGTTCGTCGCGGACGCCAGCCACGAGCTGCGCACGCCGCTGGCCGCGATCCGCGGGTACGCCGAGCTGGCCGCCCGCGGCAGCGCGCTGGTGCCGCCGGACGTCGCGCACTCGATGGACCGGATCCAGTCCGAATCCGTCCGGATGACGGCGCTGGTCGAGGACCTGCTGCTGCTCGCCCGGCTCGACGCGGGCCGTCCCCTGGACGCGCGCGACGTCGACCTCACCAGGCTGGTCGCCGACGCGGTCGGGGACGCCCGGGTCGCCGGGCCCGGGCACCGGTGGCTGCTCGAGCTGCCGCCGGACCCGGTGCTCGTGTTCGGCGACGTCCAGCGCCTGCACCAGGTGCTGGCGAACCTGCTGGCCAACGCCCGCACGCACACCCCGCCGGGCACCACGGTGGTGACGGCGCTGGCCCGCTCGGCTGACGGCAGCGCCGTGCTCACGGTGACCGACGACGGCCCCGGCATCGCACCGGACCTGCTGCCGGACGTCTTCGAGCGGTTCGCCCGCGGTGACTCGTCGCGCTCCCGCCACGCCGGCAGCACCGGGCTGGGGATGGCGATCGCCGCCGCCGTCGTCGTCGCCCACCACGGCTCCATCGAGGCGCACAGCCGGCCCGGCCGGACGGAGTTCGCGGTGCGGCTCCCCGTGGCTGTGCCCGCACAGCGCGTGCACAGGTCCGGCACAACCCGGCCCCAGCTGGACACCGCAAGCTGAGCTCATGACCGCTCTCGCGTCACGCGAAACCGTCGTGACCCCTCCAGCTCCCGGTCGCCGTTCGTGGCACCGGCCCGCGTTGGCCGCCCTCCTGCTCGGCACCGCGGTGCTCTACCTGTGGGGCCTGAGCGCCTCCGGCTGGGCCAACGCGTTCTACTCCGCGGCGGCGCAGGCGGGCTCGCAGAGCTGGAAGGCGCTGTTCTTCGGCTCCAGCGACGCGGCGAACGCGATCACCGTCGACAAGACCCCGGCCGCGCTCTGGGTGATAAGCCTGTCGGCGCGGCTGTTCGGCGTGAACGCGTGGAGCATCCTGGTGCCGCAGGCCCTGATGGGCGTGGGCTCGGTGTGGCTGCTGTACGCGGCCGTCCGCCGCTCGTCCGGCCCGGCGGCCGGGCTCGTCGCGGGCCTGGTGCTGGCCCTGACCCCCGTCGCGGCACTGATGTTCCGGTTCAACAACCCCGACGCGCTGCTGGTGCTGCTCCTGGTGGCGGGCGCGTACTGCGTGGTGCGCGCGTGCGAGAAGGCGAGCCCGCGCTGGCTCGCGCTGGCCGGCGTCGCGGTCGGTTTCGGGTTCCTGGCGAAGATGCTGCAGGCGTTCCTGGTGCTGCCCGCGTTCGGTGTCGCTTACCTGGTCGCCGCCCCCGTGTCCCTGGGCAAGCGGCTGCTGCACCTGCTCGGAGCGCTGGTCTCGGTGCTGGTGGCGGCGGGCTGGTACCTGGCGGTGGTCGCGTTGTGGCCGGCGGCGTCGCGGCCGTACATCGGCGGCTCGCAGACGAATTCGCTGTGGGAATTGATCTTCGGGTACAACGGTTTCGGCCGCATCACGGGCAACGAGGTGGGCAGCGTCGGCGGCGGCGCCGGCCGCGGCTGGGGTTCGACGGGCCTCACGAGGCTGTTCGGCAGCGAGATGGCGGGCGGCATCGCCTGGCTGCTGCCGGCGGCGCTGCTGGCGCTGGGAGCGGGGCTGTGGTTCACCCGCCGCGCCCCGCGCACGGACCCCTCCCGGGCAGCGCTGCTGTTGTGGGGCGGCTGGCTGCTGGTGACGGCGCTGGTGTTCAGCTACATGGGCGGCATCATCCACCCGTATTACACGGTGGCGCTGGCCCCGGCGGTGGCGGCGCTGGTCGGAACGGCGGCGGTCCAGCTGTGGCGCCTGCGCTCGCGCCCCGCGGCGTCCGGGCTGCTGAGCGGCGGGGTGGCGTTGACGGCCCTGACGACGTACCTGCTGCTTTCGGGGTCGTCGTGGCAGCCGTGGCTGGCCCCGACGGTGCTGGTGGCCGGCCTGCTGTCGGCGGTGGCGCTGTTCTTCGCACCCCACCTGACCCGCGGGGCGGCTTCTTTCGTGGCGGTATTTTCGCTGGTGGTGGCGCTGTCCGGCACCGGGGCGTACACCCTGGCCACGGCGGCGGTGACGCACAGCGGAGCAATCCCCTCGGCCGGACCATCATCCGGCCTCGGCGGCGGCCGTGGTTTCGGCGGCCCAGGCGGCTTCGGCGGCGGTCGTGGTGGCGGCCCGGGTTCGCTGCTTTCGACGACAATGCCGGGCGCTTCGCTCACGACGTTGCTCCGGCAGGACGCCTCTCGCTACACCTGGACGGCGGCTACGGTGCTGTCGAACGCCGCAGCGGGCTACCAGCTGGCCAGTGGTGCGCCGGTGATGGCGGTGGGCGGGTTCAACGGAACGGATCCGTACCCGACGCTGGCGCAGTTTCAGGAGTACGTGGCGAGTGGGCAGATCCACTACTTCCTGGGTGAGGGTATGTCGATGCAGGGCAACAGCGGTTCGGACGCGGCCCAGCAGATCGCCGATTGGGTTGCTTCGCGGTATCAGGCGTCTACTGTGGACGGCGTAACGATCTACGACCTGACTGCGACCGTCTGAGACACGACGAAAGCAGGGTGTGACGCCGGTCCGGGCCCGGGCAACCTGGTCAAGAACCGGCTAACTCCGGCACACTGGTGGTGCCCAGGCGAACAGGAGTTCCTGCTGATGACCGAGCGCTCCGTACGGCCGGCCACATCGGCAGACCTGGAATCGTTCGCCAAGGTGCTGCGCGACCGCGCTTTCTTCGACGATCGCCACAAACGACAGCTGAATAAGGACGGTGTGCTGTTTCTGGGCTGGCTGGGTTCCCGGCCCGCCGGAGTCGTCTACCTGTGGATGGAGGAGGCGGAAGAACAGCCCATCCGCGACCATCTGCCCCACGTCCCCCTGATCATGAACCTGGAAGTCCATAAGGACCTGCGAAGGAACGGCGTCGGCACGGCTCTGGTTCGCGAGGCCGAGCGTCATCTTCTCGCGAAGGGGCACTACAGGGTCGCGCTGGCGGTACGGACGGACAACCACGACGCCGCCCGCCTGTACGACGACCTCGGTTATCGCGACTGGGGCCACGACAAGGTCACCTGCTTGGCCGCGGTGACCTCACCGGACGGCACGGTCGTGAGCGAGAAGGAGGTGTGTCACGTGCTGGTCAAGGACCTGGTGCCCATCACCCCCGTGCCGCGGACCGAGGTGGACGCGGATCGCCGCTTCACCGCCGTGCTGACCCGGCCGTCGCCCCCGGCCTGAGCCAACAGCGGAATGCCCAGCGCGGCGATGGCGTGCTCGACACCCGAACCGCCGTGATGGTCACGCCGGAGGTCGGTCACCCGTTGCCGCCAGCGCACGCAGTCCTGCTGCCAGGCTCGGAGGTACCGCACACACAGCTCCGGCGTGATCAGCTCGCTGCGGCCAACCGCCGCCCGCAGAGAATCGACCATCCGAGCCTGTTGACCCTTCTCGATCGGCGACCCCTGCACCAGCTTGATGGTGTCCCGGATGATCCGACGGCGATCGGCGAGGAAGGCTTCCCAGTAGGCCTCGTCGGCATGCGCCAAGCCGAGGTGGTTGTCGAGCAAACCGAAGACGCCTTCGGCCAAGGTGTCGCCCAGTTCCTCACCGCGGGCGCGCCGGACGTCCCGGTAGGGGTCGTAGGGCTTCTGGACCGCCGTGCCCGTGATCGCGGACGGCCGCAGTTTCATGCCGTCCAAGAGGAAGAACCAGTCTTCGTTGTAGATGTTGGGGAAGAACGAACTGAAGGCCGCCTCTCCCACTGCGAGAGCGCCACCACCGATGAAGGTGTCCTGCTTCCGGCCGGCGTCCCGGATCGCGTGGCACACGACGGAGTTGTCCGGCATGCCCGCGTTGGCCAGACCGACGACCGAGTATTCGTCGAGCAGACCGGCCGCGACGCCGAGGTCCGCGGGGTAGGGCAGCTTGATGTCGTCGTCGAGGAAGAGGATCCGTTTCCAGCCGGCGAGCACCGCGACCAGCAGCGCCAGGTTCCGCTTGAAGCTGGTATCGGTCTGCCGCCGGAACCGGGTGAAGCGCACGACCTTGTCGGTGGCGAACTCCGGCACCAGCCCGGGGTTCAGCAGGTCGGTGTCGATGGCGAGGGCGCGGACTCCGGCGTTCTTCGCCTCCAAGACCGCCCCGGAGATGGTCGAGTGCTTGCTGCACAGGAAGAGCAGCAGGACGTCGCGGTCCTTGGCCGCGGCGATGGCCTGCCGGAGGTAGGCCGGCGGGCGCGCGGTGGGCACGATGATCGCGTCCATCGTCGCGCCGGAGACGTCCTCGGTGTCGAAGTGCGCCAGGAGGTCCTGGTGCGACTCGTGCTGCCGCGGGTTCACTCGGCAGCCTCGGGCCACTCGTGCAACCGGTTCTCCTCGAGGGTCCAGTCGGGGGTCAGCCCCTGTCCCCCGACGACAGGTACGCGGCTGATGATGCTGAAGGATTCCACATCGCCGAATCGGCCTTGCACGTACGCGATGTTCCGGTCGCGGAACCGCGCGTCCGTCAGCGCGCGGACCGCTCCGAGAGTGCCACGACCGTACATACCATTGCACACGGTCACAGTGCGCTTTCGGTTGAACGGACTTTCGCCGCGGTAGAAGTGAGCGACGTCCTCCAACAGGTGCTCCTGGCTGTCGAGCTTGGGTTCGAACAGCTTCGGGTCGCCGTTTTCCTCCACCAGAAACCCGCCGTGCTCGGCGTCCGCCTTTCGGGCGACCTGCTTCACCGGAAGCTTCACCCGTTCGATCACGGTCCGGGTCACCGAGTTGAAGTCGACGCCGCCGAGCAGGACGAGGTGGCTGGTGAAGTCGTCCGCCACCAGCTCCTCGCTGGTGCAGAACTTGACGTTGTTGTCCGGGTTGCGCGAGCGGATGTGCCCGAACAGCTCGATCAGCGCGTCCGGGTCGGCGTAGGTGTACAGGGAGACGAAGTCGGCACTCTCCGGGTCCGCGTAGGACAGGTGCTGCCGGTACTTCTCCGGGAGCCGGGCGCAGACGATCGTGATGTTCTGATCCGCTTCGAACGTCCAGATGTCCGTCGCCGCGGCGGGCAACACGACGTTCTCCCGGCCTTCACGCAACCACAGCAGCTCTTCCAGGAGGCCCTTGCGCCGCGCCTGCTCCTCGTCCGTCAGTTGACCGACAGGGAGGACGCGAAGCGTGCCGCCGTCCAGCGACCGGCGAGTCGCGAACAGCGTCGCGTACGCCTCAAGCCGCTTGGTCGGCGGCGCGACCGGCTTCTCGGTGTTCTCCCACGACGAGATCAGCGAGATGCTGAGCGGCTTGGTCCCGCCGAACGCCTGGGCGAGCTGGCCCTGGGTGATGCCGGCATCGGGCCACAGCGTCTCGCGCAGGGCGCGCAGACGGCGGGCGAGCGCAGGCCGCGGCTGGTGGACTGGGGACACGACTCGGGCCACCCTTCAGGAAATTTCAGTAATCCCGACGAGGGCGCCAATACTACTCCCTGTTACCGCCGCCCTGGTCGGCGCCCTGCCGAACCTGGGACTGAAACGTTACGGTCAGCAGAACTTGCTGGCACCGAACAGATAACACCGATTCATCTCAGTTGATCCGGGGTACTTCACGCCTTACAGTCTCCTTGACTGAACTTCAGTTTCGATCTGAAGGCAGGAGCAGGCCATGAGTATTCCAGCACAGCCCCTTCCCCTCCACCGGGCCATGGTGGCGGTCGACATCGAAGGCTCGACGACGCGGACCAACCCCGCCAGGGCCCGGCTCCGCACCGTCCTGTTCGAGCTGCTGGACGAGGCCTTCCTGACCGGCGGGATCACCAAGAAGTTCCGCGACGGCTTCGTCGACCGGGGTGACGGTGCACTGTGCCTGATCCGGCCCGTCGACCAGGCTCCGAAGCCGGTGCTGCTCACCACCGTCGTCCCGGCTCTGGCAGAGCTGCTGGACAAGCACGCCGAGAGCCATCCGGAGCTCGCCTTCCGGCTCCGGGTCGCCGTACACGCCGGCGAGGTGCACTACGACAGCCATGGCCCGTACGGCGAGGACGTCGACATCGTCTGCCGCTTCGTCGACGCGCGGGAACTCCGGCGGCAGCTGAGTATCACGGCCGCACCGCTCGTGCTCGTGATTTCACCGGAGATACACCGCTCGGTCGTCCGGCACGGCTACCCGGGGATCGATCACACCGCGTACTTCCAGACGGTGCCGATCAAAGTCGGCACCCAGCGGCTCCGCGGGTGGCTTCACGTCCCCGAAGCCGGTCATCGCCAGGAGGACATGCCCGCGTAGCACGAAAAGAGGTGGGGACCATGGAATCGACGGGCTTCTGGGCCGAACTGGCCCCGACCGATCGCCGCGCGGTGGCGGAGTCCGCCACCCGCCGCTCCTTCCGGCGCGGGCAGACCGTGTGCCGGGAAGGCGACCTCTCCAGCGTCGTTCTGGTGCTGCTGGCCGGGCACGTGCGGATCGTCCACGGCACGCCGGACGGACGTGACGTCGTCGTCGGCGTGCGGAGTGCCGGTGACGTCATCGGGGAGCTCGCCGCGATCGACGACCTGCCGCGTTCCGCGACCGTCGAGGCGCTCGACGACCTCGACGTGCTCGAAATCCCCGGCGACCGGTTCGTCTCGCTGTGCCGGACACGGTCGCGGATTTCCTGGGCGCTGCTGCTCGTGCTCTCCGCCCGGCTGCGCTCGGTCGGCCGGCAGTGGCTGGACGTCGGCGGCGGGGCCGCGGCGCGGCGCGTGGCAGCTCAGCTCATGCAACTGGCCGTCCAGCACGGTGTGGCGCGCGGGGACGACATCCGGATCGCGGTCCCGGCGACCCAGGCCGAACTGGCGATGACCGCGGCGATCTCGCGGGAGTCCTGGGCGCGCGCGACGCGCGACCTTCGTCGCCGAGGGGTGATCAGCACCGGCAGAAGACAGGTGACGATCCACCGCATGGCTGAACTTCGACGACTGGCGAGCTGAATCCCGCGTTCTGTGTCAGCTGACACAGAACGCCCGGCGAGCCGGAGGTTTCCTGGATCCACGGCAGAGGAGGGCTTTCATGGACCCCTACACCACCGCACCGGGCCGGAGCCGCTGGCGCCGGGGCGTCTACGCGGCCGGTCTCGTCATCCCCTTCACCGCGTCCCAGCTCTGGGCGCTGCTGGTGCTGCTGCGGCTCGCCCCGCTCGACGGGCTGGTGGGGCAGGCCTTCGTCCTCGTCCTGGTGGGCTCCGCCGTCGCGATCTGGGCCGGCTGGCGCTGGACCTGGCAGCTCGGCCGCGACCGCGACCTCAAACCCGAGCCCGCCCCGAAGACGCGGATTCCGACATGACGTCCGGGCCGGTCATCGTCGCCGCCCTCGTGCTGGCCTCCGGTGCCGGACGTCTCTTGCGCCACTTCGGCGGCCTCATCCGCCGCCGGCCGACCGAAAGGAACACAAAAATGACCAGCACGCCCCCGACCTTCCCGCTGCGGATCTACCACTGGCGATGGGAGATCCTGGCCGTGACGCTGCTCCCCTACGGCGTGGTGACCTTCGCCCTGTGGGCCGGCCCGCTGTGGGCGTCGGCGGTCGTCGCCGCCGCGCTCGGCCTGGCGGTGCTGCGCCGCCGCCAGGTGCAGGCCCGGATCCACGCGATCCGCCTCCAGCACCGGCTGCGGGCGGTTTTCCCGCACCTGCGCCTGCCCGGTGGCCGCCTCCCGGCGATCCTGTGGAGCCGTCCCCGCGGCGGCGACATCGTCGTGTCGCTGTTCGGCCGTGAAGCGTTCGAGCACTTGCACCGCCACCGCGCGGTCCTGGCCGCCGCCTGCGCGGTGCCGGAGGTGTACGTCGACCGCCACCCGCGGTACGCCAGCCTGGTGACACTGACGATCAGCTCGACGGCCCCGAAGCACGAACCGGGTCGTGGTTCCCTGCCCAGCAACGTCGTTCCCCTGCGGGTGCACAGCTGACTGTTCAGCGTCGAGGTGTCCCCAGCACCTCCGCGATCAACGTGGACAGGTCACCGCCACCATGCCACGAACTGGCCGAGAACCGCTCCTGGGCGACTCCTTGCCACGGAGCGTTCTCGGCCCCCAAAATCAGCCGCTTCTCGTCGGTCAGGACCCCGATGTCCTGCGCCGGGATTCCTTCGTCCCGGATGATCTTCATCGCCAGTCCGGTGTCCGCCGCTCTGACGGCGACGACGAGTCCCCAGTCGCCCCAGGTCTGGGCGAGGTCGAAGGGCCGCAGACCGGATTGGGCGGCCACCTCGGCCACCGGTTCGTCCAGCTCGAACTCGCCGGTGATCACCGCGCCGAGGTCGTTCGCCTCGCCCAGCGTGCGCACCGTGGCGAAAAGGCCGTCGGATACGTCCATAGCCGCCCGCGCGAGCCCGGACCCGGCCAGCAGCTGCCCGGCCTTCAGCTGGGCCATCGGCCGGCAAGCCCGCTGCCAAACCTCGTCCCACACCGGTGCCGGCAGACACGCCTGACCGGCCTTCACCAGAGCTGCTGCCCAGAGATAGCCGGGTGAGCCGACCAGCAGCAGGCGGTCTCCGGCGCGTGCCCGGGATCGCCGGAGCCTGCTGCCCGGCGCGCATCGTCCGATGGCCGTCGCCGTCAGCTGGGCCACTTCCCCGTCACGGATGTCCCCGCCCACGACTGCTGTGCCGTGCGCGGCACAGCAGGCATCGACGCCGTCGAGCAGTCGCTCGAACTCGCGCACTGTGGTCGTTTTGGGCAGCGTGTAGTTGACCACGAGGCCCAGCGGCTCGGCACCCGCCGCGGCCAGGTCGGACAGGTTGATCGTGGCCAGGAGCCAGCCCGAGTGGTACAGGTCCGGCTCGTCCAGGAGATTGACCAGCGGCGTCGGGCAAGAGTCCGTTGTGGCCACGTAGTCACGCAGGGTGTTCGCCTTGTGCAACAGCGCACTGTCATCGCCGAAGCCGTCCGTGCCGCCGTATCGGGGGCGCAACATGTTCTGCTGAATGCCTCGCTCTCCCAAATCGCCGAGGCAAAGCTCAGTGGTGCCAGACATGATCCGCCAATCGAGAAGCGACCACCATGTGGTCGTTGGAATAGTTGTGCGGCATTTCGCCGTAGGTCAGCTCGCTCCCGGCCGAAGCGAACAGCATCAAGTTGCAGATGCGCGCACCGGGATACAACAGCACCGGGTGCCGCAGGTGGTTGACGATTTCCAAGGTGAGGACGGCACCTGCATGCCGACCGAAACCCGGGCTGACCTGCCCGCACAGCACCACACTGATTCCGAGTCGCGCGTAGTCGCTGATTCCGTCGACGAGACCGACCAGGTTGTCGGAAAGGCCGATTTTCTCGAGGGTCGGCGCGAGCACGACTTCGCCGGGCTCGACAACCAGCCGTCCCCGGCCGTCCGGCTCCTTCGGGACCAGCTCGGGATGGGTCGACCGGTCCGCGACGTCGACCGGCCCGGTCGTCACCAAGGTGAGCGCCTCACGCCCGAGTCGCAGGCTCAACGCGGCCGGCCGCACGAGCGCGGCGTCGAACGGCTCGACCCACAGCTCGCCGGTCAGGTAGGCACGCCGGATGGCCCGGTCGGTCAGAACACCGCGGCGGGGCCGCAGCACGGGGATGTAGCGCCTCTTGAGCCGGGCTTTCAGCACCATGAACGTCATGGTGCGGCCTCGCCGCCGAGGGTCGCCAGAAGACCGTTCAAGAGCTCATCGAAGTCGGCTTCGGCAAGGTCGAGGTTGGGTTGGTCGCTGCCTTCTCCCGGCTCGCAGTAGACCACTGTATGAGGCGTCCGGCGCGGCCCTTCGACCACGACCGTCGCGGTCAGCTCCCCATCGATCGGACGCACCGCGTGCACGATCGACGTACCGCACGTGTACAGGTCGCCGCCCGAAACGTGGGTCACGATGCGGCGTCTGAGCCGGACCTCGCCGTCGGCGACCAGCGCAGCCGGGTTCGCGGGATCGGCGCCGTAGCGATACCGCCGGTAGGACCGGCCACCTTCGACGGTCTCCGCGAACTCGGCCATGTGCATCCCGGTCCCGGCCAGCACGTAAGAAGCAAATTCCCAGCGATGGCTGTGCGGGTTCGACTCTCCGCGGGACGGAGTGTCACTCCGTGGCCAGATGTGCAGACGGATCCGGAACCCGAACTCGGCGATCGAGCCGAGGACGATCTTCGCGAATCCGTTCGGGTGCCAGTATGAACGCTCGAGCAGCTCGGCGACCGCGATCCGGTCCGCCGACATCTCGCGCAGCCAAGCCGTGAAGAGGTGTTCGTTGGCTCGGACGTGCTCGACCGCGGCCACCAGCGCGGGTCGGCCCGCTCGGTACTCGCCGTCGTGCAGAGCTTCCGCGAGGTGACGGGGATAGGCATCACCAGGTTCGCCGTCAGGGACGACGAAGGGAGTCGTGCTCATCGCGTGGTGTTTCTCTATTCTGCGGCCAGTGGAGGAAGGAGAGAACGTGCCGGGAAAGCCAGCGCAGCTGCGCGCAAGGCAGTGACGGCATCGAGGGTCATCCAGATGGGAAGGTCACCACTGCCCCAAGCCCAAAGACCGAGACCGGGTTCGTAACGTTCCCACAAAGACCTGAGCGCTCGGCTCAGCCGGGCCGCCGGCACTTGTGGCGCCTCGGCCAGAGCCTGGACAACCCAGGCAGATGTGAAGTGCTTGATGTTCACGCGGACGGACTCCCGGGAGCCAGGCTGGGGAAGCAGCAGGTCCTCCATGATTCCGTCGTCCGGATGGGTGCGGTCGATGAGCCACTGAGTGGCCACCTTCACGGCTTCCTGGACGTCGGCGCGATCCTCACCGGTGCGCAAAAACTCCCGCAGCGCCACTACGGCTCGCGCGGTGTGCGCGGTGGACGGTACCGGGGCAACCAGCCCTGGTTCGTTTTTTTCACCCCAGAGCGGTGTTCCGTCGAAGTCGAGCCGAGCCGCGAGAAGGTCGTCCGCAAGCCGGCGGGTCAGCGCGGCGTCGGCTCTGAGGCGCGTCGACGTGCGCAACGCGGTGGCCAGAAGAAACGGACGGGTTCGGCTGTAGTCATCGAGCGAGTGTTCGAGGAGCTCCAGTCCTTCCGCGGCGGTGAGCACAGTGCTCACGTGGAACAACGCGTCCACGACCGCCGAGGTGACCTCCGGGCGGCGTCCCTTGGAACGACCTTGCCAGCCGAAGCCGGAGCGCTTCGCGTACAGCCTCTCCACCACCGTGTGCAGGTCAATGCGGGGCTCGCCCAGCACGATCATGGCACTGATCCCACAGGCGGTGGCGTGGGCAGTCTGCTCGTCGTGCTGCTGAAGATTGTGCCGCCAGCCGACCGCACGACCGTTCTCGTCGCGGATCAGATATCTGGCAAGGCTGTGACCGGCCCGCCGGAAGACATCGAGCAGCGATGCGTCCGTGGACAAGGCGGCGCCACCCGCCGGGACGGGCGACCGGGCTGCCTCGGCCAGCTCGACCAGCGCGTTGGCTGCCCGGAAATGATCATCAAGCAGTTGAGCATGCATTCCCGAAGGGAGGTAGCGCCCGGTTTCCCACTGGGTCAGGTTCGCCCGGCTCACCCCGATGATCTGCGCGACGTCCGCCTGGGTCTGCCCGGCGGCCTTCCGCAACCGACGCAATTCCGCACCCACTTCGCCGACAGTGATCGTCACCGCACCGTTGCCCGTCGGCCGCTCCGCGGCCGACGGTGGAGGTAGGTAACGGTCGGGCACGGTTACCTACGTTTGTAGGAATGTAGGAAGGTGACAGGTTGGGGGCACGGAGTCAGTTTATCTGACCGGAGCCCGTGCGCGGGGGTGCGACAAAGGTCCGCACCCATCGGGCTAGCACACCTGTCCGGTACCGCACAGGAACCGCACAGAGAGAACACACGATCACCAAAGCGGCGGCCGCGATCGTAGGGGCATGACAGCCACCGCCCCCGCATCGCGGCCCGGGAGCGTCCCGGTCGATCTGGCCGGCCCGCAGCCCGTTCTCGACGTCGTCATCCCGGTCTACAACGAAGAGGCCGACCTCGAACCGTGCATCCGACGGCTGCACGCACACCTGGCCGAGCACGTCTCCTACCCGTACCGGATCACCGTCGCCGACAACGCGAGCACCGATGCGACGCTGCAGGTGGCCGAACGGCTGGCCCGGGAGTTCCCCGAGGTCGCCGTCCACCACCTCGACGAGAAGGGCCGCGGCCGCGCGCTCAACGCCGTGTGGCGAGCCTCCGACGCCGCCGTGCTCGCCTACATGGACGTCGATCTCTCCACCGATCTCGCCGCGCTCGGGCCGCTCGTCGCGCCGTTGCTGTCCGGGCACTCCGATCTCGCCATCGGCAGCAGGCTCGCCCGGGGGGCGCGGGTGGTGCGGGGGCCGAAGCGCGAGTTCATTTCCCGGTGCTACAACCTGATTCTCCGCTCGACGCTCGCCGCGAAGTTCAGCGACGCGCAGTGCGGCTTCAAGGCCATCCGCGCCGACGTCGCCAGCGAACTGCTGCCGCACGTGGTCGACACCGGCTGGTTCTTCGACACCGAGCTGCTGGTCCTGGCCCAGCGCGCCGGGCTGCGGATCCACGAGGTGCCGGTCGACTGGGTCGACGACCCCGATTCGTCGGTCAACATCCTCAAAACCGCCACCGAAGACCTCAAGGGCATCGCCCGGGTCACCCGGGCCACGTTCACCGGGGACATCCCGGTCAGCCGGCTGCGCGAGCAGCTCGGCCGGCAGCCGATCGGCGTCGACGCTCCGGGCGTGCCGCCGCGGCTGGTGACGCAGCTGGTGCGGTTCGCCGCGATCGGCGTCAGCAGCACGCTCGCCTACCTCGTGCTGTTCCTGCTGCTGCGCACGGTCGTCGGGGCGCAGCCGGCGAACTTCGCCGCGCTGCTGGTGACGGCGGTCGCGAACACCGCGCTGAACCGGCGGCTGACGTTCGGCATCCGCGGCCGCGCCGGCGCCGGACGCCACCAGTTCGAAGGGCTGATCGTTTTCGGTCTCGGGCTCGCGCTCACCAGCGGGGCACTGGCCCTGCTCAACGGATCCACCACCCCCGGCCTCGTCCTGGAGCTCACCGTGCTGGTGCTGGCGAACCTCGCCGCCACGGTGCTCCGGTTCCTGCTGCTGCGCGGCTGGGTGTTCAACCCGCGCCGCCAGGCCGCCTCCCAGAAGGAGTACTGATGACCACCGTCCTGCCCGCCCCGGTCACCTCGCACCGCAAGGAGCCCGCCGCGCACGCACCACCGCGCTGGGTCCGCCCGGCCGCGTTCGGGCTGCTGGCCGCCACCGCGGTGCTGTACTTCTGGAACCTGACCGCGTCCGGCTACGGCAACTCCTTCTACGCCGCCGCCGTCCAGTCCGGGACGCAGAGCTGGAAGGCGTGGCTGTTCGGCTCGCTGGACTCGGGGAATGTGCTGACCGTCGACAAGCCGCCCGCGGCCCTGTGGGTCGGCACGGCGTTCGCCCGGATCTTCGGTTTCTCCAGTTTCACCGTACTGGCCCCGCAAGCGCTCATGGGTGTCGCCTCCGTCGGGATCCTTTACCTGACGGTGAAGCGGACGTCGGGCCCGGTCGCGGGGCTGCTGGCGGGAGCGATGCTGGCGGTCACGCCCGTCGCGGCGCTGATGTTCCGCTTCAACAACCCGGACGCGCTGCTGGTGCTGCTGATGGTCGCGGGCGCCTACTTCGTCGTGCGGGCCACGGAAACGGCGAGCCCGCGATGGCTCGCGCTGGCCGGGGCCGCGATCGGGTTCGGCTTCCTGGCGAAGATGATGCAGGCGTTCCTGGTGCTGCCGGCGTTCGGCCTGGTGTACCTGCTCGCGGCGCCGGCGTCGCTGGGCAAGCGGCTGCTGCACCTCGGTGGCGCGGTCGTGGCGCTGGTCGTTTCGGCGGGCTGGTTCATCGCGCTGGTGGACCTGTGGCCGGCGTCGTCGCGGCCGTACATCGGCGGGTCCGAAGGAGACAGTCTGCTCGAACTCGCGTTGGGCTACAACGGGTTGGGCCGCATCTTCGGCGGCGAGGGCAACGGCGGCGGCATGGGTGGCGGCGGCATGGGCGGCAACACCGGGTTCGGCGGGTCGACGGGCCTGTTCCGGATGTTCGGCGCCAGCTTCGGCACGGAGGTTTCGTGGCTGCTGCCGGCCGCGCTGATCGGGCTGGTGGCCGGCTTGTGGTTCACGCGCCGCGCGCCGCGGACGGACGCGACCCGGGCGGCGCTGGTGCTGTGGGGCGGCTGGCTGGTCGTGACGGCGGTGGTGTTCAGCTTCATGAGCGGCACCGTGCACCCGTACTACGCGGTCGCGCTGGCCCCGGCGATCGCGGCACTGGTCGCGATTTCGGGCCGCGCGCTGTGGCAGGGCCGCGCGCACCTGGCGCCGCGGGCCACGCTGGCCGGGATGGTCGTGGCGACGGCGGTGTGGTCGTTCATCCTGCTGGACCGGACGCCGGAGTGGTTCCCGGCGCTGCGCTGGATCGTCGCGGTGCTCGGGGTGCTGGTGGGCACGGTGCTGGTGATGGGCGTGCCGGCGTCGCGCCGGGTGGTCGCGATCGTGGCGGCGGCGGTGGTCCTGACGATCGGCGTGTCGTCGGCGGCTTACGGCGTCGAGACGGCGTCGGTGGCGCACTCGGGATCGATCCCCACGTCGGGTCCGACTTCGAGCGCGATGGGCGGCTTCGGTGGCTTCGACGACTCATCGAGCGCGGTGGGCTCCTTGTTGGCTCGGACCACGACGAAGTGGGCCGCGGCGACCACGGGGTCGCAGAGCGCGGCCTCGCTGGAGCTGGCGAGTGGCAAGGCGGTGATCGGGATCGGGGGCTGGAGCGGTTCGGACCCGGCGCCGACGCTGGCGGAGTTCAAGGCTTACGTTGCCGCGGGCGAAGTCAAGTACTACATCGAGGGTGGTCGCGGCGGCGGGCCGGGTGGCGGGTCGTCGGAGATCACGGAGTGGGTTACGGCGAACTTCACGGCCACCACTGTTGATGGCCAGACGGTGTACGACCTGCAGAGCTGAAGTTCCGCGACGGGTCCTGGAGGCTGAGAACACCGGCCTCCAGGCCTCGCCGTGTCCGCCGGTACCCGCATGGCGGACAGACACCTCCCGGCCTGCGGCTTAGCATCGAATGTTCGCCGCGGGGAGGGAGCAGCGTGGCCGGTCTCGACCGCTCCGAAATCCACCTTGCCCAGCAACTGCAGCAAGAGGGTCTTTCCGGCCCGGCGTCCATTCTCGCCATAGTCATGGCCACTCGAGCCTATTCTCGGTCGGAGAACGATCTCGTGGAGATCGTCCGGCAGTATCCCGGGCTGGAATCCGTGGTCGACGCGCGAAGGGCAATCCAAGACCTCCGTGCACTGGACTGGCTCATCCAGCGCGAGGTCTACGGCAAGAAGCTGATCGTCCAGGAACCGAAATTACGCAGATCGATCGCGAATCGACTGAAGCAGCCTGAAGTCGAGAAACAGCTCGCGAGGCTCCGGGTAGATCTCGCGGCCTACGTCCAGGTCGTCGGTTCCATGCCGGAGAACACCGTCTTCCATTCTTACCTCCGGCTGCTGGAATCGGCGCAGAACGAGATTTGCCTGCCCATGCTCGTCACCGCGCCGTACGAGGACACCGTCGAAGTGCTGCGCAACCGGGCACAGGCCGGAGTACGGGTCAGGATCCTGCTCGCCGAGCCGGCTCTCGCAGCGAGGATGCGATCCGCCAACGTCCGGTCGATCTCCGCCGAACGAATCCGCTTGTGGCAACGCAGCTTCCGAGACTACTCCCACGCTTCGGTCCGCCTTTGCCGGACAGCGGAGGACATGGAACTGGCGACATGCTTCTCCGTCGACGGACGGACTGTCCGCTTCGACATCTACGATCCCTATGGACAGCAAAGCCTCGAAGGCGTCATGCTCGAAGTAGCTTCGCCGCAAGGACTCACTCCGAACTTCGTCCGCATTTTCGTCAGGCTGTTCGACGACGCTTGGTCGCGTTCCGCCGGCATCGGCCTGCTCGCCCGCGCAGTGCAACTTTTGCTGCGACCGTGGAAGCTGTGGTTCACGATCATCGTCCTCACGCTGGCACTCCTGCCGGTCCAGCTTCCGCACTGGTCGGAAATTCTCATCGGGGTCAGTTGCGGTATCGCCGCGCCGCTCATCATCGAGGACGGCCCGAAGGTCGGAAAAATCCTGCGCCGACGAGCGGGTTAGACCGCACGCGGCCGCAGGTGGTGGCTGATGTCACCGACGAGGTCCACCACCGCCCGGCGTTCCGTGAACCGCCAACCGCCGTCGGTCAACGTGAAGCTGTCCTCGTACCGGCCCGCCGCGATCGTCTGCAACGGCAACCCGGGAACCGCCTGCAGCACCGTGAAGTAAGCACGTCCCGACGCCGTCGCGTCCGATACCTCGAGGGCCACGTTCGTCGTCACGTGTTTGGTGCGGGGTGTGCCGTCTTCGTACACGATCACCGTCTCGCGCAGCATCCGCTCCACCGCCGCCGCGCCTTGCAGCACGCCGCCGGTGCCCGCGAATGCTCCCTCCGCGAACAGCTCGCCCACCCCGGCGAAGTCCCCCGCGTCGACCAGCGACGCGTACGAAAAGATCAAGTTCTCCAGCGCGCGGTAGTCGTCCACAAAACGATCTTACAGAGAAAGTATAGCAATCTTCCGTACCTTGGCAGCGAACGGCGGCAGGGGGCCGCCAGACCAGGGGGTACACCATGGATCGCCGGAGCCTGCTCAAAATCGGGGCCGCCACCGTGGCCGGGGTGGCGCTGGCCGGGAGCACCGTCGGGACCGCGGCCGCCGCGGACAGCGGGCTGCCGCCCGTGCCCGGGATGCTCGGGGACCGCCGGGCCAATGAACTCTGGTACCAGCTCGACGAAATCTCGCTCTACCACAGGTCCCAGGAAGTCCAGGACGCCTTCACGGTGCTCTCCCTCTTCATCCGGCAGAACGCTCCGGAAGGCCTGTACGAGAAGTGGCGCGAGCTGAGCCAGGAACCGGCGTACCCGAACAACTACGCCGAGTTCGCCAAGCCGGTCGAAGGGCCGCTGAAAACTCTCTCGACGCTGCAGCTCGACAACTTCGACCGCTTCTACCGCGGTGACGAAGCCGGCCTGGTCAAGGCCTTCGCCGCCTTCGGGCAGGGCATTCTCTTCGACCCGCGGCGCGCTCCGGAAGAGTCGGAGGTGCACACCATGAACGGGAACCCGCCGGGCGGCTACCACTTCTGGCACTCCGTCCTGCGCGCGCAGATGGTCCTCGGCATCGACCGGCACCGGTGGGCTCGGCTCCACCCGATGATCGGCTTCGGCTGGGCGCTGCAGTCCATCGCGAAACCCGACCACCGCCACGTCAACCCCGCCCTGCCGCGCGAGCAGGTCCGCGCGCTCGCCCGGTACTGGCTGCCGCGCTCGTCCGCCGAACTCGATCGGGACTTCCAGTCGTCGCCCTACCCGGGCTGAACGTCCAGCACCCGCTGGTACGCCGCCCGCAGCGTCGGGCCCGGCGCGATCCCGAGCCGCTCGTCCAGGAGGTGGCGGCCGCGGTGGTACACCGCCACCGCGTCCGCCGGCCGTCCGCTCGCGCAGAGCGCGGCCATGAGCAGGGCCCGGGCGCGCTCCCGCATCGGGTGCTCGAGGACGAACGCCGTCGCGTCGGGCACCGCGCGCCGGTGCTCGCCCGCCGCGATTTCGGCTTCGAGACGGCCCTCCAGTGCCGTCAGGCGCAGCTCCTCGAACCGCGCCGCCTCACCCGCTCGGAGCGGTTCGGCGACGCCGGCGAGCACCGGACCGCGCCACAGCTCCAGTGCGGCGCGGAACAGCCCCGCCGCGCGGGCCGGGCGATCCGCGCGCAGCTCGTCGTGGCCCGACGACGCCAGCCGCTCGAACTCCTCGGCGTCGACGGTCCCGCCCGGCGTCAGCAGGTAGCCACCGCCGGTGCGGACGAGCCGCGCCGGGCGCCCGAGGGCCTTGCGCAGGCGGGAGACGTACGTGCACACCTGCGCGTCGACCGTCGACGGCCGTTCGCCGTCCCACAGCAGCGAAATCAGCCGTTCGTCGGGCACCACGCGCCCGCGCGCCAGCAGCAACGCCGCCAGCAGCGTCCGCGGCTTGCGTCCGCCGAGCACGGCCGGGCGGCCGTCGGCGCGCGAGACCGACAGCGGCCCGAGAATCCGGAACTCCATCCCCCACCCCCTCTCCAAGGTACCCGGAAAGTCTCAGCCGCCCCTTAGGTTCGGCGCGGATCATGGAGACCAGAGGGGATGAGGAGGCCGCGATGATCACCACCCGTCCGGGTTACCCACGCTGGCACACCGCGAGTGCGCAGGGGCCGCGCTCACTCAACGCCGACGCCGTCGGGGCGTACGCCGCGGCCGGCGGGCCCGGCATCGCGTTCGCCCTCGCCGACGGCGTCGGGGACGATCCCGCCGCCGCGCGCGCCGCCCGCACCGCCGCCGCGGCCGCCGCGCGCACGCCGGTCCACAAAGGACCGGTCGAGGCGGTGCTCGCCGCGCAGCGCGCGGTGCGCGAGCAGACGCTCGGGGACGCCGTGCTCGTCGTCGCCATGCCGGCAGGAGGCGGCGGGTACCACATCGCCTGGGTGGGTGACGCCAGGGCGTACGCCTGGGACGGCACCACGCTGAGCCGGCTCACCACCGACCACACGCTCGCCGAGTTCTTCCGGGCCCGGCACCAGCCGGTGACGCCGCGGATGGAGCATGTCGTCACTACCAGCGTTCGTACTGCCGAGGCGCAGGAGATCGGGACGGTGGAGACGGCCGGTTCGGGTTTGCTGCTGACCAGTGACGGGGTGCACAAGCCGCTCAGCGGGAGTGGGATTCGTGCGGTGCTGGCGCAGCCGGGTCGGGGCGCTGCGGAACTTGTTGAGGCCGCTCTGGCGCGTGGTGGGTCGGACAATGCTACCGCGCTCTATGTCGAACCCCTGGAGGTCGACAGCACTACTGTTCGGTTTCCCGTTGCCGCGTGAAGCCCGGTGATTTCCCGGGTCGGCAGGGGGGGTGGCCGTATGTGCGGGTTGTGGTTCTGCCGTCGCCTTGCTGCCTCGTCGTGCCTTTAGCCGCGTTTGAGCTGGCGGTACTCCCGCAGGATCAGCACGATGATCACGATGTCGAGGGCTGCGAAGAACGGTAGGGCTATCGAGTGGGTGTGGACCGCTCGGAAGATCTCGTAGACGACGAATGCGGCCAGGATGGCGGCTGCGATGGGGTTAGGCTCGGACGATCTTGCGGGCCAGGGCCCACACCAAGCCGAGCTTGATCAGGCCGTGGGCGAGCAAATACGCGACGGCGAATGTCTTCGTGTCGCCGTGGAGGAAGTTCTCCGTCGCCGATTCGAGGTGGCGTGCCAGTGTGCCCGAGGGGTCGCCCAGCAGGTCACGGGTGATCACCGCGTGGGTGAAGCCGCTGACCGTCGAGGCGGGGATGAACGCCAGGATCAGTGCCCCGACTACCTGCAGCGCGCCGTCGAGGCCCTTGATCGCGATGGCGATGCGGAAGAATCGCTCGGTCGCCGTCGGTTTCTGGTCGGTCATGTCACCAGCTCAGCAGAAACAGCCGGTCAGCGCACGTGGAGGCACTTTTCGCACCGTTCGTGGCGTGTTGTCCGCCCGGTCGGGTCTGTCCCGTAGAAGGGGAAACAAGCCGCGCCGCAGACGGCCAGGAAGATCGGCCCGCACCGGAGGGGGTGCGGGCCGACCTGGTGGGCGACGGCCAGTGCGCGCCGCCGTGCGCCCGCTTCGGGGAGCCAGCCGTGGTCCGGGAGGCCGGCCCGGACCTCGGCGTCGAGCTCGTCGGCGCGGGTGATCAGGTCCTCGCCGAGGTCGGCGAGGCGCTCCCCCAGGTCGCGGAGGATGTCGGGGCGCGGTGCCTCCTCCCCGACGGTCCTGGCCAGCCACGCCAAATCCGGGACGAGCGAGGCGTGCAGGTCGCGGATGCGCTCCAGCAGCCGATGGTCCCGATCGGCGTCGATCAGCACCGCGCCAGCCACGCCGACTCGCATCCGGCGCACGTCGGGTCGAACCAGTTCCCCCCGAGCTGCGGAACGTCCTTCACCGCGACGGTCACTTCTTCCCCGCACAAAGCCACGAACTGTTCCTCCGGACGCGGAGGGAACGGCCCGTCGAGCGCGTGGCGCTTTCCCTCCGCCTGCTGCCACCTCAACATGATGTCCATTGAAACTGTCTCGTTCCGTTGACACCAACACACCGAGGGACTCATGAGGTTACATCGCGGGCGGGACCGAGTTCGTGCCCCAGGCGGTGGGGGTGTCGCTCAGGGAGAAGCGGATCTTGCCCGCGCGGAGCAGGTCCTCGTGCGAGATCCAGCTGCGGCCGTAATCGCGGTGTCCGATCCGGACGTCCTTTGTGTACTGCAGCTTGGCCGCGCTCGCGCCGGGTGCCTCGATCTCGATCCTGCGGCCGCCGGCCGGGCGGATCTCGACCTTCTCGAACATCGGCGTGCTGAGCAGGTACGTCCCGGAGCCCGGCTGCGCCTCGAAGACGCCGGCCATGCCGAAGACGAGCCACGACGAGATGGTGCCGAGGTCGTCGTTGCCCGGCATGCCGTACGGCGTGTCCGTGAACAGCGTCCGCGCCGCGCGCAGCACAGCCGAGGTCTTCCACGGCGCGCCCGTCCAGCTGTACATCCAGGGCGCGTGCAGGTCGGGCTCGTTGTTCGGGTTGAAGGCGAAGTTGTTGTGGTAGTCGTACGCGCCGTGGACCCAGGAGTCCCTGGCGGCCTTCGCCGGATCGGTGCGCAGCAGCGGCATGTCGAAGAAGGTGTCGAGCCGCTGCCCCGCCTGCGCCGGGCCGCCCATCAGGCCGAACAGCTTCGCGGTGTCCTGCTGGGCCAGCCACTGGTACTGCCACGGCGTGCCCTCGTGGAAGCCGGTCGACTTCGCCGGGTCGGGGTCGCCGACGCCGGTGCCGTCCGCGGCCTTCGTGCGCGGGAAGCCGGTGAAGCCGTGCGATTCGACGCTCGTGTCCCATAGGTGCCCGAAGTTGCCGCAGCGCGCCCGCAGGGTCGCGGCCTTGTCGCCGTAGCCCAGCCCGGCAGCCATTGTGGACAGCGCGCAGTCGGCGAGGGCGTACTCGAGCGTCGCCGAGCCGGCCTGCCGGGTGTCGCCGTAGGTGTAGCCCGGGAGGTCCTGGTAGCCGATCCAGCCGTTCTCGACGTAGGTGGGGTTGCCGTCGCGGCCGCGGAAGATCGACTGGTCCGCGGGAACTTCGTTGGCGTTGCGCCACAACGCGTCGAACAGCTGCCGCGCGGTCCGGTCGTCGAGGAGGCCGCGACGGTAGTTGTCGACCACCCACGGCGTGACGGGGTCGCCGCTCATCACGTTCGTCTCGCCGCCGGCGAGCGCCCAGCGCGGGACCCAGCCGCCGTCCTGGGAGATCTTGAGGACGGACTTGGTCATGTCCGCGGCCTTGTCCGGGTGCAGCAGCGCCACCAGCTGGTTCTGCGAGCGGTAGGTGTCCCACAGGGAGAACATCTGGTAGTAGGTGTCCCGGCTGCGGTGGACGGCGTCGTCGAAGCCGCGGTACGAGCCGTCCACATCGGACCCGACGGACGGGTGCAGCAGCGACCGGTACAGCGCGCTGTAGTAGGTGCGCTGGTCGGCGGTCGTCCCGCCGGCGACGCGCATCCGGTTCAGCTCGTCTTCCCACGTGTCGTGGGCGGCTTTCCGGCCTTTGCCGAACGACTTGGGCTGCTCGGCGCCGCGGTTGAGCCGGGCGCCGTCGATCGAGGTGTAGGACAGGCCGACCGAGGCGCCGACCTGGGTGCTGTCGGTGCCGAAGGTGAGCCAGGCGCCGGTGCGCTGGCTGCCGAGCTTCGCGTCGCGCTGGTTCGGCGTCAGCTTGTTGTCGGTCCAGGTGCCGAAGCTGGTGAACTTGCGGTCGAACTTGGCGCTGAAGAAGACCTTGTAGCGCTCCTTCTGCGTCTCCCAGCAGAAGTTGCCACCTTGCAGCCAGCCCTCGACGGTGTCGTCGCCGACCACGTGGACGTCACCGGCGTAGGTGTAGCCGTTGCTCTCGCCGACCTCGATGAGGACGTTTTCGCTGGTCGCGCCGCCGGGGAAGGTGTAGCGGTGCTGGCCGGTGCGCTGGGTGGCGGTGAGTTCGGCGCCGATGCCGTTGGCGAGCTTGACCCCGTAGTAGCCGGGCTGCCGGGTCTCGTCGGCGTGGCTGAACTTCGCGCCGTACTTCGCGGGGTCGCTCGTGGTGACGGCGCCGGTGGTGGGCATGAACCGGAAGTTGCCCATGGTCTGGCAGCCGACACCGGAGAGGTGGGTGTGGCTGAAGCCGAGGGTGGTGTCCTGCGCGTAGTCGTAGGACGCGTACTTCTTCAGCTGCGTGTCCGGGCTGAGCTGGACCATCCCGAACGGCGTGGTGGCGCCGGGGAAGGTGGTGCCGTCGCCGTTGTTGCCGATCGAGGTGTCGACGAGCGTGGTGGGGTCTTCGGCGAACCTGCTGTTCCCGGCTTCGGCGGGGGTGGCGAGCGCCATCGTCGTGGCTCCCGCGAGCAGGGCGGCCAGGACGCGGGTCCGGGTAATCGGCGACAACGTTGTCAGATCCACGGTGGGATCTTTTCCGTTGTCCGGTGGACAAATCAAGCCCCGAAGGCCGCCTACCCGAGAGTGAATCTCGGGTCGGCAGCTTAGTCCGGCTCAGGCCCGCGGCCCGGTTTCGGGCGCCGAACGCGCGCCGTCAGCAGGTGTCGGCCCGCCATCGGGGGGCGGGTCTTGCTGAGCTTCGATGGCAGCCTGCGTCGAGCGGGAGCCGAAGTAGAAACCGATGACGGAACTGAAGACCGTCAACACGGCGGTGATTACCGTCTTTCGGAGGTCCACCGCATCGTCCCCGTTCAAGAACACTACGGCACCGAGGGCGGCGGCAACCAGCGCCACAACGAGATAAGCGATGGTCGACCTGGTGACATTCGTCGTGCCTCGGGTGCGGGCGATCAGCCGGAGCACGGGAATCAAGTCGTCACGGCGAAAATTCTCACTCTTGAGCCAGGCGGTCATCGCCGCTCGCCATTTGTTCGCCTGACGAAGGTCGTAAAACGCCGGAGCGACGGCAGCAACCACGATGACCAAGACGAATGCGCCCCCCACGACGATCTCGGTCGTCGTCGAAATCCCGACCGGGGGCGTGGTTTGAGCCGGCACGAGGTGCATCCCCTGTTCGATGTTCTTCATCACCGTGTCACCTACCTTGTTCGAGTACTGCCGTGATCACCCGGCACGAGACACAAAGCGTGAATCCGAAAATGGGGTGCGTCCATCGACATTCCGAATCGGATCGATTTCTTGACGCGACCGAAATATCGGCCGAGATTTCCCCGCGACGCCCGGCGCCGGTTCGGGAAAATCACGCCGGGCCACGCGCCGGTGATCCGCTCAGATCTGGTGCGTGACGTGCCCGTCGACGATCGTGGCCGTCACCGGAAGGTTTCGCAGATCGGCCGGCGACAACACCGACGGGTCCGCCGCCGTCACCATCAGGTCCGCGACGTCCCCCACTGCCACTCCGCGACGGCCGCCCGAGGACGCGGCCAGTGCCTCGGTGAACGGGATCGCCTGCTCCGGGTGCCACGGCGGGCGGTCGTCGTCTGTGCGGGACACCGCCGAGGCGATGCCGTCCCACGGGTCCAGCGGTGCCACCGGGGCGTCCGAGCCGAACTCCAGGCGGGCTCCCGACTCCAGCAGCGACCGGTACGGGAACGCCCGGGCCGTGCGGCCGTGCCAGTGGCGGTCCGCGACGTCGCGGTCGTCCGGCTGGTGCGCCGGCTGGACCGCCGCGATCACGCCCAGCGCGGCGAACCGCGGGATGTCCTCCGGGGACAGCAGCTGGGCGTGCTCGATGCGGCCGGGACAGCCGACCTCCTCGAACGCGTCCAGTGCGATCGTGTTCGCCCGGTCGCCGATCGCGTGGACCGCCGGGACCAGCCCGTGGTCGAACGCCCGCCGCAGCAACGGAACCAGTTCGCCGGGCGGCAGTTCCAGCGACCCCGGCGACTCGGCGCCCGGGTACGGATCGTGGCAGTAGGCCGTGCGGGTGTTGAGGGATCCGTCCACGAAGAGCTTGAACGGCCCCACCGTCAGCCGCCCGCCGGAGTCCGGCAGGACGTCGCCGGTGCGGTGGCCGCGCTCGATCGTCCGGTCCAGGAGGTACCTCGCGATCACGCAAGAGATCCGGGCGGCCGGGGCGCCCCGGCGCGTCCAGTCCGCCACCGTGTCCGCGTATTCGTAGTCGGCGATCTCGGTCACGCCGCGCGCGGCCGCCGCGGAAACCGCTTCCGCCACCCACCGGTCCTGGACGTCGATCGCCGCCGTCGGGAGCTGGGCCGTCGCGGTCATGCAGTCACCCTCCAGCAGGACGCCCGTCGAGTGCTCGCGGCCGATCAGCTTCAGCGCCGCCGGGCTCAGCCACACCGTGTGCAGATCCGCGCTGAACAACGCGACCGCCCGCCCGGGCAGCGCCCGCTGGAGCAGGTCCTTGTGCGGCTTGTCCGGCCACAGCGCATCACGGAAACCCGCGCCCACGACGAGTTCCGTCTGCGGCGCCGGCGTCGCCAGCAGGTGCGCGAGCAGCAACTCGATCGCCTCCCCCGCCGAGCGGGCCGCGTCCAGCGGGATGCGGCGCCGGGACGTCGCCCACTGCACCACGTGGACGTGCGCGTCGACCAGCCCGGGCAGCAGCGTCCCGCCGTGCCCGTCGACCACCCGCGCGGCGAACCCCGTGGAGCCCGGTTCGGTGATCGACGTGACCCGGCCGTCGTTCACCCGGACGTCGGCGAGGTCCCCGCCGAGGCCCGGCCGGACGCGGCGCAGCAGGAGATCATCCATGCGGACCACCATGCCAGCCCCGCCCGTCCGGGTGAAGCACGGCTTGAGAAGGGAAATATCCGGGTACCAGTTACCGTTGACACAGATGGCAGCCGTCGCCCGCCGAAGGGTCAGGGCCGGTCCATGGGCGCCGCCTTCACAAGCCGCGCAGGGTTCGACTCCCTCGGTTGCCGCGCGATTCTCGGGGCGAGGCCGGTGCGCGGAAAGCGCGCACCGGCCTCGCCTCGCGGTGTCTCCTGGGGGTCGAACCCCCAGACCCCCGCCAGGGGGCGAGCCCCCTGGACCCCCGTCCGTGGTCCTGTTGCGGGGTCAGCCCACCGGCATGTCCCGCCGCCGCAATGCGAACAACCCGGCCGCTCCGGCGAGGACAGCGAGCAGAACCAGCCAGAGCGCCGGCGTCACCGAGAACGTTCCGCCCGGCAGGCGCGGCAGGTGCTGGAACGGCGAAATCCCCAGCACCACCTCGTTCCACCGCAACGCCGCTCCCACCAGCGACAGCAGCAGGAACGCCGCCAGCAGGCCCCAAGCCCCCGCCGCGAAGCGCGGGAAGACGCCGATCAGCAACGCCGCCAGCCCCGTCAGGACCCACACCGCCGGGAGCTGGGCCAGCGCCGCCGGGACGAGCCCGAAGCCCGAGCCGTACGCCGCGCCCGTTGCCCAGCCCGTCACCGCCAGCACGAACGCCGGCCCGAAGAACGCGAACGTCAAGTGGGCCAAGGCCCAGCCGGCGCGGCCGACCGCTGTCGCCAGCACCGGTTCCGCACGGCCCGCCGCCTCCTCCGAGCGCAGCTTCAGCGTCGCCTGGACCGCGTGACCCGCGGCCGCCAGGCCGAACAACGTCATCGTTCCCGCCAGGTACGCGTCCGTCACCGCACCGCCACCACCCAGGCGGGAGAACACGTCCGCGACCGCCCGGTTGTCCCGCATCATTTCGGCGACGTTCCGCGCGACCCCGCCCATCAGCAGTCCGACCAGCCCGAGGCACACGGTCCAGACCAGCAGCGTCCCCCGCTGCAGCCGCCAGGCCAGCGCCAGCGGCGAGCGCAGCGACGCCTTCGCCGTCGCCCGGCCCAGCCGCGCCGGCAGCAGCGCCGAGCCGAGGTCCCGGCGCGCCGACAGGGCGACCGCCGCCACCACGAGCAAGACGGTGAAGACAACAGCCAAGGCGAGCACCCACCACCGCTCGCCCGCGAACGGCCGCAGCCGGTGTGCCCAGCCGATCGGCGACAACCACGCGAGCCAGCCCGCCGAGCCGCTGCTGTCCCCGGCCGCGCGCAGCAGGAACGCCAGCACCAGCGCCCCGATGCCGATGCCCCGCGCGCCACCGGCACCCCAGGTGAGCTGGGCGGCGATCGCGCCGGCCCCGGCGAACACCCAGCCCGCCAAGGCGAATCCCGCACCGAGCGCCAAGGCACCGGCGAGCGGCTCGCCCTGCGCGGCGATGCCGAACGCGGCCAGCAGACCGAACACCAGGCACGCCCCGCAGGCGGCGAGCACCGCCGCGACCAGCTCCGCGTGCCGGCCGACGACGGTCGCGCCGGTGAGCTCGCGGCGGCCGGCCTCCTCCTCGGCCCGGGTGTGGCGGACCACCGTGAGCAGCGCGATCAGCCCGACGACGACCGGGACGAACCCGCACTGCCAGGCCAGGAGGTTCCCCACCGACGAGCCGTACAGCGGGCCGTTGCGCACGACGAACGTCGCGCTCGAGGCGTTGATGTCGTAGAAGTGCTGCCGTGCCGCGGCATCCGGGTACGCCGCCTTGATCGACGACAGGTAGCCGACGGGCGCGAGCGTGAGACCGACGATCCAGAGCGGCATGAGCAGCCGGTCGCGGCGCAGCACCAGCCGCAGCAACGCCCACGTCCCCGTCATCGCGCCGCTCCGACCGGCTCGTCCTGCCGGTAGTGCCGCAGGAACAGCTCCTCGAGCGTCGGCGGGCGGCTCACCAGGCTCCGCAACCCGGCCCCGGCGAGGTGCCGCATCACGTCGTCCAGCGACGTCTGGTCCACGGACAGGTGGACGTGCGAGCCGTACGAACTCAGGTCGTGCACGCCCGGCAGCGACCCCAGATCCTCGGGCACGTGCGCGAGCGAGGCGTCGATGGTGATCCGGCCCAGGTGCCGCAGCTCGTCCAGGGTGCCCGACTCGACCGTGCGGCCGGCCCGGATGATCGTGACGCGGTCGCACAGCGCCTCGACCTCGGAAAGGATGTGCGAGGACAGCAGCACCGTCCGGTCGCCGCGCTCGCGCTCCTCCCCGACGACCTCCCGGAACACCTCCTCCATCAGCGGGTCGAGCCCGGACGTCGGCTCGTCGAGGACCAGCAGCTCCACATCGGACGCCAGCGCGGCGACGAGCGCGACCTTCTGCCGGTTGCCCTTCGAGTACGTCCGGCCCTTCTTGCGCGGATCGAGGTCGAAGCGCTCGATCAGCTCCGCGCGGCGGGCGGTGTCGAGGCCGCCGCGCAGCCGGCCGAGCAGGTCGATGACCTCGCCGCCGGTGAGGTTCGGCCACAGGGTGACGTCGCCCGGGACGTACGCGAGCCGCCGGTGCAGCTCGGTGGCGTCGGTCCAGGAGTCGCCGCCGAGCAGGGTGGCCCGGCCCCCGTCGGCGCGCATCAGCCCCAGCAGGACGCGGATCGTGGTGGTCTTGCCGGCGCCGTTGGGTCCGAGGAACCCGTGCACCTCGCCGGTGTGGACGGTCAGGTCGAGCCCGTCGAGGGCCCGTGTCCGGCCGAACGCCTTGGTGAGGCCGTCGGCGGTGATCGCGTCGGCCATCGTCATTCCTTCCGTTGGTAGGCGGCCAGCGCTTCGCGGGCCTTTTCGAGGACTTCGGTGGTGGCGAGGGGGTTCAGGAACAGGTGCCCGGCGGCCGCCGACATCCGCAGCATCGCCTCGTTCGTGCCCGGCTCCTCGCCGAGCGCCCGGGCGACGTGGTCCTGCAGGATCATCAGCCCGCCGGTCATCGCGACGAGGGCGGCGGCGACGCCCCGCGGATCCGGCATCTCCATGCCCTGCTCGCGGAAGTAGCGCTCGGTTTCGTCGACGATCCCGGTGAACTGCACCTCGGCGGCCTCGGAGCCGTCGACCATGGCCCGCCCCAGATACCGGCGGTAGAGCAGCTGCCGGGCGTCGAACGCGGGCAGGAATCCCGGGTTCGCGGCGCCCTTCGCCAGCACCTCCTCCTTGAACTTCACCAGTTCGTCGAAGACGTACGTGTCGCAGGCCTCGCGCAGGCCGTCCTTGGAGCCGAAGTGGTGGCGGATCAGGCCGCCGGAGACGCCGGCTTCCTCGGCGATGTCGAGGATCGACGTCTTCTCCATGCCGCGCTCGGTGAAGAGCTTGATGGCGGCGTCGCGGATCCGGGCCCGTGCGGTGAGGTCTTCGGTGCTCATCAGACGTCCTATACGTACGTGTAGTCGACTACACGCAAACATAGCCTGCTATACGCACGTGTAGCAATGGGGAAATCTGGCCACCCTTCGGCCCTTCCGGTGACCGCCCAACCGGGCAGCCGATTAGGCCATTTGGCTCGCAACCAATTGCGGTCTATGGGCTAACTGTCTGATTGCTGACGCAGATCCCACCCTGTGTACTGCTCGGACGCACATCTTCACGAAGGGTCGTTTCAGTGGAACAGCACAGATCGCGCTGGAGACGGCGGGCCGGGATCACCATCCTCGCCACCGCACTCGGTGCCTCCGTCCTCGGCGTCGCGGTCCCGGTGGCCTCCGCCCAGCAGGCCCCGCCGACCAACGGCGCGGCCGACGGCAAGACCCTCGACGAGCACGATCGCGCGCTCGTCGCCGAAGCCGAGAAGTCCGGGAAGCCCGATGTCACGCTGCTGATCGCCGCGGAAAAGGGCCAGACCGGCACCGCCGTGAACGAGCTCAAGGCCCTCGGCGGGGTCGTCCAGTCCACCGACACGAAGCTCGACTACATCAAGGTCAGCATCCCGACCGCCAAGGCCGAAAAAGCCGCGAAGCTCAAGTCGGTCAACGCCGTCGACGTCGACGGGCTCATCGTCCGCGACGACCCGAAGCCCGACGGCGCGATGACTCCGCTGCCGCAGCCGGCCCCGGGCAAGAACACCCCGCGCGTCAACCCGTACCTGCCGACCGGCGACACCTACGCGGCGCAGTTCGGCCAGGTCCTGCCGGGCTGGGACGGCAAGGACACCACGGTCGCGGTGCTCGACTCCGGCGTCGACCTCGACTCCCCCGCGCTGGCCACCACCAGCCACGGCGAACGCAAGATCGTCGACTGGTACAACGCCAACGCCACCAACTCCGGCGACGGCACCTGGGTCAAGCAGTCGACCCAGACCTACACCGGCGCCTTCACCGCCAACGGCAAGACCTGGACGGCCCCGGCGACCGGCGGCCCGTACACGTTCGGCGTCTTCGGCGAGACCGCGGGCGACCTGGGCGCCGCGGACAGCGAGACCGGCGGTGACATCAACCGCGACGGCGACCGCGCCGACTCCTGGGGCGTGCTGCTCGACCCGGTGACCAAGGAGGTCCGGGTCGACCTCAACGGCAACGGCGACTTCACCGACGAGAAGCCGATGACCGACTACAACAAGAAGTACGACGTCGGCTTCTTCGGCAGCGACAACCCGGCGACCGACATCGCCGAGCGGATGGCCTTCGTGGTCCAAACCGACAAGCCGGGCTACGTCGGCATCGGCATCGCCGGCGCGGAGCACGGCTCGCACGTCGCGGGCATCGCCACCGGCAACGACCTGTTCGGCGGCAAGATGGACGGCGCGGCCCCGGGCGCGAAGGTCCTGGCCGTCAAGGTCTGCCTCACCAGTGCCGGCTGCACCTCGTCCGGCCTGATCGACGGCGTCGTGTACGCGGCCAGCCACGGCGCCGACGTCATCAACATCTCGATCGGCGGCCTGCCGGCGCTCAACGACGGCAACAACGCCCGCGCGGAGCTCTACAACCGCACGATCGCCGAGTACAACGTCCAGATCTTCATCTCGGCGGGCAACAGCGGCGCGGGGGCGAACACCGTCGGCGACCCGTCGGTGGCCACGGACGCGATCTCGGTCGGCTCGTACATCACCAAGGAGACCTGGCTGTCGAACTACGGCTCGGTCACCAAGAACCCCGAGTCGATGCACCCGTTCTCCTCGCGCGGCCCGCGTGAAGACGGCGGTTTCAAGCCGGACATCATCGCGCCGGGCGCGGCGATCTCCACCACCCCGCGGTGGGAAGCTCCGAGCCCGGTGGCCGGCACGTACCCCCTGCCGGCCGGTTACGCGATGCTGCAGGGCACGTCGATGGCGGCGCCGCAGGCGACCGGCGCGGCGGCACTGCTGGTGAGCGCGTACAAGGCGACGCACAGCGGCCAGCGGCCGCCGGTGGCGCAGCTGCGCGCGGCGATCAAGTCGACCGCGCGGTTCGTGCCGGGCATCGGCGCGTACGCCCAGGGCGCGGGCCTGTTCAACGTCCCCGCCGCGTTCGTCGCGCTTTCGCTCAACCCGAAGCCGGACGCGGTTTCGACGTCGGTCGAGGTGCACACCGTCCAGTCCGGGCTGCTGGCCACGCCGAACACGGGCGTGGGCATCCACGACCGCGAGGGCGTGACCACGGGCAAGGCGTACACCCGCACCTACACGATCACCCGCACCACGGGCTCGGCGCACCCGGTGCCGTACTTCGTGCGGTGGGTCGGCAACGACGGCACGTTCAACTCCGGTGGCACCGTGGTGCTGCCGCTGAACACGCCGGTGAAGTTCGACGTGCACGTCAACCCGAAGAGCGCCGGGGTCCACTCGGCCCTGCTCTACCTGGACAACCCGCTGACCATCGGCATCGACGTGCAGACCCTCAACACGGTCTTCGCGCCGCAGGAGTTCGTCGCCGGCAAGGGTTTCCAGGTCGACGTCTCGGGCAAGGCCGCCCGCAACCAGGCGACCAGCTACTTCGTGCGAGTGCCGCAGGGCGCCAGCGCGCTGAAGGTGGACCTGGACGCCGGCGCCGGCGCTCCGGGCAAGGGCCAGGTGCGGTTCCTGCGGTACGACCCGACCGGTGTCCCGGCCGAGGCCAGCACCGCGACGACCGCGTGCTACCTGCCCGACGCGGGTGCGGGCTGCGCCGGCGGCACGCCGACCAGCCGGACCATCGCCAACCCGCTGCCGGGCGTGTGGGAGATCACCGTCGAAGCGCGGCGGACGTCCGATGTGGACGAAGCGCCGTACAAGCTGTCGGCTTCGGTGCTGGGCACGGCGATCTCGCCGAACCCGGACACGATCGCTTCGGCCACGCTGGGCACGCCGATCGCGCGGACCTACACCGTGCAGAACACGCTCGGCGCGTTCACCGGCAAGCTGACCGGCGCCACGCTGGGCAGCGCGAAGACGCAGCGGCCGACGATCACCGAAGGCACGCAGCAGCAGTACCAGATCGCGGTGACGCCGGGTTCGACGTCGCTGACCGCCACGATCGGCAACCCCGCCGTCGTGGGCACGGACCTCGACCTGGTGCTGTACAACTGCACGACCGGCAGCTGCGTGCAGGCGGGCGTCAGCGCGGACGGTGACTCCGAGGAGTCGGTGACCGTGCCCAACCCGGCGCCCGGGGTGTGGGTCGCGCTCGTCGACGGGTACGCGGTCCCGGGCGGCACCACCGCCTACGACTACCTCGACGTGTTCACCAACCCGGCGTTCGGTTCGATCGCGGTGAACGACGCCAACGCCCTGCGCGCGTCGGGCAGCTCGTGGACCGTGCCGGCGACGGTGACGGCCACCGCCGCCCCGGCCGCGGGCCGGACCCTGCGCGGTCAGCTGACCGTGCAGACCGACACCGGTGTCACGGTCGGCTCCTCGCTGGTGCAGATCAACGCCGTGAGCTAGCAGGTCTGCCGCGGCTTGTCGTGAGTGGTAAGGCGGGTTCTAACCCGCCTTACCACTCACGACGCGCGGGTGACGAAGGACGCCGGGTCGGCGAGGACGCGGTGGATGACCCGGCCCGCCGCGCCGAGGGTCGCCGCGTCGCCGCCCAGGCGGGAGGCGCTCAACACCGGGGGCGCGCCGCGCAGGCCGCCGAGGCGGGTGGTCAGCACCTCCGACACCGGTCCGGACAACCACGGGTACAGCTGCGTGAACACCCCGCCCAGCACGATGCGGTCCAGGTCCAGCAAGTTTACCGCCGACGTCAGGGCGATGCCGAGGGCACGGCCGGCCGCCGCGCACGCCGCCAGCGCCGTCTCGTCGCCCCGCTCGAGGGCGCTCAGCAAGGCCGGCACCGAGGCGGCGTTCCCCGCCGTCAGCAACGCTTCCTGGCCGGCGTAGGTCTCCAGGCAGCCGCTGCCCCCGCAGCGGCACGGCGCCCCCTCCGGGGCCACGACCACGTGCCCCAGCTCGCCGGCCAGGCCCGTCGCGCCGGAGTACAGCACGCCGTTCACGACCAGGCCGGCGCCGATGCCGATTTCGCCGGACACGTAGAGGAAGTCGCGCTCGCCGTCGCCGTACCAGAGCTCGCCGAGCGCGGCGAGGTTCGCTTCGTTGTCCAGCTCGACCGGGACCGGCAGCCGCAGCAGCTCGGCCGGGCGGACGTCCTGCCAGCCGAGGTTGGGGGCGCTGAACAGCACGCCGTCGCCGACCGGGCCGGACACCGCCAGCACCGCGCCCGCCGCCTCCAGCCCCAGCCGGTGGGCCTCGGCGAGCGCGTCGGTGGCCAGGTCCTGCAGCTCGCCCAGGACCTTCTTCGGCCGCGAGCCGCGGTTGTCGCGTTCGCGGCGGGCGGCGAACCGGACTTCGCCGGTGAGGTCGAGCACGCGCACCGCGAGGTAGTCGACGTTGATCTCCAGCCCCAGCGACGCCATCCGCGCCCCGCTGAGCACGACGTCCACCCCCGGCCGGCCGCGTTCGCCCGCCCGGGCGGGGCCGGTCTCGGCGAGCAGGCCCGCCTCCACCAGGTCGCCGACGAGCTTGCTCACGGTCGACTTGGTCAGGCCGGTGACCTCGGCGAGCGCGGCCCGGGTGAGCGGGCCGCCGCGGCTGACGGCGCCCAGCACGACCTCGAGGTTGCGGGCGCGCATCTCCTCGTGCCGCACGGCCTGCGTCATCGTGTCCTCCCGCGAAGCACTGTAACCCGGCCCCTTGACGCCGGGGACCCCCGCGGCGCATATTTAGTCTACAACGTGAACTAAATGAAGGGACAGTCATGAGCGACTTCGCTCCCCAGCCGGCCGACAAGTTCACCTTCGGCCTCTGGACCGTGGGCTGGCCCGCCGCCGACCCGTTCGGGGTCGCCACGCGGCCGCCGCTGGACCCGGTGGAGAGCGTGCACCGGCTGGCGGAGCTGGGCGCCTACGGCGTGACCTTCCACGACGACGACCTGCTGGCCACCGAGCCGGACCGCGACAAGGCGATCGAGCGCTTCCGCAAGGCGCTCGCCGAGACCGGTCTCAAGGTCCCGATGGCGACGACGAACCTGTTCACCCACCCGGTGTTCAAGGACGGCGGCCTGACCAGCAACGACCGCGACGTCCGCCGGTACGCGCTGCGGAAGGTGCGCCGCAACCTCGACCTGGCGGCCGAGCTGGGCGCGCAGACCTACGTCGTCTGGGGCGGCCGCGAAGGCGCCGAGTCCGACGCCGCGAAGGACGTCCGCGCGGCGCTGGACCGCTACAAGGAGGGCCTGGACCTGCTCGCCGACTACGTCGTCGAGAAGGGCTACTCGCTGCGGTTCGCGCTGGAGCCGAAGCCGAACGAGCCGCGTGGCGACATCCTGCTGCCGACGATCGGGCACGCGCTGGGCTTCATCTCGCAGCTCGCGCGGCCGGAGCTGTTCGGGCTGAACCCGGAGGTCGGGCACGAGCAGATGGCCGGGCTGAACTTCGTGCACGGCATCTCGCAGGCGCTGTGGCAGGGCAAGCTGTTCCACATCGACCTCAACGGCCAGCACGGCCCGAAGTACGACCAGGACCTGATCTTCGGCCACGGCGACCTGAAGAGCGCGTTCTTCCTGGTCGACCTCCTGGAGAACGCCGGCTACGACGGCCCGCGGCACTTCGACTACAAGCCGCTGCGCACCGAGGACACCGAGGACGTGTGGGTGTCGGCGGCGGCGAACATGCGGACGTACCTGATCCTCAAGGAGAAGGCGGCGGCGTTCCGGGCCGACCCCGAGGTCGCGGAGGCGCTGGCGGCGTCGCGGGTCCCGGACCTTTCGACGCCGACGCTGGCCCCGGGCGAGACGTTCGACGACGTCCTGAACGACGAGTTCGACCTGGAGGCGGCGGCCGCCCGCGGCTACCACTTCACCCGGCTGAACCAGCTCGCCCTGGAGCACCTGCTCGGCGTGCGCTGACTCATTGCCGATGCCGCTACGCCGCGGGGAGCACTCCCGCGGCGTAGCGGATCGCGCCCAGCAGGAGCGCGCGGAAAGCCGGGTCGGCGTACGACTCGGCCGCGTGGCCGAGTCCGGTGTAGAACGCCCGGCCGCGGCCCTGCGGGTGGCACCACGTGATGGGGTGGTCCGCCCCCATCCCGCCCCCGGCGTAGCTGGACTCGTCCAGCGTCTGCAGCACCCGCACCCGCCCACGCGGGTTGGTGCGGAAGTCGTACAGCTCGTCGGTCCGGGTCCACACCCGCGGCAGGTGGGCCGTCGCCGGGTGGGTGCGGTCCTCGGTCACGAACCGGGCCTGCTGGATCTCCGGGTGGGTCTTGAACCGGGCGCCCACCAGCTGTCCGTACCACGGCCAGTCGTACCCCGTGTCGGCCGCCGCGTGAATGCCGACGTAACCGCCGCCATCCTCCACATAGGACTCGAACGCCGCTTGCCCCGCCGCGTCCAGCACCTCGCCGCTGGTCGACAGGAACACCACCGCGTCGTAAGCGGCCGTCACCGCCGACGCGTCTTCGGTCGCCGTGACGTCGAAACCGTGCGCCGCACCCAGCTCCCGGATCGCCCGGATTCCCGCCGGAATCGAGTCGTGCCGGTACCCGGCCGTCTTCGAGAACACCAGCACCCGCACGGGGAACCTCCTCATTCGCTCGGGATGGCGGCCGCCAGCAGGAGGTCCTTGACCTCGGTGGCGTGGATCTTCTCGCGCGCGAACGCCGGGTCGGAGCACAGCAGCACCGGCCCGTCTTCGGGCGAGTCGGGCAGCCGGCCGTGGCTGCCGCGGACCGGCGCCGGGTCGAGCGGCACGACCTGCATCGAATACCGCAGGCCGAGCTTCTTGCGGGCCAGCGCGGCCGCCGCCTTGAGCTTGACCTTCGGGTCCTCCGGGTCGAAGAACAGCTCGGCCGGGTCGTAACCGGGCTTGCGGTGGATCTCGACCGTCTTCGCGAAGTCCGGCGCGCGGTCGTCGCTCAGCCAGTAGTAGTAGGTGAACCACGCGTCCGGCTCGGCGATCGCGACCAGCTCGCCCGCCCGTTCGTGGTCGACACCGAGCCCGGCCTGGCCGGCGCGATCGAGGACGACGTCCACTCCGGACAGTCCGGCGACGGTGTCCCGCACCCGCGGGACGTCGGCCGGATCGGCCACGTAGACGTGCGCGACCTGGTGGTCGGCCACCGCGAACGCCCGGGACGTCCACGGGTCCAGGTACTCCATGCCCGCCTGGACGTACACGTTCAGCAGGCCTTCGCGGCGCAACGCCCGGTTGACGTCGACCGGCCGGTTCGCGTTCGTGATGCCGTACTCCGACAACGCGACGACCGTGTGCCCGCCCGCAGCCGCGAAGCCCAGCAGCGGCCGCAAAGCCGTGTCGATCTCCCGCGCGGCCGCCGCGGCCTGGGGTGCGTCCGGGCCGAAGCGCTGCAGGTCGTAGTCCAGGTGCGGAAGGTAGACCAGCGTCGTGTCCGGCCGGTCCTCGGCCATGATCTTCCGCGCGGCGGCGATGATCCACTTCGACGACGTGATCGCGGCCGTCGGGCCCCAGTAGGTGAA
Source organism: Amycolatopsis sp. CA-126428 (assembly GCF_002904335.1). Lineage (GTDB taxonomy): Bacteria > Actinomycetota > Actinomycetes > Mycobacteriales > Pseudonocardiaceae > Amycolatopsis. The sequence goes on along the minus strand of NZ_PPHF01000165.1, from coordinate 139,246 downwards.
CAGCGGGAACTCGCCGAGGGCACCTTCCAGGCGGTCGTGCAGCTCGGGCGGGTACGTGTAGCAGTCCGGGGACTTCTTGCCGTCGGCGTGGTAGATCGGCCGCGGGGTCACCGTGAGGTCGGTGTCCGCCCCCATCGCGTACCACCAGCAGACGTTCGCCACCCGGTGGCCGGGCTGCGCGCGGCGGGCCGCGTCCCAGAACTTGTCCCCCCGCACCAGCCGGTTGTGCTGGCGCCAGAGGAACACCTCGCCGAGTTCGCGGAAGTACCAGCCGTTGCCGACGATCCCGTGCCGCGCCGGGGTGAGCCCGGTCAGGAACGTCGACTGCACCGAGCAGGTGACCGCCGGGAACACCGTGCCCAGCTGCGCGGTGAAGCCGGGCTCGGCCATCCTGCGCAGGTTCGGCATGTGCGGGAGCAGCCGCGGGGTCAACCCGACGACGTCGAGCACGAGCAAACTCATGCGGGTACCTCTTCCAGGCCGAGGGCGGTCAGGGCCCGCCGGGTCCAGTCCAGCTCGGCCGCGATGCCCGCGACCAGCCCGGCGTCGTCGGCGGGTGCGTCCGGGAGCACCTGCCAGGTGTAGGTCTCGACCTCGACGTGGTCGGTGCGCGCGGCCGCGCCGCCGAACAGCTCGGCCAGGGTGGCGGCCAGCACCGGCCGGGTCGACGTCAGCGGCGGCGCCGGGTCGGCGTGCAGCGGGACGTGGAAGTGCACCCGCCACGGCGCCCGTCCCGGGAGACCGCCGGCCAGCGCCAGGTCGAGGTCGTCGGCACCGGGCGGAGCTCCTTCGTTGCTCTGGTGCAGGAACCTGGGCTCCACAAAGGACTCCAAGGCCGCCCGCGTCTCGGGATCGTTCGGTTCCGCGGCTTCCAGCGCGGCCGACGCCTGGAGCTTGACGACGGCCAGCCCGGCGGCATCGAGGCGGCCCAGGGCGGCGGCCGGGTCCTCGAACCCGACCGCGAGGTGGCAGGTGTCCAGGCAGACGCCCAGCCATTCGTTGTCCACTTCGGACAACAGAGCCGCGGCCTGCGCGGTGGTCTCGATGACGCAGCCCGGCTCCGGCTCGAACGCCACCCGCACCGGACGCTCCTGCTCCGCCAGCCCCTTGGCGAGGACCTCGAGCTGCCCGTCGTCGCCCCGCCAGTCCGTGCGCCAGCCGAGCGGCAGCGTCGACACGCTGCCGCGCACGGCGTCGTCCGGCAGCAGCTCGGCGAGCAGCCGCGCGAGGTCGAGGGTGTACCGCGTGCGCTCGGGCGCCGCCCAGTCCGGCCGGTAGACCTTGTGCTTGACGACCGGGTCGTGGAAGCCCTGGTACGGAAACCCGTTGAAGGTGACGACCTCCAGGCCGCGCGCGGCCAGCTCGCGCTTGAGGCGGCCCACCGCGGCCGGGTCGCCGGCCAGTTCGGCGGCGACCGGCCGGGCCAGCCACAGGCCGATGCCGAGCCGGTCCACGCCCAGGCGCTCGCGGACCGGCTCGCCGAAGCGGGCCAGCTGGGCGAGCACGCCGCCGAGGTCTTCGGCCTGGTGGACGTTGGTGCAGTAGGCGAGGTGGACGAGCGTGCCGTCGCGGTGCCGGAACCTCACTTGCGCGCCCCCCGCAGGATCGAGTTGCCCGCGAACTCGGCTTCCGCCGGTCCGCCGTCGAGGGAAAGCCGCCCGCTCTGCCCGTAGAACTCCACCGGGTTGCGCCACAGCACCCGGTCGACGTCGCCGGAGGAGAAGCCGGCGGCCAGCATCGCGTCGCCGGTCCGGCGGGTCTTGAGCGGGTCGCTCTTGCCCCAGTCGGCCGCGGAGTTCACCAGCACGCGCTCGGTGCCGTACTCCCGCAGGATCGCGACCATCCGGTCCTCGTCCATCTTCGTGTCCGGGTAGATGGAGAAGCCCAGCCAGCAGCCCGACTCCTTGGCCATCGCGACGGTCAGCTCGTTGAGGTGGTCGAGCACCACGCGTTCCGGCGCGATCCCCGACTCGCGGACCACGGCGATGCTCCGCTCGGTCCCGGCCGCCTTGTCGCGGTGCGGGGTGTGCACCAGCGCGGGCAGCTCGTGGGTGATCGCCAGCGCGAGCTGGGCGGCGAACGCCGTGTCCTCCTCGGCGGTCATCGAGTCGTAGCCGATCTCGCCGACCGCGACCACGCCGTCCTTCTCCAGGTACCGCGGCAACGAATCCAGGATCGGCACACAGCGCGGGTCGTTGGCCTCCTTGGGGTTGAGCGCGATCGTGCAGTGGTGGGCGATGCCGAACTGGCTCGCGCGGAACGGTTCCCAGCCGACGAGGGCGTCGAAGTAGTCGGTGAAGCTGCCGACGCTCGTGCGCGGCTGGCCCAGCCAGAACGCCGGCTCGACCAGCGCCCGGACGCCGGCGGCGTGCATGGCCGCGTAGTCGTCGGTGGTCCGGGAGCTCATGTGGATGTGGGGATCGAAGATGCGCATCAGCCGTCCTGTTCGTTCAGCAGGGTGCGGAGATCGGCGGGGACTTCGCGGCCCGCCGCGGCGCGTTCGGCGGCGAAGGACCGCATCATGCGCAGCAGCTCCTCGTCGGTCCGGCGGTCGAGCCCGGCGACGCCGGCCAGGGGAATGCCCATGAAGACGCACTTGAGGACGCCGTGGCGGTAGGCGGCGTCACCGAGGTGGGTGGCGGCGTACTCCCCCATCGCGGCGGTCACCAGGCGGGGGTCGTTGGTGCGCAGGGCGTCCGCGACCAGCTCGACTCCGGCGTCTCCGATGTCCACAACGGATAGTCCGAAGAGGACGGCCCGCTTTTCGGCCGCGTCGCCGTGGCGGTAGAGGTCGGGCATCTCCGCCGCGGCACCGGGAGCCGCCTTGAGCAGTTCCACGCGGGCCAGGTCATCGACGGTCCGGCCGGGGACGTCCGACGGCCCGCGGCCGACCCGGCGACCGACGCCCGGGAACACCGTGCGCAACGCCGTCGCGTCGGCGGCGACGTCGTGCAGCGCCGTTTCCAGCCAGGCGTTCACCCCGCCACCGCCTCGCGCAGGAATTCCAGGGACTCGCGGGCGATCCGCGGGGCCGCGTGGCTGTCCCGCGGCAGTTCGACGGCCACGAGCCCGGTGTACGGCGCCAGCGCGGCCAGCACGGGCGGGAAGTCGATCTCGCCCTTCCCGAACTCCAGGTGCTCGTGCGTGCCGCGGCGCATGTCGTCGATCTGGACGTTCACCAGCCGGGGCAGAGCACGCCGGACGCAGTCGGGCACGGACGCGGACTCGTTGCACCGGCAGTGCCCGATGTCCAGCGTCAGCCCGAACCGCTCCGGGTCACCGAGCCGGCGCGCCAGCTCGAAGTACCCGTCGAGATCCTCGACGAGCATCCCGGGCTCGGGTTCGAACCCGAGCCGGACGTCGTGCTCGTCGGCGGCCTTGAGCACGTCGGTGCAGCCGTCGACCAGGTGCGCCCAGGCTTCCCCGGTGGGCAGGTCCGCGGGTTTGTTGCCGCTCCAGAAGGACACCGCTTCGGCGTTCAGGTCCGCCGCGATCGCCACCGCCCGGGTCAGGAACTCGATCCGGCCGGCCCGGTCGGGGTCCAGGAACGTCGGCGCGTGCTTGCGCCACGGGTCCAGCAGGAACCGGGCCCCCGTCTCGATCACCACGGCGAGGCCGAGGCGGTCCAGGTCCGCGGCGACCTCGGCGACGCGGCGGGCGAGGTCCGGCCCGAACGGGTCGAGGTGCTGGTGGTCGAGGGTGAGCGCGACGCCGTCGTAGCCGAGGTCGGCGAGCACGCGCAGGGCGTCCCCGAGCCGGTGGTTGGCGAAGCCGTTGGTGCCGTACCCGAACCTCATGTGGGCGACACCTGCCGGCTCAGCGCCCGCGCGAGCGGGAACGCGGCGGCCACGGCCAGCGCCGGGCGCCACGCACCGGTGCGCGCGATCAGCCCGGCCTGCAGCGGGATCATGCCGTGGATCCCGGCCCCGACCGCCCGCCGGATCTTCGCGGCGACCGGATCGCGGACGGCGTCGTACTGCGCGCCGCCGGTGGTCACGGCGTACGTCCCGAGCAGCGCCGCCGACAGCAGCCCGCCCCGGCCGGCGGCGACCCCGACACCGGCCGTCGCGGCCATCGCGGCCGCGGGCAGCGCGGGTCTCGCACCGTCCACTTCGGACCTCGACAGCGTTGTCACGGCGTAGGTGTGCGCCCCGACGGTCAGCGCCGCGGGCAGGGCGGTCTTCGTCCCGCCCGCACCGAGCAGGACGTCGAGGGCGCGGGCCGCGGCCATCGCGGCCGGGCCGAGCACGGTCTTCTTGAGCACGAAGTCGTAGGCCCACACGGTCGCGGCCAGCGGCACGGCGACGCGCAGGGCCCGGCGTCCCCCGGCGGCCGCGGCGATGCCCAGCCCGCCCGCGGTCAGCACGGTGGCGACGCCGAGCGCCGTCTCCGGCGCGACCCGGCCCGACGGGATCGGCCGTTCGGGCCGTTCGACCGCGTCGAGGTCGCGGTCGGCGTAGTCGTTGAGGGCCATGCCCGCCCAGTAGAGGCAGACCGAAGCGCCGGTCAGGGCCAACGTGCTGCGGCCGAACGGCCAGCCCGCGGCGGCGGCCCCGGCGACGGCGTCCCCCGGCACGGTCAGCGCGGCGGGCGCGCGGACGAGTTCGGCGAGCGCCCTCACCGGTGCGCCCAGGCGCGCAGGGCCGCGTACTGCGACGCCAGGTCGTGCGGGCCGGCGCCGACGGGATCCTTGAAGAAGAAGCCGAACTCTTCGACCGGGCCGGCCACGCCGTCGCGGCACGCCTTGCCGGTCAGCCGGGCGAGGTCGAGCACCAGCGGCGCGGCGAGCGCCGAGTCGCAGCCCTGCCAGGTGAGCTGCAGCGTCATGCGCGCGCCGAGGAACCCTTCGAAGAGCACGTGGTCCCAGGCGGTCTTCCAGTCGCCGAGCGCCGGCACGTAGTCGATGTGCACCTCGCCGTCGACCGGGCCGCCCAGGTTCCGGTCCAGCACCCGCTGCTTGGACGCGTTCTTGCTCGACGCGGCCGCCGGGTCGGCCAGCGTGGCGCCGTCACCGCCGCCGAGCAGGTTGGTGCCCGACCAGGCCAGGACGTTCAGCCCGCGCTGGGCGAACATCGGCGCGAGCACCGACCGCAGCAGCGTCTCGCCGGTCTTGCCGTCCCGGCCCGCGTACGGCTGCCCGGTGGCGCGGGCCAGTTCGTCGAGCGCGGGCAGGCGCGCCCCGGTGGACGGGGTGAAGTCGACAAAGCCACAACCGGCGCGGAAGGCGGCGTAGGCGTAGGAGGCGCTCGCGGGCAGCACGTCCTCGTCCATGTCCAGCGCGGCTTCGAGGGCGGCCAGGGAAGCGTGCGCCGGGTGCGGGTCGACCGGCGGCTCGGTGGAGGCGACGTTGAGGACGACGACGTGGTCCAGTCCGTTCCGGAACTCGGCCAGGTCCGCGGTCACCTGGCCGATCGCCGCACGGCCGCCCCCGGACGGCGCGGGGCGCAGCCGCGTCTCGGCCGCGGCCAGCTCGGCCGCGACCGCGCCGGGCAGCGCCGGCGGCAGCACCCCGGCGGCCACCAGGTGTTCGGCCCGCTTGACCAGCGGGGTGTCCACGACGTCGTGACCGCCGAAGACCAGCTCCCCCAAGCCGGGCAGCGCGGCCCCGGCGAAGTCCGGCAGGTCGGTCACGCAGCCGGTGCGCGCGGCCAGCCCCGCCCGCATCGCGGCGGCCCCGGCCACGGCCGTGGTGGCCACCGAGCCGCGGGCGCCGATCAGCCAGACGCCGATTTTCCCCATGGTTCCTCCAGTTCCCCGGTCCACCCCGCGCCGCCCGACGCGGGTCCACACAGCGAGAGTTCACGCCCCGGCCATGGCGCGGCCGGCGCGGCGGTACTGGGTTCTGTTGCCTGGTAAGAACTTCACGGCCGACGGTGCCGGCCCCCCGATTTCACGATACCGGCAGAAACTCCCAAACCGGGCCATCGGTGCAGACAACATGGCGGACAGGGGGCCGCTGCCCGAGCTGATCGCGGGGCGCCGGATCGGTTCTCTCGCAGCGGTTAGGCCATCCGGGATCAGCCGGCGGCCCTCGCCCCGCGGTCCGCAGGACCCGGAATTGTCGGTGGTCCCCGGTAACGTAAAAGCCGGGGGACCCCCAGGCCGGGGACCTCTCCGCGGCGAGCCGTCAGGCGGAAGCCGCTCCGCGGAAGCCGAGCGCACCGAGCGCCCCGACAAGGGGAGCCAGCTCCGGCCGGCTCTCCGCCTCCCCCAACGCCGCCGCCAGCGCAGCGTCATGCGTCGGACGCGCCGCCGCGAGCAGCGCCTGCCCCGCCGGCGTCACCTCCGTGTAGATCCCGCGGCGGTCGTCCGCACACAGGTAACGAGCCAGCAGCCCCCGGCCTTCCAGCCGGGCCACCAGCCGCGTCGTCGCGGACTGGCTGAGGACCACCGCGTTCGCCAGCTGGTTCATCCGCAGGTGGAAGCCGTCCTGGCGAGCCAGGACGTCCAGGACCGTGTACTCGCTCACCGAGAGCTCGTGGTCGCGCTCGAGGGCGCGCTGCAGCCCGTCTTCGATCCGCGCGTGGAGCGCGGCCAGCGTCCGCCAGCCCTGCGCGCGCGCTTCGACGGCGTCGTCGTCCAGTGACACGGTTCACCTCTCCCCGGCTTGCGCGGGCCGCCCGGTAAGCCGCAGGGTTGATATGCGGCGTCTGCAACTATCTCGGACGCTTGTAATTGCCAACGCCCTCAGTCTACTCCGGGAAGAAGGAAGTTCCATGCCCGCCGCCCTGCTCGCCCTGGCGATCAGCGCGTTCGGGATCGGCACCACCGAGTTCGTGATCATGGGCCTGCTGCCCGAGGTCGCGGCCGATTTCGGTGTCTCGATCCCGTCCGCAGGCCTGCTCATCTCCGGCTACGCGCTCGGCGTCGTCGTCGGTGCTCCCGTGCTCACCGCGCTGGCCTCGCGAGTTCCGCGCAAGATCGTGCTGGTCGCCCTGATGGGCCTGTTCATCGCGGGCAACGTCCTCTCGGCCCTCGCGCCGAGTTACGGCCTGCTGATGACCGGCCGGGTCGTCGCCGCACTGAGCCACGGCGCCTTCTTCGGCGTCGGCTCGGTCGTCGCCGCGTCGCTGGTCGCGCCGGCCAAGCAGGCGAGCGCGATCGCGCTGATGTTCACCGGGCTGACCGTGGCCAACGTGCTCGGCGTGCCCGCCGGCACCGCGCTCGGCCAGGCCTTCGGCTGGCGCTCGACGTTCTGGGTGGTCAGCGCGCTCGGCGTCGCCGGCGCGGCCGGCATCCTCGCGCTCGTCCCGCACCAGGAACCCGACCCGGGCGCCGGCCTGCGCGGCGAACTCGCCGTGTTCCGCCGCCCGCAGGTGTGGCTCGCGCTGGTCATGACCGCGCTCGGCTTCGCCGGCGTGTTCGCGTCCTTCACCTACATCGCCCCGATGATGACCGAGGTCGCGGGCTTCTCCGGCGGCGCCGTCACCTGGCTGCTCGTGCTCTTCGGCGCCGGCCTGTTCGCCGGCAACCTGCTCGGTGGCAAGGCGGCGGACCGCAAGCTGATGCCCAGCCTCTACGTCATCCTCGCCGCCCTGGCGCTGGTGCTGGTGGCGTTCGTGTTCACCGCGCACGCGAAGGTGCCCGCGGCGATCACCATCGCGCTGTTCGGCGCGGCCGGGTTCGCCACCGTGCCGCCGCTGCAGGCCCGCGTGATGGCCAAGGCCGAAGGCGCCCCGGCGCTGGCGTCGGCGGCGAACATCGCCGCGTGCAACCTCGGCAACGCCGGTGGCGCGTGGCTCGGCGGCCAGGCCATCGAGGCCGGCCTCGGCTACACCGCCCCCAACTGGATCGGCGCCGTGCTCGCCGCGGCGGGCCTCGCCGTGGCGCTCGTCTCCGGACTGCTCGACCGCCGGGACCCGGCTAGTTTCGAAGCCGGAGAACGGGTACTCGCCCGATGAACCACCCACCGAAAGGACCCCTCGTGACCAGCGTGCCCGTCATCGAACTCAACAACGGCGTGCGGATGCCGCAAGTCGGCTACGGCGTGTTCCAGGTCCCGGACGACGAGACCGCCGCCGCCGTGAAGACCGCCCTCGAAACGGGCTACCGCAGCATCGACACCGCGGCCGTCTACGGCAACGAAAAGGGGGTCGGCCAGGCGCTCGCCGAGTCCGGCATCGCCCGCGACGAGCTGTTCGTCACCACAAAGCTGTGGAACTCGGCCCAGGGCTACGACTCGACGCTCAAGGCGTTCGACGAGAGCATGACCAAGCTCGGCCTCGAGCAGCTGGACCTCTACCTGATCCACTGGCCGACCCCGGCGCGCGGCAAGTACCTCGACACCTGGAAGGCGTTCGAGAAGCTCTACGCCGACGGCCGGGTCCGCGCGATCGGCGTCTCCAACTTCCAGCCCGCGCACCTCGAGCGCCTGCTCGACGCCGCCGACATCGCCCCCGCGGTCAACCAGGTCGAGCTGCACCCGTACCTGCAGCAGCGCGAGCTCCGCGAGTTCGACGCCAAGCACGGCATCGCGACCGAGGCGTGGAGCCCGCTCGCCAAGGGCGGCAGCCTGCTCGGCGACCCGGTGGTGGCCGAACTGGCGGTGAAGCACAGCCGCACGCCCGCGCAGATCGTGCTGCGCTGGCACCTGCAGCTGGACAACATCGTCATCCCGAAGTCGGTCACGCCGTCCCGGATCGAGGAGAACTTCGACCTGTTCGGGTTCACCCTCACGGAGGAGGAGATGGAGTCGCTGACGCCGCTGGACCGCGGCGAGCGCACCGGCCCGGACCCGGACACCTTCAACGCCGCCTGACCCGTCGTGAGTGGTAAGTCGGGTTAGAACCCGACTTACCACTCACGACGAGCCGCGGCAGAGGTCACTGCTTGCGGGCGACTCCGCCCAGCGTCAGGAAGTTCAGTTCGCCCAGCGGGTGCAGCCGCGGGCCGTCCGGCCACCATTCGTGCAGGTAGACCAGCCCGGGCCGGAGCAGCTCGGTGCCGTCGAAGAACCCGGCGATCTGTTCGCGCGTGCGGTGCACGCTGCCCAGGCCGGTGCCCTGGAAACTGGTCTCCAGCAGCCGCGCCAGCTCCTGGCGCGGGGAGTCCTCTTCCGGGTCGAAGTTGTGCGTGAGCAGCAGGAACGACCCGGGCGCGAGCGCGTCGACGTACTCCGCGACGATCGCCTTCGCGCGCTCGTAGTCGTCGATGTGGTGCACGATCGAGGTGAGGATCAGCGCCACCGGCCGCCGGAAGTCGAGGTACTCCTGGACGACCTCGTCGGCGAGGGTTTCGGCCGGCCTCGTCAGGTCGGCGCCGGTCACGTGGGTCAGGTAGTTCTCCTCGAGCAGCGCCCGGCCGTGCACCTGCACCACCGGATCGTTGTCGACGTACACCACCTGCGCGTCCGGGTTGTACCGCTGCGCCACCTCGTGGGTGTTTTCCGCGGTCGGCATCCCGGAGCCCAGGTCGAGGAACTGGTCGATGCCGCGCTTGCCGGCCAGGAACCGGACCGCGCGCACCAGCCAGTCGCGGTGCTCCTTCGCCATCTCCCGGGCGCCCGGCGCGATGGCCAGCAGCCGCCGCATCGCTTCGCGATCCACCTCGTAGTGGTCGTGCCCGCCGAGCAGCGCGTCGGACAACCTGGCCAGGCTGGCCTTGCTGAAATCGAGGGCGGCCGCACCGCCCTCGGTTCCGGACCGCAGGTCGCCAGGCGTCATCGGCTGCTCTCCACTCTGCGCGTGGTGACGACTCCCCTGCCCGGGTTCGTTCACCGTGTCCGGCAACGGACAGTGCTCAGGTTACGACATGGGGTGCACCAAGTGAACCGGGCACAAGGGCCTTGCCTGCCAGGGACAACTACCCGAAACGGAGCTCGCGCCAGGATTTTCCCCCGTCCGTGGTCTGGTACACGGCGGAGCCGCCGGAGGCGTCCGGCTGGCCGTCGACGACGACGCCGGTGCCGCCGCCGGGGAAGTCGAGATCGGTCAGCGCGAAGCCGCGGTCGGGCAGCTCGGTCGTCGACCAGGTGCGGCCACCGTCGGCCGTGGTGTGCAGGAACCCGACGCCGCCGCCCACCGCGGCGACCGTCGCGGACGCCGGCGAGGCCGCGGCGAAGCCCTGGTTGATGCCGGCGAACGGCGCCGCGTCGTCCCCGCTGAACCCCACGCCGAGCTGCGGCGCGTGCCGCAGCTGCCGCTCGGTCGAGCCGGGCTGCGGCGAGCCGGGGCTGCCGCTGCACAACGCCACGACCTGCCGTTCGCGGACACCGGCGAGCGAGGCGACCTCCCCGTCCGGGCACGGCGGCTCGGCCGGGGTGAACCGCACACCGTCCCGGGAGATCCAGTACCGCTCGGTGCCGTAGTTCGCGCCGAGCGCGACCTGCAGGCCGCCGCCGACGGCCAGGTCGCCGTAGGTGAGACCGCCGGTGACCGCGAACCCGGGCACCGGGGCCAGCACCGGCGAACCGGCGGCGGCCGAGTACAGCCGGGTCGAGCCCTGCCCCTCGCCGTAGGTGGTCAGCAGGGCGAAGACGCGGCCGCCGGTTTCGGCGATCTTCGAGAGGTAGTACGGCTCCCGCGCCCCGGCCAGGGTGACCGGCTGCCAGGTCTCACCGCCGTCGCGGGTGGTGCGCACGTGGACGCCGTCACTGACGTACGCGACGCGGTCGCCGAAGGCCCGGAGCGCGACGTGGTTGTGGTTGTCCGGCAGCGGGACCGGCGGCGCGCCCAGCCGCCGCCAGTGCCGTCCGGCGTCGGTGGTGCCCAGCAGCGCCGGGCACCACGACTGCCCGCACGGCCGGTACCCGAGGACGTATCCGGTGCCGGGACCGGTCCAGCTCGTCGACGCGGGCCGGAACCCCGGCGGGACCACGGTTCCGGCGGTCGCCGGCGAGGCGAACGCGGCCAGGAGGGCGAGGACGGACACCAGCAGCGCACCGCGCCGGGGAGTTGTCATGATCACCTGACGTCCCGCGCCGGGCGGGGGTTGCCACCCGCGGAACAGTTGCGCCGCCCGGCTCAGCGCCGTGCGGCCAGCCGGGCGTCGAGCTCGGCGAGGTCGGCCACGAACCAGACGTCCTTGCCGCGGTTGGCTTCCCGGACGACGTCGCGGAACGCGGTGCTCGCTTCGACGTGCTCGCGGACGTCGCCGAGCAGGACCAGCCGGTGGCCGTACTGGACGATCTTCGAGAAGAAGTGCCCGATGAGCTTTTCGTGCATGTCGAAGAACCGGGCGGGGAACCGCTCGACCGGCACGACGAGGACGTCGACGCCCTGGCCGTAGGTGGCGCCGATCAGGTCGACGGCGTCGGCCTCGGTGGCCAGTTCCGGCCCCTCGGCGGGCACGAACCACACCCCGGGCCGGCTCATGATCGGTTTCCGTCCAGGAATTCCGCGGCGGAACCGGCCCAGCCGGGCAGGAAGTGCCCGGCGTCCTCGGCCAACCGGACGTCGGCGGCCGGGAGCGCGGCCCGCAGTTTCGCCGCCGCGTCCCGCTGGTCGAGGAGGACGTCCCGGGCCCCGAAGTGCGCCTGCACCGGCATCGCCAGTGCCCGCAGGCGCTCGACCGGGAACACCGGGATCGCCTCCAGGCGCGGCTTGAAGTGCTCGAACGTCGCGAGGGTGAACTCGCCGACCGCGCGCCGGCCCGGATCGGCCGGGCTGCCCTGGGCGACCATGGCCAGCGACCGGCGCCGGCCCCGCTCGCCCAGGAGGCCGTAGGCGGCGAACTTGAGCAGCGGCGCGATCCGGCGCCGGCCGATCCCGGCCGGGTTGACCAGCGCCAGCGCAGCCGCCCGCGCGGGCCGGCGGAGCGCGTAGTCCAGCGCCCACCAGCCGCCCAAGGAGGTGCCGAGGAAGGCCGCGTGCGGCAGTTCGAGCTCGTCGAGGACGTCGTCGAGCCATTCGGCGTAAGCCGTCGACCCGAGCGGGGGCCGCGCCTCGACGGTCCGGCCCGGTTCGCCGGGCGCGTCGACCGCGTACACCCGCAGCCGCCCGGCGAGGGTGGCGATGTCCGGCAGCCAGTGCGCGGCGGTGCCGCCGGAACCCTGCAGCGCGACGACCGGCGGCGCGTCCACCGGCCCGGACACCACGGCGAAGGTGTCACCCAGGCGGGTGGCCAGCGTGCGCCGTTCGGCCGGCACGGGCCAGCGGTCGAGGAGCGTGTCGTAACGTTCGCGGACCGCGGCCGCGCCGGCCGCCGACCGGTAGATCGCGGTCACGTCAGGTTCTCCGTGACCGAGGCGACCCAGCGCAGCAGGTCGGCGCCCGCGGCCAGGTCGCCGAGCACGATGATCTTCATGGTGGCGCGCTCCCCGTCGTAGATGGTTTCGACGCGCAGGGGCCGCTCGCCGCCGTCGCGCGGCCCGTTCACCGAGGCCACGACCATGGTCGCGATCCGCTCGGCCGCCGCCCGGTCGACACCGGCGATCTCGGCGACGCCCGACAGCTCCGCGGTCGGCGCCGCGGCCCGCTCGGCCACCGGCAGCCCGGTGAAGGCCGCCAGGTCCTCGGCCGTGATGCGGTACTGCTTGCCGATCCGGACCGCCTTCAGCCGCCCGTCCCGCACGTAGTTCCGGACCGTCCGGACGTGCAGGCCGAGCTTCGCGGCGACCTGTTCGACAGAGAAGACGTCCTGCGCCATGACCCTCCTTGCGCTCCTCAAACTACCCTATCACGCGTAGGTTAGGGAAGTTTGAGGAGTAAGCGGTTCGCTCCCCCGGGTGACGGGTATTCCGAGGTGTTGTTTCTGCTCGCCCAGATACGTCCACATCGGACAGTCGAAAGGACGGCGCCGACGATGCCGTATCCCCCGCCCCCGGAGCCGTACGAAACGCCGTACGAGCCCGCACCGGCCGAAGAGATCGTGGAGCGCACCCACCCGCGCATCCGGGTCGTGCGCACGATCAACGCCCTCATCCACCTCGTCTGCGCGGTGTTCGCGCTGGTCCTGGCCGTGCACATCGTGCTGGTGCTCGGCTCGGCGAACTCGGCGAACGGCTTCGCCCACCTGATCTCGGAGTGGTCGGCGGGTGTGTCGCTCGGCCTGCGGAACCTCTTCACGCCGGACTCGGTGGGGCTGCGGACGTTCCTCAACGACGGCCTCGCCGCCGTTCTCTGGCTCATCATCGGCGCCATCCTGACCGACGTCATCACGCGCATCGGCATCCCGGGCCCGCGGCGGGTCTGGTACCGGCGCAGCTACCGCTGACCGGCACCCGCGCGAAGAAGGCCTCCCCGGAACTTCCGGGGAGGCCTTCTTCGTGGTCTGTCCGTGTCCGTCAGCGTTGCGGCTGTTCGGCACCCGGTTGGACGGGCTCTGGCGCGGGTTGCGGCAGGGCCTGGTCGGCGGGCTCGCCGCCGCGGGGTGCGGGAACGCCCTCGGCGGCGATCGCGTCGAAGTGCTCACGGCACCAGCGGCCGTAGCGCCTTGCGTGCACAGTCATCGCGTTCACCTCCTCTCCACGGGCGATTCTCGTCACACCCTCAGCGTCCTCCGCCGCGGTGCCGAACGCCAACAGATTTAAGCGGGACTTAACACACACGATCGGGTGAACGTCCACAAAGGACGGGAGATCAGCTCGCGAACTCCCGCACGACCGTCCGGCAGAAGGCCGGCAGGTCGTCCGGGTTCCGGCTGGAAACCAGTCCGTTGTCCACTACGACTTCTTCGTCGACGACCGTGCCGCCGGCGTTACGGATGTCGGTCCGGACGCTCGGGTACGACGTCAGCGTGCGACCACGTACGACATCCGCTTCGACGAGCGTCCACGGACCGTGGCAGATCACCCCGACCGGCTTGCCGGCGCGCACGAAGTCGCCGACGAACTTGACCGCGGCGGGGTCCGTGCGCAGGTGGTCGGGGTTCATCGTGCCGCCGGGCAGCAGCAGCGCGTCGAAGTCGCCGATCCCGACGTCGGCGACCTTCCGGTCCACCGTGAACCGATCACCCTTGTCGATGTCACCGTTCATCGCCTGGATTTCGCCGGTGTCCAGGGACACCAGCTCCACCGTCGCGCCCTCGTCGAGGACGGCCTGGCGCGGCTTTTCCAGCTCGACCTGTTCGACGCCGTCCGCGGCCAGGATCGCGACCCGGCGTCCTTGCAATGCGTTCGCCATGAGGCTCCCTCGGGTCGGAAAACTGCCTGCACCGGGGTAGTTACCCCCTCCCCGACCCGTCAAACCAAGTCTACAAAGGACGGTGGAATTATTCCGCACATTCGATGGCGAGCACGGCGATATCGTCATGTGCGGAGCTGCCGAGCCAGTCCCGAACAGCCTGCCGCAGCTGCCGCACGACCTCGCGGGCCGACTCCCCCGCGGCGGCGGTGAGCACCGCGCGGAGCCGGTCGTCGCCGAAGAGGTCCGTCTGGTCGTGGCGGTTGCGGGCCTCGGTGATGCCGTCGGTGTAGAGGAGACAGACGTCGCCGCGCTCGAGCCGGACCTCGGCCTCGGCGAACCGGGCCTGCGGCGAGATGCCGACCAGCGTGCCCGGAACCGTGACCTCCTCGACGACGCCGGACCGGCGGACGATCAGCGGCGCCGGGTGGCCGCCGGAGGCCAGTGTCAGGCCCACCCCGCCGTCGGACGGCCGGGCCGTGCCCAGCACGAGGGTGGCGAACCGGCTGCTGCCGCCGGCGATGAGCAGCTCGTTGAGCAGCCGCAGCAGCGTGCGGCCGTCGCGCTCGACCATGGCCAGCGCGGTCAGGGCGTGCCGGACCCGGCCGGTCAGGGCCGCGGCCTCGGGGCCCTTGCCGCAGACGTCGCCGAGCACCAGGAACGCGCTGCCGTCGCCGTGGGGCAGCACGTCGAAGAAGTCGCCGCCGACCGTGAGGACCCCGCCCGCCGGCTCGTACCAGGTCTCGAAGCGGGCACCGTCGAGAGCGGGCGGGTCGACCGGGCGCAGGGTCGTCTCCAGGCCGCGGGTCGCCTCCTCCTGCCGGGCGTAGCGCTGGGCGTTGGCCAGCGCCGTCCCGGCCGCCACGGCGAACTCGGCCACCGCGCGGGACTGTTCGGCGCCGAACCCGGCGTCGCCGCGGCGGCCCAGCAGCAGGGCACCGGTGACCCCGGCGCTCGCGCTCGGCCCCAGCGAAACGACCGAGACGTCGGTGTGCCCGGCGAACCGGTCGGCGACGACCGACGGCAGCGTGGCCACCTCGGGCGCCGGCACCGCGGCCTGCTGGGGCTTCCCGGTGGCCCCGAACGTCGCCGCCAGCACCGGCGCGACCTGGGCCGGCACCCGCCGGATCCGGCCGTGGCCCTGGGCGGCCGGACGCTCGCAGCTCCACCACTCCCACCGGCCGCGGGTGGTCGGCAGCAGCACGAAGACGGTTTCGGCCAGCGCGGACGCGGCCAGCTCGGCGATCACCCGGGCGGTGCCGTGCCGCCCGCGCGCGGCGGCCAGCCGGGGAGCGGCCTCGGCCAGGAAGTCGCCCACCCGCCGCTGCGGGCTCTGCTCGGCGGACACGGTCCAGGCGTGCCACCCACCGGGCACGGCCCGGATCCGGGCCGGGTGGCGGTGGCCGGCCACGTGGACGTGCCCGCTGGTTTCGGTCACCGCGTCGAGCTGCGGCGCGGCGCCGCCGGTCAGGGCCCGCGCCGCCGGGTTCGCCCAGCGCACCGCACCCGCGGCGTCCTGCAGGAACACCGCGTCGCGGACGTCTTCGAGGACGGCCCGCCCGAAGGCGTCGAAGCCCGGCGGCCCGTCGTCACCGATCATCGGCGGCAGGGCCGTCGAGGCCGGGGCCGGACGTGACACCATGCACGGACCTCCTGCCTCCGGACTGCTGTCGCACGGCTACCGCGTGAGCGGGCGGGCTGGCTCGAAGTGTAGGGCGAAGCATGGCACGCTGGGTCGACGACCACGGCTGGCGCATGCGTGGTGGAGAGGGTCGGCACACATGACAACGGAATCCCAGAGCGAAGCGGCCGCACTGGAACGGGTGCTGGTCGCGGTGCGGGATCTCGGGGACGGCAACTTCCGCCGGCGGCTCGTCCCGCACGGCGACGGCATCTCGGCGCAGCTCGCCGTCGCGTTCAACGACATCGCCGAGCGCAATCAGCGGCTGGTCAGCGAGCTGCTGCGGGTCCGCGCGGCCGTCGGGCAGGAAGGCCGGCTCAGCGAGCGGCTCGAAGGACAGGTCGGGCCCGGCGGCTGGACCACCGCCGTCGACGCCGTGAACGGCCTGGTCGGGGACCTCACGCGGCCGGCGATCGAGCTGGAGCGCGTGCTCGGCGGAGTCGCCGACGGCGACCTGTCCCAGCCGATGACGCTGACCCTCGACGGGCGCCCGCTGCAGGGCGCGTACGCCACGCTGGCGAAGACGGTCAACGGCCTCATCGCGCAGCTGTCGCGGTTCGCCGCCGAAGTGACGAGGCTCTCCCGGGAAATCGCGGGTGAGGGACGTCTCGGTGGCCAGGCGGTCGTCCCGGGCGTGTCGGGCACCTGGCGCGACCTGACCGACTCGGTCAACTTCATGGCCGACAACCTCACCGAACAGGTCCGCAACATCGCCCAGGTCACCACCGCCGTCGCGCGCGGTGACCTGACCCAGAAGATCAACGTCGACGCCCGCGGCGAGATCCTCGAGCTCAAGAACACCATCAACACCATGGTCGACCAGCTCTCGGCGTTCGCCGACGAGGTCACCCGCGTCTCCCGCGAGGTCGGTTCGGACGGCAAGCTCGGCGGCCAGGCGCAGGTGCCGGGGGTCGCCGGGACGTGGCGCGACCTCACCGACTCGGTCAACCTGATGGCCGACAACCTCACCGACCAGGTCCGCGGCATCTCGCAGGTCGCCACCGCGGTGGCCACCGGCGACCTGACGAAGAAGATCGACGTCGACGCCCGCGGCGAGATCCTGCAGCTGAAGAACACGCTGAACACGATGGTCGACCAGCTCTCGGCGTTCGCCGGCGAAGTCACCCGCGTGGCGCGCGAGGTCGGCAGCGAGGGCAAGCTGGGCGGGCAGGCCGAGGTGCCGGGCGCGGCCGGGACGTGGCGCAGCCTCACCGACTCGGTCAACCAGATGGCCGACAAGCTCACCGACCAGGTCCGGAACATCTCGCACGTCACCACGGCCGTGGCGAAGGGCGACCTGACGCAGAAGATCACCGTCGACGCGCGCGGCGAGATCCTCGAGCTCAAGACGACCATGAACACGATGGTGGACCAGCTGTCCGCGTTCGCCGACGAAGTCACCCGGGTGGCGCGCGAAGTCGGCACCGAGGGCCAGCTGGGCGGCCAGGCGCAGGTCCCGGGGGTGGCCGGCACCTGGCGCGACCTCACCGGCTCGGTGAACTTCATGGCGAACAACCTGACCACCCAGGTGCGCAACATCGCGCAGGTCGCGACGGCCGTCGCGCGCGGCGACCTGACGCAGAAGATCGCGGTGGACGCCCGCGGCGAGATCCTGGAACTCAAGACGACGCTGAACACGATGGTGGATCAGCTGTCCGCGTTCGCCGACGAGGTCACCCGGGTGGCGCGCGAGGTCGGCACCGAAGGCAAGCTCGGTGGCCAGGCCGCCGTGCCCGGCGTCGCCGGGACCTGGAAGGACCTCACCGACAACGTCAACTCGATGGCGAACAACCTGACCGACCAGGTCCGGAACATCGCCACGGTGACGGCGGCGGTCGCGAAGGGCGACCTGACGCAGAAGATCACCGTCGACGCCCGCGGCGAGATCCTCGAGCTCAAGACGACGCTGAACACGATGGTGGATCAGCTGTCCGCGTTCGCCGACGAAGTCACCCGGGTGGCGCGCGAAGTCGGCACCGAAGGCATCCTCGGCGGCCAGGCGCGCGTCCGCGGCGTCGCGGGCACGTGGAAGGACCTCACCGACAACGTCAACGTCATGGCCGACAACCTGACCGACCAGGTGCGCAACATCGCCACCGTCGCGAGCGCGGTGGCCAACGGCGACCTGTCGAAGAAGATCCGCATCGAGGCCCAGGGCGAGGTCGCGGCGCTGGCCGAGACGCTGAACGGGATGGTCGAGACGCTGCGCGCGTTCGCCGACGAAGTCACCCGCGTCGCCCGCGAAGTCGGTACCGAAGGCATCCTCGGCGGCCAGGCGCGCGTGCCCGGCGTCGCCGGGACCTGGAAGGACCTGACCGAGAACGTCAACTTCATGGCGCACAACCTGACCAGCCAGGTGCGCAACATCTCGCAGGTGACCACCGCGGTCGCGAAGGGCGACCTGACCAAGAAGATCGACGTCGACGCCCGCGGCGAGATCCTGGAACTCAAGACGACCATGAACACGATGGTCGACCAGCTCTCGGCGTTCGCCTCCGAGGTCACGCGCGTCGCGCGCGAGGTCGGCACCGAGGGCAAGCTGGGCGGCCAGGCCGAGGTCGACGGCGTGTCCGGCACCTGGCAGCGGCTCACCGAGAGCGTGAACCAGCTGGCCGGGAACCTGACCACGCAGGTCCGCGCGATCGCGCAGGTGGCGACCGCGGTGACGGCCGGCGACCTGACCCGGCACATCACCGTCGACGCGTCCGGCGAGGTCGCGGACCTCAAGGACAACATCAACCAGATGATCGCGAACCTCAAGGAGACGACGAGGACCAACCGCGAGCAGGACTGGCTGAAGACGAACCTCGCGCAGCTGTCGGGCCGGATGCAGGGCCACCGCGACCTCGCGTCGGTCGCGGCGCTGATCCTGTCCGAGCTGGCCCCGCTGGTCCGGGCGCAGCAGGGCGCGTTCTTCCTGGCCCGCGACGACGACCGCGACGGCACGGTGCTCGAGTGCATCGCCGCGTACGGGCTCGCGCAGTCCCGCGCGGGGCTGCGGTTCGCGATGGGCGAGTCGCTGATCGGCCAGGCCGCCGTCGACCAGCGCACGGTGCTGGTGCACAACGCGCCGCCGGAGTACGCGCTGATCTCGTCCGGGCTCGGCTCGGCCGCGCCGGTGAACCTGATCGTGCTGCCGGTGCTGTTCCAGGGCGAGGTGCTCGGGGTGCTGGAGCTGGCCTCGGTGAACGAGTTCAGCACCGTCCACCAGGACCTGCTGGAGCAGCTGCGGCACACGATCGGCGTCAACGTGAACACGATCCTGTCGAACTCGCGGACCGAAGCGCTGCTGACGGAGTCGCAGCGGCTGGCGCAGGAGCTGCGGGCGCGGTCCGAGCAGCTGCAGGCCCAGCAGGGCGAGCTGCGGCGGTCCAACACCGAGCTGGCCGAGAAGGCCGCGCTGCTGGCCCAGCAGAACCGCGACATCGAGGTCAAGAACAGCGAGATCGAACAGGCGCGTCAGGAGCTGGAGGAACGCGCCGGGCAGCTGACGGTGGCGTCGCAGTACAAGACCGAGTTCATGGCGAACATGTCGCACGAGCTGCGGACGCCGCTGAACAGCGCGTTGATCCTGGCGAAGCTGCTGTCGGAGAACCCCGAGGGCAACCTGACGGAGAAGCAGATCCAGTTCGCGAAGACGATCTACGCGGCCGGGTCGGACCTCCAGCAGCTGATCAACGACATCCTCGACCTGGCCAAGGTCGAGGCGGGCCGGCTGGACATGCAGATGTCCGACATCACGCTGCCGGAGCTGGTGGACTACGTCGAGTCGCTGTGCCGGCCGCTGACCGCGGACAAGGGCCTGGAGTTCGCCGTCCACATCGACCCGCCGGTGCCCGGGAGCGTCCACACCGACGAGCACCGCCTTCAGCAGATCCTCCGGAACCTGCTGTCGAACGCGGCGAAGTTCACCGACGAGGGCGGCGTCCGCCTCCACATCCGCGCGGCGGACCCGGCGGAGGTCGAGCAGGAGGCGCTGCGGAACGCGCCGGGCATCATCGCGTTCGCGGTCGAGGACACCGGGATCGGCATCCCGGAGGAGAAGCTGGCGGTCATCTTCGAGGCGTTCCGCCAGGCCGACGGCACGACGAGCCGCAAGTACGGCGGCACGGGCCTCGGGCTGAACATCAGCCAGCAGCTGACCGAGCTCCTGGGCGGCGAGCTGCGCGTGGTGAGCGAACCGGGCGTGGGCTCGACGTTCACCCTGTACCTCCCGGCGGCCGCGGCCAGCCTGGTGGACCCGGCCCTGACGGCCCTCTCCTCCCCCCGGCTGCCGCCGGTGCCCAGCACGGTGCTGGTGGCCGCCCCGGACGTGACACCCAAGCGCTTCCACGGCGAGAAGGTCCTCATCGTCGACGACGACCTGCGGAACGTGTTCGCCCTGGCCGCGGTCCTGGAGCAGGCAGGCCTGGAGGTCATCTACGCGGAGACGGGCGTCGACGGCATCCGGGCACTGGAGCGCAACGAGGACACGGCCCTGGTCCTGATGGACGTGATGATGCCGGAGCTGGACGGCAACGCCACGATCGCGGCCATCAGGGCAGAGGCGGCCAACGCGGACCTGCCGGTGATCGCGGTGACGGCCAAGGCCACCGCGGAGGACCGGGCCCGCACCTTGGCCAGCGGAGCCGACGACTACATCACCAAGCCGGTGGACACGGACAAGCTGCTCGACGTGATCGCGGCCTCGCTGGAGGCGGACGCCGCATCAACCCGCGACGCCGCCTCTTCGACCGGCTGAGCCGGCAATTTCGTGGAGCGGGTGACGGGAATCGAACCCGCGTAGCTAGTTTGGAAGACTAGGGCTCTACCATTGAGCTACACCCGCGTGCCCCCGAAGGTACCCGGGTGCGTCGCCAGCTTAGCGTGACCCGCTAGGCTGATCACACACCCCCCTGGGGGTGGACCCGGGATGTGGCGCAGCTTGGTAGCGCATCCGCTTTGGGAGCGGAGGGTCGCAGGTTCAAATCCTGTCATCCCGACGCGATTCGGGGGTGGGCTCGCGCTTACGCGCTCGCCCCTCCCCCTCTATCTTCGTTGTGTTGCCCGGGGGGCCGAGCCCCCCGGACCCCCCACGGTGCCTCGGGCGTCACTTGGGAGCTCTGCCGGGCCGGGCTCTGCCTCGGCTCGGGTGGGTGGGTGGCTATTGCTCGGCTGGCGCCTCGCTTAGCCAGGTTGAGAGCGCCTCTGTCAGTGCCTTGGGCTGGTCCTCTGGGGTGTGGTGGCCTGCCTTTTCCGGGCGTCGGACCACCTGCAGGGAAGCGATGTTCGCAGCGCACCAGTCGATCATTGCGGGCGTCAGCATCGTGTCGTAGTCGGGCTCGAATGTCACCAGGAGCTTGGGGATCTCGGGGGACGAGCCGAGCCAGCTGTCGAATGCCTCGATGCGGGATACCACCGCTGCCGGCTCGCCGCCCAGGGGCATTGAACGGGTCCATTGCAGGACTGGGCGGTGGTCCTGGAATGCGTACTCCGGGGGTAGGAAGTCGTTGATCATCGACTCGCCGACGCCTGGGGTCTTCAATGCGCGGAACAGGTCGGCGCCCGCCGGTGGGAACTCTTCCCACGTCATCGGCTTCAGTACCGCTTCGGTGAATGCCAAGCCTCGGACTCGGGAGGGGTGGCGGGATGCCCAGTCCGCCGCCAGGGCGCCGCCCCAGTCGTGGCCGATCAGGACCACCTTGTCCAGCTCCAGGGCGTCGAACCACTCGTCCAGGTAGCGGGCGTGGTCGTCGAATGTGTAGGCGATGTCCGGGCGGGGGGACTCGCCCATGCCGATCAGGTCCGGGGCCAGTCTGCGGCCCGGTAAGTAAGGCATCACCTTGCGCCACAAGTGCGACGATGCCGGGTTGCCGTGCAGGAACACCAGTGGTGCGCCCGTTCCGGACGAGCGGTAGGCCAGCGTTGTCACTTGAACGCCCCCGCGAAGCGCGACGCCCAGTCCGCGAACGGGCGCGGTGGGCGACCCAGCACGCGCGCGATGTCCGGGCTCACCTCCTGCTCCGCCGGCGTCGGAGCGCCCAGGACGTCCAGCGTCACGTCCACGACCTCCGGCGGCATGAAGCCCAGCATCGCCGAGCGCGCCTCCTCGCGGGTCTGCGGCACGAACCGCACCGGCTCGCCCACCGCCGAGGCGATCGCCGCCACCTGCTCGCGGGGAGTGATCGGGGCCGGGCCCGTCAGAACGTACGACTGGCCCGCGTGGCCGTCCTCTCGCAACGCCGCGGCCGCTACCGCCGCGATGTCCTCCGGGTCCACCACCGGCAGGGCCACGTCCGCGAACGGGGCCACCACCTCGCGGGCCGAGCGGATGCTTTCCGCCCACTGCAACGTGTTCGACGCGAACGCGCCCGGCTGGAGCAGTGCCCACTCCAGACCCGAGCGGCGCACCGAGTCATCCAGCACCGTCGGATGCCGGCCCGTGGCCACCCCCTGGGACGACAGCGCCACCACCCGGCGGACACCCGCCGCCTCGGCGCGGCCGAGGACGTCGTCCAAGGGCACGAACGCGCCCGACACCATCAAGAACACCGCCGACACGCCCGCGAAGTCCAGCGAAGCCAATTCTCCTTGCCGCACCACGACTCCCGGGGGTGCCGCCGTGATCCGGCGGGACACCGCCGTCACCTCTTCGCCCGCCTCGGACAGCATCCGCACCAGCGGTGCTCCGACATTTCCCGTCGCTCCTACAACCATGATCATGGGAACGACGCTACATTCTGCGGTATAGTAGGTACCTAGAGGAAAGTATTGGCTGGAGGCGCGAAAGTGACCGAGACCACACCCGAGCTGGCCTGCCCGATCGCGCCGGTGGTCGACATCGTCTTCAGCCGGTGGACGACGCCGATCCTGTGGGCGCTCAACGAATTCGGGCGCCAGCGGTTCGTCGAACTGCAGCGCCGGATCACCACGATCACCCCGAAGGTGCTCACCCAGCGGCTGCGGCAGCTGGAGCGCGACGGCCTGATCACCAGGACCTACCACGCCGAAGTCCCGCCGCGGGTCGAGTACGAGATCAGCGAACTCGGCCGCAGCCTCGGCCCGCTGTTCGCGTCGCTCTCCGAGTGGTCGGGCAACCTCGGGAAGGTCGAAGCGGCCCGGCAGAGCTACGACGAGCGCAGCTCGGCCAGGCACGCCTCGGCCTCGCGCTAGGGCGAAACGTCCAGGTAGTCGAGGTTCGCCGGGCCATCGGCCGTCGTCGCGGTCAAGCGGACCGTGTGCGAGCCCGACGGCAACGACAACGACTTGTCCACCGTGCTCCACGTCGTCCAGGCGCCGGTCGCCGGGAACGGGACGCCCGCGGCCACCACCGTGCCGTCCACCGCGATGTCCACCGGGCGCGCCGCCGTCGTGCCGTTCGCGTAGCCGAACGTCAGCGCCGACGCCGGTCCCGTCACCTGCCACTCGACGTAGCTGCCGACCGCGTTGGCGCCGTTCGCGAAGCCGGTGCCGGAGAAGCCCGCGTGGTTCGCGTCGATCGTGCCGCCCGCCGAAACCGTGGCCGACTCGGCTTCGTAGCGCGTCGAGCCGCCGGCGCGGGATACGCGGTACAGCACCGTCGCGTGCGAGGGCACCGACGCGCTGATCGTGCCGGTCGTCGTCCGGGTCGCCTTGCTCCACAGGTCCTTCAGCGTGTACGAGGACGCGCCGCCGATCCCGGTGGCGGCCGCCGTCGTGCCGATCGTCGCCGTCGCGGCCGTTTCGTTGGACAGCGCCACCGCGCGGTCGCCGTTCGCCAGCACCTTGCTGTACACGACGAGGCCCGCGTTCGCGCTCAGCACCGTCGCCTGCTTGCCCAGCGCATCCTGGTCGAGCGCGATGACGTCGGTGTTCTTGAGGATCGCGAAGTTGTCGTCCGAGACCTTGCGCAGGTCGCTGCCGATCAGCAGCGGCGCCGCCATCATCGCCCACAGGCTGAAGTGCGTGCGGTACTCCGCCGCGGTCATCCCGCCGTTCCCGACCTCCAGCATGTCCGGGTCGTTCCAGTGGCCGGGACCGGCGTACTGCGCGAGGCCGCGGTTGGTCTGCGCCTTGCCGATCATGCTCGACCACTTGTCGGAGATGTCACCGGTGGTGCGCCACAGGTTCCCGACCGGCGCGGCCCACGTCCACGGCTGGTTCTGGCCCCACTCGCAGATGGAGTACGCGATCGCGCGGCCGGACTTCGCGAGCGCGTCCCGCATCGCCTTGTACCGCTGCTGCGCGTCGACACCCTGGTTGTTGCAGTTGTCGTACTTCAGGTAGTCGACCCCCCAGGACGCGAACAGGTTCGCGTCCTGCTGCTCGTGGTTCAGCGCGCCGGGGAAGCCCGCCTTGTTGCAGGTCTTCGTGCCGGCACTGGTGTAGATGCCGAACTTCAGGCCCTTGCCGTGCACGTAGTCGGCGAGCGCCTTGATGCCGCCGGGGAACCGCGCCGGGTCGGGCACCAGGTTCCCCGCCGAGTTGCGGGACGGCAGCGCCCAGCAGTCGTCGATGTTGACGTAGGTGTAGCCGGCGTCCTTCAGGCCCTTGCTGACGAAGATGTCCGCGATGCCCTTGATCATCGCCTCGTTGAAGTCGGCTTTGCACTGCGTGGAGTTCCAGTTGTTGAAGCCCATCGGCGGTGTGCGCAGCAGGCCGTTTTCGAGGGCCGCCGCCGTGGGCGCACCCAGGACGAGGCCGCTGGCCGCGATCGCGAGCGCGGCGGCCGCGCTCGCGATTCGACGAGGTGAGGACATGCGAACTCCCGGTGGTGGAGACATCAGAGGTCTACACCAGTTAGTAAAGAGTCCTGCCTAACCGGGAGTCAAGAGATCATGTATCAGATATGAAATTGGGTTTCCGCTGGCCGGGACGCTAATCCGTCACCTGGCGCGCGGTCGCCATCGCGCGCTCGGGCTCCCAGAACGCCCGCACCGACCTGAGCAACCCGTCCTCGCCGACGCGGTAGACGAACACCCCGTCGGTGTCGACGCGGTAGCCGCCCGGCAGGAACGTCGTGATCGTGCCGACGTTGGCCACCTCGTCGCCGCCCGCGTGGGAGTCGCGGATGGTGAATTCGAAGCGCTCGACATTGGCGATCGTCTTGTCCCAGAACGCGCCGATGCCCTCGTGGCCGTGGTGGCCCTTGCCCGCCTCGTCGATGAACGACGGGCCGACCGGGTCCTCGACCACCGCGTCCGGGGCGAACAGGGCCAGCCAGCCCTCCTTGTCGCCCGCCGTCACGGCCGTCATCGACGCGAACGCCGCGCGCCGCGCCGGCGGCTGCTCCGCCGCCGTGTCCCAGCTGACCTGCACGCCCACGGCACTCACTCCTCGAACTTCGCGATGATCTCGGTCCCGAACTTGCGGATCGCCTCGAGCTTCGGCTCGACCGGCGCGTCGAACCCGACGCCGTCGAAGACCCACGGCATGGTGATGACGTCGGTGACGCCCGCTTCGGCCTGCGCGCGGTAGCCGTCCAGGCCGAAGGCGTCGATGCAGACCGCCTGGTACTCGAACGGAACATCGGCGCGACCCTGCTCGGCCAGCAGCTCCTTGAGCCGGGCGATGGTGTCGCGCAGCTCGTCGAGCTTCATCATCGCCGACGACCAGCCGTCGGCGACCCGCGCGGCGCGCTTCAGCGCGACCTCGGTGTGGCCGCCGATGTAGAACGGCACCCGGCTCGGCGGCGCCGGGCTCATCTGGATCTTGTCGAAGTCGTAGAAATCGCCGTGGTACTCGACCATGCCGCCGTCGAGGATCAGCCGCAGCACGTCGATGGCCTCGTCGACGCGCTTGCCGCGCCGTTCGAACGGCACGCCGCAGTACTCGAACTCCTGGGGCAGCCAGCCGACGCCGAGCCCGAGGCCGAACCGGCCGCCGGTGAGCACCGCCGCCGAGCCGACCTGGCGGGCCAGCAGCACCGGGTTGCGGGAGCCGAGCTTGAGCACCGACGTGTAGAAGTGGATCCGGCTGGTCACCGCGCCCATCGACGCGGTCGCCACGAGCGGGTCCACCCAGGGGGTCTCCGCGGTCCAGAACCGGCTGCCGTCGGGGGTGTACGGGTAGTCCGTGTCCACCGTTTCGGCGTAGAAGAGCGAGTCGGGCAGGGCAATGGAGGCGAAGCCGGCCTCTTCGGCGGCCCGGGCGAGCTCGCCCAGCTGATCGAGGGGGTTCATCGCGATCGACAGGGTGAACTTCATGCCCGAACTATAACGTGTTCTAGTTTCTTCGGCCAGTTCCCGAGGTGGGCCCGGTCACGCGCCGGGAACCCACCGCGTAGCGTCCGCGTTGTCCGTTTCAAAGGTGACCACCGGTCACCGAGCCCCGAACTTCTGGGAGTGGTCCATGGGCACCGCGATCTTCTTGATCGTAGTCGTCGTCTTGATCGTCGGTGGCGGCCTCTATTTCTCGCGGCAGCGCGCCGCGGCCCGGCAGCGGGAGCTCGACGACGCCAAGGCCGACGCCCGGCGCCTGCTCGAGCGGCTCGGCGGCCAGGTCCTCAACATCAACGGCACGGACACCGCCTCGCAGCAGGCGATGGCCGACGCCGCCGAGCGCTACAACGCGGCCGGCTCGCAGATGGAGCAGGCCCGCACGATCGAACAGGCCCGGCTGGTCAAGGAGACCGCCATCGAGGGCCTTTACTACGTGCGCGCCGCGCGCGTCGCGATGGGCATGGACCCCGGCCCGCAGCTTCCGGAGGAGGCCGAGCGCGAGCGCGCCGGCAAGGTCACCGAGCGCCGCGACGTCGACGTCGAGGGCCAGCACTACGCCGCCTCCCCGGACGCCGGCCAGGACACGCCGTACTACTACCCCGGCGGCCGCGTCGCGGGCCGTCCGGTGCCGCAGGGCTGGTACAGCGAGCCGTGGTGGAAGCCCGCGCTCGTCGCCGGCGCCTGGGGTCTCGGGTCGATGTTCCTGTTCAGCGCGATGTTCTCCGGCATGGGCGGCATCGCGAGCGCCTCGGCGTGGGAGTCCGGCTACGACGCGGGCCAGCAGGACGCGCTCGAGTCCGGCGACATGGGCGGAGACGGCGGTGGTGACATGGGCGGCGACGGCGGCGGCGACTTCGGCGGAGACGGCGGCGGCGACTGGGGCGGCGGCGGCTTCGACGGCGGCGGCTTCGACGGCGGAGGTTTCGACTTCTGACCGCCCTCGTGAGTGGTAAGGCGGGTTCTAACCCTCCTTACCACTCACGACCTGCCGCGGGAGGAGTCCGACGCGATTCAGGCCGGTTGGCAGCGGGGGCACCAGTAGAGGTTGCGGCCCACCAGTTCCGAGTGCGCCACCGGCGTGCCGCACACCAGGCACGGCTCGCCGGCGCGGCGGTAGACGTAGACCTCGCCGCCGTGGCGGTCCACCCGGGCCGCGCGGCCCATCGCCTCCGGCAGGTGCTCCGGGCGGACGGTGTCGATGCGGCCGACGCGGACGCCGTCGCGCATCAGGGTCACCAGGTCGGCCCAGATGTCTTCCCAGAGGGCCCGATCGAGGGAACGTCCCGGCGTCAGCGGCGCGACGCCGTGGCGGAACAGCACCTCCGCGCGGTAGACGTTGCCGACGCCGGCGAGGACGGCCTGGTCCATCAGCAGCGCCGCGATCGACGTCTTGGACCGCGAAACGCGCGCCCAGGCCAGCTCCGGTTTCGCGTCACGGCGCAGCGGGTCGGGACCGAGCCGGGCCTTGATCGCGTCCGCCTGGGCGACGTCCAGCAGCTCACAGCGGGTGGGGCCGCGCAGGTCCGTCCAATGTGTCCGGCCGGCCAGCCGCAGCCGGACCTGGCCCACCGGCTCGGGCGCGGGCAGCGGCGACTCGCCGAAGGTGCCGTAGAGCCCCAGGTGGATGTGCACGATCCCGTGCGGGCCGTAGTCGTGGAAGAGGTGCTTGCCGTACGCCTCGGCGCCGGCGAACACCTGACCGTCCAAACGGGACGCTTCGGCGGCGAACCGGCCCTGCGGGCTGCTCACCGCGACCGGCGCGCCGGCGAACCGGCGCTTGTGCAGCCGCGCGAGCCGGTGGAGCGTGTGCCCCTCGGGCATCAGGCCTCCGGCAACGCCGGCGGGGTCCCGGTGCGCTCGTAGTCGAGCAGCTGCTGCACGCGGCGGGCGTGCCGCTCCTCCGGCGAGACCTCCGTCGCCAGGAACGCCTCGACGATCTCGACGGCCTCCTCGGCGGTGTGCATCCGGGCGCCGACGCCGATCAGCTGGGCGTGGTTGTGCTCCCGGCACAGCTTCGCTGTCTCGACACTCCAGGCCAGGCCGGCGCGGGCGCCGGGGACCTTGTTGGCGGCGATCTGCTCGCCGTTGCCCGAGCCGCCGACCACGATGCCGCGGCTGCCCTCGTCGGCCACCACGCGCAGCGCCGTCTCGATGCAGAACGCCGGGTAGTCGTCGTCCGCGTCGTAGACGTGCGGACCGATGTCGGTGACCTCGTGGCCTTGTTTCTCCAGGTGAGCCACCAGGTGGTTCTTCAGCTCGAAGCCGGCATGGTCGGATCCCAAGTAGACACGCACGGCCAGGAGTCTGCCACCACGCCGGACGCGCGAGCCGGGCGACCCCATCGGCCTGATCGCGGCTGGGTCGGGAACGATTTCGGCCACAGCGAAACGTTCGGACCGCCGTGGCCGTGCGTCGAGGCCGGATGGCCGCCGGGCGTGCCGGGACGCAAAGTGATCGAATCCGACGTGAGCGACGCCGCTCCCGTCCTGACCGGAGGAGTACTGGCATGACCGGCCGCTGGATCGAGGTCGCCGACGGCGTCCACGCCCGCCGCTACGAGGAGCTGGACCTGACCGTCGGGCTGGTCGTCGGCGCCGAGCGCTGCCTGGTCGTCGACACCCGCGGCGACCTCGAGCAGGGCGCCGAGCTCGCCGCCGCGATCCGGGAACTCACGCCGCTGCCGTGGGCCGTGGTTTACACGCACGCGCACTTCGACCACGCCTGGGGCACCGAGGCGTTCCTGCCCTGCGAGATCTGGGCGCACGAGCGCTGCGCCGCCGAGCTGAGCGCGGACCTCGAGGCCACTCGCGCGAAATGGGTGGCCCACTACCGCGAAGAAGGCAAGCCGGAGATCGCCGACGCGATTTCCCGCACCACCATCACCGCGCCGGACCACACGGTCACCGGCCGCGTCGAGCTGGACCTCGGCGCCCGCACGGCGGTCCTGC
The DNA here is from genome assembly GCF_002904335.1 of Amycolatopsis sp. CA-126428. Classification (GTDB taxonomy): domain Bacteria; phylum Actinomycetota; class Actinomycetes; order Mycobacteriales; family Pseudonocardiaceae; genus Amycolatopsis. Next base: position 110,379 of record NZ_PPHF01000165.1, on the reverse strand, counting down.
TGCACCCCGGCCGGGCGCACACCGACCACGACGTGGTGGTCCACGTCCCGGACGCGGCGGTCGTCTTCGCCGGCGACGTCGTCGAGCACGCCGAGGCGGGGTTCAGCGAGTACTCGTTCAGCTCCGAAACCGACCTGACCGCCTGGCCGGACGCGTTCGACGCCATCCTCGCGCTCGAACCCCGCGTCGTCGTCCCCGGCCACGGCGACCCGGTGGACGCGGAGTTCGTGCGCTACCACCGCGACGGCCTGCACGAGCTGATCACGCTCAAGGCGGGCGTGGGCCGCGGCGAGACGACCGAGGTGGCCGCCGTGGCCGCGTCCCGCTACCCCGGCGACGTCACCCTGGCCGCGCTGGCGACTCCCTAGTCGAAGTTCAGTTCGCCCGACCGGGTGCGCTTGAGCTCGTAGAAGTCCGGGTAGCTCGACAGCGCCACCGCGCCGTCGAACACCTTCAGCGCGTCTTCGCCGCGCGGGATCGAGGTCAGCACCGGGCCGAAGAACGCCACGCCGTCGATGTGGATCGTCGGGGTGCCGACGTCCATGCCGACCGGGTCCATGCCCTCGTGGTGGCTCTTCTTCAGCGCCTCGTCGTACTCGGCCGAGTGCGCCGCGTCGGCCAGTTCGGCGGGCGCGCCGATGGCGGCCAGCGCCTCCTTGATGACCGCTTCCTGGTCCTTGTTGCCCTGGTTGTGGAAGCGGGTGCCGAACTCGGTGTAGTACTCGCGCAGCAGCTCCTCGCCCTTGAGCTGCGACAACGCCACGGCCACGCGCACCGGGCCCCAGCCCTTGGCCAGCAGCTCCTTGTACTGCTCGGGCAGCTCGTCCCGGCCTTCGTTGAGCACCGACAGGCTCATGATCCGGAAGCGGAGGTCCAGGTTGCGGTGCTTCTCCACCTCCAGGATCCAGCGGGAGGTGATCCACGCGAACGGGCAGATCGGGTCGAAGTAGAAATCGACCTTCGTGGGCTGCTCGGCAGCGGTCATCTGGGTACTCCTGAGTCACGTCTCGGTGTGGGCGGACCCCCACACGACGGGCCAACACCGGGAAACGCGGGGTTGTTCCCTTATCGCCCGCCACCCCGTCCCCATGATTGGATGCGGGGAGTTGAAAACCGATACCAACGACCAGAGGTGCCTGTGCCCGCCCCCAACCTGACCCGCGACCAAGCCAAGCTGCGCGCGGATCTGCTCGACGTCACCGGTTACGACATCGAGCTCGATCTGACCGACGGCCACGGCGGACCCGGGGAGAAGACCTTCGCGTCGAAGACGACCGTCCGGTTCTCGAGCGACCGGGCCGGCGAATCGACGTGGGTCGACATCGTCGCCGACCGCGTGCACTCGGCCACCCTGAACGGCGCGGACGTCGATGTCAGCGCGTATGTCGAGGACAAGGGCATCGCGCTGGCCGGGCTGGCCGCGTCCAACGAGCTCACGGTGACCGCCGACTGCCGGTACATGAACACCGGCGAAGGCCTGCACCGGTTCGTCGACCCGGTCGACGACGGCGTCTACCTGTACACGCAGTTCGAGACGGCGGACGCCAAGCGCATGTTCGCCTGCTTCGACCAGCCGGACCTGAAGTCGGTCTACCGGCTCACGGTGATCGCGCCGAAGGACTGGAAGGTCGTCTCCAACGCCATCGTGGAGTCCGCCGAGGAGACGCCGGAAGGCGCCGTCCGCACGGTGTTCAAGGAGTCCGAGCGGATCTCCACCTACCTCGTGGCGCTGGTCGCCGGCCCGTACGCCGAATGGCGTGACGAGTACACCGACGACCACAAGACCATCCCGCTCGGCATCTACTGCCGCGCGTCGCTGGCCGAGCACATGGACGCCGACCGGCTGTTCACCGAGACCAAGCAGGGTTTCGGCTTCTACCACGAGAAGTTCGGCACGCCGTACCAGTTCTCCAAGTACGACCAGCTGTTCGTGCCGGAGTTCAACGCGGGCGCGATGGAGAACGCCGGCGCGGTGACGTTCCTGGAGGACTACGTCTTCCGCAGCCGCGTCACCCGCTACGCCTACGAGCGGCGCGCCGAGACGCTGCTGCACGAGATGGCGCACATGTGGTTCGGCGACCTGGTCACCATGCGCTGGTGGGACGACCTGTGGCTGAACGAGTCGTTCGCGACCTTCGCGAGCGTCCTGGCCCAGGCCGAGGCGACCGAGTACAAGAACGCGTGGACCAGCTTCGCGAACATCGAGAAGTCGTGGGCCTACCGCCAGGACCAGCTGCCCTCGACGCACCCGATCGCGGCCGACATCGTCGACCTGCACGCGGTCGAGGTGAACTTCGACGGCATCACCTACGCCAAGGGCGCGAGCGTGCTCAAGCAGCTCGTCGCCTACGTCGGCCTGGACCACTTCCTCGACGGCCTGAAGGTCTACTTCGGCAAGCACGCCTGGGGCAACGCCACGCTGGCCGACCTGCTGGGCGCGCTGGAAGAGGCGTCCGGGCGCGACCTGTCGTGGTGGAGCGCGCAGTGGCTGGAGACCACCGGGCTGAACTCGCTGAGCCCCCGCTACGAAGTCGGCGCCGACGGCAAGTTCACGTCGTTCGCCGTCGTGCAGTCGGGCGCGAAGCCGGGCGCCGGTGAGCTGCGCACGCACCGCGTCGCGGTCGGGATCTACGACGAGGACGGCTCGGGCAAGATCGTCCGGACGCAGCGGGTGGAGCTGGACGTCGACGGCGAGCGCACCGAGGTGCCGGACCTGGTCGGCCTGCCCGCGGGCAAGCTGGTGCTGGTCAACGACGACGACCTGACGTACTGCACGATGCGCCTCGACCCGGCGTCGCTGACCACGCTGATCGACCGCGTCGCCGACATCACCGAGCCGCTGCCGCGCACGCTGTGCTGGTCGGCGGCGTGGGAGATGACCCGCGAAGCCGAGCTGAAGGCCCGCGACTTCGTCACGTTGGTGCAGCGCGGAATCCACACGGAGACCGAGGTCGGCGTGGTCCAGCGGCTCCTGCTGCAGGCCCAGACGGCGCTGAACTCGTACGCGGAGCAGGAGTGGGCGGCCTCGACGGGCTGGCCGGCCTTCACCGCGCGGCTGCTGGAGCTGGTCCGGGCCGCCGAGCCCGGTTCGGACCACCAGCTGGCGTTCGTCAACTCGCTGGCCGGTTCGGTGCTGGACTCCGCCACGCTGGATGTGCTGGCGGGCTGGCTGGACGAGTCGGCCCCGCTGCCGGGCCTCACGGTGGACACGGACCTGCGCTGGCGCCTGTTGCACGCGCTGGTGGCCCACGGAAAGGCGGCCGCGGAGGAGATCGACGCGGAACTGGCCCGCGACAACACGGCAACGGGCCGCCGCCAGGCGGAGCGCGCCCGCGCATTGCGCCCGACAACGGAGGCCAAGGCCGACGCGTGGCAGCGGGCGGTGTACGACGACGAGCTGCCGAACGCGGTGAGCGACTCGTTGATCTCGGGCTTCTCCCACCCGGGCCAGAAGGCCCTGCTGGGGTCTTACGTGCCGCGTTACTTCGAGGTGATCGACGAGGTCTGGCAGCGGCGCTCGAGCGAGCGAGCGCAGCCGATCGCCATCGGCCTGTACCCGTCCTGGGCGGTCGCCCCGGAGACGGTGACGGCCTCGGACGAGTGGCTGGCGGGCGAGCACCCACAAGCCCTGCGGCGGCTGGTCTCGGAGGGCCGCGCGGGCATCGTGCGCGCCCTGGCGGCACGGGACTTCGACGCCCAGGCCTGAGTTCGGATCCAACGGCGGGTCGTGCCTCGGCACGGCCCGCCGTTCGGCGCCGCTGCGTCAGCCACGGTCGGCCCGGCAGAATTCGCCCCGGCACCGCCGTCCCCGGCACAAACCGCCCTCCGGCCACACCCCCCTGCCGACCCGATACGCAGCCGCCTCAGCGGCCGTCAGGCCGTGTCAAGGCACGCTTTCCCGCCTTGACACGGCCTGACGGCCGCTGAACAATCCGGCGTTCGGGCCGGCGGGAAAACCCCGGCAGAGCCACCCGGCACAGCCCGCCCTCCCTGGGGGCTGCCCCCGCTTCCAGCGTATCGGCCGCCCCGGACAAAAAACCCGACCAAGCGCCGAGAGCAGCCTGGTTATCCCCACCCCGGCAACAATGTGGACAACCAAGGCGACCCGGCGCAGACAACCGCCCCGAGCCCAGCTCCGAACACGAAAAAGCCCCGCACCTCAATCCGAGGCACGGGGCGCTTCCGTAGAACCAGACAAGCTCACCGAGGCGCAGGACCAGCCTGGTCCGAAAGCATCCGCAGCGCGTTCACGAGCCCGTTGACCAGTCCGCGAACCAGGTCACCCTCCTTGAACGACGCCACCATGCTCGCCACGGCCAGCTTGGCCCCCCGGTCCGGAAGCCGCAGGTACGCAGCCCTCCCCGTGACGATCTCGATCTTCCGCTCCCCCGGGGAGACCGCGATCAGCACCGAGTTCGACGGGTCCGCCGTCGTCGCGTGCAGCTTCTCCGCCGCCGAGCGGCTGTCCTCGCCCAGCTCACCCAAGTACAGGCTGAAGTCCAGCCCGGTCTCGCGCGAAGCGAAAGTCAGCGCCTCGTCGAGGCGGGCCAGCTGGCGGGTGTTGAACGGCCCGGACGGTGCCTCCGGCTCGTACATCTTGGCCGCGGACACCCGCCCGGTGGCCATCAGGGCCTCTCCGTAGCCCAGCTCGGACTCGTCGACGCGCTTCGTCAGCTCACCAGTTGCCACGAGCGCCTCCCGCCGCGGTCGGGGCGCCCTCGGGCGCGCTGTTCTCGGTGCCGGCGTGCCGGTGTCCCGCCCCGTCGGGGTTGGCGCTCCACCACATGGCCGGGTACTCCCAGGCCTGGCCGCTCCGGTGCCGCGAGGCACCGCCGGACCTGCGCCGGAGCGTCAGCAGCCCGGCGAGGCCGTAGATGGCCAGCGGGATCACGGCGAAGACCACGATCGTCTCGACGATGTTCACGGCGCTGAGCGTATCGGATGACCTCCGCGCCCACCGCGCCCACCGCGCGCGGCGCACTCGACCGTTCGTCGTAAGCCGAGTGCCGTCCGCCGCTTGGCTCGCGGCCACTGGAACGTTGGGGCGAAGACCGTCGGGCCGAAAGGTTGCAACTCAACGTACAGGCGGCCGCACCCGCCGCTGTCGTCTTGTCCGGACCTTGAAATCCTCGTAGCTTTTTCACCTGTACGGGCCTTGCGCCCCGCTCTCCAGCCCCAGCAGGTAACGCACCGGTCCCAGGAGGCCCCGCCATGAACAGCGTCCGCACGTCCGCACAGGCGATCACCGAGACCACCCCGTCACTCAGCGACATCGAATTCACGCCCGGAACGCGTGTGACGGCGGGCACAAGGGTTACCCGGGGTACACGCGTCACTCGCGGTACACGGGTGACGGCCGGAACCCGCGTCACCATGGGCACCCGGGTGACAGCCGGCACGCGCGTCACCCGAGGGACCCGGGTCACGCGCGGCACTCGTGTCACGATGGGCACGCGTGTGACGGCCGGCACGCGAGTCACCTGCGGCACCCGCGTCACGCGAGGGACCCGGGTCACTCGCGGCACGCGCGTCACCATGGGCACCCGCGTCACCTGCCAGAGCGACTTCGCCCTCGCTGCCTGACAGACCTCCAGGGCCACGCGCTACCTGAAGCACTCCGCGCAAGCACCCGGCTCGCCCCGGCCGCCGCAAGGCAGCCGGGGCGCCGGCTTGTCCGGGCCCGTTTCGTCCGGGCTCCGCTCGCCTGGCGGAGCTAAGCGGCGGAGCCGAGATACGGCCGCCAGAGCGGGTCGGCCTCCTTGGAGTGCGCGAGCAGCCGCCAGTGCGGGCCGTGGGGCGCCCGCGGGACGATGCGCAGCCGCCAGCCGATCTCCGAGAGCAGCCGGTCCGCTTTGCGGTGGTTGCACTTGGCGCAGCAGGCGACGCAGTTGGTCCAGCTGTGGGGGCCGCCCCGGCTGCGCGGGATGACGTGGTCGATCGTCTCGGCCCGCCCCCCGCAGTAGGCGCAGCGGTACCGGTCGCGGTGCATGAGTCCCGCACGGGTCAGCGGCACCTGCGCGCGATACGGTACGCGCACGTACGTGCTCAGGCGGATCACCGAGGGCACCGGCAGCGAAACCTTCGCCGAATGCAACTCGATCCCGCCGGGGTCACCGTGGACCACTTCGGCCTTGCCGCACATGACGAGCACGACCGCGCGCCGCAGCGGCAACGCGGTCAGCGGCTCGAAAGTGGCGTTGAGCAGGAGCACCCGGCGCCGGCCCCAGGTCGGGGCGGCCGGATCCCGGCCTCTACTACGCTGTCCGGGCGGGCGGGTCACTCCCCCTGGGCGGGTCCCCGGCCCGGCCGGGACGGCTCCGCCGGATGCGGAACCCCCCGGATAGGCACGCAGAACCACCTCTGGCGTCTCGTCGGCCGTGGCTTGGCCGGAGACGCCGCGGGGGCTGGGTTGTCGGTCTGGCACTCGACCACCTCCAGGGGCGTAGGCATAGTCGACCACAGAACAGGCCCCCAGCGCACGTGTGTTACAAGACGTGTCACATCCCCGCGACCCAACATCCACTCGGCGTTGGGGCGGCCGACCCGATCGGAAGGATGAACGAACCGCCGTGCTCTCCCTGCTTCCCTCCGCCGACCCGCCTTGCGTGAAGGACCCCAGCACGTTCTGCTACACGGTGTACGACGTCACGAACAACCTGTGGCTGGCGGGCTCGGCGAACTGGCTGATCACCAAGCCGGTCAAGATCCTGATGATCATCGTGATCGCGTTCCTGGTGCGCCTGATCCTGAGAAGGCTGATCAACCGCGTCACGACCCTGCCGAAGACGGGCGGCAAGCTCCCGTCGCTGCTGCGCCCGCTGCGCGAGCGCGCCCCGGAGGTGCTCGGCTCGGCCGTCATCGAACGGCGCCGCCAGCGCGCGATGACCATCGGCTCGGTGCTGAAGTCGATGGCGACGTTCCTGGTCTACGGCCTGGCCTTCATCCTCGTGCTGGGCGAGCTCGGCATCAACCTGGGCCCGATCATCGCCTCGGCGGGCATCATCGGCGTCGCGATCGGATTCGGCGCGCAGAACCTGGTCAAGGACTTCCTGTCCGGGATCTTCATGATGGTCGAGGACCAGTACGGCGTCGGCGACGTCGTGGACGTCGGCGAGGCGTCCGGCACGGTCGAGTCCGTCGGCCTCCGGATCACGACGCTGCGTGACGTCAAGGGCACGGTCTGGTACGTCCGCAACGGCGAGGTGCTGCGCGTCGGCAACTCGAGCCAGGGCTTCGCGGTGGCGCTCGTCGACGTCCCCCTCGGCTACACCGCCGACGTCGAGCGCGCGGCGGCCGTGCTCGCGGCCGCGGCCTCCACCGCCACCGAGAGCGACGCGCTGAAGGACAACATCCTCGAGCCGCCGGAGATGCTGGGTGTGGAAAGCGTCACACCGGAAGGCCTCCAGCTGCGCCTGACGGTGAAGGTGCGGCCCGGCAAGCAGTGGGCGGTGCAGCGGGCCTTGCGCGCCCAGCTGCTGGCGGCCCTGGAGGAGGCCGGCTTCGACCCGCCCCTCGGCCGGCTGTTCCCGCCCGCGGCCCCGGCGGGCGGGAAGTAACGGCCGCGAGCGCCGTTACGCTGGGGAGCGGGTTCGCGACGAACCGGTATTGAGCGGACCGGCCGTCGGGAACCCGCACCCCAAGGGCAAAATGGAAGGCGTGTCTGCAGTGAGCGAACCGGCGAACCTCTACGAAGCGGTCGGCGGCGAACCGACGTTCCGCCGGATCGTCGGGCGGTTCTACGAGGAGGTCGCGCGCGACGAGATCCTCCGCCCCCTCTACCCCGAAGAAGACCTGGGGCCCGCCGAGGAGCGGTTCCGGCTGTTCCTCATGCAGTACTGGGGCGGCCCGCACACCTACTCCGACCAGCGCGGGCATCCGCGGCTGCGGATGCGGCACGCGCCGTTCAAGATCGGGCCGCTGGAGCGGGACGCCTGGCTGCGCTGCATCCGGATCGCCGTCGACGAGGAGAACCTGGAAGAGCCGTACCGCGGCCAGCTCTGGGCCTACCTGGAGATGGCCGCGCACAGCATGATGAACAGCTTCGTATGAGAGCAGAAGCCTGGTGGCGCGACGCCGTCTTCTACCAGGTCTACGTACGCTCGTTCGCCGATTCGGACGGTGACGGCGTCGGAGACCTGGAAGGCATCCACTCCAGGCTCGGTTACCTGGAGCTGCTGGGCGTCGACGCGCTGTGGCTGACGCCGTTCTACCGCTCCCCCATGGCCGACCACGGCTACGACATCGCCGACCCGCGGGACGTCGACCCGATGTTCGGCACCCTCGGCGACTTCGACGTCCTGCTGACCGAGGCGCACAAGCGCAACATCAAGGTCACCGTCGACGTCGTGCCGAACCACACCAGCAACCAGCACGCCTGGTTCAAGTCGGCGATGGCCGCCGCGCCGGGCAGCCCGGAGCGTGACCGCTACATCTTCCGCGACGGCGTCGGCCCGAAGGGCGAGGACCCGCCGAACAACTGGGTCAGCGCGTTCGGCGGTCCGGCCTGGACCAGGGTGCCGGACGGGCAGTGGTACCTGCACCTGTTCGCGCCGCAGCAGCCGGACCTGAACTGGGCCAACCCGGAGGTCGCCGCCGACCTCGAACGCACCCTGCGGTTCTGGCTCGAACGCGGCGTCGACGGCTTCCGCATCGACGTTGCCCACGGCATGGCCAAACCGCCCGGCCTGCCGGACATGGACCCGCGCGCCGGCGGCCAGGGGCCGAGCCACTACTACGACCCGCGCTGGGACCACGACGGCGTCCACGAGATCCACCAGATGATCCGCAAGGTGCTCGACGAGTTCCCGGACGCGATGGCGGTCGGCGAGATCTGGGTGACCGACGAGGAACGCCTGTCGCGCTACCTGCGGCCCGACGAGCTGCACCTGGCCTTCAATTTCCGGCTGGTGCTGACCCACTTCGACGCCGACGCCATGCGCACGGCCATCGAGCGCTCCCTGACGGTCCCGGCCCGCACGAGCGCCCCGGCGACCTGGACGCTGGGCAACCACGACGTCTGGCGGCAGGTCAGCCGCTACGGCGGCGGTGCGGTGGGCGTGCGGCGAGCGCGGGCGATGGCGCTGGTGGAGCTGGCGCTGCCGGGCACGGTGTACCTGTACAACGGCGAAGAGCTGGGGCTGGCGAACGTCGAGCTGTCCCTTTCGGAAATGGCCGACCCGCGCGCGAAGACCAGCGGGGCCGAGTTCGGGCGGGACGTCTCGCGGGTGCCCCTGCCGTGGGAGGGCGACCTGCCGCCGTTCGGGTTCTCGCGCAACCCGCGTACCTGGCTGCCCATGCCGTCGGAGTGGGCCGGGCTGACCGTCGAGAAGCAGATCGAGGACGCGGACTCGACGCTCTCGCTGTACCGGGCCGCGATCGAGCTGCGGAAGACGCATCCGGCGTTCAGCGGCGACGAGCTGGAGTGGTACGGCGCGCCGGCCGGGTGTTTCGCCTTCCGGCGGCGCGGGGGTGGGCTGGTGTGCGCGCTGAACACTTCGGCCTCGCCCATCGCGTTGCCGCCGGGTGAGGTGCTGCTGTCGAGCAGCCCGCTGGTGGACGGGAAACTGCCCGCGGACTCGGCCGTCTGGCTCGTCTAGCCCTGGTCGCCCGGGCCGGAACCGTCGTCGAAGGCGCCGCTCGCCAGCCACGCCACCAGCGCCGCGGCCTGGAGGTAGGGCGCCGCCTGGGCAGCCGCCCGGCCCGCCGCACGCGTGCGGCCCCACCTCTCAGGTCTTTCGGCGCGCTCCGGCGCCCGCTCACCCGCCGGACGGTCGCGCCGCCACGGGGTTTCCTCGTCGGCGCGCACCGCGTCGAGGAAGTCCGCCGTCGGATCTTCGTCCGCGCTCACGCCTCCAGCGTGCCACCGCCCGGCGAGGAACGGTGGCGGCCGTAAGAACTCCGTCAGAACAAGTCAGAACAGCAGGGGCAGCAGCGCGTGCCGGCGCCGGACGATCGCGCCGTACCGGGCGTCCAGGCGCAGCCACGAGTCCGTCGCCGTCACGCGGACGACGTCACCCTCGACGTCCGAATCCACGAAACCCATGCCGGACATCGCGAACAGGCAGCGCATCTGCACCTTGACCTCGACCGAACCGCCGCTCACGGTCAGGACCGCCTGGTCCATCAGCGACGCCGGCGGCGTGCCGTGCGGGCCGGCGTTGTCCCTGGCCAGGGTCACGCCGCGGTCCGCCAGCTCCGACACCACCCGCGCCGGGAGCTCGTCGATCAGCGGCCAGCGGCCCGACGAGGGCAGCTCGCCGTGCCACAGCAGGTCGCGGGCCGGGCCCGGGTCCATCCGGGGTCCGCCCGCGACGGTCAGCGCGGCGAGCAGCTCGTTGCCGGACACCGTGACGTCACCGGGGGTGACGTCGCCGGCCACCGCGCGGGTGGCCAGGCACTCGAACGGCGTCGCCGTCCAGGCCTCGACCACGCCGTCGCCGCGCTGCCGCAGCCGGACCGCCGTCTGGCCGTCCAGCCGGACCGCCCGGGCGACGAACGCCCCGAGGGTCTCCCGGTCGGCCGCGTCCGGCACGAACAACTCAGGCATCCGCGAACCCCTGCTTCAGAAACTCCGACTCGGCCGGGGTGAGCCTACGCGGCCGCAGCTCGACCGTGTCGTACGGCGCCAGCAGCGTCTCGGCCGTGACCGCCACCGGGTCGTCCGCGGCCGACCCGGTGCGCACGCGGTAGGCCAGGGTGAAGCTCGCCGCGCGCAGCTCGGTCAGGTCGATCTCGATCCGCAGCTGCTGCCCGGACACCACGATCGGCGCCTTGTAGGCCACTTCGAGGCGCACCACGACGATGCCCTTGGGCAGCTGTTCGAGCCCGGCCTCGGTGGCCCCTTCGAACAGCAGCGGGATGCGCGCCTCTTCGAGCAGCGTCACCAGCTTCGCGTGGTTGATGTGGCCGTAGACGTCCATGTCCGTCCAGCGCGGACGGACGTGCGAAACGTAGGTCACCGTACCGTGCTCCGGATCTGGCGGGCCGCCACCGAAAGCGTCGCCAAGTCGTGCCGGCCGGACTTGGTGATCTCGTCGAGCGCGACGCGCGCCCGCTGCAGCCGGGACGCGTTCGTCTTCTCCCACTGCGCGATCTTGGCGTCCCCGGACGAGCCGGGATCGCTGTGCCGCAAGGCGTCCAGCGTGATCGCGCGCAGCGAGCTGTAGACGTCATCACGCAAGGAAAGCCGGGCGAGCGCGTGCCAGCGGTTGCCGCGTTCGAGCTTGCTGATCTCGGTGAGCATCTGGTCGATGTCCAGGTGCGCCGAGAGCGCGTAGTACAGCTCCGCCGTCTCGGCCGGGCTGTGCGTGGCGTCCACACCGATCTGCTGCTCGGCGAGCTCGGCCACCTCGGTGACGTCGAGCAGGCCGTAGGTGTGCAGCAGCAGCGAGACCCGGCGCGCCAGCCCCTCCGGGACGTTCGCGGCGATCAGCTCGTTCACGTGCTTCTCCACCGACTCGGCCTCGCGGCCGCGCAGCAGGTCGCCGAGCTTCGGCACGAGCTTGCCCAGCACCCGGCCGAAGCGCTTGATCTCCGAGAGCGGGGCCAGCGGCTGCGGCCGGTTGGTGAGGAACCAGCGCGCGGCCCGGTCGAGCAGCCGCCGCGTCTCCAGCACCATCGCGTCGGCGACGTCGGTGTGCACGACGTTGTCGAGCGCGTCGATCTCCTGCCACAGCGCGGGCAGGTCGAACACCTGCGTCACCACGGCGTACGCGCGCACCGCGTCCGTCGCCGTCGCGTTCATCTCCTCCATCAGCCGGTAGACGAACGAGATGCCGCCGCCGTCGACCACTTCGTTGGCGATCAGCGTGGTGATGATCTGCCGGCGCAGCGGGTGTTCGCCGATCGCGGAGCCGAACCGCTCGCGCAGCGGCTTCGGGAAGTACTCGGGCAGCCGGGCCGCGAACACCTTCGAGTCGGGCAGGTCGCTGGCCAGCAGCTCGTCCTTCAGCTCCAGCTTGACGTGCGCGAGCAGGGTCGCCAGCTCCGGCGAGGTGAGGCCCTTGCCCGCCTTCTCCAGCTCGCGGAACTCCGAGTTGCTCGGCAGCGCTTCGAGCTTGCGGTCGAAGGCGCCCGCGGACACCAGCGCCTGCACCTGGCGCGCGTGCACCGACAGCATCGGCGCGGCGTGCGCCCGGCTCACGCCGAGGACGGCGTTCTGCCGGTAGTTGTCCTCGAGGACCAGGGCGCCGACCTCGTCGGTCATCTCCTCCAGCAGCTCGTTGCGCTGCTCGCGCTCGAGCTTGCCGGTCTGGACGAGGTGGTCGAGCAGGATCTTGATGTTGACCTCGTGGTCGGAGCAGTCGACGCCGGCCGAGTTGTCGAGCGCGTCGGTGTTGATCTTGCCACCTTCGCCGTCCGGCCCGCCGCGGCGGGCGAACTCGATCCGGCCCAGCTGCGTGAGGCCGAGGTTGCCGCCTTCGCCGAAGACCTTGACGCGCAGCTGGTGGCCGTCGACGCGGATGGCGTCGTTGGCCTTGTCACCGGCGGCCTGGTGGGATTCGCTCTCCGCCTTGACGTAGGTGCCGATGCCGCCGTTCCACAGCAGCTCGACCGGGGCCAGCAGGATCGCCTGGATGAGGTCCATCGGCGCCAGCGCGGTGACGCCCTCGCCGAGGCCCAGCGCCGTGCGGACCTGCGGGCTGATCGGGATCGACTTCGCCGTGCGCGGGTAGATCCCGCCGCCTTCGCTGATCAGCGAGCGGTCGTAGTCGTCCCACGAGCTGCGCGGCAGGTCGAACAGCCGGCGCCGCTCGGCAAACGACGTTGCGGCATCGGGATCGGGGTCGAGGAAGACATGCATGTGGTTGAAGGCGGCGACCAGGCGGATGTGCTCGGAGAGCAGCATGCCGTTGCCGAAGACGTCACCCATCATGTCGCCGATGCCGACCACGGTGAAGTCCTCGGCCTGGGTGTCCTTGCCCAGCTCGCGGAAGTGCCGCTTGACGCTCTCCCAAGCGCCCTTCGCCGTGATGCCCATGGCTTTGTGGTCGTAGCCGACCGAGCCGCCGGAGGCGAACGCGTCGCCCAGCCAGAAGCCGTACTGCGCGGACATCTCGTTCGCGATGTCGGAGAACTTCGCGGTGCCCTTGTCGGCGGCGACGACCAGGTAGGAGTCGTCGGCGTCGTGCCGGACGACCCCCGGGGCGGGCACGGTCTTGCCCTCGATGCGGTTGTCGGTCAGGTCGAGCAGGCCGGAGATGAACATCCGGTAGCAGGCGATGCCCTCGGTGAGCTGGGCGTCGCGGTCGATGCTCGCGTCCCCGGTCGGGGCCGGCGGGCTCTTGACGACGAAGCCACCCTTCGCGCCGACCGGCACGATCACCGCGTTCTTCACCGCCTGCGCCTTGACCAGGCCGAGGATCTCGGTGCGGAAGTCCTCACGCCGGTCCGACCAGCGCAGGCCACCGCGCGCGACCTCGCCGAAGCGCAGGTGCACGCCCTCGACCCGCGGGGAGTACACGAAGATCTCGAACTTCGGCCGCGGCTCGGGCAGGTCGGGCACGCCGGCCGGGTCGAGCTTGATCGACAGGTATTCGCGGGGTTTTCCGTCGGCGGCGGTGACGTGGTAGTTCGTCCGCAGCGTGGCCCGGATGACGGCCATCAGCCGGCGCAGGATCCGGTCCTCGTCGAGGCTGGTGACCTCGTCGATCATCGCGTTCAGCTCGCTCGCCAGCGCGTCCGTGGCGGCCTCGCGATCGGCGTCCGACAGTTCGGGCGCGAACCGGGCCTCGAACAGCCGCAGCAGCTTGGTCGCGACCGGCGTGTGGTTCAGCAGCGTGTTCTGGATGTAGTCCTGGGAGAACGCGCTGCCGGCCTGGCGCAGGTACCGCGAGTAAGCGCGCAGCACGGCGACCTGGCGCCAGGTGAGCCCGGCACGCAGGACGAGGCCGTTGAGGCCGTCGACCTCGGCATCGCCCCGCCAGGCGGCCTCGAAGGCGTCCTGGAAGCGGCCGCGCAGCTCTTCGACGGCGTGCTCGTCGGACTCGTCGAGCATCTTCTGGTCGACGCGCAGGCCGAAGTCGTAGATCCAGCACGCGCCGCCGTCCTCGCGGTGCAGCTCGTACGGCCGCTCGTCGACCACCTCGACGCCCATGGCCTGCAGCACCGGGAGCACCTTCGAGAGCGTGACGCCCTCGCCGCGCAGGTAGAGCTTGAAGCGCCGCTCACCCGGCCCGGCGCCGGCGGGCTGGTAGAACGACAGCGCGAGGTCGCCTTCGTCGGTGAGCGAGTCGAGCGAGCGGAGGTCGGCCAGCGCCTCTTCGGCGGTGAAGTCCTCCTTGTAGCCCTCGGGGAAGACCATCGCGAAGCGCTGGCCCTGCTCGGTGGCCGATTCCTCGCCGACGATCCCGACCGCGACGCCGCCGTCGGCGCGCTCACGGCGTTCGTCGAGGACCGCCTCGACCATCCGGTCGTCCCAGGTGCGGACGGCGTCGTTCAGCCGGTCCTGGATGTTGAGCGTGTCCGGTTCGAGGCGGCGGGCCGGGTCGGTGTGCACGACGAAGTGGACCTGGGCCAGGACCGTCTCGCCGATCCGCGCGCTGTACTCGAGCTGGGTGCCTTCGAGCTCTTCGAGCAGGACTTCCTGCATCGCCAGCCGCGAGCGCGTCGTGTAGCGGTCGCGCGGGAGGTAGACGAGGCAGGAGTAGAAGCGGCCGTACGGGTCGCGGCGCAGGAACAGCCGCAGCCGGCGGCGGTCCGACAGCGTGATCGCGCCGGTCGTCGTCGAGTAGAGCGAGTCGGTGTCGGCGGAGAACAGGTCGGCGCGCGGCCAGTTCTGCAGGATCTCCAGCATCCGCTGGCCGGAGAACGACTCGATCGGGAAGCCCGCGCGGTGGATGACCTCGCGGACCCGCTTGCACACCACGGGGATGTCGAGGACGTTCTCGTGCAGCGCGGTGGTGGTGAACATGCCGAGGAAGCGGTGTTCGCCGGTGACGGTGCCCTCGGCGTCGAAGGTCTTCACGCCGACGTAGTACGGGTAGACCGGCCGGTGCACGGTCGAGGGGGCGCTGGCCTGGGTCAGCACCAGCAGCGTGGGCGCGAGCGCGGTGGCGGCGGTGTCCGGGCCGGCGGTGAGGCCCCGGGCGGCGAGGCTGTCCTGGCGCAGCACGCCCAGGCCGGAGGCCAGCACCGCACGCAGGGCGGGTGCAGTGTGCTCTTCGGTGTCCGGGTGCGGGTTGTCGATCAGTTCGTAGCGCCGGTAGCCGAGGAAGGTGAAGTGGCCGTCGGCCAGCCAGCGCAGCAGGCGGGCGCCCTCGGCGACCTCGCCCTGGGGCAGCTTCGGTGGGGCCGTCTCCAGTTCGCTCGCCAGCTGGCACGCGGTCTGGGCCATCTTCTCGGCGTCCTCGACGACCTCACGGACGTCACCCAGCACGCTGGAGAGCCGGTTGTCGAGCTCGCGGGCCCGGTTGCGATCGGTGACGAAGTCGATCTCGATGTACATCCACGACTCGGCGGCCGAGTTCGCGGGCGGCTCGGCCGGGTCCGCTTCGGGGTGGACCTCCTGCAGCTCGCCGGTGAGGTCGCGGGTGACCACCACGATCGGGTGAACGATCCGCTGCACCTGGACGCCGTCCCGGGCGAACTCGGCGGCGATCGAGTCGACCAGGTAGGGCATGTCGTCGGTGACGACCTGCACCACGGTGGCTTCGCGAGCCCACCCGTCTTCGGCGACGGTCGGGTTCAGCAGCCGCACGGCCGGGCGGCCGGGCATCCGGTGCTTGGCCAGCTGCAGGTGCGACCGGACGGCGCCGACCAGGTTGACCGGCTCGTCACCGACGATCTCTTCGGGCGGGATGTGCCGGTAGTAGAGCCGGATGAGCTCACCGATCTCCGGCGCCAGCCCGGCCGCGGCGTCGATCAGGTCGTCCCTGATCTGCTCCGGGCTGGCCGGGGAGCGCTGGCCGAATTCGGGTTCGGTTTCGGCTCCGGTTCCGGGTAGTGACGAGACTCCGGTCGAGCTCATTTGAGGCAACTCTCCAGTTTGCGTGAGGTGGCACCGTGCCGGTTCGGCGTTGAGCCGGCCACCCCACACTAATGCGCGCGATCCGGGATCACATGAAGACCCGGAGGTTCCCCGAGCCCCGAAAACCCTTCCGGGGCTTGGGATTCGCGTGATCGGTCAAGCTACTGACGGGTTGTCTTCCCGGCCCCGGCGCGGCGCTGACCAGCCGTGCTCGGCGGACGCCACCCGCGGCGGGGCCAACGTGATCGGTTCAGTTGATCGGGCGTGCTGCCGTTCGGCGAACGCTGTCGGCCGGTCGGCGACACCGGAGTGCGACGGATCCCACTGCGGTCGCGGCGGGACAGGTCGGCGACGGATCGGGGTGGCTCAGCGACCGGACCGCGGCGGGGGTGAACTGGCCGCTGTGCGGTGCCGTGGTCGTCGACCGCGGCAAAACTGTCGGTGGCTGCCGGTAGCGTGGAAAACGGGGGGCGCCCCCGCGCGACTCAGCTGCGGCGGAACCCGGCCTGCGTGACTGAGGCTGCAGCGCGACTCGGCCTGCGGCGAGACTCAGGCTGCGGCCTGCAGAGGCGCGGCAAAGTGTCGGTGCCCGCCGGTAGCGTGGCAATCGGGGGCGGCGCCCAACGGCGCAGGCCGCGGCTCCCGGTCGGCCGGGCCGGCTTTACGAGTCCTCGGCAGGTCAGTCGCGCGAGCTGTGGCCGCGGGAGTCCGGCACCTCGGCGCCGTGGCCGTTGCGACCGTGGCCGTTGCGGCGGCCCGCGTTCTGGGAGTCGAGCTGCTTGACCAGCGCCGCCGCGCTGGCCGTGCCCGCCTGGTGCTCGGCGAGGGCGCGGGCGAGCAGGTCGGCGAGGCCGGCGTCCGGTGGGGGCTCGTCCTCCGCGATCGCGCGGGCGTAGCTCTCCGGGAACGGGGCCGTCGCCGGGGTCCAGTGGCCGAAGTCCTCCATCGGTTCCAGCGACGGTGGCATCCGCAGCCGCGGCAACCACGGCTCGGCTTCGTCGCGGTAGTCCGGCACGGACGGTGGTTCGTCCTCCGGCCGCGGCGGCGGGGCGAGCTCCGGCTCCGGACGCGCCGGTTCCTCGGCGCGCGGCCGGTCGGCGTCGTCCGCCCGGCGACGGCCCCCCGCGCTCCCGGAGGCCGAGATGCCCAGGCGGTCCAGCACCGAACGCGCGGCCTCCGAGCCGTGCTCGGCGTCGTGACGCGTCGACGGTGGCGGCTCCTGCCGCCGCCCCTCGGACCCCCACGACTCCCGCTCGGCGGCGGGCTCGGGTGCGAGCGGCAACGCCGGCGTGACGCGCGTGGGCGCCGACTCCCGTTCGGCCGCGGTCTCCCGCAGCCGAGCTTCGGCCAGCGCGGCCCAGGAGAACTTGGTCTTGCCGAGTTCGGCGGGCGGCGCCGCCTCGACGGCCTCCCGAGTGGGCCGCACGTCGGTCGGCTCGGGCCGCGCCTCGGCCGGCTCCGACGCGAAGTCCGGCTCACGCCGCACCTCACCGGGCTCCGACCGCGACTCCGGCTCGCGGCCTGCCGGCTCGGACCGGTACTCCGGACCCCGAGACTCAGCAGACTCGGACCGGTACTCCGCCCCAGGCGCTGACCGAACCTCCGGCTCCGGCCGCGGCACCGAAGGTTCCGACCCGAAGTCCGGCTCCCGGCCACGCTCCGCCAACCGCGGCTCAACGGGCTCGGGCCGCCGCCTACGCCCCGCTGACTCACCAGGCTCAGGCCGGTGCTCCGACCCCAGCCCAGCACCACGCTCCACCGACTCACCAAACTCCGGCCCGTGCCCCGACCGCTGCCCAGCTCCACGCCCCGCCGACTGGCCGGGCTCCGATCGGTGCTCCGCCCCTAGTCCATCGCCACGCCCCGCCGACTCACCGAGCGCCGGTCCGTACCCCGATTCCCGCCCAACGCCACGCCCCGCCGACTCACCGAGCGCTGGTCGGTACCCCGATTCCCGCCCAGCTCCACGCCCCGCCGACTGGCCAGGCTCCGATCGGTGCTCCGACCCCAGCCCAGCTCCACGCCCCGCCGACTCACCAAACTCCGGCCCCGAACCCAGCCCAGCCGCACGCGGTTCGGCCAGCTCGGGCGCCGACCTCGTCTCGACGGGGCCCGGCCGAAACACCGGCCGCGGGTCACCAGGCTCCGGCCGCTGCTCTCCTCGGCCCGGCCGCGAGGCGACCGGCTCCCGTGCCGTCCCCGGCTCACCAGGCCGGCGCTCCGGCGCCCGCACCTCGATCGGCTCCGGCCGCACCCGGGACCCCGGCTCGTCGCGCACCGCCGGCATCAACGTCGTCTCCGCCGCATCGGCGGTCACCCGCGGCCGTCCGAACGACCACGCCGGCGTCCGCGGCTCAGGCTGAGCGGGGGGAACCGGCTCGGCCGCAACAACCGGGACCGGCCGTGACGGCACCGCCTTCAGCACCTCGTCCAAATCCACCGAGGCCGGCTGCCCCGTGCCGAACTCGCCTGCCAGCACGCTGCACGCCTGCCGCCGGGCGCGGGCGTGCAACTGCTCCGCCGCCCGCGAGCGGTACAGGCACGCGATGGCCTCCTCCGCCTGCCCGAACCGCTCCTGCAGCTGCGCCAGCTCCAGCCACAACCGGGCGGTGATCGCCGACAGCCCGTGCCGGTCCGTGCTCGCCACGGCTTCGCGGACCAGCTCGATCGCCGCTTCGCCGGACCCCGCGGGCAAATGGACGCGCGTCGCGACGGCCAGCCGCAGCCAGCCCATCGGTGCGACGCCCGCCGCGCGCACCGGCTCGGCCAGCACCGGCTCCGCGATCTCGTACGCCATTTCGGCGTCGCCGCGGTCGAGCAGCGTGCTGACCAGCAGCAGCACCAGCCGGATGCGGACGAGACCGCCGTCGTCGGCCGGGTTGTCGAGCTTCTCCAAAAAACCGAGCCCGGTCCGGGCGGCGTCGGCCGCCGCCGTCAAGTCGCCGTGGCGCCGGCGGTGGGCGGCCGTGCCGACGCGCAGCAGCGCCCGCACCAGCAGCTGGGTGTCCGCACCCAGCGAGTCGTCGCCGACGACGAGCTTGTCCGCCTCCACGAGCACGCGGTCCAGCTCCGACTTGCGCCCGAGCTGGCCCAGGCAGCCCACCAGGTGGCACAACGCGGCCGCGCGGTGCACCGGCGAGACCACCGGGTTGGTGAGCACCGGCCGCAAGGCGGCGAGGCCGGTCAGCGGCACGCCGAGGCTGCGGGCGCAGACGGCGAGGTCGATGCGCAGGCGCGCGGCGATGTCGCCGTAGCCCGCGTGCTCGGCCGCGCGCAACGCCGCGACCGCGCGCCCGACGGTCCCCGGCCGGTCGCCGACCCGGACGCGCGCGGACACGACCAGGCTCTCGGCCCGGATCCACTGCTCGTCGGCGCTCGCGGCCTCGGCCAGCGCGGCCGCGCGCTCGCCGAGGACCAGCGCGAGCTCGGGCGCGCGCAGGTGCAGGGCGTCCGCCCGCTCGATCAGCCGGCCGACTGCGGAGAGGGTTCCCCCGGCATTGGCGGAGCGCCCGCTCTCAGTGCGCGAGAACGGGCCCGTCCGGTGCTGTTTGCTGGCTTCCACGGGGAAACCCGCCCCCTCAGTCGCGCTTCAGCTTGCGATGGGTGACGCGGTGCGGCCGGGCCGCTTCGGCGCCGAGCCGCTCGACCTTGTTCTTCTCGTACCCCTCGAAGTTGCCTTCGAACCAGAACCACTGCGCGGGGTTCTCGTCGGTGCCTTCCCAGGCCAGGATGTGCGTCGCGACCCGGTCGAGGAACCACCGGTCGTGGGAGATCACGACGGCGCAGCCGGGGAACTGCTCCAGCGCGTTCTCCAGCGAGCCCAGCGTCTCGACGTCCAGGTCGTTCGTCGGCTCGTCGAGCAGGATCAGGTTCCCGCCCTGCTTGAGCGTCAGCGCCAGGTTGAGCCGGTTGCGCTCGCCACCGGAGAGCACGCCCGCCGGCTTCTGCTGGTCCGGGCCCTTGAAGCCGAACGCGCTGACGTACGCGCGCGACGGCATTTCGGTCTGGCCGACGTGGATGTAGTCCAGCTCGTCGGAGACGACCTGCCAGACGGTCTTCTTCGGGTCGATCCCGCCACGGTTCTGGTCCACATAGGACAGTTTGACCGTCTCGCCGATCTTGACCTCGCCGCCGTCCGGCTCCTCGAGCCCGACGATGGTCTTGAACAGCGTGGTCTTGCCGACGCCGTTCGGGCCGATCACGCCGACGATGCCGTTGCGCGGCAGGTCGAACGACAGGCCGTCGATGAGGACGCGCTCGTCGAAGCCCTTGCGCAGCTTCTCGACCTCGACCACGACGTTGCCCAGCCGCGGGCCCGGCGGGATCTGGATCTCTTCGAAGTCGAGCTTGCGGTGCTTGTCGGCCTCCGCCGCCATCTCCTCGTAGCGATCGAGGCGCGAGCGGGACTTCGTCTGCCGCGCCTTCGCGTTGGACCGCACCCACTCGAGCTCGGTCTTCAGGCGCTTCGCGAGCTTCTGGTCCTTCTTGCCCTGGACCTCGAGGCGCTCGCGCTTCTTCTCCAGGTACGTCGAGTAGTTGCCCTCGTAGCCGACGACGCGGCCGCGGTCGATCTCCATGATCCACTGGGCCACGTTGTCCAGGAAGTACCGGTCGTGGGTGACGGCGAGGACGGCGCCGGCGTAGCGGGAGAGGAACTGCTCCAGCCACAGGACACTTTCGGCGTCCAGGTGGTTGGTGGGCTCGTCGAGCAGCAGCAGGTCGGGCGCCGACAGCAGCAGTTTGCACAGCGCGACCCGGCGGCGCTCACCACCGGAGAGGTGGGAGACGCCTTCGTCCGGCGGCGGGCAGCGGAGCGCGTCCATCGCCTGCTCGACGGTCGAGTCGAGCTCCCAGGCGTCGGCGTGGTCCAGCTCCTCCTGGAGCTGGCCCATCTCCTCCATCAGCTCTTCGGTGTACTCGGTCTCCATGAGCTTGAGGACCTCGTTGTACCGGTCGAGCTTGACCTTGACTTCGCCGAGGCCCTCCTCGACGTTCTGCCGGACGGTCTTCTCCTCGTTGAGCACCGGCTCCTGCATGAGGATGCCGACGGAGGCGCCGGGCTGGAGGAACGCTTCGCCGTTGCTGGCCTGCTCGATCCCCGCCATGATCTTGAGAACGGTGGACTTACCGGCACCGTTCGGCCCCACCACGCCGATCTTGGCGCCGGGGTAGAACGCGGTGCTGACGTCGTCGAGGATGACCTTGTCCCCGACGGTCTTGCGCACCTTCTTCATGGTGTAGATGAACTCGGCCATACCCACGATCGTAGAACGCGCTTGATCGCGGCTCGACGCCGGTCACCACCGCACTACCGAAAGTCAGCCCGAGATCACGGCGAGACTACCGAAACGGCCGTTTTCCTGGCAGCCGGACAGCGGCTCAAGCTCAACCGGACGTCGAGACTCAGTCGGCCCGCTTGCCCTCGGCGAGGTTCTTCAACATCGCGTTGTAGGCGTTCAGCTCTTCGTCGCCGGTCACCGCTTCGCGCCGGTCACGCCGCTTCGCCTCGCGCTCGTCCTGACGCGACCACTGCACCAGCAGCGCGATCAGCACCAGCAGCACCGGGACCTCGCCGGCCGCCCAGGCGATGCCGCCGCCGAGCCGCTGGTCGGCGAGCAGGTCGGTGACCCACGGCAGGTGCAGCTGGCTGTAGAAGGTCTGCCCGATGACCGTCTGCTTGCTCATCAGGATCACGCCGAAGAACGCGTGGAACGGCATCGCGGCGAACATCATCCCGAGCCGGCCGAGGTACGGGATCCGCCGCGGCGCCGGGTCGACGCCGATCACCGGCCAGTAGAAGACGTACCCGGCGAGCAGGAAGTGCCCGTTCATCGCCAGGTGCGCCCAGTGGTAGTTCAGGGCGGTGTCGAACAGGCCGGAGAAGTAGAGCGCGTAGAACGAGCCGACGAACAGCAGCAGCGCGACCACGGGGTGGGTCAGGAACCGCGACACCGGCGAATGCACGAAGGCGACGAGCCACTCGCGCGGCCCGGGCGGGGTGTCCTTGCCCGCGGCCGGCAGGGCACGCAGCGCGAGCGTGACCGGCCCGCCGAGCACGAACAGCACCGGCGCCACCATCGACAGCAGCATGTGGTTGCCCATGTGCACGCTGAACATCGCGGGCGCGTACCGGCCGACGCCCGACGACGTCGCGATCAGCAGCACCACGCAGCCGGCGATCCAGGCGACCGTGCGGCCCACCGGCCAGGTGTCGCCGCGGCGCAGCAGCCGCCGGACCCCGGCGAGGTACAGGCCGCCCAACACCAGCGCGAGCGTTCCGTAAACCAGGTCGAAGCGGGTGTCGAAGAGCAGCCGCCAGACCGTCGGCGCGCCGTCGAGGTTGTAGCCGATCAGCAGCTCGGTGGTGGACGGCTGGGTGATCGCGTCCGCCGGCGGCGGCGTCCTGGCCAGCCCGGACGCGATGCCGATGGTGACGAACATGATCAGGATCTCGACCGAGGCCAGGCGCAGCAGCTGGGCGCCCCCCTTGCCGTCGACGAGGTTCGCGACGCCCTTCTCGCGCTGCTGGTGGCCGAAGACACCGAGCAGCAGCAGCGCGACCGTCTTGGCCACCACGAGCAGGCCGTAGTCGGTGGTGAACAGGTCGTTCAGGCCGATCCGGACCAGCGCGTTGACCGCGCCGGAGAGCGCCATCACGATCCAGCAGACCAGGGCCAGCTTGGAGAACCGCTGCGCGGCCAGGCTCAGGTGGCCCCCGCGCCGGTACCCCAGCGCCAGCAGGGCGACCAGGCCGCCGACCCACAGCGCCGCGGCGACCAGGTGGAACAGCAGGCTGTTGGTGGCGACGTCGTGCGAGCCGCCGCTGGCCGAGTGCCCGGTGACGGCGACCGGGACCAGCCCGCCGACGGCGGCGAAGAACAGCACCGCCGTCCAGCCCCAGGACAGCGCGAGCCGGCAGCCGAGCGCGATGAGGATCGCGATCAGCGCCGTCCACAGCCACGCCTTCGGCTGTTCGATGGCGCCGACGAGGTCGAGCAGCGTCTGCGGGTCCAGGACGTCACCGAAGGGCTTTCCGGCGGTGTCGGCGGCGGTGAAGGCGACCGAGAGCAGGGCCGCGGCGAACCACACCCAGGCGGCGATCCCGGCCGCGCGCAGGGCGCCGTAGCCCTCGGGCCCGAGCGTCCCGGACTTCTGCGGCGGCACCAGGAAGGCCGCCAGCAGCAGCGACCCGACGCAGATCACCGACGCGGATTCGGACACCACGCGCATGACGGTGATGCCGTACTTGGTGACCAGCCCCGGATCGGGCAGGCCGGCGATGGCGTAACCGGCCCCGCCGGTGAGCGCGATCAGGCCGATCGCGACCACGGCCGCCAGCAGGACACCGACCACGAGCAGGGGCAGCACGCTGGCCCGGCGCTGGGTGGGGACGTCGGATTTCGTCGCGGACACGCCCCTGAGCGTAGGCCCAGCCCCGGTCAGGCCCGTGTGACGGGCAGGATGGGAGCCGTGAAGATGATCCTGCTGCGGCACGCCGAGTCGCTCGGCAACGTCGACGAGCTCGCCTACACGCGGATCCCCGACCACGCCCTCCCGTTGACCGCCAAGGGAGAGCAGGAGGCCCGCGCGGTGGCGCCGGAGATCGCGCGGCTGCTGGACGGCTCGCGGCCCGCGGTGTACGTCAGCCCGTACCTGCGCACCCGGGAGACGTTGCGGCTGCTGGACATCCGGGCGTCGTGCGAGCGGCTGGTGCAGGAGCCGCGGCTGCGCGAGCAGGACTGGGGCAACCTGCAGGACCCGGCCGGGCAGGAGATCCAGAAAGCCCGGCGCCACGAGTTCGGGCACTTCTTCTACCGGCTGCCGTTCGGCGAGTCGGGCGCGGACGTCGACGACCGCGTCGCGGCGTTCCTCTCGGACCTGCGGATGCGCGAGGAAAGTCACCCGGAGACGGTCCTGATCGTCTCCCACGGGCTCACGCTGCGGCTGCTGTGCCGGCGGCTCTTCGGCTGGAGCATCGAGCTGTTCGAGTCCCTGTCCAACCCGGCGACCTGCGAATACCGCGTCCTCGAAGAGCAGGACGGCAAGTGGGCGCTGGACCGCCCGTTCGCCCAGTGGCGGGACTCACCCGACGGGGAAACCCAGCTTTAGCGGCGCGGTCAGCACGACGCGGGTGCCGTGGCCGGGCGCCGAGTCGATGCGCGCGCCGCCCTCGATCTCGGCCATCCGCGCGTGGATCGAGTTCTCGATGCCGAACCCCACGTGGCTCGCGGCGAGGTCGAAGCCGGTGCCGTGATCGCGCACGGACACCGTGACGACGTCTTCGTGCTCTTCGAGGCACACTACGGCCTTCGCCGTTCTCGCGTGCTTCAAGGTGTTTCGCAGTGCTTCGCGGGTTGCGTCGTGAAGGGCGTTGACGACGGCTTCGGGGACGTCAGTGGGCTTCGCGAGGACCACGAGGTCGACGCGGAGACCGTCGGCCGTCATCTCGACCGCCAGCGCGCCGAGGCGGTGTTCGAGCCCGCCCGGCTCGGCGGGCGCGTCACCGTCGAGGCTCAGCCGCAGCCGCAGGGCCTGCGCGCGGGCGGTGCGGCGGACCTGGTCGAGGCTGCCCCGCGGGTCGAGCGCGTCTCCGGGCGCGGGCAGCGCGAGGGACTCCATCACCTGCAGGACGGTGTCGTGGACGTCGCGGCGGTGCCGTTCCCGCTCGGCGGCGCGGCCGCGCTGCTCGCCCAGCCCGAGCGCGAACCGCATCGACCCGGCAACGAGCAGCACGATGGCCAGGGCCGTCGCGGCGGCCGCGACCAGGGCGAGCAGGATCCACGTCGCGGGGGCGGAGGTGCCCGACACCGCGGCCATGCCGTACCGCAGGAGCACGGCGCCGAGGACGGCGACCGCCCCGGACGGCGCGCCGCGCAGCAGGGTCCAGACCATGACCGTGCCCATGATGTTGGGCCAGGTCAGGGTGAGCAGGCCGGGCGCGAACGCCGCCGCCGCCAGGCTCGTGACGAGCGTGTACGCGGTGTCGGCGGCGAGCACCGGCCGGATGCCGGTGGCGCGGCGGAAGACCCAGGCCACCTCCAGGAGGTTGGGCACCACGAAGAACCCGACGGTGAGCCAGAGCGCCGGCGCGCCGAGCGCGCCGGTGGACCAGACCGCCTGCAGGAACAGCGCCAGCCGGAACGCGGCGGGCACCAGAACGAGCCGCGGCACGGCGCTCTGGACGAGCGACAGCCCGCCCCACCGCCCGCTTCCGCCGGCGAGCGCCCCCGCTCCGCCGAGCAGCACAACCCTCACGACGTCCTCCCCGGTCAAGGCGCCCCCGCCTTGATCAGCCGACCTGAAATTGAAACGTCGCCGTATTCATTTCAGTTTACCGACCCGGATCAGCTTGCCCCGAGCGGTTCGGCGCTGTCAACGGGTCACGGCGGAGGGCGGTCCGGCCGGAATGGGACGGCGACCTGCTCGGCCTCCGCAGGGCGACCGCTGGGTGGCCGACACTGCGGACCGGGTCAGCTGCGGTTCGGCCCGCCCCTGCGTGGCTTCCACAGGGCAGGCCGACCGCCGGGCAGCCGGCGCCGCGGACCAGGTCAGCAGCGGTCCGGCCGGAATCAGCCGGCCACCTGCCCCGCCTCCTCGCGCCGCCGCGACCGCCGGGCGGCGATCGCGGCCGGCAGGATCAGCGCGGCGAGCAGCGCGACGAACAGAAACGCCACGCCGTAGCCCGCCGCCTGCGCGATCCCGCCGATCAGTGGCGGCCCGCCGAGGAACCCGGTGTACGCGATGGCCGTGACGAAGCCGATTTCGCGTTCCCCTCCGGTCCCGTCGGCGCGTTTCCCGGCGTCCCCGGCCAGGCTCAGCGCGAGCGGGAACGAGGCGGCGAGACCGGCCCCGGCCAGCGCGAAGCCCACGTAACCGGCGGCGGCGACCGGGATCGTCGCCGTGGCGAGCAAGCCGGCCGTCGCCAGCGCTGCGCCCCCGACGAGGCAGCGGGTCGGCCCGAGCCGCCGTTGCACCCACGGCCCGGCCAGCCGCACGAGCGTCATGACCAGCTGGAACCCGGCGAACGCCAGGGCCGCCGCACCCGGGCCGACCCCGCGTTCGGCCGTCATCAGCAGCGCGGACCAGTCTCCCGCCGCGCCCTCGGCGATGGCCGAGCACAACGCGACCGCGGCGAGCAGCCACAGCACCGGACGGCGGACCGGGGCCTGGCGGCCGGCGGGCACGACGGGTGCGGTGCCGTGCCGCGGCCGGATGCCCGGGACCGCGCGGATCACCGCCACCAGCACCACGACCGTCACGACGGCGGCGACGGTGAGGTGCCGCGCCGGGGACCAGCCGTGCCCGGCGGCGAGGCCCGCGGCCAGCGAGCCGGCGAGCGCGCCGAAGCTGAACCCGGCGTGGAACACCGGCATGAGCGGGCGGCCGGACCGGCGTTCGACGGCCACCGCGGCGACGTTCATCGCGACGTCCAGCATCCCGATGCTCACGCCCATCACGAACAGCGCCCCGGCCAGGAGCGGGACGTCGGGCGCGAACCCGATCAGCACCAGCGAAACGGCGGCCAGGCCGGTGCTCACCGCGATCGACGCCCGGGCGCCGGCGCGCTCGACGATCCGCCCGGACACCGAGGCGGCGCCGAGCAGACCCGTGCTGGCCGCGAGCAGGGCGAGCCCGAAAACGCCCGGTGAGGCGTGCACCTGCGCGGTCAGCGCCGGGGTCCGTGTCGCCCAGGAGCCCACCGCGAGGCCGTTGAGGGCGAACACGGTGAACACCGCGATCCGATCCCGCATGGCTCCCCCCTTCCGCCACCCCAGCTTGGCAGCTTGGCACGGGCGCGCGTAACACCGGTACGCCCCGGCCGCAAGGCCCGTTCGCGGACCTGTGGACAACCCCGTCCACGCCGGCGACTTGTCCACAGAATTGAAATCGCGGGCTGACAACTTCCCCTCCACCCGCCAATCTGGAATCACACGTTCACCGCGGCCCATGAGGCCGAGAATCCAGCAAAGGGGAAAACCATCATGCCTGCACGTCGTCTTCGCTTCCGGTTGCCGCACCTGCTGATCCTGGCCACCGTCGGACTGCTGACCAGCACGGGAGTCGCCCAGGCCGCCTCCGCGCCGCCGGATCCGCCCTGCCGGAAGGGGGAATTCTGCATCTGGTCCGCGGACCGCTACGGCGGCGACGCGCAGCGATTCGACCTGCGCACCGCCAATCCCGAAGAATGCATTCCGCTACCCGCCGGATTCGAAGGATCGTCGTTCGCGAATCTGCTGAGCCGGGACGTCACGGTGTACCAGAGCGAGGAATGCTCGACCGAGGGGGATTTCGTCACCTACCCGGGTGGCGGCACGTTCGTGCCGGACGCGCCGTTCCTGGTCCGCGGGATCCAGATCTGGGAGTGACGCCATGAGCTGGGCCCGCACCGCCGTCCGCTCCAAGGGGGAGCCGGCTCGCGGCGGCGGACGGGCCCGTCCGGGGCCGCTCCCCCGACAGCGGCCCCACCCGTGGGCGCGCCTCCGCGGCA
Organism: Amycolatopsis sp. CA-126428; assembly: GCF_002904335.1. Taxonomy (GTDB): domain Bacteria; phylum Actinomycetota; class Actinomycetes; order Mycobacteriales; family Pseudonocardiaceae; genus Amycolatopsis. Next base: position 82,924 of record NZ_PPHF01000165.1, on the reverse strand, counting down.
AGGCGCGCCCACGGGCCACGGACCCCGGGCCGCCTCGTCGCCCGCCGTGACGGTCTCGCCACGGAACTCCGGAATTACGTCGAACGAGACCTGAAACGATTCGCCGGTGTCGAACGATCGAGAGAATGGCGACGACTAAGCTGCCCGTGCCGGGCGACCGGCACGGTCGGCACCAGCCGTCGGCGCGGGCCCTCGTAGCTCAGCTGGATAGAGCAAGAGCCTTCTAATCTCTAGGTCGCAGGTTCGAGTCCTGCCGGGGGCGCCACCAGGGAAGACGTCGTGCGCGGTCGCGCACGACGTGCCCCGGCCACGTGATCCGGCCCACACCGGGACCCTCTTCTCCGCCGTCGTGCTCCCACTGTGGACGGTGGCCGCCCCGCGATCCCCCGCCGGGTGCACAGGTCCGGACGACGCACCGTGCGAACGGCCAGGTGGCCCAACGATCCCGGGCCGAGCTCTTCCCGAGACAACCTTGTTACCCGGACGCCGAACATCGCCGGAGACGCTTCGCTGCAACCGCGCGATCACACCGAGCAATGACACCCCACACCACGGCGAACCGACACGCCGACCCGATCGAGGGAGACACCCCTGTGGACCACAACGAAACCAGCGGGCGGCACCGACGCAGTCGCGGCAACAGCGTCACCCGCGCGGTCCTCGCCGAAGCGCGACAGGCGGGGCTCGTCCAACGGCACCTGACCAAGCTGCAGCACCTGACGGCCCGGTCGGGCACGGCCTCTCCCGGGCCGGAGACACCAGGCACCACGGAACCCCGGCCGCCGGCACTCGGGCGGTCGCCGGCGGCGGGACCGGACACCCGGTGGCCACCGGCCGATCGGCCGGCATCGTCCAATTCGGAAGCGGCGGCCTGACGCCGCACGGGACGCGGGAGTTCGCCCGGAAGGAGGATCCACTGTGGATTCGGCGCGAAGGCAGGTCAATTCAGGAGAAGGACGGGGATCCGGCGGCGATATTCTTGTTCCCCGAATCCGCGATCCGGGAGTTGGCTGTGCGCATTCTTTTCACCACCGTCGGTTTGCCGGGCCACTTCTTCACCCTGGTGCCGCTCGCCTGGGCTTGCCGAGCGCGCGGGCACGAGGTCCTGGTGGCCACCACCGAGGACTTCCGGCCCACGGTCCTGCGCGCCGGACTGCCGGCGTGCTCGTGGAGCGGCTCCGGCGGCGTCGCGGACGTCGCCGCGGGGGAGGGGGTTCCGGCCGGGCAACAGGCGTTCGCGCACGGTCGCGCCTTCGCGCGGATCGCGCGGCGGAGCCTTTCCGGTGCCGAAGAACTCGTGCGGGACTGGCGGCCCGACCTGGTGGTCAGCGAACGCGCGGAGCGGGCCGGCCCGCTCGTGGCCGCCGACGCCGGGGTGCCGCGGGCCGAACTCCACTGGGGTGCCGCCGAACTGCCGGAATACCGGGCCGCGTGGGAAGCCGAATGGGGTGGCTCCTCGTTCGGGGACGCCGACATCGTGCTCAACCCGTGGCCACCGAGCCTGCGTGCGGCGTACGCCGAAAACCACCAAAGCATCCGTCACGTGTCCTACAACGGCGATGCCTCCATTCCCGGCTGGCTGACCGGCAACCGGCACCCGCGCCGGGTGTGCGTGACGTTCGGCACGCTGCTGCCGCACCTCGGTTCGCGGGACATCGAGGGGCTCGTGGTTCCGCTGCTGCACCGGCTCGGTGCGCTGGAGGCCGAGCTCGTCGTGGCGGTCGACGACCGGGTGGCCGCGACGTGGCCGGCGTTGCCCGGTCATGTCCGCCACGTCGGCCGGCTGCCGTTGGCCGAGGTGATGAACACGTGCGCGGCGGCCATCCACCACGCCGGTCAGGGCACTTCGCTGACCGCGCTCGCCGCCGCGTGCCCGCAGGTGATGGTCCCGCAGTTCGACGACCAGTTCGACAACGCCGAGACCTTGGCCAAGGGTGGCACCGGGATCGTGGTGCTGCCCGAGGAAACCACCACGGAAGCGATCTACCGAGCGTGCCGCACGGTCGTCGAGTCGGCCGCGCACCGGACTTCCGCGGCGGAGGTCGCCGCGGAAATCGCCGCCCAGCCCAGCCCGGCCGACATCGCCGTCATGCTCGAAGAGCGGTGCTGAACGCGGGAATCGGTGGGCGAGCCCGCACGGGGTCGGACGGCAGCCGGCCGGGCAAGCCGAACCTCGACGACACCGGCCGCTGCCCGGTGACCGTACGCCCGGCGGCTGATCGCGTCTTCTCTTGTTCTGCGAGGACGGTTCCGTGCGCGGCCGGATCGTTCCAGCGCAGGCAAGCGAAGAGACGCCCCCCGGTGCGGGCGTGGACACGATGAGGGCAGCACACGCAGAGGAGGCACCACGATGAAGGCTCTGGTGCTGTCGGGCGGGAACGGGACTCGTCTGCGGCCGTTCACCTATTCGATTCCGAAACAGCTCGTTCCGATCGCGGGACGGCCCGTGCTGGAGCACGTGCTCGAGAACATCGTCGAGCTCGGTGTCACGGAGATCGGCATCATCGTCGGCGACGGGGAAGCGCAGATCGCCGCCGCGATCGGGGACGGTTCGCGGTTCGGTGCGCAGGTGACCTATCTGCGTCAGGACAAACCGCTCGGTCTCGCGCACTGTGTCCGCGTGGCCCGCGATTTCCTGGGCGAGGACGATTTCGTGCTGTACCTCGGGGACAATTTCCTGCTCGAGGGAGTCGGAGCGGTAGCGGAAGAGTTCCGCGCCACCCGTCCCGCGGCGCAGCTCGTCGTGCGCAATGTGCCCGACCCGAGGCACTTCGGCGTTGCCGAGCTCGGCGAGGACGGGCGGGTCGTGCGGCTGGAGGAGAAACCCCGGGTGCCGCGCAGTGACCTCGCGCTCGTCGGCGTCTACTTCTTCACCCCCGCCATCCACGCCGCCGTCGCGGCGATCCGGCCGAGCAGGCGGGGCGAGCTGGAGATCACCGACGCGATCAGCTTCCTCGTCGACACGGGCGAGATCGTGCGCGCCACCCGGTACGACGGGTACTGGCGCGATACGGGCCAAGCCGAGGACGTGCTCGACTGCAACCGGCGGCTCCTCGACACCATGGAGCACGGCGAACTGCTCGGCAGCGTCGACGCGGTCAGCGAGCTGAGCGGGCCGGTCCTGCTCGGCGAAGGCGCCAAGGTGGTCCGTTCCCGCCTCGAAGGCCCGATCGTGGTCGGCGAGGGGACCGTGATCGAGGACAGTCACCTCGGTCCGCACACCGCGCTCGGCCGGAACTGCGCCGTGCGCGGGTCGCTGATCGCCGGTTCGGTCGTGTTCGACGACGCGAGCATCACCGGCGTCCCCGCGCTGCGCAATTCCCTGATCGGGCGGTACGCCCACGTCGGGACCCGGGCATCCGGCGCCGCTTCGGGGCATCGGCTGGTGATCGGTGACCACGCCGACGTCCAGCTCCCCGCCGGACCGCCCTTCCTCGACGGCGTCTTCGACCGGCCGGCCACGGCGGGCCCGGCCGTCGCCGACCGGCCCCTCTCCCCGCGCGAGGACGGCGATCTCCCCCGCCGGCTGGCCGATTCCGCCGCACTGCAGGTGGCCGGCGCGGATATCTCCACAGTGGACAGCGTGCGCTGGCTGTCCCGGCGGGGTGAGGCACACGAGTACCGGGTCGACCGGATTCCGTTCGACGAACTGGACGGCTGGGCGTTCCAGCCGGACACCGGCAATCTCGCGCACCACACCGGCCGCTTCTTCACCGTGGAGGGCCTCGACATCTCCGTGGCCGAAGACGGGCGCAGCTGGCAGCAGCCCATCATCGTCCAGCCGGAGATCGGCATCCTCGGCATCCTCGCCAAGGAGTTCGACGGGGTGCTGCACTTCCTCATGCAGGCGAAGATGGAGCCGGGGAACTCCCCCCTGTTCCAGCTTTCCCCGACGGTGCAAGCCACCCGGAGCAACTTCAGCCGCGTGCACCACGGCTCCGGAGTGCGCTATCTGGAGTACTTCACCGACGCCTCCCTCGGCCGGCCGATCGTGGACACCACGCAGTCCGAGCACGGATCGTGGTTCTACCAGAAGTCCAACCGGAACATGATCGTCGAGGTGTCCGGCGACGTGCCCGCGCACGAGGACTTCCGCTGGCTGACCCTCGGCCAGATCGCCGAGCTGCTGCACCACGACAACCTGGTCAACATGGACTCGCGGACCGTGCTCGCGTGTGCCCCGGAAACCCGGCTCGAAGCCGGTGTCCGGCATCCGGACACCGAGGTGCTCTCGTGGTTCACCGCGGAGAAGTCCCGCTACGACGTCCAGGTCAGCCGGAAGCCGCTGACCGAGGTCGAGGGCTGGGTACGCGGTGACTCGGTCATCGAACGCCCGGACGGCCGGTTCTTCCGGGTCATGGCGGTGTCGGCGCACACGAGCAGCCGCGAGGTGAGCAGCTGGACACAGCCGATGATCGAACCGGTCGGCGTCGGCGTCGCGGCGTTCCTGATCCGGTCGTTCCACGGAGTACCGCATCTGCTCGTCCACGCCCGGGTCGAAGGCGGCTTCCTCGACGTCGTCGAACTGGGGCCGACGGTGCAGTACACGCCGGAGCACTACACCCACCTGCGCGGGCCTGACCGGCCCCCGTTCCACGACCTCGTCGTCGACGCCCCGCCGTCGCGGATCCGCTACGAGGGAATTCATTCCGAAGAAGGCGGGCGGTTCTTTCACGCGAAAACGCGCTATCTGTTCCTCGACGCGGACGAACACGAAGCACCGGCGGACCCGCCGGGTGGCTACCGCTGGATGACACCGGGGCAGCTCAGTTCGCTGGTGCGGCACGGCCACTACGTGAACGTGCAGGCCAGGTCCCTGCTCGCCCTGCTCACGACCCGCGCGGTCGAGCTGTGAAAACCCCGGGTGAAGACATGCGAAACGCATAAAGCCGGGGGTGCGCAGCGCACTGGCAAAAGTATCCACACCGGAGCAGAATGTAGCGGTATGTAACGGTCAGAGGGAAACCTCGCGCACAGTGCCGTCCGCGAGGAGCCGGTATGCCATCGAGCCGGAGCCGACGCTCGGCCTGGCCTGAGGAAAGGGATCCGTCATGCACCAGGAGGCCCCAGAACGGGCCGGACGCCGGGAATGGCTGGGGCTCGCGGTCCTGGCGCTGCCGGCGCTGCTGCTCGCACTCGACCTCAGCGTGCTGTACCTGGCCCTTCCCCGGCTGAGCGAGGATCTGGGCTCGAACAGCGTCCAGCAGCTGTGGATCACCGACATCTACGGCTTCATGGTCGCCGGGTTCCTCGTCACGATGGGAACCCTCGGCGACCGGATCGGCAGGCGGAAGCTCCTGCTGATCGGCGCGACCGCGTTCGCCGCTTCGTCGGTCCTCGCCGCTTTTTCCGGCAGCACCTGGATGCTCATCGCCGCCAGGGCGCTCATGGGTATCGCGGGCGCGACGTTGGCGCCGTCGACACTGGCGCTGATCAGCAACATGTTCCGCGACCCCAAGCAACGCGGGACGGCCGTCGCCGTCTACGTCAGCTGCTTCATGGGCGGTGCGGCCCTCGGGCCCGTCGTCGGCGGCCTGCTGCTGCAGTGGTTCTGGTGGGGATCGGTCTTCCTGCTCGGCGTGCCGGTGATGGTGCTGCTGCTGATCGCCGGGCCCCTGCTGCTCCCCGAGTACCGGGACGAATCCGCCGGCCGGCTCGATCTGGTCAGCGTGGTGCTTTCCCTGCTGGCGATCCTGCCCTTCATCTACGGTGTCAAGGAATTCGCCAAGGACGGCATCGGTCTCGTGCCGGTGATCGCCGTGGTGGCCGGGCTCGGGTTCGGGACTTTGTTCGTCCGCCGCCAGCGCGGCCTGACCAGCCCATTGCTGGACCTGCGGCTGTTCGGCAACCGGGCGTTCAGCTCGGCGCTGGTCATCCTGATGTTCGGGGTCGCGACGCAGGGCGGCGTGATGCTGCTGGTCAGCCAGTACCTGCAGACCGTGCTCGCGCTGTCGCCGATGACGGCCGGGCTCTGGCTCGTTCCCTCGTCGCTCGCCATGGTCGTCGGCGCGCAACTGGCCCCGCACCTCGCCCACCGGCTCCACCCCGGGTGGGTGATCACCGGCGGGATGGCCGTCGCCGCCGTCGGCTACACCCTGCTGGTGTTCGTGCCCAGCACCGGCGGGCTGCCCCTGCTGGTGGCCGGCGCGGTCGTGGTGTTCCTCGGCATCGGGCTGATGAGCGCGCTCGCCAACAACCTGATCGTCGGTTCCGTCAGCCCCCGCAAGGCGGGCTCGGCCGCGGCACTCGCCCAGACCAGCGGCGACTTCGGGATCGCGTTCGGTGTCGCGGCGATCGGCAGCATCGGCACCGCCGTCTACACCGCGCACCTCACCGGCCCCGGGACCGAAGTCGCGCGCAACAGCATCACCGACGCCATCACCGTGGCCGGGCGGCTGCCCGGCGCGCAGGGCGCCGATCTGCTCGCCCGCGCCCGCGACGGATTCACCGCCGGTCTCAACATCGCTGCCGGAGCCAGCGCGGTCCTGGTGCTCGCGCTCGCGGTACTGGCCGTCTTCACGCTGCGGCGCGGGAGCGAGGCCGACGGGGCCGGCGAAGACGAGCCGGCCGCGGACACCCCGGCGGAGACCGTGCGGGCCGCGGACTGACCTCGTCCGACGCCGCGCACCCGTACGAAACGAGACGAAGGACCTCATCCATGTCACTTCCCCAAGTCGTGTCCCGGGAGGAATGGCTCGGCGCCCGGCGGGAGTTCCTCCGCAAGGAGAAGGAGTTCACGCGCGCCAGGGACGCGCTCAACGCGGAACGCCGTGAACTCCCCATGGTCGAGGTCGACAAGGACTATGTCTTCGAGGGGCCCGACGGCAAAATCCGGCTCCTGGACATGTTCGAGGGCCGCCGGCAGCTCATCGTGCACCACGTGATGTTCGACCCGTCGTGGGACGAGGGCTGCGGCAACTGCCGCTTCCAGGTCCGCGATCTGGGCCACCTGCCCCATCTGCACGAGAAGGACACCACGCTGGCGCTGGTCTCCCGGGCGCCGTACCCGAAAATCGCCGCCTACCGCGAGCGGATGGGCTGGACGGTGCCCTACTACTCGTCCTACGGGGACGACTTCAACTACGACTACCACGCGACCCTCGACGAGTCCGTCACGCCGCTGCTGATCAACTTCCGCACCAAGGAAGAACACGAAGCGGCCGTCGGGCCCTGGGACATCTGGGGCACCGAACTGCCGGGCCTGAGCGTCTTCCTGCGCGAAGGCGACCAGGTCTTCCACACATACTCGACCTACGCCCGCGGCCTCGACATCCTGCTGTTCACGCTCAACTACCTGGATCTGACCCCGCTCGGACGCCAGGACCCGTGAGCTTCGCCCGTCACCGCCGCACCGAGAGGTGAACACAGATGCCGGTACCGGCAGGAGATCTGCACACCCCGATCAGCCCCCAGGGCCAAGCGCTGCACGACCTGCTCACCGAGCAGCTGCCGGCGATCGAGGCCGGGGCGGCGGGCCACGACCGGGACCAGTCCTTCCCGGCCGACGTGTTCGCCCGGTTCGCGGAGTCCGGGGTGCTGGGCGCCACCGTGCCGGCGGAGCTGGGCGGCCTCGGCGTCGAGCGGCTCCACGACGTGGCGCTCGCCCTGCTCCGGATCGGCGCGGCCGACGCGTCCACCGCACTCGCGCTGCACGTCCAGTACAGCCGGGGGCTCACCCTGACCTACGAATGGCGGCACGGCACCCCGGCGGCGAAGGCCCTCGCCGAACGGGTGCTGCGGGGCATGGGCTCCGGCGCGATCGCCGTGTGCGGCGCGGTGAAGGACCACCACACGACGGTCACCCGGATGACCCCCGGCGAAGACGGCGGCTGGCACCTCACCGGCCGCAAGACCCTGGTGAGCATGGCACCGGTCGCCACGCACTTCTTCGTCTACGCCCAATACGAACAGGACGGGCGGCCGATGCTGGCCGCCCCGCTGGTGTCGCGCGACGCCCCCGGCCTCACCGTCCTCGACACCTGGGAAGGCATGGGGATGCGTGCCTCCGGCACGTCCGACATCGTGCTCGACGACTGCCCGGTCGCGGCGGACGACATCCTGCTCAGGAACCCGGCCGGGACGGCGGGAGACGCCGCGCTCGCGGGGCAGACGGTCAGCTCGATCACGTTGCTGGGCCTCTACGTCGGCCTCGCGCAGGCGGCCCGCGACCTCGCGGTCGCCACGTTCACCCGCCGGCGGGGCACGCCCTCGGCGGCCACCCGCACGATGCTCGCCGAGATCGACGCCCGCCTGTACGCCGCGCGTTCGTGTGCGGTCGCCGCGCTGGCCAACACCGAACAGGTCGCCTCGGAGATCGTCGACGACCCCGCCGAACGCGGGCGCCGGATGATGACACCGTTCCAGAGCGCCAAGCTGATGATCAACCGGCTGACGCTGGAGCTGGTCAACGACTGCGTCACGGCGGTCGGCGGGGCCGCCTACTCGGACTCGCACCCGCTGGCCCGCATCTACCGCGACGTGCGTGCGGGCTGGTTCATGCAGCCCTACACCTACAGCGACGGCGTGGACTACCTCAGCGGCCAGGCGCTGCGGCTGCCGCAGGACAACGACTACATGACCATCCGCGCCGCCCGGCCCTCCGCGGCCTGAAGCCCCCGCCCGCTCAGGGCTCCCACCGCACAGGGAGCCCGACGGGGCCGCGGATCGTCGCCGAGGCGAACCAGGCGATGTCCCGTTCGTCCACCTCCAGCCGCAGGTTCGGAGCCTGCCGCAGCAGCGCCCCGAGCGCGGCGCGGATCTCCACCCGCGCCAGGTGCGCGCCGACGCAGTGGTGGGTACCGAAGCCGAACGCGAGGTGCCGGTTGCCGTGCCGGTCCGCATCGAAGCGGCAGGGGCGCTCGAACCGGGCGTCGTCCCGGTTGGCCAGCGCGAGTGCGGCGGTGACCCGGTCGCCCGCGTGAATGCGCCGCCCTCCGATGACGACGTCCTCGAGCGCCACCCGCGTCATGCTCATCGGAGCGGACGGCGAGTAACGCAGCGATTCCTCGACGACGCCGTCCAGGGCGCCCTGGTCGTCGCGCAGCCGGGCGAACCGGCCCGGTCCGGTCAGCAGGTACAGCACCACGTTCGCGATCTGGGTGGCGGCCAGCGTGAAGCCGTCGAAGAACAGCGAAGCGCCGAGGCCGGTCAGCTCCTCCTCGCCGAGGATCCCCCGGCGGTGTTCGGCGAGAAGCTCGGCGAGCAGGCCGGTGGCCGGCGGTTCGGACCCGGTGAGCAGCGCGCTCACCTCGTCGTGCAGCCGCAGTTCGGCCCGGTGGGTCTCCGCCGGGCAGGCCGAGGGGGTGCCCAGCCGCTCGACCGCGCAGCGCCGGATCCGCTCCCGGCGGTGGGGCGGCACGCCGAGCAGCTCGCAGTGCGCGGCGAACGTCAGCGGACCGCAGAAAGCGGTGAGCAGGTCCGCGCCCGGTCTTCGCCCGACGACGTCGCGAAGCAGTTCGTCGGCGAGTTCCTCGACTCTCGGGCGCAGCTGCTCCACCCGGCGGGCGGAGAACGCGCCACCGATGAGGCCGCGGATCCGGGTGTGCGCCGGCCGGTCCAGTTCGGTGACCGACATCCGCACGGCCGGGCCGCGCAGCGGGAGCGACGCCGAGTGCGCGGCCCGCCCGAACCGGTCGTCCCGCAGGACCTCGCGAGCCTCGTGATAGCCGGTCACCAGCCATTCCACCCCGCCGGGACCCGGTACCCGCTCCACCGGCCCCGCGCCGTCCACCCCGGCGGGGCCGATCAGCTGCCGCCGCTGACGTCCGTGCACGAAGTCCGCACCACCGCTGCCGCGGGCCACCCCACTCATTTCCATGATCCCTCCGTGGCGGCGGCCGGCCGCCGGTCGTACCGGGGCAGGCGCAAGGCGAGCAGGAAGACGGCGAAGGCCGCCAGGCACAGGCCCGCCAGCGCGACCCGCAGATCGGTGCTGGCGGCCAGCCGGCCGACCAGCGCGGGCCCGAGCAGGAGGCCGAGGCCGGCCAGTGACGTGGTGGTCCCGAGCACCGCGCCCCGATCGGCGGGCGGTGCCCAGCTCCCGGCGAGCGCGAACGCCGTCGGCGTCGCCACCGACAGCGAGCCGCCGACGACGGCGATCCCGAGCATTCCGGACAGCGGTGTCCCGGCGAACGCGACCAGCAGGACTCCCGTCCCGGACACGACCCCGGAGCCGCACAGCAGGACACGCGCGGGGACCCGGCCGGAAAGCCACTGCCCGGCGAACCGCCCCACCGCCATCGCCCCGGCGAAGACCCCGGGCCCGGCCGCTCCCCAGCTCGCCGGCGCGCGCAGGACGTCGGCGAGGAACACCGCGCTCCACTGCTGGACACCGCTCTCCACCAGCATCGCCAGACCGGCCAGGAGGCAGAGCAGCAACACCGGACGGGTGAGCCGGGCACGCCTGGCACCCGCCGGCGGGCGATCCGCCCTGGCGAACCAGGCGGGCAGCCCGCGCCTGACCGACAGCACCCACCCGGCCACCGCGGCGGCCGCGAACAGCGCGACGGCACTCGCCGGTATCCCCGCCGCCCTGGCGAGGCCGGTGACCGCGCTGCCGGCCAGGAGCCCCGCGCTGAACAACGCGTGGCCGCCGGACATCACCCGCTTCCCCGCCTCGGCCTCGACCGTCGACGCGAGCGCCACGACGACGACGTTGCACGCGCCGGACCCGAGCCCGAACAGGGTCAGCGCGACGATCAGCGTGAACGGTGAGCCCGCCTGACCCGGCAGCACGGACACCGCGGCGAACAGGAGCACCACCGTCACCGCCACCGGGCGGCCGAAGCGGTCGAGCAGCCGGCCGGTGCCCAGCATCGCGGGCAGCGCCGCGGCGGCCGCGCACAGCAGTGCTACCCCGAGGGTGCCTTCGTCCACACCGGACGCGGCGCGCACGTCGGGCATCGAAGACAAGTACGGCCCCCACAACATGCCGTAACCGGTGAAAGCGGCGAAAACGATGCGAGCCCGCAGACCTGGAACGGTCAGCACAGATGTCACGCCTGGTCCCCCCTCCCAGTTCACAGTTACTTCAGGTAGTTACCGATGTTTCGCCACCGTTGTCCACACTTCACGGCACGGGCGCGCAAAAATCAGCACCCTGGGACAACCTCGGATCCTCAGCGCAATCGTGGAGAGGCACGGCGATCCCCGCGATGCGAAGCTGAGGCCGCCAGCCCTGCAGGACCACCGGGGACCTCATGCTCAGCGAACGCACTCACCGCATTGGACGACTTCTATGACAATTCGTGTGTGGGACTACCTTCGGGAGTACCGAGAGGAACGTCAGGATATCCTCGATGCGGTCGAGACGGTCTTCGAATCCGGCCAGCTGGTCCTCGGAAAAAGTGTCTGGAACTTCGAAAAGGAATTCGCCGACTACCACGGGGTGAACCATTGCGTCGGTGTCGACAACGGCACGAACGCGGTCAAGCTCGCGCTGCAGGCCGTCGGCGTCGGCCCCGGTGACGAGGTCATCACGGTCTCCAACACCGCGGCACCGACCGTGCTCGCGATCGACGGCGCCGGGGCGACCCCGAAGTTCGTCGACGTGCGTGAGGAAGACTTCCTGATGGACACCGGCCAGGTGGCCGCCGCGATCACCGACCGGACCAAAGCGCTGCTCCCGGTCCACCTCTACGGTCAGTGCGCCGACATGGCGCCGCTGCGGAAGCTCGCCGAGGGGCACGGCCTGGCGCTCGTCGAGGACTGCGCACAGGCGCACGGCGCACGGCACCACGGCCGGCGGGCGGGCACGATGAGCGACGCCGCGGCCTTCTCCTTCTACCCCACCAAGGTGCTCGGCGCGTACGGGGACGGGGGCGCCGTGCTGACCCGGGACGAAGACGTCGACGGGAACCTGCGGCGGCTGCGCTACTACGGGATGGCGGAGACCTACTACGTCGTGCAGACACCCGGTCACAACAGCAGGCTCGACGAGGTGCAGGCCGAGATCCTGCGCCGCAAGCTGCCCCGGCTCGACACCTACGTCGAGGGCCGGCGCGCGGTGGCCCGGCGGTACGCCGAGGGGCTCGGCGACCTGACCGGCGAGGGCGGGCTGACGCTGCCCGCGACCGCCGAAGGCAACGAGCACGTCTACTACGTCTACGTGGTCCGGCACCCTCGCCGGGACGAGGTCATCGAACGCCTCAAGAAGTACGACATCTCGCTCAACATCAGCTACCCGTGGCCCGTGCACACGATGACCGGGTTCGCGCACCTCGGCGTGCCACGCGGCTCGCTCCCGGTGACCGAGCGGCTGGCGGGCGAGATCTTCTCCCTGCCCATGTACCCGTCCCTGGCACGGGACGAACAGGACCGGGTGATCGCGGCGCTCCGCGAGGTGCTCACCAGCGTCTGACCTTCTCCCCGCCCCAGCATCCGTGCCCTTCCAGAACAAGGAGTCGAACGATGACCGAACGCGCCAGCGACGCCGCCACCGCGTGCCGGGTGTGCCGTGGCGCCGTCACGGAGTTCCTGGACCTCGGCCGCCAGCCCCTTTCCGACGCCTTCCGGGATCGGGCCGACACCGGCCCGGAGTTCTTCTTCCGGCTGGCGGTCGGCCAGTGCGCGTCCTGCACCATGGTGCAGTTGATGGAGGAAGTGCCGCGGGAGGCGATGTTCAACGACCAGTACCCGTACTTCTCCTCCGGTTCGGCGGTGATGCGCAAGCACTTCACCGAGACCGCGCAGTTCTTCCTGGAGACCGAGCTCACCGGCCCCGACCCGTTCGCCGTCGAGATCGGCTGCAACGACGGGATCATGCTCCAGACCATCAGCGACGCCGGCGTCCGCCACCTCGGCTTCGAGCCGTCCGGTTCGGTCGCCCGGGTCGCGCGTGAGAACGGCGTGTCGGTCCGGACCGACTTCTTCGAGGAGTCGACGGCCGCGGAGGTGCGGGCCACGCACGGGCCGGCCGCGGTGGTCTTCGCCGCCAACACGCTGTGCCACATTCCCTACCTGGACTCGATCTTCCGCGGGCTCGACGTGCTGCTCGACGACAACGGCGTGTTCGTGTTCGAGGACCCCTACCTCGGCGACATCGTGCAGAAGACGTCGTTCGACCAGATCTACGACGAGCACTTCTACCTGTTCAGCGCGCACTCGGTGCAGAACACGGCCGCCGAGTTCGGCTTCGAACTGGTCGACGTGGCCCGGCTCGGCGTGCACGGTGGCGAAGTGCGCTACACGCTCGCCCGCGCGGGCAAGCGCGAGCCGAGCGCGGCCGTGGCCGCGATGCTCGAAGAGGAGAGCGAACGCCGGCTGGCGGAGCCGGAGACGCTGCGGGAATTCGCGGCCGCGGTGGGGCGGATCCGGGACGACCTGGTCAGCCTGCTGAGTGACCTGCGTGCCCAGGGCAAGCGGGTCGTCGCCTACGGGGCGACCGCGAAGAGCGCGACGGTGACCAACTTCTGCGACATCGACACCGCCCTGGTGTCCCACGTCTGCGACAGCACACCCGCCAAGCAGGAGAGGCTGAGCCCCGGCAAGCACATCCCGGTGCTTCCCTCGGAGGCGTTCTCGGCGCCCTACCCCGACTACGCGCTGCTCTTCGCGTGGAACCACGCGGACGAGATCATGGCCAAGGAGCAGGAGTTCCGCCGCGGCGGCGGCCGCTGGATCCTCTACGTCCCTTCGGTTCGCGTGGTGTGAGCCGGCCACCCTTCGTACCGGGAGGTACCGACCCATGCGTGTCCGCGAGCTGGCGGTCGAAGGATCCTTCGAGTTCTCGATCCCGCGCTTTCCCGACGATCGGGGGTTCTTCATCTCCCCGTTCCTCGGCAGCGCGTTCACCGAGACGTGCGGCTGGGCACCGTTTCCCCTGGCACAGAGCAGCTTCAGCATGTCACGGGCCGGGGTGGCCCGGGGAATGCACTACACGGCGACCCCGCCGGGCAACGCCAAGTACGTCTACTGCGCGCACGGCAAGGCGCTGGACATCGTCCTCGACATCCGCGTCGGCTCCCCCACCTTCGGCCGCTGGGACACGGTGGTGCTGGACCCCGCCGAGCCCCGCGCGGTGTACTTCCCGGTCGGGGTGGCGCACGGTTTCGTCGCCCAGACCGACGACACGATCATGACCTACCTGATGACCGGGGAGTACGTCCAGGAGAACGAGCTCGCACTGCACCTGTTCGATCGCGAGCTCGGCCTTCCCGTCCCCGCCGAATCGGCCCCGCTCCTGTCGGAGCGAGACCGCGTCGCACCGACACTGGCCGAAGCGCGTTCGGCGAACTTGCTGCCGCACTACGAGCGGTGCCGCGAGATCGAAGCGGCCTTCGGCGCTCGTTCTCCTCACCCGCCGACGATGGGCACTCCGCAATCCAGGAGACGGGCGTCGTGACGACGAATGCGACGGTCGAAGGAGGGGCCCGGTCGTCCGCGCCTCGCGGAAGGCGCTCCGGTGCCTCCCGCGACCCCCGTCCGCACACCATCCAGGAGGAACCGATGGCACACACCGAAACACCTTCGCGGGCGGAACTGCTCCGCCGCGCGAAGGAACTGGTACCGCTGCTCCAGAAGAACGCCCTGCGCACCGAGGAGGAACGCCGCCTCCCCGAGGACACCGTCGAGGCGCTGACGAAGTCCGGCCTGCTGAAGATGCGCATCCCCAAGCGCTACGGCGGCTACGAGTCGGACATGGGCACCGTGATGGACGTGCTCGCGGAGCTGGCCAAGGGTGACGGCTCGACGTCGTGGACCGTCGCGGTGTGGGCGATCAGCTCCTGGATGCTCGGCCTGTTCCCCGACGAGGTCCAGGACGAGGTCCACAGCACGCCGGACGTCCGGGTGTGCGGGATCCTGAGCCCCACCGCGATGGCGAAGTCCGTCGACGGCGGGCTGGTCGTCAACGGGAAGTGGTCGTTCAACACCGGTGCGCAGCAGAGCCACTGGAACACGAACGCCGCCGTGCTCGCCCACCCGAACGGCGAGTTCGAGCCGATCATGATCGCGATCCCGTCCTCGGACCTGATGATCGTGGACGACTGGCACACGGCGGGCCTGCGCGGCTCCGGCAGCGTCACGTCGATCGCGCAGGACGTCTTCGTTCCCCAGGAGCGCGTGCTGTCGATGGGCCCGGTGCTGGCCGGCCAGCACCGCTCGGTGCTCAACGCGGATTCGCCGATCTTCAAGGCGCCCTTCATGCCGACCGCGTGCGCCACGGTCAGCGCCACCGCGCTGGGACTGGCGAAGGCCGCCAAGGACGCGTTCTTCGAGCGCCTCCCCGGCCGCAAGATCACCTACACCTCCTACGAGAACCAGGCCGAGGCGCCGCTGACCCACCTGCAGGTGGCCGAGGCGACCACCAAGATCGACGAGGCCGAGTTCCACGCCAACCGCATGGCGGACCTGATCGACACGCTGGGCCCGACCGACCACGAGTGGACGATCGAGGAGCGGGCCCGGGTACGTCTCGACATGGGCGCGGTGGCCCAGCGGGCCAAGGAGGCCGTCGACATCCTCAACACCGCGAGCGGCGGCTCGTCGATCTACCAGAGCGTGCCGATCCAGCGCATCGAGCGTGACGTCCAGACGCTGAACCTGCACGCGATCATGCACCCGAACACGAACCTCGAGCTGTACGGCCGGATCCTGTGCGGCCTCGAGCCCAACACGCACTACATCTAGGTCACCATCCTCCTTCGACAGAACGGACGAAAGCCATGACGAGCACCCCAGTGCCCGCGCCGAGCCCCGAGGACGTGGCGGCCGTGCAGCAGGTCCCGAACCGCATCGTCGCGGCATGGGCGGACAACGACGCCGACGCGTTCGCGGACGTCTTCGCCGTCGACGGCAGCCTGATCCTGCCCAACGACGTGTACCTCAAGAGCCGCGAGGAAGTCCGGCTGTTCATGAAGCAGGCCTTCGCGGGACCGTACGCCGGTACCCGGGTCTACGGGCAGCCCCTCGCCGCCAAGTTCCTCGCCGACGGCGTCGCGCTGGTGATCACCCAGGGCGGCGTCCTCCAGCCGGGCGAGGAAGAAGTCGCGCCGGAGCGCGCGATCAGGGCGAGCTGGCTGCTGATCAAGCAGGACGAGGAGTGGCTCCTCACCGCGTACCAGAACACCCCCGTGCAAGCGGGCTGAACGGAACCAGACCAGGGGAGATGGCCACGGTGGAAAATCAAGTAGGCAACCGCGCCGTGGTGCTGGGCGGAAGCATGGGCGGCCTGCTGGCCGCCCGTGTCCTGGCCGGCGCCTTCCGCGAAGTGCTCGTCGTCGATCGCGACCAGCTGATCGGCGTCGAAGGTCCACGTCGCGGCGTCCCGCACGGGCGGCACGCGCACGGGCTGGTCGCCCGGGGGCACCAGATCCTCGAAGCCCAGTTCCCCGGTCTGACCGACGAACTGGTGGGCGCGGGCGTCCGCCCCGGTGACTTCAACGGCGACATCCGCTGGTACGTCAACGGGCAGCGGCTCCGCCCGTCCCGCTCCGGCCTCATTTCGGTCCCGGCGACGAGGCCGGTGCTGGAATACCACATCCGGAACCGGGTTCAGGCCATTCCGAACGTGACGTTCCTGGAGCGGCACGACATCCTCGGCCTGAGCGCGTCGCCGGACGGAGCCCGCGTCACCGGTGCGCGGGTCCGCGCCCCCGGCTCCGACGAGGAGCAGGTGCTGGCGGCCGACCTGGTCGTCGACACCACGGGGCGCGGCTCGCGCACCCCGGCGTGGCTCGAGGAACTCGGCTACGCGCGGCCGGAAGAGGAGAAGATCAAGATCGGGCTGGCCTACACCACCCGGCACTACCGGCTGGACCACGACCCGTTCGCCCCGGACCTGGCGTTCATCCCGGCGCCGACGCCGGACTTCCCGCGCGGGGCGTTCTTCTACCGGCTCCCCGGCGACGACAACCGGGTCGAGCTTTCGCTGACCGGCATGCTCGGCGACCACCCGCCGACCGACCCGGAGGGCTTCACCGAGTTCGCCCGCAGCCTGCCCGTCCCGGAGATCTACGAGACCATCAAGGACGCCCCGGCGATCGACGAGCCGGTGAAGCACCAGTACCCCGCCAGCGTGCGGCGGCACTACGAGCGGCTGAGCCGCTTCCCGGCGGGCCTGCTGGTGCTCGGGGACGCCGTCTGCAGCTTCAACCCGCTCTACGCACAGGGGATGACCGTCACCGCGCTCGAATCCCTGGTGCTGGAACGGCACCTCGAGACAGGCGGGATCCCGGACCCGCGGGCCTACTTCCGGGACATCTCCCGGGAAGTCGACTCGCCGTGGGACTTCTCGGCCGGTGCCGACCTCGGCTACGCCGGCGTGGAAGGCAAGCGCACCGCCAAGATCCGCTTCGCCAACGCCTACGTGGCGCGGCTGCAGCGCGCGGCGGTCGACGACGCCGAGCTCACCAACGCCTTCATCCGGGTGGCCGGCCTGATCGACCAGCCGCCGGCCCTCATGCGGCCGCGCAACATCCTGCGGGTGCTGCGTGCCGGCAAAGCACACCCCGCGGCCGGGACCCCGAGCGTCCCCACCGCCGATCCGGACCACGACCTGGGCAAGGCCGCCTGACCGCGGCCCGCCGGAAAGAACTCCGATGACGCAAATCCGTCCCTTCCGCATCGACATCCCCCAGGCCGACATCGACGACCTCAACCGCCGCATCGACGCGACGCGCTGGCCGGTCGAACTGCCCGGCGTCGGCTGGAGCCGTGGCGTGCCCGTCGGCTATCTGCGCGAGCTGGCCCGCTACTGGCGTGAATCCTACAAATGGCGGGCCGCCGAGGAGCAGCTCAACAAGTTTCCGCAGTACCTCACCGAAATCGACGGCACCGACGTGCACTTCTGGCACGTGCGTTCGCCGGAGCCGGATGCCACGCCGCTGATCCTCACCCACGGCTGGCCGGGGACGTTCGCGGAGTTCTCGGCCGTGCTCGAGCCGCTCACCAACCCGGCGGCGTACGGGGGCGATCCCGCGGACGCGTTCCACGTGGTGGTCCCGTCCATTCCCGGCTACGGCTTCTCCGGCCCCACCGGCGACACCGGCTGGGACGTGTCGCGGGTGGCCCGGGCGTGGGCCGAGCTCATGCGCCGGCTCGGGTACGACCGCTACCTCGCCCAGGGCGGTGACTGGGGCATGCCGATCTCGCTGCAGCTCGGTCTCGCCGACCCCGAGCACGTCGCCGCGGTGCACCTCAACATGTTCGTCACCTTCCCGCCCCCCGACCCGGAGGCGCTGAGCGCCCTCGACGACGCCGACCGCGCGCGCCTGGAGTTCACCGTCGACTTCGCCCAGCACGCGGCCGGCTGGCAGAAGATCCAGGGGACGCGGCCGCAGACCCTCGCCTACGGGCTGACCGACTCCCCCGTCGGCCAGCTCGCCTGGATCGTCGAGAAGTTCAAGGAGTGGACCGACTCCGGGGAGGTTCCCGAGGACGCGGTCGACCGCGACGCCCTGCTCACCAACGTCACCATCTACTGGCTCACCGCCACCGCGGGCCCGAGCGCGCAGCTGTACTTCGAGTCCGCGCACGACGACCAGCAGTTCGCCCAGACCTGGGGTGGCCCGTGGCCGCTGGAGATGCCCGTCGGGGTCGCGGTCTTCCCCCGCGACGCCGTCCGGCCGATCCGCCGCTTCGCCGAGCAGCTCCTCCCCACCCTCCGCCGCTGGACCGAATTCGACCGGGGTGGCCACTTCGCGGCGCTGGAACAGCCCGAGCTGCTGGTCGGCGACATCGCCGCGTTCAGCCGGGACGTGTTCCGAGGTGGCGGCCGGAGCTAGCGGGCCGTCCACAAAGGAAGCGGTATGGGCCGTCGGAAGACGGTCCATACCGCTTCTGGCGTTGGTCGCGCACTGGCACCCGGTCCGAGTTGGTGGCACAAGGTCCGGGTCCTGCCGGTCGTGCTGACCGGCGTCGACGCGGCCCGGTGCCGGTGGTCGTCCACAAAGGATGCGGAACGAGGCGGGCGCCCGGCGGATTCACCGCCGGGCGCCCGCCCTCGTCTTCCGCTCAGCTCGTCACGACGGATTCCCGGAACGGGCGGCCGGGACGGACGCTGCCGGCGTCCGGACCGGACGCCGGCGGGTGCGCTCGAGCCACCACTGCACCAGGATGAGGTTGACGACCCAGCCGAACCAGCGGGCCACCTCGAAGAGCATGCTGATGTTCGTGCCTTCCGGGAGCAGCGGCCACAGCAGCACCGTTGCCCGGCCCCACAGGATTCCCAGCGTCAACGCGAAGCTGTACAACATGAACCGCCGGTGTTCGAGGACCCGGCGCTGCCGCATCTTCCGCCAGCCGATGAGGGTCGCGCTGACCCACAGCACGGCGTGCGTGACGATGCCGACGTACCCACCCGCGGCCACCGGGGTGATCACCAGGGCCATCACGGCCGACGGCAGGACGCCGGCGAAGACGTACAGCCGCCCGCTGATCCGGTGCACCGCGGGGTGCTTGAGGCGCAACCACGGCCACACCTGAAGGCACAAGGTCACCAGGGCGATCGTGCCGCAGGCGATGTGCCCGACCAGCAGCGGGTAGTGCAGCCGGAAGCCCTCGTCGAGCGTGATCCTCGCCTTGGACGGGTCCAGTCCCAGATAGGGCGGCAGCTCATCGATCAGGAACGCCGCCACGAGCACTGTGAGCACGGCGAGCGGGAACACCCAGGGCTTCCGCCACCAGGCCCGGCCGACCCGCGGCGGACTCGCGGGCACCGGCGGCGGAACGGGGGCGTCCCGTTCGGCCTCCCGCGCCGTCAACGTCGTCTTGTCCATCTGTGGTCGACTCCTCCCACTCGGCCGTCGGACGCCTGGCCGCCGGTGGGGATACCCGCGGGAGCCGGACACGCCGACGGACCATGGCGTGCGTGTGCGCGAACGGCAGTAGCCCATCCGCACGGTCATCGTCGTCCGCACGGCGCGGTGCCGCATCTCGCCGGTTGCCCTCTCCGGTCCCTCCCGGCAGCGGAAATGGTGGGTGACAAGCAAACCCGGCAATCTGGGACAACAGCCGGCACCGCGGCCCGCCTAAAGTCTGGCGCAGAACTTCGCCGCACCGGGCACACGCGGCCGGCGCGAACACGGCGTCATTCCCGATCGGACGCAACGAACCACCGGAGGTACCCTGTGGAAAGCCGTGAACCCTTGGCCATCGACCGCACCGGCAAGGACATCCACGCCGAAGCCAGGCAGATCAGGAGTCGCGGGCAGGTAGCGCAGATCGAGCTACCCGGCGGCGTGCCGGCCTACTCGGTCATCGGCCACGAGGCCGCGCGCCAGGTGCTGGCCGACCACCGTTTCTCGAAGGATCCCCGCAAACACTGGACAGCCTACGTCCGCGGTGAGATCGGCGAGGACTTCCCGCTCATCGGCTGGGTGCTGATGGACAACCTCACCACCAAGCACGGCGCCGACCACACCCGGCTGCGCAAGCTGACCGCCAAGGCGTTCACCCCGCGCCGGGTGGAGGCGATGCGCACCAGCATCGAGAAGATCGCCACCACGCTGCTCGACCAGCTCCCCACCGGCGAGGTGACCGACCTCCGGGCCCACTACGCCCACCCGTTGCCCGCACAGGTGATCTGCGACCTCTTCGGCGTCCCGGCGGAGTCACGGGCCCAGATGCTGCGCGGCGGGGAGGTCAACGCCGACACCACGATCAGCCCGGAGGAAGCCGCGGCCAACGTCGTGCAGTGGGAAGAGGAGATGCGCGAGTTCGTCGCGAGCAAGCGGAATTCCCCCGGCGACGACCTGACGTCCGACCTCATCGCCGCCCACGAAGACGGCTCGCGGCTCACCGACTCGGAGCTCGTCGGCACCCTGCACCTGCTCCTGGCGACCGGAACCACGCCGGTGATGAACCTCGTCACCAACGCCACGGCCGCGCTGCTCACCCATCCCGAGCAGGCCCACCTGGTCCTGAGCGGACAGGTGCCGTGGCAGGCGGCCATCGAGGAGACCCTCCGGGTCGACGCCCCCGTCGCGCACCTGCCGTTCCGGTTCACCGTGGAGGACGTCGAGGTCGCCGGCACCACCATTCCCCAGGGCAGCCCGGTTTTGATCCACTTCGCGGGCATCGGACGGGACCCCGAGGTGCACGGCGAGACCGCCGACCGGTTCGACGTCACCCGGCAGGACAAGACGAACCTGTCGTTCGGGCACGGCATCTACCGCTGCATCGGTTCGCCGCTGGCGTGGCTGGAAACGGAGATCGCGCTGTCGGCACTGTTCGAACGCTTTCCGAACCTCGACCTCGCCGTGCGACCGGAAGAACTCGAGCCCCAGGGGACATTCA
This sequence comes from Amycolatopsis sp. CA-126428, assembly GCF_002904335.1. Taxonomy (GTDB): domain Bacteria; phylum Actinomycetota; class Actinomycetes; order Mycobacteriales; family Pseudonocardiaceae; genus Amycolatopsis. Next base: position 61,690 of record NZ_PPHF01000165.1, on the reverse strand, counting down.
TCATGAATGGCCGGGAAACCCTGCCCGTCCGGCTCACCGGGCAGGCACAGGCCTAGCGCCGGAAAGGGAGTAACCAAGCATGAACGCCAGCACCGAAGGCACCATGAAGGCCGCCGTCGTCCCCGAGGTGAACGCCCGCTGGGAGATCCGGGACGTGCCGATCCCGCGGCCCGGCCCCGGTGAAGTGCTGATCCGGGTGCACGCCTGCGGCGTGTGCCACAACGACGTCTACCTCACCCGGGGCATGTTTCCCTTCCCCGACCTGGATCCGGTCGTGGTCGGTCACGAGGCCGCGGGCGAAGTGGTCGAGACCGGGGCGGGAGTCACCGCACGCCGCGTCGGCGACCGGGTCGGTTCGACCTGGGTGCAGGCCGGCTGCGGCCGCTGCGAGTACTGCGCGCTCGGCCTGCCGGTCACCGGCCAGACCGGGATGAGCTGCGCGGCACCGAAGATGACCGGGATCACGGCGCAGGGCGGACACGCGGAGTACCTGGTCGTGCCCGCCTCGTCCACGGTGCTGCTGCCCGACGAGGTCGGCTACGACGTCGCCGCTCCGATGCTGTGCGCCGGCTACACCGCGTGGAGCGCCTTGCTGGCGGGCGAGCCCGCGGCCGGCGAACGGGTCGCGGTACTGGGCATCGGCGGGCTCGGGCACCTCGCCGTGCAGTTCTCCCGTGCCTGTGGCTACGAGACCGTCGCGGTCACCCACTCCCCCGACAAGCACGCGATCGCGCGTGAACTCGGTGCCGACCTCGTCGTCTCGTCCGGCGCCGAGCTGCTCGAAGCGGGCGGAGCGGACGTCGTCCTGGTGACCGGGACCTCCTACGAAGCGGCGTCGGACATGCTGCAGGGCCTCCGGGTCAACGGCCGCATCGTGCTCGCCACCATCGACCCGGCCGGCTCGTTCACCATCGATCCCGCGACACCGTTCTGGGCCCGCCGCCAGCGGGTCATCGGATCGACCCACAACGGCATCGGCCAGCTCGGCAAGCCGCTCGAGCTGGTGGCGGCGGGCAAGGTGCGCCCGCTGATCGAGACCTTCCCGATGGACCAGGTCGCCGACGCCGTCGACAAGGCGGGCAAGGGCGACGTGCGCTTCCGCGCCGTCGTCACCTACCACTAGCCACCCAGCGCGAAGGCCACCGGGAACGACGGTCGAGGTCGTTCCCGGTGGCCTTCGTCAACTTCCGGATCGTCCCGATCAGGACCGGAGGTCCCGGCTCGTCGTCCCGGGCGCGCTGTCCGGGCCGGCCGGGTCGAACACGTCGAAGTACTCCCCGATCCACAGTCCCCGGCCCGCGTCCACGGTGCGCTTTTCCGTCGGCTGGTAGTCGGCGAGGGGAATGCACCGGAAGTCGAAGCTCACCCTCGTCCGCCCGGTTTCGTTGATCTTGTTGCCGTGGCTCCAGTTCACCGCGTCGAAGACGAGCACCTCGCCGGGGCTGAGCTCGGCGGGCCGGTGATCGCCCGCGCCGAGGTCCCGTTCGATCCAGACCGAGTTCGAGTCCCAGGTCTGCGTGAACGGGACCCAGAAGTTGACCTCGCCTTGACCGTGGTTGTAGTCCCCGTCGGTGTGGAAGGAGCCGACCGCGACGTTCCCCGGGAAGTGGACGCGGAAGGTCGGCACCCGCTGGAAGCAGAAGTCCGTGGTGCCCAGCACTTCGGGCGCGAAGGACGCGACGAACCGGCGGTAGAGATCCTGCACCTGCGACTCGAAGGCGTCGTAGAACTTGGCGTGGAACGCGGTGGCCTGGTCCGTCTCCCAGGTGAGCACGTCCAGCGGCACGTCCGGCTTCAGCGTCCCGAGGTCCTCGGTCCCGTAGATCCGGCGCAGCGGCTCTCCGAAATCGAATTTCTTCGCGTCGTATTGATACACAGTGGGCTGCATATTGAAGTATTCCCCTTCACAGGAATCAAGGGAACGGCGCGCCGCTCCCGGCACGAACGAGCGCGTCTCGAGCGCTCTTTCTTTGACGGAAAGCAAAACAGATCGCACGTCCGTCGGCGCACCGGCAGCGTATCGCAGCCCCGAGCCACCGAGAACCTTCGAAAACAGCGGACCGGTGAATACGCAACCGGGAAGAACCGATCGGCTTCCCGGCCGCCGAGAGCGCAATCTCCGAGACGTGCGGCGGGGGGCCCGTCGACAGACTGAACGCAAGGTTCGAGCGCCGTTGTCCACGCGGCGAGGCAAGGAAGGGACTTCATGCGCATCCTGTTCGTCACCGCGCCATTCCGGTCCCACCTCTACGTGCAGGTTCCCCTCGCGTGGGCCTTGTCCGTCGCCGGACACGAAGTCCGGGTCGCGAGCGCGCCGGACATCGCCGGCGACGTCGCCGAAGCGGGCCTGGCCGGAGTACCCGTCGGCGACGTGCTCGCCCTCCGCGAGCGGATGGCCGCGGCCGAGCCGGCCGAGAGGACACCGGGTACCCCGGAGCCCCGCCAGAACGCCGTGCAGAGCGACTACGGGATCGAAGATCCGCTCGCGGAGTTCGAGTCGAACGTCCTCGGCTGGCAATCGCTGTTCCATTCCGATTCGACGTTCGAGGACCTGATCGCCTTCACCCGGCACTGGCGGCCGGACCTGATCATCTCCGACACGTTCATGTTCGCCGGCGGCGTGGCGGCCAGGATCTGTGGCGCGGCGCACGCGCGGATGCTCTTCGGCGCGGACGGGCTCGCCCAGCTGCGCGGCGCCGTCACCGCGGCCGGCGGTGGCCGGTGGCCCGCCGGGAAGCCCGATCCGCTTCGCGACTGGCTGGACCCGATCCTCCGGCGGCACGGCGAATCGTTCGACGAACAGATCGCGCTCGGTGAGTGGACCGTGATCCCGATGCCGTCGTGCGTCTGGCGGCCCCCCGGTGTGCACTACCTCCCGGTGCGGCACCTCCCGTTCAACGGGCCGGCCCGCACGCCGGACTGGCTCCTCGAGCCGCCGGCCCGCCGGCGCGTCTGCGTCACCCTCGGCCTGGCGCACCGCGAGGACGACCACGGGGTCGCCGCCACCGCCGATGACCTGTTCGCCGCCGTGGCGGACCTCGACGTCGAAGTGGTGGCCACGCTGAACGCCAAGCAGCTCGGCCACGCCACCATCCCGCGGAACGTCCGCGTCGTCGACTTCGCCCCGCTGAACCTCCTGCTGCCCACCTGTTCCGCCGTCGTGCACAGCGGCGGCGCCGGCACCTTCGCGGGGGCCGTGGCGAACGGGGTGCCGCAGCTGATCGTGCCGAACGTGTACTGGAGCGAGAAGTGGTGGGGCTCGGTGGCCATGGCGAACGCGGTCGAAGACCGCGGCGCCGGAGTCTACGTCGCCGACGCCGACCAGCTGACCGCCCCGCTGCTCCACGAACAACTGGCCAGGGTGCTGGACGATCCGTCGTTCCAGGCCGGTGCCGATCGGCTGCGCCGGGAGACGCTGAGCCTGCCGACCCCGCACGAGCTGGTACCCGTGCTGGAGCGGCTCACCCTGGCCCACCGCACCCGTGACTGAGCACGACGACCCGCGCCGGAGCATTCCCGGCGCGGCTGGGGACCCGGGCGATCGGCACCGCCGGCCGTCCGGAAATACATGGGAGGAAACGAAAGCATGACCGAGTTAGGACGGCGGGGCTTCCTCACGAGCGCCGTACTGGGTGGTGTCGCGCTCGGCATCGGCGGCACCGGAACGGCCGCCGCGGAACCGGCGGCGGACGGCACCGGCTGCGGCCCGGACTTCGGGCCGGTCACGGTGACCCCCGCGGATCCGCGCTACCCGAGCCTTCAGGACGTCTACAACACGCGTTACACCCCCAAACCCGGTGCCGTCCGGCTGGCGGGCTCGACCGAACAGGTCGTCGCCGTGGTCAACGAAGCCGTCGCCGCGGGCAAACGCATCGTCCCGCGCAGCGGCGGGCACTGCTTCGAGAACTTCACGTCCTCGCCCGACATCGAGGTGCTCCTCGACCTGTCACAGCTGTCGGAGATCCGCCACGACACGAAGCGCAACGCGATCGAGGTCGGGACCGGCGCGACGCTCGGCCAGGTGTACCGCACCCTCTTCAAGCGCTGGGGCATCACGATTCCCGGCGGTTCGTGCTTCCAGGTCGGCGCCGGGGGACATTTCGCGGGCGGCGGCTACGGGCACCTCAGCCGCCGCTACGGCATGGTCTCCGATCACCTCTACGCCGTGGAAGTGGTGGTGGTCGACCAGTCGGGCAAGGCGCGCGCGGTCGTGGCCACCCGTGAACCGGACGACCCGAACCGCGACCTCTGGTGGGCGCACAGCGGCGGGGGCGGCGGCAATTTCGGTGTCGTGACCAGGTACTGGCTGCGTTCGCCGGGGGTCACCTCGACCGATCCCGGCCTGCTGATGCCCAAGGGGCTGCGTGCCGGGCGACGCCGCAACGTCACCTGGTCGTGGGACACGCTGACGGAAGCGGCACTCACCAAGATCATCCGTAACTTCAGCACGTGGTACGAGCGGAACAGCGCGCCGGGCACCCCCGCCACGAAGCTCTGGAGCGTGCTCAACGTCAGCCACCGGTCCGCCAGCGAGGCCTGGATGGTCGCGGTGATCGACGACGACGTGCCCGGCGCCGACACCCTGCTGAACAGCCACGTGGACGCCGTCCTCGCCGGGACCGGCGTCAAGCCGGTCTCCGACGCGGTGTCCGTCGTGCCGTGGATGACCCAGCAGGGCTGGCCGCCCGACGAGGTGAACGGCCGGTACAAGCACAAGGGCGGTGACCTGCGCAAGGGCTTCGACGACGCGCAGCTGGCCACGATCTACCGGCACATCGGCTCGACCGACTACACCAACCCCGCCGCGTTCTTCTCCCTCAACGGGTACGGCGGCCAGGTCAACGCGCCGGCGCCGGACGCCACCGCGACCAGCACCCGCGACGCCGTCCTGCGGGCGGTCTTCAGCACCGGGATGTGGGAGTCGGCGGCCGACGACGCCCGGCACCTGGCCTGGGTGCGCAAGTTCTACCGGGAGGTCTACGCCTCGACCGGTGGGGTACCGGTCCCCGGCGAGACCAACGCGGGCTGCTACATCAACTACGCCGACAACGACCTCGCCGACCCGGCGCTGAACACCTCGGGGGTCGGCTGGCAGACGTTGTACTACAAGGGGAACTACCCCCGGCTGCAACAGATCAAGAAGCGCTACGACCCGCGGAACATCTTCCACCACACGTTGTCGATCGAACTCCCCGGCTGATCGATGGAGTAGCCATGACTGCCAAGTACGGACGTAGTCCACTATGGACATACAACAACCAGGCCAACGTCGTCGAGCACGTTCCCGGTGATCTCCACGGGTTCAAGTCCGGCGCGGTGAACTACAAGCTGGCGCTGTGGGATCCGCGGGCGAACGGCGTCCGGTACCTCAAGGCGCTGATCTACCACCTCGCCTCCGGGCTCGACGAGGCGAACCTGACCCGGCTGCGCGCCATCCGCAACCGGGAAGTGGGCGATCCGATCAGCGTCCGCTGCCACGGCGAGCCGGTGTGCATGGACTACCTGCAGGCGACGTTCGAACTGGCGTTCCTCGGCAAGCACGTCGACCTCGACGGGTGCGCCGTGCTCGAGATCGGCGCGGGCTACGGGCGGACCTGTCACGCCGTGCTGTCGAACCACGACGTCGCCTCCTACACGATCGTCGATCTGCCCAACTCCCTGGCGCTCGCCGAGGACTACCTGCGGCAGGTGCTGGACGACGAGCGGTTCGCCAAGATCCGGTTCGTGCTGGCCGACAACGCGGACGAGCTGTACACCGAGCCCGTCTTCGACCTGTGCGTGAACATCGATTCCTTCGCCGAAATGGACGAAACGACAGTGCGGAACTACCTCGCGCTGATCGCGGACCGGTGCCGGCGGCTGTACGTGAACAACCCGGTCGCCAAGTACCTCGACAAGAGCCTCGACGACCACGCCCAGGGCGACGACGTGGTCCAGCTCGCCCTGCAGACCGGCCTGCTGCGGGACGTCATCGACGTCCACGACAGCGACGCGATCGAAGGACAGGTGGGCGCGTTCACCGACGCCTACCGGCCGGACGGTTCCTGGGAGCTCGTCGAGGTGGCTCCCGTGGTCCCGTGGAGCTACTACCGGCAGGCGCTGTACCAGCGCACCGGCGCCGCCTGACAGGGGCGGGGGCGGGCGGCACGCCGCCCGCCCCGTCCGGAAAGGACCCTCCCATGCCTTCTCGCGATCCCCTCGCTCCGCCGAGGGTCACCGTGCTCGGCGCGTCGGGATTCGTCGGCTCGGCGGTCACCGCCGCCCTCTCGCGGCGCCGGATCCGGCTGCGCGCGGTCGCCCGCCGGCGCAGTACGGTCCCGGCGGGCGGGCTCGCCGACGTCGAGATCCGGCAGGCCGATCTCGGCGATCCCCGGCAGCTGCGCGACGTGCTGTCCGGTTCGGACGCGGTCTGCCACCTCGTGCTGCACAACGGCGGCTGGCGCGACGCCGACGGCGATCCGGCCAGCGAACTGGTGAACGTCGGCGTCATGCGTGAGCTGATCCGGTTCTTCGCCGGCCCCGGCCGCGCGGGCACCTGCCCGGTCGTCGTCTTCGCGGGTTCGACCTCGCAGATCGGCGCCGCGGCGGCCGGACCGGTCGACGGAACCGAGACGGATCGGCCGGTCACCACCTACGACCGGCAGAAGCGGACCGCGGAAGAGCTCCTCGAGGCGGCTTCCGCCGCCGGGGTGGTGAAGGGTGTTTCGCTGCGCCTCCCGACCGTTTTCGGGCACCGGCCGGGCACCCCCTTCGCCGACCCGGGCGTGCTGGCGGCCATGATGCGCCGGGCACTGGCCGGTGAGCCGCTGACCATGTGGCACGACGGGACCGTCGAACGGGACCTGCTCCACGTGGACGACGTCGCGGCCGCCTTCCTCGCCGCCCTCGACCACCCGGACGAGCTCGCGGGCCGGCACTGGCCGCTGGGCACCGGCCGCGGCGTCCGCCTCGGCGACGTGTTCCGCTCCATCGCGTCGATCGCCGCGGCCAAGACCGGGCGGCCCCCGGTCCCGGTGCTCTCGGTTCCCCCGCCACCGCACGCCGTCACGGCCGATCTCGCCGACCTCGTCACCGACCCGGCCCGGTTCGCCGCCGCGACCGGCTGGCGCGCCCGCACCGACCTCCCGTCCGCGCTGGAATCGGCCGTGGACGCGCTGGCCGCCACGCTCCCCGAGGCCGCCTGAGCATCCGTGGCCTCCCGCCCGATGGCGCTGACCGGATCCCCGGTCAGCGCCATCGATCTGTGCGCGGTGTCAGGCCCGTCCGGCCTTTTCCCGCTCCTCGGCCGCGAGCTCTTCCTTCCGGGCCGCCGGCGGGATGTGCCGCAGCGTGGCCACCACCAGGACCAGCACCGTGACGGCGATCACGGCCCCGATCGCGGCGGACACGTTGAGCCCGCTGTCGTACGCGGACCTGGCGGCCGACAGCAGCGACCGGGCCGCGTCCGGTGGCAGCTTGTCCGCCGACGCGACCGCCTCGGCGAGCGTCTTCGACGCCTGGTTGCCGGCCGAACTGGCGTCGGCCGGGATCTCGAGCGTGTGCCGGTAGACGGCGGTCGTGACACTGCCCAGCAACGCGGCACCGAGCGCGAAGCCGAGGTTGTCGGCGGTTTCCTTGATCGCGCCCGCCGCGCCGGCCTTCTCCGGCTCCGCCTGGCCCACGATCAGGTCCGTGGCGAGCGCGACCATCGGGCCGATACCCAGCACGCCGAGCAGGTAACCGCTCTCGACCAGCAGGATCGACCCGGACGAGTCGGCCCACACCAGCATGAGGCAGCCGACCGCGGTGACCGCCATGCCGCCGGCGATCACGTAGGCGGGCCGGTAGCGGCGGGCGAGCTTCGGCGCGAGCATGGAGCTCGCGATGACCGCCAGCGACGGCGGCGCCATCAGCAGCCCGGCGGTCAGCGGGCCGACGTCCTCGACCAGCTCGAAGTGCTGGACGACGAGCAGCGCGACCCCGCTCATGGCCACCGAGTTCAGCATCAGGGACAGGGCCGGCAGGCTGAACGAGCGGTTGGCGAACATCCGCAGGTCCAGCAGCGGGTTTTCGATGGTGGCCTGGCGGCGCACGAACAGCACACCGACCGCGAGCCCGGCCACGATCGTGACGAACGGGACGACGGTGACGCCGTTCGCGGCGAGGTCCTTGATGCCGTAGATGACCGGCAGGATCGCGAACAGCGACAACAGCACGCTGACCAGGTCCATCTTGCCGGCGTCCGGGTCGCGGAACTCGGGCAGGAAGATCGGCCCGGTGATCAGCAGCACGATCATCACCGGTACGCCGACCAGGAAGACCGAGCCCCACCAGAAGAAGTGCAGCAGCACGCCACCGACCAGCGGACCGAGCGCCGTGCCACCCATGAAGCAGCTCACCCACACCGCGAACGCGACGGCTCGCTGCTTGGGGTCCTTGAACATGTTCGTGATCAACGCGAGGGTGGACGGACTGAGCGAAGCGCCGGCGACGCCCAGCAGCGCCCGGGCGATGATCAGCATCTCCGGACTTTGCGAGAAAGCGGCCAGCACCGACGCGACGCTGAACAACGCCGCGCCGGTCAGCAGCAGTTTCCGCCGCCCGATCCGGTCACCGAGGGTGCCCATCGTGATGAGGAACCCGGCCAGCAGGAACCCGTAGATGTCGGCGATCCACAGCAGCTGTGCGGGGCCCGCGTCGAGCTCCGCCGTCAGCTGCGGGATCGCCAGGTACGTGACCGAGAGATCGATCGCGAGCAGCAACGTCGGCAACGCGAGCACAGCGAGCCCCAGCCATTCCCGCCTCGTGGCCTGGGCTGGCACAGAAGTCATGAAAGATCCCCTCCTCGCACGGGCAGACCTCGATCTGCGGAATACCCCGGTGCGACGCTGGTCACACCGACCGCAACCGATGATGTACTCTCCGTGGGCGTCAGCGCATCTTCCAAAGTGTGCTGGTGATTCACCGGTTCGGGGGACTGTTCCGGTCGGCGGTCAGCCTCCAGCCCGCTTCACCCACCGGCGGTTCGGCCGGAGTGTCCCGTGTGGACGGTGCTCAGAGCCAGCCGGATTCCTTCGCGATCCTGATCGCGTCGACGCGGTTGCGCGCGTTGAGCTTCGCGACCACCGTGGTCAGGTAGTTGCGCACCGTGCCGGCCGAGAGGTACAGCCGCGCCGCGACTTCGACCGTCTCGTACCCCTCGGCGGTCAGCCGCAGCACGTCGATCTCGCGTCCGGTGAGCGGGCAGTCGGCGGCGTCCCACGCCGCGAGCGCGAGGTCGCCGTCGATCATGCGGCGGCCCGAGGCCACCCCGCGCACGGCGTTGGCGAGCCTTTCCGGCGGCGCGTCCTTGAGCAGGAACCCGCTGACCTTGGCGGCCAGGGCCCGGCGCAGGGTGCCCGGTCTGCCGAGGCTGGTGAGGATCAACGTGCGGCAGCCGGGCAGTTGCTCGTGCAGCTCGCCGGCGGCGGTCAGCCCGTCCTTGCCCGGCAGGTCGATGTCGATGATCGCGACCTCGGCGCCGGTCGCCTTGGCGGACGGCAGTATTTCGTCGCCGCTGGCGACCTCCGCGACGATCTCTATGTCGGCTTCGAGACGCAGCAACGCGACAAGTGCTCCACGGACGATATTCATGTCCTCGGCGACGATGACCTTGATCACCTGCGCTCCCCAGTCCCCCGAAACCCCCTGGTATAAGTTAAACACCGACGCGGGTTTTCCGCCGCGCGATCGGGGTACTCTTTCCGGATTTCGACAGCGCGTCACGTTTCAGGTGCGCTGCGTGGCAGGCGGAGTTTGTTTTGCGCTCGCGGCAATCACTTTCGGTTTTTCGTTGCGCCGCAGCGGATCAAGCTTCGGCGAGCAGCCCCGCGAGACCCGCGTAGCCGACTTCCCTGAGCCGTTTCCCCGATTCGGCCGTGTACGCCGCGTCCGCTCGGATGCCGACGCCCTCGACCATCCGGTTCATGAAGTTGAACAACGCGCAGACCAGCACGGCGTCGTGCAGCGCACGCTCGTCCCACCCGGCCGCGAACACCGCTTCGGCGTCGGCCTCGGTCATCCGGGCCGGGGTCCGGGTCAGCTTGCCGACGTAGGCCAGCACCGGCTTGAGCCGGGCGTCCACGGGGGACGAAGCCAGATCCGCGACGGCCGCGGAGAGCAGGCCTTCCGGGACACCGAACGCCTCGGCGGTGACGGTGTGGATCCCGTGGCAGTAGTCGCAGCTGTTCAGCCCGGACACGTAGGCCGCGATCAGCTCCCGTTCGCCCGGTGTGAACGGCGACTCGCCGCGCAGCACCTCCTCGTGGAAGGCCAGCAGGTGCTTCGCCGGGCCGGGGTAGGCGCGGAAGACCTGGAGCAGCGTCGTCTCAGCCGGCAGGGACTTCAGGTAGGACATCGAAGGGATCCTCCGTCTCGATCGGTGCGTCGGCGAGCTCGTCGACGTCACCGCGGCGCAGCGCGCAGGCGGTCAGGTAGGCGATCGTGGCCGGACCAGCGTCCGGGAGCGCGGCGGCGACCCGCCCGGCGGCTCGCGCCCACTCCTGCCGGTGCGACCCGGGGTTCGGGCGGGCCGGGAATTCGAGCGTCCGGCGCAGCGAGCGCCAGTGCTCGGCGCCCCCGGCGACCAGCCCGGACAGGGTGAAGCCGGCGACGCCGTGGCGGGCCTGGTCGACCGCTTGGGTGACCAGCGCGGGATCGTCGGCCAGCCGGGCCAGGCCGAGGCCGGCGAGCAGCCGGTCGGCCTCGAGGCCGAGCAGGATGACCCCGACCTCGGTGCCCGCCGGCGCGTCGACTTCGGGCAGGGCGAACCGGCTGTCCACGTACTCAGACACCGACGGCCTCCCGGTGCACGGCCGCGGGCCGCTCGGCACGGACCGCGGCCGCCACGGCGGCGGCGACCCGGGCCGTCGCGACCCGGTGCCCGTCGATGTTCCGGGCCGCCGGGCCGAGGACCATCCCCGCGGCCGCGCCGATCACCGAAACGCGCGGGGCCCGCTCGAAGGCCATGGTCCGTTCGTCCAGCGCCGGCCAGCCGTCGCGCGCGCCGACCACCTCGTCCGGCAGGAGCCCGGTGCCGATCGACGGCGTGGTGCCCAGCGCGAGCACCACGTGGTCGCCGGTGACGGCCCGGCCGCCGTCAAGCCGCACGGCCACCGTGCCGCCGGTGCCGGTGGTGATCCGTTCGACGGCCTGCCCGCGGTGCACGACGAGCTGCCCGGCGGCCTCGGCGCGCTCGAAAAGGGGGCGGAACTCGAACATGATCGACGCGCGGCGGAACCGGCCCATCAGGCCGAGCCGGTCGGCCCAGCCGACGCTGTCGAACCTTTTCCGGCCCTCGGGGCGGAAGAACGACGAATTGACGTCGGCGCACTGGTAGTGCTCGCCGTCCCCGCGGATCACCCAGTGCACCTCGCGGCCGGCGTCCAGCGCACCGCTGATCAGGTGCGCCGCGGTGAGCCCGGCCCCGACGACGATCCGCCGCTCGCCCGCCGGCACCGGCTCGTCCCAGTACGACACGCCGGCCGGCGGTCGCCCGCCGCCCCACCACGAGGCCGGGGCGTCCTGACGTTCCTCGCCGAGGCAGAGCACGGCGTGGGCCGCGGTGACGGTGAACCGGTCGGCGCGGACGGTCACCGCGTCGGCGGTCGGCAGGACTTCGCGGACCGTGCCGCGCCAGGTCTTCTCCGCGACGTGGTGGCTCGCCACCAGGTGCGCGCAGTACGCCTCGAACACGTCGACCGGGACCACCGACCGGTGGCCGGCCTGCGCCATCCGGATCTCACGCCGTTCGACGGCGGTCAGGCGCCCCCAGTGCAGCCGGGCGAAGTCGAGCAGCTCGCAGTCGCGGAAGCCCTCCACACCGGGGTGGTGCTCGTAGGGCGAGCGCAGCACCCGTTGCCCGAGCCGGTCGATCCGCTCGAAGAACCGGCCGCACGGCCGGCCGTCGCGGTCCACGACCACGACGTCGTCGACACCGTGGTGCCACAACGCCGACGCGACCGCGAGCCCGGCGGGCCCGGCCCCGACGACCACGACGTCGGCCGTGGCGCGGGGCGTTGCGGCCGAGGTCGTCACCGGCGGCGCGGGCAGCCGTGGCCAGGGGCGGCCCCGCGGTGAGTCCAGCAGGTGGGGTCCGGGCACGAACGTGATCACGTACTCCCCCGTCCTCCGGCCACCGGCACCAGGGCGCGGTTCAGCCGAGCACCGTGACGGGCACGATCAGCTCGATGACCGGCCGCTGGGTCATCCCGTTGGTGACCAGCTCTTCGAGGGTCTGGCTGGACTGCTCGGTGCTGTCGGTCGCGATCGGGCTGTAGCGCGAGTAGAAGTACGTCGGCTTGTCGCCGCCGGCTTCCATCGAATACGTCTTGAGCACGGCCTCGCCGGGCCGGACCTCGCCGTCGTAGAAGGTGAGGCGCCGCTGATCCGGCGTCATGAAGCTCTTCGCGAACTGGGGCGACATCAGCGGCTCGTCGTCGAGGAACACGGAATCCTCGTCGAGGACGGCCTGCATCGCCACCCACGTCTGGTCGGTGAGGTTGGTCTCGGACTTGATGACCTGCCAGCGGCCCGCCGCGGGCAGGGAAACGCTGACCGAGACGTCGTGGTCGGTCGTGTCGATCGCACCGGTGATCATGAGCACCCGGCGGGTGACGTCGGCGACGCCGGTCATCTGGATGTCCCGGGCACGTACCCGGCTGGAAACGTCGAGTCCTGGCAATTCAGGCGAAGACACGCTGGAGCCTCCTCGCTATCCCCCATGAATAACGTTTCGATTCACGAACGCCCAAAGGCTTACACACCACGAGAGACGCTGTCAAGGTGAGAAATGCATGGTCGGCACCGGTATTCCTCCTGGGTGATCACAGGGCGGCCCCGTTGGCCCGTTCGGCCCACAGTGGCTGGTCCGGCGGTCACTCCCGGTTGCGGCGCTTCGTCCGGGTGGACGCCTGGGCGTCGTCCTCGTGCGCACCGACGTAACAAATCGAGAATGCCGATTCCGCGCGCTGGACCATGACCTTGAGCACCAGTTGCGGCTTCACCAGAATAACGAAATTCCCGGGATTCCGAGGGTCGCCGAAAACGTCGTACACGAGAAAAGCGGAACCGTCCGCGATGGCGAACAACGCTTCGTAGACAAGGTTCAGCTCCGTCTGTGTCGCCGTCTCGGCCCATTCGTCGAGCACGTTCACGCCCGCGGTGAGCTGGAGGCGCATCGCCATCCTCCGGCCTCCCAACCGAACCTCCGCCGGGTGTCCGGCATCCCGGCGGGCCTGGCCCCGCCGACGGTCTGCCGACACGCCGGCTCCGAGAACCTCAAGTGTCCCGCCGGCCCGGCGGGCCGGGCATCTCCGTACGTGCGGTCCGGCGCGGGCGGGCACGCGCGGTGCCCGCCCGGAGCCGTCAGTTGTACCCGAGCACGATGTGCTCGCGCAGGTACTCGCGCACCGCGGGGGCCCGCCGGGCCCGCGGCCGGCCACGACCCTCCGCCACCCGTCCGTACGCTTCCGCCCGGCGGTTCGCGCCGGCCGGTCCCGCTTCCGCCTGGCGCCGTGCGCTGGATGATCCTGCTGCTGCCATGGCGTTTCCTCCGTTTCCCAGTGGTTGCGACTCCCCGCCATGCCCGCGGGGGCTCGAGGACCGGCCGGACCGCGGTCCGGCGGTGATGGGGCAGGTCACGGGCGGCCGCCGTCGGCTCACCCCGGCAGGCCGGACCGCCGCCACGCGCCGGGGCGCCCGGGGACCGCGGCCGCCCGGTCGGCCCAGCCCCGCGGGGGCGGGTCTTCGCCGTCCGGGCCGGCGCGGCCCAGCACGCCCCACAGGACCACGACCAGCGCCGCCAGCTCCTCGGCGGACGGCTCGCCGCGCAGCACTCGCAGTTCCGCCATCGCCCCTCCCTCAGATCGGCTGGTTGCCGTGTTTGCGAGCCGGTCCCGGCTTGCGCTTGTCCTGCAGCATCTCCAGGCCGCGGGCCAGGGCGGCCCGGGTCTCCGCGGGATCGACGATGTCGTCGACCAGCCCGCGTTCGGCGGCGTACTGCGGGTGCAGGAACTCCTCGGTGTACTCGGCGACCAGCTCGGCGCGCACCGCGTCCGGGTCGTCCGCGTCCGCCAGCTCCCGCCGGTGCAGCACGTTCACCGCGCCCTCGGCACCCATCACCGCGATCTGGTTGGTCGGCCAGGCCAGGGACAGGTCGCAGCCGATCGAGCGCGAGTCCATCACGATGTACGCCCCGCCGTAGGCCTTGCGCAGGACGACCTGGATCCGGGGCACCGTCGCTTCGCAGTAGGCGTGCAGCAGCTGCGCGCCCTGGCGGATGATCCCGCCGCGCTCCTGCTCCACGCCGGGCAGGAACCCGGGCACGTCGACCAGGCTCACCAGCGGGATGCCGAACGCGTCGCAGAACCGCACGAACCGGGCGGCCTTCTGCGACGCCGGCCCGTCGAGCACCCCGGCGAACACCATCGGCTGGTTGCCGACCAGGCCGACGACCCGGCCGTCGATCCGCGTGAGGGCGCACAGCACGTTCTTGGCCCAGCCCTCGTGCAGCTCGAAGAACTCGCCCTCGTCGGCCAGTTCGGCGAACACGTCCCGCATGTCGTACGGCTGGTTGGGCTCCACCGGGACGAGCTCGGCCAGCTTCGGCCGGTGGTCGTCCTTGGCGCCGGTCGGCGCGGCCGCCGGGGCCGGCTCGAGGTAGTTCGACGGCAGCAGGGAGACGAGGTACCGGACGTCCTCGAGGCACGTCTCCTCGTCGTCGTGGACGACGGTGGCGACACCGGAGTGCATGCCGTGCACGTCGGCACCGCCGAGGTCCTCGTGGCTCACCTGCTCCCCGCTCACCGCGGCCACGACGTCCGGCCCGGTGAGGTACATCCGCGCGGTGTCGCGGACCATGAACGTGAAGTCCGCCAGGGCCGGCGAGTACGCCGCGCCACCGGCGCACGGCCCGACGATCACGCTGATCTGGGGGATCACGCCGGACGCGTCGACCTGGCGGCGGAAGATCCCGCCGTAGCCGTTCAGCGCCAGCACGCCTTCCTGGATCCGCGCGCCCCCGCTGTCGTTGAGCCCGATCACCGGCGCGCCGGCGGCCACCGCGAGGTCGAGCACCTTGTGGATCTTCGCCGCGTGCGCTTCGCCGAGCGAGCCCCCGAAGAGCGTGAAGTCCTGCGCGTAGACGAACACCCGGCGCCCGTCGATGGTGCCGGACCCGGCGACGACGCCGTCGGTGTGCGGACGGGCCGCCGTGGCACCGGCCGGGCGGCGGTAGGGCTCGAGTTCGACGAAGGAGTCGTCGTCGAGCAGCAGCGCGAGCCGCTCACGGGCGGTGAGCTTGCCGAGGGAGTGCTGCCGGTGGACCCCGTCGGGCCGGCCGGCGACGATGCGCGCGCGCAGCTCGTCACGCCGCTGCCGGAGCACGCGCATGGTCGGCGGACCGGGTGGTGCCTGCTCGGCCGCCCTGGCGAATTCGATCACCTTGGCGTCGCCGGACCCGGCCGGCGGCCCGTCCGCGCGGCGGCGGACGGGCCGGACCGGCCCGTCGGCCGGCGGCAGGTCCGCCCGCCGCGCGCCGGAATCCCGGGCTCCGCTCACGCGGCATCCCTCATCCCGGGTTCGTCGGCGTCCCGGGCGATCTCGGCGACGATGTCGGACCACACGATGCCGCGGCCGAGCCGGGGCACCGGGCGGATCGGCACCTCGGCCGGCGGCTCGCTCGGCACGGGGCCGGGCATCGGCCGGACGACTCCGAAGGCACCGGTGGCTTCGCTGTTTGCGGTCATCGCGGGAACTCCTTCCGTCACTGCGTTCGCGGTTGCGCGGGGATCCGCGCCGCGGTTTCCGGCCGCGCGGCGGCACCCGCCTGCCGCGCGGTGAGCCGTCCGGTGGCGTGCAGCCAGGCCACCGTGTCGCGCACGGTGTCGCCGGCGGGCCGCGCCCGGACGCCTCCGGTGGGTGCGTCCCCGTCGACGGGGGCGGCGGTGGCGCAGACGTAGATCGCGCCGTACTCGGCCGGGATGTGCCACGGCCAGGCGTGCTGCACCAGGTCGGCCAGCCGCCCGACCGGCGCCATCGCCGCCGGTGGCAGGAAGACCGCCGGCAGGCGCCGCCCGGTCGCCGACCGCGCCGCGGCGAGGTACTCGCGCGTGGTCAGGAAGCGGCCCGGCCCGAACGCCGCGGGCGCGGCCGTCGCGGGCTCCCCGAGCAGCCTCGCGTGCAGCTCGGCGGAGTCCCGGACGTCGCCGATGGGCAGGCCACCGGACGGCCAGATCGGCATCAGCCCGCGCAGCAGGTCCCGCAGCCGCGCGTTCTGGTCGCCGAGGTGCGGGTCGTGGGGCCCGAGCAGCGCCGGCGGGTAGGTGATGGTTACGGGCGCGCCGCCGGCCCGGTGCTGCCGCGCGATCCGCTCGGCCGCGGCCTTCGACGCGAGGTAGGGCTCCCGCGGCTCGCCGACCGGGCTCGCCGGCCCGATCGCCGGCCGGTCCGTCGGGTAGAGCGCCCCGACCGTCGAGACGTGCACGATCCGGCCGGTCCCCGCCCGCCGGGCGGCGCCGAGGACGACCTCGGTGCCTTCGGCGTTCACCCGCCACAGCTCGGCCTTCCGCCTGCTGTCGAAGGTGTAGACGCCCGCCGCGTGCAGCAGCGCGTCCGCCCCGGCCACCAGCCGCCCGGCCACCGCGGGGTCCGCGACGTCGCCGACCTGGACGTCCACAGTGGACGAATCGGTGCCGAGCCCGGCCAGTGCGCGGGCCACGCCGCTCGCGTCCCGGGCGAGCAGCCGGACCCGGTGCCCCCGCCGCAGCAGCGCCGCGACCGTGTGGGCACCGAGGAAGCCGGTGCCGCCGGTGACCGCGATCAGCATGACCTTTCCCTCCCCTCAGGCCGCGCGGGCGTGGCCGTCGATCCGGTGGTAACCGCCGCCGTAGAAGACGAGCGCCTGCTCGCCGGTGCCGCGGCTGGTGGCGACGACCTGCCCGAGGAAGATCGAGTGGTCGCCGCCTTCCAGCACCTCGGCCAGCTCGCACTCCAGCCACGCCAGTGCGCCGGTGAGCAGGGGCGACCCCGTTTTCCGGCCCGTCGTGTACCCGACCGCTTCGAACTGCGCCATCCCGCCGGGACGCCGCCAGTCGGCGAAGTACTTCGAGACGTCTTCCTGCTCGGCGGCCAGGATGTTCACCCCGAACGAGCCCGCCGTGACGATCGACGAGTGCATCCGGGCCGCCTTCGACACGCAGCACAGCACCATCGGCGGTTCGAGCGACACCGACGTGAACGCGTTCGCGGTCATCCCGTGCGCGTCCTCGCCGCCCGCCGTCAGCACGGTCACCCCGGTCGCGAACTGCCCCAAGGCCTGGCGCAGCCCGGACTGGGCCGAGATCCCGCGGCGTGACGAGGACGTCGGCACCCGCTTCAGCACGTGGGCCCGTTCGGCGGCCTCCGTTTCGTGGCCCACGTCAGGCTCCCTTGCCGTTGACCGCCGCCGTCGAATAGGGCTCCAGCGCCTTCTGCAGCTGCTCGGGGACCCGCGACGGCACGGTGTTCGTGTTGGGCCCGCGCATGCAGGCGATGCGCTGCCGTCCCCTCGCCACCAGCCGCTCCTCACCGTCTTCGGTGAGGTGGACGTAGTCGAAGGCGAACTGGATCTGCGTCGAGGTCTGCTCCTCCAGCCGCATCCGGATGGACAGCTCGTCGAACGCCGTGATCTCGGCGAAGAACTCGCATTCCACCTTGAGGGTGAACAGCTTGAGGTCGTGCCGGACCTCTTCGAGCACCGCGGGTGCCTTGTCCTTCAGGAACATCTCGCGGCACCGGCCCTGCCAGCGCACGTAGTTGACGTAGTAGACGTTGCCCACCAGGTTGGTCTCTTCGAAGCCGACCGTGTGGCGGATCTCGTAGTAGCCGGTCATCTTCAGTTCCCCTCCGCGTGGAGCACGGCGAACACGATCGGGTCGGTCCGGTCGTTGACGGTGGTCGACCAGGTGGCGATCAGGGCGTTGCCGCAGGCGAGCAGCGCCCAGCCGTCGGCGTCGACCTGGCGCACGGTGAGTGCCTGGGTCATCGAGCCGGTCTTGCGCACGCACTCCACCGCACTCCAGACCCGCGTGTTGGCCACGCTGATCGGCTCGCCGGTGTCCGCGGCCAGCAGCCGGCCGAGGGCGATGAGCTCCTCGCCCAGCAACCCGGCCCAGTCCTCTTCGGTGCGTTCGACCGCCGTCTCGATGTCGCAGGCGACCTGGTCGGCGCCGGCGACCGCGAGGGTCAGCTGCGAGGTGTGCGACGCGGTGACGTTCCCCTCGTCGCACTCGGGCTTGCCGTCGGGGCGGTAGCGGATCTCGACCGGGTGGTCGACCGCGCGACCCACCGCCAGCGCGGTCTGCGCCCGGCGTTCGGCGACGCCCTCCGCCGGCCGGCCGGCGGGGTCGGGCTCGAGGACCACCGACCGCGTCCCGCCGAGCAGCCGCTCGCAGGCACGCTCCACGTGGGACCCGAGCATCGACGGGACCCACGGCCCGGCGCCGTCACGCTTGCGGACCGCGCGCAGCTGCAGCCCTTCCCACCGCTCGACCAGCGTCCCGTCCGGGTTGCGCACGTCGAGGTCGTAGACGTAGCTGTCGCCGTCCTGGGAGCGTTCCTTCGCGTCCAGCAGGACGAATTCGTCGTGCTGGCGGCCGGGTTCGGCCAGGTACAGCTTCTCGATGCCCTGCGGCAGCAGCGTCGCGTCCGGGACGCAGCACTGGATCGCGTGCATCATCGCGTCCCGGGTGCCGGGGTCGGCCAGCAACTGCTCCTGGGGCAGGAACGGCGCGAACCAGCTGACGTTCGCGGTCGTCGCGATCTCGGCGACGGCGTGCCGGGCGCTCGCCCGCCGGTAGCCGAGGACGCGCTGGAACCGCTTGCCCTGGAACAGGACCGAGCCGTACAGCTCGCTGATCGGCTCCACCGGGACCGGCGGCAACGCGACGTCACGAGCGGCCCGCTCACCGAGCTCCTCCGGCCGCGCGAAGCTCAGCCGCGCCCGGAAGTGGTCGGCGCTGAAGCCGGTCTCGTCACTGCGGATGACGACGTCCACGGTGTCCGCGTCCCGGGCCAGCGTGGCCAGCCGGATCGTGGTCGACCCGCCCGGGGAGACGATGATCGGCCGGAGGAACTCGACGTCGGAGAGCACCGGGGTGCCGGTGCGGTCCAGCGTCGCCGCCGCGGCCTGCGTCATGGCCTC
Source organism: Amycolatopsis sp. CA-126428 (assembly GCF_002904335.1). Classification (GTDB taxonomy): domain Bacteria; phylum Actinomycetota; class Actinomycetes; order Mycobacteriales; family Pseudonocardiaceae; genus Amycolatopsis. The sequence goes on along the minus strand of NZ_PPHF01000165.1, from coordinate 42,492 downwards.
CATGCCGAGCACCGCCGGGAACAGCAGCTTCCCGTCGAGGAGGTGGTCGGTCAGGTACGGGTCGCTGCCGTCGGAGAGGTCGGCCTCGGTGATCAGCTCGACCCCCGGGTAGTGCACGACCGCGCGGTCGACGAACCGGGTCAGCGGCAGCTCGCGCCGCTGGATCGGCAGCGTGACCAGTCCCGACGTGCGGCCGCAGACCACCAGCACCGACGGGGTGGCCGGGTCGGCCAGCACCTGGCGGAGGATGGTGATGCCCTCCTCGGTCGGGATCGGCGTGATGCCGTCCCGCATCAGGGCGGACACGACGCCGAGCTTCTCGCCCATGCCGGTGCCCGACCAGACCGACCACTCCAGCGCGATCGCCCGCGCCTGCGGGTGCTCCTGGCCGAAGCGCACGGTCAGCTCGGTCATCCAGTCGTTGGCCGTGGCGTAGTGCGCTTCACCGCGCAGGCCCGCCCGGCCGATGATGCTGCCGAAGGTGACCAGGAGCTTGATCTTGTCCGGGTCCACCGCGGCGAGCACGGCCTTGAGGCCGTCGATCTTCGGCGCGAGGGTCTTGCGGAAGGTGTCCTCGGTCAGGCTGAAGAGGGCAGCCGGTTCGTTGCGGCCGGCGCCGTGCAGCACCGCGGTGACCGGGCCGAGGTCGGCGTCGATCCGGGCGACCGCCTCCGCGACCTGCGCCGCGTCGGTGACGTCGGCACGCTCGTAGCGGTAGCGGATGCCCGCCGCCTCCATCCGGTCGAGGTTCTCCGCCAGCTCGGTGTCGGACTCCGGGTCGCTGCGCCCGAGCAGGGCCAGCCTGGCGCCGGAGTCCTCGGCCAGCGCCAGCGCGCTCTCCGCGGTGATGCCCTTGCCGCCGCCGGTGACGAGCAGGACGTCGGAGGCGTCCAGCGAGTCGCGGATCGGCCCGGCTTCCGGCGCCGGCAGCGCGGACAGCCGCGGCACCGTGCGCTTTCCGTCGGCGCTGTAGTGGGCTTCGGTGAAGTCCGTGGTCGCGGCCACCTCGGCCACCACGGTGCGGACGGCTTCGGAAACCGCGTCCTTGCCGGAGGGAGCCGGGTCGGCGAGGTCCACGATCGTCGTCTTGGCCGAGGGGTCCTCGAGCCGCAGGGTCCTGGCCAGGCCGGCGGCGCCGTAGCCGTGGTGCACGACCACGAACCGCGTGCCGTTGGGGGCGGCCATGACGGCACGGGCGGCCTCGAGGAACAGGCCCACGTGCTCGGCGTCGCAGTCCGCCGGCAGGCAGAGCAGCACGCCGTCGCCGGTGCCGGCCGCGGCGAGCGCGGCCTTCAGCGGCTCGGACAGCGGGTGCCCCGGCGTCGAGAAGGCCTGCCATTCGTCGTGGGCGTCCCCGGGGGTGCGGTCCGCGACCGGCCGCGGCGCCGGCACGTGCTCGACCGCGAACGGCCGGACCCACGGCCCGACGCCCGGGGCCTCTTCCGAACCGGAGGAATCGCCCGGCTTCTCCGTCTCCGCCAGCTCGTCGATCATCTCGGCGAGCTCGCCGAGGCAGACCGTCGCGAAGTTCGGCATCCCCTCCAGCGCGGGCCGGCCCAGCGCCCGGGTGACGTCGTTGACCAGCTGCCCGACCGTGATCGACGACAGGTGCAGGTCGTCGAGCGGGTGCGTGTCGGCGGTGACCGTCTCCAGCGGCAGCTCGACGTGCTCGGCGGCGAGCTTGCGCAGCAGGTCCAGCGTCGAGGTGCCGTCGCCTTCGGTCGCGGCGCCGTCCTCGGCGTCCTGCGCGTTTTCCGCCGCCAGCTCGGCAGCGAGTTCGCTGTCGATCGAGGGGGCGGCTTCGCACGGGCTGGCCAGGAAGCGGAATTCGCCGTCGACCGGCAGCGGCCGGATGACGCGGTCCGTGAACAGGGCGTCCAGGGAAACCCGCGCGCCGAGCGCGTAGGCCGCGCCGAGGACTCCGAGCAGGCCGGCCAGCGACGCGTTGTCCGTGTCGATCGCCAGCACCGGCGTTTCCGGCACGGTCTCCTCGAACAGGCCGCTCAGCACCCGGCCGGGGCCGACCTCGACCACCAGGTCGCTGCGCTCGGCGACCTTCGCGGCGGCCTCGCGGAAGCGGACCGGCAGCACGATCTGTTCGCGCAGCAGCTCGGGCAGGTTCTCCGCGGCGTGCAGGACGTCACCGCTGACGGTGGACACGACCGGTCGTTCCAGCCGGGAGAAGTCGAACTCGCCCAGCCGCTCGGTCATCGCGTTCGCGGCCGGTTCGACGGCCGGCGAGTGGAAGGCGTGCGAGACCTTGAGCCGGGTCGCGCCGACGCCCTGGGCCTTGGCCTGCTCGACGATGCGGTCGATCGCCTCGGCGGGCCCGGAGATGACGGTCTGCCCGGGCGCGTTGTACCCGGCGATGACGACGTCGTCGCCGAGGCCCAGTGCTTCGACGCGGCCGGGCGAAGCGACGATCCCGGCCATCGCGCCGGTGCCCTCGCCCGCCGTCGTGGCCATCACCTTGCCGCGGATCTTCGCCAGCTCGATCAGCGACCGCTCGTCGAGCGCGCCGGCCCAGTGCAGCGCGGTCAGCTCGCCGAGGCTGTGCCCGGTGGCGGTCGAGGCCTCGATGCCGAACGAGCGCAGCACGCGCAGCCCGGCCAGCGAGCCGGTGACGATCCGCGGCTGGGCCACCTCGGTGGCGATCTGGTCGCCGGTGACCGGCAGCGCGGCGATGTGGTGGATCTCGTCGGCCGCGGTGAACCGGCGGCGCAGCGCGCTGTCCCCGCCCTGTCCGGACCCCTGGCCCGGGAACAGGTAGCCGATCTTCGGCGCGGAGGTCCGGCTGCTCGCGAAGATGCCGTCGTTGCCGTCGAAGACCGCGTCGCCCGACTCGAGCTCTTCGAGGAGCTTGGTCAGCTTCCGCTCGGCCTGCTCCGGGTTGCCCGCGACGACCGCGGCGCGCACCGGCTTGCCCGACAGCTCCCCGGCCAGCGAGCCGGCGAGGTCGGTCAGCTCGGCGAACGACAGCTTCGGCACGATTTCCAGCGTCGCGACGATGCTCCCGCGCAGGGTCGCGACGTCGTCGGCGTCGAACAGCAGCAGCTCGGCGTCCTGCCGGCCGGCGACCAGTGCGCGGGCCCGCTCGTCGAGTTCGCGGCGGCGGGACGCGGTCGGCGCCTCGGTGACCGTGATGTGCGAGTTGATCCCGCCGAAGCCCATCGCGGACACCCCGGCGCGGACCGGCTGGTCTTCCGGCCACAGTGCCGCGGCGCCCGGGACGTACATCCGGGCCGAGGAGCCGGTGAGCGACTCGTGCGGCACGAAGTGCCCGGTGGCCGGCGGGATGACCTGGTGGTACACCGCCAGCGTCGCCTTGATGAGGCCGGCCACGCCGGCCGCGGCCTTGGTGTGCCCGATGTTGCCCTTGATCGTCGACAGCGCGGCCTGCGCGGCCAGCGGGTCGGCGTCCCGGCGGGCGGTGGACAGCGCCTCGATCTCGGTGGCGTCGCCCAGCGCGGTGCCGGTGCCGTGCCCCTCGAAGTAGGAGACGGTCTCGACGCCGTAGCCGGCGCGGTCGTAGGCGCGCTTGAGCGCCAGCCGGTGCCCGGCCGCCTCGGGCCGCGTGATGCCGCCCTTGCCGTCGGAGGAGACGCCCCAGCCGCCGATCGACGCGTAGATCCGCTTGCCCTGCTCGACCGCGTCGCTCTCGCGCATCAGGACCAGCATGCCCGAGCCCTCGCCGGGCCAGAAGCCGTTGGAGCCGGCGTCGTAGACCTTCATTTCGGTCTTGGCCAGCGCGCCGGTCTTCGCGAACCCGATCACCTCGAACGGGTCGATCGAGAGGTCGACACCGCCGGCGACGGCGAGGTCGAGGTCGCCCTGGACGAGCGCGTTGGCCGCGGTCACCACCGAAAGCAGCGAAGACGAGCAGGCGCCGTCGACGGTGTACCCGCCGCCGGCGAAGTCGAAGTGGTTGCACACGCGACCGGCGATGGTGTTCGCCAGGCCGCCGGCGAGGCTGTCCTCGTTGATCTCGGGGAACGGCTCCTTGTACTGGACCTCGAGCTGCCGCAGGAAGTCCGCGGTGTCGTCGTCCTCCCAGCCGCGCTCGGTCAGCGCCGCGGCGATCGTGCGGCGGACGTACGGCCAGCGCAGCCGCATGATGTTCGCCCGGGAGAACTCCCCGGTCAGGCTGTTGCCGATGACGACACCGGTGCTCTGCCGCGGGGCGCCTTCGCCCTCGGCGAACCCGGCGTCGGCCAGGGCCTGCGCCGCGACGTCGAGGGCCAGCCAGTGCGTCGTGTCGGTCGACCGGAAGGTGCTGCCGGCGACCTTGTGCGCCACCCGGTCGAACTCGTAGTCCCGCAGCACGGCAGCTTTCTGCGCGTAGAAGCGGTCAGGCGCTTTGGGGTCGGACGAGTAGTAGTCCGCCCGGTTCATCCGTTCATCCGGCAGCCTGCGGAACGCCCGGCGCCCGGCCAGGACGTTTTCCCAGAGGTCCTCCGGAGAACTCGCGTCGGGATATCGGAGGCCGATACCGACGATCGAAATCCGCTCTACGCTCATGCCACCGCACTCCCACTGGCTCTCGAGCCCCGTAATCACGGGAACTTTCGGGTCCCCGATGTCCGCCGGCGCGGGACCCGAGGTCCCGCCGCCGGCCTGTCTCCGTCTGGCGGCGCCGCCGCTGCCCGGTAGCCCGGGCTACCGGGCCGTTCAGTCCAGCATCCCCGGGCGATGCGGACCGTCTTCTTCTGTTCCTGCCGGTGGCCGGATCAACAGCACGACCGGACAAGGACCCGCATTGTCCACAAGGGACTCAGGCGTCGAACTGGCCCGGACGTCGTCCCTCGCCCGCCGCCCCGCGGTAGGCCTGGGCGATGTCGAGCCACTGGTCGGCCAGCGTGCCCGTCGCGTGCAGGTCGAGGTCGAAGCGGTGCCGCCGCCGGGTGACGAGCAGGCAGAAGTCCTCGGCACTGCCGATGATCCGCTGGGTCGCGTCCGCCGGCCCGAACGTCCACTCCGCGCCCGAAGGGGCGGTGAGCTCGAACCGGAACTCCTCGTCCGGCGGCGTCAGGTTCCGCGCCTCGTAGCCGAAGTCCCGGACCCGCACGGCGAACCCGGCCAGGTGCTTGATCCGGTCCGTCCGCTTCGGACGGACACCCAGTGCGTCGGCGATGTCCTGGCCGTGCCCGAACACCTCCATCATCCCGGCGCACGCCAGCACGTACGGCGGCAGCGGGTTGACCAGCCACGGCACCAGCTGGTCGCCGGGCACGGCCGCGAGGGCCTTGATCGCCGTGTCGCGCTCGGCGCGCCAGCGGCCCAGGAGGACCTCCGCCGGGTCGTGGATGTACTCCTGCAGCGCGCCTTCGACCGCTTTCTCGAACCCGACCGCGGCGGAAGCCTTGGCCATCTCGACGAAGGCGTCCGGCTGCGCTGCCGAAAGGCCGGCGATCCGGAAGATGAACGCGAGGTGCCCGATCTGGTGCCGGACGTGCCAGCCCGGCGCCGGGGTGGGCGTGTCCCACTCCTCTTCGCTCAGGCCGGCGACGAGTGCGTCGACTTCGGCGGCCTCCGCGGTCAGATCCGCGATCACGCCAGTGGTGTCCTTCACCTGTCTGTCCTCTCCCCGATACGTCGTCTTCTCGTGGGCCCGCAGATCGGCTGCGTGCGGGCGATCTGACCTTCCGATCATCACCCGCGCCGGACGGCGGGGTCTTCTCTTGGCGGGCGGACCGGCAGCCGGTCACCGGCCGCCACGGCCGCGGTGAGACTCGCCCACGACACCAGCTCCACCAGCGCGCGATCGTCCGTCCCCTCCGGACCGAACGCCGTGACGTCGGCGGCGTCGACCTGGTACGGCGCTTGGGCCGCGAGCAGGGCGAGCCGGCCCGCCGGCCGGTCGGCGGCGGGGAGTTCGGCGAGCACCGGTTCGGTCCAGGCCCGGCTGAGCCCGGGCGGTTTTCCGTCCCAGACCTTGATTTCCCGGCGGACGAGGTCCCGCACGCCGGCCGGCACCGAGCGTTCGCCCGCTGCCCCGATCGCCGCCGAGGCGCGCGCGAAGGCGTCGCTCAGCACACCGCCCGGCGACGCCCGGTCCGGGCCGTCGGCGGAAGCGGCGGGCAGCAGGCCGAGTGACTCGCCGGGCGGCGGCGCCTCCCCCGGCTTGAGCAGGAAACCCAGTACCGCCTTGGCTTTCGCCCGCGCCGACGGCGGCACGGAGTCCGGCAGCGGCGACGGGCCGAGGAACACGTTCACCATGCGGTTGAGGTAGTGGAACGTCACGGCCACGGCGGCCAGCTCGGCCGCGGCGGGCGCGGAGACGTCCGCGGGCAGCGGACCCTCACCCCGCGCCCACGCCGCGAGCTCGCGCGTGTCCCGGTCCCGGATCGCCGTGACGGCGTCCGCTTCGATGGCGGCCGCCGCGTCCGGATCGCCCAGGGAGCCGATCGCCATCGCGTGCACCTCGACGCAGTACGGGCACGAGTTCGCCGCCGACACCGCGGCCGCGACGACCTCCTTGTCGGCCCGGCGGGCCGCCCCGCCCGCGACCAGCGACTCCCGCAGCATCAGCCACGCCGCGGCGAGCGCGTCCGGCGAAGCCGAGTGCAGCGCGATCGGCGGGGCGAGCATCCCGAAGTCCCGCTCGACCTGCCGGTAAACGTCCTTCACGAGCCCGCGCGCCCGCCGCGGCCGCACGGCCTCGACGTACTTGACCTCCCGCAGCGTCCGCCGCAACGCGACCCGCACCACTCCCGGCGCCATTCGTCCTCCCGGATCCGCGTGATCAGAGCGCCGGCACCCGTGATCAGGGAGTCGACTCACGTGATTGGAGGGTCGACACGGCCGGCGTGCTCCGCCGCGGCGTGTCGGCTTCTCCATCACGCGTGTCGACCTCCCGATCACGCGTGTCGACGGTTTCGTACCTCAGTTCCCGGCAACCAGGTCCAGTTTGGACACCGCACGCCGTCCGGTGATCGAGCCGTCGGGCGCCGGGGCGCCGTACTTGACGTCGACGCCGCGGTCCTGCAGCGCCCGGACGATGCCCGGGATCGAGCGCTCGGCGAGCGCCGCGACGGTCATCGCCGGGTTCACGGTCAGCGCGCCCGGCACCGACGCGCTGTCGGTGACGAAGATGCCCGGGTGGTTGCGCAGCTCGTGGTTCGGGTGCAGCGCGGACGTCGCCGGGTCGTCCCCGATCCGGCACGAGGCCAGGGGGTGCACGGTGTACGCGCCGACGACGTCGTTGGTCCACGGCGCGACCTTCGCCAGGCCGTCCTTCTCGATGATCGCCTTGCAGTCGGCGTCCGCCAGCGCCCAGCCGTGCCGGGTGTTCTCCGTCGGGTCGTAGCGCAGCGAACCGCGGCCGAGCATCTGCTGCGAGATCCGGTAGGCGTTCCCGGTCGGCGGCGGGGTGCCGAAGACGCCTTCGTTGTCGTCTTCGGTCATCAGGAAGATCGTGAGCCAGTTGGCCCACTGCTTGAGGATTTCCTTCTTCTCCGCCCCGAACCAGCGCGGCTCCTCGCCACCGGGCACCTGGGCGAGAATGGTGCCCAGGCCGGGCGGGAAGTACAGCTGCTCCAGCGAGTACCGCTCGTACTCCGGCAACGACCCGTCGAGCTTGTCCCAGTTCGCGACGGTCGGGCCCTTGCCGATGTGGTTGGCCGAGTACACCGGGCCGTCCTCGCGGGAGAGCCCGAGCACCTCGCGGACGCGGTCCTCGTCGATGATCGCGGTGTTGAGCCGCTCGCCGTTGCCGGAGAAGTACCGGCCGACGCCGTGCGGCATCTCGCCGAGCGTGGCTTCCGAGCGCTGCAGGATCACCGGGGTGGCCCCGGCGCCGGCGGCGATGATGACGACCTTCGCCTCGAGCACGCCGCTGCCGGTGTGGACGCGGTAGTCCTCGTCGTCGACGATGTCGAAGTGGACGCGGTAGCCGCCGTCCTCGGTCCGCTCCAGGCGCTGGACCTCGTGCAGCGGCCGGATCTGCGCGCCGTGCGCCAACGCCGCCGGCAGGTAGTTCGTCAGCATCGACCGCTTCGCGTCGAACTTGCAGCCGGCCATCATGAAGTTGCAGTTCACGCACTTGGCGTTGTCCACCGCGACCGGGGCCGGGTTCGCCGTGCGCCCGGAGTGGTTGCAGGCGGCGGCCCACAGGCCACCCGCGTAGGAGACGTCGTTCCAGTCCTGTGTGGACACCGGCATCGACTCGTCGACGCGGTCGTACCACGGCTCGAGCGAGTCGCGCGAGATGGCCTGCGGCCACATGCGGTGCCCGATGCTGCCGTGCCGCTCGAAGACGAACTTCGGCGCCCGCGGCATCGCGGCGAAGTACACCACGCTGCCGCCGCCGACGCAGTTGCCGCCGAGCACGCTCATCCCGTCGCCGACGGTGAAGTCGAACACCCGGGTGTAGGACGAACCGAGCAGGTAGTCGTGCTCGTAGTCGTCCGCGGCCAGCCACGGCCCGCGTTCCAGCACGGTCACCTTGGCCCCGCCCGCGGCGAGGTGGTACGCGGGGATGGACCCGCCGAATCCGCTGCCGACGATGACGACGTCGGTCTTCTCGACCGTGCTCATGCGGGACTCCCCGATTCCGTCGTGTCCGGGTGGATTTCGGCCAGCTTCCGGCCGTAGCCGTACCGCGGGAACCGCCAGAAGCCGTCGGCGTCGGGCTCGGTGTACCCGAGGGCCAGCAGGCCCGGGTGCCCGTCGCGGATGGCCTCGGCGGTGTGCCGGTGTGCGGCGCTGTCGTAGGCCATGTTGCAGAACAGCGCGAGGCTGACCCAGCCGTCCTTCTCCGGGTGCCCCGGCGCGGTCAGCCGCCGCACCAGCTCGCGGCGGTGCTCGTACGGCAGCGCGACGAACGGCGGGACGTCGTCGTCCAGTTCGACTTCGGCCTCGCCCGCGTAGGACTTCGCGTGGTCGTTGACCGACTGCGCGAGGTAGGGCAGGCCGGCCGTGACGCCGGTCGCGTCGAAGTTCAGCAGCTCGAGCGCGCCCGCCGCCACCGAACCCGGGCCGGGGGCGGCCCCGGCGATCGCGCGGTCGCCCGGGAACCGCTTCTCCCCCGGCACGATCGTGTCCGCGAAGGCCTCGAGGGTCAGGTTCATGACACGTTCTTCTTCGGTGGCCTCGGGTGGCACGGGCCTACCTCCTCATCGCAGTTCCAGTGGACGTCATGCGGCCCGGCGCAGCTCCGCCGCCCGCTCGTGCACGGTCATCGGCAGCCCGCCGCGCACCCGCAGCGAGAGCATCGCTTCGGGCTCGACGTGGTAGCCGGGCAGCTTGCGCAAGCGCAGGTCGCGGGCCACGGTCGCCAGCACGAACACCGCCTCCATCACCCCGAGGCTGTTGCCGATGCAGAACCTCGGCCCGGCCCCGAACGGGAGGTAGGCGTAGCGCGGCGGCCGCTCGGCCGCGGTGAACCGGCCCGGGTCGAAGCGCTCGGGGTCGCTCCAGAACTCCGGGTGCCGGTGCAGCGTGTAGGGCACGACGACGACGTCGGACCCGGCGGGCACGTGGTACCCGCCGATCTCGTCGTCGGCCTGCGCGACCCGCGGCAGCAGCCACACCGGCGGGTACAGCCGCATGACCTCTTCGACGACCGACATCGTGTACGTCAGCTTCCGCAGGTCCTCGTGCCCGGGCAGCCGGTCGCCGAGCACCTCGACGGCCTCGGCGTGCAGCCGCTCGCCGACCTCCGGGTGCTCGTCGATCAGGTGGAACGCCCAGCCGAGCGTGCTCGCCGTCGTCTCGTGCCCGGCCAGCAGCAACGTGATCAGCTCGTCGCGCATGCGCTCCCGCGAGGCGCCGTCCCCGGAGCCGGTGGCGATCAGCCGCGACAGCACGTCTTCGCCGTTCTCGACCGGGTTCGCGAGCCGTTGGTCGACCAGCTCGTCGGCGATCCGGCGCAGGTCGTCGCGCGCGGTCCGGAAGTCCAGCTGCTTCTTCAGCGGCACCCACTGCGGGACCATGCTCAGCGTGACCGCCTCGAACATGGCCTGGTCCTGCACGGCCTCGAACGAGTGGCTCAGGGTGTCGAAGCCGCCGAGCTCGGCGTCGAGCAGGGTCTTGCCCAGCACGCCGAGCGTCAGCCCGGTCATCTCGTGCAGGATCTCGACCGGCCCGTCGTGCGCGGCCAGCCGCTTCACCAGGCTGTCCACTTCGGACGCGATGGCCGTGGCCTGACTGGCGATCCGCTTGGGCTGGAACACCGGCTGGATGGTCCGGCGCTGCCGGCGCCAGGTCTCGCCGTCGCTGGTGAGCAGGCCATCGCCGAGGGCACGGCGGGCCTCCTGCAGGCCGATGCCCTTGTGGTAGTTCGCGGCGTTGTCGGCGAGGACGTGCTTCGCCAGGTCCGGGTGGTTGACGAGGTACATCGCCTTCGGTCCGATGGCGATGCGGACGACGTCGCCGTAGTCCTCGGCGTTGTCGCCCATGAGCGCGAGCCGGTCGGTGAACAACTGCTTCAGCAACCGGAAGGTCGCCCGGCGCGGGGGCCCGGGCGGCGCGGTGCGCGCCGCCCGGGCTTCGTGCGATGAGCCGGTCATGCCGCAACAGCTCCCGGCTTCTCTTCGTCGACGGCCGGCTCGGGCGCGGTGAGCTCGAGCTGGGCCTTCTGTTCGGCCTGGTCGGCCTCGAACTTGATCCGCGCCTTGTTCGAGAAGTGCAGCGCCCACAGGAAGGCGCCGCGGATCAGGCACACGGTCGCGGTCGCCAGGAACAGCCCGTACGCCACGTGCACGGCGGTGAAGAACCCGTACGTGAGCGCCACCCCGGCTCCGAACGCGAACTGCGAAACCGGTTTGGACGGCGACGTGCCCGGGTCGGTGACCATGTAGTTCGTGTAGAGCACGAACGCGATCCCGGTGGCCATCCCCAGCGCGCCGGGGATGGCGGTGCCCCAGATGACACCACGCAGGACGGCCTGGACCACGAAGAAGATCAGCCAGCCCGCGACCAGGAACATCCGGCCGGTGAGCATCGCGTTGAGCATCGTCCCCGAGAACAGGATGATGCCGACGATCAGCCAGCCGACCCAGGTGTCCACCTTCTCGCTGAAGTGGTACGGCGGGGCGATGCTGGCCCACGGGAACACCAGCAGGATGATCGTGATGCCGAAGTTCGACGGGTTCATGTAGTGCCGCATCCGGCCGTACACCGGGGCCTGCAGGACCCACTTGGCGCCGACCGCGACGACCACGCCGAACACCATGACCTGCCAGCGGTCGTTGACGTAGGTGAGCATGTTGAGCGCGAGCCCGGTGATGTGGGCCGGGAACAGGAACTCCACCAGGCCCTTGAACCCGTTGCCCCGGAACCGCACGTCGCGGTGGGTCACCCGGGCGTTGATGATTTCGAGCACGATCTCGGTGGTGTACGCGGTCGCCAGCGCGAGGAACGGGTACAGCCACGGCTGCTCGAAGCCGAGCACGGTGTAGCCCAGGATGTTGAAGATCGTGATCGAGATGGCGAAGCGGCGCAGTGCGGTGACGACCTTGTTCGTCCGCTTCGGTGGCGCGGTGTCCACTTTGGTCAGAGTCGGGCTGGTCATGATGTCACATCTCTTCCATCGCCGTGGTGCCGAGCTTGTACATGTGGCAGCCGGGCTGGAGCTTCAGGTCCTGCGTACGGACCTGCCCGGTCCGGTCCCGCCACTGCAGGTGCACGTCGAGCGGGCCGGTGACGTTCTGCCCGAGCCCGATCTGGACGTCGAAGCTGCGCCGGCCGCCCTCGCCGCTGCTGCCGTCGACCCGGCCGAGGTACTTCTTGCCGTCGGAGGTCGTGACCGTCGCCTGGGCGCCGATCGCGGGCGGGCCGGCCGCGGGCAGCGGGCCGGGCGCCACCGGGGCGTCGGTGGTCAGCTTCAGCTGGAGGAACTTGCCGGATTTCGGGCTGTCGTTGTGGTAGAAGATCGGCTCCTCCCACTGCCGTGCCACCGCGAACTCGGGCAGGCCGTCACCATCGGTGTCGCCGACGGCGATGCCGCGGGTGGGCACCGGCACCGCGAGCCCGAGCTGCGGCGCGAGGTCGGCGTAGCGGCCGTCCGAGCTCTTCACGAAGAAGTGCAGGGTCTGGTCACCACCGATGTCGTCCCCGGCGCGCGCGTTCGGCCACCAGAACGGGTTGGACAGCAGGCCGTCGTTGGCCGTGGCCAGCTCCTGCAGGTTCGGCCAGCGGTTGACCTGGCCCTTGACGAACCCGGTCGCCTGCGCGATCTGGTTCTCGCCGCTGTTGTTGAAGTCCTCGATCTTGACGTCCCAGCCCCAGCCGGACCACGCCGTCCCCTGCTGGGCGCTGTCGTCGTGGAACGGCGCGACGCCGTCGTGCAGCTGCTTGCGCAGGTCCTCGGCGTTCTTCGCGGTGTTCATGAACTGGAAGTTCGACTCTTCGATACCCCACGACGTGGTGATGTTGCTGACGAACAGGTCGTAGAGGCCGTCGTGGTTCAGGTCGCCGAAGTCGACGCCCATCCCCTTGAAGGAGTCGTTGCCCAGCACCTTCGACTTCGGATCCGTGATGCTCCGCACCCCGGTCACCTCGCCGAAGCTCACGTTGCCCGGCGTGGACTTGTTGTACAGCATGTGGTCGTGCCCGAAGTCGTTGGCGATGTAGAGCTCCGGCCGGCTGTCGCCGTCGATGTCGGTCGCGCTGGACGCCAGGGTCCAGCCCGAGCGCGCGGGCTCCGGGATGCCCTGGGAGGCGTCGGCGAACTGCGCGCTCGGCTGTGCACCCGAGGTGGCGCCGGTCCAGCGGTAGATGTACTTGCCGCCCGAGTTCTTCGCGTGCGACATCGACTGGTTCATCGTGATGCCGCCGTCGGCGTTCGGGTCGAGGACCTTGCTGTCCGGGAAGTAGTTCCCGATGAAGATGTCGGTGTGCCCGTCGCCGTCGAAGTCGCCGATGGTGGCGGAGTCGGTGTTCCACAGCGGACCGCTGTACTTGCCGTCCGGGCCGCGGTGGTCGCCGGGCACCAGCTCGGTCGGGGTGAACGCGGACGCGTCGAACTTGGTCGCGGTGGCCTTCTGCATGAACAGGACCGGGGTCCGGCCCCAGTAGTAGGCCAGCAGGTCGGTCCGGCCGTCTTCGTTGAAGTCACCGGGGACGCAGCCCATCGGCGCCATGTAGTCCCACGTCGGCAGCACCGGCGCGGGGTCGAGCGCGAAGGGCGCGTAGCGCGGGCCCGAGTCCGGCGTCGGCGTGATGACGACCTGGTCGCTGCGCGGGTCGACCAGGCAGATGTCGTTGGGCTTGCCGCTGCCGCTGATGTCGTTGAGCGCGATCGCGGCGCCGACCGAGGAGATCCAGGCCGAGATCTTCTCGTACTCCTTGTTGACGGTGCGGATCGACTGCGATTTCTTCGCCGCCGGCAGCGCGAGCGACATCGGGGTGAAGTGGAACTTGCTCGCCATCGCGTCTTGCTCGGCAGCGGAGACGCTGGGTAGCCGCGCGACCAGGAACAGGCCGAGGATCAGCACCAGCGCCACGATGCCCGCCAGCTGCTTGCGCAACCAGCCGAAGGTCGTGGTCATTTCTTCTTCCCTCCGTGGGTCAGCACTTCTTCGGCGATCCGCTGCCGCCAGGTCTCGAACGCCGGGACGTCGTCACCGTCGACGACGACGGCCGGGCGGACCTCCTGCGTGATCGCGGCGGCCCGCTCGGCCGGGAGGCCGCAGATCGCGCGGGTGGCGACCTCGGTCTCCGGGATCAGCAGGCCCGCGCGCACGCGGGCTTCGGCGGCAAAAGCGCTTCCCTGCGCCAGTTGCCCGTGGTGGATCCCGGCCCGGTCGACCAGTTCCGCCAGTTCGTCGGCCGAGACACCGCACGCGTAGGTCGAGGCCAGCCCCACCCCGGCGTAGAGGTCGCCGTGGCGCGACTCCGGGAACTCCTCGATCGTCTTGGTCACCAGCGAAACGTCGGTGCCGCAGACGAACCACAGCGCCCGGCCGATGCCCTGGTCGATGGCCCGCAGCGCGTAGCCGTCGTACCGCCGGTCCGGCCAGGGGAAATCCTTTTCCTGGTACTGGTTCCGGACGTAGGAGTCGGTCTTGAAGTACGCCTGGTGGAAGCCGTAGCCGTCGAGGACCAGCCAGCGCAGCAGCGGGTCGAAGTCCGTCGCCTTCGGCCAGGTGAACCGCGGGATGCGGGCCATCGCCCAGCCGACCCCGACGTAGACGATGTAGTCGTGCTTCGCGGCCGGGCCGCCCAGGAACTCGGCGATGTTGGTGCTCTTGCCGAAGGGCAGCCCGTCGAGCACGCCGTAGCCCATCCCGGCGCCTTCGTAGGCGAAGCCGCGGAACTGCGGGGGAATGCGCTCCAGCCATTCCTCGGCCTGCTCCGGCGAGCGAGCCTCGACCGCGTGCGCGTAACCGAGGAGGAACTTTTCGCCGACCGTCTCGAGCAGTTCTTGAGCGGCCGGGCTCTTCCGGTGGAAACCACGCTTCGCCAGCGACGTCTCCGAGATGTCCGGTGTCAGGATGCGACGTCTGAACGCGCGCCAACCATTGCCCAACGCACTCTCCCCCTTCGGGTCGAATAAAGGTTTGGTCCTGCTCTTCACTTCTACCGTCACAGATTCGCTGTTCGGCGGTCTACTCCACGGTTGCGTGCGAGCGCTTTTCAGCTCGCCCGCAGACGGGCTTCCGGGCGGAACTCGGCGCGGATGCGCTCCCGCCACAGTTCGTAGGGCGGCTGCGGCCCGTCGTCGCCGTCGGCCTGTTCGGTGCTGTCGGCGAGGTTTTGCGCGGCCTGCACGGTCAAGTCGGTGAGCACGCCGGCCGCGAGGTGGGTGTGGGTGGGGATGTGGCCGGCGTACGTCCGCGCTTTCACCGCGAACACGACGCCGAGGGCCAGCTCGTCGAAGTACTCCCCGGCCGCCTGGCGCAGCCGGCCCAGCCCGTGCTGGTCGGCCCCGCCGGCGAACGTCGAGGCGAGCCCGACCCCGCTCCACAGGTCGGCCCGGCGGTGTTCGGCGAAGCGCCCGACCGCGGCGGCGACGGCGTCCGGGTTCCCGCCGTGGATGAACCACAGCGCGCGGCCCACCCCCTGGTCGAAGGCCCGGGCGAAGTATTCGGGACGGCCGGCCCACGGGTAGGGCACCGGCTCCGCCTGCTCGCCGATCCACTTGTCCGTGTCGAAGTAGGCGCGGTCGAAGCCGTAGCCGTCGACGGCGAGCCAGCTCATCACGGGGTGGTGGGCCACCCCGGTCAGCTCGGGCAGGATGTTCTTCCACAGTGGACGCGGCAGCCGCGCCATCGCGAAGCCGATCCCGATGTAGGTCAGGAAGATGTGCGGGCGCCCCGGTCCTTCCAGCAGCGCCCGGGTGCGGTCGCGGCCGCCGCCCGGCATGGCGTCGAGGATGCTGTAGCCCATCGTCGCGCCCTCGTAGGCGAAGCCGCGCTGCTCCGGCTCGACGAGGGCGAGCCGGCGCTCGATCTCCCACAGCGAGGCGCCTTCGACGGCCCATTCGAACCCGCACACCACCGCTTGCGGAACCGCCTCCAGCCGGGCCGTCGCTTCGGTGTGCGTGACCGGGAAGCCGCGTTCGGCGAAACCGACGGAGGCCAGTGGCGGCGCCAGCACGCGTTTGCGCAGGACACCCAGGAAAGTCGACATCGGAATCCTTCTGGTTGTCGGTTTTCGGGACGATCAGGCGACCGCGTGCAGGTGCGACCGCTGGGCCGGCAAGGCTCGCTCTCCCGCCGGCGACTGGTGCGAAGCCAAGGTGACGGCGACCGGCGGGTCGGTCAGGGACGGCGGGTGCAGCCGCATCGTGACTTCGGCGGGCTCGGACCCCGTCACGGTCACCGGCGCCGAGGCGATGGTGAAGGCCGGGCCGGCGTGGACGTCGCGGACCGCGCCGTGGTCGGCCACCGCGTTCACCGTCCAGGTGCCTTCGGGCACGCCGTCGATGGTCAGGTCGGTGGACAGCGCGTCCGCGACACCACCGAAGGCCACCGGGCTGCTCTGCGGGACCGCGTCGGCGAAGACACCGACGAGCACGTTGGCCCGCGCGGCCTCCGGCGGCATCCGCAGCCGCACGGTGAGCCGCCCGCCGCCGGAGGGCAGGGACGGCCGCATGCTGCCGGCCTCGCGCAGGGACCGCAGCGAAGGCAGCCGCTGGAAGTGGGCGGAGTGCGCCACCAGCAGCTCGCCGACTTCCGGGTCCCGGTACGCGGTCGGGGTCATCCCGACCGAGCGCAGGAAGCGGCTGGTGAACGTGCCGACGCTGCTGTACCCGACGCTGCAGACGATGTCCGACACCGTGAGCGACGTCGTCAGGAGCAGCCGCTTCGCTTCGAACAACCGCACCGCGGTGAGGAACCGGCCCGGCGTCACCCCCGTCGCCTTGGCGAAGATCCGGGAGAAGTGGAACGGGCTCACGTACACCTCGGACGCCAGGGCCGACAGCGTGATGGGCTCGAAGTACCGCTCGAGGATCAGTTCGATCGCGCGGAGCACGGCGGGCGGCACGGCCTTGCCCCGGGCCGGGTCCGCCTCCCGGCCATTTCGCTCCGCACCTGCCGACGACGCGATCTCGGCACTCATGGACGCAACCGATCGCAAGATCATCAGAACTACCTCGAATTCGCAACGACGTCAATTTCCTACTTAGCCAGGTAAGACGCCGTGCCTCGCAGTCCGGTCGATCTCCGATGGAGGGCCGGCGGGGCCGGTCCGGGCCCCTGTGCGGAGGTCCCGGACGGCAATGTGTGAAACGCATACCCGCCGCGTGACCGCCGAATACCGCGGTACGACGCACCTGTGCGCGCGGCGCGTGATAGCGACCACAATCGGCGTTCTCACGGCTATGGGGAAGATCAGGACCTGCGGTTTACCTCGGCGTTCCCGGCCGGCCGGCGTGCGCGGCACCCCCCTCAGGAAGTGCGGGGTGCACGGGACCGCCCGGAGAAACACATCTCGACTCTGGTGGACGGGTCACTGGCTGGGCACCGCCGCGTCTGACACTGTCGAAAACAGAAAGGCCCGCGGCCGGTACGGCTTCACTGGGGAGCTTGGGAAACGCGACGGGTCTTACTGGAGGCGCCCGACATGTACTCGACGAAAAATCTAGCGGACAGCCCGGTCATGGTTCCGGACATCCCCGCGCAACGGCTCGGGATCGACACCGGGTTCACCGTGCTCGGCCCGCTGGCCCTGGTGCGCGACGGCGTCGACTACGCGCCGACCACGCCGAAACTCCTGCAGCTGCTGGCCTTGCTGGTGCTGCGGCCCGGCAAGATGGTGCACGCCGACGCGATCGCCCAGGAGCTGTGGGCCGACAAGCCGCCGCGCACCATGCGGACCACCATGCACACCTACGTCTACCACCTGCGCCGCTGCCTCGACGAGCACGGCCTCGGCTCGTTGCTGGAAACCAAGGCACCCGGGTACGTGTTCCGGATCGACCCGGCCCAGGTCGACGTCTTCCGGTTCGGGCAGCTGCACCAGGAAGGCCAGGAGCTGCTGCGCGAGGAACAGTACGCCGCGGCCGTCGAGCGGTTCCGCTCCGCGCTCGACGTGTGGAACGGGCCGCCGCTGGCCAACGTCCCCTCGGGTCCGATGCTCCTCCCGTACACCGTGGAGCTGCTGGAGCAGCGGCGCACGACGATGCACATGCTCTTCGAGGCCGAGATCGCCAGCGGGCACCACCGCGAGGTGATCGGGGAACTGCGCGCGGTGACGGCGGGGAACCCCCTCGACGAAGCCCTGCACGGCCAGCTCATGCGGGTGCTGGGCCGCAGCGGCCGCCGGTCCGACGCGATGCTCGTCTACCGCACGCTGCGGAAGCGGCTGAGCGAGGAGCTCGGCGTCGAGCCGTGCGCGGATCTGCAGATCCTGCACCACGACCTCATCTCCGAAGGCGACCACAGCTGACGCCTCGCCGCCCGGACCGACCGACCACCTGCCCGAAGTGAGGACCCGTGACCGCACCCACCCGAACTTACGGCCAGTTCTGCGGACTGGCTCGCGCACTGGAGCTCGTCGGCGAACGCTGGGCCCTGCTCATCGTGCGCGACCTCGTCCTCGGCGCGAAGCGCTACACCCAGTTGAAGGCGGGCTTGCCCAGGATCCCGCCGAGCATGCTCTCCGCCCGGCTCAACGAGCTGGAGGCGTCCGGGGTGGTCCGCCGCCGCGTCCGCGCCGACCTCGACGCCGGGCTGGTCTACGAGCTCACCGAGTACGGGAGCGAGCTCGACCGCATCCTGCTGGACCTCGGCCTGTGGGGCGCGAGGTCGCTCGGCCGGCCCGCCTCCGGCGACGTCTTCACGCTGGACGCGGCGATCCTCTCGCTCTACACGACCTTCCAGGGCGAGGCCGCGGCCGGCGTCCGGGTCGCCTACGAAATCCAGTACCCCGGCAAGATGGTCCTCCGGGTCGTCGTCGACGACGGCGCGCTCGAGGTGTCCGAAGGCCGCCACGCCGACGCCGACCTGGTCATCCGGTGCGACCAGGGATCGGCGCTGCTGGACGTCATCAGCGGCCAGGCGAGCCCGGCGGAAGCGGTGCGCTCCGGCCGCCTTTCGCTCGAGGGCGACCTCGACAACCTCGAACTGTTCGCCCGGCTCTTCCAGCTCAAAACCGCGCCCGAACCCGCAGCGGGCATCGCCCTGCACTGAGTCCCCCGCCGGATCCCGCGCTGACCCCGGGGCGGGGACTCAGCCGAGGTGGTCGGCGCGCTCCTCGAGGTACCGCCGCTCGGGCAGGCTCGCCGTGCGCCGCGCCGCGCGGCGGTAGTGCTCGCGGGCGGCTTCGGGCTCGCCGGCCTGCTCCAGCAGGTGCGCGCGCACGGCGTCGAAGCGGTGGCTCTGCTTCATCCGGCCGTCGTCGGCGATGGAGTCCAGCAGCTCCAGCCCGCGGGCCGGGCCTTCGACCATGGCCACCGCGATCGCCTGGTTCAACGTGACCACGGCACTGGGCGCGAGTTCCTGCAGCACTTCGTAGAGCTGCGTGATCTGCACCCAGTCGGTGCTCTCCGCGCTCGGCGCCGCGTCGTGCAGCGCCGCGATCGCCGCCTGGACCTGGTACGCCCCGACCGGACCGCGCCCCAGCACCCGGCCGATGAGCGCGGCGCCTTCGGCGACCATCGCGCGGTCCCAGCGGCCGCGGTCCTGCTCGGCCAGCGGCACCAGCGTCCCGTCCGGCCCGTCCCGGGCGTCCCGGCGGGCGTCGGTGAGCAGCATGAGCGCGAGCAGCCCGGCCACCTCGCCGTCGTCCGGGCGCAGCGCGTGCACCGCCCGGGTCAGCCGGATCGCCTCCCGCGCGAGCGCCGGCACCCGCAGGTCCGTCCCGGACGTCGCGGTGTACCCCTCGTTGAAGATCAGGTAGAGCACCTGGAGCACGACCGACAGCCGCTCGGCGTACTCCGCCGGTGCCGGTTCGCCGAACGTCGACCCGGCGGCCGCGATGCTTTCCTTGGCGCGCGTGATGCGCCGGGTCATCGTGGCTTCCGGCACGAGGAACGCCTTGGCGACCTGGGCGGTCGTCAGGCCGCCCACCGCGCGGAGGGTGAGCGCCACCTGCGACGGCGGCGAAACCGCGGGGTGGCAGCACAGGAACAGCAGCGTCAGCGTGTCGTCGCGGTCGGGCGCGCGCTGGTCCCCGGGACCGGCGACCGCGGCGGCGTCCGCGGGTTCCCGCGCCGCGACGGTCTCTTCCCGGCGGCGGCGCGCGCTTTCGCTGCGCCAGTGGTCGGTGAGCCGGCGCGCGGCGACGGCCACGAGCCAGCCGTGCGGGTTGTCCGGCACGCCTTCGCCCGGCCACTGCTCGGACGCGGCGAGCAGCGCCTCCTGCACCGCGTCCTCGCACGCGTCGAACTGGCCGTAGCGGCGCACGAGGACGCCCAGCACCCGCGGCACCAGCGGCCGGAGCAGCTCGCCGACGTCCGCCGGCCGGCTCACCCGCCGACGACCTCGGATTCGGTCTCCGAGTCGGCGAAGAACACCACCGGGCGGACTTCGATGCCGAGCCCGTCGATCTTCGCGTCCGGGATCATCGCGGCCACCTCGTACGCCCGCTCCTGGCTGGCGCACTCGACGAGGTAGTAGCCCGCGAGGAACTCCTTCGACTCGACGAACGGGCCGTCGGTGATCGCCGGCATCCCGTTCTTCACCCGCACCACGGCGCTCTTGGCCGGCGCGTCGAGCGCCTGGGTGCTGATCATCTCGCCGGACTCGCGGATGCGGCGGATGAACTCGCCGTGGCCGGTCATGACGTCGTCCTTGTCCTGCTCGGACAAGCCGTCCCAGACTTCCGGGTTCATGTACATCGCCAAGAGGTACTTCAAAATACGGCTCCCCGCGTTCGGCCGGCCCTGGTGGCAACATAGCCGATCCGGCACCGCAACCTGTGAGTGGTCGGCGGGCGCGTCCCGGCGGGAGCATCGAGATCCGGGCATTCGATCATCGTCCGGAGGGAGGCACCATGCAGGATGTGCACGCCGACCTCGGTACCGAGGCGGACACCCTCGCGGAGCTCGTCCGCGAGCACGAGGAGAAGGTGCTGCTGCCCGCCGGCCGGGTGATCACCGGCCACCTCGCCGAGCTCACCGTCGTGGCCAGGCGGGTGGTGCTGAGCGTCGAAGGCGAGGACAGCGCCTCGGCCCCGTCCATCACCGCCTCGGGGACGCTCGGGGACGCCGTCCTGGGCTGGCGTTCGGAGCACCGGAAGGCGACCGAGCTGCTGGCCGCCGCGGACGGGGAAATCGACTGGCCGGGCGGGCCGGTGCGGCCGTCCGTGCTCGCGGCCGCCCTGCTCACCGCGGTGTTCGCCCGCGGTCAGGACATCGCCGACGTCCTCGGCGTCCGCCTGCCCCGCAACGACAGCGTCGGCCACGTCGCCTACTACGGCGTGCGCACCCGCGACGACGCCTACACCGGGCACGGCCCGCCGCCGGCGGCACCGTTCCGCTTCGAGCTCACGGCGCCGTCCGGCACGCGGTGGGAGTTCGGCCCGGCCGGCGCGGCGGACCGGGTGACCGGCCCGGCGGAAGACTTCTGCCTGCTGTTCACCGGCCGACGCCCGCCCGCCCGGCTGGCCGTCACCACCGCGGGCGAGGCCACCCGCTGGGCGGAGCTGGCGCGGACGCGGCACAATCCCTTTTGGACATCCGAAGCGGATTAGGAGCTGTCCGGTGAGTCCTCGGAGCCGGAGCCCGATGGCGGCGGTGGTGAGGTCCGCCTGGTAGCAGGCGGCGTGTCCGGCGGAGCGAGTGGCCAGGTCACGGAGCGGCGGCGGGCGGTTTCCGCAACATCGCGTTGATCACCCCAGAGGACCCGGCCGCGAGGTCCACCCGGGAGTGTCACTCGAAGCGGGCGGGGTCCCCGGCGCCGCGGCGGACGATCTCGGCTTCCCCCGACGAGAAGTCCACCACCGTGGTGGGCTCGACGCCGCAGTCGCCGGAGTCGACGACCGCGTCGAGGACGTGGTCGAGCTCCTCTTTGATCTCCCACCCCTGGGTGAGCGGCTCGGGCACGTCCGGCAGGAGCAGCGTGCTCGACACGAGGGGCTCGCCGAGCTCCGCGAGCAGCGCCTGGGCGACGACGTGCTCCGGGATGCGCACGCCCACGGTCTTCTTCTTCTCGTGCATCAGCCGCCGCGGCACCTCCTTGGTCGCCGGCAGGATGAACGTGTAGCTGCCCGGGGTCGCGGCCTTGATCGCGCGGAACACCGCGTTGTCGACGTGCACGAACTGCCCGAGCTGCGCGAAGTTCTCGCAGACGAGGGTGAAGTGGTGCCGCCGGTCGAGCCGGCGGATCGCCCGGATCCGGTCGAGCCCCTGCGGGTTGTCGAGCCGGCAGCCCAGCGCGTAGCAGGAGTCCGTCGGATAGGCGATCAGGCCGTCCTGGCGCACCAGCTCCGCGATCTGGCCGACGGTGCGCCGCTGGGGGTTGTCCGGGTGGACGTCGAAGTACCTGGCCATGACCGCGAGCCTAAGCCTCCGTCCCGCTGCGACGCCCGGTGACCCCGGCCGCGTCTTCCACTGTGCTCAGAACCGTCCCGGACGGTGACGGCGCTCCGGCCGCGACCGCATAATCCGGACAGACCCTTGTGCTTTCCGAGGAGGCGACTGTGAACGGACTGGCGCTGCCCGACCGCACCCGCCCGCCGCTGGCCCGGCCCCGCGTCGTGCCGGCGGAGGACTACCGCTTCACCGGCCCCGGGGGCGAGGTGGACCTGGCCGGGCTGTTCGCCGGGTACCGGCGGCTCGCCGTCCACCACCGGGTGCCCGACCGTGCCCGTCCGGGCGCCGCCGTGGCACCCGGCGAGCTCGCCGGGGCCATGCACGCCGCCGGCACGCGGCTGGTGCTGGTTTCCCACGCCCCGTACGCGAAGCTCGCGCAGTACGGCGCCCACTTCGGCTGGGACCTGGCGGCGTACTCCGCCCTGAGCACGGCGTTCGGCTCGGACTTCCCCGCGACGCGGTACCTCGCCGGGACCGGCTGCGACGACCGGGAAGACGCGCCCGGGCTGAGTTTCTTCCGGATGGACGGCGGTTTCGTGCAGCACCTCGGCTCGGTCGCCGTGCCGTACCTGGATTTTCTCTGCCTCGCGGGCGTGGCCGGCGGACCGCGCCTGGGCTGAACCGGCGCTGCGCCACCCGGCCCGGCCCGGTGCACGGCCATCGCGCGAACGCGCTTCCCGCGTGTTTCCATGGAATGACCCCGACCGGCCGGCGTGGGGAAGCACGGGTCCGGCCGGCCGAACCCGTGCTTCGCCCACCGCCGGAGGATCGCAGAGCAGATGTCACCGGGAGCCGGACACCACCCCGCGGCGGCGCTCTCCGCCACGGTGGAGCCCCGTGGCACCACCAAGGCGGACCGGCGGCGGCCGGCGACCTTCCTGGCCGCCAGCATCATCGTCGTGGTGGTCGCCGGGTTCGGCGTCGTGGGGCTCGCCAATCTCCTGCCCGCTTCCGTCGACCCGCTCCACGCCGCCTACGGGATCGCCGGTATCGCCGGGCTGCTGGCGATCCAGCTGCTCTGGTTCAGCCGCCCGTCGGCCCGGCTGGATTCGACGACCAGCCGGGTCCTCCTCGGCGTGATGGTGCTGCTGGCCTACGCGCCGATCCCCACCTTCGGCCTGCTGTGGGCCGACATGCCGGACTTCGTCGGCGGCGCGGTCCTGCTGGTCCTGCCGGCCCGCTACGCCTGGCCCGCGTTCGCCGCGGTGTGCCTCAGCATCGCCTGGACCTACTCCATCTACGAGAACAACCCGCTGAGCGCGCTCTACAGCACGCTCGCCTCGATCTTCTACTGCCTGGTCTTCTACCAGCTCGCCCGGCTGGCGCGGATGGTCGACGAGCTGCACCGGGCCCGCACCGAGCTCGCCCGGCGGGCGGTCGCCGAGCAGCGGCTGGTGTTCGCCCGCGACCTGCACGACCTGCTCGGGCTCAGCTTGTCCGCGATCGCGCTCAAGGGCGAGCTGGTGCACCACCTGCTGCGGAAGTCGCCGGACCTGGCCAAGACCGAACTGGACGAGATGACCGCCACCGCGCAGCGCACGCTCTCCGACGTCCGGGCGGTCTCCCGCGAGTACCGCGAGCTGTCGCTGGAGAAGGAGTCCCGGACCGCCGAGTCGCTGCTGGCCGCCTCGGAGATCGACGTCCAGGTGCGCCTCGACTGGGGCGACCTGCCGGTCCAGGCGCGGACCACCCTGGCCAGGGTGCTGCGGGAGGGCGTCACCAACGTCCTCGGCTACAGCGACGTCGAACACTGCGAGATCGACATCGTCCAGCACGGCGACAAGGTCACGCTGCAGATCGTCAACGACGGCGTTGCGGCCGACGGGGCGGCGATCGGGCCGGACAGCCGGCTCTCGAAGCTCCCCGACGAGGTGGCCGAGCTCGGGGGCACGGCGACCACCGAAGCCGGTCCCGACGGCCGGTTCGTGCTGCGCGTCGAGCTCCCGGTCCCGGGCCGGCCGGACGGGCCGGTGACCGGCCCCGGCGAAACCGACCGGCCACAGTCGACACTGTTCCGCTGGCTGCTGCCGGCGACGATGTCGCTGATGGGCGTCGGCGCGACCCTGCACGCCCTCCGGCTGACCACGGAACCCTGGCGGCTCGCCCTGGTGATCGGCTCCATCGTGGCCCTGCTGACCCTGCAGTTCTCCTACTTCAACCGGCCGGCGACCTCGCTGCGCTCGGCCCAGACCTACGGGATGCTGCTGGTCCAGGCCTGCCTGACCTACCTGCCGCTGCTGCCGCTGAAGCAGGACTGGGTGAGCATCCCCGGCCTGCTGATCGGCACGGCCCTGCTGGTCCTCCCGCCGGTGGCCGGCTGGACCTTCTTCGCCTTGAACACCGCGGCGTACGCGTGGATCGAATACCGGGCCGGCACCGGGGCCGCGTCCCTGGTGTTCTTCACGGCGGCCACGGTGATGACCGGGCTGACCGTGTTCGGTCTGCTGTGGCTGGTCCGGCTGGTGGCCGAACTGGACCACACCCGCCGCCGGCTGGCCGAGACGGCCCTCGCCGAGGAACGGCTGCGGTTCGCGCGCGACCTGCACGACCTGCTCGGGATGAGCCTTTCGGCGATCGCGCTGAAGAGCGAACTGACCTCCCGCATGCTCGCGATCGACCGCGGCCGCGCGGCGACCGAGCTGACCGAGATCCTCGGCCTCACCCGCCAGGCGCTGTCGGACGTGCGGTCGGTCGCCAGCGGCCACCGCGAACTGTCGCTGGAGAACGAGTCCCGCACGGTGCGGTCCGTGCTCGCCGCGGCCGACGTCCGGCTCCGCATGGAGACGCTGCTCTCCGAGGACCTGTCCTCGGCCGTGCGCACCGTGCTGGCCGTGGTGCTGCGCGAAGGGGTGACGAACGTCCTCCGGCACAGCCAGGTCGAGAGCTGCGACATCGCACTGCGCCGCGTGGACGGCGGGGTCAGCCTGGAGATCGTCAACGACGGCGTGGCCGGCCCCGATGCGGCCCCGCCCGCGGCCGGCGACGGTGCCGCACCGCACCGCCGGCCGCCGGGCAGCGGCATCGGCAACCTGTCGTACCGGGTGGCCGACCTCGGCGGCGAATTGACGGCCGGCGTGGAGCCCGACGGCCGATTCCGGCTGCACGCGGTCCTCCCGGCCTGAGCCCGCGATTTTCCGCTCCGGCACGTCCGGCATTTCCGGACACACCACGGCATTCCACGCGGCGGACCGCAATACCGGCACCGCCGAGCGAAATTCCGTCTCCCGATCGGGCGAGTTCCCGGGCACGGTGAATTCGCCGTACCGGATGATCGCCCGCCGCCGATCAGGCGGCTTCCATCAGGTCCATTCGGCAGATGGTTCCCCGCATCGGCGCCTCGTGCCCCGCGGGCTCACGACCCCACAGTTCGAAACGCTCGATGACGAGGCCGGCGTCGACATCGCGGATGTCGATACCCAGTCCGTCGAAAAGGGCAGGGATGTCAGTGGTAATCCGAGAACTCATTATGTGCTCCCCAGTCGTTGGCGAACTTCTTTTCTCACTAGCAATTATTCCGCTCAGCGGGGGCCCGACAGCCAGTGCCCACAACACCGGACCCTCGTGGTTTCCCGCTAAGCCGAACAGTGTCTTGCCTACCCCCGAACGGACCAGTACGAGCGATTGATCACTGCGGTACGCATCGGCCGGTAGCCGTGTGTGACCGATTCCGCGAGCAATCCCCCACACCACTCGGACCGCTCCCGCCGCCCGAATACCCGCTCACCGGCGGATCAACACTCCGACGGCGAACATATGCAAAACGCATACCCGGCACTTGCAAAAGCCATTCCCAACGGGTGTCGATGAGCACTTAAGAAGTAGACGGCTCCGCGCCTACAGTTCTCGCATACCAAATCTGCCATCGTCGGTCGCGTTCGCAGGGAACCCGCCCGGCAGGCACCCGGCCAGCGGAGGGCGGCCACCATGGACCACATCGTGCGACAGGCCGTGGCACGCGCCATCGAGACCATGCAGGGCAACCTGGGCGAGCACCTCACCGTCGACGATCTCGCGCGCGCCGCGATGTTCAGCAAGTTCCACTTCACGAGAATCTTCCTGCGGGCGACCGGGTTGTCCCCGGGCCGCTTCCTTTCGGCACTGCGGCTGGCCGAGGCCAAGCGGCTGCTCGCCACGACGGCGAGCTCCGTCACCGAGATCAGCTACCAGGTCGGCTACAACAGCGTCGGCACGTTCAGCGCCCGCTTCAGCGGCAGCGTCGGCCTTTCCCCGACGGGGTTCCGGCGGCGCCGCGGGCGGCCCGACCGGCTTCCCGAGCGCGGCGAAACGCCGGAGTGCACGGGCACCGTGCGCGGGCGAGTCTCCTTCCCGCCCGTCCGGCAGCGCGGTCCGGTGTTCGTCGGGCTGTTCCCGGCCCGGATCGCCGAAGGCGCGCCGGCCCGGTACGCCGTGCTCCCGGGCGGCCTCGGCTCCTACGCGCTGACCGGCGTTCCGGAGGGCTCCTGGTACGTCATCGCCTGCGCCTACGGCGTGTTCGACGAGTGCGGTCCCCGTGCGCTGACCGGGTTGTCCGGACCGGTCACGGTGCAGCCCGAAGTGACCGCGCACCTGGCCGACGTGGGGCTGCGGCCGCGGCACCGCTTCGACCCGCCGGTCCTGCTGGCGCTGCCCGAACTGACGCCCGCCCCGGCGCACCGGGCGATCGCGGTCTGAGCCGGGCCGCCGCCGGCGGAGCGACCGCGGGAAGATCCGCGGCGAAAAGGATTACCGAGTGGCTTCGCCCCCGGGACGGCAGAAATGCCCTCCCGGGGGCGAAGCCGTCGCCATCGGGTGATTACTCCGGAAGAGCCGGAAGGTGGCGTACAATTCCTGCGGGGAATGGGCTCGGCTGGGGGATGCGAGGAACACAGTGTGATTAAGGTTCTGCTGGCCGAAGACATGGACATGGTCCGCGGCGCGCTCGTTGCCCTCCTGAGCCTGGAGACCGACATCGAGGTGGTGGCGGAAGTCGATTCCGGTGACGAAATCCTGCCCGCCGCCCGGTCCACCCGGCCCGACGTCGCCGTCATCGACATCGACCTGCCGGGCAAGGACGGGCTGACCGCGGCGGCCGAGCTGCACGAGCACGTTCCCGAGTGCCACACCCTGATCCTGACCAGCCTCGGCCGGCCGGGCACGGTCCGCCGCGCGCTCGACGCCAAGGTCAACGGGTTCCTGCTCAAGGACGCGCCGTCGGACAAGCTCGCCAACGCGGTGCGCTCGGTCGCGGCCGGCCGGCGGGTCATCGACAGCGAGCTGGCGCTGTCGGCCTGGGAGGCCGACGATTGCCCGCTCACCCCGCGTGAGCTGGAGATCCTCGCGCTCGCCGCGCGCGGGCGCAACGTCGCCGACATCGCCGCGGACCTGTTCCTGTCCCCGGGCACGGTGCGCAACTACCTGGCGGCGTCGGTCACGAAGCTCAACGCCCGGAACCGCGTGCACGCGATCCGCATCGCCACGGAAGCCGAATGGCTCTGAGCCGCTCCGGGACCAGCCGCGCGCCGCGCCGGGGCGGCAGGAACGGCTGAAGCGGCACGGCCGCGCTCAGCACGTGCGTCCCGTCGGGCCCGGCCCCGGCGGTGAGGGTGCCGCCGAGGGCACCGACCCGGTCCCGCAGGTTCAGCAAGCCGGCGCCGTGCTCCTCCCCGTCGTCCTTCTGCTCCGTCTCCCGCACGACGCCGTCGTTGGTGACGCGCAGCCAGGCCTCGCCCTTGGTCACGCCGACGGCGAGCTCGCACCACGTCGCCTGGCTGTGCCGCACGACGTTGGTGGCGCTTTCCCGCAGCATCGACGCGAACGTGGTGGCCACCGGCTCGGGCAGGTGCGGCAGCTTGTGGCCGAAGCGCACGCTCACGCCGGCGGTCTCCAGCACCGCCGCCGCGGCCTGCCGCTCCTCCGTCAACGAAAACTGCCGGCTCCCGGCCGCGACCGAGCGCACGTCGGCGAGAGCTTTGCGCGAAATCGTCACGAGCTCGGCGAGCTCGGCCTTGGCCCGGTCCGGCTCGGTGTCGACGAGCCGGCGGGCCAGCTCGATCTTCAGGGTGATCGCGGACAGGCTCAGCCCCAGCAGGTCGTGGGTGTCCTGGGAGAACCGCAGGCGCTCCTCGGCGATCGCCCGCGAGGTCAGCTCGCGCCCGCCGACCTCGTACCGGGCGGCCAGCCGGCTGAACCACGCGAGGCCGAACACGACGCCGGCCGCCACCGCGGTGAGCACCGCGCCGTGGACGCCGTCGGCGACCGACACCACCGGTGTCCCCGCTCCCGCGGTCAGGAGGGCGGCCCCGGCCGTGACCAGCACGAGCACCGGCACGGACACCGCCGGCCTCGCCGCGAGCAGCACACTGCCCGCGAAGAAGGAGGCGAGCGGGCTCCAGGCGGCGCCCAGCTGCAGCACCGGCAGCAGGCCGAGCAGGCCCTGCGCCGCCAGGGCGGGTCCGCGGAACCGGGCGCTGCCGTAGCAGAACCCGGCCATGTGCACCACGACCAGCACCACGGCGTAGCCGCACGCCGCGAGGGCCAGCGACCACGATGAGGCCTCTCGCAGCGGCCCGAGCAGCCCGAGCACGCCGATCCCGAGGCAGAGGGCGCTGTGCACGACGTGGACCAGGCGGGCCGGGAAGCCGCCTTCCGGCAAGCCTTCCGCGCCGGCGCCCGGAAGGGACCGCGCCGCTTTCTTCGACGGCACCGGATACCGCGACCGCTGTCTTGCTCCCCGCACCACCGCGTCAGCGATCACGCACCGCCTCCCCAGAAAAGCGCCGTGCCCTGAAGTGCAGGGTAACAGCCGGATCGCGGGGTCAGACCGAGTTCACGCGTCCGCCGGGAGGGAAGTCGAGGACGCATTCGCCGATGCTGACCTCCGCCGGCCACGCCAGCTTGAGCGCCCGGTCGACGCGGTCGCCCGAGTCCGCGGGCACCGCGTGCGCCGACAGGCCCATGGCCTTGGCGACCAGGTAGAACACCTGCTGCAACGCGCCGAGGTGCAGCAGCGTCGTCGCGTAGGCCGCGCCACCGAGCGCCCAGGCGATCCGGGACATCCGCGCGGTCATGGTCAGCAGGGCCGCCGGGCGGCGGTGGCTGCCCGCGGCGACCATCGCCATGTCCAGGAGGCCGTCCAGGACGGCGGTGTCGTCGTTGACCAGCGTGAGGGTGTGCCACAGCGGGTTGTAGTGGTAGATGCCGCGGGCGAGGCCCGCACAGCTGTTGACGCCGACGTAGATTTCGAGCTCGTACAGGCAGGCCACGCTGAAGTACGGCCGCTGCGTCGCTTGGTGCGCCCGGCCGCCGGGGAGGCCGGTCGGGCCGATCGAGCGCACCCGTGCGGCGCGGAACAGGAACTCGCCGATCTGCCGGGCGGACAGGCCCCGGTCGCTGACCGCGGGACAGACGTGGTCGGTCTCCAGCAGCGCGGTCAGCGTCGAGTCCCCGGCGGCCAGCGCGGCCGGCTCGGGCCGGTGGAGCGGGACGGCGGGGCCGCGGACGGCCGGTTTGAGCATCGGGGGCTCCGCGCCGGGCGGGTGGTCGCCCTCCTCCGGCGACGACGGCATCTGCCAGGTCCGGCTGCGGGCGTGGAACATCAGGTCGTCGTGCGACCAGTCCGCCGTGCGGGCGCCGCCGTACTCGGTGAAGTGGCCCTGGGAGTCGGCGAGCAGCACGAGCCCGGCGGCGACCAGGAACTCCACCACGTCGGCGACCACCGCCGCGGTCACGCCGGTGACGGCGGCCAGCCCGTCGACGGTCGTCGGCGCGGCAAGCGAGGAGGCGAGCAGGACCGCGGGCGGCCGGAGCAGGGCGACCTTGTACGGCGCCACGGGTGATTCGGCCAGCAGGACCCCACCGTCGGCCCGCAGGGCGGCGAACCGGGACAGCCGCACCCGTCGCCCGGGGGGCAGCGGCCCGGCGCGGAAGGCCGGGGACTGGGCGACCGGGATCGCCGACAGCACCGGCCCGCGGCCGTCGTTGAGCGCGAGGGAGTGCACGACCGAACCGGACAGCCGGGTCAGCACCCGCCGCAGCGACAGCCGCCAGCCCTCCGCACCCGCCCCGTCCGCGGCCACCAGGTTCGCCATGGACACCGGCCCGAGCGCCAGGCGCGCGAGGGACTCCTGCACGCCGGTGGCCGTGCCGCGGAACTCGTACTCACCCCACCAGGTGATGGCGACGAGCGTGCCCTCGTCGTCCGTTTCGAGGAGCGTGTCCTCCGTGAACGACCACAGCCACACCGTTTCGGCCTGTTTGGGCGGGTTCTCGGCAACCAAGGCGCACTCCTAGGTGAAACGACGGAACAGCCCGCCCCGACCCGGCAGCTGTCAGAGGAACATCGGGAACGGGTTGAGCCGCTCGTAGGGCACCGGCTCCGCCACCCGGCCGAGCCGCACCGGGACGTCGAACAGCCTGCCGGGCGCGTACCGGGCCCAGAACGGCCGGAGGCCGGGGGCCAGCACCTTGACCACCGGCAGGCCGACGTCGGGACGGGTCTGGTCGAGGACGAGCAGTTCGCTGCCCGCGTCGCTCAGCGCCCCGGCCAGCGCGAAGACGTCGTCGCGCACGTCGGGCCGGTGGACGTAGGAGAAGTCGGCCGGGGTCCGCGTCCGCTCGCCCGCGACCGGCATCAGGTACGGCTGGTTGGCGACGGTGGCGTACTCCAGCCACCGCGCCGCGTCCGGGTCACCGATGCCGTGTCCCTGCCGCAGCAGGTCCGGCAGCATCTGGTTCAGCTCCGCCACCGCGCGCCGCACGGCGATCCGCGGGTCGAGGTGGGCGCCGAACCCGAACATGATGTGCTCGTGCGGCCCTCCGGTGCCGCGCGAGACCGCGGCGAACACCGGCACGCCGAGGTCCGACGTCACGTCCAGGACCCACATCTCCCGGCCGAGGCCGGCGTAGTGACCGACCATCTCGGCCAGCCAGCCGTCCTCGAACGAATCGAGGTCGACGCCGTGCACCGGCGTGCGGTTGTACCACCAGAGCGCGACGGCGTCCCGCTCGACGAGCTCGAGCGTGCCCTGCAGGACGGCGTCTTCGAGGCTGCTGCCCGCCGCGGCCCCGTTGGAGTCCGTGGCCAGGCCGCGGCCCCCGGATTCGGCGGGCACCCCGTAGTAGAGGTACGCCGTGGGCAGGAGCCGGCGGCCCCCGGAGAGCGACCAGACGGGGGTCCAGTCGATCGCCGCGTCCGGGTCGAACCGGTGCGGGACGTGCTGGAACGAGCCGTGCCCGGCGTTCCAGGCGGCGCGCTCGTGGTACTGGCGGTCGGCGAACAGCATGCAGTCGTTGGGGTGCAGCGCGTCCTCGAGGTCCGCGAACGGGGCCCGGATCCGCAGCTCGTCACTCTGGTAGTTGCCGGAAAAGCGCTCCACCGCCTCGCACAGGGCGCTGACCTCGGCCTCGAGCGGGGTGGTCCCCTTGCCCCCGTTCTCCCCGTGCAGCCCGGCCCGCATCCCGGCCACCCCGGTGATGCCGCGGGCGACGCTCTGGCCGGAGCGGTAGGCGTTGACGTACGGCGGGGCCGCCGGATCGCGCCGGATCTCCTTGACGACGCCGGTGATCGGGCTGATCAGGTGCCCGTACCGCTCGAGGATCTGCCCCGGCGTCGAGGTGCGGTGACCGCCGCCGGTCGCCGTCGTCTTGCGCGCCGGTTCCAGCCGGATCGGCTGCGCCCCGCGCGTCGCGACCAGCGTGGGGTCCCCGCAGGCGGGGCACTGCGGCCGGCGCCGCAGCTCGTGCAGCGTGCCCTGCATGTCCAGGGTGTCGAGCACCCACACGCACTGCTGGCCGTGGTAGCGGTAGCCCGCCAGCCACTTGCTGGCCTCGAGCACGATCAGGTGCGCGGCCGCGGCCGACAGGGACGGCAGCGCGGCCGTCGGCCGGCGCGCGGGACCTTCGTGGCCGAGCACCTGCTGCGCGCACGCCTCGGCGTGGCGGTGGCCCCACAGCCGGTTGGTCAGGCAGTGCCAGCACCCCGACTCGCCGGGGCGCAGCACCGGCCCGATCCACACCTGCGCGCCGAACGGCCGGGCCAGCAGCCACGGCCGCCCGGTCCGGCGGTGGTCGGCGTCGACGTCCGCCAGCCGCGGGTCGAGGTAGTCGGTGCACAGCACGATGCCCAGGTCCGCGTCCCCCGCCGTGGCGGGCGCGGCCGCCAGGCCGGCGTCGGCCAGTGCCCGCTCGACCGGCCCCGCGTCGGTGTCTTCGCCGACCGCGACGAGCCGGACGCCGGGCCGGGCGGCGGGCGAGGTGATCCCGGCGGCGTCGATGCCGCACGCGTCCCAGTAGGCGAGCTCCCGCTCGTCGACGCCCGGCCCGGGCACCGGGCGGACGGAGACCAGACCTTCGTCCACCAGCTGGGCGACGATCGCCGCCACTTCCTCGGGGGTCATCCCGGCCGGCCGGGCGCGGAGCACTTCGCCGAGCTCGCGGGTGCCGTCCAGCAGCGGGGCGAGCGATTCGATCCGCGCCCCCCGCATGGCGATGACACCCCGCTCGGAGAACAGGTAGGCGCCGTTGCCGGCGGACACCTCGGCGCGCAGGTGCCGTTTGAAGGCGAGTACGCGGGTCTCCGCCGGCGGCGGTTCCCCGGGACGGGCCCGGTTGCGGGCGGGCTGCACGGCTGATCCGCTCATCAGCACTCCTCGTTCGGTGCGCGCGATCGGAGAACCCGGATTCTTCTCCGTGGCGCCGACCTGCGGCCAGTGCTTCGCGCACCGATCCGGACATGCGAAATTCACGCGCATTCGTGGAGAAGACACCCTCGAGCGGGGTTTAGCACACTGGTCGGCGTCACCGGTGGTTCGTCACTCTGGTTCGCAAGGGCAGAGTGCCCAGCGCCACGTTCGACCTAAACAAGTGAGGATCGGGTATGACGACCACTCGCACCTACGGACAGTTCTGCGGCCTCGCGCGCGCCCTCGAGATCGTCGGGGAACGATGGTCGCTGCTCGTCATCCGGGACCTGGTCCTCGGCCCCAAAGGGTACCGGGACCTGCTGCGGGGGCTGCCCCGCATCCCGGCGAGCATCCTGTCTTCCCGCCTCAACGAGCTCGAGAAGGCGGGCGTCGTCCGCCGCCGGGTGCTGCCGCAGCTCGACGCGGGCCTGGTCTACGAGCTGACCGAGTACGGCAGCGAGCTCGACCACATCCTGCTGGACCTCGCGCTGTGGGGCGCGCGCTCGCTCGGGTACCCGGAGGCGGGCGCGGTCTTCACCACCGATGCCGCGATCCTCGCGATGTACACGACGTTCCAGGAGGAAGCCGCGCAGGGCGTCAGCTTGACGTACGTGCTGCGCCACAGCGACTCGCTGGTCATCCACGCGATGGTCGACGACGGCGCGCTGAAGGTCGGCGCCGGCGACCACCCGGCCGCCGACCTGGTGATCCAGCCGCAGGGACCGGAACTGATCGACCTGATCAACGGCAAGGTGACGGCGGCCGAGGCGATGGCGTCCGGGCGGCTGCGGATCGAAGGCGAGTTCGAGCACCTGGAGCTGTTCACCCGGCTGTTCCGGATCCCGCCGAAGCCGGAGCCGGCCGAGGGGATTTCCTTCTTCTGATCGCCGGAAGGGGCAATTCGGAGTAATGCCGCGGTGCGCGACGCAGTTATCGTCGAGGCGCCACGCTGATCACGACAACCCTGGGGTTCGGCATGACGACTTTCGAAAACACCCGGCCCGGCGGATTCCTGGCCGGGCTCAACAGCCGCCACCACCACCGGGCACTCGCGGTGTTCATGGCGGTGGTGATCGCCCACTGGGCGGAGCACATCGTGCAGGCCGTGCAGATCTACGCGCTCGGCTGGCCGGTGGCCCGGGCGCGCGGGGTGCTCGGGATGCCGTTCCCGTGGCTCATCTCGCAGGAATGGCTGCACTACGGCTACGCGCTGGTGATGCTGGTGTTCCTGTGGGTCCTGCGGCACGGGTTCGCCGGCCGGTCGCGGCAGTGGTGGAACCTGGCGCTGGCCATCCAGTTCTGGCACCACATCGAGCACCTGCTGCTGTTCATCCAGGCGCAGTCGGGCTGGCGGCTGGCCGGGCAGAAGGTGCCCACCAGCATCATCCAGCTGCTCGTGCCCCGGGTGGAGCTGCACCTGTTCTACAACACGATCGTCACCATCCCGATGATCGTCGCGGTGATCCTGCACCGGCGGGCCTCGGCCGCCGAACACGAGCTGACCGGCTGCGTCTGCGGGCTGCCGAAGGCCGCCCTCGCCACGTCGTGAAGCGCGCGCTGGCCCTGCTGGCCTTCCTCCTGGGCTGGCTGGTGCTCGGCGCCGTGCCGGCTTCGGCCCACGTCGAGATCGTCTCGTCGGCCCCGGGGGACGGCGCCCGCCTGAGCGCGGCGCCGCCCCTGGTGTCGGTCACCCTGTCGGAGAACATCGGGATCCAGCCGGGGTCGATCAAGGTCGTCGACCTCGCCGGCAAGCAGGTCGACGCCGGGCCGGTGTTCCAGCCCGGCGAAGCCGCCGAGCAACTCGCGGTGCGGCTCAAGCCGGGGGTGCCGGACGGCAGCTACCTGGTCGAATACGCGTTCGTCTCGGCCGACTCGCATCCGGTGCGCGGCACCTTCGCGTTCGTGGTGGGCACCGGGCCGCTGGTGACGTCGGCCGGCGCGGTATCGGCGTCGACGGGCACCGACACGGCGGTGGACGTGGTGTCGACGGCGGCGCGCTGGCTGGCCTACCTCGGCGTCGTGCTTCTGGGCGGGCTGGCGTTCGTGGTGCTGTGCCGCCCGGCCGCCCGCACCGACCCCCGCGCCCGCCGCCTGCTGAACTGGGGCGCCGGCCTGGTCGCGGCGACCGCCGTGGCGGCGTTCGTGCTGCAAGGGCCGTACGCGACGGGCCGGAACCTCGAAGCGGTGTTCGACACGGGACTGCTGGCGGACACGCTGCGTGTCGCGTACGGGAAGCTGCTGCTGCTCCGGCTGGCCGCGGTGGCGGTGCTGGCGCTGCTGTTGCCGAGACTGCTGCGGCCGGACCTGCCGGAACGGCTGCGCGCCCGGTACGAAAACCTGGCCATGGTGACCGGCTTCCTGGTGCTGCTGACGTTTTCGGCCACCGGCCACCCGGTCGCCGACCCGATCATGTTCGTGTCGGTATCGGCGGACCTGGTGCACTTCGGCGCGGTCGCCATCTGGGTGGGCGGCCTGGTTCAGCTGGCCCTGTGCCTGCACCGCCCGGCCCCGGAAGAGGACCCTGCCCCGGCGGCGGCCCGCTTTTCCCGCCTGGCGGCCGGAGCGGTGACGGCGATCGCCCTCAGCGGAGTCGTGCTGGCGCTGCGCATCATGCCGTCGCTGACGACGCTCTGGACGACCACCTTCGGCCTGCTGGTGCTGCTGAAGATCGCCGGTCTCGCGGTGCTGCTGGCGGTGGCGAGCCGCTCCCGCCGCGCCGTGCGCGAGGGAATGACGAAGCGGGACGAGGGAACCACGAAGACGGCGACGGCGCAGTTGCGCCGCCTACGCCAGACGGTGGCGGCGGAGGTCGTGCTCGGCGCGGTGGTCTTGGCCCTGGCGGCGTTCCTCACGGTGACCCCGCCCGGCGGCGGCTGAGGGGTTCGAGCGCCGTCACACGCCAGGGAGCTCCGGCGGGCTGAACGGTCCCCACGTGAACGCGGGCAGCCAGCGCTCCGGCTCCCCACTCCACTCCAACGTCGTGAGCTGGCCCGGCGATCGGCGGCCGGCTAGGGCGCGGTACAGCTCGTGCCGCGGCGCCGTCACCGACGCCGACGGCCGGCCCGGGCCCGCCGTCCACTCCGCGCCGTCCGTCGTGCGCAGGTGCAATGGCGGCAACCCGCGTCTCTCGATCGAGCCCGACAGCCCGCTGACCAGCACCTCGATGCTCCGCGCCCAGGCCGCGTGCTCCTCCGGCGGGGCGACGCCGAGCGCCGCGCACAAGTCCAGCTCGTGGGTGTAGGCGTCCATCACCATGACGTCGCCCTCGCGGCCGCCCGCCTCTTCGAGCCGCGGGTCGAGCTGCTCGCCGAGGGCGTCCCAGTGGTCGAGCAGCTCCGGCACCCCCGCCGCGCCGGGCAGCTCCGGCGGGGTGCCGCCGTGGCGCTCCAGCACCCGGCCGGCGATGGCGACGAGGTGGCCGAGGAGGTCGGTGACCGTCCACTCCGGACACGCCGGGACCGGGGCGAGGTGCTCCTCGGGCCGTCGGGCGAGCAGGGCGCGGACGCCCTGCCGCACGGCCCGGTAGGCCACGAAGTCCGGAACTGTCACGGGTCCCCCTCACCTGGCACGATCGGTGCGTCCACCCCAGTATGCCCAGGTGACGGCCCCGGCGGTTCTCCCCGCCTGCCGCCACCGGAAGATCCCGGGAGGTCGTGGTCTTGCCCACCCTGTGGTCCACGCCGGCGCAGTGGAGCCTGCTGCCGCCGGTCCTGCTCGCGCTCGTGCTGAGCGTCGCCATCGGACTCGAACGCGAGGCCGGCATGAAGGCCGCCGGCCTGCGGACGCACAGCCTGGTCGGCGTCGGCTCGGCCGTGTTCATGCTGGTCTCGAAGTACGGCTTCGCCGACCTGCTCGGCTTCGACCACGTCTCGCTCGACCCGTCGCGGATCGCCGCGCAGATCGTCTCCGGCATCGGCTTCATCGGCGGCGGGCTCATCTTCGTCCGCCGTGACGCGGTCCGCGGGCTGACCACGGCGGCGACGATCTGGGTGACCGCCGCGGTCGGCACCGCGTGCGGTGCCGGGCTGCCGGTGCTCGCCGCCGGCGCGACGGTCGGGCATTTCGTCGTGACGCGCGGCTTCCCGCCGCTGCAGCGGTTCGTCGCGCGGCACCGCCGGGAACCACCGGTGGTCCGGCTGAGCTACCTCGACGGCCACGGCGTGCTGCGCGCGGCGCTGGCCGTGTGCACCGGGCGCGGGTGGGCGGTGCACCACGTCGAGGTCGACCACGAGTCCCTTTCCGAGGAGGGGCAACGGATCGCGGTCGTGACGCTGCGCCTGGACGGCCGCGGTGACCTCTACGATCTCGCCGTCGAACTGGCCGAGCTGCCCGGCGTCCGGAGTACGTCCACCGGCCTCGGGGAACCGCTCGACGAATGATCGCCCGCCCGGGCAGCGCGCGGAGGCGGGTTTGCGGCACACTGGGGAGCACACGGAAAGCCCCGGTATCGCAAGGAAAACGCGCGACCGAGGAGAAACCATCCAATTCGGAGGTGAGGCATGGCCCCCGGCGGTGGCGAGGACGTGGCGCTCGCGTTGCCTGGATTCGACCTGGCGTGGCGCGGTTTTCACCGCGCGCAGGTCACGGAATACGTCGCTTGGGCCGAGGCCGAGATCCGCAGACTCACCGCCGAAGGCGACGCCGCGCGGCAGCGCGAGGCGGTCCTCGCCGAGGAGAACCGTGAGCTGCACGTGAAGATCGACCGGATCAGCATGACCCCGATCCCCGCGGACGCCCTGCAGGAGCGCTCGCGCCGGATGATCGAGCTGACCCGCGAGGAAGCGGCGGAAATCACCGCGCACGCAAGGGAAACGGCGGAGCGGATCCGGCGCGAAGCCGAGGCGGAGGCCGTCCGGCTCACCGAGAAAGAACGCCGGCTGGTCGCCGAGGCGGAAGCCGAGCGCGAGCGGCAGCGCGCCGAGCACGAGGAGTTCATGCGGGCGGCCGAGCAGCGCCGCCGTGAGCTCGACGAGGCGGCGGCGCACCGCCGGGCCCAGCTGGAAGAGGATCACACCCGCGCCATGACGGTCCGCCGGGCCAGCGCGATGCGCGAGCTGGCCGAGCGGGAAGCGGCCGCCCGGGCGAAGGCCGACCAGCTGGTGACCGAAGCGAAGCAGCGCGGCGAAGCCCTGGTCACGACGGCCGAAAGCGAGCTGGCCTCGGCTCGGGAGAAGGCCGGGCAGCTGGTCGCCGACGCCACCCGGCAGGGAGAAACGCTGGTAGCGGCGGCGCAAGGTGAGGTGACGGCGCTGGCCGAGGTCCGCGACAAGCTGAAGGCGAGCCTGACCGGCTGCCGCAGCCTCCTGACGGACGCGGCGATCGCCCTCGACGACCGGCCGGCCGCGTTCGACCCCGAAGCCACCTTGCCGATGTCGAAAAGAGTGCCGATCCAGCGGCGGTCACCCGCGGAAGACCTGACCGACGCGGTCGGTTGACGTCGGCCGCGCCACGGCATCGCAGCAGGTCACGGCCTCATGAACGACGGATCCAGGTCCCCGCACGAGGTGCCGGTCGTGACGTCCGCTCGCCGGGCCCAGCGCACCGGAGCCGGCCCTGGAGCGAAATGAACGACGGATCCAGGTCCCCGGCCGAGGTGCCGGTCGTGGCGCGCGGTGGCCGGGCCGGGCGCACCGGAGCCGGCCCTTGAGCGAAGCCGTGCCCTTCCCGCCGCGGCGGGTGTTCGCGCTGGTCGCCGCGGTCGTCATCCTCGCCGCGTCGACCACCCTGGCCAATCGCGTGCTGCCCGGCTGGGCGTACCCCGTGTGCGGGCTGGTGGCCGCGTTCGTGCTGGTCGCGCTGGGCCGGGCCGCCGGGTGCTCGTGGACCGACCTGGGGCTGGGCAACTTCCGGCGTCCCGCACTGGCCGGCCTGGCCGGAGCGGCCTCGGTGGCGGTCGTGTTCGGGATCGCGCTGGCCGTGCCGTCGCTGCGCACGGTCTACCACGACGGCCGCGTCGGCGACCCCGACCTCGGGCAACTGCTGTGGCTGACCTGCGGCCGGATCCTGTTCGGGACGGTCCTCATCGAAGAGGTCGCCTTCCGCGGCGTGCTGCCCGGCCTGTTCGGCGCGACGGACGAGCGGTGGCGCTGGCCGCCGATCCTGTGCTCGGCCGCGCTGTTCGGGCTGTGGCACGCGCTGCCGGCGCTGGCCATCGGCCGCAACGCCGCCGTGCACGCCGTGTTCGGCTCGACGCCGGTGGTGGTGCTGGAGGTACTGGCGATGGCCGCGGCAGGCGTCGCCGGGATCTTCCTGCACTGGTGGCGCCACCTCGGCCGGGGCGTGCTCGCGTCGGTGATCGTGCACTTCACGACGAACGCCGGCGGCCTCGCCCTGGCCGTGCTGGTCCGCTGACCCGTTCGCAGTCCCCGGAAGTTACGAGCGCACCAGCCGCGCGATCGCGTCCGACGCTTCCCGCACCTTCAGGTCGGCTTCCTCGCCGCCCGCCGCCGCGGCCTGGACGACGCACGTCGCGAGGTGCTCGTCCAGCAGCTCCAGCGAGAACGACTGCAGGGCCTTGGTCGCCGCCGAGACCTGGGTCAGGATGTCGATGCAGTACTTGTCCTGCTCGACCATGCGCTGCAACCCGCGGATCTGTCCCTCGATCCGGCGCAGGCGCTTCAGATAGGCTTCCCGCTCGCCGCCGTAACCCGTCATCGCCACCTGTCCCCGTTGTCCGCACCTTTCCCCCGACTATACCCTCCCGGGGTGTCAGCGGAAGCGGCGCAGCCGCAGGCTGTTGCTCACCACGAACGCCGACGAGCACGCCATCGCCGCGCCCGCGATCATCGGGTCGAGCAGGCCGAGCGCCGCGAGCGGCACCGCCGCCACGTTGTAGGCGAACGCCCAGAACAGGTTCCCCTTGATCGTCGCCAAAGTGCGCCGGGCCAGCCGGATCGCGTCGGCCGCCACGCGCAGGTCGCCCCGCACCAGCGTCAGGTCGCTCGCCTCGATCGCCGCGTCGGTCCCGGTGCCCATCGCCAGGCCGAGGTCGGCCTGGGCGAGCGCGGCCGCGTCGTTGACGCCGTCGCCGACCATCGCCACCACGCGCCCCTGGGCCTGCAGCCGCTTGACGACGGCGACCTTCTCCTCGGGCAGCACCTCGGCGACGAACTCGCCGATCCCCGCCTGAGCCGCGACCGCCCGCGCCGCGCCGGCGTTGTCCCCGGTCAGCAGCACCGGCGTCAGGCCGAGTTCCCGCAGCTCGGCGACCGCCTGGGCGGACGTCGGCTTGATCGTGTCGGCGACCACGAGGCGGCCGCGGACTTCGCCACCCCAGGTGACGTGGACCGTGGTCGCGCCTTCGGTTTCGGCGGGTTCGCCGCCGACGAACACCGCGCGTCCGACGGCGACCTCGTGCCCCTCCACCACGCCGGTCACGCCGAGGCCCGCGGTGCTGCGGAACTCCGTGACGGCGGGCAGCGCGCCGAACCGCTCCCGGGCCGCGTCCGCGATCGCGCGGGCGATCGGGTGCTCGGAAGCGGCCTCCACGGCGCCCGCGAGCCGCAGCACCTCGCCGTCGCCCTCGACGAGCGCCATCCGGCCGGTGGTGACCGTGCCGGTCTTGTCGAGCACCACGGTGTCGACGCGCCGGGTGGACTCGAGCACCTCGGGACCCTTGATGAGGATGCCCAGCTGCGCGCCGCGGCCGGTGCCGACCAGCAACGCCGTCGGCGTCGCGAGGCCGAGCGCGCACGGGCAGGCGATGATCAGCACGGCGACGGCCGCGGTGAACGCGGCATCCGGCGCCCCGCCCGTCGCCAGCCAGCCGACGAGCGTGGCCAGCGCGGCGAAGACGACCGCCGGGACGAAGACGGCGGAGACGCGGTCGGCCAGGCGCTGGACGTCGGCCTTGCCGTTCTGCGCGGCCTCGACGAGCCGCGCCATCTGCGCCAGCCGGGTGTCCGCGCCGACGCGGGTGGCCCGCACGAGCAGCCGCCCGCCGACGTTGACGGTCGCGCCGGTGACCGCGTCGCCCGGCCCGACCTCGACCGGCACGGCCTCCCCGGTGAGCATGCCGGTGTCGACGGCGGAGCCGCCTTCGGCGATGACGCCGTCGGTGGCGATCTTCTCGCCGGGCCGGGCCACGAAGACGGCGCCGACCTGCAGGTCCTTGATCGGGACGAGGTGCTCTTGGCCGTCGCGCAGGACGGTGACGTCCCTCGCGCCGAGGTCCATCAGCGCGCGGAGGGCGGCGCCGGCGCGGCGCTTCGACCGCGTCTCGAAGTAGCGGCCGGCCAGGATGAACGTGGTGATCGCGGCGGCCACCTCGAAGTACAGGTGGTGGCCGGCGCCGAAGACGAGCGCGTACAGCGACCAGGCCACGGAGGCGACGACGCCGAGCGAGATCAGCGTGTCCATGGTGGCGGTGGCGTGGCGCAGGTTGACCGCGGCGGCGCGGTGGAACGGCCACGCGCCCCAGGTCACGACCGGGGCGGCGAGAGCCAGTGAGACCCAGGGCCAAGCCGCGAACTGCCAGGCCGGGACCATCGCGAGCGCGATCAGCGGGACGGTGAGGCCCGCGGAGACGAGCAACCGCGTGCGCGGCGCCTCCTCCGGTGTCTCCGGCACCTCCGGCTCGGGAAGGCGTGCCGAGTAACCGGCGGCCTCGACGACGGACTTGAGGTCGTCGACCGACACCCGGGCCGGGTAGCTGACCTGCGCTTTTTCGGTGGCGTAGTTGACCGTCGCGGTGACGCCGTCGACCTTGTTGAGCTTGCGCTCGACGCGGGCGGCGCAGGACGCGCACGTCATCCCGCCGATGGCGAGCTCGACGCGGGCCGCGGTGGTCACCTCGGCCGCGCTCATGCGACCAGGCGGTAGCCGGCCTCGGTGACGGCGGCGGCGACCGCATCGGTGGTCAGCGGGGTGTCGCTGGTCACGGTCACGCGCCCGCTCTCGACGTCGACGTCCACCTGGCGGACGCCCGCGAGTTCGGAGACCTCCTCGCGGACCGAGGTGGCGCAGTGCCCGCAGGTCATGCCCTCGACGGTGTAGCTCGCTTCGGCCATCTCCCGCTCCTTCCGTTCCCCTCCTTTATACCCATCGGGGGTAGGGGTTCTCCATCGGGGCCGTCAGACTCGCGGCATGCGGAAGCTCTACGCGATCGGGATCGGCGCCGGCGACCCGGAGCACCTCACGGTGCAGGCGATCGACCGCCTCAACCGCGTCGACGTCTTCTTCGTCCTCGACAAGGGTTCGGACAAGGCCGACCTGGTGCGGCTGAGGCAGGAGATCCTCGACCGGTTCGTCACCCGGGAGTACCGGGTGGTCCTGGCCGAGGACCCGCCCCGCGACCGCACCCCGGCCGACTACCGGGCGGCGGTGGCCGACTGGCACGCGGCCCGGGCGGCGGTGTACGAGTCGATGATCCTGTCGTCGCTGGCCCCGGACGAGGTGGGCGCGTTCCTGGTGTGGGGCGACCCGTCGCTGTACGACAGCACGATCGCGCTGATCGAGGCGGTGCTGGCGCGAGGGAACGTCGAGTTCGAGTACGAAGTGGTGCCGGGCATCAGCAGCATCTCGGCCCTGGTGGCCCGCCACCGGACGACGATGAACCAGATCGGCCGCGCGGTCCAGCTGACCACGGGCCGCCGTCTCGCGTCGGGCTGGCCGGAGGGCGTCGACGATGTCTTCGTCCTCCTCGACGCCCACACGACGTTCGACCGCTTCACTTCCGTGGGGTTCGAGATCTTCTGGGGCGCGTACGTGGGCACGCCCGACGAGATCCTGATCTCGGGCCCGCTCACCCCCGCGCTCGCGGACCGGATCCGCTCGGCCCGTGCGGAAGCCCGCGAACGCCACGGCTGGATCATGGACACGTACCTCCTCCGCCGCCCGGCCCCCTAGTAGTGCTTTGTTAGGTGTTGGTGTGTCGTGGGGGCGTGGAGCGGGCTGGATGATTTCATGCTTCGG
>NZ_PPHF01000164.1 GCF_002904335.1 Amycolatopsis sp. CA-126428 | reverse complement strand
GGCGCCGTAGCCCCAGACCTTGATGTTGCCGAAGTAGATGGCTTCCATCGTGCCGTTGCCGTTGTCGCGGCTATTGCGTTCGGCGTTGCCGTAGTCGAAGCAGCAGCCGCCGTTGTAGTGCGTCCCGTCGAAGATCGCGTACATGCCTTCCGGCTGGTCACCGGTCGCGACGCCGTTGGTGTTGTTGTTGCGGTAACCGGTGCCCGGCGCCACGTAGACGCCGTACGCCTTCTGGCCGCCGACGGTGGTCGGGGCGGCCGTCGCACTGGCCAGGTTGTCGTACCCGCCGGGCGCCGGGCCGGAGAAGCCACCCGGCGGCGCCTGGGTCAGGTGGTTGTTCCGGCCGGACTGGTCGTAGATGACCGTGATCAGGCACGTCGTGCCGGCGCAGAACGAATCCTGCGTCGCGGCGTTCGCGACGCCGCCGGCGCTCAGGACCCCGACGTCGCGCGTGGTGTTGTCCGACGCGCGCCGCACTTGGTAGAGCGAACCGTTGTACGCGCCGTACAGCGCCCGGGTGGTCGAGTGCGCGGCCACGCACGGCGTGCCGCCGGCCGCGTAGATGTCACACGGCCCCTCGGTGGCCGCCTGGGACGTCGTCGCCGTGCCGGTCAGCGCGCCCGCGGCGATCACCACGGCCGGCCACACCCTTCTCCAGCGTGCCTTCATCGACGAACTCCTTTGTCCGTGCGGAATGCGGCTAGCTCCGCGTCCACTTCTGGGCGTTGCCGCCGGTACAGGTCTGCAGGGTCACCGGCGTGCTGTTCGCGGTGCCGTTCCCGTTCGGGGTGAGGCACAGTCCCGATTGGACACCGGTGATCGTGCCGTCGGCGGCCGCCGTCCACTGCTGGTTGGCGCCGGTCGAGCAGTCCCAGATGATCGCCCGGGTGCCCGCGGTCGTGCCCGCTCCTTCGGCGTCCAGGCACTTGTTGCCGTACACCAGGAGTTGCTTGCCGGACGTCAGGGTCCACTGCTGGTTGCTGCCGCCGTTGCAGTCCCACAGCGTCACCTGGGTGCCGTTGGTCTGCGACACGCCCGGGACGTCGAGGCAGCGCCCCGCGGCGGTGTTGCGCAGCACGGAGGTCGACCCACCGCCCGAACCGGCGACGGAGAGGTTGTCGAACTGCGCGGTCTCCCCGACGCTCGTGCCGATGCCGACCTGCCCGGCCGGGAAGGTGCCGTCGGTGACCGTGCCGATGACATTGCCGTCGACGGAGGCGGTGATGGTGCTGCCGGAGAAGCCCAGTGACAGCTTGTGCCAGCTGCCGGTGCCGAGCGCGGCCGTCGTGCCGGTGCGCAGGGTCGTGTTCTGCTGACTGGTGTTGTTGCGCCGGATCGACCAGGCGCCGGTGTCGCTCACCCGCAGGTAGTACGCGTTCAGCGCGCCCTGGTTGCCGGTGTCCTG
Source organism: Amycolatopsis sp. CA-126428 (assembly GCF_002904335.1). Lineage (GTDB taxonomy): Bacteria > Actinomycetota > Actinomycetes > Mycobacteriales > Pseudonocardiaceae > Amycolatopsis. The sequence goes on along the minus strand of NZ_PPHF01000164.1, from coordinate 153,743 downwards.
CGAGCCGGCCCGGCCGAGCAGCTCGACGTACCCGGACTTCTCCAGCAGCACGTCCGTGCTGAGCGTGTAGTTGCTCCAGGCCACGTTGCCCAGCAGCGCGTAGGGGTCGACGAACTTCTTCCAGGGGATCGTCTTCTGCGTCGCGGACTGGCGGACGCAGGTGCCCGCGCGGCCGGCCCCACAGGCGGAGGTCTCGAAGGCGCCCTCCATGTCCATCAGGTACTTGGCTTCCTTGCCCTTCGCGTACGCCTCGAAGTCATCGCTGTAGGGCAGGTTCAGCGAACCCTGCGGCGGGCTGGTCGCCGTGCCCTTGCCCTGCCCGGTGGTGGTCGTGACGGAGTAGAGGTAGCCGGGCTGGACGGTCAGGGAGTAAGCCCCGCCGGACGGGGTGATGTCGGTGCTGTGCACGAAGTGGTCGGCCGGGTTGTTCGAGTTGAGGTTGGTCGCCCACACGTGCACCTGGCCGCCGGACAGCCCGCCGGTGACGTTCAGGTCGAGCGTCTGCGCCGAGGTGGCGTCCATCGTCTCGATGATCGTGCTGTAGTCGGTGTTGTTCGGCGACTTCAGCGAGACGTAGCTGCCGTTGTTGCGGTTCCCGCCGAGGTAGCCGCTGGAGGAGTCGAGGTACTTCCAGCCCGGCGCGGTGAACTGCGTCGTGTGCGCCAGCGCCCACGAGTCCTTGCCGACCGAGTAGTAGCCGGACCACGGCTGGTTGGCCAGGATCAGCCCCACGGTCGGCCACGGGATGTTCGGCGTGACGGCGGCGATCAGGTCCCAGTTGAGGTAGGCGGTCATCTTGCCGTCGAGGTAGACGCGGTTGATCCCGCGGGCCAGCGGCTTGGCGCCGTCGTTGTAGTCCTGGGAGCCGTTTTCGCTGGACCACAACGTCTTCCCGGTGTTCGTGACGTTCGCCGGGACGCTGCAGGAGGTCTGCGCGCTGAGGTAGCCGCAGGTGTAGTGGGCGCTCAGCACGTCGGTCGCGTTGCGGTAGGCCGTGTTGGTCGAGATCGCGCTCGCGGGGCCCCAGTCGCCCGGCCACGAGTCACCGGAGATGATCTTGACGGCGCTGTACCCGTTGGCGTTGAGCGCGTTGCGGAGGGTCACGGTCCAGTCCGCGCTCCACTGCTTCTCGTTCTGGACGCTGGTGAGGTAGTCGATGGTCAGCCCGTGCTGCTTGGCGCACCCCAGCCACGACAGGTAGTAGTCCGTCAGGTCGTTGGAGAAGAAGGTGCCGTTGCCGATCCAGCCCGGCGCTCCCCAGGGCAGGCCCACGAGCTTGATGCCGGGGTTGCGCGCCTTCGCCTGTTCCATGAGCCACCACTCGTACCCGCGGTTGCAGTCCAGATCACCGCGGAAGTGGGCGTGGCTGGGCTCCGCGCCACTGGTGGAGTTGGTGTCCCCGCCCATTTCCACCTTGAGGATCTGCAGGGCGGCGCCGTAGCCGGGCTTGAACAGGTAGTCGAGGATCTGGCCGCGCTGCGGCTCGGGGTAGTCGATCAGCAGGCGGGTGTTGCCACCGCCGCCGCTGACCGCGCCGACGCCGTCGAACGTGCGGCCGCCCGAGCCGCCGTTGACGGTGATCGAGGTGGCGGCCTGGGCCGGGGCCGCGGCGACGACGCCGCCGGCCACGGCCAAGACGACCGCGGTCACCGCCGCTGCCGCGTTTCTCGCGCTGCGGAGCATGGTAGTCCTCACTTCCGAACGAAGGCGGCGCCCGGCGAAACTCTCGGGCCAGCCGGCGAAACAATCGGTCGATCAGCGAAGGGGGAAACCGCCATGAGAACCCCATCTTCGTCGATGGCGAACACGCTGGGCGTTAACGCTAACAGCCGCCCTGCCGCCGAACAACCATCGGCACCGGGCACCCGCCGCACTTTACGAAACACCGCGGTCACCGCCCCACCGGCCGGCAATCACCGCAGTTCAGCGATCCGTCGCGGACCGGCAGCGACGCTTCACGCAAAATGTAAATTTCGCGCCGGCGAGCGAGAACAACACGGCGGACCCCTTTCCCGGGCCGCTTCCCCCGGCTACAGTCTCCGATTGCTGGGAGCGCTCCCAGTAGCCGGTTCCGGCGCCACCGCCGTTCGAAGGAGAAGGTGCATGCGAAGCAGGACAGTGGCAGCCGGGGGTCTCGCCGCGGTAGCCGTGACCGGCGTCGTGGCCACGACCACGTGGGCCGGCGCGCAGGCCGCCGCCTCGGCGTACTACGTCGACCCGGGCACCAACGCGGCCAAGTGGGTCGCGGCGAACCCCGGCGACTCCCGGGCCGCGGTCATCCGCGACCGCATCGCGTCGGTGGCGCAGGCGCGGTGGTTCACCACCACGAACACGTCCACGGTCCGCGGCGAGGTGGACGCCTACACCGGCGCGGCGGCCGCCGCGGGCCAGATCCCGATCATGGTCGTCTACGACATCCCGAACCGCGACTGCGGCGGCGCGAGCAGCGGCGGCGCGCCGTCCCAAGACGCCTACCGGGCCTGGATCGACCAGGTGGCGGCGGGGCTGGCGGGCCGGCCCGCGGCCATCGTGCTCGAGCCCGACGTGCTCCCGCAGATGACGAACTGCCAGAACAGCGACCAGCAGGCCCAGACCACGGCGTCGATCGCGTACGCGGGCAAGAAGCTCAAGGCCGGCTCGTCCCAGGCGAAGGTGTACTTCGACATCGGGCACTCCGCTTGGCTTTCCCCGGGCGACGCCGCGGCGCGGCTGCGGGCCGCCGACATCTCGAACAGCGCCGACGGCATCTCGACCAACGTCTCCAACTACCGCGCGACCTCCGACGAAGTGGCCTACGACAAGGCGATCCTGAACCAGCTCGGCGACTCGCGGCTGAAGGCCGTGGTGGACACGAGCCGCAACGGCAACGGGCCGCAGGGCAGCGAGTGGTGCGACCCGGGCGGCCGCGCGATCGGCCGGCCGAGCACCAACCAGACCGGCGACAGCCAGATCGACGCGTTCCTGTGGATCAAGCCGCCGGGCGAGGCCGACGGCTGCATCGCCACGGCCGGCCAGTTCGTGCCCCAGCGGGCCTACGACCTCGCCATCGCGGCGGGCCCGATCCAGACCACCACCCCGACCACCCCGACGACCCCGACCACCCCGACCACCCCGACCACGCCGACGACTCCGACCACGCCCACGTCCCCGACCACCACGACCCCGCAGCCGACCGGCGGCTGCAAGGTCACCCACCGGGTGGTCAGCTCCTGGCCGACCGGCTACACCGCGGAGATCGTCATCGAAAACCGCGGCACGGCCCTCAACGGCTGGACGCTGACGTTCTCCGCACCCGGCGTGACCATCAGCCAGGGCTGGAACGGAACCTGGAGCGACACCGGCGACACCGTCAAGGTCGACAGCGTGTCCTGGAACGGCACCCTGGGCACGGGGGCGACGACCACGCTCGGCTACAACGCGAACTACACCGGCAGCGCGCCGCCGTTCCTGCAGCCGGCGCTCAACGGGACCTACTGCTCCTGAGCCTCGGGCAGGCTGATCGCGGCGTTCACACAGAGCGCCGCGATCGGCTGTCCCGCCCGGGCCGGACCCGCGACGGGTCAGGCCACCCGGCCCGCACTCCAGGCCGCAACGGGCGCGGCCGGCACGCCGAGCTTGGTGCCCTTGCGGTAGCCACTGCCGAAGATCAGCCCGAGCACCAGAACGGCGAGCACGGCCGGCAGGAGCCACAGCCACCAGGACTTGCGCACACCGTCTCCCCTCGTCGATCCGAGCACACGCTACCGGTCGATTGGCTCGGTGGCCGGATGGGTATTCCTCCCGGTATGGGTGCTTGGGGCAAGCGACTGGTCGCTTTGGCTGTAGCTGTGGTGGTTCTGGTCGCGGCGGTACTCGTCGCATCGGCGGTGCACCTGTTACCCCAATTGCGCAACCCGTTCGCCGAGCGCACGGAAGAGCACTCGGGCCCGGTCCTGCTGCAGTCGATCGTCGAGCTGTCCCGCTACGAAGCGGCGAGCGGTTCGTTCCAGGTGGTCGTCGACATCACGACGAGCTCGGTCCTCCCCAGCTTCCTGGTGGGCAGCGACACGCTGTTCATCGGAGTGGGCACGGACAACGCGTACGTCGACTTCGGGCGCCTGAAGGGCAACGCGGTCCAGGTGTCCGACGACCGCCAGTCAGCCACGATCACGTTGGGCCACGCCCAACTGGAGCCGGCAACGCTCGACGTGCACGAGTCCCACGTGTACGCCCAGCAGCAGGGCCTCTTCACGAGAATCAACGAGTTCCTGGGCGGCAACCCCAATTCCCAGCAGGCGTTGTACGAGCTGGCCCAGAAGCAGATCCAGGCGGCAGCAGCCAAGAGCTCCCTTGTAGCGGACGCAGAGCGAAACACCCGAACAATGCTGACGGGCTTGCTGCAATCACTGGGCTTCAAGAACATCACGATCAAGTATGCGGACAACAGCGCAGGCTGACCGCCAAGACTTCCCGCGCCAGACAACGCAAGGCGCCAACCACCACCCACGGCACGCCGCCACGGCAACGCAAGGCGACCACCACGGCACCCAGGCCCCCCGCAACCCCGATCCGAAGCCAGAACACGGCCGGCGGCGCCGGGTCAAGGCATCTTTCCCGCCTTGACGCGGTGCCGCCGGCCGTAGTCACAATCAGGCTTCGGGGTGGCGGGAAAACAGCGTCACAGCACCGGCCCCATCACCCGGCCCCATCACCCGGCTCCATCACTCGCACCCATCATCCGTTCCGAACAACACGCCACCGATTCGCAGCAGCACCATTGTCCGGCCCTTGAACGGCATAAGCCCCAGCCGACCCGGACCCACCCTCGATCGTCAGCAGCTTCCCACTGTTGACATTCCGGATCTTCGAGGTCCCATCACCCTGAGCAACCACCGTCCACCGGTGATCAGCCGTCCCGTTGTCCGACCACTGCAGAACCCGCGCATTGTCCGCTGTCGACATGTCGAGAACCCCCAGTACCTTGCCGCTGTTGGCGTTCCGGAACCGAACCGTGCTCCCGTCGGTGATCATCTCCCAGTTGTGGTCCGCGGTCCCGCTGTCCGACCACTGCAGCGCCCGGCCACCGTCAGCGGTGGACATGTTCTCGACGCCCAGCACCAGCCCACTCCCCACGTTGACCAGCCGATAGGTCGTCGCACCGGCGCCACCGGTGTTCCAGTACGTGGTGTAGTTGAAGCCCTGAGCGTCATAGAACGGAACCAAGTTGACGGCGGACCCGTTGGCGGTGGCACTGAAGGTGAGCGCACTGCTGCTGGTCCGGGTGACCGAAGCCGGGTTGAGGGACGGCAGCGTGCTGCCGCTGTAATTGCCGGCCAGGACCACCGGGCCGTAGGTGACGGCCGCGACGTTCGCGTTGTCGTTGGCCGCCTTCAGCGCGACCTTCATCGGCAAGCGGACGGTCACCGTGTCCCCGGAGGCCCAGGACCGCGACAGGGTGGCGTAGCTGCCGGGCGTGGTGGTCACGTTCTGCGCGACGCCGTTGACGCTGATGGTCGCCCCGGTGGTCCAGCCGGGGATGCGGATGCGCATCGCCCAGGTCCCGCTCACGCTTCCGGTCACCGTCAGCGTGCTGGTGTCGCTCGCCGGGTACGAGGTGGTCTGGGTGACCGTGATGCCGCGCTGGGTCCAGGTGAGCACCGAGGGCAGGAACAGGTTCACGGTCAACGTCGTGTCGTTGGAGAAGTAGATCGAGTCGGCAAGCTTCGTCTGGGTTTCCAGCCCGGTCCCCTGGCAGCACCAGAACGAGTCGTAGTCGGTGCTCCACGTGCCGCCGCCCCACGCCGGGCCGAGGCCGCGGCGGCCGCCCGGGTTGAGCGAGCTGAAGTACGTGATGTGCCCGTGGCTGTCGGCCGGGTTCTGCTGGCCGATCATCTGGTTGAGCAGGGCGCGTTCGTAGTAGTCGGCCAGGTCGGCGCGGTCCGGGTACAGCGCGATCAGTTCCCGGGTCAGCTTGAGCATGTTGTAGGTGTTGCAGCTTTCGCACGTGTCCTGGTTCAGGTACGCGGCGATGGCGTTGGGGGCGCGGAAGTGCTCGGCCTGGCTGTTGCCGCCGATGGCGTAGGTGTGCGCGCCGACGGTGATGTTCCAGGCGTTCGTCGCGATGTCCCGGTAGCGGGTGGTGCCGGTGGCCTTGTACTCGCGCGCCGCGCCGATCCACTTCGGGACCTGGGTGTTGGCGTGCAGCCCGTTGAGCTGATCCCGGTTCGCGGCCAGGGGGTCGAACACGGCGGCGTGGTCGAACCGCTGCGCGGCGGTCAGCCACCGCGCGTCGCCGGTGTACTGGTAGAGCTCGGCCAGCACGTCGTTCATGCCGCCGAACTCGGTGTTCAGCACCGACTGCAGCTGGCTCGCGCTGAGCCGGGCGGTCCGCCGGTCGACCCACCCGGCGAGGTTGAGCAGCACGTCGCGGGCCTGGGTGCTGCCGATGTACCGCCACACGTCGAGCAGGCCGGCCATGGTCTTGTGGATGCAGTAGTACGGCACGTTGCCGTTCGACAGCCGACCGGCTTCGAGGTTGTCGAAGTCGGCCTCGGGGAAGCCGGACAGGTAGCCGGCGGAGAACCCGGCGGCGCCGTTGTTCGCTTGGCACTTGGCCAGTTCGGCGACCATCGTCGTGGCCTTGTCCCGGCTCGAGGTGTCGCCGGCGACGGCCCACAGCTGCGCCCAAGCCGTCAGGAAATGGCCCTGCACGTGGCTGCGGAACGGGAAGCTCGGCGCGTCCCAGCCGCCGTTGGCGGCCGCGCCGCCGGTGGAGAGCCGGTGGTTGGCCCGGAAGACGTAGAGCAGCCGGTTGACGTCGACGAACCGCAGGTAGTTCTGCGTCCGGTTCTGGTTGTCCAGCCACCGGCTCGCGGTCAGCCGCACCTGGCCGAGCTCGAACGGGAACAGGGTCACCCCGGCGTCCGGGCGGACCGGCCCGACGGCCGCGGCGGTGACCGCCGAAGCGGCGGGCGCCCAGCCGATGGCGGACCCGGCCGCGGAGGCGATGGCGGTGGCGCCGGCGGCTTGCAGCAGTCGCCGGCGGCTGATGGGTGAGGGCACCGGGGTCTCCGTTCGTCAGTGGACAGAGGGGGCGGGGAGCATGTTAGCGCTAACACTGATTCTTGTCACGACCCTTTTGACGGGCGGCATACTGACGGCCCGCTCCCGAGGAGGATTTCCGCTGCGCAGGGTGGCCATCGGCGGGTACCGTGCCCGCGTCCACCCGGTCCTGGTCACCACCGCGTGAAGCGCCGGCCGGGAATCGTTTCCCGGAATTGAAACTTTCATTTCCGGCTGGACGACCATTCGAAATCCGTGCTACAACCGGGACACCCTTGAGCAGGCGACCCGCGCCGAGGGCTCGGAATTTCCCCGTCGGCCGAAGGATTTCGCATGCCCAGGATCGGATCGTCGTTCCGCGTCTTCGTGACCGCCGCGGTGCTCGCGCTGGCCGTGGGCGGCGCTCCCCCGGGCGCCGCCGCGGCCGGAAGCGCCGCCGCCGCCGGCACGCCGAGTGCCGGCTGTGGCAAGAACCCGACGCTCACCAGCGGCAATCGCACGATCCAGAGCAACGGCAAAACCCGCAGCTTCATCCTGAAGATCCCCGACACCTACGACAACGCCACTCCGCACCGGCTGGCGTTCGGCTACCACTGGCTGGGCGGCACCGCCGACCAAGTCGCCTCGGGCGGCAGCGACGGCTACGCCTGGGCCTACTACGGCATGCAGTCGCAGTCGGGCAACAGCACGATCTTCGTGGCGCCGCAAGGTCTCAACAACGGCTGGGGCAATTCCGGCGGCGAGGACGTGACCTTCACCGACGACATGGTCCGGCTGATCGAGAACGACCTCTGCGTCGACACGACCCAGCTGTTCTCCATCGGCTTCAGCTACGGCGGCGCGATGAGCTACGCACTCGCGTGCGCCCGGGCGACGGTCTTCCGGGCGGTCGTGGCCATCGCGGCCCCCGGCGCGATCAGCGGGTGCAGCGGCGGCACCCAGCCCATCGCGTACATGGGCATCCACGGCGTGTCGGACAACATCGGCGCCGGCCGGGGCCTGCGGGACACCTTCGTCCGGAACAACGGCTGCACCCCGCAGAACGCCCCCGAACCCGCCGCGGGCAGCAAAACCCACTACCTGACCGTCTACTCGGGCTGCCGGACCGGGTACCCGGTCGTCTGGGCGCCGTTCGACGGCGGCCACCAGCAGGGCCCGGTGGACGGCTGCACCGGCTGCGAAAGCGGCGCGCGGAGCTGGGACAAGGCCGAGATCTGGAAGTTCTTCAGCCAGTTCGGCGGCGGCGACCCGAACCCGCCCACCTCGCCGGTGCAGGTCGGCGTGAACTACTCCCTGGTCGCCGCGCACAGCGGCAAGTCGGCCGACATCAGCGGTGCGTCCACCGCGGCGGGGGCGGCCCTGATCCAGTGGTCTTCGCACAACGCGGCCAACCAGCAGTTCGACTTCCTCGCCTCCGCCGACGGCTACTACCGGATCCGCGCCCGGCACAGTGGCCTGGTCCTGCAGGTCGCGAGCGCCGCCTCCGGCGCGGACATCACCCAGCAGCCCGACACCGACGCGACGACCCAGCAGTGGAAGGTCACCGACCAGGGCGGCGGCGCGGTGAGCCTGGTGAACCGGGCCAGCGGCCTGGCCATGGACGTCTGGGGTGCCTCCACCGCCGACGGTGCCCGGATTTCGCAGTACACCGCCGGCGGCGGCGCCAACCAGCGGTTCCAGCTCCAGCGCGCCTGAAGATCGGAGTGACGACGATGTCCGACCTGACCCGCCGGCAGGCGATGCGGCTGGGTGCCGCGCTGGTGCCGATCGCGTGGACGGCCACCGCCCGGACCGCTTCGGCCGCACCCGCCGACGTCCGGGCGGTGAACGACCTGGCGCTGTGGTACGACAAGCCGGCCGGCACCGAGTGGCTGCGCGCGCTGCCGATCGGCAACGGCAGGCTGGGCGCCATGGTGTCGGGCAACACCGACACCGAACGCCTGCAGCTCAACGAGGACACGGTCTGGGCGGGCGGCCCCCACGACTACAGCAACACCCAAGGCGCGGGGGCGCTGTCGCAGATCCGGCAACTGGTGTTCGCCAACCAGTGGACGCAGGCGCAGTCCCTGATCGACCAGAAGATGCTCGGCACCCCGGCCGCCCAGCAGCCGTACCAGCCCGTCGGCACCCTCAGCCTCGCGCTGCCCGGGAACAGCGGGGTTTCCTCGTACCAGCGGTGGCTCGACCTCACCACGGCCACGACGGTCGTCACCTACGTCGCGAACAACGTGCGATACCGGCGGGAGGTGTTCGCCAGCGCCGTGGACCAGGTGATCGTCATGCGGTTGACGGCCGAGACGCCGGGCTCGCTCTCGTTCTCCGCGTCACTGGGCACCCCCCAGCGGGCGACGACGGCCAGCCCGAACGGCACCACGATCGCGCTGGACGGGATCTCCGGGGACAGCCGGGGCATCGCCGGTTCGGTCCGGTTCCTCGCCCTGGCCGGCGCGACGGCCGAGGGCGGCAGCACCAGCAGTTCGGGCGGCACGCTGCGGGTGTCCGGCGCCGACGCCGTGACGCTGCTGATCTCGATCGGCACCAGCTACGTCGACTACCGCACGGTGAACGGGGACTACCAGGGCCTCGCCCGCACCCGGCTGGCCGCCGCCCAGGCCCTCTCCTACGACTCGCTGCGCAGCCGGCACCTCGCCGACTACCAGAAGCTCTTCGGGCGCACGACCCTCGACCTCGGCCGCACCGCGGCGGCCGACCAGCCGACCGACGTCCGGATCGCCCAGCACAACAGCGTCAGTGACCCGCAGTTCGCCGCGCTGCTCTTCCAGTTCGGCCGCTACCTGCTGATCTCCTCGTCCCGGCCGGGCACCCAGCCCGCCAACCTGCAGGGGATCTGGAACGACCAGCTGAACCCGTCGTGGGAATCGAAGTACACCCTCAACGCCAACCTGCCGATGAACTACTGGCCGGCCGACGTCACCAACCTCGCGGAGTGCTACGAACCGGTGTTCGCGATGATCGGCGACCTCGCGGTCACCGGGGCGCGCACCGCACAGGTCGAATACGGTGCCCGGGGCTGGGTCACCCACCACAACACCGACGGCTGGCGTGGATCCTCCATTGTGGACTTCGCGCAGGCCGGGATGTGGCAGACCGGCGGCGCCTGGCTCGCCACCATGATCTGGGACCACTACCGGTTCACCGGCGACGCCGAGTTCCTGCGCGCCCGCTACCCGCTGCTGAAGGGCGCCGCGCAGTTCTTCCTCGACACGCTGGTGACCGAACCCTCGCTGGGCTACCTGGTCACCAACCCGGCGAACTCCCCCGAACTGAACCACCACGCGAACGCGTCCGTGTGCGCGGGCCCGACGATGGACATGCAGATCCTGCGCGACCTGTTCGACGGCTGCGCGGGCGCGTGCCAGGTGCTGGGCGTGGACGCCGCCTTCGCCGACCAGGTCAAGGCGGCCCGGCAGCGGCTGGCGCCGATGAAGGTCGGCTTGCGCGGGAACATCCAGGAATGGCTTTACGACTGGGTGGAGACCGAGCAGACCCACCGGCACATTTCGCACCTCTACGGCCTGTACCCGAGCAACCAGATCAGCAAGCGCGGCACGCCCCAGCTGTTCACCGCCGCGCGCCGGACCCTCGAGCTGCGCGGTGACGACGGCACCGGCTGGTCACTGGCCTGGAAGATCAACTACTGGGCGCGGATGGAAGAGGGCGCCAAGGCGCACGACCTGCTCCGGCTCCTCGTGCGGACCGACCGGCTGGCGCCCAACATGTTCGACCTGCACCCGCCGTTCCAGATCGACGGCAACTTCGGGGCGACGTCCGGCATCGCCGAACTGCTGCTGCACAGCCACAACGGCGAGCTGCACCTGCTGCCCGCGCTGCCGCCCGCCTGGCCGGCCGGCAGCGTCACGGGCCTGCGCGGGCGAGGCGGCTACACGGTCGGCGCGGCCTGGAGCAGCGGCGCGGCGACCCAGCTCACCATCACCCCGGACCGCGACGGCGACGTCAAGGTCCGCAGCCGGATGTTCACCACGGCTTACGAAGTGCTCGACACCACGACCGGCGCCAAGGTCCAGCCGGTGTCCGTCGAAGCGGACCTGGTCCGCTTCGCAGGCCAGGCGGGTCACACCTACCGCGCCACTTCCCTCGGCGGGCCGCCCCCGGTGGTCGAGCCCGGGGTGAACTACCGGCTCGTCGCCCAGCACAGCGGCAAGGCGGCCGACATCAACGGTGCCTCGACCGCGGCGGGGGCCGCGCTGATCCAGTGGCAGGCCGGCAGCGGGCTGAACCAGCAGTTCGACTTCCTCGCCTCGGACGGCGGCTACCACCGCATCCGGGCGCGGCACAGCGGGCTGGTCCTGCAGGTCGCGAGCTCGGCTTCGGGCGCGGACATCACCCAGCAGCCGGACACCGGTGCGACGACGCAGCAGTGGAAGGTCACCGACCAGGGCGGCGGGGTGGTGAGCCTGGTCAACCGGGCCAGCGGCCTGGCCATGGACGTGTGGGGTGCTTCGACCGCCGACGGGGCCCGGATCTCCCAGTACACCGTCGGCGGCGGAGCCAACCAGCGTTTCCTGCTACAGCGCGTCTGACCGGCGCAGGCCGTTGACCAGCAGCTTCACCAAGTGGCGCGCGTCGTAGTACGTCGCCGTCCCCGCGCCGGCACAGAGACTGCCGACGCCGCGCATCAGCTCGAAGGCGTCCTGGCCGGGGACGATCTCGCCGGCCGCGGCGGCGGCGTCCAGCAGCTGGGTGCACACGGGACCGAGGCGTTCGAGGAAGTAGGTGTGCAGCGGGTCGTAGCAGGCTTCGTCGGACTGCAGCACCGACGCCAGCCCCTGCTTGGTGATGACGAAGTCGACGAACCGGTCGATCCACTCGACCAGGGCCTCATGTGGCCCCCGCCCGCCGGCGAGCAGGGCGGGACCGACCTCGGCCAGGGCTTCGACCTGCCGCCGGTACACCGCGAGGATCAGGTCGGCCCGGGTCGGGTAGTGGCGGTAGATGGTCGCCGTGCCCACCCCGGCCCGGGCGGCGATCTCCCGGATCGGCGCTTCGACGCCGGAGGTCACGAACACCGCGGCCGCGGCCTCGAGGACGTTCCCGGCGTTGCGCCGCGCGTCGGCGCGCTGCGGCGATTTTCCAGCCGCCGTCCGGGAATCGCTCACGACCGCATGCTACCGGCCCCCACCGGCTCCCCGACGTCCAGCAGCAGCCCGGCCAGCTCCCCGGGCGCGGTGATCATGCAGTCGTGCCCGGCGGCCAGCTCGCGCACGTCCGCGGGCTCGCCGTTCGGCTGCACGGCGGGCACCGGGCGCCGGTCGAACCCGTCGGGCTTCACCGTGCAGTGGATGTGCGTGCGCGGGATCGCGCGCAGCGCCGGGTTGTCCTGGGCGACCGGCTCTTCGAGGCACCGGATCGACTGGTCGGACAGCATGGTCCGCAGCCACGCGACGTCCCCCGGATCGGTCACCCCGAACAGGCCGAAGGGCGCGGGCAGCTCGGGCAGCGGCGGGACCCGCCAGCCGGCCCCGAGCATGCTCCGGGTGACCGGCATGACGTCGATCGCGTTCTCCCCGTGGGCGGGCACCATCGCGTCGAGGTACACCAGCCGCGCGATCCGCTCCGGCACCTCGTTGGCCACCGCGGAGATCACCAGGCCGGCGTAGCTGTGCCCGACCAGGACGACGTCGTGCAGGTCCGCTTCGACCAGCAGCCGCACGACGTCGGCGGCGTGCGTCCGGAGTCCGACGTCCGGGTTCAGCAGGTGCCGCGTTTCGCCGTAGCCGGTGAGCGTCGGGGTGAACACCGGGCGCCCGCTCGCCGCCAGCCGCGGCACGACCCGCGCCCAGCACTGCCCGGTGTGCCAGGCGCCGTGGACCAGCAGGTAGGTGATCGCCATGAAGAGCTCCTTAAATGGGACACTGTCCCGGTTACTATACGGAACAGTGTCCCACTTAGTCGCGGGGGGCCGGAACGGCGCGCAGCCCGTTGATCGCGATCGTGATGTAGCGCCGGACGGCCGCGGCCCGCGCCGCCGGCGTGACCGCCTGGATGCCACCGGCGGCCATCAGCACCAGGACGATGTCGTCCAGCGTCGTCTCGGGCCGCACCCGGCCGGCGTCCTTCGCCCGGCGCACCAGCTCGGCGAGCGACTTCAGCGCCCGTTCCCGGTCGGCGGTGAAGTCCAGCGTGCCGGGGAAGGCCGACACCAGCGCCGCGGTCGTCCCCCGGTCCCGGGCGTACAGCTCCCCCAGCCGCTCGATCACCGTGCGCAGGCCCCGCCAGGCGTCCGCCTCGGCGAGGCCGTCGTCGACGATCGCGTAGCAGGCACGCAGCCGCTCCGCGAACGCCTCGGCGAACAGCTGTTCCTTGGTCGGGAAGTGCCGGTACAGCGTCGCCGGGCCGACGCCGGCGTGCCGGGCGATCTCCCGCATCGGCGCGGCCAGGCCGGCGGTGGCGAACACGGTCCGGGCCGCCTCGAGGAGGCGTTCGCGGTTGTCCTGGGCATCCGATCGCCGGATCCGAGGCAAAGAGCCGGTCACCGTCTCAGTTTAGCCGAAACGGACGGGTGCGTCCGGTACGGTCGCGGCCGCCTCGAACTCAGGGAGATGAACCGTGAAAGCAGTGGCAGTGCAGACTTTCGGGGAGCCCGGCGGCCTGGCCGTCGTCGAGGTTCCCGACCCGCGGCCGGGCGCCGGGCAGGTGGTGATCACCACCGAGGCGATCGGCGTCGGCGGCGTCGACGTGCTGATCCGCCGCGGCGCCCTCAACGCGTTCGGCTTCGAAGCCGGTCACGTCCTCGGCGGCGAGGTGGCGGGAACCGTCACCTCGCTGGGCGCGGACGTCGACGAGTCGTGGGCCGGCGCGCGCGTCTGGGCCCCCACCGACGGCGGCGGTGGCTACGCCGAGCAGGCGCTCGTCCCGGCCACGACGCTGGTACGGCTGCCGCCGGAGGTGTCGCCGGTCGACGCGGTGACCGTGGCGGGTTCCGGGGTGGTGGCGCACTTCGGCCTCCGGCACGCCCGCTTCGCACCCGGCGAATCGGTGCTGGTCCGCGGCGCGGCGGGCGGCATCGGGGTGATGGCGGTCCAGCTCGCGGCGCGCACCGGCACGGTCGCGGTCACGACCTCTTCGCCCGAGCGCGGCGCCCGCCTGCGCGCGCTGGGCGCCACCGGGGTGCTGGACCGTGCCGGCGAGGGCGCCGGCGGGTACGACGTCATCATCGACATCGTCGCCGGGGAGGAGCTGCCTTCGTTCTTCGGCAAGCTCAACCCCAACGGGCGGGTGGTCACCGTGGGCGCGGTCGGGGGCCCACCACCGGCCAGCTTGGTCGCGGAGATGTTCACGGCGTTCCGGAAGTCACTGTCGTTCGCGATCTTCAGCGCCGACTCCGTGTCCACAGAGGACCGCCGTACGGTGGCCTCCGAACTGTTGGCCGCCGCGGGCCGCGGCGAGGTGGCCACGGTGGTCCACGACGTGCTGCCGCTGGCGCACGCGGAACTCGCCCACCGGCAACTGGACGCCGGGACGGTGTTCGGCCGGTTCGCGCTCGTCCCCGAGTGAGCGCCGGTCCCGGGAGCGATCCCGAGACCAGCGCAGTCGGCACCGTGCGGACGCGGAGCGCGAAGTCTCCGCCTCCGCACGGCCGGCCTGCTCACCCGATGCGCACCGAAGCCTTCCGCACACTCCCCTCCACCGGCACCGAACGGCCGTCGCCACCGACGCCGGACTCGATCGCCGCCGTCACGATGCGGTTGCGGTCGCCCGGGGACAGCACGCCGTTGGCCACGAGCTCCTGCGTCACCGCCTTCACGTGCTTCACGAACCGGTCGTGGGACAGATACTCCGCGTTCTCGTCGATGACGTCGTTGATCGTGCAACCGTTGCCGGTGTCGGTGTTCACGACCTGGCTGTCGACGCCGCCGATCACCACCGTCTCCCGGGTGTCCGAGGACGGGCAGGCGTCCGGTGGTGGCGCGGCCGCGACCACCCGGAACGATCCCGCGACCTCGGCCGAGACGTTCCCGGCGATGTCCGTGGCCCGGGCCCGCACGGTGTGCGCCCCCAGCGCGGACACCACGACCGGCGCCGCGTACCGGGTCCACGCCAATTCGTCCACTTTGTACTCGACCGAGTCCACTCCGGACTCCGCGTCGGTGGCGGTCACCGTCACCGACGCCGAACCCACGTAGTTCCAGCCGCCGTCCTGCTTGCCGGTGACCTGGAGCGCGACCGAAGGCGCGGTCGTGTCCCCGCCGGCGACCACGGTGAACGACACCGAACCTTCCGCGGACGCGTTGCCGGCGACGTCGCGAGCACGGTAGCCGACCGTGTGCGAACCGGCCGCCGACACCGGAACCGGTGCCGCGTAAGCCGTCCACGCGCCAGCGTCCACTTTGTACTCCACCGAGGCGACCCCGGAACCCGCGTCCGAAGCCGTCACCGTGACGGTCGCCTTGCCGACGTAGTGGCCGTCGGCGTCCTGGGTGCCGCTCAGGGAAGCCGACACGACCGGCGCGGTCGTGTCGCTCCTCACCACCGTGAAGTGGGTCATGCCCTCCGGCGACACGTTCCCCGCGACGTCGGTGGCCCGGTAGTGCAGCATGTGCATGCCCGCCGCGGTCACCGCGACCGGCGCGGTGTAGGCGGTCCAGGCGCCGCTGTCGAGCTGGTATTCCACCGACGCCACGCCGGAATCGGCGTCCGTGGCCGTGATCCGGGCCGTCGCGACGTCGAGGTAGTTGCCCGAGGAGTCCTGGGTGCCGGTGATCGCCGCACTCACCGAGGGCGCGGTCGTGTCCCCCGGCCGGGCGACGATCGTGAAGTGCGCCATGCCTTCCGCGGACGTGTTCCCGGCGACGTCGGTCGCGCGGTAGTGCAGCATGTGCGCGCCCGCCGCGGACACCACCACCGGCGCGGCATACGTGGTCCACGTGCCGCCGTCGAGCTGGTACTCGACCGACGCCACGCCGGAGCCCGCGTCGGTGGCCGAAAGCGTGACCGTGGCGGATCCGAGGTAGCTGCCGGACGGGTCGCGATCCCCCGCCACCGCCGCGGTGACGGCCGGCGGGGTCGTGTCGCCGGTGCCGTCGGACACGACGAACTCCCCCACCATCGCCGTGTGCCCGGGGATGGTGCAGTAGTACCGGTACTTGCCGGGCGTCAGCGTCACGACGGCCTCGTGCCGGCCGTTGGCGGGGTCGAACGGGTTGGCCAGGATGTTCAGCGAGACGTCGTGGTTGTAGCCCGGCGTCGAGGTGTCGAACGTCAGGGTGTGCGACATCCCGGTCGTGTTGCCGGTGGCTTCGCTGTTCTCGAAGACGACGGTGGTCTCGCCGGGGAGGGCGCCGGTGGGCGCGGACGCGTATTCGGTGGTGCTGTTGTTCGCGGTCCAGGTCAGCGTCTGGACCGGCGCCGCCGCCGCGGGCGTCGCCAGCCCGAGCACGGCCAGGAACGCCGTCAGCAGCAGAGCGATCAGTCGTGGGGACATCGCGGGGAACCCTTCCTGAAGTGGGGCCTCGTGAGTGGTAATTCGGGTTAGAACCCGAATTACCACTCACGACCAGCCGCGGCGGAGCTACAGCTGCCGCACCCGGATGTTGCGGAACTCGATCAGGTCGTTGTCGCTGTGGTTCTGCAGCCCGATGAACCCGCTGACGAACTGCCGCAGGTCGGTCGGCGGGTCACCCGCGCGCGACGACTGCTGGCCCGGCGTGTTGTCGAACTCGTTGATCACCACGCCGTTGCGGATCATCGTGTAGTGCTGCCCGACGACCTTGATCTCGTACTCGTTCCACGTGCCCTTCGGCCGGGCACCCGCCTGGTCGAGCGGGCGCGGGTCGAAGTTGTAGACCGACCCGGTCTTCTGCGGCTCGCCGGAGTCGCCGTCGTAGATCTGGATCTCGTGGCCGCAGTAGATCGCCACCCAGGCCTGCGACGTCCGGGCCGACCCGACCGTGCCGCAGCTGCCCGGCGGCCGCTGCTCCACCGGTGTCCGCGGATCCGGGAACCGGACGAAGACGCCGCTGTTGGCCCGGTTCGGGTCCGGGGCGATGTCCTTGAACTGCACCTTCACCGAGAAGTCGCCGAACTGCCGCTGGGCGTACCAGAGCATGCCCAGGCCGCCGGCCGAGCGGATCGACCCGTCCGGCTGGAGGGTGAACTGCCCCGAAGGCGCCTGTTCCCAGCCGCGCAACGACTCCGCCGTGCCGTCGAAGAGCGCGTCGTAGCCCGTGGTGCCCGGCTTCCCGATCGGCGACGCCGCGGCCGCCGCGTTCAGCTCGGCCGCCTCGGCGTCGTTGAGCACCCCGAGGTCGGCGAGCGTCTCGGTGGCCTGCTCGACGTGGTTGACGAACGCCGCGTGCGTGCTCCACGTGCTCTCGTCGTCGATGAAGTCGTCCACCGTGCAGCCACCGCCGGCGTTGCGGTTGACCACCTTCGTGAGGGTGTCGCCCAAGGTCACCACCGGGCTCGGGTCGGCCACCGCGCAGCCGACGTTCACCGACGTCCGGGTCGTCACCGTCTCACCGTTCGCGTAGGTCACGGTGAGCTTCGCGGTGAAGAGGCCGGTGCGCGGGTAGGTGTGCCGCGGGTCGGCCTGGGTGGACACCGAGCCGTCGCCGAACTCCCAGCGGTAGGACACCCCGCCGGACTTCGACCCGGTGAACGCGGCGGTGAGCGCCTTGTTCTGCACCATCGTCGACGTCGCCGCCGGCGCGGGCGTCGGCGCGCCGCCGGTGTAGCTGATCTTCAGCAGCTTCTGGTTGGCGTCCAGGGAGAAGAAGCCGTTGCCGTAGTCGAGCACGTACAGCGCGCCGTCCGGCCCGAACTTGGCGTCCATCCAGCTCTGCACCCGGGTGTCACCCGCGCCGCCCGGGATGATCTGGCGGAACGTCTCGGCGAACACCGGCGGCTGGTGCGTCGGCACGCCGGCCGGGTCGACGGTCACCGCGACCCGGTTCTGCGCGTTGGACTCGTCGCCGATGAACCACTTGTTGTCCCAGTACTCCGGCCACGCGACGCCGCTGTTCGTGTCGACCAGCGAGCGGTGGTACGTCGGCCCGGACATGATCGCCTGGCCGCCACCGCGCAGGTACGGCTGGGTGTAGGTGGCGTCCGCCGCGTTGTAGGTCGGGATGGAGCTGCCCGGCCGCTTCGGGAACACCGGCCCGCCGCCGTCCGGCGAGTACCAGATCATGTTGTCCTTGATCGGCGGCAGGTTCACCAGGCCGGTGTTGCGCGGCGAGGTGTTGACCGGGTTGTCGCAGTCGTACCAGCCGGTCAGTTCCGCGGCGTTCGTGCTGCTGCGGTCGCGGTAGGGCTGCCGGTTGCCCATGCAGTAGGGCCAGCCGTGGTTGCCCGCCTCGGTGATGACGGTCGCCGTCTCGTACTTCGCCGGCCCGAGCTCGGGGCTCGGCGACGGCGCGTCCGGACCGACCCAGCCCGCGGTCATCCAGTTGTGCACCGGGTCGATCTGCAGCCGCGAGATGTTCCGGACGCCCATCACGTAGATCTCCGGGCGCGTCTTGTCCGCCGGCCCGTTCGGGAACAGGTTGCCCGGCGGGATCGTGTACGTCCCGTTCGCCTCCGGGTGGATGCGCAGGATCTTGCCGTCCAGGTCGTTCGTGTTGCCCGCGGTGCGGCGCGCGTCCTGGAACGAGATGCCCTTGTAGTCGAGCGTCCAGTTGTTGCCCGAGTAGCCGTTCGAGCCGCCCGAGGAGTTGTTGTCCCCGGACCCGACGTAGAGGTTCCCGTCCTTGTCGAACGCCATGCCGCCGCCCGCGTGGCAGCAGCTGTGGATCTGCACGTCCCAGGACAGCAGGTCCTTGCGGGTCGCCTGGTCGATCGTCTGCTTCGCCGCGTCGTAGGTGAAGCGCGAGACCGTGCGCTTGCCGATCCGCTTGTCGCGGTCGATCGACTCGTGCGGCATCCAGTAGGCGTAGAACCAGCCGTTCTCGGTGAACTTCGGGTCCAGGGTGATGCCGAGCAGGCCCTCTTCGTTCTTGACGAGCTCGTCACCGCTGCCCCGGTTGCCCATCACGCGCAAGGTCGTGAGCAGCTTCGGCTTCTTGGTGACCGGGTCCCACTGGTGGATCGTGCCGCAGCCGAGGCCGACGTTCGGGTCGTCCCAGCTGACCACCGGGCCGGTCGGGCAGGCCGCCTTGCCGATGTAGAACACCTTGCCGTCCGGGGCGATGGTCAACCCGTGCGGCTCGCCGATCTGGTCGAGCTGCCCGGCCGCGTTCTTCCCGGTCAGCCGTTCGATCTTGTAGTTCGCCGCGATGCCGGCCTGGCAGTCGCCGCGCACCATGCCGGTGGTCCAGCGCAGGGCGCCGAGCAGGTGGTCGCGGAACTGCCCTTCACCGTAGGACGCCTCGGTGCGGCCCATGCCGGTGTAGAAGGAGCGGCCGCCGTCGTAGTCGCGGCACCAGGAGATCGGGTGGAACGGGCCGTTCGCGCCGACGCCCGGGTTGTAGCCCTTCTCCTCGACCTGCGCGACGGTGTGCACGGTGCCGACCGGGTTGGTTTCCCAGTTGAGCCAGCGGTCGGTGCGGGTCCAGTTCTGCGGCAGCCCGGCGGTGGCCGGGTGGTGGGCGTCGAGGACGTCGACGACGGCCTGCTGCGGGGCCGGCTCGGGCGGCGGCGGGGTCGTCGAGGTGTCCTTGAACAGCTTGAGGTCCGCGAGCTGGATGATCGGCTCACCGGCGTTCGCGGTGATGTTCAGCCGGTAGTTGGGGTAGACCGTGGTGTTGGCGAAGGTGAACGTCCGGGTCTGGAGCGGATCGGTGAACGTCTCGTTCGTCCGCGTGTCCAGGTCGGTCCACGTGGCGCCGTCCGCGGAACCCTGCAGGGTCCAGCTCTTCGGGTTGCGGCCCGGGAAGTCGTTCGCCGACACCAGCGCGTAGCTGCTGACGGCCACCGGCGTCGCCATCTTGTAGGCGGCCCAGCCGGTCGTCGCGAACGTCAGCCACTTGGTGTTCTCGTTGTTGTCGGCCAGCTTCTCCTTGGTTTCGTTCGGCGGGTTCTCCCCGCTCGCGGTCACCGCCGCCACTGCTTCCGGTGTCGGCCGCGCGCCGACCGGGCGGGCCCCGATCAGGCCGGTGAACCACTGCGACGAGTCCTGCGCGCGGGCGGCGTCGGAGATGCCGAGGAACCCGCCGCCCGCCTTCATGTAGGCCTGCAGCGCGCCTTCCTGGTCACGGCTGAGCGTGACGCCCTGCGCGGACAGGAAGACCACCCCGCGGTAGCGGGCCAGGTTGGCCGCGCTGAACACGCCGGGATCCGAGGACGCCGTCACCGTGATGCCGTTGTCGCCACCCAGCCGCGCGATCGCGTCCGCCGCGCGGAGCACCGGGTCCTTCTGGCCGGCCGCCGCGCCGTGGAAGACCAGCACGTTCACCGGCACGTTCACCGCGGCGGGCGCGGCCTGGGCCACCGGCATCGCCATCAGCGGAGCTCCGGCCGCCAGGACCGAGCCGATGGCGAGCACGACCGCGCCGCGCCTGCCGAACCATCGTCGTTTCATAGCTCCCCTCCTGCGTGCGTGCGGGCATCGGGGTTCATGTCGTGCCCGGAGTGGTCGTGCTGCTTGAACCGGTCGATCGCGTCCTGGGCCCCGTCGGGCAGGCTGCCGTCGGCGTTGCGGACCAGGAACAGGCCCACCATCCCGCCGTCGGAGTGGGTCTGGACGTGGCAGTGGTACATCCACGCCCCCGGCCCGGCGCCTTCGCCGGCGAGTACCTGAAAGCCGAACGAGCTGCCCGGGTCGAGGTTCTTGTTGTCGACGATGGCAGCGTTGTCATCCGCGCTGCCGAGCATCCCGGTGCGGGTGTCGGCCCAGCGGTGCCCGTGCAGGTGGAACGTGTGCGGCAGGCTGCCGTACCCGATGCAGACCCATTCGACGCGCTCGCCGAGGCGCGCCTCGAAGATCGGCGTGTCGGGCGCCATCGCGTGGTTGATCATCATCTCGTTGAACACGACGGTGTACTGCTTGCTCGGCAGCAGATCGCCGCGCTTGCGGACGATCAGGCCGCCGTAGAGCCCGCGCGCGAGGCCCGCGGTGCCGTGGTCGGTGCCCATCGCGTGGTCGTGGTAGTGCCAGTACCCGGCGCTGCCCGGCATCCAGAACCCGCCGCCGGCGTCGTAGCGGGTCCGCGTCCGCCAGGTGTAGGTCCGCGTTTCGCGGGGCTTGTTGAAGGACGCGTTGAGCGGGGCGCCGTCCGACGCGGTGTCGTAGGTGACGCCGTGCGGGTGGATCGACAGCCGCTGGTCGGTCCGGTTGACCAGTTCGATCTCGAGGGTGTCCCCCTCGTAGACCTCCAGCAGCGGCCCCGGGATCGTGGCCTTGCCCGGCTCGAGGCCGTAGCCGTAGAGGCCGCCGGGCAGGGCTTCGGCGTAGATCGTGATCTGACGGGTCAGGCCCGCGGCCGACGCCGCCGGAGCCATCCCGACGGCGGGCGCGAGCACGCCCGCGGCGGTTCCGGCCAGCATCGACCGACGTGACACTCGCATGTGGATTCCCCCGGGGTCAGAAGCGCACGGTGCGGAGGTACTCGAACCCGACCTTGGCGGTGTTCAGCGGGTCGGCGGGCTGGTCGTGCTCGACGATGTATTCGCCGATGGTGTGGCAGGACGCGGCGAAGATGCGCGGGAAGTCGATGACACCCGCACCGGGGTCGACCATCTGCCCGTCCGCGGTCCGGTCCTTCACGTGGTACTGCGTGACGCGCGGGTAGTTGCGCCGGAACAGCTCCACCGGGTCCGCGCCGCCGTTCACCGCCCAGAACAGATCGATCTCCAGGTGCACGAGCCGCTTGTCCGTCTTCGCGGTGAGCACGTCGTAGGGCACGACGCCGCCGATCGGGGCGAACTCGTGGTCGTGGTTGTGGTAGCCGAGCTTCAGCCCGGCCTTCTTGAAGGCGACCGCGGCGGTGTTCATGCGGCCCGCGAAGGCCTCCCACTCGGCGACGGTGCCGAAATTCGCGTACGGCACGACGACGGAGCGGTTGCCGAGGACCTCGGCGTCGGCGATGGCCTGGTTCAGGTCGCCGTCGATGCCGACGTGCGTCGAGGACGCCTTGAGGTGGCACCGGTCGAGGATGGCGCGGAACTCGGTGGCGCTGCGGCCGTAGGTGCCGGCCAGCTCGACCTTGCGGTAGCCGATGTCGGCCAGCGCGGAGAGCGTGCCTTCCGGGTCGTTCTGCAGCAGCGACCGCAGGGAGTAGAGCTGGATGCTGATCTTGTCGAGCGGGATCCGGCGCCGGGCCGGGGACGCGCTCGCGGTTCCGGGCAACGCGATGGCCGCCGCGCCCACCGTGAGGGCCGCTGTCGCCACGTTCAGGAATGTCCGTCGGGAGTGCTGCTCTGGCCGGTCACCGCACATGGAACTCCCTCATTTCTGGTTGCTGAAAGCCGCGTCGAAAGCCGCCGACGGCTGGTCGAACAGGTGCTCGCGCAGGTACTTCACCGCCTCCGCCGCGCCGCGGAGCCGGTCCATCCCGGCGTCCTCCCACTCCACCGAGATCGGGCCGGAGTAGCCGATCGAGTTGAGCGCCCGGAAGCAGTCCTCCCACGGGACGTCGCCGTGGCCGACGGACACGAAGTCCCAGCCCCGCCGCGGATCGGCCCAGGCCAGGTGCGAGCCGAGCCGGCCGTTGCGGCCGTCGAAGCGCTTGCGGGTGTCCTTGCAGTCGACGTGGTAGATCCGGTCGGCGAAGTCGAGGATGAACCCGACCGGGTCGAGGTCCTGCCAGACGAAGTGCGACGGGTCCCAGTTCAGGCCGAACGCCGGCCGGTGGTCGACGGCTTCCAGCGCGCGCTTGGTCGTCCAGTAGTCGTAGGCGATCTCGGAGGGGTGCACCTCGTGCGCGAACCGGACGCCCACCTCGTCGAAGACGTCCAGGATCGGGTGCCACCGGCGGGCGAAGTCCGCGTAACCGTCATCGATGTCATCGCGCGTGACCGGCGGAAACATCGCGACGTACTTCCAGGTCTTCGACCCGGTGAAGCCGATGACGGTGTCCACGCCGAGCTTCGCCGCCGCCCGCGCGGTGTCGGCCATCTCGGCCGCGGCCCGTTGCCGGACGCCCTCGGCGTCGCCGTCGCCCCAGATGCGCGAGGGCAGGATCGCCTGGTGCCGGCGGTCGATCGGGTCGTCGCAGACGGCCTGCCCGACGAGGTGGTTGGAGATCGCCCACACCTTGAGGCCGTGCTCGGCGAGCAGCCGCAGCCGCCCCGGCACGTAGTCCTCTTCGGACAGGGCCCGGTCCACCTCGAAGTGGTCGCCCGAGCAGGCGATCTCCAGCCCGTCGTACCCCCACTCCGACGCGAGCTTGCAGACCTCGGTGAACGGCAGATCGGCCCACTGGCCGGTGAACAACGTGACGGGACGGCTCATGCGCTCACCTCGCTGACGCTCGGTGCGGCCTGAGCCGAAAGCGCAGCGTTGAATGATTCGTTCGCAAGCTCTCTCATGTCTCCTCCACCGATGTCCAATGCGCTTCTGCCGCAGCACTCTTCTCGACGGCGGCCAGCACCCGCTGGACGCGCAGGCCGTCGTCGAAGCCCGGCTCGGGGTCGGTGCCCGCGCCGATGGCGTCCAGGAGGTCGGCGACCTCGTGGGTGAACGTGTGCTCGTAGCCGAGGAGGTGCCCCGGCGGCCACCACGCACCGACGTACGGGTGCTGCGGTTCGGTGACGAGGATCCGGCGGAACCCGGCCTCGGTCCCGGTGCCCTCGTACCACTGCAGTTCGTTCATCGCCTCGAAGTCGAACGCCAGGCTCGCCTTCGACCCGTTGACCTCCAGCCGCATCGCGTTCTTGCGGCCGAGCGCGAACCGCGTCGCTTCGAAACTCGCCACGGCTCCCCCGGAAAGCCGTGCCAAGAACAACGCCGTGTCGTCGACGGTCACGTCGTCCGTGCCGCCGCTTTCGGCCGGCCGCTGCTTGACGAAGGTGTTCGTCAAGGCGGAGACGCCGGTGATCACCTCCCCGGTGACGAACTGGGCGGCGTCGACGATGTGCGCGCCCAGGTCGCCCAGCGCGCCCGACCCGGCGGATTCCTTGCGGAGCCGCCAGGTCATCGGCGCGTCCGGATCGGACAGCCAGTCCTGCAGGTACACCGACCGCACGTGCCGGATCTCCCCGAGTGCCCCGCTCGCGACCAGGTTCCGGGCGTGCGCGAGCGCGGGCACCCGGCGGTAGTTGAACGCGACCATGGCTCGCACCCCACGGTCCCGCGCCCGCCGCGCCGCCTCGGCCATCGCCTCGGCCTCGGCGACCGAGTTGGCCAGGGGTTTCTCGCACAGCACGTGCTTCCCGGCCGCCAGCGCGGCGATCGCGATCTCCGCGTGACTGTCGCCCGGCGTGCAGACGTCGACCAGGCCGACGTCGTCCCGGGCGACCAGCTTCCGCCAGTCGGTCTCGACGTCTTCCCAGCCGTACCGCTCCGCCGCCGCCTTGGCCCGGGTCTCGTCGCGGCCGCCGAGCACGGCGAGCCGCGGCACCAGCGGTGGGTCGAAGAACCGGTGGACGCTGCGCCAGGCGTGCGAATGCACCGCACCCATGAACGCGTGGCCCACCATGCCGATCCCGATCGTTTCCCGTGCCGGGCTCATACCCCTCCTTGCGTTTCGTGGTGGGGTCGTGAGTGGTAAGGCGGGTTCTAACCCGCCTTACCACTCACGACGCTTGGGTCAGGAGTCGAAGCCGACGTCGAGGTACTGGTCGACGTTCTCCTTGGTCACGACCGCCGAGTACGTGGTGATCTCGGCCGGGATGTCGTGCTCGGCCAGGTCGCCGATCCCCTTGCCCTGCCCGAGCAGCCGGGCGAGCGCGACCGCCGTGGAGGCCATCGACGGGCTGTAGAGCACGGTCGCCTTGATCGGCGACGAGTCGGCCTTGATCAGGTTCATCATGTTCTTCGAACCGGCGCCGCCGACCATGATGAACTCCTTGCGGCCCGCGGTGTCGATCGCCGCGTTGACGCCGATGCCCTGGTCGTCGTCGTGGTTCCACAGTGCGTCCAGTTTGGGCGCGCCCTGCAGCAGGTTCGCGGTCTGCTGCTCGCCCGACTCCGACGTGAACTGCGCCGACACCCGCGGACCGACCTTGAACCCGGCGCGGCCCAGCGCGTCCTTGAAGCCCTTGCTGCGTTCCTGGGTCAGCGGCAGCGAGTCGATCCCGGCGACCTCGCCGATGATCGGGTTCGCCACGTTCTTCTTCTTGAGCTCGGCGGCGATGTAGTTGCCCGCGTTGACGCCCATCCGGTAGTTGTCGCCGCCGATCCACGTTCTATACGCGAGCGGCGTGTCGAAGACGCGGTCGAGGTTGATCACCGGGATGCCGGCGTCCATCGCCTGCTGGCCGGCCGCGGTGAGCGCCTTGCCGTCGAAGGGCAGGATCACCAGCACGTCGGCCTTGGCGTTGATCAGCGTCTCCACCTGGGAGATCTGCTGGTTGACGTCGTTGGTGCCCTCGGTCGCGTTGAACTTTACCTCGCTGAACTTCTGCGCCTGGGCCTTGGCGTTCTTGGTGATCGCCGCGATCCAGCCGTGGTCGGCGGCCGGCGCGGAGAAGCCGATGGTGATCGGCTTGCCCGGCTGCGCGTTGTTGCCCGCGTTGGCGACCGGCGCGTTCGACGCCGAGTTCGCCGGTGTGTTGCCCGTGCAGCCGGCCAGCAGCGCGCCGGCGCCGACGGCGGCCCCGCCCAGCAGGAATCCCCGGCGGCCGAGGAAGGGGTGTTCGGCCATGGTGAACCTCCATCGGTGGTGAACTAACTCCCGGTCCTGGCTTTCCTGGCCCGGAACTGCAACAGCACGGCGAGCACGATGATCACGCCCTTGGCGATGTTCTGGATGTCGGTGTCCAGGTTGTTGAGCGTGAAGATGTTCGACAGCACCGTGAAGATCAGCACGCCGACGAGGGTGCCGATGAGCGAGCCGCGGCCGCCGGTCAGCAACGTGCCGCCGATGACCACCGCCGCGATCGCGTCGAGCTCGTAGAACATGCCGTTGGTCGACGCGCCCGCCGTCGTCCGCGCGACGACCATGAGCGCGGCGACCCCGCAGCACAGCCCGGCCACGCCGTAGACGAGCGCGAGGTGGCGCTTGACGTTGATGCCGGCCAGCCGCGACGCCTCGATGTTGCCGCCGACCGCGTACGTCCGGCGGCCGAAGGTGGTGCGGTTGAGCACGACCCAGCCGACCGCGAACACGAGCGCGAAGATCCAGATCAGCGCCGGGACGCCGAGGAAGGCGCCGCGGAAGAAGCCGAGGAAGTCCTGGTCGGCGACCACCTGCGTGCGGCGGCCGCTGAGCCGCTCGGCGAGCCCGCGGGCCGAGACGTACATCGCGAGCGTCGCGATGAACGGCACGACCTTGCCGTAGGAGACGAGCACGCCGTTGACCAGCCCGCAGCCGAGGCCGACCGCCAGTCCACAGAGGACCATGACCCACGGCCCGTAGGACTGCGTGGCCAGCGTCGTCAGCCAGACGCTGGACAGCGCGACGATCGAGCCGACGGACAGGTCGATACCGCCGCTGATGATCACGAACGTCATCCCGACGCTGACCACGCCGATCGCCGCGGCCAGCCGCAGGATGGTCGAGATGTTGCTTTCGGTGAAGAACAGCTCGGGCCGGGTGACCTGGCCGACCAGGCACAGGACGACGAGCACGCCGGCCAGGCCGAGCAGCCGCGGATCGGCGGTGACGGAGAACCGCCGCTTCCGTTCGGCGGGCAGCGCTTCCTGGGACGGTGCTTGGACCTCGGTCATGCCGCGCTCCCCTCGAGAATCACGTCGAGCACCTCGGCCTCGGTCAGCCCGGCCGAGCGCCGGTCGGCGAGGACGCGGCCCTCGCGCAGCACCAGCACCCGGTCGGACAGCCCGAGCACCTCGGGGATCTCACTGGACACGAGCACGATCGCGACCCCGGTCGCGGCCAGCTCGTCGATCAGCCGGTAGAGCTCGGCGCGGGCGCCGACGTCGACCCCGCGCGTCGGCTCGTCGAGCAGCAGCACCCGGCACCCGCGCACCAGCCACCGCGCGAGCACCGCCTTCTGCTGGTTGCCGCCGGACAGCGTGCGGACGATCCGCCGCGGGTCGGCGGGCCGCAGGTCGAGGCGGCGCAGGCTCGCGCCGGCGTCGTCCAGTTCCCGGCCGCGCTCGGTGAACCCGAGCTTCGCGTAGCGGCCGAGGTTGGCCAACGTCACGTTGTGCACCACCGGCAGGTCCAGCAGCAGGCCCTGGCTCTTGCGTTCCTCGGGGGCGAGGCCGACGCCCGCCTTGACCGCCGCCCGGACGCCGGGGCCGAGCGGTTTTCCCTGCACCGTCACGGTTCCGCGGTCGGCCTTGCGGGCGCCGAAGATCGTCTCGAGCAGCTCGCTGCGCCCGGAGCCGACCAGGCCGGCGATGCCGACGACCTCGCCGGCGTGGACGGTGAAGCTCACATCCTCGAACTCGCCTTCCCGGGAGAGGTGCTCGACTTCGAGGGCGGTCTCCGGCCGGGCGTGGCCGTCGTGCCGCGGCCCGAAGACCGTCTCCACCTTCCGCCCGGCCATCAGCGCGACCAGGTCCGCGGTCGGCGTCGCGGCGGCGTCGAGTCCCGTGCCGACGGTCCGGCCGTCCTTGAGCACGGTCACCCGGTGCCCGATCCGGCGCAGCTCTTCGAGCCGGTGCGAGATGTAGACGACCGCGACGCCGCCGGCGGTCAGCTCGCCGACGATCCGGAAGAGGTTGTCGACCTCCTCGCCGGCCAGCGCGGCGGTGGGTTCGTCCATCACGAGCAGCCGGGCGTCGTGGGCCAGCGCGCGGGCCATCGACACGAGCTGCTGCCCGGCGGCCGACAGCTTGCCGACCTCGGTCGAGGGCCGGATGTCCGGGTGCCCGAGCCGGGCCATCAGGCGGGCGGCCTCGGCCCGGGCCTGGGAGATCCGCGTGAACCCGAAGCGGGCGCGTTCGTGGCCGAGGAAGATGTTGTCCGCCACCGAAAGCCCGGGCACCAGGTCGAGCTCCTGGTACATGGTGGCGATGCCCAGGCGCAGGGCGTCGACCGGCGAACCGAGTTCGACGCGCTCGCCGGCCCAGGTGAGCTCGCCGGAGTCCGGCCGGTGCGCGCCGGAGAGGACCTTGATCAGCGTCGACTTCCCCGCGCCGTTCTGGCCGAGCAGGCAGTGCACTTCGCCGGGTTCGACGTCGAGGTCGACGCCGTCGAGGGCGCGCACCCCGGGAAAGCTCTTCACGATCCCGCGGACGGAAAGCAGGGTCATACCGTGACCTCCTCGGCGAGCGTCGGGTCGGCCAGCGTCGGGTCGGCGAACAGCCGCTCGGCCGCCAGGTGCGCGGCCCCCCGCAGCGGGGCCCGCAGGCCGAGCCCGGACGCCACCACCCGGGCCTGGCCGAGCGGCCGGGCGGCGAGTTCGACGCGGACCGGTTCGACCAGCCACTCGCCCAGTTCCGCGAAGTAACCGCCGAGCACGACGACGTCCGGGTCGAGCACGTCGACCACAGTGGACAGGGCGATACCGAGGGCGACGCCGAGTTCGTGGACCGCCGTCACCGCGCGCTGGTCGCCGAGCCGGATGCGCTCCTTGAGCAGGGCGACGCGGCCCTCGACGCCGGGGGCCGGATCGTGCAGCGGGTCACCGGGGGCGGCGGCCGCGCGCAGCAGCGCGGCCAGGTTCGCCTTCGTCTCCAGGCAGCCCGTCCGGCCGCAGGAACACCGCTCGCCGGACGGGTCGACGGCGATGTGCCCGACCTCGCCGGCGAAGCCGCGCGCGCCGCGCAGGATCGTGCCGCCGGAGACGAACCCGCCACCGACGGCCGTGCCGCCGCCGAGGTAGAAGAGCTCGGTCGCGGTGCCCTCGGCCGATTCGGCGAGCGCGCCGAGGTTGGCGTCGTTGTCCACCGCGATGGCGGCGGCCGGAACGCCCAGCCGGGCGGCCATCAGGCCGGCGATTTCGGCGTCCCGCCAGCGCAGCGCCGGCGCGAACCGCAGCACGGCGGCGGCCGAGTCG
Organism: Amycolatopsis sp. CA-126428; assembly: GCF_002904335.1. GTDB lineage: Bacteria > Actinomycetota > Actinomycetes > Mycobacteriales > Pseudonocardiaceae > Amycolatopsis. The sequence goes on along the minus strand of NZ_PPHF01000164.1, from coordinate 124,715 downwards.
ACCAGCCCGGGCACCGAGATCGCGACCCCGACCGGTGGACCGGGCAGCACTCCGCGGGCCAGGCGGGCGAGTTCGTCCAGCCCGGCGGGCAGCCCGAGCGCGGCGACGTCGACGGGCTGCGCCCGTTCGGCCAGGACCCGGCCGGAGAGGTCGGTGACCAGTGCCGACAGCCGGTCGGCTTCGATGGCCAGCGCCAGCGCGTACGCGTCTTCGCCGTGCAGTTCGACCAGCCGGCTCGGCCGCCCGTTGCCGGGGAGGACCCCGGCGGGCCGGACCAGGCCGCGTTCGGCGAGTTCGGTGAGCAGGCCGGGGACCGCGGACTTCGCGAGCCCGCAGCGGGCCGCCAGCTGGGTGCGCGAGAGCGGGCCGGTGCGCAGCGCCCGCAGGACCGCGGCCAGGTTCGCCGTACGCGGGCTCGCCGAGCCGGCTCGCCTCGTTTCGGTGACGGCCACGGTGCCCCCATCTTGCGCTGCCTACTGAACGCACTTTGTCGCTCAGGCAGCGAAAGTAGGGTGACTCCCATCACTCGTCAAGGTGATACCGGCGCGTTTAGTCGGGTTTTCACCCGGATAGACGTGCGAAACCGGACAGACTTTCGATTAGTCGATGCAAAAGTCTGTCGGGTTTCGACGTTACACAGTGGACGCGTTCAGCAACGCCGAGTGAGCGGAGGGGTTCAGCTGCTGAGCGTGAAAGCCCGGTCCGTGGCCGACCAGGCGGCCCCGATCACGCCCGCCGTCTCCCCCAGCTCGGACAGCACGATCGGGAGGTTCCCGGTGGCCAGTGGCAGGGAGCGGCGGTACACCGCGCTGCGGACCTCGGCGAGCAGCTGGTGCCCCAGCTGGGCCACGCCGCCGCCGATCACCACCATGCCCGGGTTGATGAAGCAGACCAGCGAGGCGATGACCTGGCCGAGCCGCCGTCCGCCGTCGCGGATGAGGTTGACCGCGCCGGAGTCGCCCGCCGCGGCGGCCCGGCCGACGTCGCGGGCGGTGACCGCCCCGCCCCCGGCGGCCGCCTCGGCCAGGTGCGCCGAACGGCCGCTGCGCGCCAGGGCCAGCCCGTCGCGGGCCAGCGCGGCCCCGCCGAAGTAGGCCTCCAGGCAGCCGACCTCGCCGCACGCGCAGGTCGGGCCGAAGTCGTCGAGCCGGATGTGCCCGATGTCGCCCGCCGTCCCGGCGACCCCGCGGTAGACCTTGCCGCCGAGCACGATCCCGCAGCCGATCCCGGTGCCGATCTTGACGAACATCAGGTCGTCGGTCGAGCGCGCGACCCCGGCGTGCCGCTCGCCGAGCGCCATCGCGTTGACGTCGTTGTCCACCGCGACGGGGCAGCCCCAGAGGCCGCCCAGGTGGTCGCGCACGTTGAACCGGTCCCAGCCGGGCATGATCGGCGGCGCGACGGCCATCCCCTCGGCGAAGCTGACCGGGCCCGGCAGCCCGATGCCGGCCGCGATCAGCCGGCCGGGTGCCTCGTCGCGGACCTTCGCCGCGAGCTCGGCGACCCGCCGCAGCACCGGGTGCGGCCCCTGCCGCACATCGCAGTCCTCGACGGCGTGCGCGAGCACCTCGCACGAAGCGTCGGTGACCGCCACGCCGACCGACGTCGCACCGACGTCCACCGCGAGCACCCGCAGCTCACCGGCGAGCCGGACCAGCGTCGAGCGCCGCCCGCCCCGGCTGGCCGAAGGGCCCGCGGCCTCGACGAGCCCGACCTCGGCGAGCCGCGCCACCTCGGCGCCCACCCGGGCGCGCGGCAGCTCGAGCCGCTCCCCCAGCTCGACCCGCGACATCGGGCCGTCGTCCCGGAGCAGGGTCAGCAACCGGGTTTGGTGCCGGGTTTCGACCATCGACTGCTCCGGGGTGGATACCGTGCTCATTCGCCTCAGCCTACTGCGTCGGAACCGGCGCTTCGCCGGCCGACGCAGGTGACCGGTGGGGTCCGTGTGGGGGTCACCCGAGCCGGTGCCTTGCGCCGCGAACCCGTTCGTCCGCCCCGGATCCGGGGCAGCCTCCCGCCATCGCGAACCGGCTCTACGACAGGAGGATCGCCATGCGACGGATCACGACCGCGCTGGGTGTGTTGGCGCTCACGACCGGAGTCCTGCTCGGCCCGGCGGGCACCGCCTCGGCCCAGGCCGAAAGCTGGCCGTTGGGCCGGTGCGTCGGCAGCTCCCTCGAAATGTTCGCCACGACGGCCTTGTGCGTGGTCGACCGGAACTTCCCGGTCCTCGTCATCCCGGCCAGCTGACGCCGGACGGCAAGCGGGTGCGGGTGCCGGGCACGAGCGGGCACCCGCACCGCCGCACGCTCGCCGTCCGGCCGGCCGGGTCCGACCACCTCACCGCACCGGCACCGCGAACTCGGGCAGGGTGAACGCCGAATGCTCCGGCCGCGGCGTGCTCGGCACCGTCGTCAACTGCCGAAGCGCGGCATTGCGGCGTTCGAGGGCCTCTGCCGTGGCCGGGAAGAGGGTCGACTGGCCGTTGCCCACCAGAGCCTGGTTGGCCTCGACGAACCCCCGCACCCGGTTTTCGTAGGCGGCGAACGCCGCCGCGTGGTCCGGGATGGTCGCCAGCGCGTGCCCGAGGACGTACGCGCCCACGAGGGCGAGGCTGGTGCCCTGGCCGGTCAGGAACGACGGCGCGTGGGCGGCGTCGCCGATGAGCGCGACGCGGCCGGCCGACCAGCGCGGCAGGTGGATCTGGCTGATCACGTCGAAGAACAGGTCGTCGGCCTCGCGCATCGCCGCGACCAGGCGCGGGATCTCCCAGCCCTCGCCTTCGAAGGTGCGGGCGATCAGGTCGCGCTGGGCTTCGGGGTTGCGGAACGCCTCCATCGGCGGCTCCGGCCGGGCGAACACCAGGAAGCCGTGGACCTCCTCGCTGTCGAGGACCGCGTACATGGCCGCGCCCTTGCCGGGCGTACTCCACGCGAGCCCCTCGCGGAAGAGCCCGAAGTCGTTGGGCGTGGTGAACCCGGCGAAGCTGTAGCCGAGGTAGCGGTGGAACGGGGCCTCGTCGCCGAAGACGAGCTCCCGGGTCCGGGAGTGCAGGCCGTCGGCTCCGATCACCAGGTCGTAGGTGTCCCGGTGGCCGCTGCGGAAGGTGGCGTCGACGCCGCCGGCGTGGTCGGCGAGGGTTTCGACGGTGTCGCCGAACCGGACCTCGACGTCGTCGCGCACCAGGTCGTACAGCGTTCGGATCAGGTCGCCGCGGCGGATCTCGAGGTCTTCGCCGTCGATGCCGCCGATGACGTCGTTCGGGGCCAGGGCCACGATTTCGCCGCCGTCGGCGTCGAGGAAGGTCAGCCGCCGGGTCGAGATGTGCAGGTCCCGCAGGCGCGGCAGGATCCCCATCCGCTCGACGGCGTCCAGGGCGGTGCCGCGGACGTCGATGGGATAGCCGCCGACCCGGAGTTCGGGGGCCTTCTCCACGAGAGTGACCGCGAACCCGGACCGCTGCAGCCAGAAGGCCAGGGCCGGACCGGCGATGCTGGCGCCGGAAATCAACACCTTCTTCATGAGATCTCCTATAGCTAAGTTAGGTATCCAAATGGGAGGTGCGACAATGCGCTTGATCAACCCCCGACCAGACCGACTATATACCTAAGTTAGCTATCTAAGAGGTGTGATGGCCGCCACAGAAGCCGGCGACGGGTCCGACCTGCGCGCCGTGCTGCCCCGGCTCCTGCAGCTGGGCACCCTGATGAACCGCAGCGGGCTGGGCGAGCGGGCGATGAAGCGGATCGGGGCCGACCTCGACCGGCCCGGGCTGTCGATCATCCTCGCCCTGCACCTGACCGGGAAGGCGATGCGCGTCGGGGAGATCGCCGACCGGATGCAGGTCGCCGGGCCGCACGTCACGCGGCACCTGCACGTGCTCGAACGACGGCGGCTCGTGCGCGGCCTGGCCGACCCCGACGACCGGCGCGCCCGGCTGGTCGAGCTGACCCCCGATGGCGCCGACATCGCCGACCGCTACGTCGCCACCCTGCTCGGCTGGTTCGGCGACGCGCTCGCCGGCTGGGCGCCGGAGGACCGCCGCACCTTCTACGACCTGCTCCTGCGGTTCACCGACGACCTCGCGGCCTTCCTGTCGGCGATCGGCGAAGAGGGGTGACGGCGGGCGGTCCCCCGGGCCGTCGCCTCAGCCCTTGACGAAGTCCACCTACGGACTCGGCGAAACGCTCCGGCCCCTCGAGGTGCCCGAAGTGCCCGCTGTGCTCCAGCACGACCAGGCGCGCACCGGGGATGAGCTCGTGCAGCTCGTGCGCCCAGCGCGGACCGCAGATCACGTCGTACCGGCCGCCGATCACCGGTGCCGGCACGGTCAGCGCGCCGAGCGCTCCCCGGTCGCCGACGGTGTCCGGCACGAGGTCGGCGGCCAGCCCGGAGATGGGGGTGCCGCGGGGTGCTCGCCCGCAACGGCGCGAATTCCGCCTCGCGGCCCCAGTAGTCGGCGAAGTACGCCGGCAGCAGGCCACGCAGGGCGGCGTTCATCTCGTCGTCGTTCGAGAGGGACGCGGTCGCCTGCAACGCGGCCAGCACCTCGGGCAGCTCGGGCCGATCGGCGTTGCGGCGGACGGACTCCGCGACGTTGCGCTGGGCTTCGGCGCCGTGTTTCGACGGTGTGGGTGCCGATGTCCATGGGGTTCTCCGAATCACGTTGAGGTGGAACACCGGCACGATGGGGTCGGCGGCGGGAAGTTCGATCGACCGGGTATGGCGTGCGTCACAGCTCGTTCCGGCTGCGAAGATCGACCGCGTGAGCCCCCTCGAGATCGACCTGGTGCGCAGCGCGCAGGCCGGCAGCGCGAGCGCGCTGGGCATGCTGCTCGCCCGGCACCAGGCCGGCATCCGCGTGGTGGCGCTGAGCATCCTGGGCCACGGACCGGACGCCGAGGACGCCGTGCAGGACGTCGTCCTGATCGCGTTGCGCCGGATCGGCACCCTGCGCGACCCGGCCGCGGCGGGCCCGTGGCTGCACGCGATCGACCGGTTGTCCCCCGCGCTGCGGCAGGTGGTGCTCTTGCGGCACTTCAGCGACGTCACGTCGTACGAGCAGATCGCCGCCGCCTGCGAGCTCCCGGTGGGCACGGTCCGCAGCCGCCTGAACCAGGCGCGGGCGAAGCCGGCCGAAGCACTGCTGGCCGCGGCGGACGAGGCGTACGACGACGCGGCGGCCCGCAACGCCGCCGGCGCCCGGGAAGCCACCGACACGCTGGCGGCCGCCCGCCGCGGCGAGTTCGCCGCGGTCGTCGCCGACCGCTGGTCCCCCGGCCTGCACATGACCAGCGGCCAGGGCTACCGCGGCGGCGTGGAAATGGCGGTGCGGGGCATGGACGCGGACTTGGGGTCCGGTGTGCGCCAGAAGTTCGTCCACGCGGTCACCAGCCGCGACTGCACGGTGTGGGAGATGGAGATGATCAGCCCCGCCCACGACCCGCACCACTGCCCGCCGGCGGTGGTCTGGCTGATGTCCCACCCCGCGGGGCGGGTCGAGCGGCTGCGGCTGTTCTTCCCGGTGGTCAGTGCTGGGCGAACTGCCGGTTCGCCGGCTGGCTGACGCCGGCCTCGACCGGCAGTGGCTCGACGACCAGTCGCTCGCCGTAGATGTCGGTGACCGCGACGGCCCCGCCGCACCCGGCGCCGTTCTCCGACAGGAAGTAGTTGTAGCCGGTGCGCTGGAGCCGTTTCCAGCTGCCCCCGGCGCGGACTTCCAGCCGCGCCACCGGATTGCGGTGGTCGATCACCTGGATCCCGCACCAGTACCGGGACGAGCCCTCCTTGTAGCGCAGCGACATCTGCTTCGCCCCCGGCCGGCTCACCAGCTTCCAGGTGACCGGGATTTCCCCGCGAACGCGCGCCCCGAGGCGGTCGAACGCCTCCGGGTTCAGGTCCAGCTGCCCGGCCCGGCACGGCGCCGGGCACAGGTTGGTGATCCGCACCGTCACGCTCGCGCCACCGGCCGCCCGGACTTCGACGTAGGCGCCGCACGCCAGGGAGCCCTCGAAGTCGGCGACGTTCATCGCCGCGTTCAACGGATCCGGGCTCGCGTCGTACCCGCAGGCACCGGTGCCGTCCGTGTCGTAGAAGGTGGCCACGCCGGAGTGGCTCACCCCCGGCTTGATCCGCCCGGCGAGCGGCGCGTCGGCCGAGACGGCGGCGGACGTCGTCGGCGAGGCGCTGGAGGACGCGGGAATGGTCGTCGAGGGCGAAGGCGGCGGTGTGCTCAGCGGCGGGGTGGTGACGGCCGTTCCGAGCGCGGGCGCGGCGTCCGACCGGTTCGCGGCCGCGGCGGGGGCCGTGCCGTCCGCCCGGGTCACGACCAGGGCCACGACGGCCGCGGCCACCACGAGCAGCGCCACCACCGACACGATCACCGTGCGTCTGGGCACCGCACCTCCTGGACCGCGCCGGACGAGGGTCCACATTAGACAGCACACGGAGGCGGGCCGACGACGGCGCGGCCGAGAATGTGAGCGTTAACACATCGGCGGCGCAAGCCACGAGGAGCACCGCGAACGCCATCACCCCGCCGGTCGTTCCGCCGCACCGTCCCCGAGCCGGCGTAGCCCGCTGACGACGAGTTCGAGACCGAAGGCGAACTCGTCTTCCAGCGGGACCGGCAACGAGTCCGCGGTCGCGCGGGTGGCCGGGAACTCCCCGGGCGGCAAGTCGTGGAAGTGCGCCGACACCCGCTCCCGGTCGGCGTCGTTCCCGGAGCCGCCGAGCTGGATCGCGAAGCCGAGGACGTAACGCGCCAAGGTGGCGTACGCGCGCGCCGCGAGAGCCGGCGGCAGGCCGCCGCCGAGCAGGACGGCCAGGCAGTGCTCGCGCACCACCATCGCGTTCGGCCCGGTCGGGGTCTGCTCGATCAGCAGGGGTGCGATCTTCGGGTGCCGGCCCAGCGTGTCGTACATCGCCTGGGCGACGGCCTGGCAGGCCCGGTCCCAGCGCAGCTCCGCCAGTGCCCGGCGGTCGAGGTCGACCTCGCCGAAAACGCGATCGATCACGTGCGCGACCAAGCTCGCCCGGTTGCCGAAGTGCCGGTAGAGCGTGGCCGTGCCCGATTCGAGCCGCTGGGCGAGGCTCCGCATGGACAACGCCTCCGCGCCTTCCTCGTCGACCAGTTGCAGGGCCGCGGCGAGGATCCGGTCCAGCGGGACGGCGGGGCGGCCACGGGACCGCCGGGCAGACGTGGCAGGCGAAGGGGTCACACCCACGAGTATGACGGCCGGTTGACACCTGCCGCAATAACGGCAACACTGTTGCCATTATGGAGAGCACCCAGTCAGTCATGGTCGACGGCCTGCGCGTCCACTACGTTCGCGCAGGTCAGGGTCCTGCCGTGGTCCTGTTGCACGGCAGCGGGTCGTCGTTGGAGGGCTTCGAGCGGGTGGCGGCGCTGCTGTCGGCGTCCTACGACGTCATCCGCCCGGACCTGCCCGGCTTCGGCCGGACCGGACCGCGGCCCGACCGCGACTACCGCGTCCGGACCTACGCGGGCACGATCGCCCGCTTCATGACCGCGCTGGACCTGCCGCGCTTCGCGGTGACCGAGAATTCGCTGGGCGGGAACATCGCGTGGAACCTCGCCCTCGACGCCCCCGAGCGCGTCGACCGGCTGGTGCTGGTCAACGCCACCGGTTACCCGGGGAAAACCCTGCCCGCCGGGTTGCGGCTCGCCCGGAACCCGCTGGTGCGCCCCCTGCTGCGGCGCTGGCTCCCGCGGAGCGCGACCGAACGCGGGCTGCGGGAAGCGGTCGGCGCGAACTCGGCGATCGTCGACGACGCGATGGTCGACCGGGTGCACGCGCTGACGGGCCGGCCGGGGAACCGGGCGGCGTTCGTCGACTTCGCCAACACCGACCAGCCCGACCGCAGCGCCGAGCTCGCCCGGATCGCGGTCCCCACGCTGGTCCTGCGCAGCGCCGGCGTCGACGGGCAGCACTTCGCCCGTGACGTCCCGGGTGCCCAGGAGCGCGTGCACGCCGACGGCGGCCATTTGCTGCCGGAAGAGGACCCGGCCTGGGTGGCCGGGGCCATCGCCGAATTCCTGTCCCGGAAAGCGGACCGGCGATGAAGTACTTCGTCGCCTCCGATGAGGACCGCCGGCTCGACGCGGCCACCCGGCGGACACTGCGGGGCGGTTTCGTCGCGCTGTCCGACGGGGTCACGCACTACGAGCTGACCGGCCCGGCGCACGGTGCGCTCGCCGTGCTGGTCGGCGGCATCACGATCCCGCTGTCCTATTGGGACGGATTCGCCGCCCGGTTGCACGCCCGCGGTCTGCGCACCCTGACCTGCAGCGCCTACGGCCGCGGCTACTCGGACCGGATCGAGGGCCCGTACGACGAGGCGCTGTTCGTCCGGCAGGCGAACGAGCTCACCACCGCCCTCGGCCTCACCGGGCCGCACCACGTGGTCGGCACGTCGATGGGCGCCCTGGTCGCGATGGCGTACGCGAACCGGTACCCCGAAGCGGTGGCCACGCTCACCGTCGTGGGACCGGCCGGGCTGGGCGAGCGTCCTCGGCCGCAACGGTTGCTGCGCAACGACGTCGTGGCCGGAATCGTCGCCCGGCGCTTCGGCCGCAAGCTCCTGGAGGGCCACCTCGGGCACAACGTCCGCGACCCCGATCTCTCCGCCGAACTGGTCGCGATGGTCCGGGACGCTTACCGGTACGAAGGTTCGCTGTACGCGTTCTTCCGGACGCTGCAGGACTTCCCGCTGTACGCACGGGAAGAACTCTTCCGGCGGACCGGCACCCTCGGCCTGCCGGTCCTGCTGCTGTGGGGCGATGACGACCAGGTCACCCCGATCACGCACCTCGGCACCGTCACCGCGCTGCTGCACCCGCGGCAGACCCACGTCCTCACCGCATGCGGCCACATGGCCCCCTACGAACGGCCGGACGACGCCGGCGACCTGCTCGCGTCGTTCGCCGTTCCCCACTCCGATCGGCTCGCACCATGAACGAACCCCTCGACGTCCTGATCGCCGGGGCCGGCCCGACCGGCACCACCCTGGCGATCGACCTCGTCCGCCGCGGCCTGGCCGTCCGGATCATCGACAAGGCCCCGCGCTCCTTCGACGGCTCACGCGCGAAGGGCATCCAACCGCGCACCCTGGAGGTCTTCGACGACCTCGGCGCGCTCGGCGACGTCCTCGCCGGCAGCAGCGACTACCCCCGCCTCGGCATCCACCTGGGCCCGGTCACCGTCCCGTGGCGCATGTTCCGCAACCGCGACCGCAGCACCGACGTCCCGTACCCGAACACCCGGCTGATACCCCAGTACCGCACCGACGCCGTGCTGCACGACCGGCTCGGCCGGCTCGGCGGCGCGGTCGAGTACGGCCGGGAACTCGCCGGGTTCGACCAGGACGGCACGTCGGTCACCGCCACCGTGCTCGGCGACGACGGCCCCGAACGGATCACCGCCCGCTACCTCGTCGGCGCCGAAGGCGGTTCCAGCGCCGTCCGCAAGCACCTCGGCCTCGGCTTCCTCGGCGAGACCCACGACCAGGACCGGATGCTCATCGTCGACGCCGTCACCACCGGCCTGTCCCGCGACCGCTGGCACGTCTGGCCCGGTGTGCAAGGGCGGTTCGCGGGTGCTTGCCCGCTGCCGCACGCCGACCTGTTCCAGTGGATGATCCGCCTGTCCTCCGGTGAAGAGCCGCCCGAAGGCGAGGAGGCGATCACCCGGCGGATCCGGGCGCACACCCGCGATCGGCGGATCGCCGTGCGCGACATCCGGTGGCGGTCGGTGTTCCGGCCCAACATCCGCCTGGCTGAGGCCTACCGCCGCGGCCGCGTCTTCCTCGCCGGCGACGCCGCACACGTGCACACCCCCGCCGGCGCGCAGGGCCTCAACACCGGCGTCCAGGACGCCTACAACCTCGGCTGGAAGCTCGGCCAGGTCCTCGCCGGAGCCGATCCGCGGCTGCTCGACAGCTACGAAGCCGAACGGCTGCCGATCGCGGCGGGCGTGCTCGGCCTGTCCACGAAGAAGTACGAAGGCCTCGCCAAGCTCGACCCGTCGAGCCTGCGCCGCGGCCAGGACGAACAGCAGCTGTCCCTGACCTACCACGGCGGCCCGCTCGCCCCCACCGCAACCGACCGCACGACGACGCTGCAGGCCGGCGACCGGGCACCCGACGCCGACCTGGGCGGCTCCCGGCTGTTCGACACCTACCGGGGACCGCACTTCACGCTGGTCGCGTACGGCCCGCAGGCCGCGGCGGCGAGCGACGAGCTCGACTGGCCGGCCGCGGGAGCGCCGCTCCGCCGCATCACCGTCGACGACCGGCACGGCTTCCGCCGCAGCTACGGGGTCGAGGGCGACACCTTGCTGCTCGTGCGGCCCGACGGCTACCTCGGCCACATCGCGACCCGCGACTTCCTCGCCTCGACCCGCGCCGCCGCCCGGGCGATGACGCCGGAGGTGACGGGATGAGCCGCACCCTGCTGCGCGGCGCACGCGTGATCACCATGGCACCACACCGCCCCGACGCCGAACACGCCGACATCCTCGTCAACGGCGGCACCATCGCCGCCGTCGGCGAAAACCTCGACGCGACCGGCGCCGAGATCGTCGACACCGCCGACCGGATCATCATGCCCGGCCTGGTCAACGCCCACCTGCACACCTGGCAGACCGCCCTGCGCGGCGCCGGCGTCGATTGGACGCTGGCGGACTACCTCGGCCGGATGCACGGCGCCGTGGCCCGGCACTACCGCCCCGAGGACATGCGCATCGGCACCCTCGCCGGCGCACTGGGCCAGCTCGACCGCGGCACCACCGCCCTGGGCGACTGGTGCCACAACACCCCCACCCCCGACCACACCGACGCCGCACTCGACGGCCTCCGCGCGTCCGGCGTCCGCGGGGTGTTCCTGCACGGCACCCCGTACTCCGCGCCCGACGCGACCCACCCCCTCGACGAGATCGACCGGCTGACCGGTGGCCCGCTGCTCACCATCGGCATGGCCGCCCGCGGACCGCAACTGTCCACTCCGGACACCGCGGTCGCCGACTTCCGCGCCGCCGCCGAACGCGGGCTCGTCGTGTCGATGCACCAAAGCGGTGGCGCACCCGGGCCCGGATGGGCGGCCGTGCGAGCCGCCGGGCTGCTCGGCCCGGCCACCAACGTCGTCCACGGTGCCGGGCTCACCGAAGACTGGCTCAAGATCCTGGTCGACGCGGGCGCGAGTCTCACCTGCACGCCCGAGAACGAACTCGGCCAAGGCCACGGCATCCCCGTCACCGGGCACCTGCTCCGGCTCGGCGCCGCGCCATCGCTGGGCACCGACACCGACGTCGTCACCCCCGCCGACGTGCTCTCCGCCGCCCGCATCGCCTTGGCGCACCAGCGGGGCCACGACCACGAGGACCACCGCCGGGCCACCGGTTCCTTCTCCCTCACCGCGACGATCACCGCCAAGCAGGCGCTCACCTGGGCCACCGTCGAGGGCGCCCGAGCACTCGGCCTCGCCGATCGTGTCGGCCGGCTCGACGCCGGCATGCAGGCCGACCTCATCGTCGTCGACGCCCCGGGGCCGAACCCGGTCGCCGCAGCCCTGCACGCCACCGCCGGTGACATCGAAGCGGTCATGATCGCCGGGCACTGGCGCAAACGCGACCACACCCTCCTCGACGTCGACCTCGACACCGTGCGAGCCGAACTCCACGAATCCTCGGCCCGGCTCCTCCCCCACCTCGCCGGCTGATGAGCACGCGGGACGAACACGCGAGCCGGACCCGGGCGGACCTGCTCGCCGCGGCGAAGCGGCTGTTCCCCGACCGCGGCTACCTCGACACCCGGATCACCGACATCGCCGCCGCGGCCGGGCGCGCCGTGGGCTCCTTCTACCGTCACTTCAGCGACAAGAAGCAGCTGCTCGCGGTGCTGCGCAGCGAACTCGGCGAGGCGGTGGACCCCGGCCCGGCCGGCGACGATGCGGTCCGCGAGCACGTCACGGCCTGCTGGACCGCGATGCGCACCCACCGTCCCGCGGCCATCGCCCTGCTGCAGTCGGCGATCGCCGCCGCCCCGGCCTCCGGCCGGTTCCGCACCGAGCTGACCACCTGGACGGCCCCGCTGCGCAAGCACCTGGAGAGCCGGCGTGACCGCGGCGAGCCGCTGCCCGGCGACCCGGAGCTGGTGGCCGCGGCGGTGGGCGCCATGCTCGCCGGCCTCAACCACGCCCTGCCCACCGACGACGGCACCCTCGCCGACACCGTCACGAACCTCGTGCTCCACGGACTGGCCGGACCACACCCGGGCCATCCCCGCTGACGGTGGCGGGCTTTCGTCAGCAGTCCCGCCGGCGCAGCACCGGACCCGCCACCGGCAAAGCCCCGCCCGTTTCACGTGGCGAAGAGGATGTGCCGCAGGATGCGGGCCAAGTGGTCGATCAGCGCCGGCACCGGCAGCTCGGCAAGGGGCCCGGTGCGGGCGATGTACCGGTTGACCGTCACGCCGATGAGCTGCGCACCGAGCATCGAGACACGGGCGGCGACGTCCTCGCCGTCGAGGACTTCGCGGTAGGCCCGGATGCTGCTCTCCTCCATCGCGCTGTACAGCTTCGTCGCCGCCTGCTGGTCCGAGGCGATGCTGCGCAGCAAGACCACGAGGGGGTCGACCGCGGCGTTGGCCTCCATCCGCTCCACGTAGCCGCGCGCGACGCGCTCGGGCAGCGTCTCCAGGTCGCCGGCGATCACCTCGTCGAGCTCCCGGTGTCCCGGGACGGCGGCGAGGAACAACTGCTCCTTCGACCCGAACTGCCGCAGGACGAGCCCGTGGGTGACGCCGGCGCGGGCGGCGATGTCCCGCACCGTCGCGCGGGCGAAGCCGCGTTCGCCGAAGGAAGCGCGGGCCGCGTCGAGGATGGCCTGGCGGTGGCCTTCCGGGTCGCGCCGATGGGGGCGTCGGGTCATGCCGCCCAATTTACCAAGCGGTCAGCAAGCGGCTTATGCTGCTTGCTGACCAACTGGTCAACAGGACGGAGAGACAGCATGAGCACCATGATGATCATCGGCGGCACCGACGGGCTCGGCCGCTTCATCGCCCAGCGGCACGCGGACCGGGGCGGCACCGTGGTGATCGCCGGGCGCGACGCGGACCGGGCCGAGACCGTCGCCAAGGAGATCGCGCCGACCGCGCTCGGCCTCGGCTTGGACCTCTCCCGGCCGGAGACCATCGCCGCCTCGGCCGCCGGCGTGCCGGCCCTCGACCACCTGGTCGTCACGGCGAGCCACCAGCGCCCGAACACCTTACGGGACTTCGACATCGCCGAGGCGATCACCGCGGTGACGACGAAGCTGGTCGGCTACGCCGAAGCCGTCAGAGTGCTGCGAGAGCGCTTCACGCCGGAAGCGTCGGTCGTCCTCTTCGGCGGCCTGGCCAAGGAACGGCCCTACCCGGGCTCCACCGTCATCACTACTTTCAACGCCGCCGTCACCGGCCTGGTGAAGACGCTCGCCGTCGAGATCGCGCCGCACCGGGTCAACGCCCTGCACCCGGGCCTGGTCGGCGACAGTCCCCGCTGGCGCGACGCCGACCTCGGGACGCTGGCCGAGCGCACCCCGATCGGGCGGCTGATCACCATGGACGAGATCGCCGACGCGACCGGCTTCCTGCTCCGCAACGGCGGGATGAACGGCCACGACCTGGTCGTCGACGGCGGTTTCCTGACCCGGTGACCCCGGACCGGGCGGCGCCGAGGGACTTCCGGGCAAGCAAAGGGACTTCCGGGCAAACTTCTGTCGCCCCTCGTCATCACCCGATGGTGTGGTGTTAACTGGCGCCACAGACAGAGAGCGTTTCCCCCACTCGGCTGCGACGGCACAAAGCAGTACCGGTTCGCCCGCCCCGCCCGGAAAGGCCCGTTCTCGATGCGAGTGTCCGCCCCGCTGTCGTCCGGTCAGCAGCGCCTTTGGACCGTTTCCCAGCTGGACGGGGCGGGACCGGCCTACAACGAGACCATGGCCTTCACCCTGCGGGGACCGCTGGACCGCGAAGCGCTGCAAGGGGCTTTCGACGCCCTCGGCGACCGGCACGAAGCCCTGCGCACCCGGATCGTCGTCGAGGACGGCAAACCGGTGCAGGTCGTCGAACCCGCCGGTCACGGGTTTCCGTGCATGGTCACCGAGGTCGCCGGGCGGCCGGGCGAAGTGGCCGAGCTGCGGCGGGCCGACGCGCTCGAGGCGTTCGAGCTCACGCGGGCGCCGCTGGCGCGGGCGCGGCTGCTGGTCGGGGCCGGGGCGCCGCCCCCCGGTCTCCACGTTACCGGGCAGCACCGACAGTTCCGGGATGACGAGCACGTCCTGCTGATCACCGTCCACCACGTCGTCTTCGACGGCTGGTCCCGGACCCTGCTGCTGCGCGAGCTCGGTGTCCTCTACGCCGCTCGGCTGAGCGGGACCGAGGCGGAGCTGCCGCCCGCGCGGCCCTACCGCGAACACGCCCGGGCGCAGCAGGACTGGCTGGCCGGGGACGGCCCGGCACCGCACGAGGCCTACTGGCGGGAGCGGCTCGACGGCGTGCCACCGGTGCTGGAGCTGCCGGCCGACCGGCCGCGGCCGGCCCGGCAGGACTTCCGCGGCGGGCGGGTGCCCGTCGCACTGGGAGCCGACCTCACCGGGCGGCTGACGACGTTGGCGCGCGAGCACGGCGTCACGCTCTACTCCACCATCCTGACCTGCTGGTACCTGCTGCTGTCCCGGCTTTCCGCGCAATCTGACATCGTTGTCGGCGTCCCCACCGCCAACCGCGGCGCCGCCGGCGAGCACCCCGACACGCTCGGGTTCTTCGTCAACACCCTGGCCGTGCGCGCCGACCTGTCCGGTTCGCGCACCGGGGCTGTCCTGCTCAAAGAGGTCCGGGCGGCCCTGCGGGGCGCGATCGACCACGCCGAGCTGCCGTTCGAACGGGTCGTCGAGCTGGTCAACCCGCCGCGCAGCCCGGCGCACACCCCGCTGTTCCAGACGATGTTCGCCTGGGTGCCGACCCAGCACGACCTCCTCGAGCTGCCGGGCGTGGCCGTCGCACCCCTCGACGTCGAGCACGCCCCCGCGAAGTTCGACCTCGCGCTCGGCCTCGCCGGCGAGGCCGGCGACGGCGGCGACGTTCTTGGCCACCTCGACTACGCCGTCGCTCTCTTCGACCACCCGACCGCCGAGCGGTACGCGCGGTACCTCGTCCGGTTGCTGGATCAGCTGGCCACCCGGCCGGACGCCGACATCGCGAGCTACGAGCTCCTCGACGACACCGAACGCCGCGAGATCCTCACCGCCTGGAGCACCGGCCCACGACCGCGACGACGTCCCGGCGGGCTCGTCGACCGGTTCACCGCCCACGCCGACGCCACCCCGGACGCGCCCGCGCTCGTCTGCGACGGCCGGACCCGCACCTACGGCGAGCTGGACCGCCGCAGCACGAAGCTGGCGAACGCCCTGCGCGCCCGCGGGGCCGGCCGCGGCCGGGTCGTGGGTGTCCTCAGTGGACGGTCGGCGGAGCTGATCACCGCGGTGCTGGCCGTGCTGAAGAGCGGCGCCGCCTACCTCCCGCTCGACCCGGCGCAGCCGGCCGCCCGGCGGGCGGCGATGGTCGAGGACGCGTGCCCGGTGCTGGTCCTCGGGGACGACGTCGGCGACCTCGAGGCCGAGGGCGAGGAGACCCGGCGACCGGTCGCGACCGAGCGCGGCGACACGGCCTACGTGATCTACACGTCGGGGTCGACCGGGCGCCCGAAGGGGGTCGCCGTGACCCACCACAGCGTTCTCGCCCTCTTCGACCAATGGCTGGACCGCTTCGGCGCGACCCCCGGCGAGGCGACGTCGGCGTGGTCGAGCATCGGCTTCGACGCCTCGGTGCACGAACTACTGCTGCCGCTGACCACCGGCGCCGTGCTGCACGTCGTGCCCGAGGACGTCCGGCCCGACCCGGCCGCCCTGATGACGTGGCTGCGGGAACACCAAGTGGTCCAGGCCTTCCTGCCGCCCGCGTACGTCCGCTGGATCGACGAGGATCCAGCGCGCGTTCACGGGCTCGCCCTGCGGCACGTCCTCACCGGCGTCGAGCCACTCCCGGAGGCCGCACTCGCCCGGTTCGCCGCCGCTCTGCCCGGCCTGCGGATCTGCTTCGGCTACGGGCCGACCGAAGCCACGCTGTACGCCACCGCGCACTTCGACCCACAGCCACGAGACCGGCCGGCCCCGATCGGGCGGCCACTGCCCGGCTCGCGGCTGTACCTGCTGGACGAGCGGTTGCGCCCGGTGCCGCCCGGGGTGGCCGGCGAGGTCTTCCTCGCCGGCGACTGCCTGGCCCGCGGCTACCTGCACCGGCCGGGGCTGACCGCCGAGCGGTTCGTGGCGGACCCGTTCGTTCCGGGCGAGCGCATGTACCGCACCGGGGACCTGGCCCGGTGGCTGCCGGGCGGCGAAGCCGAGTACGCCGGCCGCCGCGACGACCAGATCAAGCTGCGGGGCTTCCGCATCGAGCCCGGCGAGGTGACCGCCGCGCTGCTGGCCGTCCCCGGCGTCCGCGAGGCCGCCGTCCTGGTGCACCGCGAAGGCGAGCCCCGGCTCGTCGCCGGTGTCGCGTGCGACGAGCCGCGGACTCCGCACGAGTGGCGGGCCGCGCTGGCGGACCGGCTGCCGGACTACATGATCCCGTCGGTGTTCGCCGAGTTCGACCGGCTGCCGCTGAGCCGCAGCGGCAAGCTCGACCGCGACGCCGTGCTGGCGCGCGCCCGGACGAGCGCACCCGCAGCGGTCAACACCGCGGCTCCGCGCGACCGCGTCGAGCTGGCCCTGCTGCGGATCTGGCGGGACCTGCTGCTGCACCCCGCGATCGGCGTCTCGGACGGCTTCTTCGACGTCGGCGGCACCTCGATCTCGGCGATCAAGCTGGCGCACGCGATCGGCGCGGAGTTCGGCCGTGAGCTGCCGATCCGGGACGTCATCCTGCACCCGACCATCGAGGCGCAGGCCGCGCTGCTGCGCACGGACCACCCGCCGGAGGGCGGCAGCCTGATCGAGTTCCGCCGCGGCGCCGGGCACGCCCGGGTCGTCTGCGTGCACCCGGCGGGTGGCACGGCGTTCTGCTACCTGCCGCTCAGCGCCGCCCTGCCCGAGGACGCCGGCGTCCTCGGCATCCAGTCCCCCGGGCTCAACGCCGGGGAAGCGCCGCTGCCCAGCGTCGAGGCGATGGCCGAGGAGTACCTGCGACTGGTCGGCCCACGGCCGGACGAGACCTTGGTCCTTTGTGGACTTTCCTACGGCGGCTTGGTCGCCTACGAAATGGGCCGCCGGCTCGCGGAGCACCACCCGCGCGTCCATGTCGTCCTGCTCGACACCACCGCCACCGACGACCCCGCCGAGAAGGCGGCGATCGAGCCGGTGCCCGCGGCCGAGTTCCGCGAGAAACTGGTCCGCTTCAACGGGATGTACCCCGGGATCGAGGATGCCCAGATCGAGCGCTACCACCGCACGTACAACCACAACCGGCTGACCGCCCGCGAGCACGATCCGGGCGAGACGGCGGCGCGCGTGGTGTTCGTGCAGGCCGTCGGCGAGGACACCGTCCCCGGCAGCGCCGAGTTCTGGCGCCACCGGGTCCGGGGCGAGTTCGAGGTGGTCCCCGCGGACTGCGGGCACTGGGACATGCTGGAAAGCGACGCACTGCCGCTGGTCGCGAAGCTCATCACCGCCGAGCTGGCGGCTCGATGACGTCGATCGCCCGCCGCGTCCACGACCGGGCCCTGCGGCACCCGGACGCCCTCGCCGTGTCCGACTGCGACCGCCGGCTCAGCTACGCCGAGCTGAACGCGGGCGCCGCTGCCGTCGCGGAAGCGTTGTCCCGCCGGGGAATCCGCCCGGGGGACGCGGTCGCCGTCGGCCTGCCGCGCTCGGCCGAGCTGATCCAGGTCATGCTGGGCGTGCTGCGCCTCGGCGGGCAGGTCGTCCCACTCGACCGGCAGAGCCCGCCCGCGCGCCGGGACGTCATCCTCGCCGACGCGGGCGCGGCCGTGGTCGTCAGCGACGACCTGCCCGGCGTCACACCGGCCGAGCTGCTGGCCGAACCCGCCGAAGCGGGCACGCCCGCCGAACCCGCGCCGGCGTCGTTCCTCTTCGCCACCTCCGGCACGACCGGGCGGCCCAAGGGGGTCGAGGTCCGCGACGCCGGAATCCTGCGCCTGGCCGAACCCGGCTGGCTCGACATCGGCACCCGGTTCGCCTGCCTGGCCAACCCCGCGTTCGACGCGCTCAGCTTCGAGGTCTGGGTGCCGCTGCTGACCGGCGGCACGTGCGTCGTGCTCGACGACGAAACCGTCCGCGACCCACAGGCCTTTGCGGGCGCGCTGGTCCGCGAGCGCATCGACACGATGTTCGTCACCGCCACGCTGTTCAACGCGGTCGCCGAGACCGTGCCGGGCAGCTTCGCCACCGTGCGCCGCGTCGTCATCGGCGGCGAGCAGCTCAACGCCCCGCTGATCCGCCGCTGGTACCGGGCCAACCCGGACGCCCCGACGCGGCTGCAGAACGGCTACGGCCCGACCGAGACGACGACGTTCGCGCTCAGCTACGCCATCCCGCGCGGCTTCGACGGCGACGTCGTGCCGATCGGCCGCCCGCTGCCGGGCACCGGCGCGGTCGCGGTGACGCCGGACGAGCGCGTGGCCGCCGAAGGCGAGGTCGCCGAGCTGTACCTCTCCGGAGCCGGTGTCGCGCTCGGCTACCGCGGCCTGCCCGCGGAGACCGGGCGGCGGTTCGTCCGGCTGCCGTGGTTCGACGAGGGCCGCGCGCGGTTCTACCGCACCGGCGACCTGGTCCGGGTGCTGCCGGGCGGCCGGTACGCCTACGTCGGCCGCACCGACCGGCAGGTGAAGGTCCGCGGGTTCCGGATCGAGCCGGGCGAGCTGGAGCAGCGGCTCCTGGCCCACCCGGAGATCCGGCAGGTCCACGTGGCCGTGCGTCGCGCGGCCACGGCCGAGTTGCTCGCGTTCGTCGTGGCCGGCGAGCTGCCCTATGCCGCTTTCGAAGCGCATCTGGCCGAGACCGTGCCGGCCTACATGCGGCCGCACCACGTGTTCCGCCTCGGCGAGCTGCCGCGGAACGCGAACGGGAAGGTCGACGAAGCCGCGCTGCTGGCGGGCGGGTTTTCGTCCTGGCGGCCGGACACCGGCGGCGACGCGACGGCGTGGGAGCGCGAAGTCCTGGAGGTCGTGTCGGACGTCCTCGGTGTGCCCGGCCTCCGGCCGCTGGACACCTGGCTGCGATCCGGGGGCGACTCGCTCAAGGCCCTGCGGCTGCGGTTCGCGATCCGGGAACGCTGGGGCGCGGACCTGGCGCCGTCGGTCGTGCAACGCGGCACCTTCGCCGATCTCGCCGCGGCGATCTCGGGGGCGGGGCGCGCGGCCTACCCGGAGCCGGGCGCCCCGGCCACCGCGGCCGCCGCCCCCGCCACCAGTGAACAGCAGCGGCTTTGGCTGGTGCAGCACCGAAATCCGGCTTCCACGGCGTACCACGTGCCGCTGGCCTTCCGCGTCACCGGCGAAGCGGACCTCGACGCCCTGCGCCGGGACGTGCGCGGCCTGGTCGAGCGGCACCCCGCACTGCGCACCGCGTTCGAGGCCACCCCCGACGGCCTGCGGCAGGTGACGAAACCGGCGTACGACCCGTGGACCGAGCCCGGCGAGGACTTCTTCACCGCGCCCTTCGAGCTCGCCTCGGGCCGGCTGCTGCGCACGGCCTGGCGTCCCGACGGCACGTTCCTGCTGTGCCTGCACCACATCGCCGTCGACGGCTGGTCGCTCAACATCCTGTTCCGGGAGCTGTCCGGCGCTCCGCCGCGGACCGCGCCCACGCCACTCGACTTCGCCGCCTGGCAGTCCCGCTGGTTCGCCTCCCCCGGCTACCGCGCCCAGCTGACCGAGCGGTCCGACGACGCCGAACCGCTCGGCGAAGCGTCCCTGGCCGGACGGCTGCACACGACCCGCATCGACCGCGAACGCGTCGACGCATGGGCCGCCGAGCTGGGCCTCACGCGGTTCCAGCTCCTGCTGGGCGTGTTCGCCTGGAGCCTCTACGCGGTGACCGGGCGGACCCGGCCGCGGATCGCCGCGCCGGTGGCGAACCGGCCGGTGCGGGCGTTCGAAGACAGCATCGGGATGTTCGCCAACACGGTCCGGCTGCCGGTGACCGTGGACCCGGCCGAAGACCTGGACGGCCAGCTGCGCCGGCTCGGCGAGGCGGCGGGTGCGGCGCTGGACCACCAGGACGTCGCGTTCGCCGACCTCGACCCGGGCTACGCGGCCTTCGACTTCCTGTTCGTCCTGGAGAACACCGATTTCGGGGCGCTGCGGCTGCCCGGCTGCTCGGTCAGTCCACAGTGGATCGAAGCGACCGAGGCCAAGTGCGCGCTCACGCTGTCGGTCGTGGAACGCACCGACGGCTTCGACTGCCTGTGGGAGTACGGGGAAGGCCACTTCACCGAATCCGAGGCGACGGCCCTCGGCGAAGTCTTCGACCGCGCCCTGCACGGCGACGCCCGGACTCCGGAGCGCCGCGACCACGGCCGGGGCGAGCCGGCGGAGCTGACGTGGGAAACCGTGGCGGACGGCTTCGCGCGGCAGGTCGAGCGGACGCCGGACGCCCCGGCGCTGACCGGCGACACGACGGTGACCTACGCCGAACTGGACGCGCACGCGGCCCGGCTCGCCGCCACGCTGCCCGCGGACGCCACCGACATCGCGCTGTACTTCCGGCCGTCGGCCGAGCACGTCGTCGCGCTCCTCGCGCTGGCCCGGCTGAACATCACCGCCGTGCCGCTGGACCCCGCGTACCCGCCGGACCTGCTGCGCGCCATGCTCGACCGCGTCCGGCCGCGCTGCGTCCTGCTCGCCCCCGGGGAAACATTCGAGACCGACGTCGAGCGGCGGTTCGTCACGCTCACCGGCGGGCCGGTACCGGACGTCCCGGCCCGGCACGCCGGGCGGCCGCTCTACACGCTGTTCACCTCGGGCTCGACCGGCGTGCCCAAGGGCGTGCGCGTCCCGGACCGCACCCTGGCCAACCTGCTGCAGTGGCAGGACGCGCCGCCCGCGGCGACGCAGCAGTTCTCGATGCTGTCGTTCGACGTGTCGTTCCAGGAGATCTTCACGACGCTGTGCGGCGGCGGCCGGCTGCACCTGATCCGCCCGGAGTGGCGGCACGACGTGCCGGCGCTGCTGGCGCAGCTGGACACCGCCGGGATCGAACGGATCTTCCTGCCGTACGTGGCTTTGCAGCTGCTCGCCGAGCACGGCGTCCGGCTCGGGCGGTACCCGGCGCGGCTGCGGGACGTCGTCACCGCCGGCGAGCAGCTGGTGTGCACGCCGGCGATCCGCCGCTGGTTCGCCGGACTGCCCGGCGCGCGCCTGCACAACCACTACGGCCCGACCGAAACCCACGTCGTCAGCGCGCTGACCCTCGACGGCGATCCCGCGGACTGGCCCGACTCCCCCGCCATCGGCCGGCCGGTCGCGAACGCGGTCCTGCGGGTCGCCGACGCCGCGGGCACGCCGCTGCCGCCGGGACAGGTCGGCGAGCTCCTCATCGGCGGGCTCGCGGCGAACCGCTGTTACCTCGGCGAAGCGGCGCCGGAGAAGTTCGCCGAGCTGCCGGAGCTGTACTACCGCAGCGGCGACCTCGCGCACTTCGACCGCGCCGGGCTGCTGCACTTCGACGGCCGGGCCGACCGGCAGGTCAAGCTCAGCGGCCACCGCCTCGAACTCGGGCAGGTCGAGGCGGCGCTGCTGCGGCACCCGGACGTCGTCAACGCGGTCGTCGCGGCCGAAGACGACCGGCTGACGGCGTACCTGGAGTGCCGCCGGACGCCTGCCGCCGCGGAGCTGGCCGATTTCCTGGTGCCGTTGCTGCCGCCGCACGCGCGGGTGGACCGCTTCCGCGTCGTCGACGCCCTGCCGCGCACGCCGAGCGGGAAACTGGACCGGGACGCCGCCGTCCGGGTACCGGGGACGGACCTCCACCGGACGACCGGACGGCCGTCGAGCGAGCTGGCGGCGTTGTTCGAGGAGGTGACCGGCACCCCGATCGGTCCCGACGAGACGTTCTTCGCCGCCGGCGCCAGTTCGCTGTCGCTGATGCGGTTCCACCTGCGCTGCGCCGAAGCCGGGTACCGGTTCACCGTGGCGGATCTCTTCGAGCACGTCACCCTCCGGGACCTGACGCGGCACCTCGAGAGCGGCCCGGCGCCGGCGCGGGCCTCGGGCCGGGATGCCGCCGACGAGCCGGTGGCGGTGGTCGGCATGGCGGTGCGGCTGCCGGGCGCGCGGGACCTGGCCGCGTTCTGGGACCTGGTCGTTTCGGGTCGCCGGGGCATCGAGGAGTTCCCGGCGGCCGACGGCCTGGTCGGCGCCCGCAGCCTCCTGGCCGACCCGCTGGCGTTCGACCCGGAGCACTTCGGGATCAGCCACCGCGACGCCGGCCTGATGGACCCGCAGCAGCGGCAGCTGCTGATGGCGTGCGTGGAGGCGTTGGCGCACGCCGGGATCACTTCGGGTGCCGGCGTCGGGCTGATCGCGGGCGGCGGGGAGAGCACCTACTTCCAGCAGATGCTGCGCGAGGCCGACCCGGCGGCGCTGCCCGGCGGCTTCCAGCTGGCCCTGCACCACGAGAAGGACTTCCTCGCCACGAAGGTCGCCTACCACCTCGACCTGCGGGGTCCGGCGCTGACGACCCAGACCGCGTGCTCGAGTTCGCTGGTCGCGGTCCACCAGGCGGCGGCGATGCTGCGCGGCGGCGAAGCCGAGGTGATGCTGGCGGGCGGCGTGCTCGTCGACGTCACCCTGGCCGGGGGGTACCGGTACCGGCCGCAGCACATCTTCTCGGCGGACGGGCACTGCCGCCCGTTCAGCGACGACGCGGACGGCACGGTGGGCGGCAGCGGCGTCGGCGTGGTGGTGCTGAAGCCGCTTTCGGCGGCCCGCCGGGCCGGCGACACGGTGTATGCGGTGCTCACCGGCTCCGCCCTGACCAACGACGGCGCGGTGAAGCAGGGCTACAGCGCCCCGTCCCCGGCCGGGCAGCGCGCGGCGATCCAGGCCGCCCTTCGGCGGGCCGGCCGCTCGGGCGCGGACGTCGGCTACGTGGAGGCGCACGGGACGGGGACCCGCCTCGGCGACCCGATCGAGGTGGCGGCCCTGCGCGAGGCGATGCCCGACGCGGCGGAGTGTGCGCTGTCCTCGGTGAAGAGCCAGCTCGGCCACCTGGGCGCGGCGGCGGGCGTGGTGAGCTTCATCCGCGCGGCCCTGTCGGTGCACCACGGCGTGCTGCCGCCGACGGTCGACTTCCGCGCGCCGAACCCGGCGCTCGACCTGGGGCCGTTCCGGGTGCCGACCCGCGCGGAACCGTGGCCGGCGGGCCCGCGGGTGGCCGGGGTGAGCAGCTTCGGCATCGGCGGAACGAACGCGCACGTGGTGCTGGAGTCGGTCCGCCCGGTGCCGCCCCCGCGCCCGGATCCGGTGCGGTGCTTGGTGCTGTCGGCTCGTAGTGCGGCAGCATTGCGCCTCGACGCGGCCCGGGTGGCGGATTATCTGGCCGCGCACCCGGAGTCCTATGTGGACGTGATCCGGCACCTGCAGACCGGCCGCCCGGAAGAGCGCTGGCGCATGGCGGCGGCCTGCCCGGACGCGGCCGCGGCGGTCGAGTGGCTCCGCACCGCCGAGCCGCAAGAGGTGCCCGAATCACCCGCCCCGGCCGGCGTCGTGAGTGAAAAAGCGGGTTCTAACCCTCCTTACCACTCACGACCGGCCGCGGAAGACCGCCCGGCCGACGCTTGGCTGGCCGGGATCTCCGTCGACTGGGGTCACCACTCGTCCGCCCCCGCGCCGTGGGACTTCCCGCCGCCCGCCTTTGCCGCGCGCGACTTCGGCTTCCCGCGCCGGGCCGCCGTCGGACGGCTGCCCGAAGCCGAGTGGCTGCACCAGCCCACCTGGGTCCGCCTGCGCCGCGCGACCACCGCCACCCCCACCGATCGCGTCCTCGTCATCTGCGGCGAAGGCCCCCTCACCGCCCCAGCCCTCGACGCCGCCTACCCGCGCGTCGTGCGGGTTCACGTCGCCGACCGCTTCGCCCGCCTCGGGCCCGACACCTTCGAAGCCGACCCGGCCGACACGACCCACCTCCGCCAGGTGCTGGCTGCCCTACCGGCCACCGAAATCGACTGGCTGCACACCCTCCCCCTCGGCATCACCGGCCCCGTCGGCGAAAAGTCGCTGGACCGGGCGCGGTGGGCCTGCCTCGACACGCCCGCCGCTCTCCTGCGGGCCGCCCACGACCGTCCACTCAGGACTTGGTGGCTCTCCGCCGGTGCCGTGCCCGCGAACACCGCCGTGACGCGCCCCGAAGCCGGGCTGCTCGCCGGGATCACCGCCGTCGGCCCGCAGGAAAGCGGCCTCCCCGGCCATTGGGTCGACCTCGAACGCCCCGACCTGGATCGGACCGCCGACCTGCTCACCGGCCCTCCCCCGCCGGCGCGGGTCGCCCTCCGCACCGGGTTCTGGTGGACCCAGGACAGTGCACCCGTCGCCACCACCGAGGTCGGGCTCCCCGACGGCACCTACCTCGTCCTCGGCGGCACCGGCGGCATCGGCACCGCGATCGCCGAGGAGCTGCTGACCCGCACCGGCGGCCGCGTCGTCCTGCTCGCGCGCCACCCCTTCCTGCCCGAGGCCCTCAAGCCGTGGGCGGACCGGGTCGACCTGCTCGCCGCCGACCTCGCCACCGTCACCGCCGACGAGATCCCCGCTCCCCTCGCCGGGATCGTGCACGCGGCGGGGACACCGGACGGCGGCCTGATCGCCACTCGCGGCGAGAGCACGCCGAGCGGCAAGCTCGCCGGGGCCCTCCTCGTGGAACGGCTCATCGAACGCGACCGGCCGGCGTTCGCCGTCTCCTGCTCGTCACTGTCCGCGCAGTTCGGCGGCACCGGCCAGCTCGACTACGCCGCGGCCAACGGGTTCCTCGACGCGCTCGCCCACCGCGACGGCCCGACCGCCCGGCTCGCCATCGGCTGGGACGTCTGGCGCGACAGCGGCATGGCCGTCACGGCGCTGGAGACCGACACCCGGCACCAGGCCCACTTGGCCGTCGGCCTGAGCGACGACGAGGGCCGGCGCACCTTCGCCCGCGCACTGGCGGCGGGGCTTCCGCACGTCCTGGTCGCGACGACCGGCCTCGACGCCGCCCGCGCCTTCCACGAACGCGACACCACGCCGGCGGCGAAACCGGCCGCGGCGGACCTGACCGAGGAAGTCCGCGCCCTCCTGGGTGTCGCCGAACTCGATCCGGACATCCCGCTGTACGACCTCGGCGCCGACTCCCTCACCCTGCTGGACGTCGTCGATTCGGTGAAACGCCTGTACGGCGTCGACCTCGACCTCGCCTGGCTCGGCCCGGAGGTCACGATGGCGGCCTTGCTGGCGAAGCTCGCCCAAGCCGCCGACACCGGCGAAGTGGTCGTGCAGGTCTGGCGCGAAGGCAGCGGCGACCAAGCCGTCTGCCTCGTGCACCCCGTCGGCGGGGACGTGCACGCCTACCGCCCGCTCGTCGAGGCCCTCCCGCCCGGCCTCGGCGTCTGTGTGATCGCCGACCCGGCGCTCGGCCGGCCGGAACCGCCCGGCTGGCCGGTCGCGGACCGGGCCCGCCGGTACTACGCGGCGCTGCGCACGCAGTTCCCCGGCCGCACCTGGCAGCTGGCCGGGTGGTCGTTCGGCGCCTGGGTCGCGGCCGGCATGGCCGCCGAAGCCGAGGCGGCCGGGCAGCCGGTGCGGGCGCTGCACCTCATCGACCCGCCGCCGCCCGGCGCGAGCGCCGCCGACTACAGCGACGCGCAGCTGGAGACGGTCTTCGAGCGCGAGCTGGGCGCCTCCGGCGGCACCGCGGGCGAGCACGCGCGGCGGCTGGCCCGGGCGTGCCGGGCCAACCTGCGCAGCATGGCCGGGCACGAGCTGCCCCGGCTGGCCGCGACGCCCAGCCACGTCTGGCTCGCCACCGAACCCGAGCCCGGCCTGCCCGTGGCCGGCCGCGACGGCTGGCGCGCCCTGCTGCCCGAACCGAGCCACTGGCACGCACTGCCCGCCACCCACTACGGCATCGTGCGCGCCCCGCACGTCGCCGGAGTGGCCGCCGCCATCGAACGGTGAGACCCACCGGAGGAAAGGAAACCATGGAGCAGTACGAACTCGAGGCCGTCAAGCGGATCACGACGCGGCCGGCGCGCGGCTACCGGACCCTGGCGGTGCGGGGCCTGACCCCGGTGCTCGGCGCCGAGGTCACCGGCCTCGACCTGACGCGGGAACTGACGGAAGAACAGCTCACCGAGCTGAAGACGGCCTTCCTGGACCACCACGTGCTGGTGTTCCGCGACCAGGACATCTCGGTGGCCGACCACAAGCGCCTGGCCGCGAGCTTCGGCGAGCTGCGCCCGGTGAACCCGCCGCCCGAGCACGGCGACCCGTACATCCTCGAGGTCGCGACCGCGCCGGAGTCGGCCAACGTCTT
The DNA here is from genome assembly GCF_002904335.1 of Amycolatopsis sp. CA-126428. Classification (GTDB taxonomy): domain Bacteria; phylum Actinomycetota; class Actinomycetes; order Mycobacteriales; family Pseudonocardiaceae; genus Amycolatopsis. Next base: position 98,139 of record NZ_PPHF01000164.1, on the reverse strand, counting down.
CGGCAACGGCTGGCACGCCGACGGCACCGCCGACGCCGAGCCGTCACTGGGCTCGATGCTCCACATCACGCGGGTGCCCGAGCCGGGCAGCGGCGGCGACACGCTCTTCGCGAACATGCACCTCGCCTACGACATGCTGTCGCCGAAGCTGAAGGAGCTGCTGGCCGGGCTGACCGCGATCCACGACGGCGCGCACGCCTTCCGCGGCCACAAGATCCCCGACGGGTACGAGCCGCCGGTGAGCGAGCACCCGGTGGTGGTGCGGCACCCCGAGACCGACCGGCCCCTGCTGTTCGTCAACCCGGCCTACACCTCGCGCATCCCGCAGCTGTCGGCCGACGAGAGCCAGGCCGTGCTCGACCTGCTGTTCTCGGTCGTGCCGAACCGGCCGATGCTCGCCTGCCGCGTCCGCTGGGAGCCGAACACGCTGGTGTTCTGGGACAACCGCTGCGTCCAGCACCACGCGACGTACGACTACTACCCGCACACCCGCTTCGGTCACCGCGTCGCGATCAACGGCGGCCCGCTCAAAGGCTGACCCCGTCTTCCCCGAGGAGCTCTGTCCCATGTCGTCCGAACCCGTGGTGGACGTCCGCGATCCGGCCGTCCTCGACGACCCGATGCGCGGCTACGACCGCATCCTCGCCGCGTCGCCGGTCTGCCGCGCCCGGCTGCCGAACGGCGGGGAGGGCTGGCTGGTCACCGGCAGCGCCGAAGTGCGCGCCGTGCTGGCGGATCCGGCCGTGCGCAACGACCCGGCCGGCCTGCCGGGCCAGGGTGCGCAGACGCAGGAGGAGGCGTTCCTCGCGCTGGGCACGCCGCGGGAGCACCTGCCCTACCTGCGGGCGAGCCTGCTGAGCCTCGACGGCGCCGAGCACACGCGGCTGCGGCGCAGCATCAGCCACGCGTTCGGCGCGACGCGGGTCGCCACGCTGCGGCCGCGGGTGCAGCAGATCGTCGACGAGCTGCTCGACGGCCTGGACGGCACGGCGGACCTGCTCGACGAGTACGCCTACCCGCTGGCCATGGCGGTGGTGTGCGAGCTGGTCGGGGTGCCCGAAGCCGACTGGGCGGACTGGTACCGCTGGGGCAAGGTCCTCGTCGACGGCGACCCGGCGCGGATCACGCCGACGCTGGGCGAGATGTTCGCCTACTGCCACGCCCTCGTGGACCGCCGCCGGGCGGACCCGCGGGACGACCTGCTCAGCGAGGTCGTCGCCCAGGACGACCTGACCGACGTCGACGCGGTGGCCCTGGTCGTGTTCCTGGTGCTGGCCGGCCACGAGACGATGGCGAACATGCTGGCCAACGCGGCGCTGGCGCTGATGCGCGACCCGGCGCAGCGGGAGCTGCTGCGCCGCGAGCCCGAGCTGTGGCCCGCGGCGGTGCGCGAGCTGGTCCGCACGGACGGCCCGGTGCAGCTGGCCCGCTTGCGGTACGCGGCCACCGACCTGGAGGTCGGTGGCGTGCGGATCAAGGCGGGGGACGCGGTGCAGGCGGTGCTCGGCGCGGCCAACCGCGACCCGCGGCAGTTCGCCCACCCGGACCGGGCGGACATCCGCCGGCAGGCCGAGCACGGCGGCCGGGAGGGCAGCGTGGGATTCGGCTGGGGGCCGCACTTCTGCCTCGGCGTCGCGCTGGCGAAGCTGGAGGCGGAGGTCGCGCTGCGGAGCTTGTTCGAGCGCTTCCCGGAGGTCGAGCCGGTCGGTGAGGCGGCGTGGGTGCCGCTGCCGCGCGCCCGGCACCGGGTCGCGTTGGCGGTGCGGCTGCGGTGAACGCCCCCGATGTTTCGGTCATCCTGCCGTGCGCCGGGTTCGGGACGCGGTTCGGCGCGCCGTACGCGAAAGAACTGCACTGCCTCGCGCCCGGGACCACCGTGCTGGACCGCAGCCTGGAAGCCGTGGTGGAACTGGTGAAGAGCGGGCTCAGCGTGCGCGTGGTCGTCGTGTTCGGCCCGCACAAGCTGGACACGGTGAAGTACCTGGCGCGCTACGCCGGGACCTTCCAGCTGGTCTTCGTCTACCAGGACGACGTGGGCGAGCCGGGGCTCGACGGCGCGATCCGGTGCGCCCTGCCGCTGACGCGGGGACCGGTGGCGCTCGTCCTGCCCGACATCGTCGTCAGCGGCGTCGACAGCCTGCTCTCCGCGCTGCGGCAGGCGGACGTGACGGGCTGGAGCGTGGTGGCCGCCGAGGAGCGGGATCCCGGCGTGCTGCGGCAGATGGGCGCCCTGGCGGTGACCCGCGACGCCGGTGTCGTGACCGTCGAAGCCGCCGCGGAAAAGCCGGCCGACCCCGCGGGATTCAACGCGCTCTGGGGCATGGTGGCGGTCATCGAGGAGCAGGCCCACCGGCTGCCGGACGTGGCGCGGCGGGACGCGGCCAGCCCGCTGGCCGGGGCACGCGCCCTGATGGTGGCGCGGATCGTCAACTACAACACCACCGAGGGGTGAGCATGCTCGACGACGTGGTGGCGGCGCTGGACACCGTCCTGCCGCGGCTGGCCGCGGTCACCGGCACACCCGGGGTCGCCGTCGCCGTGGCGACGAGCGACGACCTGCGGACGGCCGCGACCGGGTTCGCGGACCTGGCCGTGCGCACGCCGATGACCGCCGGGACGGTCGCGCCGGCGGGCTCGCTCACCAAGCCCGTGACCGGCCTGGCCTTCCTGCAGCTCGTCGAGGCGGGGATGGCCGGGCTGGAAACCCCGGTCGACCAGGTGCTGCCCGCCGGACTGCGCGGTCCCGGCGCGGCCCCCGCCACCACCGCCATGCTGGCCGCCCACCAGGGCGGCTACTCCAGCGACATCGTCACCGCGGTCGCGCCCACGGCGCCGGCCGAGCCGATCCTCGACTACGTCCGGCGGCGGCACGAGACCGGCCGCGCCGTCGAGTACGGCGGGGTGCTGCCGCTGGTGATGGCGCCGGGGTCCTATTCGTACTCCAGCTTCGGCGTCGGCGTGCTCGGCGGCGTGGTGGAGCACCTGGCCGCCGAGCCGTACCGGGCCCGCGTCGAGCGGGACGTGTTCGCCGCGGCCGGGATGCGGGACACGAGCATCGACGACGGCACGGGGAACGCCGGTGGCGCCACCGGTTACGCCGCCTTCGGCGACTGGTGCCTGCCGAGCCCGCCCCTGCGCACCGCGGCCTACCCGGGCGTCGGCATGCACACCAGCGCCGCGGATTTCGCGCGGCTGCTGCAATCCCTGCTGCGCACCGCCCGGGGCGAGCGCGGGCTGGTCGGGCCGGACTCGCTCGCGGCCATGGTGGCTCCGCGGGCCGAGCGCCCGAGCCCGCACGGCGTCCGCTCGTTTTCCGGCCTGACCCTCGAACTCGCCGATCCGGCGCTGGGCGAGGACTGGTGGTGGGGGCACACCGCGGCGTTCCCGTGGGGTTTCTGGTGGGAAGCACGGGTCTGGCCGCACCGCGACCTGGCCGCGGTCGCGGTCGGCAACCGGTGGGACATGGCCAGGTTCCACAACCCCGCGAGCCGCAGCGCGCCCGGGCTGGCCGTGGAGTGGGCGGGCCGCTGGGCGGTGTCCGGCTCGCCGGCGAAGCTCCCCGACATGGACGGGCGGCCCCGGTGGACCGGTCCCCGGCCCACGCCGGAAAGCTCGCACTGGATGGGCGTCCTGGTGGGCGAACGCACCCACGGCCTGCTCGGCGTGCCCGGCCCGCTGCCGGTCACGACGCTGACCGCCGGCGCGCGCTCCCTCGGCGACGGCGACACCGGCGGCTGGGACCCGGCCGCGTTCGGACGCGGCCTGGAACAGGCGCGCGCGGTGGCGCCGGACCCGGCCGCGCTCGGGGCCCTGGGCCGGGAGCTGGGCCCGGCCGCGGCGCTGTGGATGCTGGAGTGCGGGGCGTCGGGCGCCGACGTCACCATGCCGGTCGGCTTCTACGCCGGGGCATCGCGGTGACGCGGGTCCTGCTCTCCACCTACGGCACGCGCGGCGACGTCGAACCGCTGGTCGCCCTCGCGGTCGAGCTCCGGGCGCTCGGCGCGGACGTGCGGATGTGCACCCCGCCGGACGAGGAGTTCACGGACCGGCTGGCCGGTCTCGGGATCGAGTCGGTACCGGTCGGGCCGCCGGTGCGGGCGTTGATGAACGCGACGGCTCCCCCGACCTCGGCGGAACTGACCCGGTACCGGACCGAACTGCTCGAAACGCAGTTCGCCGTTCTCCCCGCGGCGGCCGGCGGCTGCGACGCACTGGTGGCGGCCGGTCTGGCGCAGGTCGCCGCGCGGTCCGTGGCCGAGGCCGCGGGCCTCCGCTACGTCTACGCGACCTATGCGGCGGTCAACCTGCCGTCGCCGCACCACGCGCCGCCGCCGCGGCCCGGCTGGCCGGAGCCGGCCGGCGCGGACCACGCGGAGCTGTGGGAGCTGGACGCCCAGCGGGTGAACGCGCAGTTCCGCGAACCGCTCAACGCGCACCGGGCCGCCCTCGGCCTGCCGCCGGTGGACAACGTGCGCGACCACGTCTACTCCCGTCGGCCGTGGCTGGCGGCGGACCCGGCGCTGGGGCCGTGGCCGGAAACCGCGGGTCTCGAAGTGGTCCAGACCGGTGCGTGGACCCAGGTGGACGACCGTCCGCTGCCGGCCGAGCTGACGGCGTTCCTGGACGCCGGCCCGCCGCCGGTCTACGTCGGCTTCGGCAGCATCGGCGCGGCACCGAACATCGCGCGGTGGTCGGTCGAGGCGAGCCGCGCGCGGGGGCACCGGGTGCTGGTTTCGCGCGGCTGGGCCGACCTGGCCGTGGAGGGCTGCTTCGCCATCGGCGACGTCAACCACCAGCGCCTGTTCGGCAGGCTGGCCGCGGTGGTCCACCACGGCGGCGCGGGCACGACGCAGACGGCCGCCCGGGCCGGCGTCCCGCAGGTGGCGGTCCCCATCCGCGTGGCGGACAACCCGTACTGGGCCGGCCGGGTGGCCGCGAGCGGGGTCGGCGCGGCCCTCGACGGCCCGACGGCGACGTTCGAGGCACTGACCGCGGCGTTCGACACGGCGCTGGCCCCCGAAACCCGGGCGCGGGCGAAGGCGCTGGGCGCCGGGATCCGCACCGACGGCGCCACTACGGCCGCCCGCCTGCTGCTCGACCAGCTCCGGTAAGCGCGGCCGGCGCACGTTGTCGTGAGTGGTAAGGCGGGTTCTAACCCGCCTTACCACTCACGACCAGCCGCGGCAGGCTGCTCAACCGCCACCTTCGCCGGCGGGGGCCGGGGAGAGGTGCCAGACCTCCGCCATGGGCGTCCACCAAGCGCCCCCTTCGCGCTCGGAGAGCGATTCCTGACAGGGGTCGGTCAACTTCCACCAGCGCTGCGTTTCGGGGTCCGCGGCGATGCGCGCCTGATCGGCGTCGTGGTCTTCGCCGACGTATTCGTAGTACCCGAAGAGCAGATCGTCGTGCCGGAAGATGGTGAAGTTGCGGATGTTGGCCTCCCGCAGCATCCGCTCGACGCCGGGCCAGACCTCGGCGTGCAGCCGCAGGTACTCCTCGCGCTTCTCCGGGCGCAGGCGGATCAACATGCCGTAACGCTGGGCCATGGAACTCCTTCGGAAAACGGGGACAGGGGTCAACGTTCCAGGCGGCCGGGGTCGCCGGATCCGGGACGGCGGGCGAGCCAGGCTTCGGTGATGTGGTCGAACATCGCCTTCGCGGCGCCGTCGCCGTCCCCGGCCGCGATCCGTTCGTAGACCCGGCGGTGCCCCTGGTTCGAGGCCACGCACAGGGCGCGCTCGCTCGGGCCCACGTAGCGGGCGGTGTTGACGACCTGGCTCTCCAGCGCGCGCACCACGCCCCGGGCGAGGCGGTTGCCCGAGACCTGCATGATCGTGTCGTGGAACGCGAGGTCCTGTTCGCGGTAGGCGGCGGGGTCGTCGACGAGCTCGTCCATGAGGTCCACCAGCTCCCCCAGCCGGGCGACGACCTCCGGGCCGGCGGTCCGGGCGGCGACCAGCGCCATGTCCGCTTCGAGCAGCCGGCGCGTCACCACCAGGTCGTCGAGGACGGCGGAGGTCTCGTCCTCGGCGATCACCGCGGCCAGGACGAGCTCGTCGAGCATGTTCCACATCGACGCCGGGTTCACCACCGTGCCCGCGCCTTGGCGGACCTGGACCAGACCTTTCGCCTGCAGCAGCTTCACCGCCTCGCGGACCACCGTCCGGCTCACCGCAAAGCTCTCGCACAGCACCGGTTCGGCCGGCAGCGACGTCCCGGGCGGGTGGACCCCGCGCACCACGCGTCCCACGAGTTCGGCGGTGACCGCACTCGCCAGGTTCGCGGGTCGGCGCACCCAGTCGGGGACAGCGGGTGGCCGGTCTGATGCCGTCATCGTTCCTCCGGTCGCACTGCGCCGACCTCCGCCGAACGCACGTGAAGCTTACACAGCCCAGGCGTTGACGTCATACGTCATACGAGTTACGTTTTCCGGCACTGCGCCGGGCCACTCCCCGTCCGGCCACCGTCTGGAGAAGTGAGCAGCGATGAAGCAGCGCACACTATTCTCGGCCGCCCTCGTCGCGGCGTTGGCGTTGACCGCGGGCTGTGGAAGCGCCGCCGGCCCGGCCGCCCCCACCGGCGACGCGAGCGGCAAGCTCGTGGTCTGGGACTGGAAGTCCGGCGACGCGAAAGCCGCGAGTTACGTGGCGAAGGCCAAGGCCGAGTTCGCCAAGCAGCACCCCGGCGTCACCGTCGAGTTCGTGGCCCAGCCCTACGACCAGTACTACACGCTGCTGGGCGCGGCGATCCAGGCCAAGAGCGGGCCGGACGTCATGCTCTTCAACGGCGGCGGCCAGATCCGCGACCGGGTCGGCGACCTCGCGCCGCTGGACTCCTACGTCGCCGACGACCGCTCGCGCCTCAGCGGCTGGGACGCCTTCACCAAGGACGGGAAGGTCTACGCCGAGCCGGTCACCTTGCAGGGACACCCCTTCTACTACGACAAGTCGCTCTACGAAAAGGCGGGGCTGAACCCGCAGGCGCCGCCCCGGACCTGGGACGAGTTCGTCCGCGACTGCGGCACCATCGCCGCGAAGACCGGCGCGAAGTGCCTGGCGCTGGGCAACAAGGAAGGCGCCGGGATCCAGTTCTTCCTGTCGGCCGTGGGTTCGGCGACCCTGACGCCGCAGGAGGCCACCGACTGGATCGCGGGCAAGCGCGACTGGACCTCACCGGACGTCAAGCGGGTCTTCGAGCTCTGGAAGCAGGTCAACGACACCGGGCTGAACACCGACGGCCCGAACTCCACCGCGATGTTCAACGACGCGTTCGCGCTCTTCCAGTCCGGCAAGGCCGCGAACGTCATCGGGCTGATGTCCGACGTCGGGCACTGGAAGGACTTCGCCGAGTTCCTGGGGGCGGACAAGGTCGGCGTGATGACCACGCCGGTGGTCAACCCGGCCGCCACCCCGAGCCTCCCCTACGACGGCGGCATCGGCTACGCGGTCGCGAAGACCACGAAGGATCCCAAGCTGGCCGCGGACCTGGTCCGGTCGCTGAGCTCGACCGACGCCTTGAAGTCCTTCTACGCCGACAGCGGCGCGATCGCCGCGGACACGTCGATCGACGTCTCGGCGGGCGGCCCGGCCGTGGCGACGATCGTCTCGGAGGTCAAGACCGGCAAGCCCGCGCTGCACGTCGCGCTCTCCTCGAAGACGCTCGACCTGATGGGCCGGCTCTCGCAGCAGCTGCTGAGCGGGTCGATCGGCGTCGACGAGGTGCTGCAGCAGCTGGCCGCGTCGGACAAGGGCTGACCACGTGACCGGGTACTCCCCCGCCCCGGTGGACCGGGCCCCGGCCCGGCCCGCCGGGCGGCCCGCGCCGGCCCGGCGCGCCCCGCGCGGAACGCGGCTCGAGCGCTTCGCGCCGCTCGTCCTCGTCGCCCCGGCCGTGCTGATCGTCCTCCTGCTGCGGCTGTGGCCGCTGCTGCTGGGCGTCAACTTCTCCTTCACCGGGGACGGCGCCCGCAACGGCACGGCCGTCGGCTTCGACAACTACGCGACGCTGTTCGACGACCCGCTGTTCCACACCGCCGTGCGCAACGTCGGGCTGCTCGTGCTGCTGCTCCCGGTCGCCGTCGCCATCCCCGGCCTGCTCGCCACCTTCATCCACCTGAAGGTGCCCGGGCACCGGATCTACCGCGGCGTCTACTTCTTCCCGGCCGTGCTGTCCCCGGTGATCGTCGGGGCGATCTTCAACCTGCTGCTGGCCTTCGACGGGCCGGTCAACGCCTTGCTGGGCCTCGTCGGCCTCGGCCCGGTGGACTGGCTCGGAAATCCCAGCGTGGCGATCTTCGCCGTCGTCGGGGTGCACGTCTGGGCGACGTTCGGCATGGCGCTGGTCGTCTTCCTCGCCGGCTTCTCCACTTTGGACTCCTCGTTGCTGGACGCGGCCAAGGTGGACGGTGCGTCGCTGCCGCAGACCATCCGGCACGTGATCGTCCCCGGCCTGTCCCGCACCATCCAGTTCGTCTTCGTCACCACCATGATCGGGATGCTGACCTCGATGTTCGGCCTGCTGTACGTGATGACCAACGGCGGCCCGGCCGGGTCGACCTACCTGCCCGAGTTCTACGTCTGGTTCCAGCAGGGGCACCTGAACCAGCCGGCACTGGCCTCGGCGGCGTCCACGGTGCTGTTCCTGATCATGCTCGTGGTCGGGCTGGCCCAGATCGGCATCCTGCGGCGCGCCGGGAGGGAGGACTGATGCGGGGTTCCCGGCTCACGAAGTGGCTCGCCGCCATCCCCATGGCCGCGCTCGCCCTGGCGACGATCTACCCCCTGGTGTTCACCGCGAACGTCGCGATGAAGGACCGCCGCGAATACACCCTCGACCGGTTCGCGCCCGCCGGCGCCCTCCGCTGGGACAACATCACCCGGGCGTGGACGAGCGTGGGGATGTCCCGGTACTTCCTCAACTCGGTCGTCGTCGTGGCGTGCTCGGTCGCGGTGCTGCTGCTGCTCGGGTCGATGGCGGGCTTCGCGCTCGGCCGCCTGCGCTTCCGCGGGTCGTCCGCGGTCTACCTGGGCATCCTCGCCGCGCTGTTCGTGCCGTTCCAGGTGATCATGGTCCCGCTCGCGCGGCTGATGGCCGGCACCGGGCTCATCGACACCTACCCGGGGCTGGTGCTCGCCTACGTGGCGCAGTTCCTGCCGTTCACGGTCTTCCTGATGACCAGCTTCTACTCGGCCGTGCCGGCGGAGATCGTCGACGCCGCCCGCGTCGACGGGTCGACCGTCTACGGCGTCTACTGGCGGATCATGCTCCCCCTGGGTGCCCCGGCGCTGCTGTCGGTCGGGGTGCTCAACGCGCTGTTCTGCTGGAACGACGTGCTGATCTCGCTGCTGCTGATGCCGTCGGTGGAGCACCGGACCCTCATGGTCGGGGTGACCGCGCTGCGCGGGCAGTATTCGGCCGACATCCCCACGTTCGCCTCGGGCGTGCTGATCGCCGCGGTGCCGGTGCTGCTCGTCTACCTGTTCCTGCAACGCCAGATCGCCGACGGGGTCACCGCCGGGTCCACGAAGGGATGAAATGCGCATCACTGGTTTCCGGGCCCTCACGACCGTGCAGGAGTGGGGCCGCCCGATCGGTGACGCCAACGGCGTCCACGCCGACGGAGTCGTCCGGATGCCGATCGTCGTCGTCGAGACCGACGAAGGCGTCACCGGCGTCGGGCTCGGCTCGCACGTGCTGGCGGAGACCGTCTTCGCCGCGCTCGAGGGCGAGGACCCGCGTGGCGTGACCGCGCTCTACGACCGGATGCTGCGGCGGATGTTCAAGGCCGGGCACGCCGGCGCGGTGTTCGGCACCATCGGCGCCTTCGACACGGCGTTGTGGGACATCAAGGCGCAGCTGGCGGGCGAACCGCTCTGGCGGCTGCTCGGCGGGCGGGACCGCCGTGTGCCCGCCTACGCCTCGGGTCTCGACATCGCCCTGGACGACGACGAGCTGGCCGAGCTGTACCGGACCTACGCCGCCCACGGGCTGCGCGCGGCGAAGCTCAAGGGCGGCCTGGACATCGACCGCGACCGCCGCCGCCTCGGCCTCGTCCGCGACGTCCTCGTCGAGGCCGGCGGCGGTGACCGCCCGGGCCTGATGCTGGACGTCAACGAAAACTGGACGCGCAAGCAGGCGGTGCGGCACATCGGCGAGCTCGAACGGACCCTCGACCTGACCTGGATCGAGGAACCCGTGCGGCGCTGGGACGTGGACGGCCACGCGGCCGTCGGCCGCGGCGTCCGCGCCTCGGTGGCCACCGGGGAGAACCTCACCGGGCTGGAGCAGCACCGGCCGCTGATCACGGCCGGCGCGGTCGACATCGTCCAGACGGCCGCCGGCTGGGGCGTCACCCACTTCCTGCGGGTCGCCGCCCTCGCCCACGCCCACGACCTGCCGGTCAGCCCGATCGGCACGACCCCGGTCGGGCTGGCGCACGCCGCGACCGCGGTGCCCAACCACCTGGTCACCGAGCTGCAGGACCTCCGCCCCCCGCTCGGCGTGTCCCTGGCTCACGAAATCGGCGACGGCGCGTTCATCTTGAGCGACTCCCCGGGCCTGGGCATCCGCCTCGACGAAGCAGCCATCGCGGCCGCCGGCCACCGGCTCCCGGACCCGGCGTCCGACGGGACGCACATCCGCCCGGACCGCGCCGGTCACTACCTGTTCCCGGCGTCCGGCAACGGTGACCGCCCGGCCGTGGAGGCCTGAGCCCGCTCGGCGACGCGGGGCCGCCTTCCGGCTCAGCCGACGGGGAACTTGACCGCCGTCAGCTCCTCCGAAACGGCCCAAAGCCGCCGCTGGATCGCCGCGTCATAGGACTGGGGGCTGGACGCGACCACCTGCGGACGCCCGCGGTAGCCGCCCGGGCCGGCCGGGCCGTAGTACTGGCCGCCGAGGGCGGCCGGGTCGGTCGCCGCGCGGAGGGTCGGGAGGGCGCCGCGCTCCGAGCTCTGGGTGAACAGCGGGGCCACCACCGGGAAGAGCGCGCGCAGCACCGACGGCGAGTTGCGCATCAGTTCCGTGCGGGCCACGCCGGGGTGCGCGGCGATCGATGCCGTCGTGCCGTGCGGGGCCAGACGGCGCTGCAGCTCGTAGGCGAACATCAGGTTGGCCAGCTTGGCCTGCCCGTAGGCCGCGACGCGGTCGTAGGAGTTCTCCCACTGCAGGTCGTCGAAGTGGATCGCGGCGCGGAGGCGGTGGGCGATGCTGGCGACCGTCACCACCCGGGAGCCCTCGACCGGGAGCAGCAAGTCGAGCAGCAGGCCGGTCAACGCGAAGTGCCCGAGGTGGTTCGTGCCGAACTGCAGCTCGAAGCCGTCCCGGGTGGTCTGGCGCGGCGGGTACATGACGCCGGCGTTGTTGATCAGCAGGTCGATCTTCGGCAGCGTGGCGTGCAGGTCGGCCGCGGCGGCCCGGACCGACTCCAGCGACGACAGGTCCAGCTCCTGCACCGTGACGTCGGCCGCCGCGCCGAGCTGCGCGGCCGCCTGCTTGCCCTTTTCGACGTCGCGGACGGCGAGCACCACCGTCGCGCCGCGCTCGGCCAGCACCTTCGCCGTGTCGAACCCGAGGCCGGTGTTGGCGCCGGTGATCACGGCCACGCGGCCGCGCTGGCTGGGGACCTCGTGCTCGGTCCAGTTGTCGCTCATGGCGGTCCTTCCGTCGCGGCCCTTTCGGACCGTCGGTCTGTTATGACTCCGACGCTAAGGAACCGTCGGTCTATTGTCAAGAGACTGCCGGTCTCCAATCTCGCGGCTCGCGCGTTACGCTGGTCTCATGACGTTCCAGCGGGCGCGCAGCGCGGAGCAGCGAGAGGAGCGGCGCCGCACCATCCTCGACACGGCGCTGAAGATGCTCGACGAGATGCCGGTGGCCGAGGTGAGCCTCAACGAGCTCAGCCGCCGGGTCGGCCTGGCGAAGTCGAACGTCCTGCGCTACTTCGAATCCCGCGAGGCCGTGCTGCTCGAACTGCTCGACCGCGCGCTGCGGGACTGGCTGGCCGAGGTCTCCGACGAGGTGGCCGAGGGCGTCGCCGCCGGCCTTCCGGCACGGGAGCGGGCCGAGGCCTTCGCGGCGGTGGTCTCCCGCTCGCTGGCCCGCCGCACGGTGCTGTGCGACCTCATCGGCGCGCAGGCGGGCGTCCTGGAGCACAACGTGTCCACCGACGTCGTGGTGCGGTTCAAGCGGTCCGCCCTCGGCGGGCTGGACGCGATGGCCGAACTCCTCCGCGGTGCCGTACCCGAGGTCGGTGCCGAAGCCGCGCCGGTGTGCTTGCTGGCCATGATCCTGGCCGGCGGCCTGTGGACCCACTGCCGCCCGTCGCCCAGCGCCCTGGCGGCGTACGAAGCGGACCCGGCGCTGACCGCGCTCCGGCTGGACCTGGCGCCGGCCTTGGAACACGGGCTGGCCCTGCTGATCACCGGTGCCATGGCCCGCAACGGCTGAATTCCCCGCACGGTCGCGGGTGGTCCGGACCAGTTCGGCCGTCGCCGCCCCCGCCGTCGCGGACGCCGCCGATTCCTGCTCCGCCTACACCAACCGGGCCGTCCTCGGCGGCTACGAGCAGACCCTGACCTGCGTCGGCAGCTCCTTCCGGGTGGTGGCGGGTCTCGGCACCACCTTGACCGACGCCGCCACCGAAGCCACCGCACTGGTGCAGGACCCCGCCATCGCCGCCTCGAAGCGCAGCTTCTACAACGGCAGCAGCGCCGTGCTGGGCGGCTTCAGCGTGACGCTCCAGTGCACCGCCCCGGCCGGCCTCTACTTCGTTACCGGCACCGGCACGAAGCTCACCGACGCGGCCGCCTCGGCCCGCGCCCTGATCCACTTCTGACGGTCACATCCGCTCGGCGAGGTCGCGCGCGACCTCCACGGCGATCTCCCGCGCCCGGACCGCGAGCGGGGATTCGGTGCGCCCGGCCGGCCAGTGCAGGGACAGCTCGCGGGTCGGCGACGGCTTCAGCGGGTGGATGGCGAGCTGCTCGTCGGCCCAGGCGTCCTGGCCGTGCAGGGCAAGCCACGGCAGCACCGCCCAGCCGATGCCCGCCCGCACCATCGACAGGATGGTTTCGTGGCCCGTCGTGCGGAACACGAACCGCGGCTGCGCGCCGGCGCGGGCGAACGTCCGCTCCAGCCACCGCTGGTGGTGGGTGCGCGGCCAGGCGACCATCGGGACCTCGTCGAGCAGCTTCACCCGCACCGGGCCACCCCCGGGCACCGCACCGGCGCCCGTCACCAGCAGGTACGGCTCGTCGAACAGCTTGACGTGCTCGACGTCGCCGTCGACCGGGCCGTCGTGGAACAGCAGGTCCAGCTCGCCGATCCGCGGGTCCTCCGGCGGCACGTCGGACAGCCTGATGTCGCAGCCGGGGTGCTCGTCCAGCAACCGGCGGATGACGGCGGGCAGGATCAGGTTCGACACGCTCTGGAAGGTGCCGATGTCGATGCGGCCGTGGCCGGCCCGGAACCGGCCGACGGCGTCGGTGAGCGTCGCCGCCTTCGCCAGCAGCTCGCGGCCGTGGACCAGGACCACCTCGCCGAGCCGGGTGATCCGGACCGGCTTCGGCCCGCCGGGGCGGTCGAAGACCGGGCCGCCGACGGCCTTCTCCAGCGCGGCGATCTGCTGGCTCACCGAGGATTGCGTGTAGCCGAGCCGGGCCGCCGCCTGCCCGAACGTGCCTTCCTCGGCGATGGCGGCCATGGTCCGCAGGTGGCGCAGCTGGAAGTCGGCCATAGCGGCTTAACATAGCCGATGGCGATCAATTCGATCGGAATTCATCGCTTTTCGTGATGTGTTCGCGGACCTAGCGTGGTTCCCATGACGACCACGGGCACGATCGATCCGGCGACCACGGCGGCCCGGCCCCGCCTCCCCGAGCTCGTCCGGGCCCTGGCGGCCACGCACTTCGTCGGCCGGGCCGGCGGTGTGGTGCGGGCGTTCCTGGTGCTGTACCTGACGCAGGCGCAGCACCTCTCCCCCGCGACGGCGGGCTCGGTGGTCGCGGCGGTCGGGCTGGGCGACATCGGCTCCCAGCTGCTCGGCGGATGGCTGGGCGACCGGATCGGCCGGCGCAACACGATGCTGGCCGGCTTCATCGGGGCCGCCGCGGCGCTCACCGCGCTCGGCTCGGCGGACTCGCTGCCCGGCATCTGGGCGGCCGCCGTGGGCGTCGGGCTGACGATCGAGCTGTTCCGCCCGGCCGGGTCGGCCGCGGTGGCCGATCTGCCGGCGTCCCAGCGGATCCGCGCGTTCGGCGTGCTCTACTGGGCGGCCAACCTCGGCTTCTCGGTCGCCACGATCGCCGCGGGGTTCCTCGCCAAGTACGGCTACGGGCTGCTGTTCTGGATCAACGTGCTGGCCTCGCTGGCCGCGGCGCTGATCGTCTGGCGCCGGGTGCCGGAAACCCGGCCGGCGGGATCGGTGCGGACGCGGCGGCCGCTGCTGCCCGTCGTGCTGCGCGACCGGTTGATGCTCGCGATGCTGGCGCTGCACACCGGCTACTTCACGCTGTTCCTGCAGACGTTCACGACGTTGCCGCTGCTGATGGCGGCCGGCGGTCTCGGCCCGGCGGCCTACGGCGGAGTCCTGGCCCTGAACGGGATCGCCGTCGTCGCGCTCCAGCCGCCGGCGGTCCGGTGGCTCGCCGGCCGCAACGGCGCCGCGGTGTCGGCCGCCTCGATGCTCCTGGTCGGCCTGGGCGCCGGGCTCGGTGCCGTGAGCACGGGCACCGCCGCCTTCGCCGGCTCGGTCCTGATCTGGACGCTCGGGCAGATCGGGATCGCCGTCCGGTTCGGCGACACCTTCGCCGGCCTCGCCCCGGCCGAGCTGCGCGGCGGGTACCTCGGCCTGGCTTCGACGACCTGGAGCGTCGGCGCGGTGCTCGGCCCGCTGGCCGGAACCGCGCTGCTCCAGCCGGCCGGGCCGGTCGTCCTCGGGGCGGCCTGCGCGGTCGGCGGGATCGCCCTGTTCGCCGCCCAGCGGGCGCTCGGACCGGCCCTGCGGCGCCGGACCACCGCACACGCCTGAAACCCCTGACGACCACCACCCGCACGACCACCACGGAAAGGCCATCCCATGAGCACGTACGTCTTGATCCACGGTGGCGGCGACGCCGGCTGGGCCTGGCACCTCGTCGGCGCGGAGCTGCGGGCCCGGGGCCACGAGGTGGTGGCTCCGGACCTGCCCGCCGACGACGCGTCGGCCACGCTCACCGACTACGCCGACGCGGTGGTCGAAGCCGTCGGCGACCGGACGGACCTGGTCGTCGTCGGCCACTCGTTCGGCGGGTTCACCGCACCGCTGGTCGCCGACCGGCTCGCGGCCGGCCTGCTGGTCCTGGTGGCCGGGATGATCCCCGCGCCCGGCGAGTCGCCCGACGACTGGGGCCGGAACACCGGGTGCGGCGAGGCGGTGCGGGCCCAGGCGGCGCGCGACGGTGGCCGCACCGGCCACGCCGACCCGCACGTCAGCTTCTACCACGACGTCCCGCAGGCCCTCGCGGACGAAGCGCTGGGCCGGGAGCGGGCCCACCCGTCCCCCACCGCGATGCGGGAGCCGTGGCCGCTGGACGCGTGGCCGGCGGTGCCCACCCGGTTCGTGCTGTGCCGCGAGGACCGCTGCTTCCCGCCGGACTTCTTCCGCCGGCTGGCGGCCGAGCGGCTCGGCATCGTCCCGGACGAGATCACCGCCGGTCACTGCGTCGCGCTCAGCCGCCCCGCCGCACTGGCCGACCTCCTCGAGAGCTACCGGTGAACTCAGAAGCCGGGGAACACCCGGCGCAGCTCGTCGAGCGTCACGCCGCCTTCGACGGTGACACCCTTGTCGTACGGAGTCTTGAGGCGGCCGCTGAGCAGCCGGATGAACGCCTCCGGCGGCCCGGCGAAGGTCGCGGACGGCGCCTCGAGGTGGTCCACCACGGTGACCGCGTCGTCGATCACCAGGCCGGCGCCGGGAACCGCGAGGGACACCGGGTTCGCGAGCTCGGCCGGCTTCGCGAGGAAGCCCAGCATGAACCCGATGGGCCCGGTCAGGAGGTCGACCAGCACCGCGGCCGAGTCCGCGTCGACCCCGGCCTCGGCGTCGAAGGCGACGCGCACGTCCCACGAGTGGTTGGCCACCTCGCTCAGCCGCATGCCCAGCGCGGTCACCAGCGGCACCGGCTCCGGCAGGAAGCCGAGGTCGACGGTCAGCGACGAACGCTGCTCGGGCGTGAACGCCTCGGCCGTTTCGAGCCAGCGGCTGTTGTGCTCCAGGAAGCCTTCGGCCTGCGCCCGCGGCGTGGACACGTCCCAGCGGGCCCAGATCGTCTGGTTGTCTTCGGCGGCCACGGTCTCGCCGGCGGCCCGCGCGAGGGGTGCGCGGCCGATCTCGGCGCCGCTGCCGAGGTGGGACAGGGCCTGGGCGACGGTCCACTCCTCGGCACCGCTGGGTGCGGCCAGCTGGTCGTCGGTGAGGCCGCGGACGAGGGCGGCGAGCGTGTCGTGCTCGGAACGGAGAGCGGTGATCGTGCGGTCCACGAGTGGGGTCATGCCACCGTCAACTCCCGGAGGGACGCAGGTGTTCCGGAGATCACCGTGCTTGCTAGGTTTCCCCGGTGAGCCTCCTCGATGACGTGGCCGAGCGCGACGGCTGGCGCTGCTGGGTGTGCGACGAGCCGGTCGACCCCGGCATGTCGGTGAACGACCCGCGCGGGCCCAGCGTCGACAGCCGGACCGCCGACCGGAAGGCCAAGGTCGCCGAGCGGCTCGCGCACCGCGGGTGCAACACCCGCAAGGGTGCGGTCAAGGTGGTCATCGCCTGGCCGGACCGCCTGCACGTGGCCGAACCCGCGCCGCTGATCACCGTGGCCGGGCGGCTGGAGCGCAAGGGCGGCCGGGAGATGGTGGCCCGCTGCCCGACCGAGCAGGACGCCCGGGAAGCGGCGGACTGGCTGGTGGACCGGTTCTCCCGGCTGGTACCGGGGCTGCCGGTCACCGCCGACGTCCAGCCGGGCGGCGGCCAGTTCCTCGTCATCCTGGCCACCGGCGCCGCTGATCGGCGCTGATCGGCGCGGTGGACCCCGCGGCCGCCGCCGTGGTAGAAGTAGAACCTGTTTCACTTCTGCCCGCCTGGAGGTGCGCGGATGAGCGTCCCGACGGTGACCGAACTACTGCTGGCCCGCGCGGGCGACGAGCGTCCGGGACTGCGGTTCGAGGACGAAACCTGTTCCTGGGCCGAGCACGTCCGGACCTCCGCGCGCTGGGCGGCCGGCCTGCGCGAAGCGTTGCGCCGGGACGAACCGCCCCACGTCGGCGTCCTGGCCGACAACGTACCGGCGTTCTCCCTTCTCCTGGGCGCCTGCGCGTTCGCCGGAGCGGTGCTGGTCGGGCTCAACCCGACCCGGCGCGGGGAAGCCCTCGCGCGCGACATCCGGCTCGCCGACTGCCAGTTCGTGCTCGCCGAGCGGAAGTACCGGCCCCTGCTGGCCGGACTGGACCTCGGCGGGATCGGCGTGCGCGACCTGGAATCCTGGGCGCCGCCGAACGAACCGGCCGAGCCCGTCCCCGCGGCCGCGGCCGATCTGCTGATGCTGATCTTCACCTCCGGCACCAGCGGCGACCCGAAGGCGGTGCGCTGCACCCACGGCAAGATCGCGTTCCCCGGCGCGATGCTCGCCGAGCGCTTCCGGCTGTCCACATCGGACACGGTCTACGTCACGATGCCGCTGTTCCACTCGAACGCCATCATGGCCGGCTGGGCCGTCGGGCTCGCGGCCGGCGCGGCCATCGCCCTGCGCCGCCGGTTCTCCGCCTCCGGTTTCCTGCCCGACGTGCGGAAGTTCGGGGCGACCTACGCCAACTACGTCGGCAAGCCACTGTCCTATGTGGTCGCCACGCCGCCGCGGCCGGACGACGCCGACAACCCCCTGCGCCTCGTCTACGGGAACGAAGGGGCGAGCGCCGACCTCGCCGCGTTCGAGAAGCGCTTCGGCTGCAAGGTCATCGACGCGTTCGGCTCCACCGAGGGCGGCGTGGGCTTCGCCCGCACCGACGACACCCCGCCGGGCTCATTGGGCCGGCCGGCCGGCGACGTGGCGATCCTGCACCCGGACACCGGCCGCCGCTGCCCGCCGGCCGAGTTCGACGCCGACGGCCACCTGGTCAACGCGGCGGAGGCCGTCGGCGAACTGGTCAACACCGAGGGCGCCGGCTGGTTCGCCGGGTACTACCGCGACGCGCAAGCCGACGCCGAGCGGCTGCGCGACGGCCGCTTCCACACCGGCGACCTCGCCTACGCCGACGCGGCCGGCTTCTGCTACTTCGCCGGCAGGCTCGGCGACTGGCTGCGCGTCGACGGGGAAAACCTCGGCACGGCCCCGATCGAGCGCATCCTGCTGCGGCACCCCGCGATCACCGACGCCGCCGTCTACGCGGTGCCCGACCCGGTGACCGGCGACCAGGTGATGGCCGCCATCGTCACCGACGGCACGCCCCTGGAGCCGGCCGGCTTCGGCCGCTTCCTGGCCGGCCAGGCCGACCTCGGCCCCAAACAGGTGCCCCGGTACGTCCGCACGGTCCGGCAGCTCCCGCGGACCTCGACGTTCAAGGTCGTCAAGCGGCAGCTGTCCGCCGAGGGCCTCGACGGCGCCGACGTGATCTGGGAACGGACGGGCAAGGAGATCACCTACACCCGCCTGACCCCGGCGGCCCGCGCTAAACTCTGACATCAGTGTCAGAGGAAGACCTCGGGCACGGGTCACACGAGGAGGCGTCCGTGCGGATCGGCGAACTGGCGGCCCGGACCGGCGTGAGTGTCCGGTCCCTGCGCTACTACGAGCAGCAAGGGCTGCTCACCAGCACCCGCAGCGCGAGCGGGCAACGGCACTACACCGCCGACGAGGTCGAGCGGGTCGGGTTCATCCAGCGCATGTTCGCCGCCGGCCTGTCCAGCAGCACGATCGCCGACCTGTTCCCCTGCATCGACTCCCCCGGCGAGGAGACCTCCGAGGCGGCCGAGCGCCGGATGGTCCAGGAACGCGACCGGCTCACCGACCACATCGCCGAGCTGATCCGCACGCGCGACTCGCTCGACCAGCTCATCGCCGTCAACCGCGCCCACCGCGCAACTCTCGCGGCACCGAACTAGGCCTCGGCCCCGCCGAGCAGACGACCCCGATCACCCCGCTACGACCGGTTGAGCACCCACGGCATCAGCTTCCCCGCCAGCGCCCGGCTGAACGGCCGACCCAGCTCCTGCAACTCGACGCACGCGGCCTCGCCGAGCCGGGCGTAGGGGGTCACGCTGTTCTCGTCGGTCGCCTTCTCGAGCTCGGCCCGGCGGGCCGCACCCGCGGGCGTGAACGTCAGCTCAGGGTCGCCGGTGAGCCAGTCGCGCTCCCGGAGGCCGGCGACCGCCCGGTTCCAGTCCTCTTCGGACCACGACCGGGAGGTGCGCAGGGTCTCGGCGGGGACCGCACCCGAAGCCGCGTGGGTGACGAGGGCTTCGATGCCGCTCAACCCGGCCGTCAGCAAAGCGGCGACGTGTGCGTCGCCGCGGTACTCCCGGAGCAGGGTCTGGGCGTGCCACAGGACCAGGTGGGGTTCGGTCGGCCACGGCAGCGCCGCGTGGGCGGCGAAGAGCGGGCGGCCGGTGACGTCGTCGGCGACCGTCTCGGCGGCCTCGCGCAGCAGGGCCGCAGCCTTGCGCATCTCCGGCGAAGTGATCGCGTCACCCAGGATGCCGCGCAACGCCCGGTCGGCCGCCGCGTGCCGCGCGGCCAGGACGGCGGCCGGGTCGGTGGTGGACCAGGCGGCGGCGATCGACTCCCGGACGAGGGCCGGGTTGAAGTTGTAGAAGGTCGCGACCACGACCGGTGCCGGGACCGCGCCGAGCGCCGCCGACCGTGACGCGAAATAGCCGGCGCGACCGGTGACGCCGAGCTCCGCATAAGCGGCCGCGGCTTCCGGGGCGAAGTAGATCATTCCGTGGTACGGCTCGAGAATTCGCCACGTCCGGCGCGCCACTTCGATCACGCCGTCAACATACCATCCGGTCGGTATGACGCGGCCCGGCGAACTGTGGCCTCTCCGGTCGGCCGTTTCCTCGATAGCGAACGGATAGCGCGGCTGAGCCACGATCTCCCGGTCGATTCCCGCTACTGAGAGGAGTGATCATGGCTCGCATGATCAACACCCTGGGTGACCGGCTGCTGGGGCTGTTCCTGCGCGAGGTCAAGGCCGGCGCGTGCATCCCCGAGCACGGCCAGGTCTGCAAGACCCTGCACTACGACTGCTACGGCAACTGCAAGTAACCGCGGCACCGACGCCTTTCCCGCCGCGCCCCTTGCGGCGGGAAAGGCGTTCCGAAGGGGGTTCACGATGATCGGCGCCCAGTTCGTGCTCGCCGCCCGGGTCCTGATCGGGGTGGTGTTCGCGGTCGCGGCCGTCGGCAAGCTCGCCGGGCGGGCGCGGCTGGCGGAGTTCGCGGATTCGCTGGCGCCGCTCGGCCGGTCGCCGGTGGGCTGGCTGCCGATCGCCGCCGGGACGGCTGTCGCCGAGCTGGCCGTCGCCGTGCTCGTCGGGTTCTCCCCCACCTCCCGGCTCGGGCTCGGGCTGGCGACGGCGGTGATGCTCGTGTTCTGCGCCGCCATCGCCCGTTCGATGCGGCTGGGCCGCCGCGTCACCTGCCGCTGCTTCGGCCGCTCCGGCGCGGTTCTCGGCCGTGCCCACCTCGTCCGCAACGCACTTCTCGCCGGGTCGGCCGCCGCGGCCCTCGCCGTGCCGCCGGGACCCGGTCTCGGCCTCGACACCGGCGCGGCCGCCGCGCTCGTCGGCGCGTTCGCCGCCCTCGTCGCGATCAACTGGGACAGCCTGGCCGGCCTGGTCGGCCGGGCCGGCACCGCCAACCGCTGAAAAGAGGTATCTCATGTCGTTCCTGGTGGCCGTGGTCGCGGTGCTGGCCGTGCTGACGGTGCTCAACCTGCTGCTGTCCTCGGCGATCATCCGGCTGCTGAACGAGCAACGCCGGCCCGTGACGCCCGACCTGCCGGCCGTGGGCACCGAGATCGGGACGTTCGAGGTGACCGACGCCGACGGCCGGACCGTCACCGACCGCGAACTGGACGACGTGCTCGTCGCCTTCCTGTCGCCGACCTGCGGGCCGTGCCGGCGCATCGCCGGCCAGCTCACCGAGCCGACCGTCGCGTTCGTCATCGACGGCGGTGACCGGGACAAGGCCGTCGAGTACGCGGCCGGGCTGGGCTCCGCGGTGCGCGTCGCCTTCGTCGGCGACCGCAGCCCGGTGTCGGCCGCCTTCAACGCGGGCGACGTGACGCCGACCCTGGTCCGCGTCCGGGACCACCGGATCGCCGCCGCCGGCCACGACCTCGACGCCGTGCGCCCGCAGCACGTCCGATGAACCTGTTCCGGGCGGCGGGCCCCGCGTTCGGCATCGCCTGGCGCGCGTCCCGGGTGGCCACCGGCGGCTCGGTCGCGCTGGCGGTGCTCGCCTCGGCCGTGCCGGCGGTGTCGGCGTGGCTGGGAAAGCTGCTCTTCGACGAGCTGGCCGGCGGCCGGGACGGTGGTGGCCCGGACCGGGACCTGATCGTGCTGCTGGCCATCGGCTCGGCCGCCGGCCTCGCCGTCGCGGCGGCGATCACCGCCGTCGCCTCCTACTGCACCGCGATCGTGCGGGCCAAGTCCGCGATCGAGGCGGAGGACCGCCTGGTCGGGGCGGTCGGCGCGCTCCCCGGGCTGCGCCGGCTCGAAGACCCGGCGTTCCTGGACCGGGTGCGGCTGGCCGAGCAGGGGGCGCAGGAGGCGGCGCCCGCGGTGCTGGCCCTGACGGTCGAGTCGGTGCGCACCCTGGTCGCCGTGCTCGGGTTCGGTGGCGCGGTCCTGCTCGTGTGGCCGCCGATGGCCGGGCTGCTCGCCGCGTCACTGGCGGCGGCGGCGATCTCCCAGCTGACGCTGTCCCGCCTGCGCGCGCGGGAGGCCGAGGCGATGATGGCCACCCAGCGCCAGCGGTTCCTGTTCCGCTCGCTGTGCTCGGACATCCGCGCGGCGAAGGAGACCCGGCTCTTCGGCCTGGCGGACCTGTTCCGGTCGCGCATGGTGACCGCCGTCCGGACCGCCACGGCCGGTGAATGCGCCATGCAGCGCCGGATCGCCGTCGCCGGGATCGCCGCCGCGGTCGTGTCGGCGGTGGTGGCCGGCATCGCCCTCGTGGTCGCCGCGACCGGCGCCGCCCGCGGGTCGCTGTCCATCGGCGACGTCACCCTCTTCACCGCCGCGGTGGCCGGCATCCAGTCGCCGGTGGGCGCGCTGCTGGGCCAGCTCGGCCGGGCCGGCGGCTCGCTCGGCTTGTTCCGGCACTACCTCGACGTCGTCACGACCGAACCCGACCTGGTCTCCGGGACGGCCGCCGTGCCCGCGCTGACGACCGGCATCGAACTGCGGGACGTGTGGTTCCGGTACGACGCGGCCGGCCCGTGGGTGCTGCGCGGGGTCGACCTGGTCATCCCCGCCGGTGCCGCGGTCGGGCTGGTCGGGGTGAACGGCGCGGGCAAGTCGACGCTCGTGAAGCTGCTGTGCCGCTTCTACGACCCCGACCGCGGCCGGATCCTCTGGGACGGCGTGGACATCCGCACCTGCGACCCGGCCGCGTTGCGGGCCCGCCTCGGTGCCACCTTCCAGGACTTCACCAGCTACGACCTGACCGCGGCCGACAACATCGGCATCGGCGACGTCGGCCGTCTCGGCGATCTCGACCGCGTTCGCGCGGCGGCCCGCCTGGCCGAGATCGACCCGGCGCTGTCGGCGTTGCCGCGCGGCTACGAAACCCTGCTGTCCCGGGCCTTCCTGGACGTCGACGACAAGGCCGGGGCGGCGCTGTCCGGCGGGCAGTGGCAGCGGGTCGCGCTGGCCCGCTCGCTCATGCGCGACGAAGCCGACCTGCTCATCCTCGACGAACCCAGCTCCGGCATGGACGCCGACGCCGAAGCCCGGACCCACGAGGCACTGCGCGCGCACCGGGCCGGCCGGACGAGCGTGCTGATCTCCCACCGCCTGTCCGCCCTGCGCGGCGCGGACCGGATCGTCGTCCTCGGCGGCGGCCGGGTGCTCGAACAGGGCACCCACGACGAGCTCCTCACCGCGGGCGGCGAGTACGCCCGCCTGTTCTCTCTGCAGGCCAAGGGATATGCGATGGCGGAGGCGTGATGGCCGCGCTCACGGCGGTCGTGGTGGTGGTCCTGCTGGTCCTGCTGGTTCTCCTGCGCCGCCGGTATGTGGTGGCCCGCGTCTGGGGCCACAGCATGTCCCCGACCTTCCACGACGGCGAGCGGGTCGTCGCGACCCGGCGGCACCACTACCGCGTCGGGGACGTGATCGTCTTCCGGCCGCGCTCCCACGCATCTCTTTCGGGGGTCCGGGTGGCGGAGCCCCCGGCCCGGGGCGAAGCCCCGGATGTCACCGCGACCGATGTCGCTTGGCGCATCAAGCGGATCGCCGCGGTCGCCGGCGACCCGGTCCCCGCCTGGCTGGAGACGGACCACCTCGTCGTCCCGCCCGGGCGCGTGGTGGTCGTCGGCGACAACACCGGCCACAGCGAGGATTCCCGCCAGCTCGGCTACATCGACCTCACCACCGTCGCCGGCGCCGTCCCTCACCGCGCCGCACCCGACGGCAACTGACCACCGATCTCCGCCAGCACCCGCTCCACACCCACCCGCTCCACCGGACTGTCGAACCGATCCTGCAAACGCAGAGCCGCGTCGGCGAGACGCCGAGCAGCGGCCCGGTCACCGGCGGCCAGCTCGATCGAGGCCAGCGCGAGCAGCGCGGCCGACTCGGCGTCCGGACGGCGGGTCCGGCGGGCCAGGCCCAGCGCGCGGTCGGCGCATCTCCGGGCGGCGAGCAGGTCGCCGTTCGCGCGGTGGGCGTCGGCTTCCGCGGCCAGGCACCAGGTCCAGCCGATCGGGTCGCCGTGCTGTTCCGCCAGGCCGCGGGCCTGCCCGGCGAGGCCGACCGCGGTCGCCGCGTCGCCGCAGGCCAGTGCCGTGCGCACGGCCACGAGCCGCACCTGGGCGCGGGTCTTCCAGTCGCCCGCGGCGTCGGCCAGCCGCAAGGCCTTCGCGCCGTGCACCCGCGCCGCGCCGAGGTCGCCGAGGTGGTCCCGGTACAGGGCGGCCAGCGTGCCGTGGCAGCCCGACATGCCCGCCAGGTTACCGGACTTCCGGAAGCACCCGACCGCCTCGCGCACGGCGGTGATCGCGCGGTGCCAGTCCCCGCACCGCTCGTACGCGTCACCCAGCTTGGTCAGCACCTCCGCCCGCAGCGCGAAGTCGACGTCTCGCAGCGGCACCTCGTTCAGGATGGCGACGACGTCGGCGTACCGGCTGCGGTGCATCCGCGCGGTCGCCGTGACCAGCGCCGCGGTCACCCGCACCACCGGGTCCGGGCCGCCCACGGCCGTCAGCCGCGCGGCCGCCCGGGCGCCGTGGTCGGAGAGGTCGAGCCGCACGAGCGGCGCCCGCAGCACCAGCAGCAGCGCCGCCGCGGGCCGGAGCAGACCGCCACGCACGGCGAGGGCGAACACGGCGAGCAGGACGTCGACGTCCGCGCCCACCCACGACAGCGGCTCCTTCACCACGTGCCCCAGCACGTCCCGGCCCAGCGGCGCGGCGGTCTCGGCGAGCACGGTGTAGCCGACCGGGGCGCCCAAAATGCCCTCGTAGGCGTGCCGGGTCAGCGCGACCGCCCAGCCGGCCAGCCGGTTCAGGGGGCCCGCGTCGAGCGACGGGCCGACCGTCCGGCAGTAGGCCCGCACGAGGTCGTGCATCCGGTAGCGGGGCACGCCGTCGCGCCCCGGGCCGGCCTGGTCGAGCAGGTTCATCGCGCACAGGTGCGCCAGCACCTCCTCGGTGCGGGCGAGCGGTACGTCGAGCACGGGCGCGAGCGGCCAGCCGGTGAACGTGGCCGATCCGATCGCCGCCAGCGCCAGCATCGCGGCCCGCGTTTCCCGGTCCAGCAACCGGAAGCTGGTGTCGAGACTGTCCCGCACGCTGCGCTGCCCGGCCACCAGCTCCCGCATCCGCCGCGACTCGTCGGACAGCCGCGCGGCCAGCTCCGCCACGCTGAGCTTGGGGTACGCGGCGAGCTGCGCCCCGGCGATCCGCAACGCGAGCGGCACGCCCCCGCACGCCTCGATCACCGTGGCGACCGTGCCGTCGCCGTCACCGTCGTCCAGCCGGGCCGCGCCCGCGACGTTCGCCAGCACGGTCCCGGCCACCTGGTCCGGCAGCGGCCCGAGCGGCACCCGGACCGCCGACTCGACCTCGGGCAGCACGGACCTGCTGGTCACGATGGTGGCGCAGGCCGGATCGGCGGCCAGGAGCGGCTCGATCTGCCCGGCGGTGGCGGCGTTGTCGAGCAACACGAGCACCCGCTTGCCCGCCGTGCGGCTGCGGAACTCGGCCGTGCGCTCCTCGACGGTGGCCGGCATCGACCGCGCCGGCACGCCGAGCGCGCGGAGGAAGCCGCCCAGGATGTCGTGCGGCGCGGCCGGCCGGGCATCGGCGCCCCGCAGGTCGGCGTAGAGCTGCCCGTCGGGGTAGGCGTGCCCCGACGCCGCGCCCGCGTGCACGGCCAGCGCGGTCTTGCCGATCCCGGGCATCCCGGTGACCAGCACCAGCGGTGGCGCGTCGGTCCGGCGCGTCACCGCCGCCCTGATCGCGGCCGACTCCGCCGCGCGCCCGGCGAACCCGGCGGTCCGCGGCGGCAGCTGGGCGGGCACCACGGCCGCCGCCGGAGGCGTTCCGACGGCGAGGATCTCCCCCTCCAGCGCCAGCAGTTCCGGGGACGGATCCACGCCCAGTTCGTCCCGCAGCACGCGCCGGGCCTCGTGGAACGCCGCCAGCGCGTCGGCCCGCCGCCCGGCGCGGTGCAGGGCCAGCATCCGCCGGTGGTGCAGGCCCTCGCGCAGCGGGTGCGCTTGCACCAGCGCGCTCAGCTCGGGCAGCAGCCGCGCGGCCCGCCCGCACGCGAGCTCCGCGTCGATCCACTCCTCGACCAGGCACATCCGCAGCTCGTCCAGCCGGAGCAGCTCCGCACCGGCCAGGTACGGCGTCACCCCGCCCAGTGGTGTCCCGGCCCACCGGTCGAGCGCGGACCGCAGCAGGCCGGCCGCGTCCGCGGGATCCCCGGCCGCCCGCGCCGTGCTGAGCAGCCGCCGCACCTCGTCGACGTCGACGAGGCAGTCCAGCAGGTACCCGCTCGCGACGGTGACCACGGCGCCGGCGGCGCCCGCCCGGTCGAGCGCGGCACGGAGCTTGGACACCTGGATGTGCACCTGGGTCCGCGCGGTGGCCGGTGGCAGCTCGCCCCACAGGGCGTCGATCAGCCGTTCCACCGACACCGGCTGCCGGCAGGCCAGCGCCAGCACGGCGAGGACCGTGCGTCCCAGCCGTCCCTTGACCGGGACCGGTGTTCCGTGGACCCGCGCGCCGACGGGACCGAGGACAGTGGCTTCCAGCATCCCCTGCCCGAACCTTTCGAGATCGTGTGACGACCACCCGGGAGTGGCCCGAGCCGGGCGGAGTCCGGCACGGGCACTTCGCGCGCAGCCCGAACCGCGGTCCGGGGCACCGCCCGGTGGCGGCGCGCGCCGGCGTGGTCGAACCGGGCGGCGTCGCCGCCGGTGGAGTGAGCTCAGCCGAGAGCCTCAGAAGGCGTCCGGCGCGGCCGGAAACTCAGCCGGCGGTCACCCGTGTCCCCGGGCGATCGGAGGTCCTGCGGTTTCCGGTCCACAGTGGTTCGTCATGCGGGCGTCCGCCTTCCCCAGAAAAGTTCGGCCCAGTACCAAAAACGCTGCCAGCGGCGCTCGAGCACCGTCAACCACGCTGAAAACGTTTCGCGCTTGGCCGAAAGATAAGGTCGTTCCCCGGTTCGCGCAACCTCCCGACGTCGGGCTGTCGGGCACCGCGGGGATCGGCGGCGGAGACAGCGACCGGACACGGCCACTGATTGTCCACTTTGACCGGTTCAAGGAGGGCGTCCACCATTTCCCGAAGAAATATCTCCGGACCCCCGCCATAATGGATTGTTTCAAACGGAGATCCACGAACTCAATGAACGGCGGGATATCGAGCGCCGCCCGAACGGCCCGGTTGGCCGAATGCGGTTACCCCGTTGGCCGCGTCGCAGCCGACCGTGCTTCGGGTAACGTCAATCGGTCGTCTTGTCGCCCTTCATCAAAAGCGTCAACGAGCGGAGGCCCGTTGAAAATCCTGCTGTTGTGCTCGGCGTTCAACGGACTCAGTCAGCGCGCTTGGCTGGACCTGTGCGCCCGCGGCCACCGCGTCACCGTCCGGATCGTGCGCGATTCGCGGGAAATCGCCGCGGCGGCCGCGGCCACCGAGCCCGAATTGATCGTGTGCCCATTCCTGCGCCGGCGGGTGCCGGACGTGGTCTGGCGGCGCTACCGCACGATCGTCATCCACCCCGGCCCGGAAGGGGACCGCGGCCCGTCCGCACTCGACTGGGCGATCATGGACGCCGAGCCCACCTGGGGCGTCACGGCCCTGCAGGCGACCGGGGACCTCGACGGCGGGCCGGTCTGGGGCACGCGGGTGTTCCGGATGCCGGCCGATCCGCCGCGCAAGAGCAGCCTCTACAACACCGAGGTGTCGGACGCCGCGCTGAGCCTGATCGGCGAGGTCGTGACCAAGGCCGAAGACCCCGGGTTCACCCCGCGTCGCCAGGACCGCCGGGCGGGCACGGTCCGTCCCCTGGTCCGGCAGGCCGACCGGGCCTTCTCCTGGGGTGACCCGGCCGGCCACATCCTGCGTCGCATTCGCGCCGCGGACGGCCGTCCCGGGGTGCACACCGAGCTGGCCGGGGTGCCGGTCGCGGTGTTCGACGCCCGGCCCGGGGACGCTTCCCCCGGCGAACCCGGCACCATCGCCGGACGGCGGCAGGGTGCCGTGCTGGTCCGGACCGGCGACGGCGCCCTGTGGATCGGGCACGCGCGGCGGCTGGCGCCCGAGGCCCCCGGCACGACGGTCAAGCTGCCCGCGGTTCTCGCTCTCGAGGACCGACTCGGCGAGATCCCCCGGATCGACGGCCCGCCGGGCCTCGGGGAAATCGGCTACCGCCGGGTGGGCGACGTCGGCTTGGTGGACTTCGCGTTCTACAACGGTGCGATGTCCACCACCCAGTGCCGGCGGCTGGCCGCGGCCGTGCGCCACGCCGCCGCGCAGGACACCACCGTCCTGGTCCTGGCCGGCGGCGAGGTGTTCTCCCACGGCCTGCACCTGGGTGTCATCGACGCCCACCCGGATCCCGCGGCGGAAGCCTGGCGGAACATCACCGCGATCGACGACCTCTGCCGGGAGATCATCGCCGGCACCGATCAGCTCGTGGTCTCCGCGCTCGCCGGCGACGCCGGTGCCGGCGGGGCGATGCTGGCCTTGGGCGCCGACAAGGTGATCGCCCGCGACGGCGTCCTGCTCAACCCGCACTACCGCACGATGGGCCTGTACGGCTCGGAGTACTGGACCTACGTGCTGCCCCGCCGGGTCGGCGAAGCACAGGCACACCGGCTGACCACCGACTGCGGACCGGTCACCGCCGCCGGCGCGGCCGGGATCGGGCTCGTCGACCGGCTCGCGGCCGGCGACCGCGCGGGCTTCCTGGAGGAAGCCCTGGACTACGCCACCGAACTCGCCGCCGGCGGGCACGCGCGCGCCCTGCTCGACCGGAAACGGGCGACCCGGGAAGCCGACGAACACCGCAGGCCCCTGGAGACCTACCGGATCAGGGAGCTCGCCGAAATGAGCCACGACATCTTCGACGACCGCCACGGTTTCGCCCGCACCCGGCGCGCCTTCCTCACCGGCCGGTCCACCGGCCCGGCCACGCCGGAGGGCCCCCGCCTGCCCGACCCGCGGATGGCGCCCGTCAGCTGATCGAGATCAGGGCTTTTTGCGCTGGTTGGCGTGGAAGCGCGCCTTCTTCTGACGATTTCCGCACGTGTTCATGTCACACCATTTGCGCGTGCGGCTTTGGCTCGTGTCGAAGAAGGCGGCCCGGCAGGTCGGTGACGCGCACAGGGCCAATTTCCCGTCCCGTTCGCCCGCGACGATGCCGATCGCGTCGGCGGCGATCACGCCGAGGGCGTCCTCCACGCTGGAAGCCGAGCCGAGCTGCCATCGCCGATGACCTTCGGGCGTCAGGACGGCTGCGGCCCGGCCCTGCACGCTGCGGTCGTTGAGGACCTGGACCGCGGCCGCCGGAAGGGCGTCCTGCAGCGCCGCCGCGGTCGCGACGGCGTGGATCGACTCCCTCAGCTCGCGGGCTAGGCCGAGCTGCGCGGCAGTGCAGGTCTCCACGGCGAGGCCGCTCACGGCCAGCCAGTCGACGAGCCGCTGTGGCGTGGGAATGCGCTCCACGGGGTCGCCACAGCGTTCCGTCAGCGTCGCCGTGAAGCTCGTCGCCAGCACGGTACCGAGGCGGAAGTCGGGGAACCCAGCACGCATGGAACCAGCTTAGCCGGTTGCCTGCCGGGTGGCCGGCGTGTTAGAACCGTCTTAGCCGGTTCCGCCGTGGTCAGGAGATCTCATGCCCCAGCTCGCCAGCGATGTCCGAGCATTCGAAGCCCGCGCCACCGACGCCGATCTCGACGATCTGCGCGCGCGGCTGGCCGCGGCGCGGCTGCCGGAGGCCGAGACGGTCCGGCACGCCGCGCCCGGCCCGGCCCGATGGGGCCAGGGCGTTCCCCTGGCCGACCTCGTCGACGTCGTGGACTACTGGCGCACCGGGTACGACTGGCGGTCGTTCGAAGACCGCCTCGACCGGATCGGCCAGTTCCGCACGACCATCGAGGGGCTGGGCATCCACTTCCTGCACCGCCGGTCCCCGCGCGCGGACGCCACGCCGCTGATCCTGACGCACGGCTGGCCGGGCAGCATCGCCGAGTTCGTCGACGTCGTGGCCGAGCTGGCCGATCCGGAAGATGCCGGGGCACCGGCGTTCCACGTCGTGGTCCCGTCGCTGCCGGGCTTCGGGTACAGCGACAAGCCGGCGACCACCGGGTGGGGAACGGAGAAGATCGCGGCCGCGTGGGTGGAGCTGATGGACCGCCTCGGCTACCGCAGGTTCACCGCCCACGGCGGCGACTGGGGCGGCAACATCACCACGGTCCTCGGCGGGCGGTTCCCGGAGCACGTTCTCGGCATCCACACCACGTTCGCGGCGGGACCGCCCGGGCTGATCACGGACGGGCTGACGCCGGCCGAGCGCCGGTGGACCGAGGAAACCCACGATTTCTGGCACCACCGCGCGGCGTACGCGAAGCAGCAGGCCACCCGGCCGCAGACCATCGGCTATTCGCTCGTCGACTCACCGGTCGGGCTGCTCGCCTGGATCCTCGACAAGTTCGCCGAGTGGTCCGACACCGAAGACAGCCCCTTCGAGACGATTTCCCGCGACCGCATCCTCGACGACGTCACCCTGTATTGGCTGACCCGGACCGGCGCGTCGGCGGCCCGCATCTACTACGAGAGCCACAACTCGCTGGACCCCGAGCTGCGGGTCGACGTCCCGTCGGCCATCACGACGTACCCGCGCGACATCGAGAAGTACCCGCGTGCCTGGGCACAGGAGCGGTACCGGCGGATCGTCCGGTGGCGGTCGCCGGAGACCGGGGGGCACTTCCCGTCGCTGGAGGTTCCCGGGTATTTCGTGAAGGACCTGCAAGACGGCCTCGCGGCCGTGCTGGCCGCCCCTCGGTGATCCTCCGGCGAGGTGAACGCGATAGCGCACCGAGCGACTCTGCGTGCGTCAGCGCGGTTGCTTATGGGTTACGGATATCACTTCGATGCACCCGGATCGACCACCTCCGCGTCCTGCTTATGACGGTGCGTAATAGGGGGAGGGGGTCTTCGATGAGTTCTCGCTCGTCACGATTGGCGCGGTGGCCGGGCGCCTGGTTGACCGTCATCGTCGCCCTCGTGCTGGCCGGCGTCCTGATCATCTCCCTCGACGACGGCCCCGTCCCGCCGAGCCGGCCGGCCGGGGGTTCGCCCGTCGCCGCGTCCACCACGCCGCCTCCGGTTGTCCAGGATCCGGTGTGGATGCACCCCTTGCGGCCGGGGGAAAAGCCGCCGCAGTTCGTGCTCTTCTCCTTCGACGGGGCCGGCTCGCACGAACACTGGAGCCGCTACCTCGCCCTCGCCAAATCCGTCAACGCGCACTTCAGCGGCTTCCTCTCGGGCATCTACCTGCTGACCGACGAGCAGCGGGCGCGCTACACCGGCCCCGGCCACCGGCCCGGCGGGGCGTCGATCGGCTTCGGCCGCAGTGCCCGGGAAGTCGCCACCCGGGTCCAGGACCTCAACACCGCCGTCGCCGCGGGGCACCAGATCGGCACGCACTACAACGGGCACTTCTGCGCCGGCGCCGAGCCGAGCGTCGGACGGTGGACCGCGGCGGGCTGGGCCGACGAAATCGGCCAGTTCAGCCGCTTCGTCGACGACGCCCGCGACCGGCTCGGGCTGCACCTGTCCGCCAAGGACGTCACCGGTGGCCGGACGCCGTGCCTCGAAGGCAACTGGGCCGCGGCCTTTCCCGCCATGCGCGACGCCGGCTACACGTTCGACTCCAGCCAGCCGTCCGACGGCGTCAAGTGGCCCACCGAGATCGACGGCATCCGGGAGTTCTGGATGCCGTACGTGAAGGTGCCCTCGCTGCACAAAAAAGTCATCATGATGGACTACAACCTGTGGTACCAGTTCAACCACGCCAGGAACGACCCGTCCCACGCCGAGCAGTACACCCAGGCCACGCTCGAGACCTACCGCGCCGCCTACCACGCCGCCTTCGACGGCAACCGCGCTCCGCTCGTCATCGGCAACCACTTCAACGACTGGGCCGGCGGGGCGTTCTCCCGGGCCGCGGAGGGCTTCATGGGTGAGGTGTGCACCAAACCCGAGACGGTCTGCGCCACCTACGCGGAAGTCACGAAGTGGATGTCGCTGCAGAACCCCGCCGTCCTGGACCAGTACCGGTCGATGCCGCCCGCGCAAGCCGGCTGAAGCGCGAGCGGGCGGCACGCCGGCCGGCTCAGGAGACCGCCCACACCTGGCTCGAGGCGCCCGACCCGCCGAGCTGGCTGACCTGCGCCCCGCTCGCGGTGGACGACCCGGACACCCCGATCACGAGGCCGCTGCCGACGTTTTCCAGGACGTACTGACTGCCGGTGAGGCTGCCCACCAGGTCCGCGGCCCACTGCTGACCGGCGGCACCGGTGCAGGTCCACTGCTGCAGCTGGACGCCGTTCGCCGTGGACCCGTCCGGGACGTCGAGACACAGCCCGCTGTTGACGTTGACCACCGTGAAGACGTTGTCGGACACCTTCGTCAACCGCCATTGCTGGTTGGTGCCCCCGTGCGCCGGCCACTGGATGATCTTGCCGCCGGTCGCCGTGGAGGCGCCCGAGGCGTCCATGACCATTCCGCTGTTGGCGTTCTTCAGCACGTGCGTGCCGGCGGCGGGCAGGCCCGAGTTCGCCGACCACGTCCCCGCGCCGGTGTCGAGGCTCCAGCTCGGGTACTGGCCCAGGTTGACCGTCGTGCCGCGGATCGTGAGCGGCAGCCAGATCAGCGGCGAATCGCCCATGGCGTTGCCCGTCCAGCGGTCGCCCGCGTAGAGGTAGGTGGTCGCCGAGCTGCCCTGGACCGTGATGATGTTCGCGGTCTGGCTGTTGTAGGTGTTCGTGCCCGCCGCCGCGAAGTTCCGGAACGCCGACCACGGCCCGGCCATCGACGACGCGGTCGCGTACACGTTGTCGTTGGTGGCCCACCCGGTCAGGTGGGACGCCAGCAGGTAGTACGTCCCGCCGACCTTGATCACGGCCGGGGACTCGTAGTTGGGCAGCGTCGCCACCGCGCTCGCCACCGTCGTGTAGTCCGCGGACAGCCGGTAGATGCGGAGGCTGCGGCCGGCGTTCTCGCTCATCAGGTACGCCGACCCGTCGGTGTCCTGGAACAAGCCGATGTCGCGGCTCTGGTTGCCCAGCGGCTGGAAGCTGCCCCGGTAGCTGTACGGCCCGCAGGGCGTGGGGCTGGTCGCCACGCCGACGCGCTGGTCGGAGTAGCTCGTGTTGTCGATGTGCAGGTACATCACGAACAGCTTGGTGGCGGCGTTGTACAGCACCTTGGGCCGCTCGACGATGCGGTTCGGCCCGAGGTCGCCGCTGCTCTGCTTCGCCAGCGCGATCCCCTGGTGGGTCCAGTTCGCCAGATCGGTCGACGTGTAGCAAGGAATGTCCTGGAAGGCGGTGTTGGCCGTGGTCTGGCCGGTCTTGTCCTCGCCGAAGCCGTACCAGGTGTCCCCGGCCTGCACGATGCCCATGCCGTGCAGCTGCAGCGCGCGGCCGGCGGTGTCGTACCGCGTGGCGCCGAGGGTGAACGTGTTCACCGCCGCCTGCGCCCGGGCCGCGGGCACCAGCAACCCGGCCACGACGGCCAGCAGGACGGCGAGCAGAGCGAGTGGCCGGTTCGCCCGTTCCCTCGGGAGCCGGTGCGGTGAGCTGGACATCCTGGGTTCCTTTCCTTGCCGCGCGGGTGCGTCAGCGTGCGGAGAAGTCCTGGTTGGTGCCGGGGGCGTTCTTGCACGGCCACTGGTCCAGCTGCTGTCCCGCGGTGCCACTGGCGCCGTAGACGTCCAGGCACAGGCCGCTGTTCCGGTTCTTGAACTGCCAGGTGCCGTCGGACTGCTGCTGCGGTAGCCAGAGGCTTCCGGCGGAGGTGCTGGCCGGCTGCTGGACGATGTCCGGCACGCCTTGCGCCGTCGAGCTGCCCGACACCGAGACGTCCTGGCCGGAGTTGCGCGCCCGCAGTTCGCCGTAGCCGCCGGAAGCCGCGACGAACTGGAACTGCTGGTTGCTTTGCCCGTTGCAGGACCACTGGTCGATGACGGCACCGGAGGTGCTCGAGTTGCCGTAGACGTCCAGGCACAGGGTGCCGGCGACGGTCACCAGCGTGTGGTCGCCGCCCGGGAACCCGCCCGCGCCGCCGGAGATCGTCCAGGTGAACGTCGCCGTCCCGGACGCGCCGGTGGTGTCGGTGGCGGAGACCGTCACGCCGTAGCTGCCGCCCGCCGCCGGGGTGCCGGTGATCAGGCCGGAGGAGGCGTTGATCGACAGCCCCGGCGGGAGGCCGGTGGCCGCGTAGGCCAGGCTCTGCCCGGCCGCCGAGTCGGTGGCGTGGATCTGCACGCCGCCGATCGCCGTCCCGGCGGTCCCGGTCTGGTCGCCGGGGCTGGTGACGGTGACGGTGTTGCCGCTCCCCGGACCCGTCGCCGTCAGGTAGATCGCGAAGGCGTCGTGGGAGGCCTGGAAGGTGAACGGGATCGTCACCGAGCCGCCGGCGGCGTTCACGTTCTGGCTGAAGACGACCTGCGGTGCGCTCAACGGTGCCTGGTCGGGGATGCGCTGCACCACGACCTTGACGCTGCCGTTGCCGGCCAGCCACGGCACCGAGGACAACCCGGTGAAGGCGACCGACGCGGGGCCGGTGTACCCCTTCTCGTCACCGATGACGGCGACGGCGCGGCCGGCCGCGCTGTCCTTGGCCGCCGAGATCGCCGTGGAGCCGACCTGGCCGGAGGTGTTCACCAGCGTGCCGGTCATGTCCGCGTAGTCGCGCAGCGCCCACCAGTGGCCGGTCGGCAGCCAGGTCCCCCCGCTCTGGGTGAGGACCCCGGTCAGGTTCGGGGTCACGCAGCAGACCCAGTTGCCCCGCATCGCGTTGACGTAGCTCGACTGCGCGAAGCGCGCCAGGTACCAGGCCGTCACGCCGGCGGTCTGCCGGTCGGCCGGCTGGTATTCGTTGGCGGACAGCGGGATCGGCGAGAGGCCGTTGTTCGCGAGGTACCGGGTGATCGACTGGCCGACCTGCACCG
Source organism: Amycolatopsis sp. CA-126428 (assembly GCF_002904335.1). Taxonomy (GTDB): domain Bacteria; phylum Actinomycetota; class Actinomycetes; order Mycobacteriales; family Pseudonocardiaceae; genus Amycolatopsis. Next base: position 63,198 of record NZ_PPHF01000164.1, on the reverse strand, counting down.
GGTCGTCGCCGTCGCCCTCGTCGTGGTTGGTGATCTCGTCCGGCACGGTCCCGGCCGCCTTGGTGTGCGAGAGGAACGCGTTCCACTCCCCCGGGTTCTGGTCCGGCGTGAACGCCAGCGACGGGCCCACGATCAGCGCGCCCGGCGCCAGCCGGCGGATCTCCCGGTAGGCGGTGTCCCACATCTGGAAGTACTGCGGGCTGGACACCCCGCGCGTCCAGAACGCGGAGATGTCCGGCTCGTTCCAGATGTCGTAGGCGAACTTCAAGCCCGTTCCCTGCAGGGCTCCCACGGTCGCGTCGATGAAGCTGATCCAGTTCGCGCAGTTGCCGTTGTCGCACGGGTACATCGTGTTAGACGGCTGACCGCCGTTCGCCCCGTAGATGTCGCTGACCAGCACCTGGTACTGGGCGTGGTAGGGCGGCTGGGTCAGCCGCTTCGCCTGCGCGATGATCGAGTTCAGGTCGGCCTTGGTGGCGCTGCCGTTCTGGTAGTCGTCCCGGATCCACCCGCCGGAGAACCAGCCGCCACCGCGGAAGGCCGTGATGCCCAGCGGCTGCAGGTACTGGTCCGCCGGCTGCGTGCCGTCCTGGCTGATGCCGTACAGGAACCCCTCGCCGACCCCGGTCGACGGCCCGCGCGCCGACGCGAGGTCCACCGTCATCGACTCACCCGCGGCCGCGTACCCCGAAGCCGCCGGCAACGCCGGGAACGCCACCACCAGGACCGCCGCGGCCACCGAAGCCAGGCGTCCCAGCCGGAGATTCGTCTTCATCGACTCCTCCTGCGGTTCGGCGAGCCGTCGAACCGGTTCGCCCGGTCGGCTCGGCAGCATCGTACGAACCCGCTCGGCGGAAGGTCAATGAAGCCGTCTGTCAACTGTCCACAACAGACACATTTTGGGTTCCGGCCAGCCGTCGGACGATCGGCTGAAGCTGTTGTTTTGAAACAGGTTTCCTCATCCCCGCCGTCCTGAACCGGCACCCGGTTCCCGGCGGCAGGGCCGAAAGGGAGGTGAAAGTTACACCGCCACTGAAGGTACAGTCGAATCGGTTCGAGAACAACGGGCCGCCGAACCGGATGCTTTACACAGCGAGCGCGGCTTCCTACTCTTTCGTCTGGAAGCGCTCCCAGACTCGACGAGGAGGAGGCGGAGTGCGTACTTCGACGACGAAGGCAGTGGCCCGCGCGGTCGTGGCGCTGCTCGTGCTCGGCCTGACCTTGGCGGTTCCGGGAGTGTCCGCCGGCGCCCCCGCCGGGAAGTTCAACTACGGCGAGGCGCTGCAGAAGGCCGTCTGGTTCTACGACGCTCAGCGCTCCGGGGCGCTGCCCGCCGGCAACCGGGTCTCCTGGCGCGGCGCGTCCGCCCTCGACGACGGCAAGGACGCCGGCCTGGATCTCACCGGCGGGTTCTCCGACGCCGGTGACCACGTCAAGTTCGGGCTGCCGTTCGAGTTCAGCATGACCATGCTCGCCTGGGGAGCGCTGGAGAACCGCACCTCCTACCAGAATGCCGGCCAGTGGTCCGCCCTGCTGTCGAACCTGCGCTGGGGTGACGACTGGCTGATCAAGGCGCACCCGCAACCCGACGTGCTCTACGGCCAGGTCGGCAAGGGCGACGACGACCACAAGTGGTGGGGCCCCGCCGAGACGATGGCGATGGCCCGGCCCGCCTACCGGATCGACGACTCCTGCCCCGGCTCGGACCTCGCCGGCGAGGCCGCCGCGCAGATGGCCGCGAGCTCGATGGTGTTCAAGGCCGACGACCCCACCTACGCGGCCACCCTGCTCACCCACGCCAAGCAGCTGTACTCGTTCGCCGACAACCACCGGGGCGTCTACTCGAACTGCATCACCGACGCCCAGAACTTCTACAAGTCCTGGAGCGGCTACCAGGACGAGCTGGTGTGGAGCGCGATCTGGCTCTACAAAGCCACCGGTGACGCCGGCTACCTGACGAAGGCGCGCGCCGAGTACGAGAAGCTGGCCACCGAACCGCAGACCACCACCCGCTCCTACCGCTGGACGCTGGCCTGGGACGACAAGTCCTACGGCGCCTACGTCCTGCTCGCCCAGCTCACCCACGACCCCGAGTACGTCGCCGACGCCAACCGCTGGCTGGACTGGTGGACCACCGGCGTCAACGGCCAGCACGTGCCCTACTCCCCCGGCGGGCAGGCCGTGCTCGACCAGTGGGGCTCGCTGCGTTACGCGGCGAACACCGCGTTCGTCGCGCTCACCTACGCGGATTCGTTGCGCGCCACCGATCCCACGCGTGCCGCCACGTACCACGACTTCGGCGTGCGGCAGATCAACTACGCGCTCGGCGACAACCCGCGCGGCGCGAGCTTCGAGGTCGGGTTCGGCGTCAACCCGCCGCGCAACCCGCACCACCGCACCGCGCACGGGTCCTGGGCCGACAACATCAACGAACCCGCGCAGAGCCGGCACGTCCTGTACGGCGCGCTCGTCGGCGGCCCGTCCTCGCCCAACGACACGTACACGGACGACCGCACCAACTACACGATGAACGAGGTGGCCCTCGACTACAACGCCGGCTTCACCGGTGCCCTGGCCCGGCTCTACGGCGAGTACGGCGGCACGCCACTGACCGCCTTCCCCCCGAAGGAAACCCCCGACGGCCCGGAGATCCTGGCGCAAGGCGCGCTCAACCAGCCCGACGGCGGCACGTTCACCGAGGTCAAGGCGTACGTGCTCAACAAGTCGGCGTGGCCGGCCCGCACGTTCACCGGCTCCCTGCGCTACTACTTCACGCTCGACGGCAGCACCACACCCGGCCAGATCTCGGTCACTTCCGCGTACAACCAGTGCGACGCGCCCACGCTGCACCAGTTCTCCGGCGCGGTCTACTACGTCGAGGTGCCGTGCTCCGGCGGCGTCGCCCCCGGCGGGCAGTCCCGCTACCGCAAGGAGGTGCAGTTCCGGATCGCCAGCACCGGCACCTGGGTGCCCGGCAACGACTGGTCGCACACCGGCCTCGCCCCCAGCGGCAGCGCGCCCGCCGACAACCCGCAGCTCGTGCTCACGCAGGGCGCCGCGGTGGTGTGGGGCAGCCAGCCGGGGCAGTCCACGGGTGACACCACCGCGCCGACCGCACCCACCGGGGTCACCGCCACCGCCGGCAGCACCGGCGCCACCCTCACCTGGACGGCCGCCACCGACGACGTCGGCGTCGCCGGCTACGACGTGCTCGACTCGGCGGGCGCGGCGATCGGCAGCACCACGGGCACCAGCTACCAGGTCACCGGCCTCACGCCCGGTACCGCGTACACGTTCTCGGTCCGCGCTCGCGACGCCGCCGGCAACCAGTCGCCGCTCAGCAGCCCGGTCGCGGTCACCACCACGACCACCGGCACCGGCACCGGCTCGCTCGCGGTCCAGCAGCGCGGGGGCACCGCCGCCACCGCCAACCAGATCCGCACCAGCCTCCAGATCGTCAACCGGGGCAGCACGTCCGTGCCGCTGAACAGCGTCACCGCGCGCTATTGGTTCACCGGCGACGCCGCCAACCCGGGCTACCAGGTCTGGTGCGACTACGCGGTTCCCGGCTGCGCCAACGTCACATTGCGCGTCGTGAAGCTCAGTACGCCGCGCCCGGGTGCCGACGCCTACGTCGAGGTCGGCTTCACCGGCGGCACCCTGGCCGCCGGGGCGAACACCGGCGAGCTCCAGATCCGGGTCGCCAAAGCCGACTGGGCCGCCTTCGACCAGTCCGACGACTACAGCTACCGCACCGCGGCGTCCTTCACCGACCTCGCCACCGCCACCGCCTACCAGTCCGGGGCGCTCGCCTGGGGTACCGAGCCCTGAGGCCCGGTCAGTCCGTGTGCCGGTCCGGGAAGCCGAATGCGGTGACCAACGCCGGGTCGTGGAACTCGACCACGCGGGAGATGCCGGTGGCCGTCGGGGTCAGCACCACGATGCCGTGGGCCCGGAGTTCGCCGCCGGTGTCCCGGTGGTACACGGCGGCGGCGGGCTGGCCGTTGGCGGTGGTGGCGCTCATCCGCCAGTCGCCGGGCCGGCCCAGCACGTACGTCTCGAGGAGGTGGAGGCACTTCACCCGGCCCGCGTACCAGTCGCGGAACGGGGCCGCCTCGAGCGTGGCGTCCGCGCGCAGCACGCGTTCCAGGAGGCCGGCGTCGGAGCGTTCGAAGGCGGCGATGTACCCCTCGAGCAGCGCCCGTGCCCGCCGGTCGGTGAGTTCGAGCAGGTCCTCGGGCGGTGGTCCGAGGTCGTCGAGCCGGGCCCGGGCGCGCTGCAGGCCGCTCTTCACCGCCGCCGTGGTGGTGCCGAGGATCCGGGCCGTTTCCGGTGCGGTGAACGCCAGCACCTCCCGCAGGAGCAAGATCGCGCGCTGGCGCGCCGGCAGGTGCTGCAAGCTGACGACGAGCGCGAGCCGCAGGGACTCGCGCGCCACCACGGCCGCCGCCGGATCGGCGACCCAGTGGTCGGGCAACGGCTCCAGCCAGGAGACTTCGCCGGGCGCGGCCGGGGCCGGCGGGCGCTCGGGTCCGTCGTACGGGCCGGTCAGCCCGGAGGGCAGCACCCGGTTCCGCCGCGGCTCCAGCGCGGTCAGGCACACGTTGGTGGCGATGGCGTAGAGCCACGACCGGATCGACGCCCGGCCCTCGAAGCCGGCGTAGGACCGCCACGCCCGCAGGTAGGTTTCCTGCACCAGGTCCTCGGCGTCGTGCGCCGAACCGGCCATGCGGTAGCAGTGCGCCAGCAGCTCCCGGCGGAACCCCGCCGTTTCGGCGGCGAACCGGTCCTGCTCGTGCGCGGGCGCCGCCGCGGATTGCCTGCCTGCCATGTGTGCTCCTCGTTCCGCCCGATCGACCTTTCCCCGGTACGACCGGCACACCACGGAAAAGGAATCGAAGCACAGGTCAGCAGCCCACCGCGAACGGCGGCGCCGGCGGTTGCTTCGCCGGATATGGGCGAGATGCGGTTCGGACGGCGCCCCGGCTCGGCGGCCGCGTCCACGGTCACGGCAGCAGGGCCAGCTTGCCGACCGTCGCCCGGGCGGCCAGTTCGGCGAGGGCCTGGGGGCCGTCGGCCAGGTCGTAGGTGACCGGGCGCGCCGGCGGGACGACGCCGGCGGCGACGAGCGCGGCGAGCTCACCCATGACCTCGCCGAAGATCCCGGGTGCGGCTTGGATCAACGTGCCGATGTTGAGGCCGATGACGTGGACCTGGTGCCGGTACACCAGTTCCCAGTTGGTGAGCGAAGCTTCGCCGCCCGCCAGGCCGTAGACGACGACCCGGCCGGTGACCGGCTTGGCCGCGGCCAGGCTCGCGGCGAACGCCGCGCCGCCGGCCGATTCCAGCACCAGGTCGGCGCCGGCCCCGCCGGTCAGGCGCCGGACCTCGGCGGCGAGGTCGCCGTCGCGGGAGTCCAGGACGTGGTCGGCGCCCAGCGCCCGCACGGTCTCGTGCTTGCCCGGTGCGGCGGTGGCGACGACGGTCGCGCCGTAGTGCTTGGCCAGGGTCACCGCGGCCTGGCCGGTCGCGCCCGCGGCGGCGGGGACGACCACGGTCTCCCCCGCCCTCACCCGCCCGAGCGGCTTGAGCGCGGCGAGCGCGGTGGGCCAGTTCACGACCAGGCCCAGCGCCTGCTCGGCACTCCAGCCCGCCGGCACCGGCATCGCGGCCGCCGCCGGCAGGACCAGGTATTTCGCGAAAGCCCCGTCTCCGACGCCGATCACGCGCGTCCCCGGTGGCGGGCCGGTCACCGCCTCCCCCACCGCCACGACCTCGCCGGCCGCCTCGAAACCCGCCCGGTACGGCGGTTTCGGGCCGTCCCGGAAGGTGCCGTGGGCTTTCGACAGGTCGGCGAAGTTGACGCCGGCGGCGGCAACCCGGACCAGGACCTCACCCCGGCCCGGGCTCGGCACCGGCGCGTCGGTGATCAGGCGCATGTCCTGCGGTCCGTCCAGCGAGGTCTGCTGCAGGGCGCGCATGGTGGCGGGAACGCTCACGGCGATCGGCTCTCCTTCTCGGTCGGTTTCGGCGGGGCCGGCCGCTTCGGCGGGCCGGACCTCCGACAGGGAGACCGTGGCCGCTCCGGAAAGGAATCGGCGGCCTGGCCCGCCCGTAAGGGATCGGTAACCGCGCACGGGACGTCACTGGGCGATTCGTCCCGTTGAATGAACCGGCAGCAGAGCGAAGACGAGGAGAGCGCGATGAACCGGACGCGGCTGGTCCGCCGGCCCTGGGTCCTGAGCATCCTGGTGGCGGGCGTGGTCGCCGTCGCGGCCGGGTTGTTCTGGTTCCAGCCTTGGCAGCTGGTGGTGGACGAAACGGTCCAGGAGGACCTGCCCGCCGCCGCGCCGGTGCCCGTTCCGCCGTCGCTGTCCGCACCGCCTTCGGCGGCTTCTTCAGCCGAGCCCGCCGAGCCCGCCGAGCTCGCGGGCGGCACCCTGATCAGCCACGAGCACCGGACCACGGGCACCGTCCGGGTCCTGCGCGCGGGCGACGGGTCACTCGTGCTGCGCCTGGAGAACCTGGCCACCAGCAGCGGCCCCGACGTGCACGTCTGGCTCACCGACGCCCCGGTGAAACCGGGCAAGGACGGCTGGGACGTCTTCGACGACGGCAAGCACCTCGACGCGGGCAAGCTCAAGGGGAACAGGGGAAACCAGAACTACCCCCTGCCCGCCGGCACCGACCTGACCGCCTACACCAGCGTGAGCATCTGGTGCGACCGCTTCGACGTCTCCTTCGGCGCGGCGGAGCTGGCGCACCCCTGACCACCGATGGGCGGTACACCGCGGCGCGCCCCTGCCGCACGATGGGGCGATGGACGTCCCGCCGGTTCCCTATCCCTTCGGGGACGCCGTGGCGCTGCGGGTCCACCCGCGGTTCGCCGAGCTGCGGAAGTCCGGGGCGCCGGTCCGCGTCACGATGCCCTACGGCGGGGATGCCTGGCTGGTGACGCGCTACGAACAGACGCGGTTCGTGCTGTCGGACCCGCGGTTCTCCCGCGCCGCCGCGGCCGGGGCGGATGTGCCGCGCGGGCGGCCCGGTTTCGAACCGGCGGGCAACCTGCTGGCCATGGACCCCCCGGAGCACCACCGCATCCGGGCGCTCGTCGGCAAGGCGTTCACCGCCCGGCGGGTGGAGCTGCTGCGGCCCCGGATCCAGGAGATCGTCGACACGCTCCTCGACGGCACCGGGCCGCCCGTGGACTTCGCCTCGGCGGTCGCGTGGGAGCTGCCCGTCCTGGTGATCGGCGAGCTGCTCGGTGTTCCGCCGGGCGAGCGGCGGATGGTGCGCGAGTGCACCGAAACGCTGGTCGCCTCGGGCGGGACCGTGACCCCCGCGGACGTCGCGGAAGCCCGCGGGAAGCTGGCGGGCGCGCTGCACACCCTGATCGCGCAGCGCCGGGAAGCGCCCACCGGCGACCTGCTGACCGCGCTCGCCGCGGCCCGCGACGACGAAGACCGCCTGACGGACAACGAACTGCTGATGCTCGGCGTGGCGCTGCTGGCCGGTGGCCACGAGACCACGGCGAACCTCATCGGCAGCATGCTGGTCGAGCTCCTGACCGACCGCGAACGGTGGACGGCCCTCGTCGCCCGTCCCGACCTGATCCCGGCGGCGGTGGAGGAGCTGCTGCGGTTCGTACCGCTGGCGACGGTCGCGGACTTCGCCCGGATCGCCCGCGAGGACCTGGAGATCGGCGGCCAGGCCATCCGGGCCGGCGACGCGGTCCTGGTCCAGCTGGACTCGGCCAACCGCGACGAATCGGTGTTCCCCTCGGCCGGCGACCTGGACTTCGGCCGCAAGATCAACCACCACCTCGCGTTCGGCTTCGGCGTGCACCACTGCGTCGGCGCGCCGCTGGCGAGGCTGGAGCTGCGTGTCCTGCTTTCGACGCTGGTTCGTCGTCTGCCGGGCCTGCGCCTCGCGATTGCCGCCGACGCCATCGAGTGGCGCCGGGACGGGTTGCTGCGCGGGGTCTCGAGCCTGCCCGTCACCTGGTGAAACCCCGGCGCTCCAAGAGATATCCGGCCAGCTCGGCGACGGTCGGCCGGTCGAACACAACGGTCGCGGGCAGCTCGACGCCCGACAACCCGGACAGCCGGGTGCGCAGCTCGATCACCGTAAGCGAATCGAACCCCAGCTCCGGGAACGGCCGATCGTCCCCGATCACGGCGGGGTCCGGGTGCCCCAGAACCGTGGCGACCTCCGCACGCAGCAACTCACGCAGCTCCGGCTCGGCCGGGTTCTCCGGCCAGGTCTGACGCACCGGAGCCGGGCGCGCGGCCGAGCCGCCGGTCAGCGGGGCCATCGAGGCCGATGGGTCGAAGCGGACCGGTACCAGCACCGGTTCGGCCGAGCCGAGCGCCGCGTCGAACAGGGACAGGCCCTGCTCGGCCGTCAGCCCCTCGACGCCGGACGCGTGGATGCGCCGCCGGGCGGTGGCCGAGATGCGGTCGCCGAGGCCGGTGCCGAGCTCCCACAGCCCCCACGCCAGCGACAACGCGGGCAGCCCGGCCGCGCGGCGGCGGCACGCCACGGCGTCCAGCACCCGGTTCGCGGCCGCGTAGTTCGCCTGCCCGGCCTTGCCGAACACGCCGGCGATCGACGAGAACAGGATGAAGGCCGTCAGCGGCAGGTGCCGGGTCACCTCGTCGAGGACCAGCGCCGCATCCGCCTTGGGACGCAGCACGACGTCCAGGCGGTCCGGCGTCTGGGCCGCCAGCACCCCGTCGTCGACCACGGCCGCGCTGTGCACGACCGCCGTCAACGGCGGATCGCAGCTGCCGACCAGGCCCACCACGGTGGCCCGGTCCGCGATGTCGGCCGCGACGATCCGCGCGTCCGCCCCCAGTTCCCGCAGGGAGGCCAGCAACTCCCCGGCGCCGGGCGCCGCCGGTCCGCTCCGGCTCACCAGCAGGAGGTGCCGGACGCCGTGTGCGGTGACGAGGTGCCGGGCCAGCACGGCGCCGAGCGCGCCCGTCCCGCCGGTGATCAGCACCGTCCCGCCCGGGTCGATCGGCTGCGCCGGCGCCGGGGCGGCGCGGGTGATCCGCAGGACGTGCGGCACACCGTCGCGGACGGCGATCTGCGGCTCCGCGCTGCCGCCGGCGAGGTCCGCCACCCGCGTCACCGGGAATCCCGGCTCGAGGTCGACCAGGCCGATCCGGCCCGGGTATTCCGCCGCCGCCGCGCAGCCCAGTCCCCACGCCGCCGCGGCGGCCGGGTCGGGATCGGGGCCGGTCGCGTTGCGGGTGACCAGGAGCAGCCGCTCGCCGCTGCCTTGCCAGTCGTGGAGCACGGAAAGCGCGTGGCCGGCCGCCGCGCGCACGTCACCCGGGGCGATTTCGACGGTCCGCACCGGTTCCGAAGACGCCGCCGCCGCCACCGGCGGCAGCGGAATCCACTGTGGACGGTAGAGCATCGTGTCGGGTGCCGCCATCGGCCGGGTCGTCAGCGTGGCGATGCCGGCCGTCGGGTTCCCGGCTTCGTCGTACAGCGTGACGCGGACCGCGCCGGCGCCGAGGCGGACGCCGTGCACCCGGGCCCGCCGCGCCCCGGGCGCGTAGACCTCGACGCCGCTCCAGAGGAACGGCACCCGCTGCCCGGCCGCCGGCCCCTCGGCCAGCGCGGTCGCGTGCACGGCCGCGTCCAGCAGGACCGGGTGCACCGCGAACCGGCCCCCGACGTCCGGTGGCAGCTCCACCTCGGCGAAGAACTCCTCATCGCGCACCCACAACCGCTGCACGGCTTGGAAAGCGGGCCCGTAGGCGTGCGCGCGGTAGCCCTCGGCGACGTCGGCTTCCCCGGCCCCGGCCGGCGGCCACTCACCCGTCCAAGCGGGCGGGAGCGGGCCGCGCGGGCGCAGCTTCCCCCCGGCGTGCTTGCGCCAGTGCTTCTCGTCGCGGGCCCGGGCGTAGACGTCGATCCTCGGTTCGTCCACGACGACCTGGACGTGGACGTCCTCGGTGTCCAGGCGCAGCGGGGCTTCGATCGCGAGCTCCTCGATACCCGCGCCGCCGGCGTGCAGGGCCAGCTCGGCGAACAGCGTCCCGGGGACCAGCACGGACCCGCCGACGACGTGGTCGGCGAGCCACCGGTGGCGGCGGACGCCGAGCGAGCCGCCGTGCACGACCCGCGGCGAGTCGGGCGCTTCCAGCGGCGGACCGAGCACAGCGTGGTCGCCGCCGGCCTGCTCCGGGGACGGCTGGTCCAGCCAGTACCGGGTGCGCTTGAACGGGTACGTGGGCAGCGGCGTGATCCGCGCGCCCGAGCCGGCGAACACCGCGGGCCAGGCGACCCGGGCGCCGGCCGTGTGCACCGCGCCCGCGGCGGCCAGCACCCCGGGGCCCGACATCGTGGCCGGCGCGGTCGGCATGACGTCGGCGGTCAACCGGCCGAGCACCGGCGCCGGGCCGATTTCGAGGCCGGCGACCGGACCGGACGCCGCCGCCGTGGCGAGCGCGTCGGCGAACCGCACGGTCGAGCGGGCGTGCCGCCGCCAATGGCCGGGCTCGATCTCGTCGACCAGCTCGCCGGTCACGCACGAAACGAGCGGGAGGGCAGGACGGTGGTGCTTCAACCCGGCCGCCACCTCGTGGAACTCGTCGAGCATCGGGTCCAGCAGCGGCGAATGGAAGGCGTGGCTGACGCGCAAGAGCGTCCCGCCGCCGAAGCGGGCGGCGAGCGCCGTCGTCGCGGCCGTCTCGCCGGAGAGCACCACCGAACGCGGCCCGTTGACCGCGGCGACGGCCACCGTGTCGCCCACGAGCGGAGCCACGTCCGCCTCGGTGGCCTCGACGGCGATCATCACCCCGCCGCCGGGCAACGCGGCCATGAGCCGCCCGCGCGCCGCCACGAGCGTCGCCGCGTCCCCGAGCGACAGCACGCCGGCGACGTGCGCGGCGGTGATCTCCCCGATCGAATGTCCCAACAGGACGTCCGGACGCAGCCCCCACGACTCGAACAACCGGTACTGCGCGACACCGAAGGCGAACAGCGCGGCCTGCGCGTGATCGGTGCGGTCCAGCGCTTCCCCACCGGTGAAGGCGACTTCGCGCACGCCGCCGCCCAGGGCTTCGCACGCCTCGTCGAAGGCGTCGGCGAACGCCGGGAACCGCTCGGCCAGCTCCCGGCCCATCCCGGCCCGCTGCGCGCCCTGCCCGCCGAACAGCACGGCCAGCCGCGTTCCACTTCGGACGGTCCGGCCGGGCACCCGCCCGTCGGCGACGGCGCGCAGGGCCTCCCGGTTTCCCGCGGGCACCAGCACGCGGTGCGCGAGCGGCGTCCGCCGGGCGAGGGTGTAAGCAGTGTCGGATACGTCGGCGGTGTCGGGCGCCTCGGCCAGCCCGGCCGCGACGAGCCGGAGCGCGTCGCCGTCCGCGGCACTGAGCAACCAGGGCGCCTCGGGGAACGGCCGACGGGCCGGCGGCTGCGACGGCCGCGGTGCCTCCTCGACGATCACGTGCGCGTTGGTGCCGCCGATCCCGAAGGCCGACACCCCGGCCCGGCGGACGCGATCCGTGTGCGGCCACGGCCGGGCTTCCGCCAGCAGCCGCACCTCGCCGGAGGCCCAGTCGACGTGCGGGCTCGGCTCGTCCGCGTGCAGCGACGCCGGCAGTTGCTCGTGCTGCAACGCCGTCACCACCTTGATCACCCCCGCGATCCCGGCGGCGGCCTGGGTGTGGCCGATGTTCGACTTCACCGAGCCCAGCCAGAGCGGCTCCCGGCGCGGGCCACGCCCATACGCCGCCATCAGCGCGTCCGCCTCGATCGGGTCGCCCAGCGGCGTTCCCGTCCCGTGCCCTTCGACGGCGTCGACGTCCGCCGCGGTCAGCCCCGCGTCCGCGAGCGCCGCCGCGATCAGCGCCTGCTGGGCGCGTCCGCTGGGCGCGGTCAGGCCGTTCGAGGCGCCGTCGGAGTTCACCGCGGTGCCGCTCAGCACGGCCAGCACCGGGTGCCCGTGCCGCTGGGCGTCGGACAGCCGTTCCAGCAGGATCACGCCGGCGCCCTCCGACCACGCCGTGCCGTCCGCGCCGGCGGCGTAGGACCGGCAGCGGCCGTCCGGGGAGAGGCCGCGCTGCCGGCTGAAGGCGACGAAGGTCCGCGGGGTGGCCATCACCGTGGACCCGCCGGCCACCGCGAGCGAACACTCCCCGTCGCGCAGCGCCTTCACGGCCAGGTGCAGCGCGACCAGCGACGACGAGCAGGCCGTGTCGACCGTGAGAGCGGGCCCGGTGAGCCCGAAGGTGTAGGAGAGCCCGCCCGAGGCCACCGCGTGCGAGGAGCCGATGCCCAGCCACGCCTCGAGTTCGTGGGAGGTGGTGAACCGGCTCGCGTAGTCCTCGTTCATGACGCCGACGAACACGCCCGTGGCGCTGCCGCGCAGCGTCGCGACGTCGATGCCGGCCCGCTCGAACGCCTCCCAGGACGTTTCCAGCAGCAGCCGCTGCTGCGGGTCGGTGGCAAGGGCCTCCCGCGGCGAGATGCCGAACATCCCGGCGTCGAAGTCCGCGAACCCGTCGAGGAACCCGCCGCGGCGGGTCACCGAGTGGCCGAGCCGGTCCGGATCGGGGTCGTACAACCCCGCCACGTCCCAGCCGCGGTCGGCGGGGAACTCCCCCGTCGCGTCCACCCGGTCCGCCACGAGCCGCCACAGGTCCTCCGGCGAGCGCACCCCGCCGGGGAACCGGCACGCCATCGCCACGACGGCGATCGGTTCCGCCGACGGCGCCGGGCTCGCGCGCGGCGGCTCCGCCGGGCTCGCCGAGCCCAGGCGCGTCAGCTCGGCGATCACCGCGCCCGGCGTGGGGAAGTCGTAGATCAGCGAGTGCGGGACGGGCACCCCGGTCAGCGCGGTGATCCGGTGCCGGAACTGCACGCCGGCCAGGGAGGACAAGCCGAGGTCGGTGAACGGCCGGTCCCGCCACCCGTCGCCGCCGTCGTGGCCGCAGAGGGCCGTCAGCTCGGCCCGCACCACCGCGGCGAGGTCCGGCTGTTCCGGCGCGCTCGCCATCGCGTGCCGCTTCGGTTTGCCCGACGCCGTCCGCGGGATCGCGTCGACTTCGAGGTAGGCCACCGGCACCTTGTGCAGCGAAAGCCGGCTGAGGCAGAGGCGGCGCAGTTCCTCGGCGTCGAAGCCGTCCGGCCCGGCGACCACGAACGCCACCGGCACCTGCCCGACGACGTCGTCGGGCCGGCCGGTGACGAGGACCTCCCGCACCGATGGGGACTCCTCCAGCACGGCCTCGATCTCGGTGGGGTGGACGTTCTGGCCCCCGCACACGATCACGTCGTCGACGCGGCCGGCCAGCACCAGCCGGCCGTCTTCGAACCGGCCGGCGTCACCGGTGCGGTACCAGCCGTCCCGCACCGGCGACTCGGTCTGCCCGTGGTAGCCCAGCATCAGGCCCGGGCCGCGGACGAGCACCTCCCCCGCGTCGATCCGGACCTCCATGCCGGGCACCGGGACCAGTCCCGGTTCGCCGGGGCGCTCCACCGCGACCTTTCCGCCCGTCTCGGTGCTCCCGTAGCCGTCGACGAGGGACAGGCCGAACAGCTCCCGGACCGCGGCGCGGGTCGCCGGCGTGCACGGCGCACCGCCGGTCAGGCACAGCCTCGGCGAGACGACCGGGCCGTCGGCCTCCTGGCGGAGCCGGAGGTAGGTGGCCGGCACCCCGGCGAGCACGCAACCCGGGTGCTGGGCGAGCAACTCCGGCGAGCAGCCGTCGGCGAGCCGGGTGTGGGCGCCGAGCGCGATCGTGGTGGTGAAAGCGAGCGACAGGGCGTAGGCGTGGTGGAGCGGCAGCGGCCACACTACGGTGTCTCCGGCCTCGATCCCGAACACGGGGACGTACGCGGCGGCGGTCGACCACAGCACCGCGCGCTGCGAAAGGAGAACGCCTTTCGGCCGTCCGGTGGTGCCGGAGGTGTAGAGCAGCCAAGCGGGTTCGTCCAGCCCGAGGTCGTCCCGCGGCGGTCCCGCTGCCGGCGGCGGCTCCTCGACGAAGAGCACCCGCAGGCCCGGACGCAGCCGCCGCGCCGGCTCGGCGTGCCGGGCCTCGGTGATCAGGAGCGTCGCCCCCGAGTCGTCGGCGAAGTGGGCGAGCTCGGCCTCCGTCGATCGCACGCTCACCGGCACCCCGACGGCCGCCGCCCGCAGCACCGCCAGCAGCGACACGACGAACTCGACGCGGTTGCCGACGTGGATCAGCACGCGATCGCCCCGGGACACGCCGAGCGCCGCGGCGAGATCGGCACTGGCGCCGGCCAGCTCACCGTAGGTCAGCGTCCGCCGCCCGTCGGAGAAAGCCGGGCGGTCGGCGGGGTGCGCGGACAACGACGTCAGCAGCGGCCTGAGGAACTCGGCCCGGATTTCTTCCACTGCTCCGGGTATACCGCAATCACCGCGGCGGCGTCGGCGAGGTGGTGCCGGTCCGTTCGTCGCCGTAGCTCAGCCACGTCCCGATCGGGGGACGCTGCCCGATACCCGGGCGGCGGTAGTCGCACACCCCGCCGGGGAACGCTGCCCGCAGCCGTTGCCGGTCCGCGGCGGTGAAGGTGACCGGGTAGTCGCGGAAGTCCAGCGGCTTGAGCCGGCACTTCAGCACGTCGAGGGCCAGGCCCTCCCCGGCGACCATCCGGGTGTTGGCCGCCACCGGGTACTGCGCGCCGCACTGGCCGCTCGCGGGGTACGTCAGCTTCTCGGTGATCCGCGACGCGGCCGACAGGTAGCACCCGTCGCCGAGATCGCCCGGCCGGTTCGCCAGCACCTTCTGCCGGCGGCCGCGGTGCGAACGGTCGGCGTCGATCGCGGTCAGCCAGCGGTCCATCGCGTCGAGCTCGTAGGCACTGGCCGCCCCGGCTTCGGCCGCGGTGGGATGGTTCTCGATGATGACCTGGTTGCCCGCCGTGCCGTTGGCCCGCAGAAGCCGTTGCCGCATGACGTAAGACCACTCGGTGGTGTGGATGTCGTTGCCGAAGCCGGCGAAGTCGAGATCGGTCCGCTGGTCGATGATCGGCGTTTCCCGCAGGCCTTGCGACGCGGAGTTCACGAGGTCGTCGGCGTACACCGCGTCCAGGGCCTTCGGGTCGGCCGCGATCCGTTGCGGCACGGGCGTTCCGGTGTAGTCGAGGCCACCGATGGCGGCGTTGAGATCGGCGAACTGCGCGGCGGTGATCGTGCCGGCCGTCAGCGCGTTCAGGCCGTACTGCACGCCCGTGGTGTCCAGCGGGCTGCGCACGAACCCGGTCTTCGGGTCCCGCCCGAGCTGGTTGACCAGCTGCTCGTTGGAGTTGCACTTGACCCCGCGCGGGTTGGTGACCGGGTCCCACCGCGCCGCGACCGGGATGGCCGCGTTGCAGCTGCCGGTCGCGGTGGCGCGGCTGGCGAAGGTCTTGTCCCAGGAGACGCAGGTGTCGTAGCTGCCGAAGCCCGCCACAGCCTGCTTCTGCGCCGCCGTGAACGACGCGCCCGGCCCGGCGAAGTACCGCTCCAGCAAGCGGCAGTCCGACACCGGGCCGCCGGTGCTCAGCGGGTCCGGGAACGAGACGCCGGGGATGATGCCGTCGACGATGCCGGGGTAGTTCTCCGCGATGTCGTACTGCTGGATCGCGCCGCCCGAGCCACCCCAGCCGATGGTGTGCGCGACCGGGCCGTAGGTCTCGACGAAGTGTTCCTTGACCATCATCGCCGCCTCGGCCGAGATGATCGGGCTGCAGTTGGTGTCGAGCACGTTCAGGGTCGACGACGCGACCGCGTAGCCCCGGGCCAGGAACAGGTCGTTGACGACCCCGCCGGTCGAGCTGCCCTGGTGGTAGCCCGCGTTGCAGCCGCCGCCGAAGGTGTAGACCAGCTTCCCGTTCCAGCCGCCTTCCGGCGCGACCGGCGACGGCGCGCCGTCGTAGAGCGCCGCCATCTCGTAGACGGCACGATCGATCGTGCCGCGTTCGACGCGGACCACGTACGGCACCGCGTGCCCGCCGACCGTCGCCGTCGCGAGGTCCGCGGGCCGGGCCGCCGGGTCCGCCAGCGGCGCGAACGCCCCGGCGGTCGTCCGGTACTGGTAGCTCACCTGGGTCGGCGCGCCGCAGAACGGCTGCGACGCGGCGGGCAGGCCGAACGCCGTGGTCTCGCAGTAGAACGGGAGCTGCTGCGCGCCGGAGAAGACGGGCCCGGTGATCGGGTGGTTGGTGACGCGCAGGTGCGCCCACTGACCCGGGCCCGTCCGGGCGCTCAGGTCGTTGGCGCCGTCGCGCAGGCCGGTGACCAGGCCGAGCAGGCTGCCGTCCGGCTGGGCGTGGAAACTCGAGGTGACGTCGTGGCCGTTGGCGCTGACGGTGACCCGCTTTTCCGCCGGGACGATCCTGACCAGGACCTGTCCCCCGCTGACGAGCGCGGGCCGCGGGTTCGACACGGTCTCGATCGTCAGCTGCCGCCCGGGCGGAAACCCGGGAGCGGCCACCGCGGTCGCGGTCCCCAGCAGGAGCACGGGCGCGGTCAGGGCCGCGACCAGGGTGGACGAGCGCACAGCACGGTTGGCCACCAGACACTCCGGTCGTTCGTGGCGTCGCGTCGGTGCGACACCGGGCTGCTGCCGGTATAGCACCTGCGGCCCACCCGGAACAACGGCCGGATGCGGTGCTGAAGGCGTTCGAGACGGGGAACTACGCGATTTCATTCCCGGGACCGGAGTGTGCGGGGATCGAGCGCCGCACGCAGGCGGAGACGCGGACCGCGACCGGCCAAGCCGCGCCGGACCGTGCGGACCGCGGCCCACGCCTCGGAACCCGCATGCGCGCCCGGAACATCGCCGGACCACAGGACCTGATCCACGGTGCCGCCCAGTGCGTGCAAGCCGTCCACTATGGACGGATTGCCGAGCCGCCGGGCGGCCGACGCCAGGTCACGCGCCGTCATCCCTGCCGTCCACGGAACACTGTGGTCGCGGAGGCGGTCGCGGGCCTCGAGCCAGGCACCGAGCACCGCGCCGGACCCCGCCCTGCGCCGTCGGCGCCACGAACGCAGGAGCTTGGCCAGCGGCACCCCCACGAGCCAAGCCGGCAGGAACGCGGCCGGCCCGGCGAGTACCCAGAGCACCGGGAACGACCGGTCGCCGGTGTCCCCACCACCCGCGTCGCCGGGACCCTTGACCGGTGCGACCGGGGCGTCGCGCTGCTGCGCCGCCGGCGGCAGCTGGGCCCGGGCCTGGGCGGTGACCTCGGAAAGACCGGCCGGGCCACCGGCACCGCCGAGGCGGGTCGTGCCGGTCGGATCCAGCGGCACCCAGCCGGCCCCGGCGACCGCCACCTCGGGCCAGGCCAGGACATCGCCGTTGCGGACGGTGTAGCCGCCGCCCGCGGCCGGCCCGGCCGGGCTGCGGAAGCCGACGACCAGGCGGGCCGGGATGCCGACGATCCGCGCCAGTGCGACGTACGCGGCCGCGAACTGCTCGCTCGTCCCGCGGCGCGTCTCGATCAGGAACTTGCGCAGCTGCGGCCAGCCGTGGCCGCTCGGCAGGCCGGGGCCCGCCGCGGTGTGGTAGCCCTCGCGGAAGAACCGTTCCAAGGTGAGCGCCGCCTGGAAACCGGGGTGCAAGCCGCCGGCCGCGGCCCGCGCCATCGCCTCGACGTCCGCGGGCGGCTCGCCGATCGCGCCGAGCCCGCCCGGGGCCCGCTGGTCGATGGCGGCGGCCGCGAGGTCGGCGACCGGGACCTGCGGTTCCCACCAGCTCAGCCGGTACTCGCCGGCCGGGCGTGGCAGCCACAGCGAGCCCTGCGACTCCTCGACCAGCGGATCGGCGCCGCTGACCGCGGCCGGCCAGGTCTGGCTCGGCAGCCACGGCCCGTCGAGGTCGCCGAGCCGGATCGTCGCCGTCCGTTCCCGGGACGGCACGGTCACCAACGGGCTCCGCGGCAACTCCGCGCCGAGCCGCCGGTAGTGGCCGCCCGGCGTCCAGTTGACTCCGTCGAAGGTGTCGAGCACGACCAGCGGCCACCGGTCGGGCCGCGCGTCGCCGCGGACGGAGAACAGCGGCACGTCGGGGTGCTGCAGCCGGTCGGCGATGTCGTCCAACGGCCCGGTCACGCGCCCGCTCACCTGCGCCGGCTGGTCCTGCTTCAGCGAAAACGCCGGCCCCGGCGCGGGAAGCAGCATCCCGGCCGCGGCCGCCGCGGCCAGCCCGACGATCACCACCGGCACCCCCGACGCGAACGCCGGCGCTCTCCGGCGGGCCCGGCCCGCCGGCTTCTCCGCGCCCGGACGGCTCAGGACCAGCAACGCGCCCACGACCGCCGCGTACCCGAGCCCGGCGGCGACGGCCGCGAGTCCGGACAGCGCAACGTAAAGCTGGCTCACGACGACCACCGCGAAACTCGGGATCAGCGCCACCATCGGCTTCCGGACGCGCAGCACCAGTTCGGTTCCGAGCACCCCGGCCGCCACGGCCAGCAACGGGACGAACAGCAGCTGGTCCGGCGACGGCCGCGCCGGCCAGGTCGATTGCAGGGTCAGCCGCCAGGATCCGGTGACCCCGGACGCCAGCGCGGACACCGTTTCGCCGGTGGGCAGCCCGGCCGCGGTCGTCGGAAAGAGCACGGTCTCGACGACCGCGAGCAGCCCGGCCAGGAGGAGCAGCAGCGGGCGCCACGCGGTGAGCGCCTCGGTGCGCGCACACAGCCGGGCGACCCCGAACAGCACCGCGGCGGGGACCAGGAGCGGTGCGAGCAACGCCGTCACCCCGAACACCGGCACGAAGAACAGGCCCGCGACGACGGTGGCGAGCAGCACGCACAGCGCGGCGGACCGGCCGGGCATCACACCACCTCGTTCCACCGGCGCACGGCGTCCGCGGCGCTGCCGGCGCCGAGCACCCGCGCGCCGGGAACCACCGGCGGGACGCCGCCGGAACCCAGGTCCAGGACGAAAACCGACGAATACCGCGCGCGCAGCCCGGCGAGGCCACCGAGCGCGCCGGGGCCGCCCGATCCCGACGTCACGACCGTCAGGCAGCCACCCCGGTGCCGGACGGCGGACAGCACACCCGGCACGAGCGCCTGCTCGGCGCCGGTGTCCTGGCGTACCTGGCACAGCTCGTCGAGCAGCTGCCGGACCGCGAGCGGGCCGCCGGAAGTCGCGAGGTCGGCACCGCCCGAGGTGACCAGCCGGCTGTGGTGCCCGGCCGTGGCGGACGCGGCGAGCAGTGACGCCGCGAGATCGACGGCTTCCTCGAAGACGGCCGGTGGCAACGCATCGCCCCGGGTGTCGAGCAGCAGGGTGAAGCGCGGCTGCTCCGGGTCGGCGTAGTCGCGGACCATCATCCGGCCGGTCCGCGCGGTCGCTTTCCAGTGCAGGTGCCGGACTTCGTCGCCGGGCTGGTACTCGCGGACGTCGCGGAGGTCCAGCGAGCCCCGCAGCGAGTCGTCGGTGGTGGCGCCGTCGTGGTGGTGCCGGGGGAAGCCGCCGGTCCGGGCGCGCGCCGGGTACGTGCGCGGATACACCCACAGCGTCGCGATTTCGCCCGCCGGGTGCCGGTTGCGGGCGAGACCGAAGGGATCCGCGCGCAGCAGCGTCAGCGGCCCGACGGCCAGCAGTCCTCGGGTCCCGGTCGGAAGCTCGTACTGGTACGTCGCTTCCGCCCCCTCGGCCAGCGCGCGCACCTGGACCGACCGGGTACTCCCGCCGGCGTGGTCCCACGCGGCGAAGCCCGGCTGGGGCCGGCCGGCGAGATTGCGGACCCGCAGCTTCGCCAGGGCCGGCCGGCCTCGCTCGACGCGGTCCGGGTAGACGACCCGGGAGACCGCCACCCGCATCCCGCGGGCGGTGACGGCGACGGCGGCGAGCAGGGCGCCGAGCCCGATCGCGCCGAGCACGCGGAACAGCGGGTAGCCCGCCCACTCCGCCGCCGCGACGAGCAGCACGGACACCCCGAGGACGGCGGCCCCGCGCGCGGTCGGCCGCATGGTCAGCGGCCCGCGTGGTGCATCGCCGGTGCCGGTGTCCCGGCCAGGACGTCGGCCACGACGTCGGCGGCGCCGAGCCGGCCGAGCTCGGCCTCGGTGGTGAGCACCAGCCGGTGCGCGAAGACCGGCACGGCCACGTCCTTGAGGTCGTCCGGCGTGACGAACCCCCGGCCTTCGGTGGCGGCCATGGCCTGGGCGGCACGCACCAGCGCGATGCTCCCGCGCGGGCTCACCCCGAACCGCACCGCGGCGTGTTCGCGGGTCGCCGCGGCGAGCCGTGCCGCGTACTCGACGACCGCCCGGTCGAGGTGGGAAGCCCGGACCTCGGCGATCGCGTCGAGCAGCATCGGAACGTCGACCACCGCCGGGAGGTCGTCGGGGGACACGCCCGCGCAGTCGCTCATGATCACCATGACCTCGGCGTCGAGGTCCGGGTACCCGACGGACAGGCGCATCAGGAACCGGTCGAGCTGGGCCTCGGGCAGCCGGTAGGTGCCCTCCATCTCGATCGGGTTCTGGGTGGCGATGACGAGGAAGGGCCGCGGCACGTCGTGGGAAACGGCGTCGGCGGTGACCCGCCGCTCGGACATCACCTCCAGCAGCGCGGACTGCGTTTTGGGCGTGCCACGGTTGATTTCGTCGGCCACGACGACGTTCGAGAACACCCCGCCGGGGTGGAAGGCGAACCGCTCGTCCTTCTGGTGGTAGACGGTCACGCCGGTGATGTCGCCGGGAAGCAGGTCCGGCGTGAACTGGATCCGGCTCCAGCTGCCGCCGATGCTGCGCGCCAGGCACCGCGCGAGGGTGGTCTTGCCGAGGCCCGGCACGTCCTCGATCAGCAGGTGCCCTTCGGCGAACAGCGCGGCGACGGCGAGCCGGACCACCTCCGGCTTGCCGCGGATCACCCCCTGGATGTTCCGTGCGATCAGCGCGTAGGCCTCGCCGGCCCTCGACTCACCCATGGTGTCTCCCCACCTCGTCGAACCTGCCCTCTTTTTCCGAGGTACGGATCCGGCCGACCGTAGCGCCGGCTTCCGGGGACCGGTCCCGGGTTCGTCGACCGCTTCTCCCTTCCTGCGGCAGTGCGAATCTCAGTGCTTGCGGTCGTGGATTTCCTCGGCGAGCGAACTGCCCATCAGGCCGCCGAAGATGCCCGCCGCGACGCCGGCGGCCAGGCCGAGCGGCGAGGTGGCGAGCGCGCCGGCGACGATGCCGAACACCAGCGAGCCCGACACGCCACCGATTCCCGTCACCGCGCCGAGGCCGAGCGGCGCCCTCGGCTCGAGCGGCGGCAGGTAGTACGTCTCGGAGATCTCCTCGCCGCGGTCCCGCTCCTCGACCGGCGCCTTCTGCCCGAGCCACACCTGCTCCGGGATCACGATGTAGTAAGCGTCGTCGAGCGCCGGCTCCTCGGCCAATGCCGTGCTCACGACGTCACCACGCCGTCGCGGAGACGGTGCCGTTGGTCGCCGTCGCGGTCGAGGACGCGGACACGCCGCCGGACGTGACGGACGCGGTCTTCGAGACCACCTTGCCGTGCTCGCCGGCAGTCCGCTTCCCGTGCTCGGTCTTCCGCACGGGCGCGTCGTCGCACGGTCCCTTCTTGGTCTTGAGGCCGTCGCGGATCTTCTTGAGATCCGCCTTCGTCTTGCCGAGCGTGTCCTTGGCCTGGTGGAGCGCCCTGCCCGCCTCGTCGAAGGTCTTTTCCGCGTCCCGGACGGCCTGGTGCGCGACGCCGACCGCCTTGACGGCTTCGTCGAGTCCTTGATCGGTCGTCGCGGCGGGGGCCGGCCGGCCCTCCGGCGTCTTGACCGCCGGCGCGGAGGCCTGGGCCGCGGCCCGCACGATGTACCGGGTGGTCGACGCGTCGACCGTCTTCTGCGCCGCCGAAGAGCGGGGCCGCGACGGCGATTTGGCGTGTTTCGCGGCCGGCTGCGCCGGCAGGATCGGCCGCGCCGCCGCGACGGCCGGGCGGTGCGCCGCCGCGGGCACCACGTGCCGCGGCGGCTCCGGCTGCTTCGGCCCGTCGACCGTGTGCTGCGGCGTGGCGATCTTCGCCGGCGGAGCGGCGACGACGGGAGGAGCCTGCTGCGGAACCGCGGCCGCCTGAGGTGCGGCCGGGACCGGCTTCACGTCGTGGTTTTCCTGGCCGTCTTCGGCGAGGGCGCTCGCCGTCGATGCCCCGATCGCCGCGGTGGCGAGACCCGCCACCCCGTAAACGGCCGCCCGCTTCAGATTCCGCTTCATTCCCTCACCTCGCTGATCATCGGCGACCGGTCGCCGCCACGCCGCAACAATCCCCGGAGGCGGTCCACCACGAATACATCGGCGATACATTCGCGGCCGAATCCCCGCGCGATCCGCCGTTGTGGCGCGCCGATGGCCACAACCTGCCACGCAGGGCGCGCCGCGGGCCGGGGCATTCCTAGAATGGGAGTGCACGCCCGCACGAAGCCGGGCATCGGCACGAGCGCGAGGGCGACCAGGACCATGGCGGACACGGAACACGGCGAACTGGTGCCGCTCGGCGAGGGCCCGGTCGCGCGAGTGCTGGCCGGGGTGCACGGCACGACCGGCGAGGCGTTCGCGCTCAAGGTGTACCCGGGCAAACTGGATCGCCGGACCCGCACCGAACTCGACAAGGAATTGAGCGCGCTCGCCGAATTGCGCGAGCTGGATACCGCGCTGATCCCGGACGAGGTCGGGGAACTCGCCGACGGCCGCTTCGGGATCCGGATGGAGCTGTGCGCGCAGTCGCTGCCGGAACTGGTCGCCGCCTTCGGGCCGCTGTCGATCACCGACACGCTGGCGCTCGGCGAAGCCCTCGCCACCACCCTCGCCCAGGCGCACCAAGCCGGGCTCGTCCACGGCGGTGTCACGCCGGGCAACGTGCTCTTCCGGGCGTCCGGCGCCCCGGTGCTGGCCGACTTCGGCTCGACCCTGCGCCAGGCCTTCCCCCGCGACCTCGAAAGCGGCGTCGAATACCTCGCGCCCGAGACCCTGCGCGACGGGACGATCGACGAGCGCACCGACCTGTGCGGCCTCGGCGCCGTCCTGTACCTCGCGCTGTCCGGGCAGCCTCCGCACCAGGGCCGCCCCGGCGAGCCCGCGGACGCGGTGACGCTGCGCGTCCTCGGCGGCGACGTTCCCCCGCTGGACCGGCCGGATCTGCCCGGCGGCCTCGCTCATCTGGTGTCGGCGCTGCTCGCGGTCGACCCGGACGCGCGGCCGATCGACGCCGCCCTCGTCGTCACCCGGCTCGGCGCGATGATCGGCCCCGCCGTCCCCGGGAACCACCCCGCACCAACACCTTCCGCAGCCGTGCTCCCCCGGCCGCGACCGCTCGGCGAACTGGTGGCCGAGTACGGCCCCACGACCGGCACGCCTCGCCGGCGCCGCACCGCGCTGACGGTCGCGGCCGCCGCGGGCGCGGCCGCGCTCGCCGTCGTCGCGGTGGTCGTCTTCACGAACCGGCCGGAGGAACTGAGCGTGCCCCCGGCCCCCACGACCGGCCGGCCGGCCCCGTCGCCGTCGGCCGCGCGGATCGAGTTCGCGACGCCCGCCGACCACGACACCTATGTGGACCTCAGCTGGCGCGGCAGCACGCCGGAGCTCGTCTACGCCGTCGTCGTCGCCCCGGAGGGCAAGCCGAACCACACCGAATACGTGCAGCGCGAGACGAGTCACCGCGTGGACGTGGAGCCGGCCCTGAAGTACTGCTTCGTCATCCAGGGCACCGACGGCTCGGCGACCGTCCAAAGTGCACCGCAGGGGATCCGCGACGCCCACTGCACGCAGTAGGCGGTTCGGGGCTCAGCCGGGCGGCCAGGTGTACTTGGCGGACGAGACGCCGTTGTCCGAGGTGACCCAAGCCTGCTTGCCGACCGCGCCGAAGTCGAACGCCTCGAAGGTGACCGCACCGTTCGCGTCGGTGGTGTACGAGCGGCCCTCGTTCGAGTAGGTGCACCCGCAGTGCGGCGTGAAGTGGAACTCGGTGTTGGGCGCGAACCCGCGCACGACGACGTGCATCTTGGCGCAGTCCGGCGCCGAACACTCTTCCGGGGCCGGCTCGTAGGTCCCGGTCTTCCCCCGGGTCACCGTGATCGTCGGTTTCGGGATCGCCGGGCCGGTCACCTTCGCCGTGGCCGGCGTCCCGCGCCCGGCACTGTTCTCCGCGACCACGGTGACCGTGTAGGTGATGCCCGCGCGCAGCCCGGGAATCACCGCGGACCGCGCGGAGCCCGCCAGATCCGCGGACCCCGCTCCGGCGCCGGACGACGGAGTCCACGTCACGTGGTACGCCGTGACCTCGGCCCGGTTGTCGGCCGCCGCGCCCCAGCTGAGCTGCGCATCACCGCCCTGCAGCCGCGCGGTGAGCCGGGCCGGGATGCCCGGCGGGCTCGGCGGGAGGGGCTTCTGCTGCTGGGTCACCGGCGGGTCGGCCTTCCGCACCGGCGGAGGCTGCTGCTTCGGACCGTCCGCCCGCACGTCGGGCTTGGCCTTCGGCGGTTGCTGAGCCGGTGGCTGCTGGGTCGGCGGCGGCGGTGGTGACGTCGGTGGCGCCGAGGTGGCGGGAGCCTTGTCGGCGACGACCGGCACCTGGCTGACCTGGCCGTCGGGGTCGACGACCAGGACGTGCTTGCCCTCCCCGCCGTCCACGTAGACGCGCTTGTCGTCGCCGCGCACCAGTTGCGGGGTGCCCGATTCCGGCGGGATCGCCGTGGCCTGCCGTGGCTTGCCGTCCGCACCGTAGGTGAGCACCTGGTGGCGGGTCAGATCGAGGAGCACGACCGAGGACGCACTCGCCGCCGGGTTCGAATAGACGCCGTCGGGCAGGCCGACCGTGATCGGCTGCGCGGGCGCGCGCCCGGCACCGGGCACGCCGGCGTCGAGCAGGTACAGCTGCCGCTTTTCCGGCTCCAGCACGGCGATCCGGCCGTCGGCGTCGGCGGGAGCGATCTGCGCCGCCGGGGAAAGGTCGGTCCCGATCGCCACCGGTTCGCCCGGCGCGTCCCCCGACACCTGCCGGATCGTGTCGGTCGTCGTGTCGACGAACACCGCGCGGTCGCCGGCGACGCTCAGCCCGCCGGTGTGCCCCGCGCCGAGGTCGCCCCGGCAGGCCACCGTGTCCGCGTCCTTCGCCAGCCGGCACAGCGCGCCGGAGTCGAGGCGGTTCAGCCAGAGCGTGCCGTCGGGGGTGGCCACCGGGGCACCGAGCGGACCGCCCGCGGGCAGCGTGGTGAAGCCGCTGCCGAGCCGGACCACCCGGCCCGCTTCCCGGTACACCAGGTACGGGCCGCCGGAGGCTTCCACGAGCGCCGGCCGTTCGCCGGACGGCGGGGTCAGCGTCCGGTCGACCGCCAGGTCCGACTTGCCGAATTCGACGATGGCGGACTTGCCGATCACGTACCCGCTCGTCGGGCCCTGCACCACCTGGCTGCCCGGTTCGAGGCCGGCCACGGGCACCTGGGCGTCCACGCTCTTGGCCGAACCGTTGACGAACAGCACCAGGTTGAGGGCCGGGCTGGCGATCCAGTGCCCGGCCTGCGCGAGTTCCAGCCCCGGCAACGGCGAAGCGCCCCCGGACACGGCCACTCCGGTCAGCACCGCGCAGACGCTGACGAGCGCGGTCAGCGGAAGCCGTCGGAGTCCCCTCTTACCCACCCGCCGATCGTAGAAAATCCTGGTACACGAACCGGCCCGGTCGAATACATTCCCGGCTCGGGTGCGCGCTGAACCTGACATTCATGCCTCCGGCAAACTCAGTTCGAAGATCGCGCCGCCCACTTCGGCGTTGTAGACACGCAGGACACCGCCGTGGGCCTGGGCGACCCAGCGGACGATGGACAGCCCGAGCCCGCTCGACCCGGCACCGCTGGTGAACCGGTCGAACGTCTCCTCGGCGACCGCCGCGTCGATGCCGGGCCCGTGGTCCGCCACCGTCACCCGGCCGCCGGCCACGGTGATGTGCACGATCGCCTCCGCCCCGGGCCGCCGCCCGTGGCGCATCGCGTTGTCCAGCAGGTTCCCGATGGCCCGCTGGACCAGCGCGGGGTCCGCGAGCACCTTCGTCGGGGCGACCGTCACCGTCACCTGGGCGTCTTCCTTCGGTGTCTCGTCCACCACGCCGGTGACCAGCTGATCGAGCCAGACCGGCTGGATGGCCAGTGACTCGACACCCGCCGCGAGCCGGGCGCGCACGAGCAGGCCGTCGATGATGCTGCCCATCCGGCCGGCCAGCCGGACCGTGCGCGGCAGCAGGTCGGCGCGTTCGGCCGGGTTCCGCAGGGCCGTTTCGGCCAGCGCCCGCAGCGCCGCCACCGGGGTGCGCAGGTCGTGCGCGGTTTCCGCGAGCAGGACCTCCTGCTGTTCCAGCGCGGCCGTCGCGGGCCGGATCGCGCGCCCGGACAGGACGTGCCCGGCGACCCCCAGCGCCGCGACGAGCAGCACGCACCCGCCGGCGACGAACAGCACCAGCCGATCGTGGTCCGCCTCCTCGGCACGGGCGTCGGCGACGACGACCACCGCGCCGGCGTACTGGCCGGCGGTGTTGCGGAACGGTTCCGCGCCGATCCTGACCAGCTCTCCGCCGGTGCCGCTGCCGTAGCCGGTGAGGACGGCTTCCCCGCGCACCGCCTCGTTGGCCCAGGCACGCAGCTTGACCGGGTCCACCGGGACGCACGTCCGCGCGCTGGTGAAGCCGGCGAACCGGCCCGCGCCGGCGGGCAGGACCACGAACTGCGGGCACTGGCCGCTCACCGGGTCCTGGCCGACCAGCGCGGTCACGACCTGGTCGCCCTCCTTGACCAGCCGGGTGACCGCCGCGGTGACCCGGCTGGTCCGGCCGTCCAGGCGTACCTCGCGCTGCTGCGCGTCGGCCTGGACCGCGAGCCAGGCGAACACGACGAGGCCGGCCGCGTTGAGCCCGGTGAACAGCCAGGTGAGCACCCGGCGCAGGTGGCGCAGCCGGTCGGCCGCCGAGCGCCTCACCGGGTGGCCAGCCGGTAGCCGCGCCCGCGCACGGTGAGGATCAGCTCGGGTTCGCGCAGCTTCCGGCGCAGCCGCCGGACGACGACGTCGACCACATTGGACATCGGATCGGTCCGGCTGTCCCAGCAGTGTTCGATCAGCTCGTCGCGCCCGACAGCTTGCCCGGGCCGGGTCAGCAGGACTTCGAGCACGGCGAACTCCTTACCGCTCAAGGTGAGCAGCGTCCCGGCCCGGCGGACCTCGCGGCGAGCGCAGTCCATTTCCAGGTCGTCGTGCCGCAGCACGGAGGGCCGTCCCGAGCCGGCCCGGCGGCACAGCGCGGTCACCCGGGCGGCCAGTTCCGCCACGGCGAACGGTTTCACCAGGTAGTCGTCGCCGCCGTGGGCGAACCCGGCCACGCGGTCGTCGAGGCTGTCGCGGGCGGTGAGGAACAGCACCGGCACCGCCCAGCCCTCCAGCCGGCGCCGGTGGACGTAACCGATCGAGTCGCCGTCGGGCAGCATGCGGTCGAAGACGGCGCAGTCGTGGTCCGCGGCGGCCAGCTCGGCGTGCGCGCCCGCGAGGTCACCCGCCTGGCCGACCCGCAGTCCGGACGCGGCCAGCTCGGTGGTCACCGCCACCCGCAGGTCTTCGTCGTCCTCCACCACCAGCACCCGCGCGGCTGTCATCGGAACCTCATGTGCGTCGCGCGATCGTGGGCGTCAGACGGAGCGGGGGTGTGAGCATGGTGCTCTTCCAGGTCCTGGGACCACTCGAGGTGCGGGGCCACGACGGTCTCGGGTGCCGGCTCGGCGGCGGCAAGCCCGTCGCGGTGCTCGCCGCCCTCCTCGTGGAGCCCAATGCGTGGATCACGGTGGACCGGCTGATCGCGGCCACCTGGCCGGAACCGGGCGCCCCGGCGTCGGCCGAGGCCAACCTCAAGACCTACGTGTGGCGGCTGCGGCGGCTGTTGCCCGGCCACGAAGACGGCCCGCGCATCGAGAGCAGGCCCGGCGCCTACCGGCTGCGGGTCGCTCCGGGCGAGCTCGACGCCCAGTGCGCCGCGGAAGCGGCCGAGAACGCCCGGCACGCGCTGGCCGCGGGTGCGGCGGAGACGGCGTTCGCTCTGGCCACCGAAGCACTGGGGCTCTGGTGCGGGCGGCCGTACGAGGGATTGGACCTCGACCTCGGCGGCACGGTGGCGAGGCTCGACGACCTCCGGCGTGAGCTGTGGGCGTGCCTCGCCGAGGCCCAGCTGGCGCTCGGCCGCACGGCCGACGCCGTCACGACCCTGCGGTCCCTCACCGCCGACGATCCGCTGCGCGAAGACGCGTGGGCGCGGCTGGTCCGCGCGTGGCACACGCTGGGACGCCCGGCCCAGGCGCTCGCCGCGTACCACGAGGCACGCCGCGTCCTGGCCGCCGAGCTGGGCGTCCGGCCGGGGCCCGAGCTGGCGGAGGCGCTCCGGGCGATGCAGTGCGGCGCCCGCCCCGCCGAGCGGCCGCCCCGGCGCGAGCTGCCCCGCGACACGCCGTTGTTCACCGGCCGCGCCCGGGAGCTCGAGCTCCTGGACCGCGCGTGCACCGGCACCCCGCGGATCGCTGTGGTGACCGGCCCGGCCGGGGCCGGCAAGACGGCCCTCGCCGTGCACGCGGCGCACCGGCTCGCCGCGCGGTTCCCCGACGGCCAGTTCTCCGTCGCGCTGCACGCGGCGGGCTCGCCGGTGCCGGTCGCGACGGTACTGGCCAGGCTGCTGCACAGCATCGGCATCCCGCCCGCGCTCGTCCCGGCCGACGCGGACGGACGGGCCGCGCTGTGGCGATCCGAACTCGCGTTCCGGCGGGTGCTGCTGCTCTTCGACGACGTCGCGGACGCCGCGCAGGTGGAGCCGCTGCTGCCCGCGACCGGCCCGAGCGCGGCGCTGATCACCGGCCGGTCCGAGACCCTGCACGTCGACGGCGCGGTGCGCGTCCGGCTCGGGCCGATGTCCCCGGCCGAGGCGGCGGCGCTGTTCCGCGCGGTGGCCGGGGAACGCGGCGCGGTCGCGGACGAGCCGGCCGTCGCCGCGACCGTGCGGCGCTGCCACGGCCTTCCGGCCGCCCTGCGCGAAGCCGCGGCGACCGCGGGTACCCCTTCGGTCCATCCACTGTGGACGAGCCGGCGGCGCGAACCCGAAAAGGTCGCGTGAGCCATGAGTGTCCACGACGAATTGAGCGATCGGGAACGGCAGCTGCTCACGCTGCTCACGGCCGGCTACACCGACGAGTCGGCGGCGGTGCGGCTGGGCATCTCGGTACGCACCGTGCGCCGGCTGGTCTCCGGCATCATGAACCGGCTCGGCGCGCGAAGCCGGTTCCAGGCCGGGGTGAAGGCGGCCGATCGCGGCTGGCTCCTCGACGTGGGCTGAGTGGCCGATCACGCTACGCTGCGCAGCATGCGTGTGCTGGTCACCGAAGACGACGAGAATCTCCGGGTGGCCGTGGAGGCATCCCTGCGCGGCGCGGGATTCGCGGTGGACGTCGCCGCCGACCTGCCCGAAGCCGACGAAGCGGTGAGCGTCAACGCCTACGACTGCGTGGTGTTCGACCGGATGCTGCCCGCCGGCGATTCGCTGGCCTACGTGACGGACCGCCGCCGCAGCGGCTGGGGCGTACCGGTCCTGTTCCTCACCGCGCGGGACACCGTGGCCGACCGCATCGCCGGGCTGGCCTGGGGCGACGACTACCTGGTGAAGCCGTTCGCGATGGCCGAGTTCCTGGCCCGGGTGCGGAGCCTGTGCCGGCGTAGCGGCACCGGCCCCGCCCCCGTCCTGCGGTTTTCCGACCTCGAGCTGGACACCGGCCGCCACGAGGCGCGCCGCGGCGGCGTCCTGCTCACGTTGACCGGCAAGGAGTTCGCCGTCCTGCGCCGCCTGCTCGCCACACCGGGCGAACCGGTCCGCCGCGCCGACCTGCTCGCCGCCGGCTGGGACGAGCTGGTCGCCCCCACCACCAACGTCCTGGACGTCCTCATCCTCCAGTTGCGGGGCAAACTCGGCGAACCACCGGTGATCCACACGGTCCGCGGCGTCGGTTACCTGCTCGGCCGGGCCGGGCGGACCGAGCAGGGGCGCGAGTAGGCCGGGCCGCCGGGAAACCGCCGCCGCCGTCATCCCGGGGACAGCGGCGGATCGGGGAGCTCGAGCCATTCCAGGTCCATCGGCACCAGCGTCGTCGACAACACCAGCTCGCGAAGCAGGTTCACGGTCAGGGTCAGCCCCACCGGCTCCCCCACCTCCTCCCGCCGCAGCCCGTGCACGCCGGCGTCGGAAAGCCGTTGCCGGACCCGGGAAACAAGGTGCTCGACGCGCTTGACCGTCCAGTTCTCCTGCGGCCGCCGGTCGGCGAGCTCGGCGGCCGCCTGCTGCCGGGACAGCGGCAGCGGCTGCGGGTCGTAGCCGAGGTAACGCTGCCCGAGCACCGCCAGCACGAGGTGTTCCTCCCGGGACAGCCGCCACCGCTTCGGCGGCGCCGTCGGGTGCGTCGGGCGGCCCGTGGCGACACCGGTCTCGCCGTCCGAGACGAGCAGCTCCAGCACGTGCTCGCGGGTGCCGCGCAGGAACAGCGCGGTGTAGCCGTCGGCCAGCGGCAGCGGTTCGCTGTCGCGGTGCAGCAGGACGCTGTCGGACAGCCGGATCGGCGAGCGGCCGGTGTTGCGCAGCCACCAGCGGTCCCCCTCGCGCAGGAGCAGCCCGTGGACCCGGCTGATCCGCACGTCTTCCTCGCCGACGCAGACGTCCACTTCCAGCCGGTTGCGCCCGAAGGTCACCCGGCTCCCGGGCGACGGCGGCACCGCGACGCCACCGGTGACGGTGAGCGCGCTCAACGTGCCCGGCACGGTGTCGGCGACGCCGTGGCGCAGGCTGCGCCGGCGGTGCGGGTCGAGGCGTTGGGTGGTCACGGCCACCTCCGTTCGTAGGCGCCGATGTCGAAGCCCGCGCCGGCGGGCCGGGCGACGCCGTCGAGGTCGAACGCGGGAGCGTGCCGGGGGCTGCCCGCGTCGATCGCGGCCGAGCCCGCGGCGAGGTGGTAGTCGCCGCGGGCCGGATCGGCGAAGCCCGGGTTCCCGGCGAAGTTGTGGTCGGCGGCGAACGGCCCGGCGTCGACCGGTCCGTCCCCGAACACATTGTTGCGCAGGGTGTTCGTCCCGGTGAACCGGTCCGCGTCGATCAGCAGGGAGCCGCGGGCGTTGCCGGCGAAGGTGTTGTTGACGATCTTCAGGTCGCGCATGGTCCCGGTCGACTCGACCCAGAGGCTCAGCCCGGCCTGCGCGTTGCCGGTGGACAGGTTGTCGAAGACCCGGATGTCCGAGAGCAGCCGGTTTTCCGAGTAGTCCTCGACGGCGAGGCCGATGCCGGCCTTGGTGGCCTCGCGGGTATCGCCGACCACGTTGGCGTAGACGTTTACAGTGGACGAGGAGTCGACGTAGACGTCCGGTCCGCGGTTGCCGGTGACGACGTTGTGGTGGATCTTCACGCGGGCGGCTTCGTCGTACTTGACGTCGATGCCTTCCTCGCCGTTGCCGTGCACGCGGCAGCCGGACACCTCGACGTCCGACGAGCCCGAGGCGATGGTCAGCGCTTCGTGGTCGGCCGAGGTGCCGCGGGAGTTGGTGCCGCGGATGTCGCAGTCCGCGACGCGCACGCGCCGCGTACCGACCAGTGCGAGCCCGCCGTCCCGGGCGCCGTCGACGCCGAAGCGGTCGAACACGAGGTCGTGCGCGCCCTCGGCGTACACACCGAAGCCGGTCGAGCCGGCCACGGTCACGTCGGTGAACTCCAGCCAGCCGTGCCCGCCGACGGCCAGCAGCCCGGCCGGGCCGCCGGTCCCGGTCAGCACCGCGGTGCCGCCGGTGCCGGTGAACCGGATCGGGCGCCCCGGGGCGCCGTCGCGGCGGACGGTCAGCCCACCCGGGTAGGTGCCGGCTTCGATCGCGATCGTGTCCCCCGGGCGGGCCAGGTCGGCCGCGGCCTGGACTCCCGCGTACTCCCCGTGCGGCCCCACCCGCCAGGTCCGGGGCACCGGTCCGGCGGCCCCCTCGGCCGTCGGACCGGCCATGGCCACCAGGAGCGCCACCCCGGCCAGTACCCGTATCGCCACTTCTCGTCCCGCCTCCTCCGGCCCGCGGATCCGGGCCGGCTGCCCCTTTCTAGCCGAGGCCGCCGGGGACCGGTCCCCGGTTCACGGCAGCCGCCGGACGAGGACCTCCGCCAGCGAGCGCGCGGTCGCGCACAGCGCGTCCCCACCGGCCGCCGTGGTGTCCTCGACGGAGACCACGGCGATCTCCTCCCGGTTCGGCTCGGTGCCGTTCAGCACCGGCAGCGCCGGGGTGTAGAAGCGGTGCACGACCTTCACGGCGCACTCCGGGTGGCCGCCCGGCACCGGCGCGATGACGGCTTTGCGGTTCCCCACCTGGATCCGGGCGCCCGGCACCTCGTCGTCGCCCTCGATCGGCCATTCCCGGCTGAACTCCACGGTGATCGTGCGCGGGTCGTGCTCCCAGGTGCAGTTCCAGCCGCTGAACCCGCGGTCCGGTTCCTTGGCCCGGCCCAGCACCGCCGACGTCGTGGCGGTGTCGAGCAGGCCGCAGGCGTCGACGTGCGCCAGTGACCAGTCCGGGAACGGCCGGGCGCGCCGCGGCAGGGGCCCGTTGGCGAGCGTGGCGAGCACACCGGACAGCACCGACTCCGAGAAGGAGCACAGCGGCGCGTCCTGCGCCCGGTTCACCGGGTGCGAGGTGACGACGATCCGGTTGGCGTCGGCCAGCGAGATGGCGCGCTCGCAGGAGCCGTCGTGGGCCTCGGGGTACTCGATTTCACCCATCTTCCCGGGCACCGGCGGCCGGGGCGGGTACCGCAGCGGGCCGGTCAGGTCGAGCCGGGTCTGCACCTGCCCGGACTTGTCGGCCAGCGTGGTCGTGACCACGCAGGTGCCGAAGTTCAGCACCTCGGGGTCCACGAACGGCCGGCCGAACCCGGTGAGCGAGTTGAGCGAGATCGCCGCGCACGGGTCCGTCCCGGCCGGGTCGGCGCCGAGGGTGTTCGGCCCGGCCGGGGCGGCGGCGGTGGTGGTCGTCCACAGCGGCCGGGCGAGGACGAACCCGGCCACCAGCGCGGCCACCGCCACCACCGCGGCCCCGGCGAGCAGCCGGCGGCGCAGGCGGCGGCCGGGTCGGCGTAGCGGCGCGGGCGCGTCCGCCGCGAGCAGGGTGACCACCTCGGCGGCGGCGGGCCGGTCGGCCGGGTGCCGGGCCATCAGCGCGGCGAGCACCGGCGCGAACGATCCGGCGCGCTCGGCGGGCGCGGGGCGGCCGGCGGCGGCGCGGCGCATCTGCGCGAACGGGCCGTCCTCGCCCGAGCCCCACGGCGACCGGCCTTCGATCGCGGCGTAGAGGGTGGCCCCCAGCGAGAAGACGTCCGAGGCGGGCCCGGCTTCGGCGCCGTCGGCCACCTCCGGCGCGACGTACCCGAGCGTGCCGGTGAGCTGGGCGCCGCCGGTGCGGGTGACCTCGGTCCAGCGGGCGATGCCCAGGTCGGTGAGCTTGGCGACGTCGTCCGCGGTCACCAGGACGTTGCCCGGTTTGACGTCGCGGTGGACGATGCCGCGGGCGTGCATGTCCGCCAGCGCCGCGGCGAGCTGCGTGCCGATCCGCCGGACGCGGTCCTCGGGCAGCGGCCCCCCGTCGTCGACGAGCTCTTCGAGGCTCCGGGCGGCCAGGTACTCCGTGACCAGCCACTGGGCGTCCCCGTCGGTGACGGTGTCGAACACCGTGACGACGTTCGAGTGCAGCAGCCCGGCCCCGATCCGCGCCTCGCGCCGGATCTGCCCGGCATCCTCGCCCAGCGCTCGTTTGAGCGTCACCTGCCTGCCGAGCTCCAGATCGACCGCTCGCCAGACCACGCCCATGCCACCTCGGCCGAGCTCTTCCTCCAACCGGTACCGGTTGGCCACGACCCGCCCCATGCCCACGCGGGCAGTGTACGAAATCGCGTATCGGCTCGCTGACCCCGCGTCACCGTGCCGGCGCAGCGGCGGCCGTGCATCGCCCGCCGTCCGGGGTCAGCCGAGGCTCCACCGCTGGTTGCTGCCGCCGTTGCAGGACCACAGTTCGACCGGGGCGCCCTCGGCGGTGGAACCACCGGTGACGTCCAGGCACAGCCCGGACCCCGCCGCGGTGACGGTGCCGTCGGGGTTGACGTTCCACTATTGGTTGGCCTGGCCGTTGCAGGACCAGACGATCACCTTGGTCCCGGGACTGGTGCCCTGGCCGGAGGCGTCCAGGCACAGCGGCGTGCCGGCCGGCGTGACGGTCAGCCGGTCGTCGGCGGTCCGCGTCCAGGTCTGCCCGGGCCGTCCGTCGCACCCGCCGATGGTCACCTGCGTGCCCGCGGTGCCGGCCGAAGGTGCGGCGAGGCACTTGGCCGCGCCCACCGCGTGCAGCGGGCCGGTGGTCCCGTTCCCCGGTGGCGTGCTGCCGGGCACGTACGGGCACTTGGGCGTGTAGACCGAGATACCGCGGGGATCGGGTGGCGCCGGGCACAGGAAGGCCGGGTACCGGGTGTCACTGTCCAGGAACGTTTTCAGCCACGGGATCAGCAGTTTCATCTCGACGTTGTTGGGGTGGGTGTAGTAGACGTGGTCGGCGCCGGCGATCTGCGCGAAAGCGCTCTGCGTCGAGGCGGGCATGGTGGCGTAGAGACCGCTGAGGTAGGACGGCGTGACCACGGTGTCGTTCTGCCCGCCGAGCACCATCGTCGGCACCCGGTCCGTGGCCAGCGACAGGTTGCCCACCGGCGAGCCGGGCGCGAGCCCGATCGCGGCCTTGAGCGTGGGCCGGTTTTCCGCCGCGAGCAACGCCCCGGCCCCGCCCGCGGAGTGGCCGAGCACCGCCAGCCGGCTCGGGTCGACCCGGTCGCGCACCGGGCTCTGCGTCGTCAGGTAGTCCAGCGCGGCCAGCAGTTCGGTACCGCGGGCGTCGGCGCTGTCGGTGCGGGTGCTGGTCTCCACGCCGAGCACCACGAACCCGAACGAGGACAGCCACGGCCCCATCCACGCTTCCTCGTCGGCGAACAACGCGGAATAGCCGGGCACGATCGCCAGCGCACCCCAGGTTCCCGGGCTGGTGTCGGCCGGGTAGTACACCCGTCCGCCGTTGAACCCGTGGCCCGCCGGCACGCTCGCCGACGCCGTCGCGAACGGGCCGGTGCTCGATTCGATCATCGCCACCGTCGGATCGGGGCCTCGCTGGTACGGGTTGTCCGCCGCGCTGTCCCGTGGCCGGGCGAGGGCGGGCCCGGCCGTGAGCACGGCCGCGGCCAGCGTGGCCAGGACGGCCACGACGATTCCGGCCGCCCGGGCCGGTGTCACGCCTCGTTGCATGCTCGCCTCCAGCGCCACGTGGACATTCCGCCTCAGCGTGGCAAGACGGCTCCGCGACTTCAACGACGAGCGCAAACCGGCGGAGCACCGCGCCGGCACGTCACCGGATCACCACTGGTCACTCGCTTGTTTTCGATTCGTTCGACGCGGCCGTCACCCGGCGATGGCGGGGAAAGTTTCATCGCGGCACGCGAGCAGGGTGAGCAACCTGGAAACTTCGTCGCGGACCGCGTCCCGGCCGGGAGCCAGGTAACGGCGGGGGTCGGTGATCGTCGCGTGTTCCCCGAGGGTGGAGCGCACCGCTTCGGTGAGCACCTGGTTCAGCCGCGTGCCGATGTTGACCTTGACGATGCCGCTCGCCACCGCCCCGCGCAGACCCTCGTCGGTCACCCCGGAGGAACCGTGCAGCACCAGCGGCACCGGAACGCTCCCCGCGAGCGCGGCGATCAGCGCCTCGTCGAGCACCGCACTGCGGTCGGTCATGGCGTGCGACGATCCGACGGCCACCGCCAGCGAGTCCACGCCGGTCGCGGCGACGAATTCGCGCGCCTCGGCGGGGTCCGTGCGCACGCCGGGGGCGTGGGCGCCGTTCTTGCCGCCGATCTCGCCGAGTTCGGCCTCGACGCGGCAGTTCGCGGCGTGACAGCGTTCGACGACCGCTTTCGTCCTGGCCACGTTTTCGGCGTAGGGCAGCGCGGCGGCGTCGAACATGACGGAGGTGACGCCGAGGTCGAGTCCTTCGTGGATCAGCCGCTCGTCCTCGACGTGGTCGAGGTGCACCAGCACGGGCACGGTCGCGTTCGCGGCCAGACGCAGGCAGGCGGCCGCGAACGGCGCGAGGGAACCGTGGTAGCGCACGGCGTTCTGCGAGATCTGCAGGATCACCGGGAGCCCGCTCAGCTCCGCGCCGGCCACGACGGCCTCCGCGTGCTCGATCAAGATCGCGTTGAACGCCCCGATCCCGCGCCGCTGCGCTCGCAGGTCGTCCAGCAAGGCGGCCCAGTTCATGGAATCCTCTCCGCTTTCACCACACGAATCCACCGATCTCTGGCCGCGACGTCGATCTCGCCGGCGACCGGCCGCAGCACCGCGGCGGCCGACGTGGCGACGACGTCCGCCAGTGCCACCGGCCAGTCCACTTCGGACGTTCCCCCGGCGTCACTCAGGTGCCTGGCCAGCGCGGCGGCCGCGGCGTCCCCGGCACCGGCCGGATTGCCGGTGACGACTTCGGCCGGCCGCGCGCGCCAGGCGCCCCGCGGGGTGACGGCGATGGCGCCGTCGGTGCCGAAGGTCGCCACCACGGCCGCGGCTCCTTCGGCGACGAGGTCGTGACAGGCGTCGGCCGCCGCCCGGTCCGGGCCGGTCAGTTCCGCCAGCTCGGTCTCGTTCGGCATGAGCACCGCCCCGCTGCCCGCGGCGAAGCGGAGAGCGGCGCCGGAGACGTCGGCGATGACCGGCACCTCGTGCCGGACGCACAGCCGGGCCAGCTTCGCGGGGACGTCGGCGGCCAGCCCGGCGGGCACGCTGCCGGAGATGACGACGGCGCCCGCGCCGGCCGCGAGCTCGGCGCGAAGCGCGTCGAGAATGCCCGCTTCTCCCGCTTCGCCGGCCGGAAAGCCGTTCTCCTGCAACATCGTCGTGCCGTCGGCACGGGTCACCACCGCGACGGTCCGCCGCACCGCGGGCAGCGCGGGCACGAGCCGGTGCGCGAGACCGAGCCGGGTCAGCCCGGCCCGGAACTCGTCCGGCGCGCCGGTGGTGGTCAGCGCCAGCGCCAGGCTCTCGCCGCCCAGCGCCCGGACCACCGCCGCGACGTTCACGCCCTTGCCGCCGGCGCGCGACCGGACGTCCGGCACCCGCACGGTCTCCCCCACGCGCAGCACGTCCACCCGGTAGGTCACGTCGATGGCGGGGTTCAGGGTGACGGTGAGGATCCGCGGCGTCACGGCACCGCGCTGCCGGGGACCAGTTCCGTGGACTTTTCCGCGCGGTACACCATCAGGGTCGAGCCGGCCAGGGCCAGCACGATGCCCGCGATCTGGAACACGGTCGGAGCGGAGCCGAAGAGCAGCAGCGACAGGACGACGGTCAGCACGGGGGCGAGCGCGTTGGTCACCGGCGCCACGATCGACGCCTTGCCGCGGCTCATGGCCATCACCAGGAACAACGCGCCGACCGAGTTGAGCAGCTGCGTGCCCGCGGTGAGCGCGGGCGCCTGCCACGGGAACGCCAGCGGCAGCCCGCCCATCATCAGCACGGCGACCGGGATCAGCAGCAGCCCGCTGATCGTCATCCAGCCGAACGTCGAGGCGTCGTCCACCCCGGCGAGCGCCGCCTTGCGCATGAAGAACGCCTGCACGCCCCACGCCACGCAGATCCCGACCGCCAGCAGCAGGTAGAGCCACCCGTCTCCCCCGGCCTCCCCGGTGGAGACGGAGAACAGGACCACGGCGACGAGCGCGAGCACCACACCCGTCCACGACCACCCGCCGAGCCGCTCACGCAACACGCCGAGCGCCAGCAGCACCGTGACCGCGGGCGAGAGCGCGACGATCGGGAAGATCACGTACGCGGGTCCGATCGTGAGCGCCTTGAACAGCACCAGCTGCCCGCCCGCGCCGGTGAGCCCGATCAGCAGCCCGTACCCGGCGGCGACCCGGCCGCGGTCGAACTTCCGGCCCCGCAGCGAAAACCACGCGGGCACGAGCATGGTCAGCGCCCAGAGCACGTAGACCATCGGGTCGGGGTAGTTGTAGAGCTTGGTGGGCAGGCTGGAGAGGGCTCCCCAGACGCCCCAGAACACCACCAGCAATCCCGCGTACGGGATCCAGCTGTTCGTGCGGGTGAAGGACATCTCGGCTCCTCAGCGGGACAGGGATGCGGTCGAGTGGACTTGCCCGGCCCGCAACGGGTGTCCGTGCAGGCGTGCCGCGTAGAGAGCGGCACCGATGTGCGGTTCCAGCAGTGGCTCACGCAGGTCGTACTCGAGGGAAAGCGCGTCGCGGAACGACGCCAGCACGTGCGCCGAACCGAACATGCCCCCGGAGTACGACACCGGAACCCGTTGTGCGTCGGGGAATTCGAGAGCGCGCCGGCCGACGTCGACGAGCAGCGCGAGCTCCCGCCCCGCTTCCCGGAGCACCCCGGTGGCCACCGCGTCGCCCGCGTCCGCGGCCCGGACCACGACCTTGCTCAGGCTCGCGATGCGCCCACGGTCGCCGTGCCACCGGTTCACCACGACGTCGATCGCGTCGAAGTCGGCGGCCAGCCCCAGCGCTTCGCGCATGGCGCCGACCAGCGGCCCGGCCGGCAGCCGTCCGTCGACCATCCGGCTGAACGCGTTCAGGCCCTGGATCGCGACCCAGTAGCCGGATCCCTCGTCCCCGAACAGTTCGCTCCAGCCACCGCCGCGCCACTGCCGGCCTTCGTGCTCCCCGTAGGCGATCGAGCCGGTGCCGGCGACGACGCCGATGCCGTCGGCCGCCCCCAGTGAGCCCGCCCAGCCGCAGATCATGTCGTTGCCGCACCGGTAGTTCGCCGTACCGAGGATCTTCGCCGGCAACGCGTCGAGCTCGGGCACGTCGGCACTGATTTCGCCGTAGGCGGGCAGTCCGAAGAACGCGTAGGTGATGTCCGCGACCGCGATGCCCGCGGTGTCACACACTTCGCCGATCCCCTGCCGCAGCAACGGCTCCACGATCGGCAGCCCGTCGCTGAGGTAGTACACGCTCGCGGTCCTCGCCTCCGCGGCGATCCGGCCGGCCGCGTCGATCAGGCAGAACGCCGTCTTCGTTCCCCCACCGTCGACACCGAGGAACATTCAGCTCACCTCCGTGGGATCGAACTCGTGGATGACCACGCCCTGCACCACGCGGTTCACTTCGCCGCCGGGGAACGGGTTGTCCGGGGTGAGGCCCAGCGCGAGCGAGCAGGCGAGGGCCGTGGACTGCGCCGCGATCACGGCGAGCAGCGCCCAGGCCGCGACGGGCACGCCGGGCGGCGACGGGACGGGCCAGCACCGCGCCCCACCCAGATCCGCGCCGTCGTCCCCGCCCACCACGACCACCCGCTCCTCGCCGAGCGACCGCACCAGCTCCCGCGCGATGTCCTCGTCGTACTTCCGCGCGTGCGGGTCGACGGACCGGAACACCACGGCGATCGTGCGGTCGTCGAGCACCGACTTCGGCCCGTGCCGGAAGCCCAGTGCGGAATCGGCGAGGCCGACCACCTCGCCCCGGGTCAGCTCCAGGCACTTGAGCGCGGCTTCCCGGGCCAGTCCGCGCAGCGGTCCCGAGCCCAGGAACACCAGCCGGGCCGGCTTGGCGCCGGCGATCGCGGAGGCGCGGTCCGCGGCACCGTCGAGCACTGCCGCCCCGGCGCGCGCCAGCGCCTCGACGTCGACGTCCAGGCCGAAGGCGAGCAGCGCCGCCAAGGCCATGCCGGTGAACGACGAGGTCATCGCGAAGCCGCGGTCGTTCACCTCGTCCGGCAGGGCCACCACGACGGCGTTCTCCGCGTCCGACCACTGCCGGGCGAGCTGCCCCCGCGGGTCGCAGGTGAGCACCAGGTGCCACAGCCCGGGAGCCAGCCGGTGCAGCAGCTCCGCCGCGGCGACGGACTCGGGGCTGTTGCCGCTGCGCGCGAACGACACCAGCAGGATCGGCCGGTCGTCCACGACCACGGCCCGCGGATCGGCGACGATCTCCGTGGTCGCGATCGCCTCCACCGGGCGGCCGAGGTGGCTCGCCAGATCACGGGCCACGACCTCGCCGATGAACGCCGAGGTGCCCGCCCCGGTCAGCACGATCCTGGCGCCGGTACCGGAAAGGGCGGCGCCGACCAGCTCCCCGATCTCCGGCCGGGCCCGCCGCACGACGTCCGCGACCCGGATCCAGGTATCGGGCTGCTGCCCGATCTCCCGCGCGGTCCGGCTGTCGCCGGACCACCGCACGCTCCCGCTCATAGGTGTTGCCTCCGATTTGCCGTTCGTCCTCCGGAGACTCATCCGCTCCCCGCCGCGGGGGCAAGGTCCGGTGTCCAAATGCGCATTCGGATTGAGCGTTTCGCCGGCTGTCGTAGGCTCGGCCCATGTCCACACGGAAGCGGGGCACCACCCGGGCCGAGCGGCTCTCGGAGATGTTGCGGGTGCTCGCGGACGCCGGCTCGGTGCAGGTGGGTGAGCTGTGCGCGCGCTTCGGTGTCTCCGCCGCCACGCTGCGGCGCGACCTCGCGAAGCTGGAGGAGCAGCGGCTGCTGACCCGCACCCACGGCGGCGCGCGGCCCCGGGGGCGCACGAACGAGGTGCCGCCGCCCTACCGGGAAGGCCGGTCCCGGGACGCCAAACGCGCCATCGTGCACGCGGCGATCCGCACGCTGCCGACCGGGCCGCACGTCATCGCCCTGACCGGCGGGTCGACCACGAGTGAGCTCGCGCGGGAACTGCCGGGCCGGGCGGACCTGACGGTGGTCACGAACGCGTTGAACATCGCGATGGACCTGGCGCTGCACCCCCGGCTGAAGCTGGTCGTCGTCGGCGGCGTCGCCCGGCCCCAGTCCTACGAGCTGGTCGGCCCGTGGGCCGAGCACGTGCTGGCCTCGATCAGCGTCGGGACGGCGTTCGTCGGCGTGGACGGCATCGACGCGACGGCGGGCATCACCACGCACGACGAGAACGAGGCCCGGACCAACCGCGCCATGCTCGGCCGCGCCCAGCGGGTGGTCGTGCTGGCCGACGGCAGCAAGCTCGGGCGGTCCACCCTCGCCCGCATGGGTGACATCCAGGACGTGCACGAGGTCATCACCGACGCCTCCGCCGCGGCCGGGGCGGTCGCGGCGATCCGCCGGGCCGGGGTCCGGGTCACCGTGGTCGAGGTCGGTTCCGCCGGGCACCGCTGAAACGCTCATCGCGAATGCGCGTTTCGTTGACCGCGGTGATCGGGCTGCCTACCTTTCGCCGACAACAGCCCCGACGATGATGGAGTCCGGATGAAGCGCTCTCTCCCCGTCCACGGCAAGCGGCTGGCTTCGTTCGCGGCGGCGGGCGCACTGGCCGCCGGCGTGCTCGCCGCGGCCGCCACACCCGCCTCGGCCGCGGTCACCCTGCCCCCGCAGGCCGCCGGGTTCGACTACCAGATCGGCGGCGCCTACACCCCGCCGTCGGGAGTGCAGATCGTCAGCCGCGACGTCTCGGCGGCCCCGGCGAGCGGCAAGTACAACATCTGCTACCTCAACGCTTTCCAGGCCCAGGAAGGCCAGGACGGCGACTGGCCGAGCGACCTGCTGCTCCGCGATGCGAACGGCAACAAGGTCGTCGACCCCGACTGGAAGGAAACCCTGCTCGACCTGCGCACCGCCGACAAGCGCAGCCGGGTGGCGGCCAAGGTCGGCAGCTGGATCGACACGTGCGCCTCGAAGGGCTACCAGGCGATCGAGCCGGACAACTACGACAGCTACAGCCGGTCGAAGAACCTGCTCACCACCACGCACGCGCAGGAGTACATCAAGCTCCTGTCCTCCCGCGCCCACGGCAAGAACCTCGCCATCGCCCAGAAGAACACCCCGGAACTGGCCGGCAACCGGGTCGCCAACGGCCTCGACTTCGCCGTCACCGAAGAATGCGGGGAATACGAGGAGTGCGCCGACTACGCGGGCCCGTTCAACAACCGGGTGGTCGACGTCGAGTACACCGCTTCCGGCATGAGCAAGGCCTGCCCGGAGTGGAAGAGCAAGATCAGCATCGTCCGGCGTGACCTCTACGTGGTGCCCCAGGGATCGAGCGGATACGTCCGCAAGACCTGCTGACGCGCGCACCTTGACACGTTCGATCGCGCTCGCTTTACTGCTGTCCACGTCGGAACGAACACCCGGCGTCAGAGGTATGCCCAGCCGGTATGTCGGTTCCCCCGCGAGCCCGGACTGAGTCGCCAGGACCTCTTCGAGAGTCCGAGGCGGGGTCGTGCCCACCATCATCCGGAGTTTTCGATGATGTCGTTTCCGTTCCCCGGCAAGGCACCCTGATGGACCGCCGCGGATTCCTGCGCGGCGCCGGTGGTCTGGCCCTCGGTGCCGCCCTCGCCGGCTGCGGCCCGGCGCGGGCCACCGGGGGCCCGGTCACCGTCGAGATCTGGCACGGCCAGACCGACACCGGCAAGAAGGTGCTCGACACGCTCGTCGCGGACTTCCACCGGACCCACCCCGGGATCCGGATCGACCTCGGCGGCGGGGTCCTCGCCGACGCGATGCTCCAGAAGATCACCGCGGCGCTCGCGTCGGGGTCGTTCCCGGACATCGCCTACGTCTTCGGTTCGGACCTCGCCAGCGTGGCCCGCAGCCCCAGCGTCGTCGACGTCACCGACCTCGTCGACGCGGGCCCCGGCTTCTGGGCCCCGGCCCGCGAAGCGGTCACCGTCAACGGCCGCGTCCGCGCGGTCCCGGCGCTGCTCGACTCGCTGGCCGTGGTGTGCAACAAGGAGCTGTTCGCCAACGCGGCGATCCCGCTGCCCGACGCCGGCTGGACGTGGGCCGACTTCGTCGCCACCGCGCGAAAGCTCACCGACCCGGGCACCGGCACCTTCGGCACCGCGTGGCCCGCCACCGGCGACGAGGACACCGTGTGGCGGCTGTGGCCGATGATCTGGGACCTCGGCGGCGACGTCATCGGCGCCGGTGGGCGCGGCATCGGGTTTGCCGATCAGGGTGTCCGCGTCCTCGAAGTCCTCCGCGACCTCGCCGCGGCGCACGCGGTCTACCTCGACCCGAAGACCGGCAGCGAGCAGATGTACCAGGCGTTCGAAGCCGGTCACATCGGCATGGTCCCGACCGGCCCGTGGCAGCTGCCCGACATCGCCGACGCCGGGATCGACTACGCGGTCGTGCCGCTGCCGAGCTTCAGCCGCCGTGGAGTCACCATCTCCGGCCCGGACACCTGGACGCTGTTCGACAACGGCGAAGAACGGGTGACGGCGGCCCGCACTTTCCTGTCCTGGCTGGCGGACCCGGCGCAGGACGTCCGCTGGGACGACGGCGCGGGCAGCCTCCCGCTGAGCCGCCGGACGCAGCAACTGCCCGCGTGGCAGGACAAGACCGCCGAGACCCCGGGGCTGCCGGTGTTCGTCGACGCGCTGGAGAACGCCCGCGTCCGGCCCGTGCACCCGGCCTACCCCCAGGTGTCGGCGGCGCTCGGCACCGCGATCGTCGCCGTGCTGCTCGGCCGGGCGACCCCGGCCGACGCCATGCGCGACTGCGCCGCGGCCGCGAACGCCGCCCTGATCATTCCGCGATAGGGAGCCGCCATGCCCGGACTGCCGAGGCCGATCACCGTCACACCGAGCCAACGCCAGCGGCGCGAAACCGCGGCCGCGTGGGCCTACGTCTCCCCCGCCGTGCTCATCATCCTCGGCCTCGGCGTGGTGCCGGTGCTCTGGTCGCTGGTGCTGTCCTTCCAGGTCGACGACCTGGTGACGCCGAGCCGCTGGGTCGGCCTGGACAACTACGCCGCGCTCGCCC
Source organism: Amycolatopsis sp. CA-126428 (assembly GCF_002904335.1). Classification (GTDB taxonomy): domain Bacteria; phylum Actinomycetota; class Actinomycetes; order Mycobacteriales; family Pseudonocardiaceae; genus Amycolatopsis. The sequence goes on along the minus strand of NZ_PPHF01000164.1, from coordinate 19,345 downwards.
AGGACCCGCACTTCGCGCAGGCCGTGGGAAACACCGTGCTGTACACGGTGCTCTACGTGCCGCTCAGCATCCTGTTCGGGTTCCTGCTGGCACAGGCGCTGAACCGGCGCATCCGCCTGGTCGGCGTCTACCGGACGCTCGTGTTCGTCCCGTTCGTGCTGTCGGCGACGGCCCAGGGCGTGCTGTTCTCCTTCATCCTCGACCCGCAGTTCGGCGCGGCCAACTCCCTGCTGCACCACCTCGGCGTCTCGCCGCAAGGGTTTCTGACCGACCCGGGCCAGGCGTTGCTGGTGCTGGTCGGCATCACGCTGTGGAGCGGCACCGGCTTCTGCGTCGTGGTGTACCTGGCCGCGCTGCAGGACGTCCCGCCGTCGCTGGTCGAAGCCGCGCGGCTGGACGGCGCCGGAACGTGGCGGGTGCTCCGGCACGTGACGCTGCCCGCGGTCACCCCGGTGACGGCGTTCCTCGTGCTGTGGCAGCTGATCACGTCGCTGCAGGTGTTCGACCTGGTCTACGTGACGACCAAGGGCGGCCCGCTCGGCTCGACCACGGTCATCGTCTACTTCGTCTGGGAGCAGGCGTTCAAGAACTTCACCGCCGGCTACGGCGCGGCGTCGGCCTACGTGCTGGCGCTGGCCCTGCTGGTCGTCGTGATCGCCGTCCGCCTGCTGCGCCGGCCCGGGAAGGCGCTCCGATGACGATACAGCCGACACGGCCCGCCCGGCTCGACGTGCCCGCGACCCCCGCCGTGCTGCCCGTGCTGCGCCGGCCCCGGCTGCCCTTCAGCCCGTGGCACCTGCTGCTCGTACCGCTGGCGCTGCTGTTCGCGGCGCCGCTGGTGTGGCTGCTGCTCAGCTCGGTGATGAGCAACGCCGAGATCAACCGGTTCCCGCCCGCGCTGTGGCCGTCCCAGGTGGACTTCGCCGGATACCGCTACGTCCTCGAGAACGCGCTGTTCCTGCGCTGGTTCACGAACTCGCTGATCGTCTCGGCGGTGACCGTCGTGTCGAACCTGCTGTTCGGCACGCTCGGCGGGTACGCGTTCGCGCGGATGCGGTTCACCGGCTCGCGGGCGGTGCTCGCGCTGATGGTCGCGACGATGGCGATCCCGTTCCAGCTCACCATGATCCCGACGTTCCTGGTGATGAAGAAGCTCGGCCTGATCGACAGCCTGGGTGCGCTCATCGTGCCGTCGCTGGTGACGCCGTTCGCGGTGTTCCTGCTGCGTCAGTTCTTCCTGTCGCTGCCGAGGGAACTCGAAGAGGCGGCCTGGATCGACGGCTGTTCGCGGCTGCGCGTGCTGTTCACCATCGTGGTCCCGCTGTCGCGGCCCGCGCTGAGCACGGTGGCCGTGCTGACGTTCCTCAGCACGTGGAACGACCTGACCTGGCCGTTGATCGCGGTCAACCACGACACGACCTACACGCTGCAGCTGGGGCTCACCACGTTCCAGGGCCAGCACCACACGAACTGGGCCGCGGTGATGGCGGGCAACGTCATCACCGTGCTGCCCGTGCTGCTGGCCTTCCTCGGCGCGCAGAAGACGTTCATCCAGTCGGTCACCTCCAGCGGACTCAAGGGCTGAGGCGTCCCCACCGCACGAACCGGATCGGAATTTCCATGCCTGTCAAGATCACCTTCGTCGGCGCGGGCAGCGTCGTGTTCACCCAGGGCCTGCTCGCCGACCTGTTCGCCTACCCGGAACTGGACGGCGTGCACGTCGCCCTGCACGACATCGACCCGGACCGGCTGGCCACCGCGCTGGCCGCGGCCCGGCGGATCGCCGAAGTGCGCGGCGTCAAGCCGGTGCTCACCGCGCACGCGAACCGCCGGGAAGCGTTGTCGGGCGCGGACTTCGTCGTGAACATCGTCCAGATCGGGATGGGCGAGGCGACGCGCACCGACTTCGAGGTCCCGGCGCGCTACGGCCTGCGCCAGACCATCGGGGACACCCTCGGCATCGGCGGGATCTTCCGCGCGCTGCGGACGTTCCCCTTCCTGAAGGCCCTCGGGGAAGACATCGCCGACGTCTGCCCGGAGGCGTGGCTGCTGAACTACACGAACCCGATGGCGATGAACGTCCAGTACCTGAGCGAGGCCACCGGGCTGACCCGGGTCGTCGGGCTGTGCCACTCGGTCTACTGGACGGTGCACGGTCTCGCCGAGCTCGTCGGCGTGCCGTTCGACGAGGTCACCTACGTCGCGGCCGGCGTCAACCACCAGGCGTGGGTGCTGCGGTTCGAGCACGCGGGCGCCGACCTCTACCCGCGGCTGCGGGAGCTGGCCGAGTCCGACGGGCAGCTGCGGCGGCGCGTCCGGTTCGACATGCTGCGGCGGCTCGGCTACTACCCGACGGAGACCAGCGAGCACTCCGCCGAGTACGTGCCCTGGTACCTCAAGCACGACAGCGAGATCGAGCGCCTGCGGCTGCCGATCGGGGACTACCTCGGCATCGTCGCGGAGAACGAAGCCGAGTACGAACGGACCCGCCGGGCGATCGCGGCCGACGAGCCGCTGCCCGTCGAAGGCACCGGCGAATACGCGCCGCAGATCGTCCACAGTGTCTTGACCGGCACCCCGCGGACCATCTACGGCAACGTCGTCAACCGGGGCCTGATCGAGAACCTGCCGTCCGGCGGCGTGGTCGAGGTGCCGTGCCTGGCCGACGACACCGGCGTCCGGCCGACGCGGATCGGCGCGCTGCCGCCGCAGCTCGCCGCCCTGAACCGGACGTACCTGAGCGTCAACGACCTGGTCGTGCGCGCGGCCGTCGAAGACGACCCACACCACATCCGCCACGCGGCGATGACCGACCCGGCCACGGCGGCGGCGCTGCCGGTCGAGCGGATCTTCGAGCTGTGCGACGACCTGGTCCGCGCCCACGGCGACCGGCTCCAGCCCGCCCTCCGAGCCGTCCTCGGCCGCTGACCCGCGGCTTCCGGAATCGGCGGCGGGCGGGGCATCGCCGAGCCCCGCCCGCCGCGGGCCCGGCCGCACCGGGTACCCCGCTCGGCCGGGACCGATGCACCGGCACTTCGCCGGCCCGCCGCGGTACAACCCCTCCGCCGTGGGCGCTGATTCGTGGCCGGCGACCGTGAAGCGGTGAAATTTTCCCGAACGCCCGTCACCGGCGCCGGGTGGTTGGATACCCGCTCACCGGTCTTGTCGACGGCCAACGGTTTACGCTACGGTGACCTGGGAGCGCTCCCAGCCCGCGGGCTCAATGCCTGCTGCCTCGCATTCCGTGAGAGAGGAACACCATGCGAGATACCGTGGGAAGGAAGCGCGCGGTCCCCCGCTCGGGTCTCCGAGGGGTGTGCGCAGTGGTGCTGGCCGGCCTGGGTGTCGTGCTCCCGGCACCGGCCGCCTCGGCCGCCACCGTGGACACCGGCGCCGCGTACGTGCTGGTCAACCGCAACAGCGGCAAGGCGCTGGACGTCTCCGGAGGCGCCACCTCCGAGGGGGCCAGGATCACCCAGCGCACGCGTGACGACCGCACTTCGCAGCAGTGGCAGTTCGTCGACTCCGGCGGCGGCCAGTACCGCATCAAGTCCAAGCACAGCGCCATGGTCCTGGGTTTTCCCTCCACCGCCGACCGCGCCGGGCTCGTGCAGAGCACCGACACCGGCCGCGCCGGGCAGCAGTTCCGGCTGGCCGACTCCGCGGGCGGCGACGTGCGCCTGCTCAACCGGGCCAGCGGCAAGGCCGTGGACGTGCTGGGTTCCTCGACCGCCGACGGCGCGCGGGTCGTGCAGCTGCCCGACTCCGGCGGGGCCAGCCAGCGGTGGCAGCTGATCAAGCTGAACGCCGACACGACGCCACCGACCGCGCCGGCCAACCCCCGCACCGCGAACCTGACGTGCACCGGCGTGACGTTCTCGTGGTCGGCGTCGTCCGATGACGTCGGGGTGGCCTTCTACGACGTCTACCACGACGGGCAGCTGATGACGTCGGTGCCCGGCACGGCGCTGTCGGCCGACCTGACCGTCGTGCCCGGGGCGACCTGGGGCCTGTACGTCAACGCCCGCGACGCCGCGGGCAACGTTTCCCAGGCCAGTCCCACGGTTCCGGTCAGCGTGCCGCAGTGCCAGGCCGACACCGAACCACCCACCACCCCCACCGGCGTGACCGCGACCGCGTCCGGCACGACGGTCACCGTGCGCTGGACGCCCGCCACCGACAACGTCGGCGTCACGGGCTACGAGGTGCTGCGCGACGGCACCGTGGCCGGCTCGGCCAGTGGCGCGGCCACGACGTCGTTCACCGACAGCGGCCTGGCCGCGAACACCCGCTACCAGTACCAGGTGCGGGCGCGTGACGCCCAGGCCAACCGCTCGGCCCCGAGCACGGCGGTTGCGGTCACCACCGGCGCCTCCTGCGCCACGGCGCTGTGCTCGGTCACCAGGGTCACCACCGAAACCGACCTGCCCTGGGGGCTGACCACCCTGCCCGGCGGACAGGTGCTCTACAGCCGCCGCGACACCTTCGAGATCGTCCGCCTCGACCCCGCCACCGGCACGAAGACCGTCGTCGGCCGGATGCCGGACGTGGCGGGAACCGACGGCGAGGGCGGAGTCCTGGGTCTCGCCGTGGCCACCGACTTCGCGAGCGACCCGTGGCTCTACGTCATGCACACCAGCTCGACCGACAACCGGGTGGTGCGCATCCGCTACACCGGCGGCGTGCTCAGCGGCAGCCCGCAGATCCTGCTCACCGGCATCCCGCGCAACAAGTACCACAACGGCGGCCGGCTGCGCTTCGGGCCCGACGGCAAGCTCTACATCTCGACCGGTGACGGCCAGAACGGCGACTGGGCCCAGGACCTCACCATCCTGGCCGGCAAGGTCCTGCGCATCAACCGGGACGGCACCGTTCCCTCGGACAACCCGTTCGGCACGCCCGTGTGGAGCTACGGCCACCGCAACCCGCAGGGCCTGGCCTTCGACTCGCAGGGACGGCTCTGGGAACAGGAGTTCGGCAACTCCGTGATGGACGAGACCAACCTGATCGTCCGCGGCGGCAACTACGGCTGGCCCCGCTGCGAGGGCACCACGGGCAGCTGCGGCGAAGCCGGCTTCATCGCGCCCAAGCACACCTACCCGGTGGCCGAGGGTTCGTGCAGCGGCATCGCCGTGGTCCGCACCGGCCTCTACATCGCCTGCGAACGCGGAACGCGGCTGTACCGGGCGGAAATCTCGGGTGACAGCCTCACCGACGTCCAGCAGTACCTCAACGGCACGTACGGGCGGCTGCGCACCGTGGAGCCGTCCGCCGACGGCGGCTTGTGGCTGACCACCAGCAACTACGGTGACAAGGACAGCATCCCCAACAACAGCAACGAAAGCATCCTCAAGGTCGAGCTCGGCCGGTGACCCCCGGCCGCGGGCCGGGACCACCGGCCCGCGGCCGTCCCCTCACGGAAGGAGAGCCGGCATGGCTCACCGCAGGACACCCACGCACCGTCGACTGTGGACGGTGCCGGCGGCGGCGATCGTCATCGCGGGCGCGGTGGCGCCCGCGGCGTCCGGCGCCACCACGGCGGCACCCTGCACCCCAGGGGCGACCTACGGGCCGCCGTTGCCGGGCGAGGCGGTGACGGCCCAGCTCGTCCGGGGCGGGTTCGCCTTCCTCGAAGGGCCCACCTGGGACCGGCGGACGGGCACCCTGCTCCTGTCGAACATGCAGAACCCCACCGGTCCCCAGAGCGTGCAGCCGTCGGCGATGCTCCGGTACACGCCGCCGGCCACCTTCGAGACGTTCATCGCCGCCTCCGGCAGCAACGGGCTGGCGATCAGCGCCGACGGGACGCGGGTGCTCGCCGCCACCCACGACAACCGCACGGTTTCCGCCTACAGCCTGGCCGACCGCAGCCGCACGACGGTGGCGGCCGGCTACCTCGGCCGCGCGTTCAACTCGCCGAACGACCTGACCACCGGCCAGGACGGCACCACCTACTTCACCGACCCGAACTACCAGCGCGGCAACCGCGCCGACGAGCAAGGCGGCCGCACCAGCGTCTTCCGCGTCCGCGACGGCGTGGTGAGCCTCGTCGACGACACGCTGCCGCAGCCGAACGGCATCGTCCTGTCCCCCGACGGCAAGACCCTCTACGTGGGGGCCACCGGCGCCAACGCGATCATGAAGTACACCGTCTTCCCCGACGGCACGACCGGCAACCGCACGACGTTCGCGAGCATGCGAACCCCCGACGGCGCGACCATCGACTGCGCGGGCAACCTGTACTGGGCCTCCTACGACGAAGGGCTCGTCCACGTCTTCGCCCCGACAGGCACCCAGCTCGGCACGATTTCCGCCGGTCGCAACACCACGAACGCGGCATTCGGCGGCCCGGACGGGCGGACGCTGTACCTCACGTCCGGTGTCACCGGCAACTTCGGCTTGTACCAGACGCACCTCAATGTGCCCGGCAACCCGTACTGACCGAGCCGGCGCGGGTTCGGCCGCGGATCGCCTTGGCGGAGGAGCAGGCCTTGTCGCCACGGCACGGCCGGGCTGGGTGCGGGTTCGACCGCACCCGGCCCGGCCGTGTCCGTCCCTGTTCCGCCCCGTCCGCGGATGCCTCATCAGGTGAGCGGCGCATCGGGCGGCTTCGCGCCGCCCGCCTCGGGAAGTTGTCGCGCGCAACTGCAACAGATCGCGCGCCGGGGGCATCTTAAGGGGTGTGCACTTCGAAGAGTTCGCACGAGAACAACTGCCCAGCCTGCTGCGCTTCGCCGCCGTCCTGACCGGTGACCGGGAACTGGCTCAGGACGTGGTGCAGGACGCGCTCGTGCGCGCGCACAAAAGCTGGCGGCGGATAGCGACGGCGGACCGGCCCGAGCTGTACATGCGGAAGGTGGTCGTCAACGGCTATCTCTCGTGGCACCGCCACTGGTACCAGCGGTCCGTGCACCCCACCTCGGACGTGGCCCGGTTCCGGGAGCCGGCCGCGCCCGATCCGGCGCGGCGGATCGCCGATGCCGACCAGCTCACCGGGATGCTCGCCCGGCTGAGCCGCGCGCAACGGGCGTCGATCGTGTTGCGGTTCTACGAGGACCGCGACGACGACGAAATCGCGGCGGTGCTCGGCTGCGCGACCGGAACGGTGCGCAGCCACATCTCGCGCGGACTGAACTCGCTGCGCATCCAGCTCACCGAAGGCAAGGAGACCGTCTGATGACCGACCTCGACGAGTTGCGCCGCGCGCTGCGCGCCCGGGAAACCCTGGCGCCCGATCCCGGTGCCGTGCTGACCGTCGCGACCCGCCGGATCCGGCGGCGCCGGACGGTGAGCGTCGCCGCGGTGACCCTCGCCGTGGCCGCCGCCGGTGCCGGCACCTTCGCCTTGCTCGACCGGGGTGCCCCGGCGGTGTCACCGGTCACGCCCGCGAGCGCGCTGTCCGACGTGCCGGCCGATGCCGAGGTACCCCCGGCCGCGCCGTCGGTGAGCCTGCAGGACCGTTCCTGGGAGCTGGCCATGTGGGCCGTCCAGCCGCACTTCGCGAGCCTGCACTACGGGCAGGACCACAAATACGCGTTCGAGATCGAAGTCCGGGAGAGCGCCGCCCCCAAGGGTGCCCTGCCCGCGAAGCCTTCGACCGCCGGCCAGCTCGCCCATCCGCAGTCGGTCATGTGGCAGGACGGACCGGATCGCTGGATCTGGGCGAGGACCACGAAACCGGTGACGGCCGGGGAAATGCTCGCCCTGGTGGGGAAGATCGGCACCACGCCGCCGTCGATCGCGTCGCCGCTGAAGTCGGTGCGCGTCCCCGACGGGCAGAAGGTCGTCACGTTCACCAGCGAACCCCTGGCCAACACCCTCGTCCTCTGCCCCGAAGCCGACGCGGTGAAGGCCCCGCTCGACAGCCGGTGCTTCTCCATGTTCGTTTCACCGAGCAGCCGCGCCGCGGACACCGTTTCGCCCGGGGACCCGCTCCCCGTGCACCAGCACCGGACGCTGGGGGCCTACACCATCGAAATCGACAGCTCGCCGGCCGGCAAGCAGGCCGCACAGGAACTGCTGAATTCGGTGCAGCTGAACCACTGATTGGTTTCACCGGTATTCATCGGAACACTTCCGGAACCCGCACGGGTAGCAGTGCACGGCAAAGGGGCGCCGCCGCGCCCCTTTGCCGTCTCACCGTCCCGCATTCGTGAGCATTGGCGAATCGCCCTGCCGAAAGAGTTTCGATGCGTACCTCCGTGATCTTCGTCCTGCTGAGCGTCATCGTCGGTGCGGGCGCCGCGGCGATCTTCCTCGATCCCGCGAAGGTGACCGCCACACCGCAAAGACCGGCCTCGACCACGACGCCGGACATCCCCGCGCGGTCGTCGATCGCGCGCCCGGCCGCACCGAGCCCGAAGGACGTCAAGGTGGCGGTCGACGTGCGGGGCGAGTGGTCCTGGGCGTTGCGCGAACTCGGCTCGGGTGTCGTGGTCGGCGACGGAACCTTGCGCAACACGACCGAATCCATGGTCAAGATCTGGCTCGCGGTGGACTTCCTCGCCTCGCACGCGGCACCGCTCGCGGCCGACGACGAGAGCCGGCTGACCCGGATGATCCGGGACAGCGACGATCGCGCCGCCCAGGCGCTGTACCTGCGGCTCGGCGGGGACGAGTCGATCCGGCGGATGATCCGGGCGTGCGACCTGCACGAGACGCGGATCCACCCGGACTGGTGGTCCAAGACCACGATGTCCGCGAGCGACGCCACCCTGCTCGGCCGGTGCGTGGCGCGCGGTCCGGGAGTGAGCGAACCGTGGCGGACCAAGGTGCTCGAGCTCATGCGGTCGGTCGATCCGGGCACCGCGTTCGGCATCCCGGAGGCGCCGGCCCTCGCGGGCGAGCGCGTCGCCGTCAAGAACGGCTGGACGCGGCACGGCACCTGGTGGGCGGTGAACTGCCTGGCGATCTGGGACCACTGGGTGCTCGCGGTCATGGTGCACTACCCCGACCAGGGCAGCGAACACCGCTACGGGGCCGATGTCTGCATGAACGTGGCCCAGCAACTGTTCGGCTCGTGGTGAGCCGGCCGGGGCAAGGCGTGGACAAAGAGCCGGCCACCATCGAAAATGGTTCACATGGACAAGGTCTTCAGCCGCCGGACCGCACTGGTCGCCGGCGCGGGCCTCAGCGCCGGCCTCGCGTTCCCGGGCGTCGCCCGGGCGGCCGGCGACGGCATCGTGGGGTTCACCCTCGACGCCGAGACCCTCGACGGCGGGGAACAGATCACCTCGGTCACCCTCGGCACCGCCCGGATCGGGCCGATCGACCCCGCGAGCCTGACCACGGGCACGTTCCGCGTGCACGCCAAGGCCACCAGCCCGATCGACACCGGCGGCCAGGACGCCGGCTACGACCTCGACCGGCCCGTGACGGCCGCCCGGCTGGACCGCCGCGGCGACATCGTGCTCGAACTCGCCCACGGGGAAGGCCAACCCGGAGCGGGCACCCTCGGCTACCTCGACAGCAAGAGCCGCAACGTCCGGCTCGACCTCGTCTACACCATCACGCAGACCGCCCCCGTCCGTTCGCGGCACGGCCGCCCGGTCACCTTCACCCGGTTCACGCAAGGCCGGCTGGCCAACCCCGAGGTCGACGCCTTCGGTTACCACACTTCCCGCTCCGGGATGAAGTACCGGCTGTACTCCCCCGCGGCGCCACGCGGCCGGCGGCCCTTGATCGTCTGGCTCCACGGCGGCGGCGAAGGCGCTGCCCTGCCCGATCACTACTACGACAACGAAACCACGTTGCGCGCCAACCGCGGCGCCCTCGGGTTCGCCACCCCGGAAGCGCAAGCGATCTTCGGCGGCGCCTACGTGGTGGCCCCGCAGAGCACGTCCGCCTGGATGGACGACGGCCCCCGCTTCGCCCCGCTCATCCACGAAATCATCCGGGAGGTCCAGCGCATGCGGCCGATCGACCCCGGCCGCGTCTACGTCGCGGGCTGCAGCAACGGCGGCTACATGACCCTGAAGATGACGACGACCTACCCGGAAACGTTCGCCGCGGCGGTCCCGATCTGCGGCGTCGTCAGGGCCCGGAAAGCGGGCGATCCCCCGCTGGTGGCCGACGCCGAACTGGCCGCGATCAGCACCCCCACCTGGCTGGTCGCCTCCCGCGACGACGACACGGTGGACCCCTTGGCCAACACCGTCCACGCGCACGAACTCATCCGCCGCTCCGAACTGACGCTCTACGACCAGGTCGTCCGGAACGGCCACCGGTTCCCCGGCCACTGGTCGTGGATCTACGTGGCCCGCAACGACCCGAGCACCCACGGCACCCACCTCTGGCAGTGGCTGGCGCGGAAACGCCGCTGAACCCGACCCCGGGTGCGCGGTCAGGGCAGCGCGTCCAGCAGGGCGTCGAGGGTGATCGGCAGCTTCCGCACCCGCACGCCGGTCGCGTGGTACACCGCGTTCGCGACCGCCGCCGCGGTGCCGACGATGCCGATCTCGCCGACGCCCTTGGTGCCCATGGGGTTCACGTGCGGGTCGTGCTCGTCGAGCCAGTCCGCGCGCAGGTCGCCCACGTCGGCGTTGGTGGCGATGTGGTACTCGCCCAGGTCGTGGTTGACCACGTGCCCGGTGCGGGGATCCATGACGCTGCCTTCGAACAACGCCATCGACAGCCCCATCGTCATCCCGCCGAGGAACTGGGAGCGCGCGGTCACCGGGTTGACGATCCGGCCGGCCGCGAACGTGCCGTACAGCCGCGGGACGCGGATCTCGCCGGTGTCCGCGTCGACCCGCACCTCGGCGAACTGCGCGCCGAAGGCGTACATCGAGTACTGCTCCTCGGCCGGGTTCTCCGGCGTGTCCGCGCTCGCTTCGGCGCCCTCGGCCGGGTCGGTGCCGAACTTGTCCCGGAACGCCCGCGCGGCCGCGACCACCGCCGATCCCCACGACGCGGTGCCGGACGAGCCACCGGCGACCGTGGCGTTCGGGTAGGCCGTGTCGCCGATCCGGGCCTCGACGTCCGGCGCGGGCACGCCGAGCGCGTCGGCCGCGATCTGCGGCAGGATCGTCCACGCGCCCGTCCCGAGGTCGGCGGCGCCGATCTCCACGACGTACCGGCCGTCTTCGAACCGGATGAGCGCCGTGGAGCCGGGTGATCGCTTCGCCGGGTACACCGACGCGGCGACGCCGGTCCCGGTCAGCCACCGGCCGTCCCGGCGGACGCCGGGACGGCGATCCCGGTCCGCCCAGCCGAAGCGCTCGGCCCCGGTGCGCAGGCAGGCGACGAGGTTCCGGCTGGAGAACGGGCGCCCGTTCTCCGGGTCGCGGTCGGGCTCGTTGCGCACCCGCAGGTCGACCGGGTCGATGCCGAGCGCCACGGCGAGCTCGTCCATCGCGACCTCCGGGCCGAACATCCCCGGGCACTCCCCCGGCGCCCGCATCCACGACGGCACCGGCACGTCCAGCGCGGCGAGCCGGTGGCTGGTGGCCCGGTCCGGCACCGCGTACATCATCCGCGCGGGCACCGCGGTCTGCTCGGCGAACTCCTTGATCCGCGAGGTCTGCTCGACGACGTCGAGCCGCAGCGCGCGAAGGCGCCCGTCGCGGTCCGCGCCGAGCCGGACGCGCTGGATCGTCGGCGTCCGGTACCCGGCCAGTGCGAACATCTGCTGCCGGGTCAGCGCCAGCTTGACCGCGCGGCCCGGCACCGCGCGGGCGGCCAGTGCGGCGAGCACGACGTTCGCGTGCGGCCTGCCCTTCGACCCGAAGCCGCCGCCGACGTAGGGGCAGCGGACCCGGACCTTTTCCGCGGGCAGCCCGAACACCTCGGCGAGGGTGGACCGGACGGAGTGCACGCCTTGCGTGGAGTCCCAGAGGGAAAGCACCCCGTTGTCCCACAACGCGGTGGTCGCGTGCGGCTCCAGCGGGTTGTTGTGCTGCATCGCCGTCGTGTACGTCTCCTCGACGGTCACCTCCGCGCGGGCGAGCCCGGCGTCGGCGTCACCTTGGGCGGTGTCGGTCGGGAAGTCCGGGTTGACCGAGTCCGGCGCGTACAGGTCGTCGCGATCGGCGCCGAGCACGACGTCGTGCGGCTCGGCGTCGTACTCGACCGTCACCAGCTCCGCGGCGTGGCGGGCGGTCTCCGGGGTCTCGGCCAGCACCAGCGCGACCACGTGGCCGCGGAACGGGACGTCGTGGTCCTGCAGCACCGCGAGCTCGGCGTCGTCGGTGCTCGCCAGCCGCTCGGCGGTGAACGGCGTGATCACCTGCACGACGCCGTCGACGCTTTCGGCGGCCACGGTGGCGATCCGGCTGCAGCGGCCGCGGCCGATGGTGGCCTGCACCGGGTGGCAGTACAGCGGCCGGTCGGCCGGGGCCTCGAAGGCGTACGGCGCGGTCCCGGTGACCTTGGCCGGGCCGTCGCGGCGGGTGGTCGCGGTCCCGATGGCGTGGGGTTCGAGCAGCTCGGTCATCGGCTCGGCTCCTCGGTCGTCAGGTCGCGCAAGACCGCGACCAGGGTGCGGCGGGCGAGCGGGATCTTGAAGGCGTTCCCGCCGTCGACGCCCTCGAGCGCGCGGGCGGCGGCCAGCTCGGCGTCCGCGGCGGCGCGGAACACGTCTTCGCCCGGCCGGGCGCCACGCAGCACGGCTTCGGCTTCGACGGCCCGCCACGGTTTGTGGGCCACCCCGCCGAACGCGACGCGGATGTCGGCGATCCGGCCCTCCACTGTGGACACCGCGACGGCGACCGAAACGAGCGCGAACGCGAACGACGCCCGGTCCCGGACCTTGCGGTAGGCCGACCGCCGCGCCCACGGCACGGCGGGCAGCGTGAAGCCGGTGATCAGCTCGCCGTGCGCGAGCACGGTGTCGCGTTCGGGGGTGTCGCCGGGCAGCCGGTGCAGGTCCCCGAAAGCGATTTCCCGCTCCCCGCCGGCCCCGGTGACGTGCACCCGGGCGTCCAGGATCGCCAAGGCGACCGCCATGTCCGACGGGTGGGTGGCCACGCAGGCTTCCGACGCGCCGAGGATCGCGTGCTGGCGCGTGGCCCCGCCGAGGGCCGAGCACCCCGAACCGGGCGCGCGCTTGTTGCACGGCGTCGTCACGTCCTGGAAGTACAGGCACCGGGTGCGCTGCAACGGGTTTCCGCCGGTGGTGGCCATGTTGCGCAGCTGGGCGGACGCACCGGACAGCAGCGCTTCGGCCAGCACCGGGTAGCGTTCGCGAACCACGGGGTGGTTCGCCAGGTCGCTGTTGCGGACGCCGGCCCCGAAGAACAGGCCGCCGGCGTCCTCGCGGATCTCCGCCGAAGTCACGCCGGTGACGTCGACGACCCGGTCCGGCCGGGCCACCCCCAGCTTGAGGTGGTCGACGAGGTTCGTGCCGCCGCCGAGGAACACCGCAGCCGGCTCCCCGGCCACGGCCCGCACCGCCTCGGCCACGGTGGCGGGCTTGGCGAAGGCGAAGGTCTTCATCGCGACTCCCGGACGGCGGCGACGATCCCGGCGTAGGCCCCGCAGCGGCACAGGTTGCCGCTCATCCGTTCGGCGATCTCCTCGTCGGACCACCGCGGGGCAGCACCGACCGGCGAAGTGACGTGGCTCGGGGCGCCGTCGGCGAACTCGGCCAGCAGCCCGGCCGCCGAGCAGATCTGCCCCGGTGTGCAGTACCCGCACTGGAAGGCGTCGTGGTCGAGGAAGGCCTGCTGGATCGGGTGCAGGCCACCGTCGGCGGCCAAGCCGGCGGCCGTGGTGACCTCCGCGCCGTCGCAGGTCACCGCCAGGGTCAGGCAGGCCAGCACGCGACGGCCGCCGAGCAGCACCGTGCACGCACCGCATTGACCGTGGTCACAGCCCTTTTTCGGGCTCATCGCGCCCAGCTGGTCGCGGAGCAGGTCGAGCAGGGTGCGCCGCGGGTCCACCGCCTGCCGGTGCTCGGTGCCGTCGATCCGCACCCCGATGGTGTGGTCCGGGTCAGCGTCTTCGGTCGTCGCCATGGGCCCGCCGCCTCTCCGTGTGATCGTTCGGCGTACCCGCTCGGGAGGGTCCGAAACGAACAGCGGGCCACTGGTAAGGGCACGTCGACGGGCAATGTCACCTGCGGCCGTTTGGCGGAGGCCCGGAGCGGCTATCGACGCGCTCGACCGCGCCGGCCGGCTCGAGGAGGCCCGCACGGCGTTCGAGAAGATGCTGACCTACGCCAACCACGTCGGCCTCTACGCCGAGGAAATCGCGCCGACCGGGGAGCAGCTCGGCAACTTCCCGCAGGCCTTCACCCACCTCGCCCTCATCGACGCCGCGGTCACCCTCGATGCCGCGCTCGGCTGACCCGGCCGAGCCCGGCGGGGTAGAAAGCGTCGCACCGGGGGAAATCGCGGCCATGGCGCTGCCCGAAGCGCTCTTCCTGCGCGGATACGCGGTAGGTTCCGGCTGACCGGTCGTCGATTCCGGCTGACGTCGTTCGACGCGTGGTCGAAGGCGCCCGCGGGGGCCCACCGAGCAGAGGACACCGCATGACCGAAGTGACCGCCGGCCACGCCCGGCGAGCGATCGTCGAACACACCCGGCGCCTGGCGGACGCGGCCGCCGAGGCCGGTCCCGGCGCCACCGTGCCGACGGCCCCGGGGTGGACCGTCACCGACCTGGTCGCGCACGTGGGCCAGACCCAGCACTGGGTCGCGGAGATCATCGAGCACCGCATCACCGACCCCGCCCGGCTGCCCACGGAAATGGCCGAGCTGCCCACGGACCCCCGCGAGTGGCCGGCGTGGCTGGCCGAGGCCGCGCAGCGGGTCGCGAGCGCGTGCTCCGATGACGCGCTCGACGCGCCGGTGTTCAACGCCGCGGGCGACGAGCGCTCCGGGACGCGGTTCTGGCTGGCCGGCCTGCTCAACGAGGCCGTCGTCCACGGCATCGACGCGGCCAACGCGGCGCACCGGCCCACCGACGTCGAGCCCGCCGTCGCGGCCGCGCTCATCGGCAACCACTTCGCGATGCTCACCTCCCCCACGTGGGAGCGGCAGCGGCCCGAGTCCGCCCACGCCCTCCGGGGCACCGGGCAGACCCTGCAGTGGCGGGCCACCGACACCGAGGACGGCGCCGACGCGTGGTTCGTCGAACGGCGGCCCGACGGCGCGACGTGGCAGCCCGCGACCCGCGAGGCCGACGTGACGGTGACCGGCCCGGCGGGATCGCTGCTGATGGTCCTGACCCGGCGGCGCCCTCTCCCCGATGGCCCCGACGGCGAAGGCACCGACCTCGGCATCGACGGCGACCTCGGCCTGGCCCGGCATTGGCTCGGCAACACCGCGCACGTCAGCGGCTGACGAGTGTCGCGAGGCCGGCCGCCAGGCCGCGGATCGAAGGAGACGACCACCATGGCCCGCTTGGTCTCACTGAACGTCGGACTGCCCCAGGACGTGCCCTGGCAGGGCCGCACCGTCCACACGGGAATCTTCAAGTACCCGGTCGACGGCCGCCGCCTGGTCCGCCGGCTCAACGTCGACGGCGACGGCCAGGGCGACCTGGGCGGCCACGGCGGCGAGAACCGCGCGGTGCTCGTGTACCAGCGCCAGTCCTACGAGCACTGGCGGCGGTTCCTCGGCCGCGAGGATCTCGAGGACGGCCGGTTCGGCGAAAACTTCACCGTCGACGGCCTGCCCGACGACGAGGTGCACATAGGCGACCGGTACCGGATCGGCGAGGCCGAGTTCGAGGTCACCCAGCCGCGTGTCACGTGCTTCCGCGTCGGGATGCGCCTCGGCGAGCCGCGGATGCCCGCCCTGCTGGTGGCGCACCACCGGCCCGGCTTCTACCTGCGGGTCATCACCGAAGGCCACGTCCAGGCCGGCGACGAGATCGTCCGCACCCGGACCGGCCGGCACGAGCTGAGCGTCGCGGACGTCGACGCGCTCCTCTACCTGCCGGGCCGCGACCAGGAAACCCTGCGCAAGGCCGTCGACATCCCGGCGCTCAGTCCCGGCTGGCAGGGATCGTTCCGCGACCTGCTGGCCGCGGCGGAGCCACCGGTATCCCACGGCTGGAGCGGGTTCCGGCCGCTGCGCGTCGCCCGGGTGGTGCCCGAGAGCACGACCGTGGCCTCGCTGCACCTGGCCGCCGAAGACGGCGCACCGCTCCCCCGGCCCGAGCCGGGCCAGTACCTCACCCTGCGGGTCCCCGGGGCCGGCGACCCGGCCCCGGTCCGCAGCTACTCGCTGTCGGCGGCGCCGTCGGACCGCGAGTACCGCATCAGCGTCAAGCGGGACGGAGTGGTCAGCAGCTACCTCCACACGCGCCTGGCGGCCGGCGCGATCGTGGACGTCGCAGCGCCCCGAGGCGACTTCGTCCTGACCGACGACGACCGGCCCGTGGTCCTCGTGTCCGCGGGCATCGGCGTGACGCCGGTCCTGGCCATGCTGCACGCCCTCGCCGCGAGCCGGACCGCCCGCGAGGTCTGGTGGCTGCACACCACCCGGACCGCGGCCGAACACGCGTTCGCCGGCGAAGCGCACGAGCTGCTGGCGAGCCTTCCGCACGGCCACGAGCACATCCACTACACCGCGGAAACCGGCCGGCTGACCCGCGAAACGCTGTCGGCTTGGGCTCTTCCCGCCGACGGCACGGCCTACTTGTGCGGACCGGACGCCTTCATGACGGCGATGCGAGAGTCCCTGGTATCACTCGGTTTCGACCCCACTCGTGTCCACAGTGAACTGTTCGGCGGCGTGTCCGCGATCAACCCGGGCCTCACCGGCGTGGTCCGGAAGACTCCCCATCCCCCGGCCGGTCCCGCGGGAACGGGACCGGCGGTCACGTTCGCGCGCAGCGGCCTCACGGTGCCGTGGAGCGACGGCTACCCGAGCCTGCTCGAGTTCGCCGAGGCCTGCGACGTGCCGACGCGCTGGTCCTGCCGCACCGGCGTCTGCCACACGTGCGTCACCCCGGTGCTTGCCGGCCACGTGCGGTACGACCCCGAACCGCTCGAGCCACCGGCACCGGGCGAGGCACTCGTCTGCTGCGCCCGGCCACTGGAGGACGTCGTCCTGGACCTCTGACGACGGCCCCGGCCCGCGGCGCGATCGTTACGCCGATCGGGTGATCGCCCGCGAACTCCCTCAACCCGCGATCACCGTCGGCCGTGTCGGCTTCGAAGTCGACCACTGCCGAAGGAGAAACCGTGACCACACGGCCTGCCCAGCGCAGCCTGACGTTAGCCGGGATCATCGTCGCAGCCACCTCCGCACTCGTCGGCCCGGCTGTCGCCGGCACCACCGACACCGAGGTCGTCTGCTACGCGAACGCATTGTGCAACAGCAGTACGGGCGGTGGGACCACCGTTTCGAAGGTCTACGCCTGGCGAGACCGCAGCGAGACCGGCGCAACCGGATTCTTCGAGGTCTTCG
The DNA here is from genome assembly GCF_002904335.1 of Amycolatopsis sp. CA-126428. Taxonomy (GTDB): domain Bacteria; phylum Actinomycetota; class Actinomycetes; order Mycobacteriales; family Pseudonocardiaceae; genus Amycolatopsis. The sequence goes on along the minus strand of NZ_PPHF01000164.1, from coordinate 1,985 downwards.
GCCCCAACGGGTACAAGCAAACCGGCCCCACCGATCAGGAGGTCGACCACACCTTCACCGTGAACCGATCCTTCCCGAACGGCTCGCTGATCTGCGTGTCCTTCTGGAAGAAGAACAGCAACGGCTCCTTCACCAAGTTCAAGGGCGTGAACGGCAACGCCTGCACGTCGGTCCCGATCTTCGGAGCTTGAGACCGAGCGACGCGCAGCGCTCCTCGGGCGCGCCGCTGGAGCCTGTATCGAAGTCGGTCAGAGCGGCCACCTGCTTGACGTTCTCATTGGCGGCCTCGATCCCGAGGGACGGCAGAACGTCAACTCACACACTCGACCAGGCCAGCGCCCTGGACAGACCTGGGCAGCCCTTCTCGTGCGCTAATCGGGTTTCGACCGATACAGCATCGCCTCTGCATACTCAGTCACGAGCGATGGCAACCTTCATGCCCACCCAGTTGGCGGTACCAAAAGCCCGCACGTGTGCGATTGTCAGAAGTGATCACTATGGGGAGGCAATAATGCGAAGGTCTTTGACCATTGTCATGCTCGCACTACTTGGCGTTCTTGGAATTGGCATTTCGTCAAATGTTGCCAATGCGATCGGGTTCAGCGAGACCTGCAACAAGTGGGGCGGCTGCGCCGCTGCGAACATGTCGTTCTCGAATCGATCGGCCACGATCCAAGGATACGTAATCAACAGCCCGAGCGGACCGACGACCGTTATGTTCGAGTTCTACGCCGGAGGAAATATCTTCAGTACGCAGACGCGGACCGCGGATAACGAAAAGCGCTCCTTTCATTTCACCGAGCCAGGTCCGGTGGGCGGTTTCGACTTCGTTCGCGTTTGGTTGATCAACAAAGTAAGCTCCGGCTACATTCAAATTGGTGATTATCCAAATCGGTGATGGCGATGTTCGCGCCGACAGTCATGCTCACTCCACCCGGAGAGGAACCAAGTGAGACGACCCCTAATAAGTATCGCCTTTGCACTACTTAGCGTTGGCGGAATTGGTTCACCAACAAGTGTAGCCAGTGCAACTGCCGGCCCCGCACTGGCTGATGACCACTGCGTCGCAAAAACTGGCTGCATCGACTTGAGCGTTTCGTTCTCGAATCGTTCGGTCACGGCCGTAGGATCGTTATACGATTACAGCAATGCCGGTTCGACGACTGCACTGTTTGATTTTTACGTCGGCACCAACGAGTGGAGCAATCAGACCCGGACGGCAACGAGCGAGAGGAAATCCTTCCATTTTACAGAGACGGGACCGTTGGGTGGTATTGATTATGTCGAAGTCTACCTGATCAATAATTCAACAGGCGACAAAACATGGGTCGCGTATTGCCAAAAATCGACCGGAGGCTGCCATTGGGAAATTTAGTGCTAATATCGAAAATTATCGGGCTTGTCTCCGGTAGGTGGTTCGTCGACCAAGAAGAACCTGAACACCGGAGACGGGCGCGCCGCGGCGGCACATGCCCGCAGGGTATGGATCCTGGGCGGCGGATGGGCTGTTCCGGCGCCGGCAACATGCAGGTGTCCGGCAGACGATTCTGACCGCGCTGCAAGCCGCGGCCGAGGCGGTCGGGCGGATCACGGGGGACGTGAGCGTGGATTCCACGATCGCTCGGGTGCATCAGCATGCCGCGGGGGCGCGGAAAGGGGGATCTGCAGGCCGAGCCGCCCGGACAAGCCCGCAGTTCATTCCGGTCCTGGCCGGGATGCGGGTGCCCGTCCGGGTGTCGGCCGGCCGCGGACGCGTCCGGATCGGGTGCTGGCGGGCAAGGCCTGCACCTCGAAAGCCAACCGGGCTCACCTGCGCAGTCGCGGGATCGAGGCGACCATCCCGAGCAAGGCTGATCAGGACGCGCACCGCAAGGCCGAGGGGAACGAATGGCTCTGACCCACTTCGATACAGGCCCTAGTAGTGCTTTGTTAGGTGTTGGTGTGTCGTGGGGGCGTGGAGCGGGCTGGATGATTTCATGCTTCGG
>NZ_PPHF01000163.1 GCF_002904335.1 Amycolatopsis sp. CA-126428 | reverse complement strand
GTCCGGCCCCGCTCACGGAGTGGCTGTGAAGGTCCCATGACAGCCAGTGTGCACTAGAAGAGTCGTAGCTACGGTGACGAAATACCGCAGCGCCCGCAACTCCATGAATGCCCACCTCCGACGATAAGGCGAGCTTATCGCAGCCCGTGCGGGTTGCCCCTGGTTCGCGTCGCCGGCCGGTGCTGAAGTCGTGATCATGACAATCGAACTGGGACCGCTCGGCGCTTACCTGACCGCGGCCGAGGCGACCGCCGCGCAGGCCGTCGCGCTGGAAGAAGCCGGCTACGGCGCGGTCTGGATGGCCGCGTCACCGGCCGCCGATCTCCTCCCGGCGGAGCGGCTGCTCGACGCCACCAGCCGGATCGTGGTGGGCACCAGCGTGCTGAACGTGTGGCAGGCCGACGCCGAAGAGGTCGCGGCCTCCTACCACCGGATCGCGCGGAAACACGCCGACCGGCTCCTCCTCGGCATCGGCGCCGGCCACCGGGAGATCAACGCCGGGTACGCCTCGCCGGTGGCGAAGGTCGCGAGCTACCTGGACACCCTGCACGCGGCCGGTGTTCCCGCCGGGCGCGTGCTGCTGGCCGCGCTCGGGCCCCGGATGCTCCGGCTGGCGGCCGACCGCGCCGCGGGCACGCTCACGCTCCAGGTGACGCCCGAGCACACCCGGCGGGCGCGGGAGGTCCTCGGCCCGGACAAGCTGGTGATCCCCGGCCACGGCGTGCTGCTGGACACCGACGTCGAACGGGCGCGGGAGACCGGCCGGGCCGCCGTGCGCCCCATGCTGGGGATCGCCAACTACGCCGGCAACCTCCGGCGGATCGGCTACACCGACGAGGACCTCACCGAGCCCTTCAGCGACCGCTTGATCGACGCGCTCGTCCTGCACGGCGACGAGGAGGCCATCGTGGCCGGCATCCGCGCGGAGCTGGCGGCGGGAGCGGACCACGTCGGCCTGCACGCGGCCGGCGAAGACCCGATCGGCGTCCTGCGCTCGATCGGAAAACGGGCGGCCGGTGCCGTCATCGACCCGTCCTGAACCCGCCCGGCGCCACCCCGAACCGGCGCTTGAACGCGTGCGAGAACGCGAACGGTGAGGCGTAACCGACCTTCGCGGCGATCGACGGCAACGGAAGCTCCGTGTCCTGGAGCAGGCGCGCCGCCGTCGTGAGCCGCCACCACGTCAGGTACGCCATGGGCGGCTGTCCCGTCAGCGCCGTGAACCGGCGGGCCAGGGTCGCCCGGGAAAGGCCCACCCGGGCGGCCAGGTCCTCGATCCGCCACGGCGCTTCGGGGTGCTCGTGCAGCGCTTCCAGCGCGGCGCCGATCTCGGGGTCTCGCAGCGCCTGCGGCCACCCCGTGCCCGGGTGGTCGTCCAGCCAAGCGCGGATCAGGTAGACCAGCAGCAGGTCGAGCAGGCCGGTGAGGACCGTGGCCGAGCCCGGCCGCCGGTCGCTCACCTCGCCGCCGAGCAGGTCGATGGCCGCGCGCAGGTCGAGGTGCCGCCCGACTTCGGCGGGCAGGTGCACGACCTCCGGCAGGCTCGCGAGCAAGGGGTGGCGCCGCGCGTGGGCCAGCCGGTACTTGCCGCACAGGAACTCGGTGCGGCCCGCCGGCTCGGCCACCGCCGCCTCGAACGGCACCGCGCCGGTCGCGTCCGGCGTCGAGGACAGGGTGTGCGCGCCGCCGTGCGGGACCAGGACGACGTCGCCGGGGCCGAGCGCCACCGGCTTCCCGCCGTCCGGGAGCAGCCAGCCGCTGCCGCGCAGCAGCACGTGGAAGCCCGCGCCCTCGTACGGCGCGAAGCGGTAGCACCACTCCGAACCGGCCCGGAGGCGGTTCGACACGGGCTGCCCGACCCGCACCGCGGCGATCGCGGCACTCAGCACGTCCACCCGGTCATCGTAGCCCTGAGACGGTCAAGCATCATGATGAGCAATTGAAGCATCGAAACGCTCACCCGCGTGTCCTAGCGTGGAGCCATGCACATCGGCGAAGTCGAAGTCCTGCGCGTCATCGAATGGCAAGGCGAGATCGCCCCGGTGCGGTCCATCATCCCCGGCAGCCCGCCCCGGCTGTGGACGGACAACGTCGCCTGGCTCGCGCCCGACCACTGGAACCCGGAGACCGGCGGCTACCGCGGCGCCGTGCAGACCTGGGTGCTCCGCAGTGAAGGCCGGGTGATCCTCGTCGACACCGGCGTCGGCAACGACCGGCACCGGCCGCAGATCCCGCTCTTCGACCACCTGGCGACCCCCTTCCTCGACCGGCTGGCGGCGGCCGGGGTCCGGCCGGAGGACGTCGACGTCGTCGTCAACACGCACATCCACTACGACCACGTCGGCTGGAACACCGAACTCCGCAACGGCGAATGGGTGCCGGCGTTCCCCCGCGCCACCTACCTGATTCCCCGCGCCGACCAGGTCTACTTCGACCCGGACAACGCCCATCGCCGCCCCGCTCCCCGCACCGGCCACGAGCAGCTGCGCCGCGAAGGCAGCCTGCTGGTCTACGAAGACAGCGTCGCCCCCGTGCTGGGCCGGGCCGTGCTGTGGGAAGGCAGCCACCGCATCGACCGGAACCTGACCCTGGAAGCCGCCCCCGGCCACACCCCGGGCTCCTCGGTCCTGCGCGTGTCGTCCGGCGGCGATCGGGCGGTGTTCGTCGGCGACCTGCTGCACAGCCCGGTCCAGATCCTGGCGCCGGAACACAGCAGCTGCTTTTGCGAAGACCCGCACCAGGCCGCCACCACCCGGCACGCAATCCTCGAACGCGCCGCGGACACCGCCGAACTCGTCGTTCCGGCCCACTTCGGCGGCCCGGGCGCAGCCGAAGTCCGCCGCGACGGCAGCCGGTTCGCGATCCGCCGCTGGAGTGCCGACACGTAGGCCTGCCCACTTCGGCGAGCATCACCGGCTTCGACGGCCGCCGGTCACGCGAGTGACGACACCGCCTCCGCGTCCTCCGGCACCGGGGCCGGGCTCTCCTCTTCCGCCTCGGTGCCGAACCGGTCGCGCACCTCGTCGACCACGACGGCGATCTGGCCCAGCTGGGCCAGCACGGCCCGGTAGGTCGCCCGGATGGCCGCGGCTTCCTCCTCCGCGCGGGAAAGGATCAGCTGCGCTTCCCGCTGGGCGGCGCGCTCGGTCTCCGCACGGGCGGCCTCCGCCTCGGCGACCGCCTTCTCCGCGGCCGCCCGCAGTTCGTCGCCCTCCTTGCGGGCCTGTTCCTTGATCTCCGCGGCCTCGGCCTTCGCGACCTGGAGGATCTTCTCGATCCGCCGGCCCAGTCCGGCCGGGTCGTCCGGTTCCGGGGCGCGGGGCGCGGGCACCTGGGCCTTGGCCAGCCGCCGCTCCGCGAGCCGCCGCGCCTTCTCGTGGCGGTCCACGCGCTTTTCCGCGACCCGCACGTACTCGTCCACCTGCCGGCGGTCGTAGCCGCGCAGGACGATCGGGAAGCGGACGTCGGACTCGGGCAGCGTCTCGGGTTCGGAAACCGTCTTCTCCATTCCCCCAGTTTCGGCAAGGTCGCGACGGCCGGCAATTCGAAATCCGGCGGAGAATCAACCGAAAGTGACGTTTAACGGCCTCGACGGCGGACCGTGCGTTCGAGGATTCCCAGCGTGGCCTTGAGGGCGGACTCGGGCACGATCGGGAAGACGGCGCGCCGCTTCCACCCTTCGTCGATCTGCGACCAGTCGTAGTAGGACGTGACCAGGGTGCCGCCCTCGGCCGGTTCGAGGCGGTAGCCGTAGATGTGCCGGACGTGGGGCCCGCGCCCGGCTTCCACGGTCCACGCGATTTCCTCGTCCGGGACGAGCGTGGTGATGACCACCTCGACCTCGTACTTGCCCAGGGGAACGTCCCCCAGGGCTTCGCGGTCCATGTGCACCCGGAACCGGTCACCGGACCGCGCCACGCGGTCTCCTTCGGCGTCCATGAGCATTCCCGACGCGTCGATGTCGACGTGGCCCTTCGGATCGGTCAGCACCGAGAAGACGGCGCCGGCCGGGGCGGGGATCAGCCGGGAAACCTCGAGGCGTTCGGCCGCCGGCGTTTCCGCCGTCGCGACGAGGACCGCGCGGCCGAGCGTGTGCGAGGCCATGGTGAAGCCGAGGTAGGCCGGGGTGGCGCCGGCGGGCACGCCGATGGTTTCGACGTCGAGGGCGTGCACCACGACGAAGTAGCGGTGCGGGCCGTGCCCGGCCGGCGGCGCGGCGCCGACGAACCGGGCCGCGCGGGCGTCGTTGGGCAGCTGGAACGCCCCCGGCGGCAGGCCGGAGCCGGTGTCGTCGCCGGCGCCCTCGGGAAGTTCGGTGACCGTGGCGGGGATGTCGGCGACCGCCCAGTGCCAGAACCCGGACCCGGTGGGGGCGTCGGGGTCGTAGACGGTGACGGCGTAGCTCTTGGTGCCGAGCGGGGCGCCGCTCCACGACAGCTGCGGGGACCTGTCCTGCCCGGACAGCTGCCCGGGCGGCAGGACCTCGCCGTCGGTGACGGTGGTGCTGGTGACGGTGAAGGACGCCGCCTCGGGCAGGCGGGCGAAGGGATCGTTGACGCTCAAAGCTTTCCTCTCGGAGAGTGCCGCGGGGCGGAGAGCCGCCGCCAGATCGACGATAGCGACAATAATCGATTATCGCCACGATCGTCTATGCTGAGGTGGTGACTCGGACCACGCCCCCAGCCGACGCGCCGTCGCCACGGATGCTCTCCGAACGCGTCTACGCCCACATCCGGGCCGCGATCATGCGCGGCGACCACGCCCCCGGTGCGCCGCTCAAACCCCAGGACCTCGCCCAGGAGCAGGGCGTCAGCCTGGCGGTGGTGCGGGAGGCGCTCGTGCGCGTGGTCGGCGACGGACTCGCCGACCGGCTGCCCAACCGCGGCTTCGCCGTCCCGGCCCTCTCCCACCGCCGCTGGCAGGAGATCGCGGAAGCCCGCCGGACCATCGAACCGATGGTGCTGCGCCTGTCCGTCGAACGCGGCGACGTCGGCTGGGAGGCCGACGTGCGGGCCGCCCACCACCGGCTGGCCCGCACCCCGGCGTTCGTCCCGGAGGAGGGCGAGTACTACAGCGAAGCGTGGTCGGAAGCCCACCGGGTCTTCCACCGCACGCTGCTGGCGGGCTGCGGAAACCCGGTCCTGCTGGAGACGTTCGACCGGCTGTGGGCCGCGAGCGAGCTGGCGCGCCGCTGGTCGGCGTACCACGGCCCCGGCCGGGAGCACCTCGCCGAGCACCGCCGGCTCGAGGAGGCGGCGCTGGCCCGCGATGCCGACGCCGCGGCCGAGGAGCTGACCCGCCACCTCACCCTCACCGCGGACGCGCTCACGCGGGCGGAGGCACCACGTACGGGGCAGCGTCCCAAGACTGGTCGGTGAAGAAGCGAAGGGCCAGGTCGGCGACGTCGGCGGCGCGTTCCAGGACGACCCAGTGGTCGGAATCCTTGATGGCGGCGAAGTGGCTGCCCCGGATCGTGGCCGCGAAATCGCGTTGCCGGTCCGGGACGGTGATGGAGTCGTGCTCCCCGGTGAACACCAGGGCCGGCACCCCGGACAGGCCGCCGTCGAAGGACGGGCTGCTGATCAGCGACCGCTGCAGGTACGCCAGCACGTCGGGCACCTGGACGGCGACGTGCTGCATCGAGCGCTTGACGTAGCGGTACACCAGGGACCGGCGGGGGATGTGGCGATCCTCGTCGAGGCACAGCTGCATCCCCGCGGCCACCGCGGCGAAGTTCTCGGTGTCGCCCCGCTCCAGGTGACCGGCCGCCAGCCGCAACGACTCCCGCTGGGTGTCGCTGGTGTGCGAAACCACGCCGCCGAGCATCAGCCGCGCGATGCGGCTTGGGTTGCGCTGGGCGCAGCCGAAGGCCAGTTCCGCGCCGTAGGAGTAGCCGAACAGGTTGACTCGCGGCGCGCCGAGGTCGTCGAGGATCCGGTCGACCGCGGCGCCCGCGAACTCCGTCCCGGCCCCGGGCGGCAGGGAATCGGACTCGCCCACACCGGGCAGGTCCGCCGTCACGAAATCCGCCACCGGGGCGATCCGGTCCTCCATGTGCGGCCAGCCCCGGCTGCCCTGGAACCCGCCACCGAGCACGATCACCGGTTCCGTCCGGGGGTCGGGGTGCCGGAGGAGCCGGTAGCTGAACCGGGTTCCGCCGAGCGTCAGCGGGCGGACCACTTCCTCGCGCATGATCTCCTTCTGCTCCGGGACCGGGCTCAGCAGCTCTTCGTGAGGACGAGGGCGGCGTTGTGACCGCCGAAGCCCATCGACGTCTTGACCGCGCACTCGAACGCGGCGGGCCGGGCTTCCTTCGCGACGACGTCGACCGGGATCCGGATGTCCCGCGTCCGGAAGTTGCCGGTGGGCGGCACCAGCTGCCGCTCGAGGGCCAGCACGGTGAGCGCGGTTTCGATGCCGCCGGCCGCACCGAGCGCGTGCCCGGTCATCGCCTTGGTCGAGGTCACCAGCGGCCGGTCGCCGAGCACCCGGTGCAGCACGGTGGCCTCGATCAGGTCGTTCATCACGGTGGACGTGCCGTGGGCGTTGACGTGGCCCACCTCGGCCGCCGCCACGCCCGCGTCGGCCAGTGCGGTCCGCAGCGCCCGCTCGATCCCCGCGCCTTCGGGATCCGGCGCCACGGCCGCGTACGCGTCGCTGGACGCGCCGTAACCCGCGATGCCCGCCCGGATCCGCGCGCCGCGCGCCGCGGCGTGCTCGGGCCGCTCCAGCACGACCAGACCGGCGCCCTCCCCCACCACGAACCCGTCGCGGTCGGCGTCGAACGGGCGGCACGCCGTCGCCGGATCGTCCCGGCGGGTGGACACCGCTCGCATCTGGCAGGCACTGGCGATCAGCAACCGGGAGCACACGGATTCGGCGCCGCCGGCGATGACGATGTCGCACGCGCCGCCGCGCAGCAGCTGCAGCGCGGTCCCGATCGCGACCGTGCCCGACGAACACGCGGTGGAGACGCTCAGGCTCGGTCCCCGGGCGCCGAGGTCCATGCACACGCTGCTGGCGGCGCTGTTCACCGTGGTCATCGGCGCGAGTTTCGGCGAGACCCGCCGGGCGCCCTTCTCCGCGAGGACGGCGCTTTGCCGGTCGTAGAACGGCAGGCCGCCGTGGGCGGAGCCGATGACGACCGCGACCCGGTCCGTTTCCCACACCGAGGTGTCGAGACCGGCGTCGGCCACCGCCTCCCGGGCCGCGATCACGGCGAGCTGGGAGAACCGGTCCATCATCCGCAGGGCCGGCACGCCCAGCACGCTCTCGGTGTCGAGATCGTCGATGGTGTACAGGAAATCGCAGGACAGGCCCTGCAGTTCCGCCCGGTGGCGGACGCCGGTGGGGGCGCCGGACCGGGTCACCCCCTGCCACGCGGCGCCGGCACCGACGCCCGCCGCGGTGACCAGGCCCAGCCCGGTGACCGCCGCAGCCGGACGCGGCGTCACCGGGCGGTCTTCTCGTCGACCACCGTCGCCAGCTGCCCCACGGTCTCCCGGGAGGTCAGCTCGACGTCTTCGAGGTCGATGTCCAGGCGTTCCTCGAGCAGGACGCGCAATTCCTCGAGGGCAAGAGAATCCATCCCCAGGTCGTGCAACGACGCCTCGATCCGCACGGCCTCCGGTTCGATGCCGAAGTTGCGGTGCAGAAGCGTGGTGATCTCTTCGGTGACGGTCACTCTGCTGTCGACTCCCATTTCCGTTTCCGCACGACCGCCGATTCGCGGTGGCTCAAGGGCCCTGGCCCGTGCCGCCGTGAAGGTGCCCCGTGGCCAGGGCAGCGTTCTACGCCGCGCGGGAGCAGAAATTACTGCCGGGCCGGTCCGGCTTTCCACCTCCTGACACCATCGAGTGACCTCCGCAGGGTCGCTGACCGCGCGTCATTGACTCGTTCGTGGCGGCAACGGACCGGAAGACCGGGGAAATACGCGAGGCCCGGCCGGTCCGTCGCGGACCGGCCGGGCCTCGGGGGTTCACACCAGGGACGCGGTCAGCCCGCCGTCGAGGACGTAGTGGCTGCCGGTGATCCAGCTCGCCCGGTCCGACGCCAGGAACGCCGTCACCTCCGCGATGTCCCGCGGGGTGCCGAGCCGGCCCTGCTTGGCCGCCACCAGATCACCGAACGGGACCTGCGTGGCCGCTTCGAAGTCCGGGACCAGCCGCTCGACCATGGCCGTGTCCGCGAAGCCCGGGCAGACCGCGTTGACCCGCACCCCCGCCGGCCGCATCTCGACCGCCGCGACCCGGGTGAGCTGGATGACCGCGGCCTTCGTCGCGCAATACGACCCGAGGAGCGGGCTGCCGCCGAGGCCCGCGATCGACGCGATGTTGACGATGTTCCCCTTCGACTCGACCAGGTGCGGGATCGCCGCCTTCATCGTCACGAACGTGCCGCGCACGTTGACCGCGAAGATCTTGTCGAAACTCTCCGTCGATTGCTGCAGCAGCGGGGACGACACCTCGATGCCCGCGTTGTTGACCAGGACGTCGAGGCCGCCGAGGAGGTCGACCGCCTGCTGGATCGCCGCCTGGACCTGGGCTTCGTCGGTGACGTCGCAGTTCGCGACGCCCGCGGCGCCGATCTCCCCGGCCGCCTGCTTGGCCGCGTCGGCGTTCACGTCGCTGATCACGACCCGGGCGCCGCGTTCGGTGCACAGCGCGGCGATCGCCTTGCCGATGCCGGCCCCGGAGCCGGTGACGAAGACGCGCTTTCCTTCGAGTTCGGACATGCTGGTCCCTTTCACATCGCGTCGATCTTGGGGAGGATCTCTTCCTTGAGGCGCTTCATGTCGTCGAGCGTCTTCGCCACCGGGACGTCCTGGAAGGGCGGCCACAGGAACGGCATCGTCAGCCCGGCTTCCCGGTAGCGCTTGAGCTGGTCGGTGATCTGCGCCTGCGAACCCACGAGCAGGTTGGTGCCCTTGCCCAGCGGGCTCTGGTCCATGTCCTGGTCGGTGATGACGAACCAGATCATGCTGGCGATCTCGAGGTCGTCGACCGACCGCGGGGTGTCGAGGGCCTCGAGCTCGCGCTGGATCCCGGCGCGCCACCGCGCGATGTCCTCGGGCGAGTCCTGGATGCCGATCCAGCCGGACAGGCCGTACTTCGCGATCCGGCTCGCCGAGCGCTTCGCGTCCTTGAGCCCGCTGAAGAAGATCGGCGGGTGCGGCTTCTGCACCGGTTTCGCGCCGAACCCGCTGCGCTGGAAGTCGGCGAACTCGCCGTGGTACTCGAACAGGTCGTTGGTCCAGATGCCCTGCATGATCTCCAGGGTTTCCCGGACGTGCTTGTGCCGCTTCGGGAAGATGTGCGACGCGCTCGCGGCGGCGAACTCCTCGGGCATCCAGCCGGAGCCGACCGCCACGTTGAGCCGGCCGCCGGACAGGTGGTCGATGGTGGCCAGCTCGGCGGCGAGGACGCCGGGCGAACGGTAGGGCGTGTCGATGATGCTCATCCCGATCCGCACCTTCGACGTCTTCGCCGCGAGCCACGGGATGAGCGGCATGCCCTGCAGGAACTCGCCGCGCGAGCTCACCGGCAGGCCCTTGGGGAAGCCTTCGATCATGCCGAAGGCGTACTGCATCTCCTGGGTGTCCGACGTCTCCGGGACGATGATCCGGTCGAGCGTCCAGACGGAGTCGAAGTCGAGGTCCTCGGCGAGCGCGGTGAGGTCTTCGAGCTCCCGCACGGTCACCTTGTCCCGGAAGTTCGGCAGGTAGAGCGCGAGTTTCATGGTGTTCCCTTTCAACCGGCGGTGAGGGTGGTGCGGATCTCGGCCTTCAGCACCTTGCCGACGGTCGAGCGGGGCAGGTCCGGCCAGATCTCGATCTGTTTCGGGGCTTTCACGCTGCCGATGCGCTCCTTGACGAACGCGATCAGCTCGGCGGCCTCCAGCCGGGTCCCGGGCCGGAGCTGGACGACGGCGGTGACGCGCTCGCCCCACTTGTCGTCGGGCAGGCCGACCACGGCGCAGTCGCGGACCGCGTCGTGGGCCAGCACCGCCTGTTCGACCTCGGCGGAGTAGACGTTGAAGCCGCCGGTGATGACCATGTCCTTGGCGCGGTCGACGATGTGGAGGAAGCCTTCGGCGTCGAGGAACCCGATGTCGCCGGTGTGGTGCCAGCCGTGGGCCGAGGCCGCCGCGGTGGCTTCGGGATCGCGGTAGTAGCCGGCCATCACCAGCGAGCCGCGCACGCAGATCTCGCCGCGTTCGCCTTGCGGGACGGCTTTTCCGTCGCCGTCGAGGATCGCCACCGTAACCAGCGGCGACGGGCGGCCGGCCGACGCCAGGCGTCCGGTGTGGACGGTGCCGTCGGGACGCCGGTGCTCGGCGGGCGACATCGTCGAGATCATCATCGGGGCCTCGGACTGGCCGAAGAGCTGGGCCATCGGCCCGATGCGGTCGAGGGCTTCGGCCAGCCGGGTCGCCGACATCGGCGCCGCGCCGTACCAGAAGCACTGCAGCGACGACAGGTCCGTGGTGTCCAGGGCTTCGTGGCCGAGCACCAGGTAGATCAGCGTCGGGGGCAGGAACGTGTGGGTGACGCGGTGGCGTTCGATCAGCTCCAGGAACCGGCCGACGTCGGGCTTCGCCATGATCACGACCTCGCCGCCGCGGGCCAGCACCGGGAAGCACAGGACGCCGGCCGCGTGCGTCAGCGGCGCCAGGGCCAGGTAGACGGGGCGGCCCTCGAACGGGTAGCTCATCAGCGTGATCGCCGACATCGCCTCGAGGTTGCGGTCGGTGAGCATGACGCCCTTGGGTCGCCCGGTCGTGCCACCCGTCCCGACCAGGGCGACGACGTCGTCCGGTGGGGCGGCCACCGCGGCGGGGTCGTCTTCCGCCTGGTCGAGCCACTCCCGGAAGCCGGGCGCGAGGTCGTCGCCGTCGCCGAGGCGGACGAGCGTGGTCAGCTTCGGCAGCCGCGGCGCGATCCGGGCCACCAAGTCGTCGAAGGCCGGCTGGAAGATGAGCGTGCCGCAGTCGAACAGGTCGAGCAGCTCGGCGTTTTCCGCGGCCGCGTTGCGCGGGTTGACCGGGCACCAGACCGCGCCGGCGCGGGCGATGCCGAAGACGCAGGTGAACGCGGCGGGGTCGTTGGCCGAGAGGATGCCGACCTTGTCCCCCGGCGCGACGCCCGAGCGCCGCAGCGCGCGGGCGACGGCCTCGGCGAGCCCGACGACCTCGCGATAGGACCGGGAGACCCCGTCGAGGGTCAAGCAGGGCGCCCCGGGGTCCAGGGAGGCGCCTTTCTCCAGGTAGAAGAACAGAGACATCGTCGTCCCTCCCGACTTCGCCGGCGGCTGGTGACGACCATGACCGCCGTTTGGACGAATGTCAAGATTTTCTTGGACGATTGGTCAGAAGACGGCCGGATGGTATCTTCGGGTCCGTGACCAGCGCACCCGCCGTGAGGCGCCGGACCCCAGCCGACAAGTTCGAGGACCGCCGCCGGGAACTGGCCGACGCGGCGCTCTTGGCGCTGGCCGACCTCGGCTACGCCCGCACCAGCCTGCGCACGATCGCGGAGCACACGAAGTTCTCCCACGGGCTGCTGCACTACTACTTCGCCGACAAGGTCGAGCTGATCACCTACTGCGTGCGCCGCTACAAGGCGGCGTGCGTCCAGCGCTACGAAGGCGGCGTCGGCGAAGCGGCCACCCCGGAGGAACTGGCGGCCGCCTGCGCCGACGGCCTGGCCACCGCGCTCGGCGAAGCGCCCCTGATGCACCGCATGTGGTACGACCTGCGCACCCAGTCCCTGTTCGAGACCGCGTTCCGCGACGACGTCGCCGAAATCGACGACAGCCTGCGGGACATGATCTGGCGCAACGTGAGCGCCTACGCCGACCTCGCGGGCACCCGGCCGACCTGCTCGGCGTCCGACGCCTACGCGTTGTTCGACGGGCTGTTCCAGCAGGCGCTGCTGCGGCACCTCGCGGGCGAGGAAGCGGCCCTCGACGACCTGCGGCGCGGCGTGCGGGAGCTGTTCCCCCGGCTGGCCGGCTGACCGCCGCGGGGTGCACCCAGCCGGCGAGATGCCGCGTCTGCTCCACATCGGACAGATCCGCCACGACGGCCTCCACGCCCGGTCCAGGAGCTCACGCACGGCGTCGAGGCGGGGCGCGTCGGGGCGGTGGTTCTCGACAGTAGCGAACCGGGCATCCCCGGCCTCCCCACTGCGCCGGCCGAGCGGATCCCGCCCGGCAACGGGGCTCCGCACACACGGAAGGTGACCGAACCGAGGGGCGTCTTCGGCAGACGAGGCGCTCGGCCGTGCCGATGCACGCCCATCCGCAGGCCCATCGGACCGGACATATCCGTTGAGAGGTAACGAAGTTCGTTCATCCGTCAGGTGACGGATGTCTGGATTGCGCCCACCACGAAACATTGTTCTACGGAGTATGACGCTCCGGCCTCGACGCCGAGGAGGAGCGATGTCGCGTGCTACCACCACCGTCTCCACTCTGGTCATCTTCGTTCTCGCACTGAACCTGCGGCCGGCCGTGACCAGCCTGGGCGCCGCGCTACCGGACATCTCCGTCGCCGGTGGCCTCGTCGCCGCGGTGCTCGTCGCCCTGCCCCTGTGGGCGATCGGCCTCGGCGGCTGGGCGACGCCGTGGCTGTGCAGCCGGGTGGGGACCCACCGGACCGTCACCGTGGCGCTCATCGGGCTGGTGCTGTCACTGGCCGGACGGGTCCTCGGGGGCTCGGTGGAACTCCTGGTCGGGACGGCACTGGCGTGCCTGTCCATCGCCGTGCTGGGGACCATGCTGCCGTTGCTGGCCCAGGGGTCCGCCGCCTTCACCTTCGGGCTCGGGGTGGGCAGCACGGCCGGTGCGCTGGTCACGCCCACGGCGATCATGACGTCGTCGTGGCGGGTCGCCCTCGGCGTGTGGGCGACCACGGCGCTGCTGGCCCAGCAGGTGTGGCAGCGCACGCCCGGCGAGTTCGTGTCGCCGCGGACGGCCCCGGGGACGGTGCGGGCCTCGGCCCTGACCATCCACTTCGGACTCATTTCGACGGTGACGTTCCTGGTCATGGGCTGGCTGCCCGGCATCCTGCGCAGCGCCGGTGTCCCTTCGACGACGGCCGGTGCGTGCCTGGCGTTGTCGATGGCCATGGGGTTGCCGATGATGTGGCTGGTGCCGGGCTGGACGCGCCGCTGGCGCAACCAGACCGCGCTCGTCGTCATCCTGGCCACGCCCAACGTGATCGGGGTGACCGGCCTGCTCCTCGCGCCCGCGGCCGCACCGTGGGTGTGGGCCGCGGCCACCGGCACGGGCATGGGGGCGCTCGCGTTCGTCCTGACGACCATCTCGTTGCGCAGCAAGGACAGCTCGGTGGCGTTGTCCGCCGTGGTCCAGGGCGTGGGGTACGTCATCGCCGGGTTCGGCGTGCTGCTCTGCGGCTGGCTGCACACGGGCACGGGCGGATGGCGGACCCCGCTGATGCTGGTCCTGGCGGTCCTGCCCGGTCAGATGGTCAGCGGGCACATCGCGGTGTTCCGCCGGGCGCCCGCTCCGGCTCCGGCGCCGGCCTCGGCGACCACCCCGCCGCTCGCCGTGCATCCCCAGGACGACGCTCCGGAAGTCGCCGCTTGAGCCGCCGTCGCCGGTGTCGCGAATGACTCGTCCGGGACGTCCGGGGTCCCGCATGAGTCATTCGCGACGGTCGAACCCGCGGGTTTCTCGCGCCGGGAGGGTCGGTTCACGTACTTGGACGGTCGGCTCGCGCACCCCGGGGAGTCGGCTCGCGTACCGGGACGGTCGGTTCGGGTTCGGCTCAGCCGGAGGCGGACTGGTGGCGGGCCGCTTCCCGGGCGATGTCGATGCGCGAATGCACGCCCAGCTTGGTGAGGATGTGCGAGACGTGCGTGCCGACCGTGCGCGGGGACAGGTAGAGGCGGCCCGCGATCTGCGGGTTGGACAGGCCTTCCACCACCAGCGCGGCGATCCGGCCCTCGGTCGGGGTGAGGCTGTCCCAGCCGTGCGTGGCTTGGCGGTGCTTCACCTTCGGGCCGCGCCGAATGCCCAGCGCCCGAAATTGGGCGCGCAGCCTCGCCACGTCCCATTGCGCGTCCAGTTCCGCGTAGAGGTCGATGGCGTGGGTGAAGGCGGCCCGCGCCGAACCGCGGTCCTCGGTCCGGGCGTCGGCGAAGGCGAGCGCGGCCGCTTCCAGGGCCTTGGCCCGGGACAGCGGCCGGCCCGCGTCCGCGTAGCCGTCGGCGGCTCGCAGCAACATCGTCCCGTCCCGCTCGAGCAGGCCGCGGCAGTACAGCGCGAGCGCGCGGCGGTGCGGAACCGCCGACTCGGCGGCGATCCCGCGCGCCCGGGCCTCGATCTCCGCCGCGGTCCGCACGTCGCCGATCGCCATCGCCAGCCGGACGGCGTCGCCCAGCCGCTCCTCCCCCGCGTCTTCGCCCGCCGGCACGGCGGTCAGCACGGCGAGCGCCCGCTCCGGCGCGCCGGCGTGCTCGAACGCCAGGCTCCTGGCCCGGACCAGGGATTCCACCACCTCGTCGCCGGCGCGTTCCGAATGCAGGGCGGCGACGTCGAGGTGGTGGCGGGCCGCGGCCGGCTCGTCGCGGTGGAGGTGGATGATCGCGGCGACGCCGTGGTCGCCGCACACCACGCCCGGGTCCTTCTGGTCGTCCGGGACGACGTCGACCTCGGCCAGCGCGTCGTCCCACCGGCCGGCGCCCAGCATCAGCTGCCCGATCGCGCTCTGGACCTGGGTCAGCCGGGCCTCGCTGCCGGTGCGCTCGGCCAGGTCGCGCGCCTGCCCGGCGGCGGTGAGCGCGTCGGCGTAGCGGTCGAGCGCGCCGAAGGTGACCGACTGGTTGATGCGCAGCAGCAAGGTGAGTTCGATGAGCGTGGGATCGCCCCGCACGATGGCGATCGCGCGCTCGAACAGCGGCAGCGCGGCGGCCCACTCGCCGCGCGCCATCGCGCCCTGGGCCAGCACGTGCAGCGCCCACCCGGCCGCCCAGCGGTCTTCGGCCGAGCCGAGCTCCGCCAGCGCCGCGGACGCGGCCCGCCCCGCGGAGTCGACTTCGCCGAGGACACGCCGGATCCGCGCGATGAGCACCAGCAACCGGGCCCGGTGCCGGGCCTGCAGCCCCGGCTGGGTCAGTGCCTCGTTGAGCGCGGGGAGGGACTCGGCGGCCCGGCCGGCCGTCCCGCGGCTCTGGACGACCGTCGTGTGCAGGTCGACGCGCACGTCGGGATCACGGACGCGATCCAGTGCGCGGCAAGCGATCCGCTCGGCCTGGGCCACGTTGCCCACCCGGTAGTACGCGTCGGCCAGCCGGCAGGCCAGCGCGCCGGTCACGGCGTCGTCGAGCGGCGCGTCCCGCACCGCCCGTCTCAGGAGCGCGACGGCGACCACGGGCGCCTGGCCGATCAGCGGCATGGCCACGTCGAGCAACCAGCGCACGGCCCAGTCCGGCACCGGCACGCGACTGTCCGTTGTGGACACCATCGGCAGCAGCTGCCGCGCCACCCGCTCGACCGGGGCGTTCGCCTCGGCCAGCGCCCACGCGGCGGACTGGTGCCAGGCGATCCGGACCGCCGTCGGCATTTCGTCGTACAACGCCGTGCGGATCAACGGATGGCGGAACTCGAGGTCGTCGCCGGCCGCCACCAGCACGCCGGCGGCGCGGGCCTCGTCGAGCGCGGGCAGCAGGTCGGCGAGCGAAGAGTTCGTCACGGTCACCAAGTCCGCGACCGAGAAGCCGACGCCGAGCAGCGCCGCGGTCCGCAGCACGCCCCGGGCCGGCTCGGTGAGGAAGCCCAGCCGGTCCGCGATCGCTTCCGGCAGGGAATCCGGCGTGGCCGCGCCGGTCAGCTCCGCGACGCCCTCGGGATCGACCTCCAGGCACGAGCTCCTGGTCAGCGCGTCGACCAATTCGGTGAGGTACAACGGATTCCCGGCGGCACCCGCGGCCAGCTCCTCCAGCAGGGCGCCCGGCTTGCCACCGGCCAGGGCGGCCACCAGCTCGAGCACCGCGGGTTCCGCCAGCCGGGTCAGCCGAAGCCGTTCCGCCGGCCGGACGATCCGGAAGAGCGAACGCAGGTCGTCGCGGCGCGGCACCGGCCGCAGCACCCCGATCAGCAGCAGCGGGAGCTGCCGGACCAGGCGGGCGAGCCGGCTCCACACCGCCACCGTCGTGCTGTCGGCCCACTGCAGCTCGTCGACGACCAGCACGGCCGGGCCGTCCTGGCAGAGCTGGTCCACCAGCGCGATCAGCCGTTCGGCGGCCGCGGCGGCGAGGTCGGCGCCCTTGCCCGCGACGGCGCCGCCGCCCAGCAGCTCGGAAACGGCGTCACGACGGGGATCCCGCGTGACCGGCGTGATCTCCAGGGCGTCCAGCAGCGGCAGCAGCGGCAGCGCCTGGCCGAGCTCGTCGCCCGCGCCCCAGTACACCTGGCAGCCCGCGTCGGTGGCGGCCGCGCAGGCGGACCGGACGAGCGCCGACTTGCCGATCCCGGGCTCGCCGTCGACCAGCACGGCCCGGCCCCGGCCCGCGGCGACGTCACGGATCCAAGCGACCAGCCGGGACAGCTCGCTGTCCCGGCCGACCAGCAGCTCGGTACCCTCCGTAAGCGGTCGCACACGGGGGATTTTAGAAGTAAAACCCGTTCCCCAACAAGGGGCGCACTTGGCCACGGCGGAACGCCGGGCGGTAGTCCCGAGTTCCCGGCCGCGAAACCTCCCATTAGGCAAATGCCCCGATTCGTGATCCGGACGTGATTCACTCGCCCGTCCCGAATGGGGCAATCCGCCGTCCAAGCAGCGGTCGCCGGCCGCGCGGCGCCCCCGGACAAGGCGCGGCCGGCGGGGCGGGACACCACCGGATGCGGTGCCGCACCGGGAAATCGTCGCCACATTGATGGGCGGCGACCCCTCCCGCCCTTGACTACGCTGCGTCAACGAGACCGGGGCAGCACCCCCTCGAAGCCACCGCGGACATTGCCTGATTTCGCAGACAACTCCGCCAATACCCGTGGCCGGTTCGATTTCGCGGGCCGCGACCACGGCCGGTTCTCCGGTGCGGATTTCCCGGCCGAGCCGTTGTTTTCCGCTTTGCCGGGGTCCCTCGGGCCACGGTTTTCGCACTCCACCGGCGCCCTCGTCGAACTTCACGCCGAGCAACCTCGCGGCCCGCGACCGCCGAGATCGCGATCAAGAATTCGTGCCGCCATTCTGGTGAATTCCCGGTTCCGGCGCCATCACGCGTTGTCAAGGGCTGCCGGGGGTCCCTACAGTGGCCCGCCTGACGCCGGGGAGTGAATCACCCACCTTCCTTGGAGCCGGTACCTCAACTGTCATCTCCTTCGAGGAGCAGACCTTGTTTGGAATCGTCAGGAACAGTGGTCGTGTGCGTGCCGCGCTCGCTCTCGCGGTCGTCACGGTCGTAACCGGTTGCGGCGCACTCGGCGCCACCGGCCCGGGCGCCTCGTCGAGCGGCGGCGGGCCGGAGAAAACGACGCTGAAGGTTTCGATCCTGCCCACCACGGACCTCGCGCCGTTCTGGCTCGCCCAGGACGAGGGCTACTTCCGGGCCGAGGGCCTCACCGTCGAGTCCGTGATCGCCGCCAGCGGTCAGGCCTCGTTGGCGAAGTCGATCTCGGGCGACGCCGACATCGCGTTCTCGACCTATCCGCCGTTCTTCACCGCCCGCAGCACCGGCGCCGCCGACATGCAGCTGGTCGCGGACGCGACGTCGGTCAACGCGAAGTCCAATGCGATCGTCACGGTCCCGAATTCGCCGGTGAAAACCATCGCCGACCTGGCCACCGCGAAGATCGCCATCACGGCCAAGAACACCGCTTCGGATCTTCTCACCCGGTCGATCATGCAAGACCACAACGTCGACTTCAGCAAGGTGAAATGGGTGCTGATCGCGCTGCCCAACATCGCCGCGGCGCTGCAGCAGGGGGAGGCCGATGCCGCGTACCTGCCGGAGCCGTACATCACGCAGGCCGCCAAGACGGCCGGCGCGATCCCGGTGATCGACGTCAACAGCGGAGCCACCCAGGACTTCCCGCTGACCGGCTACGGCGCCACGCGGAAGTGGGTCAAGGAAAACCCGAAGACCCTGGCCGCGTTCCAGCGGGCCATGCAGAAGGCGACCCACGACGCCACGTTCGACCGCGCCAAGGTCGAGCCGCTGCTGGTGCGCTTCGCCAAGATCGACGAGGACACGGCCAAGCTGCTCACCTTGCCGGGCTACGGCGCGGTCCTGGATTCCCGGCGCCTGCAACGGGTCCCGGACCTGCTGTTACAGCTCGGCGCCATCCCGTCGCCGATCGACGTGAACTCGATGATCGGCCCGCAGGCGGGCCGGTAGCTGCGCGGGTGCCGGCCGCGCCGTCAGCCGAGGCTTTCGTAGGGATCGGCCGGCGGCGGGACGGGCCGGGCCCGGGCGACGTCGACGAACGGGATGGTTCCGCCGTTGACCGGGTCCACGGCCTGCTCGGCGCTGTAGCCGCCGGTGATCTCCAGCCACGAATCGGGCTGGAGCACCGGCGGAACCCGGCCGGTCAGGCCGACCTTCACCGGCTGGGCGTCCGCCGCGCAGCAGTTCAGGAGCATGCGGACGAGGTACGGCGTGCCACCCGGGTCGAAGGCCACGAACCCGGTGATCGCGACGGTCCGGCCGGCCAGCGACCGGCCGTGGTCGTAGACCGCGCGGTCCGCGTAGTCGATCACCGTCAGCCGGACGGGGTCGCCGTCCGGGAGCGGGGTGACGATCCGCGGGGCCGTCACCGCCGTGCCGGCGCGCATCGCGCTGTAGGAGCCCAACGCCGGTGGCGCGGCGAGGATCAGTGCGAACACCGGCAGCACCAGCAACCACGAGATCCGGGGCGCCGGCGGCCCGGCCGGGCGGCGCCGCGCGTACCAGACGGTCGCGACGGCCGCGATCACCAGCACCACGCCGGCCGCCAGCACCACCGGGCGCAGCCCGGCCTTGACGTACCGCAGGTACAGCCCGGTCACGCCGGCGTGGAGCAGGACCCCGCCGACGAGGAACAGCAGGATCGCCTGCACGGTCCGGTTCACAGCAGCACCGCCCCGGTCAGGATCGCGGCCCCGGCGGCCACGACGAAGGTCACCGGCGCGAACCGCAGCGCGAACCCGCGGCCGAACGTGGCGGCCTGCATCCCGAACAGCTTCAGGTCGATCATCGGGCCGACGACCAGGAACGCCAGCCGCGCCGTCGGCGAGAACTGCGTCAGCGACGACGCGACGAACGCGTCGGCCTCCGAACAGATCGACAGCAGCACCGCGAGGGCCGACAGGGCCAGCACCCCCACGACCGGATGGCCCGCCGCGGCCTGCAGCCAGCTCGCGGGCACCACGGCCTTGAGGGTCGCGGCGGCCATCGCGCCGCCGACGAGGAACCCGCCCGCGTGCATGACGTCGTGCCGTACCGACCCCCAGAACACCGCTCCCCTCGGTCCGCCGTCGCCGTGCTCGTGCGCTCGGGGACGCAGCCAGTCCGGACGGCCGAGGCGCTGCCACAGCCAGCCCATCACGCACGCCGCCGCGAGACTCGCGGCGAACCGGGCGACGACCATCCCCGGCTGCCCGGGGAACGCGACGGCGGTCGCCGTCAGCACCACCGGGTTGATCGCCGGCGCCGACAGCAGGAACGCCACCGCGGCCGAGGGCTGCACGCCGCCGCGCACCAGCGCGCCGGCCACGGGCACCGACGCGCATTCGCAGCCGGGCAGGACCGCGCCGGCCAGCCCGGCGACCGGCACCGCCAGCGACGGCCGGTTCGGCAGCACGCGCGTGAAGAAGGACGGCGGCACGAAGACCGCGAGCCCGGCGGACAGCAGCACGCCGAGGACGAGGAAGGGCAGTGCCTGCACGACCACCGCCACGAACACCGTCATCCAGCTCTGCATGACCGGAGCGGACAACAGCCGCCGAACCGGGCCCTGCGCCAGGAATCCGGCCAACAGGACCAAAGTCAGCACGAGGACGGGGTCGGCATTCCAGCCCGGCCGTTCGTCCGGCTTCCGGCCCGCGCGGCGGCTTTCCTCGATGGCAGTCATCAGGCGATCTCCCGTGCTTCCGCTCCACACCCGCCCGCTACACGGGCCACGGGCGCGTCCGGTTCACCGCGGCCCGCGGGCGGGGCACGGCGGATCCGGTCAGCGCCCGTGGACGACGTCCGCGCTGGTCCGCGTGCTGCGGGCGGTGCCGGTGTCCGTTTCCGGGCCGGTGTTGCGGAAACTGGCCGTACAGCGAGGTGAACCGGATTCCCTCGGGCGCTAGCTCGACCCGGGCCGCGTCCATCAGGAGGCGCACCGCGGCCTTCGCGGCCGAATACGGTCCCTGGCGCGGGATTCCATCAAGCCCGCGAGCGAATTGGTCTGGGCGACCAAGCCACCGCGCTGCCGGCGCAGCTGCGCGATCAGCGGGACCAGGCAGTGCACGGTGAGGTCGTGGTTCAGCGCCATCACCCGGGCGATGTCCTCGACCCCGGCCTCGGCCACCACCGCGGCCGCCGCGGCGGGGTCGAGCGCGTCGGCCACGAGGTCGAGGCAGGCACTCCCCGCCGCGCGGACGTCGGCGGCGACGGCCGCCGGCTCCGCCGCCCGCCGGGCCACGATCGCCACCCGGTTGCCGTGGCCGGCGAGGTCGCGGGCCACCTGGGCCCCGATGCCCGAGGACGCACCGACGATCAGGATCGTCCGGTTCACCAGCGGCGCCATCCCACCACTCCCGTCAGTGCGCGGCCGCGCCGAGTTCGATGATCAGCACGCCCGCGGCGATCAGCCCGACGCCGGCGGCCATCCGCCGGGTGAGGGCGTCCTTGAAGAACACCCGCGCCCCGAGCGCCGTCAACGCGGCCACGAACGCGCCGGCGTACCCGCGACGGTCAGCCCCGCCCACCAGGCGTTGTCGATCGCCGCCCGCAGCGCCAGGATCGCCCATTTCCTCATCGTGGCTCCTCACTGCATCCGGGGCCGCCCGAACATGAACGTGACTTTGTTTCATGTTGAGCCTACGCTGAGCCGATGACTCAGGGGACAGTGCTCCTGCAGGCCGAGCGGCACGCGGTGGTCGCGGCCTGCCACGACCTGGCCGCCGCCGGGCTGCTGATCGGCACCGCGGGCAACGTGAGCGTGCGCGTGGGCGAGCACGTCGCGGTGACCGCGACCGGCGCCGTGCTCGGGCGTATCACGCCGGAGCAGGTCACCGTCGTCGACCTGACCGGGGCCGTCGTCGCCGGGGAGCTCGCGCCGACGTCGGAGCTCGAACTGCACCTGGGGCTCTACCGCCGTTCCGGCGCCGGTGCGGTGGTGCACACGCACTCGCCGCAGGCCACCGCGGTGTCGCTGGTGCTCGACGAACTCCCGTGCGTGCACTACCAGCAGCTCCTGCTCGGCGGGGCCGTGCGGGTCGCCCCCTTCGCCGTCTTCGGCAGCGACGAGCTGGCCGAGCACGTGTGGACCGCGCTGGAAGGCAAGTCGGCGGCGCTGATGGCCAACCACGGCGCCGTCGTGCACGGCCCGACGCTCCAGGCGGCGGTGGACAACGCGCTGCTGCTCGAGTGGGCCTGCGAGCTCTACCGGAACGCCGCGTCGATCGGCACGCCCCGAGCCCTGGACACCGCCCAGCAGGCCGCGGTGATCGAAGCCGCGCTGCGGCGCGGCTACGGCAGCACCCGACGGATCGAGGAGGATCTGTGACGCAAACGGTGATCACGCTCGGCGCGCACGTGTTCGACGTGCAGGTGCGGCCGGTCGAAGCCATCCCGGACGGCCAGGGCGCGGCCCTGGTGGAGCAGATCCGGTTCGGCCCGGCCGGGACCGCGGCCGGCACCGCGCTGACGCTGGCCAAGCTCGGCGCGGCCGTCCGCACCGCCGGCGCGATCGGCACCGACCCGATCGGCGACCTGCTGCTGGCCATGCTGACCCGGTACGGCATCGACACGTCCCTGGTGGTCCGCCGCGAGGACGTGCAGACCTCGGCGTCGGTGCTGCCGATCCGGCCCGACGGCAGCCGGCCCGCCTTCCACGTGCCGGGCGCGAACCTCACCTACGGGCCCGGCGACATCGCGGAAGCCGAGGTCGCCCGGGCGACCCACCTGCACCTCGGCGCACCCGAGCTGATGGGCGGGGAGAACGCGGCGAAGATCCTCGCCCCGGCCCGGGCGGCCGGGGTGGTCACCTCGGCCGACCTGCTCGCCCCCGGCGACCCCGGCATCCTGGCCTGGATCGCCCCCGCGCTGTCCTCTTTGGACTACCTGCTGCCCAACGAGCAGCAGGTCCTCGGGCTCACCGGCGCCGAAACCCTCGAAGACGGCGCCCGCGCGTTGCTCGGCCAGGGCGTCGGCTGTGTCGCCGTCACCCGGGAAGCCCGCGGTGCCTTGGTGATCACCGCGGACGAGGTGATCGCGGTCCCCGCGTTCGCGGTCGACGTCGTCGACACCACCGGCTGCGGTGACGCGTTCTCCGCGGGCTTCCTCCGCGGCATCGGCCTCGGCCGGTCGCCGCGGGACGCCGCCGTGCTCGGCTCGGCCGCCGCGGCCCTGGTCGCCCAGGGGCTGGGCAGCGACCACGGCGAGTTCGACCTGGCGGCCGCCGACGCCTTCGCCGCGGCCACGCCCACGCTGGAGACCGCCGATGCGCCGCACTGACGTCGTCGTGGTCGGCGCGGGCCTCGCCGGGCTCACCGCCGCCCGCGAGCTGACCGCGGCCGGCCGGGACGTCGTCGTCCTCGAAGCCCGCGACCGGGTCGGCGGCCGCACCGTGAACCACGACCTCGGCGACGGCAAGGTGGTGGAGGCGGGCGGCCAGTTCGCCGGCCCCACCCAGGACCACATCCTCGCGCTGGCCAAGCAGGTCGGCGTCGAGACGTTCCCGGCCCACACCGAGGGAGCGTCGGTCTACGTCAACGGCGACCGGGCGCGCCGGTACCGCGGCGACATCCCGCCGGACCCGCCGGCCCTGCCCGACCTCGCGATCGCCATGCGGCGGATCAACCAGCTGGCCGGGAAGATCCCCCTGGAAGCGCCGTGGCGCGCCCCGAAGGCGCGGGCGTGGGACAGCATGACGTTCGAAAGCTGGCTCCGGCACACCACGGCGGGCACCGGCGCGCTGGACCTGGTCAACGTGCTGCTCGGCTCGGCCTACGGCGGCAGCGCCGCCGGCGCGTCGCTGCTCTACAGCCTCTGGTACATCGCCGGCTTCGGCAACGAAACCACCCCCGGCACCGTCGAACGCGGCATCGGCGTCACCGGCGGAGCGCAGGAGTCCCGCTTCGCCGGCGGCTCCCAGCTGATCTCGCAACGCATCGGCGACGAGCTCGACGGACGCGTGGTGCTCGGCGCTCCGGTGCGGGCGATCGAGCAGGACGACGACCGGGTGACGGTGAAGTCCGATGTGGACACCTGGAGCGCACGGCACGTCGTCGTCGCCGTCCCGCCGGTACTGGCCGCCCGGATCTCCTGGCACCCCTTGCTGCCACCGCAGCAGGACGCGCTGTTCTCCCGGATGACCTTCGGCGCGCTGATGAAGTGCGAAGCCGTGTACCCGGAGCCGTTCTGGCGGGCCGACGGGCTCAACGGCCAAGCCGTGTTCCGGCGCGCCGCACCGATCTGTTCCATGTGGGACAACTCCCCGCCCGACGGCAAGCCGGGCGTCCTGATGGGCTTCCTCGGCGGCCCGCAGTGGCACGCCTGGGCGGCCCGGCCGCCGCGCGAACGACGCGCCGCCGTGCTGCGCGCCTTCGCCGCCGCCGTGGGGAAAGCCGCGTTGCGCCCGGTGGAGTACTTCGAGCAGGACTGGGTCGGCGAGGAATGGACCCGCGGCGGACCGACGTCCGTGCCCGGGCCCGGCGTCCTGACCGAGCTCGGCCCCTGGCGCGACCGGCCGTTCGGCCGGGTGCACTGGGCCGGCGCCGAGCACGCGGACCACTGGAACGGCTACATGGACGGCGCGGTCCGCTCCGGCGAAACCGCCGCCCGCGCCGTCCTCGGCCACGAGTGAAGGGGACGATGGTGCGCGACTACACCGTTTCCGAGCAGGCGATCATCCCCCACCCGGTCCGGCGGGTGTGGGGCGTGATCTCCGCGACCCACCGCTACGCCGAGTGGGTCCCGACCGTCCTGGAGGTGACCGACCACCACGGCACCGCGGAAATCGGCCGGACCTACCGCGAACGCAACAAGTCGCTCGGCCCGCTGACCACCCGGTCCACCTGGACGGTCCGCGAGATCGACCCGCTGTCCCGCCGCGTCGACACCGGAGTCGGCTTCGCACCGCTGCAGGACCTGACCAACGTGTTCGAGTTCGAGCCGATCACCCGCGCCGACGGTTCGGAGAGCACGCTGATGACGTATGCCGTCCGGTACCGCCTCGGCCTGGGGCCACTCGGCCCGCTCGTCCACCGCATCGTCGCGGCCGGCTTGCGCGCCGACATGACCCGCGCGATGGACAACCTCGCCGACGTCATCCTCGCCGAGGGAGTCCACCCCTAGCCGCCGGGTGCGTGCAACCCGGTGGCCTCCTCGTTCCGTCCGGGAAGCACCGGATCGAAGGAGGCACATCCCATGCGAAGGCTGTCCGCCGTCCCGGGCGCGATCCTTCTCGCCCTGACCGCCGTGGCCTGTGGCGCCAACGCGTCGCCCGGGTCGGCCGACGCGCTGTGCTCGGCCTCTTACGAACCCCGCGAACTCGTCGACAGCGGGCCCCTTTACCCGCCCTTGCCCGCCACGGCGGAAGGCACGCGCGGCGAAGACCGCACCACCGACGCGGCCGCGATCAAGAAGGTCGCCGCCGCGGCGTGTGCCCTGCCGGAACCGCCGTCGGACCCGATCTGCACCGCCGACATGGGGCCCAGCTTCCGGCTCCGGTTCGTCGACACCCAAGGGCGGACGACCACCCTCACCGCCGGCGATTTCGGCTGCCGGTTCGTCGAAGGGCTGGCGACCCCGCGGGTCGGCGCGAAGCCGCTCTGGGCGGCGCTGGCCGCCGCCGGGCTGCCCGCGCCGCGCGACCGCTGACCGCGCCGTCCACAAAGGACGGTACCCGGACCACCGGCAGCACTGGTCCGGGCAACATGAGGCAGCTTCGAGGGCCGTCCGTACCCGAGCCGGGCCGCCGCATGTTGACCCCGCCGGACCGCGTACCTACCGTCCGGTCACCGTCCCGGTGGACGCGGGGCCGGCCGGCCGCGCGGAAGCCGCCCGTTCCGAGGAGGTGCCATGCTGTCGAGGCGTACCTTCGTCACCGCCGGCCTGGTCGCCGCCGCGGCGAGCACGCCGCTGTGGTCCGCCGTCACCACGCCGCGCGCGCGAGCCGCCGCGGCCCTGCCGTTGACGCTGAAGAACAATTCGGGCGGCGGTACCGTCTACGCCTACATCAGCGGCTCGGACACCGCGGGCCGCCCCGGCTTCGTCACCGCCGACGGCCGGTTCCAGGCACTGCCCAATCCCTCCTCGCCGGTGACGCCGGTCCCGGACTACGCCATCCCGCTCGGCGGCTCGGGGTCCCAGCTCACGGTGACGCTGACCGACTACCTCATCGGCGGCCGGGTGTGGTTCTCGGTCGACAAGAAGATCCAGTTCTTCGTCAACCCCGGGCCCGGCCTGGTGCAGCCCGGCTTCACCAGCTCGGACCCGAACTGGCAGACGAACTGGACGTTCTGCGAGTTCACCTACAACAGCGCGAACCTCTACGCGAACATCAGCTACGTCGACATGGTGGCGCTGCCGGTGTCGATGGCCACCACCGGCGCGGCGGGCGCGCAGTCGGTCAGCCCGCTGCCGTCCGGCGCCCTGGGGAGCATCGCGGACGGGCTGCGCGCGCAGCACAGCACCGACGGCGCGCCGTGGGACCGGCTCGTCGTCACCGACAGCGCCGGCAAGGTGGTGCGGGTGCTCGCGCCCGGCCACTCCCCCGTCGACTTCGGCGGCTACTGGACGAACTACCTCAACGCCGTCTGGGACCACTACCGCACGACCCCGCTGACGATCAACGGCCAAGGCGGCATCGGCTCCTACTCGGGCACGGTCAGCGGCGACGCGATCGTGTTCGGCGGCCTGAACACCAACGGCGTGCCGTTCACCAAGCCGAGCGCGGCGGACATCTTCGGCTGCGCGAGCGGACCGCTGTACAACTCCGGCAGCGACGCCCGGGGCGCGGTCGCCGCCCGGCTGGCCGCCGCGCTGAACCGCAGCAGCCTGCTGGTGGCCGGTGGGAACAACCAGCCCGACGGCGTCCCACCCGCGCAGTACTACCGGGACGCCACCACCAACCACTACGCCCGCCTGGTGCACCAGTACGCCTCGATCGGCTACGCCTTCCCGTACGACGACGTCGGCCCGACCGGGGCCCAGCCCGTCGACGGCCACCTCCAGGACCCGGCCCCGACGTCCTGGACGGTCTCGCTCGGACCGGGCGCGGGCGGCACCACCACCCCGCCCGGCTCCGGCGGCACGAGCGCGTACTCCACCATCCAGGCGGAGGCCTACAACGCCCAGAGCGGCACGCAGAACGAGACGTGCGGCGACACGGGCGGCGGGGTGGACGTCGGCTGGCTGGCGAACGGCGACTGGCTGAAGTACGCCCGCGTCGACTTCGGGTCGAGCTCGCCGAACCAGTTCGTCGCCCGCCTCGCCTCGGGGGCGGCCGCCGGGGTCAGCGGCGCCATCCGGGCCCGCCTGGACAGCGTGACGGGCCCGGTGGTCGCCGAGATCGACTTCGCGAACAACGGCGGCTGGCAGCAGTGGCAGACCGTGCCGGCCAACGTCGTCGCCCCGGCCACCGGCGTGCACGACCTCTACCTGACCTTCTCCGGGAGCTCGGCGGACTTCGTCAACATCAACTGGTTCACCTTCACCAGCTAGGCGGATCGAGGAAGGACGACGACCTTGCCGTGCACGCCGCCCTCGGCGGCGCGCGCGTGCAGGGCCGCCAGCTCGGCCAGCGGCACCCGCTCGGCGACGTCGACGCGCAGTTCGCCGCGGTCGACCTGCGCGACCAGCTCCGCCAGCTGATCGGCGTCGCTGCGGACGAACAGGTCGATGCCGCGCACGCCGCGTTCCTCGTCGGAAGGTGCCGGCATCCACACCGTCGTGTTCACCAGTGCCCCGCCCGGGCGGATCAGCGTCAGCAGCGCCGCCAGCTGCTCCGGCGTGATCGGGGCGAGGTTCAGCACGAGGTCGACCGGCTCGGTCACCACCGTCGACACGTCGCCGGTGGTGCGGTCGACGGCGATCACGTCGGCACCGGCGTTTCCGGCCAGCTGCACCGCGTAGCCGCCGACCGCTCCGAGGGCGCCGTTGACCAGCACGCGCTGCCCAGCCGTCAGCTTGCCATGGTCGAACAGGGCCTGGTACGCGGTGAGTCCCACCAGCGGCAGCGCGGCGGCGTCGGCGAGCGGCACGCTCCCCGGCGCCGCGGTCAGCGCCTCGGCCGGGGCGAGGACGTACTCGGCAGCCGCGCCGGGCCGGTCCATCGGCAGGAAGCCGACGACCTCGTCACCGACGGCGAGACCATCCACACCCTCGCCCAGCGCGTCGACCGTGCCGGCGACGTCGATGCCGGGCGTGTGCGGCAGCACCACCGGGATCGGC
>NZ_PPHF01000162.1 GCF_002904335.1 Amycolatopsis sp. CA-126428 | reverse complement strand
CGGGCCGACCGCGAGGTGCTGGAGCACGGCGTCGAGACGGGCATCATCAAGCGGCTGCCGCACGGTGAGTTCGTCGAGATCCACCAGCCGCTGGCCGCCGCCCCGCTCGAATACCAGGGCGCGCCCGTGCCGAAGAAGATGAACAAGCTGGGCTCGGCCGGCCAGGCGGTCCCCGGCTCGTTGCTGACCCCGGACCCGCCGGCGGAAACCCGGGCTCTGGACCGGGGACGGCGATGACCACCGTCGCGCCCGTCGCGCGGGCCCGGCTCGCCGGGTGGTGCGCGGTCGCCACGGCCGCCGGGTCCGCGGGGGCGACGGCGGCCGGCTTCACCCGGCTGCCCTTCGACTGGCCGGCGCTGGGCGCGGCGGCGGCTCTCGTCGTCCACGCGGCGCTGGCGCTGACCATCGTCGACCTTCGCGACCCGCGGCTGCGACGCAGCGCGATCACCGTCGCGGTGGTGCTCGCCGGGCTGCTGCTCGCCGGGTCGGCTTGGGCGGCCGCGGTGCACTCGCCCGGGAGCCTGCCCGCGGTGCTGCTTTCGCTGGTGCAGAACGGCATCGGGCCGCTGGCCGTGCTGTCCGTCCGACTCGGGAGTGCTCCGTGAGCCGAAGCCCCGCCTTGATCACCACGGCCGCCCCGTCGGCCGACGAACAGCTCGCGCGGCGCCGCCGCAAGTACGTCGTGATGATGGCCTGCCGCATCCCGTGCCTGGTGCTCGCCGGGCTCACCGCGCACGTCGGGTGGCTGGCCCTGGCTTTCCTGGCGATCTCCGTGCCGCTGCCGTGGGCCGCGGTGCTGATCGCCAACGACGTCCCGGCGCGCCGCACCGAACGGATCAGCCGCTTCCGGCCGCGGCCGCGCCCCGGACTGCCGCGGTCAGCCGCCGAACGACGCCAAGGCCTCGGAGAATGACGGCGGGAGCGGCTCGCCGACCGTGGGCATCCCGCGCCACCCCGGACCCGCCGGGCGGACCGGGATGCCCTCGGCGTGCAGGGTGCGCAAGGTTCGCACGTCCGCGGACGGCGACGTCATCGACCACACCACCACCGCACTCGGCGCGTAGCGGCCGGCCACCACCCGCAGGACGTCGATCGACACCAGGCCGCTGAGGAACATCGCCGGGGCGCCGTCGTCGCCCAGCGCCGCGCTGAGCATCTTGACCGGCAGTTCGTGCCGTTCCGCCGGCCCGCAGACGAACAGGGCGGGGCCGCGGCCGGCCCGCGCGGGCACCGGTGCGCGCAGCCGGTCCAGCGCCGCCGAGGCCGCGGCGGCCAGCGCCCATTCCGCGGCCATCGCGTTGCGGTCGCCCGCCTGTGCCCAGCGCTCCCCGATGGCCCGCAGGACCGGCGCGACGACCTCGGTCCACGACTTCGCCACACCGAGGCTCACGAGCGCGTCGCCGACCAGGTCGCCCATGGTGGCGACGTCGAGGAGTTCGGCGGCCTCGGCGATCCGCTGCCGCCGCAGTTTCACGGTCGTCTCCGCGGCCGTCCGGGACAGCACCAGCTCCGCGGCTTCGCGGGCCCGGGTGCCCTGCGCCTGGAGCGCCCGCATCCGCCGCAGCCGCTCGACGTCGTCGGAGGTGTACCGCCGCCGTCCGTTCTCCTCCCGGTCCGAGGCGCCGATGCCGTACCGCTGCTCCCACGTCCGCAGCGTCACCTGCGAGACCCCGAGGGTCCGCGCGACCTCGCTCGAGGTGAGGGACCGCCCCTCGGGTGTGCCGCTCACTCGCTCTCCCGGCTCCGGCTGAACGCATTCCGCATCACACTACTCGCTGCCGGTCCGCACGTCCCAGTACGCAATGGCGATTCATATGCGATGCAAATGAGCCGAAATTGGCGGCGAGTGCGGCGATCACGCGCAACAAGCGCTAGCTTTGCATCGATTATGAAACTATATTCGGAGGGTGGTCCATGGCTTCGAGCAGCCGCCGCGCCGCGGTCTTCGGCCCACCTGACGCGAGCAGAGGCGCGACGGCCTCGCGCACGCGCCCGCCGGACGACAGCACCGAGGCCGTGGCCTCCGTGACCACGGCCGGGGTCAGGCGGTGCGGATCGAGCACGCGGCCCGCCGGAATGCGTTCGAGATCATGAGCGACCGCGAACTGGTCGCTGGAGAACGGCAACGCGATCGCGGGCACCCCGGCGGCCAGGCACTCGGTGAACGTGTTGTTGCCGCCGTGGTGCACGACCAAGGAGGCGCTCGGGAGGAGCGCTCGTTGTGGCACGTGGTCGAGGACCTCGATCCAGCGCCGGTCCGCGAAAGCCGTCCGCAGGGTTCCGGCCCGGTTCCCGGCCGAGACCAGCACCGAGACGTCCGGCAGCCGGGCCGCGCCGCGGACGACGGTGGCGAGCACGTCGTCCCGGGCGGAGAGGAACGTGCCGAACGAGACGAGGACGAGCCGGCGTCGCCCGCCGTCGGTCAGCTGCCCGACGCGGTCACGCCACCCGGGTGGCAGCTCGGCCTCGCCGACGTCACTGCAGTGCCCGGCGAACAGCAGCTCCGGTCCGGCCGGCAACGGCGGCAGCCACGGCAGCTCGGGGTAGTTGAACAGCACGGCCTCGGACGAGGTCAGGCCGAACGCACTGCGCGGTGCCGGCCGGCCGGGAGCGTGCCCGGCGAGGAAACCGGTGAACAGCTCGGTGAACAGGCGGTCGTTGGCCTCCGCTTCGGTCCGCAGGGCCGCCAGTTCGGCGGCCGGGGGCGTGATCGCGTCCGGCCAGTAGGGCGGCAGCCCGAAGAACCGGCCCGGGCCGTCGAGCACGTAGCCGGGGTGGCCCGGGCAGAACGCCGCCCACCGCCGGTTCAGCGCACAGAGCGCGAGCGTGACCGCGTAGGCCAGCTGGTCGACGAGGTACCAGTCCGGACGCAGCCGGTCGTCCAGGCGCCGCACCGCGGCGTGGACGCCGGCGGGGTCGGGCAGCATGTCCGCCCGGCGGTGCCGCGCCTGGGCCAGCAGCGCCGGCACGGCACCCGCGCGGGTCGCGTCGAGGAACTCGGTCAGCCGCCGGGCGCCGGCGGCCTGCTGGCGGGTGCGCTCGGCGATGCCGGTGTTGGCGTTGTCGCCGAAGCCCAGCGGCTCGAACCGCAGCCGCCGTCGCGCGGCGAGGTCCGCGAACGCGGGGTCGCACGCGAACGTGACGTCCGCGCCCTCGGCCGCGAGCGCCGCCGCCACCGTGGCGAGGGGCTGGGCGTGCGAGGCGAACGGCGGGCTCACCACCACGATCCGCGGTTCCGGCATCCCGTTCTCCCTGTCGTCGCCGCCGGTCCGGCGGCCCTATCGCACGAGGTACTGCCGTGATCATCCACGACACCGCCCCCGCCGACGCGCTGACGGCGTTGCGGGACTTGCGCCACGACACCGACCTGGCCCGGGTCGACGAGGTCCGGCGCGGCTTTCACCCGGCGTTCGGCGTCCCGGCCTTGGTCGAATACGCCGGTGCCGGCCCGGCGGCGGCCGACGCGGACTCCGTGCTGGCCGAGTTGCGGGCCTTCGCCCGGGCGTCGGATCCTCCGCCGCCCGCCGACGTGCTGGCCGCCGTCCCCGAAGCCGACGGCGTGCTCGCGGACCTGATCGCTTCCGTGGTCCTGGATCTCTTTTCCGCCGCGGCCACCGCGCACGGCCCGGTGGCCGCGGGCGCGGCGATCCGCGCCGCCTTCGGCACGGCACCGCCACGCCGTCGCGTGCTGCTGCTGGACTTGGCCGAGCGGCACGCCGTCGGCGGCATCCCGGCCGGTGCGGTGGTCGAGGGCGCCGAGCACGACCGTGCGCTGCGGCACGCCGGGTGGCGGTACCTCGCCCGGCACGGCGGGGCGATCACGCGAGAGCGTGCTGAAGACCCGTATGAACGGGTACTGGCGGCAGTGTGCCGCGCGATGCCGGCCGGCGCACCTTTGTGGACGGTGCCGCACGCCCGGCGCGACGGGCTGGTCGTGGCCCAGTCGATGCTGCTGGGCTCGTTCGACCAGCCCGGCGCCGGAGCGAGCGGCGGGTTGACCGTGCTCCTGCGGCACCTCGGCAAGGCTCTGCCGCAGCAGGACGGCATCGCCCGCGTGGTCACCCTGACGCTGGCCGGGCACGACGAACTCGCCGCCCGCCCCACGCTGGCCGACACCGACGGCGACGGGCACGTCGTGCTGCGGGTACCGGTCGACGCTCCTGCTGCGCCGTCCCAGCTCCGGCTGTCCCGGCACCGCGCGGCGATCACGTTCCTGGCGCGGCGGCTGCTGTGGCTGTCCGGCTGTCACCCCGATGTCGTGCACGTCCGGTACGCCGACGACGGATCGCTGGCCATCGCCGACGCCGCCACCGCGCTCGGCGCCCGGACCGTCTTCACCTTGACCGCGGACCCGCACCGCTCGCTCGCCGAGCGGCACCGGCCCACCAGCGCCGAATCCCCGGCGAGTGCGCGGTTCGACCTGCACCGCGTGTACGCAGCCGACCGGCTGGTGGCCGGGGCGGACACGCTGCTCGGCCTGCCCGGACGTCCGCCGGGTGAACTGCCCGCGTACTTCCCGGCGTTGCGCGGACGCCCGGAACCGGAGTCCCTGGCCGAAGGGATCCCGGAGCTGCCCCGGGTCGCCGCCGACGAGGCCCGGCAGCAGCAGCTCGTCGGCTCCCTGTTCGCGCCGGACGACCGGTTGCCCCGGCTCGGCCCGGACGCACGCGGCCTGCCGGCCGTGCTGTCGGTGGGCCGGCTCCACCCGGTCAAGCAGCAAGACCTCCTGGTCGAAGCCTGGCTCACGCGCGGCCTCCACCGGCGGGCGGCGCTGGTGCTCGTCGGGGGCGACACCGCCCGTCCGACCGAGGAAGAAGCCCAGGTGCTGGCGCGCATCCTCGCCCTGCACCGGGCGCACCCGCGGGCGGCCGGTCGCCTGGCTGTGCTGGGGGCGCTCGGCAACGACGACGTCCGGCTGCTCGAGCACGGGCTCACCCGCCTGCTTCCCGCTCCCTCGCCCCACCTCTACGTCTGTCCCAGCCGCAAGGAGGAGTTCGGCATCGCGATCCTCGAAGCCATGGAAGCCGGCCTGCTCGTCCTCGGCCCGCGCCGCGGCGGGCTCCGGCACTACATCGACCACGGCCGCAACGGCCTGCTGGCCGACACGTCCGGTCTCGAAGCGTTCGGCGACGACCTGAGTGCGTTCGTCCGCACCGCCGCCGACGACCCGGTGCGAGCGCGCGCGGCCGCGGCCGCCGGCCGCGACACGGTCCGGCACCGGTTCGGCATCACCCAGGTCGCCGCCCGCTTCGCCGAGGTCTACCGGCGAACGAGCCACGAACCCCGGAGGCCGGCGCCGTGAGCCCGCGGCTGCTCGTCGGGTCCGATGACACGCAGCGGCAGGCCGACCACGCATTCGGTGTGGCGTGATCCGGACGGCGACCCGCACCGCCGCCGTCAGCAGACGAGCGCGGCGCGGCTGACGTTGACCGGCTCGAATCAGGGTTACAGCCAGTCGTGCTCGCGGGCGTAGCGGGCCGCTTCGTGGCGGGTGCGGGTCTGGGTCTTCTGCATCGCGTTGGACAGGTAGTTGCGCACCGTGCCCTCGGCCAGGTGCAGCCGGCCCGCGATGTCGGCCACCGAGTACCCCTCGCGCGTCGCGCGCAGAACGTCGAGCTCGCGTTCGGTCAGCGGGCAGTCGTCGACGACGGCGAGCGCCGAGACGTCCGGGTCGATCCAGCGCTTGCCCGCGTGCAGGGTCCGGATGACCGCGGTGCCGGGGCCGTGCGTGGCCGTGACGACCTTCCAGCCCGCGGCCGTGCTGTCGGCCGCGAACTGGGCCGCGAGCCGGGTTTTGCCTTGCCCGCCTGGGCCGTGCGGCCACCGGTAAGCGAGCCTGCCGCCATTCGTGCAGCTGATCGAGTTCCTCCTGCCGCCCGGTGAACGGGACGACCGCGTACCGGGAATTCAGCATGCGGCTGGGCAGCTCCCGCAGAAAATCGGCATTCGCCGGCGATCCGGGGGACCAGTTCTCCAGCAGGTACAGGGAAACCCCGTCGCCGAAGACGTGGATGTCCGCGCCGACAACCCCGTATCCGAATCCGCTCTCGACGTGGATCACCTGCCGCGGACCCGCGAGCTCCTCGTCCGGCGTCCCCTCACGGGGGTTCCACCGCCGTGGGATCTCGGGATACGACATGTGGCTACTGTAGAAACGGCCAACCTACTTCGTGAACGGTTGCTGATGTTGTCCTTGTTCTGTCCCCTGCCATCCCCGAAGTGCCGTCACCCGGTGATCTTGCGGGTCGCGGCCAGCTGCCATTCCTTGTGCTGCTGCTCGCGTGTCAGGTCGGCAGTGTGGTGCGACACAAGCGCTTCCTGCACCACCCGCTCGACCGCGACCCACGTCCGGACCCAATCGGTCCGTTCCTTGCACCGCACGTCCCGGGTGGCGACGGCCATCTCGTGTGCCGACGCACGGCCGGCACCGAACGCGGGGTCGCCGATCGCGGCTTGCGGGTCGCGGTACCGGAAACCGGCCTCGGCCATGCACCGCGACCACGCCGCCGCGGCCGCGGTCACCGGCGGGGTGGTCCGGGTGATCTCGTAACTCCGTTGACTCAACCCGAAACTCACCGGTTCCTGCCCGGGCTTCGCATCGGGTGCGAGGGCGCGGTCCGCCTCACCCGCACAGCCGCCGGACGGGACGTCGTGACGGTCGCTCCTGCCGGTGATCATCGCGACGACGCCCGGCGATGGCTGTTCCGGCACGCCGGCGGCGCGCCGGGTGAACACGGCCGGCTCGCGGTAGCCGTACGCCGCCGCCTCGGCCACGTCGACAAGACCGTGCCGCCTCGGCTTGGCGGCGTCCCGCACGGGATCGACCGGCGGGAAGGTGAACACGAGCCCACGAGCGGCGAGGCAGCGTTCCATCACCGTGTTGCGTGCCTTGACGACTTCCAGTTCCTCGATCGGCGTGAGCTGCGACCGGTCGAGCGGGAGATCGAGGCCGTGCACGGCCGACAGGTCGCGGGGGACCTTTCCGAGCGCGGCGGCGAGGTCGGCCGCACCGAAGTCGGTCGTCGCGGCGGGCGCCGCCGAGCAGGCGGCGGCGACCGCCAGCACTGCGGCGGACGCGGCCAGGCGACTGAGTGTGGCCACGGCTGGACCTCCGGGTCGCGATCGGGGCCGCGCCTCTCCGGCGCGGCCCCGATCCGTGCGGCTAGAACTGATCGCGGTTCGCGCAGTCGAAAGCGCCGCCGGTGCTCCCCACCCACTTGAAGCTCGCGTTCTGGTTCTTCATGGTGGAGTTGAAGTTGCCGGAGGAGTACGCGCCGAACGTCTGCGAGGCGACGCTGCCGTTGCAGCCGCTGTTGTAGTAGACCGTCGCGGGGAAGGCCCAGTTGTTGTGCACCGACGCGGCGTTGTTCTTCACCTGGACGCCCAAGCCCCTGGTGGTGGTGCCGGCCTTGTTGAACAGTTCGTCGCCGAGGTTGCCGTCGGAGAGCAGGTAGTCGGCGTGGGCGCCACCGTAGTCGCTGTTGAAGTAGAAGCAGAAGTGGTAGCCCGGGCAGGCCGAGCTCGCCGCCGGGCTCGCGGCCGCCGCCTGGGCGGCCGGGGCCGCGATGAGCCCCGCCGCGGCCAGAACGGCGCCGATCGCGGTTTTCCGCACCTTCGACATCATGGTCCTCCCTCGATAGTGGGTCCTGCCCTGGCCTTCACGCCCGAACCGGAGCGGGGTTGAGGCCGCGCGCGGGGGAGAACCCGAGTGGAGTAACCGGCATCGCCGGGGAATCGGGGATGAGCCGGTCCGGCGCGTCCTCTGTCCAATGCGGCCGTCACCACCAGCGGCTCGTCCGGTCACCGGTGGTGCGGACCTGCTCGAGCTGCTGTCAATGCCACGGCGTCTCCCGTTCGTGCGCCCGGTCACCGGCCTGGTGTGCCACGTCCCGGGGCACCTCCGATCCTGGGCGGCTACCCCTCGGCCTGCCGGCTAACCCACCCATCGAACACGTCCGAACGGCCGGGGTCGGTCGTGGTTTAGCGGGTTCTCCGGGGGACATCCGGCCCCGCAGGCAGCTACGACAAAGGAGACAGTGATGAAGGCAGTGGTGTACGAGGGTCCGCGGCAGGTCAGTGTCAAGGATGTGCCGGACGCGCGGATCGAGCGGCCGACCGACGTCCTGGTGCGGATCACGTCGGCGAACATCTGTGGCTCGGACCTGCACATGTACGAGGGCCGGACCGACTTCGAGACCGGTCGCTGGTTCGGGCACGAGAATCTGGGTGAGGTGGTCGAGGTCGGCTCCGGGGTCGACAAGGTCCGGGTGGGCGACTGGGTCGTCCTGCCGTTCAACATCGCGTGCGGGCACTGCAAGAACTGCGAGCGTCAGCTGACGAACTACTGCCTGACCGCCCAGCCCGAGCCGAAGATGGCCGGTGCCGCGTACGGCTTCGCCGACATGGGCCCGTACGCCGGTGGACAGGCCGAGCTGTTGCGCGTGCCCTGGGGTGACTTCAACTGCCTGCGGCTGGGTGAGGACGCCGAGCAGCGTCAGACCGACTACGTGATGCTCGCCGACATCTTCCCGACCGGTTACCACGCCACCGAGATGGCCGGCGTGCAGCCCGGTGACCAGACGGTCATCTACGGCGCCGGCCCGGTCGGGCTGATGGCCGCGCTCTCGGCGACCATCCGCGGGGCGGGCAAGGTGATGGTCGTCGACCGGCGCCCCGACCGGCTGCGGCTGGCGGAATCGATCGGCGCGATCGCCATCGACGACTCGAAGGTCGACCCGGTGCAGGCCGTGCTGGACGAGACGATCGGGCTGGGTGCGGACAACGGCTGCGAGTGCGTCGGCTACCAGGCGCACGAACCCGACGGACAGGAGAAGGCCAACCTGACGATGAACCGGCTGGTCGCGTCGGTGCGCTTCACCGGGAGGATCAGCAACGTCGGCGTGTTCGTGCCCCAGGACCCCGGGGCCGAGGACGAGCTGGCCAAGCAGGGCAAACTCGCCTTCGACTACGGCATGTTCTGGTTCAAGGGCCAGCACATCGGCAGCGGCCAGGCGCCGGTCAAGAAGTACAACCGGCAGCTGCGCGACCTGATCGCCGGGGGCAAGGCCGAACCGTCGTTCATCGTCAGCCACGAGCTGCCCCTCGACCGCGCGCCGGAGGCCTACGAGCACTTCGACAAGCGAGACGACGGCTGGACGAAGGTCGTCCTGCACCCGGCGATGGCGGGTGCCTGACAAGACGGGAAGCCGGATCGCCGGCGCCGACCTCCCGGCCGGTGCCGGCACGCCCCGGCGTCGGGAGCGGAACCGATGCCCGCCCGGTCGACACGCAACCGTTCGCCGTCGTCAGCGAGGCCGCCCGGCGCGCACGGTCACGGCCGCGTCGGGCGGGCGGCGGCGAGGTCCGCCAGCACCTCGGCCTCCAGTGGCAGGTTGCGCAGCTCCCGGGTCAGGGCGAGCGCTTCTTCGTGCGCGGCCAGCGCGTCCTCGTCACGGCCGAGGCCGGACAGCACCCGTCCCAGCGCCGAAAGCGCCAGCCGCAGGCCCCAGCGATCCCCGGTCTCCCGTGCCAAGGAGACCGCCTCGCGTAGCCGGTCGAGCGCCGGGCCGGTCGCACCGCCGAGGTGGTCGCAGATGCCGAGGCCGGTCAGGGCCAGGCATTCGCTCCAGCGGTCGCCGATCGCGTGCGTCAGCGCCAGCGCCTGTTCGAGGTGCGGCCGCCCGGCCGCCCCC
The DNA here is from genome assembly GCF_002904335.1 of Amycolatopsis sp. CA-126428. GTDB lineage: Bacteria > Actinomycetota > Actinomycetes > Mycobacteriales > Pseudonocardiaceae > Amycolatopsis. Next base: position 34,035 of record NZ_PPHF01000162.1, on the reverse strand, counting down.
AGGGCGAAACCGAAACCGATCAGTGCCAGCCCCAGCCCCCAGTGGTCCGACGCGCGCTGGGCGAGATCCACCGCGCGTGTGAACCACGCGCAGCACTCGCCGATCCGCCCGGCGTGGTAATACGCGTTGCCCAACCCCATCTGGGCCCGCGCCTGCCCGCAGTCGTCGCGCGCTTCGTGGTACAGCACCACCGCCTGACGCTGGTGGTGGATCGCCTGGTCGTGGTGGCCCATCCGCGAGTGGATGAAACCGAGGTGGTTGTGCGTCTTGGCTTGGCCCCAGACGTCCTCTTCGCGCTCGTCGAGCTCCAGTGCGCGGTGGTGGTGGTCCAGCGCTTCGTCGAAGTCGGCACGCCGCCAGTGCGCCAGGCCCAGGTTCTTCCGGATCTCGGCGCGCGCCCGGAGGTCTCCCGTCCGCAGCGCCGCCGCCAGCGCGAGCCGGTGCGTGAAGATCCAGTCCTGCAGGTGCCCACGCACGAAGAAGAACCGCCACAGGCATTGCGCGAGCCGCCAGCACTGCTCCCACCAGCCGCGATCGGACGCCGCCGCGATCACCGACACGAGGTTCTCGTGTTCGGCCGCCAGCCAGCCGACGGCGTCCGTGGGACCGGCGAACTCCGGCAGCACCTCCGGTTCGGGGCCGGGGTCCCAGCGTCGCCGCGTCGGTTCCAGCAGGTCCGCGGACCGCGCGGCCGCGTGCAGGTAGTAGCCGACGAGCCGGGCTTGCGCGCGCTCGCCCTCGTCGCGCAGCGCCGCCGCCCGTGCGAACTGCCGCAGCAGGTCGTGGAACCGGAACCGCCCCGGCACGGGTTCGAGCAGCAGATGTGCGGCGAGCAGCTCGTCGAGGATCTCCTCGGCGGCCGCGCGCCCGATACCCGCGAGCGCGGCCGCCGCGTAGGCGTCGAAGTCGCTGCCGGGACACTCGCCGAGCAGCCGGAACATCCGCTGCTGCTCCGGGCCCAGCAGGTCGTAGGAGAGCCCGAACGCGGCCTCGACGCTGCGATCGTCGACGCGCAGCTCGCTCAGCCGCCGGTGCTCGTCGCGCAGCCGTTCGGCCAGGTGCCCGACCGTCCACGACGGATGAGCCCGCGCCTTCGCCGCCGCGATCCGCACCGCCAGCGGCAGGAACCCGCACAACCGCAGGACTTCGGCGACTTCGTCCTCCTGCCCGTCGACGGACCGGCCGAGCACGCGAGCGAACAGTGTCGCCGCGTCGGCGTGGGGGAGGACGTCCAGGGAGATCCGGTGCACACCCTCGACGCTGGCCAGGCGCCGCCTGCTCGTGACGACGGTCCAGCCGCGGCGCCCGTTCGGCAGCAACGGCCGCAGCTGCGCGGCGTCGGCGACGTTGTCCAGCACGACGAGCAGCCGTCGCTCCGCCGCGAGCGAGCGCCAGAGCGCGGCACAGTCGTCGACGCGCTCGGGGATCCGCTCGCCTTCGACGCCGAACTGGCGCAGCAGGCTCTCCAGGGCGTCCCGCGCGGAAGGCGGTTGCCGGCCCGGCGAGTGCGCGCGCAGGTCGAGGAACAGCCGGCCGTCCGGGAAGCGGGGCGCCAGCTCGTGGGCCAGGTGGACGGCCAAGGTGGTCTTGCCGACGCCCGCCATCCCGTCGATCGCGGTGACCAGCCCGCCGGCGCTGCCGTCGAGCAGCGCCTGGCACTCGGCGCGCCGCCCGGTGAAGTCCGGCAGGTCGCGCGGCAGGCAGTTCCGCTCGCCCGCGGGCCGCGCCGGCACCTGCCCGCGCAGCACCTTGAGGTGCGCGGCACGCAATTGCTCGCCGGGTTCGACGCCGAGGTCGTGCTCCAGTGCCTCGCGCACGTCGTCGTAGTGGCCGAGCGCGGCGACCTGCTGCCCGGATCCGGCCAGCGCCAGCACCATCCGCGCGTGGAGGCCCTCGTGCATCGGCTCGTCGGCCAGCAACGGCCGCAGCACCGCGACGACGTCGGCGGCCTGTCCCTCCGCGAGCGCGAGGTCGGCGTAGCGCAGGGCCGACTTCACCCGCCGCGCGGCCAGCGCCACCGCCGCCGGGTGCTGGCGCAGCCGCTGGTCCACCCCACCGAGCACCGGCCCGCGCCACAGCGCGAGCGCTTCGGCGTCGTCGCCGTCCTCGGCGAGTGCGAGGAATCGCAACAGGTCCAGCTGCCCGGGCTCGGCCGCAAGCAGGTATCCGCCCCGCGCCGCGACGAGCCGCGGCCCCTGGCCGAGCCTGCGCCGCAGCCGCCCGGCGTAGGTGTGCACGAGGTGGGCGTGCGACGCCGGGGGCAGCTCACCCCACAGCACGTCCACGATCTCGTCGCGTGAAACGGCCGTATTCGGGTGCAGCGCGAGCAATCCGAGCAGTGCGGCGGCTTTCGCGCCGCCGATGTCCACCGGTTCGCCGCCGTGCCGCACGCTCAACGGGCCGAGCACGCCGACGGTGGTCGGCGTCTGCTCCGGCCGGCCCGGCGCGTTGAGCACCTCGTCGAGCTGGCGCATCGACGCCGAGCGTGGTGCCCGCGTCCGGCCATTTTCCAGGTACCGCACGGCCCGCACGCTCATCCCCGCGCGGTCGGCCAGCTGGCGCTGCGTGAGTCCCGCCGCCTGGCGTCGTGATCGCAGACTTCTGCCCAAGTCGTCGATGGCGCAATTCCCCCTCGATCGTTCACCCTTCCCCCAGGGCGCCCTGAGCCTATTGTTCCAGAATGCGCCGGTACACCTCCGATCGCCGGAATGATCGTGAACGCGGGGCGGAGGTTTCGCCTCTCCCCGGCCAGTTTTCTGTCGCTTGCCCGGCGAATCGGCGCAGGTCCCGCCGGCCGCCGTGGCTCGCGGAGCCCTTCGCCGTCCGCCTCGGCCGCCGGTGGCCCGTACCTGGTGGAAAGCCTGAACGGCCACCGGCACAATTGCCGCTCCGCACGGCTTCCCGATCTCCCGACCGGTCGATCGGCGCAGGTCATCGGCATGCCGACGGGCGTCGCCGGAACTACAGCCCCGGGTGTGCCGTCGTCCCTAAGCTCTGTCCCCAGGGGTGATCGGCAACCGTCGCGTCGCGGCGGAGGGGGGAGATCGGGGTGGCCGGGGGGAAGCGCGCCTTGCTGCGCGCACTGGGGGTGGCGATGGCGCTGCTCGCGACGGGGGTCACCCCTGCCTACGCGGGGCAGGGGACGACCGCCGTGGCGGCGGCGCCGTCGGCGGACTGGGTCTGGGTGCGGTATCTGGCGCGTGCCCACCCGTACAGCACGGTCCGTACGGCGGCTTGGTCGGCGCTGGTGAGCAGCGCGCCGGACGCGGCGATCGCCGAGTTCCTGGCCACCGGGTACGACTACGCGGTGAGCCGGGCGCAGGAAGGCCGCGCCCGCAATCTCGACTTCGTCCGCCGCGTCTACGAGACGACGACCGCGGAGTACGCGCCGGAGGTGCACGCCGAGGCGCAGCGCCTGCTGGGTTCCGGGGGGACGGACTCTGCGCGCGATCTGTTCGTGCGCAGTGGTTACGAGGCCGCGAAGGCGCGTGACCGGGTCTACCGCGACGCGGTGGGCGAGCAGAAGCGCGCGCTGCTGCAGCGGGACCGGGAAACGGTGGCTGCGCTGGCCGCGAACGACCCCGGTGAGCAGGTCCGCCTGTCGGCCTCGTACGCCCTCCGCCAAGGCGCGACCGACGACGATCTGGTCGAGTTCTTCGCCTACGGCTGGACCACCGGCGCGCGGCTGGACCTCGAGGTGTATCGGATACGGCGGGCCGGCGAAAACATGCGGTGGCGCGCGGCCGTCATCGGGCTGGTCGCCGACGCCGAGGCCGCCGAACGCGCCGCCCGCGAGGCGGGCGAGGAGGCCAAGGCACAGGCGAAGGCCGCCGCGGTGCGTGCCTGGCAGGAAGTCGGGGCGCAGACGGCGCCCGCGCGGTCCGGCTGGGAGCAGGCGGGGGAGGTCGCCGCGCGCCAGGCCGGGAACTGGCACGCCGTGGTGCTCGCGGCGACGGCGGCGCAGGGGCCGAACTGGACGTCGATCCTGCAGCCGGCGCAGGACACCGAGGTGGCGTGGCAGTCGGAAACCGACGATACCGCCCACCAGGTGGACTACTGGGCCGCGCTGTCGCAGCAGGCGCTCGACGGCGAGCAGCGAGTTTCGGACTCGCTCTGAGTTCGCTTTCCGACAAGGTTTTCTTTCTCATGAGGGGTGACTCGAGTATGCGGGCAACTGTCCACTGCAGACGGATGGCGGCCGGGGCCGTGGCGATGACGGCGATCGCCGCGCTGCTGGCCCCGTCCGCCCACGCCGCGGCGCCGGGCGACGCGGCGGCGACCGCCGCCGCGGCCACCGCCGTGCCGGAGTCCAGCGAGGTTGAGAAGGTCCGCGCGGTGCGCGCGATCGAGGTGGGCGAGGCCACCGAGGACTGGCTGGTGCTCACCGACAAGAACTTCGTCTTCCGGGTCTACGACCGGATCGACCCGGCCAAGTACCCGCTCACCAAGGCCGAGGCCTACCGCGTCTACCGGATCGTGGTGAACACTCCGGACGCGCCGGACGCCACGGCGTTCATCCGGACCGGCATCCACGGTTTCGTCGACCGGGACCACATCGAGTACGCCCGCAGGCAGGAGGAGGCGCGCCTCGCGCGCGACGCGCGGCAGAAGGCCGCGGCCTTCGCCGAAATCCCGGCGGACACGGCCATGCTCGAGGGCAACGACCAGAATTTCGTCTACCAGGTCTGGCGCCGGTCCACCGGCCCGAAGGTCAAGGACGGCGCGGCGACGGCGTGGGGCGGCGACGCCACCGCGTGGAAGACGTTCATCGACACCACGATCTACCAGCTGCACCTGCAGGACCAGCGCGACGCCATCGAAAAGGCCCGCCAGGAAAGCGAAGCGCACGCACGCGAGCTCGCGGCGCAACTGGCCAAGAAGAACGCGGCCGCGGTGCTCGGCATCGTCGCGCCCGAAGGCTGGCTGGTGTTCACCGACGACAACTTCATCCGGCAGCTGCTGAACCTGCCGGAACTGGCGCAGCCGCGCCACGCCGAGATCACCACCGCGGCCGACGCCGCGTTGCGCAGCGGCGAACCGGCGACGTGGAAGGCGTTCATCGACACCGGGATCTTCGACGCCGACAAGCGTGACGCGGCCAGGGAGAAGGCCGCCCGCGAGGAGGCGGACCGGCAGCTGGCGCGGGAGATCAAGGCGAAGGCCGAGGCGGGCAGGCTGCGGCCGCGCCTGGTCGCCGCGGCGGCCGCGGCACTGGCCGGGACTCCCGCCGACGTCACGAAGTTCCTCGCCGAGACGCAGTACACCGTGCTCGAACAGTCGCTGATGACCACTACGCCCGGCTTCCGCGGCCGGTACGTGCGCACCGACGGCGGCGACGCCTTCACCGCCACCGGGACGCCCGGCACGGTCGCCGACGCGCCGCTGGGCGCGGCCACCTGGAAGGTGGTGCCCGGCCTCGCCGACGCGAACTGCTATTCCCTCGAGTCCGCCGGGCACGTCGGCAGTTACCTGCGGCAGAACGGATTCCGGGTGCAGCTGGTCGCGAGCGACGGGTCCGACCAGTTCAAGCGCGACGCCACGTGGTGCCCTCGGCCCGGGCCGGCCGGCAGCGACGTTTCGCTGGAGTCGAAGGCCCTGCCGGGACGTTTCCTGCGGCACTATGAAACGCGGATGTACGCGGCCGGCGACAGCGGGGAAAACGCCTGGGACAGCCCGCGGTTGTACGCCGACGACACCACCTGGAAGGTCACCGAGCCCGACCCGAAGATCACCACGCCGATCACCTCCCGGTGGCTCAACGACGACGCGCTGCGCGGCCGGATCGGCGACCCCGTGAGCGCCGAGGTGTACGACAACGGCGTCCGGTTCCGGGACTACCAGCGCGGCAGGTTGTACTGGAAGGAAGGCACCGACGTCCGGATGCTTTCCGGCGCGATCACGCAGGTGTTCGACGCGCTCGGCCGGTACACCGTCGGCGGGATCCCGGCCACGCTCAAGATCGACCAGACGGTCTGCCCGGACGGCGTCGGCCAGTACGTGCACTACAACGACGAGCGGCAGCTGTCGATCTACTGGTCGCCGCGTACCGGTGCGCACTGGGTGCTCGGCGCGATTCGCGACACGTGGGCGCGGCGGGGCTGGGAACTGTCCGACCTCGGCTACCCGACGAGCGACGAATACGACATCCCGGGCGGGCGTCGCAGTGATTTCCGGGGCGGCTACATCACCTGGAACGCCACGACGCTGGAGGTCCAGACCTGGATCGTCCGCACGATCCCGCCGGGAACTCCGTAGCGGCTTCGACGGCCTGGTACCGCCGCGGTGGTACCAGGCCTTTCAACCAGGGGGGTTGATGTGTCCCAGAAGCGAAGACTCTCGCCGGTGCGGGCGGTCGTGCTGACCGCTGTGCTCGCTCTCGGCGCCGGGGTGGTGGGCGGCGGCACGTTCGCCGAACCGCGGCCGGTCACGGCCGCGAGTGCGTCCACAGTGGACCCGCGGCTGCGTGACCTGGTGGTGGACATCTCCGAGCTCGACCCCGAGCCGGAGGTCCGCGAGGCGGCGAAGGCGGCTTTGGCCAGTCCCGAGCCCACGGCGGTCGTGGAGTTCCTGAACACCGGGGAAAGTGCGGCCAGGGGGCGGGCGCAGGCCCGCAAGGACCGGGTCGCCGCCGCGAACCGCGTGACGATCGAGGCGATGGCGGGCACCGGCGGGCCGATCTTCAACGCCGAGGTCACCCGGGTGCTGGGCGGGTCGGACACCGACCGGGAGCAGTTCCTGGCCTACGGCAAGGACATCGCGGCCGACCGGGACCGGCAGGCTCAGCTGGACGCGGCCGCCGTCGCCGAGCAGAACCTGCAGCGCGTGCGGATGCTCGCCGGGTCGGGCGGCCCGGAGGTCGCGCGGACCGCGCGGACCGCGCTGGACTCCGGTGACCCCGCGCGGATGGCGGAGTACCTGGCCACCGGCTACCTCGCGGCGTCCAGATCGGACGCCGACGCGCGGGAGCGGCAGCTCACGCAGCAGGAGGAGGCGCGCAAGGCCGCGGAAGCGCTGTCCGACCTGGCGAGGAAGGCCGCCAGGGCGGCGGAGGCCCGCCAGCGGATCATGGTCGCCCATGGCAACGCGGTGAAGGCGCTGGAGCGGACGTCGAACGCGATGACCGCGGCGGCGGAGGAGGCGCGCCAGGCCGAGCAGATCTCCGTCGCCGACCGCGCGGGCGGTTACCGGCCGGGGCAGTTCGACGCGGTGACAGCGGAGGTCACGCGCCAGCTCGGGTACGCCGGGCAGGCCGCGCAGGACGCTCGCGCGGCGGCGGCCACCGCGACGGTGAACTCGCAGGTCCTCGTCGATACCGGGCTGACCTACGGGACGCAGTGGGCGCAGGTCTCGAACGCGCTGTCAGCCTCGGCGGACGCGGCCGCTTCGGCCGCGGAGACGGCGAAGAACGCCGTCGACGCCACGGTCGCCGCGGCGCTCGCCGTCGACGCGAACGACAAGGCGCAGAAGAGCGCGGACAAGGCGCGGGAATGGCGTGAACACGCCGAGGAACAGGCGCGTGCCGCCGCGGCGATCGCCGACGCGGCACAGCGGCAGGCCGTCGCGGCCCGCGACGCGGCCGAGCGGACCAAGGCGGCCAGGATCGCCGCCGAACAGGCTGAGCAGGCGGCGTGGGCCGCCGCGGCCCGGACCCGGGCGGCCCGGTTGGACGCCGAGCGCGAGCAGCGCACCGCCGCGGCCGCCCGGGCGCGGGCCGAGGCCGAGGGCCGGAAGGCGGCGGCGGGGCGGGTGACCGCACAGAACCAGGCCGTCGTCGCCCGCCGAGCGCGTGGTCAGGCGCAGACCCAGGCGCAGGTCGCGGCGGATGCCCGGGCCCGTGCCGAGGGAGAGGAACGCAACGCCGAAGCGGCGCTCGGCGTCGCGCAGACCAGCGAGCGCGACTCGGCGGCGGCACGCGACGGGGCCGCGATCGCGGAGGCGTTCATGGACGAAGCCGGGGCGCGGGCGTCCCGGGACGAGGCGATCGCGGCGGCCGCGCCGGCCGGCCCCGCGGGAGACGCCGCCCGGGCGGCCGCGACGGAATCCCGGAGTCAGGCGAACCGGGCGGCGAACGCGGCCCACTCGGCGCGCGGTGCGGCGAACACGGCCAACGGCGCCGCGATCAAGGCACGGGCGGCGGCGTCCGCTGCGACACGGGCGGCGAAACGGGCCAGGGCGGCCGCACAGGAAGCGGAGGCGGCCGCGGCGCGGGCGAACGCGGACGCCAACCGCGCCGAAGCCGAGGCGGCCGAGACCCATTCGTTCGCGTTGGCGGCCGAGGCCGAGGCCGCGACGGCCACCGCGGAGGAGACGAAGTCCGCCGAAGCCGCGCAGACCGCGGTTTCGCTGGCGCAGCAGGCCGCCACCGCCGCGGTCACGGCCTTGACCGACGCCGGGTACGCGAAGGCCGAAGCACAGGCCGCGGCGAACGAGGCGGCCGTGGCGTCCGTGCAGGCCGGGCTCGCGTTGCGGGCCGCGGACTCGGCGAAGGGGACTTCGGCAGCGACCGCCGACGCGGGCAACACCGCGATCCACCTCGCCGCGCCCTTCACCGGGACCGACCTCACCGCCGACTTCGCCGTGGACGTGGCGAACCAGGCCCGGGGAATCGCCGCGGAGCAGTTGCAGGCGGCGCGGACGCGGGCGACCGAGGCGGTGGCCGCGGCGGCCGCGGCCAGGGAAGCGGCGGCCCGGGCGGCGGCCGAGGTCGCGCCCGCCTACCGGGCGGCGGCCGATGCGGCCGGCTCGGCCGCCGGCGCCGCCCAGTCCGCATCGGACGCACTCCAGGCGGCGGCGGACGCGGCGGTGGACGGCGCCGCGGCGCGGGCGGCCGGCGATCGGGCGGCTCAGGCCGACTCACAGGCTCGTGAGGACGCGCGGGCGGCGAGGGTCGCGGCCAACTCGGCGTGTTCCGACGCCGCCATCGCGGGGAAAGCGGCATCCGTGGCCGAACGGGACGCCTCCGTGGCCCGGGGCGCGGCCGCGTCGGCGAGCCGGGACGCGGTGATCGCGACGACCGCGGCGGACAAAGCCGCCGTGGATGCTTCGGCGGCGTCGGAGGCCGCCGACCGTGCCGAACTCGACGCCTGGGCGGCCGGGCTGGTGGCCCAGCACGCCGAGGAAAACGCCGCGGAGGCGATGGAGAGCGTCATCCGCACGGAGGACGCGGTGCGTCGGTTCAAGCAGGAGCACCGGAAGGAGTTCGATTCGATCGACTCGATGATGTACCAGGAGATGGTCCTCAACACCTTCTCCAGCGACGTGCGAAAGATGCGGCCGTTCCTGTCCGGGGACTGCAAGCCGTGGCCTACGTGCCGGATGCTCGCCTACACCGTCTGGGCGTGGCGGGTGCGGCCCGGCGGACTCTGGGACCACAAGGAGAAGATCCTGCACGACTACGGGATGCGTGAGCGCAATGACGTGTTCTCGCCGATCCCGGACACGAACGGCAAGATCAGCTACGAGGTGTGGTCGAACATCCACTTCGGGTATGTCGGCATCGACGCGGGGTTGACCGCGGAGGAGCTGCACGGGGGTTCCGAGCTCGCCGACATCATCGCGGGGCCGGGCCACCGACCCGACCTGGGTGACGAGGTGGCCGTCCAGATCGGCATCGATCTGCGGGCTCGCTACGGTCCGGGCGAGCTGCGGCCCGAGCACGTCCAGCAGGCGATCATGGAGAAGTACGGCCAGCTCGAGCAGTACGGGAAGATCATCGAATGCGGTCCGCCGGGGTGCTGAACCCGGTGCTGGGCGTGTGACCAGGGCGTTTACCTGATCTGCGGTCGGCTGGCAACTGTGTGCTTCCTCTCACGCGATGGTGTAACGAGCGTGTGAGGTTCGGCCGATGCAGGGTGCGGGCGAGGGACGAGAATTCCCGACCCCCGGGCGAGCCGGGCACGACGTGCGCGGAGTGCCGGGCAGTATCCCGCGGCGGCAGTCGTGCTCCGCGGGCCATTGGGGGCGGCCGTGGCGGATGCCGGGTCGCCGGGGGAGGAACTGGCGTGCTGCGGTTGTCGCGTCCTGTCCATCTGATTCGCTGGGTCAGAGCGATCGTGCTCGCCCTGACGATGACTCTCGTCGTCGGCAGTGCCGAAGCCGTCGCGACTCCGCCGGCCGCGCCGAAGCCGATCGATCCGCGCGACGTCGGGCTGCTGTCGTCGGCCGCGCCGGCTCCCGTCGTGCCGCAGGCGCCGTCGAAGGCGGATTTCGCCGCGTCGAGCCGGTTGGACGGCGGCGCGGGAACGCACTTCGATCCGCAGCGGTCGACGCCGGTGTCGCGGTCGATGTTCGTCACCGAGTACGTCAACGTCGACGGCACGCATTCGGTGCGGCAGTCGAACCAGCCGCTGAACGTGCAGGACGAGAACGGCCGGTGGCAGCCGGTCCAGACCACCCTGGCCACCGACCCGGCGACCAAGCGCGCCGACGCCGACCACCACCCCCTGAGTCCCTCGCTGGCCACGAAGGCTGACGACGCCGCGGTGCTGCAGGTCGAATCCGGCGGCCACACCGCGGGTCTGGCCCTCGATCAGGCCGCCCCGGCGACCGCCGCGGTGCAGGGTGATTCGGTCACCTACCCCGAGGTCGCGGCCGGGACCGACCTGGACTACGAGGTCACGCCGGGCGCGGTGAAGGAGACGATCAAGCTCAAGCGCCCGCCCGCCGACGGCCGATCCTCGTGGAAGTTCAAGCTCACCACCGGTGACCTGACGCCGAAGCTGGAGAAGAACGGCTCAGTCACGCTGGCCGACAAGGCGGGTGCGGCGAAGATTGTGCTGCCGCCGATCGAGACGTGGGACTCCGCGGGCCGCGGCGAGACCGCCCCGGCGATGACCGGTGGTGTCTACACCCTCGACCAGGCCGGCGCGGACTGGTGGCTGACCGTCGCGGTCGACCCGAACTGGTTGCGCGACCCGAAGCGCGTGTACCCGGTGTTCGTCGACCCGACGTTCACCTACGGCGTCACCGAGTCGCACTCCTACCGTTCCGACGGCACCGTCTGCGACGCCTGCGGTCTGCGGATCGGCAACAGCCAGGCCAACGGTGACACCTACAACCGCAGCGTCTTCCACATGGACTACTCGCCGCTGTTCGGCAAGACCGTGGTCGGCGCGCGGATGGACCTGACCCGCAACACCAGCGTCGCCGGCTCGCTGAAGACGTGGAACGCGAACCTCTACCACGCCTCGGCGTTCAACTACAACGGCGTCGGCGGCTACATGACCAGCGCGCTGGTCGGCGACGTCGGCAGTTTCGTCGGCGAAGGCCTGACCGGGTTCATCCGCGACCGCGTCAACGCCCGCGACGGCTCGGTCTTCTTCATGATGATCGGCGCCGAGAACCCGGGCACCTGGACGTACAAGAACCTGAACGCGACCCTCACCGTCGACACGGGATCGCCGGCTCCGGCCACGACGCTGGTGGGCCCGGCCGACGGCACGGTGTCGACGTCGCTGACCCCGGCCCTGTCGGTCAAGCCGGTCACCGACCCGGACGGCGAGGCCGTCAAGTACTGCTTCCGCATCGCCACCGGCGCCGACGCGAAGTCCGGTGTCGTGGTCGAGTCCGGCTGCCTGACCACGCCGACCTGGACGGTGCCGGCCGGGATCCTGCAGGACGGCGTCGCCTACACCTGGCAGGCGATGACCTACAGCGGCGCCACCACGATCACCCCGACCTGGATCGGGCACTTCAAGATCGACCAGCGCATCGGTGACCACGGCCCGTCCCCGACCGATGACGCCGGCCCGGTGACGGTCAACCTGGCCAACGGCAACGTCTCCACCGCAGAACAGACTCCGTCGTTCGTGACCGTCGGCGGCAATGCCGGCCTGTCGTTCACCTACAACTCGCAGCAGGTGGAGAACAAGGGGCTCAAGGCGTCCTACTTCGCCGACCTCTCCCACAACGGGATCATCAACGACGCGCAGCAGCCGGTCCTGGTGCGGACCGAGCCGCAGGTCAACGTCGACTGGGGCACCGACTCGCCGTTCGCGCCGGCGCTGCCCGCGGACTGGTTCGTCGCGCGCTGGGAAGGGTTCTTCCAGGCCCCGGTCGCCGGCACCTACCAGTTCGCCGGGGTGCACGACGACGGCGGCACCGTGTGGCTCAACGGCGCCAAGGTCTACGAGGTCAACACCGCCAGCGACCTGAACTGGACCCAGGCGACCGGCGTCGCGCTGACCGCCGGGCAGCGGGTGCCGATCAAGGTCGAGAACGCCGAAGCCACCGGCGCGGCCAAGATGCGGCTGTTCGTCCGCACCACCGACAACACCACCGTCGCCCCGCAGATCGTCCCCGCCGACTGGCTCTACACCTCCGACCTGCCGGTCCTGCCGCAGGGCTGGACCCTGTCGGCCGACCTCGACGGCGACGGCTCGAGCTACACCGAAGCCAAGGTCACCGACCAGAACATCGTGCTGACCGACGCGTCCGGCGCCAAGCACACCTGGACGAAGAAGAGCGCCGGTGGCTACACACCGCCGCAGGACGAAGACGGTGTTCTCGCGCTCGATGCCGGTGGCAAGGTCACCTTGACCGACGGTGGCGACGTGTTCGTCTTCCGGGCCGACGGCAAGCTCGAGAGCCAGACGGCCAGCACGGATTCGCGGAAGCCCGCGGCGCTGCAGTACGTCTACGACGGCGCGCCGTCGCGGCTGCGCGAGATCAAGGATCCGGTCTCCGCGCGTTCGCACGTCCTGCACTACAACCGCGCCGGCGACGACTGCTACGGCGGCGTCACCCCACCGCCCGGCGCCCAGGCGTTGCCGCCGTCGCAGATGCTGTGCCGCATCAGCTACTGGGACGGCACCGAAACCCGGCTTTGGTACGTCGGTGGCCAGCTGGGCCGGATCGAAGACCCGGGCTCGGAGATCACCGACTACGGCTACAACGCCGCCGGCCTGCTCGCCGGGCAACGCGGCAGCCTCGCCAACGACTGGATCGCCGCGGACCCGGCCAACCGCAAGGCCAACGAGGGCGATCTCACCGCGAGCGTCACCTACGACACCGGCGCCAAGCCGAAGGTGACCAACGTCAGCTCGGCGGTCCCCGCGATCGGCAAGCCTCGCGAGGGCACCGGTTACCGCTATGACCCGGCCAACCGCACGACCTATGTCGACACCGCCGGGCTCTCGCCCGCCGTCGGGTTCGCCAGCAAGGTCAGCTACGACGACGCCGACCGCACCCTGTCCACAACGGACAGCGCGGGCCGCGTCTCCGCGCAGGAGTGGGGTCCCAAGGACCTGTCGCTGTCCACGACGGATCCGGCGGGCCGCAAGTCCACGACGGTGTACGACTACGCCGACCGTCCGGTCGACTCCTACGGACCGGCGCCCGCGTCGTGCTTCACCGGGCAGCTGCCGAACGGAACGTGCTCCGGAGGCATGGCACACGGCCACAACGGTTACGACGAGGGCATCAACGGCCTGGCCGTGGCGTGGTACGACAACGACAAGCTCTCCGGTGCACCGAAGACCTACACGACCGGGCTCGCCACGGCCGACGGCTCGTTCGTGAAGAACTGGAACAGCGACGCGCCGGGCACCGGCCTGCCCGCGGACCACTTCTCGCTCCGCGCCACGGGTGACATCGTCTTCCCGGCGGCCGGGGACTACACGCTGCGGCTGCTGGCCGACGACGGCGTGCGAGTGTGGGTCGACGACCAGCTGGTGATCGACGACTGGATCAACACGACGCCGAAGTGGCGTCAGGGCGTCGTGCACGCGGATGCCGCGGGACAGGCGAAGCGGATTCGGATCGATTACTACGAATTCGACCTGACCGCTCAGCTGGAGCTGCACTGGACGACGCCGTCCGGCACCCAGCAGCCGGTGCCCGGCACGCAGCTGCGACCGCGTTACGGACTGAAGACCTCGACCACGGCGTCGGAGTCCGACGGGGTCGCGGACAAGGCCGGCACCACCAAGTTCGGCGAGAACGGCCTCGATCCGGCCTACGGGCTGGCGACGTCCGGTTCGGCGAACCCGGCCGGGCTGAAGGTCGCGGGGTCGGTTTCGTACGAAACCCCGGGAACGGGCTACCTGCGCAAGACCGGCAAGACCATGCCGACCGGCGCGAAGACCGGCTACGCCTACTACGGCGACGCGGAAAGCCGCGTCAACCCGTGTGTCCCGGGCAGCACGGCGGTCAACCAGGGCGGGATGCCGAAGCTGGTCACGTCCACGACGCCCGCAGCCGGTCCGGCGCGCGTCGACGAGCAGGTCTACGACGCCTCCGGGCGGGTCGTCGCCGAGGCGACCGGCGGTGACTGGACCTGTACCGGCTACGACAGCCGGGACCGGCCGGTGCAGGAGAAGGTGCCGGCGAGCAAGGACGCGCCGGCCCGGACCGTGACGCACGACTACGCGGTCGGCGGTGACCCCCTCACCTCGACCGTCGGCGACGACAAGGGCACCGTCACCACGGTCGTCGACCTGCTCGGGCGCGTCGTCGCCTACACCGACGTCAACGGCGTGCGCACCGGCACGAGCTACGACCAGGCCGGCCGGGTCACGTCGTCCACGGTGACCCCGCCGGACGCCGCGGACACGCCGCGCACGGTGTCGTTCACGTACGACGACGCGGGCCGGGTCGTGACCGAGAAGCTGGGGGACCAGCTGCTCGCGACGGTCGGCTACGACGGTGCGGGCGAGCTCGCGTCGGTCACCTACGGAAACGGCTCTTCACTGGCCTCGATCGCCAAGGACAACGGCGCCCGGCTCCTGTCGCTGGGATGGAAGACGAGTGACGGGCAGGACGTCGTCTCGAAGGTCGGCCGCACGGCGGCGGGCACGATCGTCGACGAGTCCCTGGCCGGGACCGACGCCCGTCCGAACGCGCCCAACTACGTCTACGACGGGCTCGGCCGGCTGACCGAGGCCTACGTGGCCGGCCACCACTACACCTACGACTTCACCTCGGCGGCGTCGGCGACCTGCCCCGCGGGCACTCAGGCGAATGCCGGGCTGAACACGAACCGGGTGCGGCTGCTCGACGAAACTCCCGCCGGCACCGCCGAAACCCGCTACTGCTACGACGCGGCGGACCGGCTGCTGGCCACCGAGGGCGCCACCGCCCTGTCCGGGTTCACCTACGACGCGGACGGCAACACGACGGGCTGGGCCGCGGCCGACGGCAGCACGACAACGCTGGCGTGGGACGGCTCCGACCGCAACATCGGCGCGAAGACCACCGGTGCCGGTGCGGCGGACATCGCCTACACGCGTGACGCGACCAACCGGATCGTCCGGCGCGACCCGCGCAACTGCGACAACAACACCGTCGTGCGCTACGGCTACACCGGTGACGGGGACAGTGCCGACCTCACGGTGAACGCGGCCGGCCGGCTCACCACGCTCTCGCTGACGCTCCCGGGCGGGGTCCTCTACACGTCGAAGGTGGGTTCGGACGGGGCGTTCACCCCGTCGTTCGACCACCCGTCGGTGCGCGGCGACCTGGTGCTGTCCACCGACGCGGCCGGCCGCCGAGCCGGTGAGCTGCGCACGTTCGACCCGTACGGCCGGCCGCTGGCCGCTTCGGGTGCGGTCGACACCCAGAACGTGCCGGACAACTCGCCGGGCTCGATGGACTACGGGTGGCTCGGCCAGTACCAGCGGCCCTACGAGCACACCGGTGCGCTGTCCCTGGTGCAGATGGGTGCCCGCCCGTACAGCCCGCTGCTGGGCCGGTTCCTCTCGGTCGACCCGGTCGAGGGCGGCTCGGCGAACGACTACGACTACGTGGTCGGCGATCCGATCAACGCGACGGACCTCGACGGCAGCATGTGGGGGTGGCTCAAGGCCGCCGTCAACGTCGTGACGAAGGTCGCCGAGGTGGCGTCGTGGATTCCCGGTCCGATCGGCGCGATCGCGAGCGGTGTGGCCGCGGTCGGCAACGCCGTCCAGGGCAACTGGGGCGCTGCCGCGCAGTACGCCATGGGCGCGATCACCGGAGGAGCCTCCCGCTACATCGGCGCGGCGGTGAAGGTCGCCCGCTCGGTGCGCGTGGTGAGGCATGTGGCGCAGGCACGTAAGGTGCGTGTCGGCGGTGTCATCACGGGTTACACGAAACACGGGTTGCAGCGCGTGATGGGTTCTCGTGGCGACGGCGGCGTCAACCCGCGGGCGATCCTCGACACGGTCCGAAACCCCCGCAAGGCCGTCACGAACCTCGAGCGGAGAACCTCGGCCTACCACGGCAAGCACGCGGTCGTGGTGGTCAACCAACGGGGCAAGGTCGTTTCGGCTTGGCCGAAGGGACGAGCAGGAAGGCGGATGCCTCGCCGATGAAGCCACAGCTCGAACGATGGAAGCGGCTGCAGCGCATCGCTGTGGACTACCTGTGGAGATGGGATGTCTACGGCGTGGGCGAGGATCGTCAGTTCGCTCCCACCGAGTACGACGATTGGGCCGAAGACCTGGCCAAAGTCCTGGTGCGTGAGCCGACGCGCGAGGCGGTTCACGCAGTACTGGGCGAGCGGATAGCTCAGGACGGGTTGAGCCGGGACTCGCTCAGGAGTTTCGACATCGACGGCCTGCTCGCTGAAGCCGGACTTGCCGAGGAGCCGTGAATCGACGGAGCGGCTTCGGTGGGTGACCCCACCCACCGAAGCCGGCCCCTTCGGACGGTCCGGCGCGCCGATTCCGGCCGGGCTGAGTCTTCGGGTTCACCCGTCCGGATGTCGGCAGCAGGGGCCCCCCGCAGGCGAGGTGGTACCGCGTCGCGGCGGCGGCCGATCGATCGAGTGATCACCGTGTCGGCGGGGGTGATCGGCGACGGCGGGATGGCATCATGGACGCGCTCAGCGTCGAGCGCCCGGACTCCGACAGACACACTGAGAGGGCTACCGCGGAGTGATCAAGATCTGCCGAGGCCGCGACGGAAGCGGCGCGAAGCGCATCGTCTTCAGCCTGCCCACCGACGAGCCGCCCGGCCGCGTCAGCGTGGTGGGTTCGTTCAACGACTGGACTCCCGGCCAGCACCACCTGCAACCCCGCACCATCGGACGCCGCTCCGTCAGTGTCGAAGTGGCCGCCGGCGTCGCCGTCCAGTTCCGCTACCTCGGGGAAAACGGCTACTGGTTCGACGACCCCGACGACCCGGACGTGCTCGGCCGGATCGCCGACCCGCCGGCGTAGCAGCCGCCCGCGGGATCACGGCTCGGCACTGGGGGCGAAGCCGGTCCGGTAGGCGAACACGACCGCTTGGACCCGGTCCCGCAGGTCCAGTTTGGCCAGAATGCCGGAAACGCAGGTCTTCACCGTTTCGAAGCCGAGCCCCAGTTCCTCGGCGATCTCCGTGTTCGCCAGGCCGGCCGCGATCAACCGCAGCACCTCGCGCTTCCGGGGTGACAGGACGGCCAGTGCCTGGCCGTCCGGCTCGGTGGCGGCCGGCCGGACGCGGGAGGCGAAGCGCCCGATGCGGTTCCGGGTCACGGCCGGCGCCAGCAGCGACTCGCCCCGGGCGACCGTGCGGATCCCGTTCACCAGCTCGATCACCGGGGAGTCCTTGAGCAGGAACCCGCTCGCCCCGGCGCGCAAGGCTTCGTAGTCCGGCTGCGCCCCGAAGACCGTGACGTAGCCCGCGCGGACGAGTTCGTGGTCTTCGCAGACCAGCACGCGGATGGTCATGCGCCACCGGCGATCGGGACGACCGCGCGCAGCCGGAACCGGCGGTCCGGCCGGACACCCGCGTCGGTGGGGGTCCGGCGGGAGCTCGCCGGCGGGCGCGGGCTGGCCGGGCTGCGCGAACGGGTCACGGCGCACGGCGGCGAGCTGCCCCCCCGTGCGAGCTACTCGCCGATGCCCTCGGAATGGGGAATCGCGCAGCGGCCACCCTTTCTGGTGTTCGGGCAGCTCCGCAGGGCCCGGAACCGAAGGGAGCACGCCCATGATTTCCCCCGCCGACGACGCGACCGGCACGACCACCGGCCGGCCGGCGCCTTGGTCGCGCCGGTGGCGCTTTCCGTTGCTGCTGGCCGTGATGCCGGTCGTGATGGTCGTCGCGCAGATGTTGGTCGTGGCCTTGACCGGCTTCAGCGTCCTCGCCCTCGTGGCCGCCGGCGGCGCCACGTTGGCCTGCTACGCGTGGCTGAGCAAGCTCGTCGAACGGAGGCGCTCCGTGCCGGAGCTTCGGCGCGACCGGGCGGTGTCCGGGCTGCTGGGCGGAATCGCCGTCGGTGCCGGTGCTTTCCTGGCGACGATGCTGATCATCCTCGTCTTCGGGGGCTGGCACGTCACCGTTCCGCGGCGTGCTCTTCCGCATCGCCGAAGAACGGCTCGGGACGTGGCCCGCCCTGGCGGTGTCCGCGGTGCTGTTCGGCGCGGTGCACCTGGCCGGCACCTCCGACACCGGCCCCGGCGCGATGCTGTAGGGCGCCACCGCCACCGCCATCGTCCGGCAGGGCGGCATCATGCTCACCGCCGCCTACATCGCCACCCGCGCACTCTGGATGCCGATCGGCCTCCACTTCGCCTGGAACGTCGTCGAAGCGGGATTCGGCACGGCGGTGTCGGGCAAGTCGAGCGAGTTCGGCGGCCTGGTCCACACCGCGCCTGCCGGTCCGCCGGCGCTGACCGGGGGCTCGTCCGGCCCGGAAGCCGGGGTGGCCGGCATCCTGTCCTGCCTGGTCGCCGCGGCGTTCCTGCTGCGTTCCGCGATTCGCAAGGGCCGGATCTACGCTCGCTGGTGAGACTCTGGTTGATCACGAGCGAAGCCCTTGGCCGATCAGTCCTCTTGCGACAGAGCGAACGCGCCGCTCGCCGAGCACGTCGCGGGCGAATCCCGGTACTCGGCGGCGAGGCGGATCAGCTCCTCGAGCCGGTCGTGCGCCCTCGTCAGGTCGTCGATCCGGCCGCGCAGCCGGTCGCGCTCGTCTTCGAGGAGGCGGGCCATCCGCGGGGTCGTGACGAGCGTTTCGAGGAAGGGCAGGATCGGGAGGATCGCTTTGCTCGTCAGCCCGGCCGCGTAGAGGAGCTGGATGAACTTCACCCGCTCCACGGCGGACTCCGGGTACTGCCGGTGGCCGCCGGGGCCGCGGCCGGCGAGCACGAGACCCTGCTCTTCGTAGTACCTCAGCGCCCGGACGCTGACCCCGGCACGTTCGGCCACCTCTCCGATCCGCATGGCTCCTCCGCGCGTTCCGGGCTTGATCCTCACGCCGACGTCAGGTTCTAGCGTACGGTCCATGGACATCCACGGAGCCACCGCGCTCGTCACCGGAGCCAACCGCGGTATCGGCCGCCACCTCGCCGCCCAGCTCGCCGAGCGCGGTGCGAAGGTCTACGCGACCGCTCGCCGTCCCGGCGCCGTCGATCTCGACGGCGTCGAGGTCCTCGCCCTCGACATCGCCGATCCGGACGCCGTCACGGCCGCGGCCCGGGTGGCCGGCGACGTCGACCTGCTCGTCAACAACGCCGGGATCGGCGGCGGCGCCTTGCTCGGCGACCTGCGTGCGGTCCGCGCCGCGCTGGACGTGAACTTCTGGGGCACGCTGTCGATGGCCCGCGCGTTCGCGCCGGTCCTCGCGGCGAACGGCGGGGGCGCGATCGTGAACATCGCCTCTTCGGCGTCCTGGTTCGTCTTTCCCGGCAGCAGCGCCTACGCGGTCTCCAAGGCCGCCGTCTGGAGCATGAGCAACGCGCTGCGCCAGGAACTGGCCGGCCAAGGCACCTTCGTCACCTCGGTGCACCTCGGGGCGGCCGACACCGACATGATGAAGGACTACGACGTGCCCAAGATGGACCCGGCCGAGGTCGCCCTCCGCACCCTCGACGGCGTGGAGGCCGGTGCAGCCGAGGTCGTGGTCGACGCGTTCACGCAGCTGGTCAAGGCGTCGCTGAGCAAGGACCCGCGGGAGTTCGACAGGCAGCTCGAGCGGCTCCTGGACGATCAGTGAACGTCGGCGGTGGTGAGGGTGGGCGGGGTACTGCGGAACCGTCCCGGCGAGACGCCGTACTCGCGGCGGAAGGCGGCCGAGAAGGCGAACTCGGTCGAGTACCCGACTCGCGGGGCGATGCTCGCCAGCGCGGCGTCGGTTTCCCGCAGCAGCCGAGCGGCGCGGCCGAGCCGCCAGCCGGTCAGGTAGCTCATCGGCGGCCGGCCCACCGCGGCGGTGAACAGCCGGGAGAAGGCGGTGCGGGGCATCCCCGCGACCTCGCTCAGCAGGGCCACCGACCACGGCCGGTGCGGGTTTTCGTGGATTTCGCGCAGCGCGGCCGCGATCCCCGGGTGGGCGACCTCCGGCCACCCCGCCGCGGTGTCCCGCTCGTGCCACTGGCGGAGGACCTGGACGAGGATCAGGTCCAGCAGCGCCCGCCGCGTCGCGCCGGAGCCCGGCCGGGCCGCCGAGACGTCGGTGAGGAGGAGGTCGATCAGGGAGCGCAGCTCCGGGTGGCGGTCGTAGTCCGGCGACAGCGCGATGAGGTCGGGCAGCGCGCGCAGGTACTGGGGTGCGTGGCCGTGGTCGAGCCGGTAGGCCGCGCACAGGAACTCGAAGGCCGCGGGCTCCGGGGCCGGCGGGGACGCGCCCGGCTCGAACAGCGGGATGTCCGCCAGCGCGCGGGGTTCCTGGCTGAGCCCGTGCTCGGCGCCGGACGAGGTGAGCACGATGTCGCCCGGGCGCAGGGCCACGGGCTCGTCGTGGCCGATCAGCCAGCAGGTGCCGCGCGTGATGATGTGGAACCCGCTGCCGGCGAACGCGGCGAACCTGAGGCCCGCCGGAGGCTGCTTGAGCACGCGAGCCCCGGCGCTCCCGACCCGCACGGTGCGGATCACCTCGCTGATCAGGTCCATACCGGCGATGCTACCGGCGCACAGCCGCGTATGAACCGGTGTCGCCGGCGCATGGCACGCCGCGCGCGCCCGGTGCTTGAGTCGGTGGAGTGATCGAATACGCGAACGCCGGAACCACGGACCTCCTGCGCGCCCACGCCGGAAAAGTGGAACAGAACGAGCGGCCGGCGGCCGAAGGCCTGGCCGCCCTGCACGAGGACGGCGTCTTCGCCTGGCGGACCCCGCGGGAGCACGGCGGGGAATGGGCGGACACGGAGACCATCGCGCGCCGGCTGACCGGCCTCGGCCGGGCCTGCCCGTCCACCGCGTGGATCGCCGGGACCTGCGTCACCTCCAAGAACCTCGCCGTTCGCTTCTTGCCCGGTTCCGCGACGCCGGAGTTCTTCGCCGATCCGGACGCGCTGTTCTGCGGTTCGGGGGTGCCCGGCGCGCGGGGCGAGCGGGTGCCGGACGGGGTGCGCGTCACCGGCCGCTGGCCGAACGTCTCGGGCTGCGAAGACGCGGTTTGGGCCTCGCTCGCGTTGCTGGTCGACGGTGAGTTCTCCTTCGCGGTGGTGCCGACGGCCGACCTCGTCGTCGAGCGCACCTGGGACATGGCGGGCATGCGCGGCACCGGCAGCCACACCTTGGTCGCCGACGGCGTCCGCGTGCCGGCCGGCCGGATCACGGCGGCGGCGCCCTTCCCCCTGGGAGACTTGATGCTGTACGCCATCACGGTGCTCGGTCCGGTGGTGGGTGCCGCCCGGGGGGCGCTCGACGCCGTCATCGCGATGTTCGCCTCGGACCGCAAGCCGTTCATGACCGCGTACTCGCGCATGGGGGAGTCGGCGGGGGCCCGTCATTGGCTGGCGGAGGCCGCTCATCTCGTGGACCGCGCCGAGAAGACGATGCTCGAGGTCGCCCGCGAGGGGGGCTCGGCCGAGTTGTCCCCGGCGGACGGGCCGCGGCTGCGCATGGCCCTCGCCGACGCCGGACGGGACTGCCGGACCGCCCTCGAGCGGATGCTCGACCTGCACGGTCCGAGTGGCTTCGCGACGTCGAACGTCCTGCAGCGCTTCTGGCGGGACGTCGCCGTCGGCTGCAGGCACCCGCACCTCAACCCGTACCTCGCGGTGGAAACCCTGGGCACCGCCCTGGCGCCCGCCGAGTCGTGACCGGCCGGGTCGGCGGCGATCGTCGACACAGTGTCGATTTTTCTCGACAAGGTGTAGAGTCGAGGGCATGACGAAGCGAACCTTCCTGATCACCGGCGCGAGCAGCGGCCTCGGCCGCGCCTTCGCCGAAGGCGCGCTGGCGGCCGGGCACACCGTCGTCGGCACCGTGCGCAAGCCCGAAGACCTCGAGCGGTTCGAGGCGCTCGCGCCCGGTCGCGCCCACGCGCGTCAGCTCGACGTGACCGACGACGAGGCGGCCTTCGCCGTGGTCGGCGAGGTCGAGCGCAGCGTCGGCCCCATCGACGTGCTGATCGCGAACGCCGGCTACGGGCACGAGGGCGTGTTCGAGGAGTCCCCGATGGCCGAGCTGCGTGCGCAGTTCGACGTCAACGTCTTCGGCGTGGCGGCCACCGTCCACGCCGTCCTGCCGGGGATGCGGAAGCGGCGTTCGGGGCACATCTTCGCGGTCAGCTCGATGGGCGGGCTGATGACCGTCCCCGGGCTGGCCTACTACTGCGGGAGCAAGTACGCGGTGGAGGGCATGCTGGAGACCCTGGCCAAAGAGGTCGCCGGGTTCGGCGTGCGGGTGACCGTCCTCGAGCCCGGTTCGTTCCGGACGGACTGGGCGGGCCGCTCGATGGTCCGCAGCGAGCGGTCGATCGCGGACTACGACGAGCTCTTCGAGCCGATCCGCGCGGCCCGGCAGGCCGCCAGCGGCCACCAGCTGGGCAACCCGGCCAAGGCCGCCGAAGCCGTGCTCGCCGTCATCGAGGCGGAGCAGCCGCCGGTGCACCTCGTGCTCGGTTCGGACGCGTTGCGGCTCGTCGCGAGCGGCCGGGCCGCGGTGGCCGCGGACATCGAAGGCTGGGAAGAGCTGTCGCGATCGACCGACTTCCCGGACGGGCACCGGATCGCGGCGAACGATGCCTGACAAAGCGGTCCGGCGGCGGTCCGGCGCGCCGTCCAAAGGGGACCTGCGCGAGCTGAAGATCCTCGAGGTGCTCGAGGAACTGCTGGCCGAGAAGAGCTTCGACGCGCTCACGACCGGCGACATCGCCGAGCGCGCCGGGCTCTCCCGCGCGTCGATGTACTTCTACTTCAGCTCCAAGCAGGAGGCGCTCGTCGCCCTCTTCGCCAGGACCGTCGAAGCGCTGCACGAGAAGTCGCGCGCGGCGGCCGGCGACCCGGCGGCACCCGCGGACGCGATCGCGACGGCCCTGCGGCGCACCCGCGACCGCTGGCACGAGCACGGCCTGGTCATGCGCGTCGCGATCGACCAGTCCTCGGCCATTCCCGAGCTGGGCGCATTGTGGCGGGAGACCGCGGAGATCTTCATCGACGCGATCACGGCGATCCTGCTCCGCGCCGGCGTCGCGGACGGCGACGGCCCCGCGGGCGCACGGGCCGTCGCCGGGGCGATGTGCTGGATGATCGAGCGGACGTTCTACCACGCGTCGGCGGTTTCCCCCGACGCGCTCGATCAGGCTTCCGAGACGTGCCGGGTGGTGTGGCTCCGGGTCGCGAGGATCGAGCCCTGACCAGCTGCGCGATACCGACCGTTCTATCTGTTACACTCGGGCGGATGGTGCACAACACCCGAGGCCAGGTATCCGAAGCGCGGTCGAGGCTGCTCGCGACGGCCACCCGGATCTTCTATGCGGAGGGGTTGCACTCCGTGGGGATCGACCGGATCGTCGCGGAGGCGCAGGTCACCCGCGCCACGCTGTACCGGCACTTCCCCGGCAAAGAAGACCTCGTCGTCGCGTATTTGCAGGGTGTGCACGAGATGGAGCGCGAAGGGTTCGGCAAGGTTCTGGTCAGCGGCCGTTCGGCCGCGGACAAGCTGCGAGCCATCGCCGGATCGATCGCCGACGGCATCGGCTCCGCCCGGTTCCGCGGCTGCGCGTTCCTCAACGCGGTCGCGGAGTACCCGGATCCCGCGCACCCCGTGCACCAAGCCGTCCTCGCGCACCGCGAGTGGTTCCTGAACATCGTCACGGACCTGCTCGCGCAGGTCGGCGACACGCCGCCGGAACTCGCGGGACGGCACTTCGTCATGCTGCGCGACGGCGCGATGGTATCGGGTTGCCTGGCCGACCCGGCCGGCGTCTGCGACACGTTCCGGCAAGGCGTCGACGGGATCCTGCAGCACCGCATCGACTCCGCCTCCAAGTAAGTAGATCGGCGTAACTGAGCCGACAACCGTGCCGCCGGCCGCCGTGGGCGGTCCTCTTTTCGCGCGTAAGGATTCGGATAGAACGTTCTGTCTTGACAGTGCGCGGCGACCCCACCATGCTGAGATGAGATAGAACGTTCGGTCTCGTCGGGGAGGTCCCCCGCCGTCTCGAGAGGATCATGGTGACTACTGTCGACTCGCCCGCCGTAGGTGGGTTCGCCCCGGCTCTGCGCCGGCTGTACTTCGTGCGCTTCGCGTTCGCCATCGTGTGGGCGGTCCTGATTTTCGTGACGACCAGGTCGGGTTTGGGCGCGGTCGGCATCGGCTTGGCCGTCCTGTACCCGCTGTTCGACGTGGGTTCGGCCATTGTGGACGCCCGCTCGTCGAAGGGCGGCGGGTCGGTGACCGCGCTGTACGTGAACATGGCGATCAGCCTGCTCGCGGCCATCGGGACCGGCATCGCGTCCGCGTCCGGTGTGCCGGGAGTGCTGCGGGTGTGGGGGGCGTGGGCGATCGTGGCCGGGGTGGTCCAGCTGATCGTCGGCGTCCGCCGCCGCAGGATGGGTGGCCAGTGGCCGATGATCCTCAGCGGTGGCATCTCCGTGCTGGCCGGCGCGAGCTTCGTCATCGGCGCCTCCGCGGCGAACGCGTCACTGGCCAATGTGGCCGGTTACGCCGTGCTCGGCGGCGTCTTCTTCCTCGTCTCGGCGATCCGGCTCGGCCGCGCCGCGAAGGCGAACTGACATGAGCACGTACGACGTCGTCGTCATCGGGGCCGGCCCGGTCGGGGAGAACGCGGCCGACCGGGTGGTGCGGGGTGGCCTGACCGCCGCCATCGTCGAGCGGGAACTGGTCGGCGGCGAGTGCTCCTACTGGGCGTGCATGCCGACCAAGGCCTTGCTGCGCAGCGGGGCGGCGCTGCGCGCGGCCCGGCAGGTGCCCGGCGCGCGGGAAGCCGCGACCGGTGAGCTCGACGTGGCGGCGGTGCTCCGGCGGCGTGACTCCTTCGCCTCGAACTGGAACGACGAGGGGCAGGTGTCCTGGCTCGAGTCGGCCGGCATCCCGCTGTACCGCGGCCACGGCCGGATCGCCGGAGCCCGGGTCGTCGAGGTGACCGGCGCCGACGGCACCACCACGACGCTGACCGCGCGGCACGCGGTGATCGTCGCGACCGGCAGCAGCGCACTGGTGCCGGACATCGACGGCCTCCGTGCAGCCGAGCCGTGGACCAGCCGGGAAACCGTCGCGGCGAAGGAGGTCCCGGGGCGGCTCGCCGTCATCGGCGGCGGGGTGGTGGCTTCGGAGATGGCGACCGCGTTCAGCGAGCTGGGGTCGTCGGTGACGATGCTGGCCCGCGACGGCGTGCTGCACCTCAACGAGCCGTTCGCCGGCGAACGCGTCACGGAGTCGTTGCGGGAGAAGGGGGTTTCGGTCCGCATCGGCGCCGAGGCCGGCTCGGTCAAGCGCAACGAAGACGGCACGGTGTCGATCACGCTCACCGACGGCGAGCAGCTCGACGCCGACGAACTGCTCGTCGCGATCGGCCGCACGCCGAACACCCAGGACATCGGGCTGGAGAGCGTCGGCCTGCAGCCGGGTGCCTGGCTCACGGTCGACGGCACGATGCGGGTACTCGAAGCGGACGGCTGGCTCTACGCCGCCGGGGACGTCAACCGGCGCGTTCTCCTGACGCACCAAGGCAAGTACCAGGCTCGCGCGGTCGGCGACGCCATCGTGGCGCGCGCGAAGGGGGAGCCCGTCGACGACGCTCCTTGGGGCCGCCACGCGGCGACCGCCGACGAGCGCGCGGTGCCGCAGGTGGTCTTCACTGATCCGGAAATCGCGTCGGTGGGTCTGACGGCGGCCAAGGCCGAGGCCGCCGGGCTGCGGACTCGCGTCGTCGACTACGACCTGGCCGCCACCGCCGGCTCCGCCGTGCACGCCGAGGGCTACCGGGGCCACGCGCGGATGGTCGTCGACGAGGACCGCCAGGTGCTCGTCGGCTTCACCCTGGTCGGCCCGGACGTCGCGGAAATGCTGCACGCGGCGACGATCGCGGTGGTCGGCGAGGTGCCGCTGAACCGGCTCTGGCACGCGGTTCCGGCGTTTCCCACCGTCAGCGAGGTGTGGCTGCGGCTGCTCGAAGCCTACGGCCGCTGACCCACCCGATGCCCCGGCCCCGCCACGATCCGGCGGGGCCGGGGCGCCCTCTTTCCCCGCCGGCGCCGAACTGGCCGGCCGCGGAGCGGCTCAAGCGAAGGCCGCGGCGTGCTCGGCGATGAACGCCTGAAGACTGCGCGGCGCGGCGCCGGTGAGGGTCGCCACTTCGTCGGTCAGCCAGGCCGCGTCGCCTTCGGCGATCAGCCCGAACGCCTGGGCGTTCGAGGTCGCCACGGCCTCGGGGTGCGCCACGCGGGACGGGTCGCGCACCAACGCCCGCGCGGGATGAGCAGCCGCACGGCTTCGGAGCCGACCGTGCCGGTCGCGCCGGTGACCAGGATCATCGTGTTCCCATAAGATTGTTGGTGTTCAGGACGGGATGTTCTGGATGCCCAGGGCGATGGGGTGTGGCGCTACCACCGCGGCCTGCGCCGGGTCTTCTATCTGGCCGCCCTGTCGGCCATCAAACGCCCCGACAGCCCATCCCGAACCTTCTACCTGCGCAAACGCAGCGAAGGAAAACGACACACCCAAGCACTGATCGCTCTGGCCCGCCGCCTGGTCGACGTCATCTGGGCCCTGCTGCGCGACCATCGCCAGTTCCATCCCTCACCACCGATCACGGCCGCTGCTGTCGCTTGACACGATCATCGTGCTCTCCTTCGGAGGGTGGCTCCGCAAAATGGATCGTACTATCCAATCTAGCCACGCTACGATTGGATCGTCAAATCCAGTTCTGGAGGGTGGATGCCGGCTCGGGTGGTGCCGCAGGAGGCGCCCAGCACAGCGAAGGGGCGCGCGACGCGCGAGCGGATCGTCGCCGCCGCGGCCGACCTGATGTACCGCCACGGCGTGGCGGGTACCAGTACCCCGGCGGTGCGCGATGCCGCCGGCGTCAGCTCGTCGCAGATCTACCACTACTTCGCCGACAAGGACGACCTCACGCGCGCGGTCATCGCGTTCCAGTCCGAGGCGATCCTGTCCCACCAGGCACCGCTGCTGGCCCAGCTCGACAGCATCGGGGCACTGCGGTCGTGGCGCGACGTGGTCGTCGACGCCGCTCGCCGGCAGCACGGGACCGGCGGCTGCCCGCTGGGCAGCCTGTCCAGCGAGCTGTCCGACGATCACCCGTGGGCACGCGACGCCTTGGCCGGCAGCTTCACGGCGTGGTCCGAAGCCATCCGCGGCGGTCTGGCCGCCATGATCGACGGCGGCGTCCTCTCACCGGAGGCCGATGCCACGGCGCTGTCCCTCGCGCTGTTGGCCGCGGTTCAGGGTGGCCTCGTCCTCGCGCAGGCCCAGCACACCACCGACGCCCTCGAAGCCGCCTTGGACACCGTGCTCGCCCACATCCAGGGCCACGCCGGACCGCCGGCCTGAACCGTCCGGCTGTCGCCTGACCAGCGATGTTCGGCATGGGGCGACGGAGCCTGAACGCTTTGCGCGCGCGTTGGCAAAGACGGGGTGTCAGGGCGAAGCGAAACCCGAGGAGCTTCATGTCGTCAGACGCGGAACTGATCGGTAGGTCGCTGCGCGGGGACACCGATGCCTTCGTGGAAGTGATCAGCCGGCACGAGACCGCGCTCGGGAACTACCTGGCGCGCAGAGTGGGGCGGCAGGCCGCCGAGGACGTGCTCGGCGATGTGTGGGTGGCGGCTTACGAGTCCCGTGCGAACTACGACCGTTCGTATCCCGAAGCCAGGCCTTGGTTGTACGGCGTCGCGCTGAACAGGCTGCGCCGGCACTGGCGGTCCGAGCCGGCCGAGGAGCCGGCGTCGGACCTGACCGGCGTGGCGAACGACTGGGATCCCTGGCCGGCGGTGGATGCCCGCGTGGACACGCAGGCACTGCTGGGCCGGGCACTGGCTCGGCTCAAACCGGAAGAGCGGGAAGTGCTGGGCCTGGTCGCCTGGGAGGACCTGACCGTCGCCGAGGCCGGGCGGGTGCTCGACATCCCGGCCGGCACGGCCCGCCGCCTGCTGCACCAGGCGCGCAAGGCATTGCGTGAAGCCCCCGAAGTGGTCGCGCTGCTGCGAGTCCCGACAACCTGAAAGACACCCCATGGATGAAATGGATCTCATGAAGAATCTGCGTGACGTGCCGTCCCCGAGTCCCGAGGCCTATGACCGTGCCCGCACGGCACTGCAGACGGCGATGGCGGAACCGGCGGCCACGGTCGTGCGACCGAAGCGCCGGCTCTCCTGGCCCAAGGTCGGCGTCGCCGCCGTGGGCGCGGCCGCCGTCGCGGCGGCTGTGGTGATGGCGACGTCCGGCGGCAGCGTCCCGGCCGGCCCGTCCGACGCGGCCCCGCGGGCGGCCGAGGTACCGCAGGCGGTCGAGGCACCGCTGGTGAAGCTGGCCTCCGCGGTCAAGGCGGCCGGCACCCAGCCCGGAGACGCGTCGCTGATCGTCAACACGAAGTTCGGGCGGAACAACAAGCCGGACCTCAACTACACCGTCTACACCGACAAGGGCGAGCAGTTCACGGGCGACTCGGTGAAGACCCTGGTGGACGCGGTCGCCAAGGGCGACGCCCAGCCTGCCACGCCGTACGACGGGAAGGTGATGGCGGCGGCCCGCCTCGCCGCGAACGGCGACGTCGACAAGGCCAGGATCGCGATGATCACCGCGGGCGGCAATGCCCTGGGCATCGGCCTGAGCCCCGCCGAGGCGGACAAGGCCTGGGCGGACGCCCAAGCGGAAACCGCGGAGATGTTTCGCAAGATCGGCAAGCCGGTGCCCGCCCCCAAACCGCGTCCGACGGGCAAGGACCTGGAAAACCTCATCAACAACCACCTGTGGAGCAACGCCGAACACGCGCTGTTCACCAACGCCGCCGACGCGGAGGTCCGCGCGGGCGCGCTGAAGCTGTACGCGACCATCCCGGACATGATCGTCGGCAAGACCAGCGTCGACGGCCAGGCCGCACTGACCCTCACCACGCCCCCCGCCATCCTGGACGGCAGCACGGACGTCCTCATCATCAACGCCGACAACGGCCTGCCGATCCGCGAGGAGATCACCTCGGCGGAACCGTCCAAGCACTGGGTGGTGAATTACCAGTCCTCCCGCGTGACCCTCGCCGACGTGGCCGCGGGCAAGATCTGATCCTCCTACCGAACTGTCCTGGGAGGGCCGAGAGCATCTCGGCCCTCCCAGGACAGTTCTGATGTGCGGACCGAGGTCGTGATCGACCTTTCGCGTGAGGTGGTCGCCAAGTACGCGATCGATCCCTCCCACGCGCCGGAGTGGTACGCCAACATCGAATCCGTGGACTGGGAGACGCCGCCGCCGCTGGGCGTGGGCTCCCGGCTCGCGTTCGTCGCGCGGTTCCCCGGGCGGCGGCTGGCCTACACCTATGGTTGTCCAGGGAGGTCCTGGCTGACCATGAAGACTGGTGACACCGAGGCGCAAGGGGCCGGTTCAGGCGATCCGGCGACGCCGCCGCCGACTTTGCTGTACCTGGTGAAGCAGGTCGAGCTGTCCGTGCGCGCCGGACTCGACGCTCTCGTCCGTCCGGCGGACATCACCACGCTGCAGTACACCGCCCTGACCGTCCTCGAACGCCACCCCGACCTCACCGCCGCGCGCCTGGCCCGGCACTCGTTCGTCACCGACCAGAGCATGGCCGACATGGTGACCACGCTGCTGAACCGGGGACTGATCGAACGCCATCGCGACCCCGCCGACCGCCGCCGCCTCGTCATCGCCCTGACGCCCGCCGGGCAACGGCTGCTCGACGGGCTCCGGCCGCAGGTGGCCGCGCTGCAGGACCACATGCTCTCGCTGCTGTCCGACGGCCAGGCCGGCGAACTGCAGCACTCGCTGGAACTGTGCCGGCGCGCGTTGCTCGAGCGCCCGGCCGAAAGTGCCCCACCACCCCGCTCGGCGGATGGAAAACCCCGGTAGGAGCCCACCTCCGGGCGATAGTCAGGAAACCTGTACATCTGGTTTTCGGTGTGGTTTGCTTCACAATCGTGAGTGATACCGTGGTCCCCGCCGACTCGGCTGCACCAGTGGAGCTCCGCAGGGGCACCTTGGTGGCCGCGGCCGCCGCCGTCGCGATCGCCCAGATCGGCCTGTCCATCCCGGCCGTCATCAACGGCTTCATCAACCAGGACCTCCACACCACGTCGACGACGCTGACCTGGATTTCCGACGCCTTCCTGGTGCCGGTGACGCTGCTCGAGCTGTCCTTCGGCGTGGTCGGCGACCTCTTCGGCCGCAAGCGGCTGCTGGCCGCCGGCGCCGCGCTGATGGCCGTCGGCGGCCTGCTCGGCTTCTTCACCCCCAGCGGCGGCACCGGCGTGCTCATCACCGGTCAGGTGATATCCGGCATCGGAGCCGCGGCGATCTTCCCGACGTCGATAGCGATGCTCGCCGCGGGTACGCAGAGCGTCCGGCAGCGTGCGCAGTCCATCTCGATCTGGGCCGCCGCCCTCACCGGCGCGGGTTTCCTCTCCCCGGTGCTGGCGGGCCTGCTGGCTCGCATTCCCCATTCGGGTGGTGAGTACGCGAGTTGGCGCTACGCCTTCCTCGCCATGGCGGTCCTGGCGGTGGTCAGCTGTGTGATCACCCTGGTGGGCGCGCAGAACTCCGCCGCGCCGGTGGGCCGGTCCCTGGACTGGCCGGGTCAGATCACCATCGCGATTTCCCTGTTCGCGTTGCTGTACGCGGTGATCCAGGGAGCCGAGGACGGCTGGGGCAGTCTTCCGGTGATCGGCGGATTCGTCGTGGCCGTCGTGTTCATGGTGCTGTTCGTGGCGATCGAGCGCCGGGTGGACCGGCCCCTGATCCGCTTGGACCTGTTCGGCAACCGGATGTTCGCGGTCTCCGCGGTGGTGACCGTCGTCGGCATGTTCGCCTACTTGGGCACCGCGTACGCGACGAGCATCCGGCTGTCGGCCATCCAGGAGTACACCCCGCTCGCGACGTCCCTGGGCTTCTTCTGCCTGAACGTGATGGGCGTGGTGCTGTTCCCGGTCAGCACCCGGGTCGTCGAGCGTTTCAGCCCCGGCGTCGTGCTCGGCACCGGGATGGCCCTGATCGGGGTCGGCGACTTCGTGCTCGCCGCCATTCCGGCCACCAACCTGTCGATCGGGGCGGTCGCGGTTCCGCTGCTGGTCGTCGGCGCCGGGTTCAAGCTGGCCGTCACCTCGATCACCGTCGTGGCGGTGAACAGCGTCCCGACGTCCAAAGCCGGCATGGCCAGCGGGGCGACGAGCATGTTGCGCGACGGCGGCCTGACGCTCGGGCCCGCCATCGTGGGCGCGATCGCGCTGACGAACGCCGCGAACGCGATCAACGCCGAAATCGCCTCGTCGCCTTCCCTCAAGTCCGCATTGGACAGTTTCTACGCCGCACCGCAGCACGTCCCGGCCGCACAACGCCCGACGGTGGAAGCCGCCGTCCACGCGGTGAAGTCCGGCCCGCTCGGGCAGAACGGCGTCCCGGCGACGGTACCGGGACCCGACGGCACACCGATCCCGTTCAACCCCCTCAAAGACGTCGCGTTCCACGCACTGTCCCACGCCTACGCCATCGGCTACCTGGTGTGCGGCATCGCCGCCGCGGCGGCAGCCCTGATCGCGTTGACGATGCTGGGCCGGCGGCGAAACCAGGACGTGTTCACCGAACCCGATGCGGACGACCGGCCTTGAGCACCGCCGGCTCTTCGCAGTAGGGCCCGGGCGCAGCTTTCCGGAGAGCCCAGGGTGATGGCGACGTCGCGGTCATGCGGGCTTGACCGCTTCGACGTGCTCGTGCAGCCGGCTCCGGAAGGTCTGCCTCGAACGCCCTGCGCAGCGACTCCTCGTCGTCCAGGGATGCCTCCACCACCTCGGCGCCGCGCTCGGCCAACGCGCGGGCCTTCGCCGCGCACCCGTCGAACCCAGCACCGCGATGATCTTCTCGTCGCTCATGAACACTCCCTCTGAAATGTCACCGCACTCTCGCGGCGGCTTGCCTGGTCGAAATCTCGGCTGAACGGTCAGATCGACTTGAGTACTCGGACGCGGTCGGCGACGGCGCGCCGGGCGACGTCGGAGTCGAAGGCGATGGAGTCGAATTCGTGGGGTGCGCCGGGGTGGAGGTGGAGCTCCACCGGCACGCCGGCCCGGCTGAGCTTCGTCGCGTAGGCGATGTCCTCGTCGCGGAAGACGTCGAGCTGCCCGACCTCGATGTAGGCCGCCGGGAGGCCGGTCGCGTCTTCGAGCCGGGCCGGCGCCGCCGTGGCGGGGACGCCGGGGCCGCCGGCCGCGTCGCCGAGCAGGGCCGGCCACGCGGTGAGGCTGTCGTCGTAGGACCACAGCACGTAGGGCGCGATGTGCGGGTCGGGGGTGGTGGTGCGGTCGTCGAGCATCGGCATGAGCAGGATCTGGCGGGCGATCTTCGGGCCGCCGCGCTCCCGGGCGAGGATCGACACGGCCGCGGCCATGCCGCCTCCGGCGCTGTCGCCCATGACGCCGATCCGCTCGGGGTCGACCCCCAGTTCGGCGGCGTTTTCGTGCAGCCAGCGCAGTGCGGCGTAGCCGTCTTCGAGCGGGGTCGGGTAGGGGTGCTCGGGGGCCCGGCGGTATTCGACCGACAGCATGGGCACGCCGCTGGCGGAGACGTAGCGGGCGACGGGTCCGTCGAACAGGTCGATGTGGCCGAAGATGTAGCCGCCGCCGTGGAAGAACACGACGGCCGGGCCCGGTGTCGCGCCTTTCTTGGTGTACCAGCGCATCGCGATCCGCGCGCCGTCGCCGGCGGTCGTGTGGTGCTCGCTCGTCTCGACGTCGGCCGGGATCGGCTGGGCTGTGCTCGCGGCGCCGATGATCGGCTCCCACATGGCGCGGCGCGCGGCGACGTCGCCCACGGCCGGCGGTGTGGCATCCGCCATCGCGCCGGCCATCGGGGCCAGTGCCGCGGCGATTTCGGGGTCCAGGCTGAGTGTCATGGTCGCTGCCTTCCGGGATCGGGTGGGGGAGTCAGGCGGTGGGCGGGAGGACGACGACCTTGCCGTGCACCGCGCCGTCGGCGGCCCGGGCGTGCAGGGCGGCCAGTTCGGCCAGCGGTACCTGCTCGGCGACGTCGACGCGTAGTTCGCCGCGGTCGACCTGGGCGACCAGCTCCGCCAGCTGATCGGCGTCACTGCGGACGAACAGGTCGATGCCGCGCACGCCGCGTTCCTCGTCGCTGGGGGCGGGCATCCACACGGTCGTGTTGACCAGGACACCGCCCGGCCGGACCAGGGTGACCAGTGCGGCCAGCTGTTCCGGGGTGACCGGGGCGAGGTTGAGCACGACCTCGACCGGCTCGGTCACCGCGGTGGGGACGTCGGTGGTGGTGTGGTCGATGACTTCGTCGGCGGTTTTGACCGCGTCGGCGCTGCGGGGGCCGGCGGTGGCGATGACGTGGGCGCCGGCGTTCTTGGCCAGCTGCAGGGCGTAGCCGCCGACCGCGCCTCCGGCGCCGTTGATCAGCACGCGTTGCCCGGCCGTCAGGTGCGCGTGGTCGAACAGCGCCTGGTACGCGGTCAACCCGACCACCGGCAGCGCGGCAGCCTCGGCCAGCGGGACACTCTTCGGCGCCGCGGCGAGGATCTCGGCGGGGGCGAGGACGTACTCGGCGGCGGCGCCGGGCTGGTCCATCGGCAGGAAGCCGACGACCTCGTCACCGACGGCGAGACCATCCACGCCCTCGCCCAGCGCGTCGACCGTGCCGGCGACGTCGATGCCGGGCGTGTGCGGCAGCACCACCGGGATCGGC
>NZ_PPHF01000161.1 GCF_002904335.1 Amycolatopsis sp. CA-126428 | reverse complement strand
CGCCGAGCACGAGGACAGGGACCGCGAAACGGTAGAGCACGGCGTCCCCCGCCCACATGCCCTCGGCCAGGATCGGGATCAGGAAGCGGTCCCGGTCGGCTCTGCCCCGAGCGAACCCGCAGAGTCCTCGTGTACCCGACGGCAAGCTTGCCCCGGCGTTCGAGGACCCGACGCCGGGTTCGAAGTGGGATGCGCCGCCGAAGCCGGTGGAGCGGGAGTTCGTGCGGCTGGTCGATGCCGGGGGAGTAGCGTGCACGGTGCGTGACACGCGCGGTCAGGAGATCGCCGCCGCCTGTGGCCAGCCGGCCGCTGAAGGCTGAGTTTCTGTTTCAGTGATGGAGAAATCGTCGTGATGTATGCCCCCAGCCTGCTGGACCCGGCTGCGGAATCGTTGAAGCTGTCGGACGTGTGCGGTGCGACGCAGGTCGCCCGGGAAGCCCGGACGTTGCTGGGTGAGCGGTTCAGCTCGGTGACGTTCATGTACGTGCTGATGCGGGCGTACGAGGTCGAGTACAACGCGGCGCGGGACGCTTCGCGGTGGCACGAGTTCCACGGTGGGCCTCGGGCGCTGTCGGATGCCGATCTGGAGAAGCTGCTCGCTCCGTGGCTTGACCGCTGACCAACGTCGAGCCGCTGCCTGCGGTGACCGATGGGCAGCCCGCCGGCGGACGTTCCCGGCCAGGGAAGGCGCCACGCTAGCCGCACAAAGCGACGAGTAACGGTTCGGCACGGCTGCGTAACGACCGCCGCCCCCGGCGCGAGTACAACCGCGAGGGTCCACCGGCGAATCGGGAGCGCACATGGCGGTTTCACCGGCGTCGGGACCGGACCGGGGCGTTCGTCGCCGCCGGCTGCCGGTGGTGGCCGGGTTCGCGCAGTTCGGCGGATTCGCGGTGCTGGCCGTTCTGTGGTTCACGCGGGGTGTCTGGTGGCCCGCACCCCCGGCCGATCTGCCGGGGCTCTTCGACTTCCCGAGTGCCTACATCGGGGACAGTCTGCTGCTTCCCGTCGCCGTCGCCCTCATGCTGCTCGGCGCTGGGCGGCTCCCCCGGGCGCGGCGGGACCGGATGGTCGCCGCCGTCTTCGCCACGGTCGCCGGCCTGCTGGCGGCCGGCGTCCAGTTCCTCTGGCTGGCCGACGACCATCCCCGGGGAAACTGGACTTTCCCGCAGCCGCACCGGTTCAACGTGGCCGGTGTCTGGCACGCGGGGTACTTCTCGGTGACTGCTGCCGGGCTGATGCTGGCGCTCGTGCTCTTCGGATACCGGACGTCGGCGGCGCTGCGCAGCGGTGAACGTGGTGCGGTGCTCGCCGTCCTGCGCGGCGCCGGCCCGTCCGTGGTGCTTTCGTGCCTGCTCGCTTACGTCGTCCTGGTGGCACGCGACTCCTCGGCGTCGACGTTCGCCTCGCGCAGCTCGCTCCTCAGTCTCGGCGTAGCGGTGGCGGTGTTCGTCGTCTTCACCGTGGCGGTGTTGCGGCGATCGATCGGGCTGCTCGCCCCGCACCTGGTGCTGGCCGTCTTCGCGGCCACGGCGGTTACCGTGGCCGTCGACGCTCCCTGGTCCGGGGACCGGACGCAGATCCTGGGCGAGGTCAGTTCCGGGCTGGTCGGTGTCGGAATCGGGTTGCTCACGCTCGTCCCGGGGCGGGGAAAGGCCCTCGAAGCCGAAGAATACCTGCGATATCGGCCCCATCCGGTCCAAATGCCCCTGGTCGGTGGCATTCTTGCCACCCTGCTCCCCGCGCTGTGGGTGCACGCATCGGCCGGGGTCGCCGGTTCGAAGTGGCTCGAAGCGGGCTTTTGGGTGCTGTGCTACCTGGTCGCGGTCGTGGTGGTCTGCGGGTCCGTTGTCCGGGGCACGCGCCTGCTCTGGGTTCGGCAGGCCACCGATGTCATGGTCGTCTCGCTCCTGTTCTGCGTGATCGGGCTCGTGGCGTTGACCGTTCCCCGGTGGCGGCAGGCCTCGGATGCCGCTCCACTGAGCAGTTTGCTGGTGGCGATCGTCATCTCCGCGCTGCTGTTTCCCATCCTCAAGATCCGCATGCACATCGAGATCCGGGACGAGCAGGGACCTCCTGACGACGAGAGCGGTTCGTTCGGGCTGGCCGGTGCCGCCAAAACGAGTGCGACGGCGACGGTCGGCATGCTCCTCGTGTTCGGATTGGCGGGGGTCGTCTCCCTGCTCGGCTTCACTCTGGCGGCGGCGGTGGATCGCAAGTACGTGGCCGACTCGGGGATGATGCCCCAGGCGTGGCGCCTGCTCGGTGCCGGAGCGGCGTTGATTTCGGTCGCGGTGGTTCTGCTCCGGTTCAAGAGCCGCCGGCCGGCCAAGCCGTTCCGATTTGCCGCCGCGGTTCTGACGGTGGCGTGGCCGATCATCGTGGTCGCCGTCGCCGGCGTCCACGAAGTGGCTCCCGTTGCCTGGGTGGCGGTCGCGGGCGGTGGTCTGCTGGCTCTGTGGTCGGCCAACACGATGGTCAACAACGTCGGGACGTTGCGCGGCACCAGGGTCGACGGCCCGTTGTGGGCGACTGTGGCCGCGGTCGTGGTCAGTGGCGTGGTCAGCGGCTTTTTCGCCGCGTCGATGGCTCTTGCCGCCGATTCGTCGCACGTCTACACGTGGTTCGCCGGCATCTCGACGGCTGCCGGCCTGCTCGGCGTGCACGGGGCGATGTCGGTGGCTGCCGGGCACCTCGTCGCGGTGGGACACGGAGGAACGCGGCACGGGATGACCCATAACCTGATCCAGGACGCGATCCTGGTCCTGCTGCTCTACGTGATTGTCCTGGTGATTCCGGCGACCACGCTCCTGCACCTTCCGCCGAGCCTGGGTTTCTGGGCGAGGTTCGTGGCCACGTTCGCCATTGTGGGTCCTTTCTTGACCTACTTCCTCGGTCCGTACAAGTGGCAGCTCGAGACGAACCTCGGGCATGTTCGCCGCGAGATCGCGTCTCGCTCCGAGATCAAAGCCCAGACGATGTCCGCGGTCGGACGTCAACGGGGGACGCTGCGCCGGAACCGGGTCATCCTCCTGGCGGCCCGCGGCAAGTTGAGCGGACCTCCTCAGCACCGATTCCTGCGAATTCTGCACGCTCACGTGCGCAACCAGAACGGAATCAGCAATGCGTTGCTGGGGGTTTCGCTGGTGGGATTCCTGGTCCTTTTGGGCGGCCAGACGACGGCGGCGCTCGCGTATCTCCGCGGTGATCAGGATCTGAAGCCGAGGGGATGAAGCGACACCGGCAAACGGTGCCGGTGAGGGCGTACGAATGGTGGCAGACAGTTCCCCGGCCGCGGTGTTAGAACGGTAGGCATGACGCATCGGATTTCTCGGTACGCCGCCATCGCCGTCGGGGTCGTTGCTCTGACCGGCGCCGGTGTCACACCCGCTTACGCCATCAGTGGCCCGATCCAGAGCTTCACGTTCTCCGGGACCGCGCTGACCGCGGTGAACGAGTATTCCTACTTCCCGCTCGGGCCCATCATTCCGCTGCCCGTCTCGATTTCGCGGGTGGTCGACGGCACTGCGCAGGTCGTGGCCAGCGGCAAGGGTGTTGTGCAATACCAGTGCAACGGTGCCGCGATCAACACCTACACCGCCAACGGCGTGGTGCTCAGCGTGCCCTGCGGCTGACCGGTCTTCCGGCTGCGCGTGCCGGGCGGGATGCTTCAGCGGGCCCCGCCAGGGACTGCGACAGGGTGACCAGCTCGCGGGCGTCGTCGTCGAGGCTGGCGCCGTCCGGGAGGGCTATCGGCATCGGCTCCTCCGGGACCGGTTCGCGGCGGGCGTGGGCTCGCAACGCCTCCGTCAGCCGATCCGGCAGGGGACCGTCCAAGCGGGCGACATACGGGCTGATCCGGACCAGCCCGTCGCGGCATTCGATCACCCGCCGGTAGTAGCGGCGGTGGACGCCGAGCACGCTCAGCGCGTCCCGCCAGCGGCTGAGCGGGGTGCGGCTCAGCGCGTCCTCCGGGAACGCCTCGTGCAGCTTCGTCCACAGCGGACGGAGGCGGTGGTACGTCCGCAGGTGCTGCCACCACACCCGGCCCGCCGCCAGGCGGGTCGCGACGCCGGGGTAGGACAGGCCGACGACGAGCAGGATCGCGCTCGGGAACACCAGCCAGACCGTCGCCTGGACCAGCAGCCAGGGGATCGCCGCCCCCGCCCAGTGCACCAGGACCACCGCGATCAGGGTCGCTCCGCCCACCGCGCCGATCGCGAACCCCAGTGACGCCACCGACAGCCCGCGGGCCAGCCGCGGCGCCGCCCCGCGCGCGTAGCGGCGGGCGAAGAAGCAGGCGCTCGCGATGCCGTAGGTGAGGTACAGGTCGGCCGCGAGGTAGAAGAGCGAGACCCCCGCGCGGGGGTACTGCGCCGGGGGGACGTCCGGCATGAGCACCGTGACCGTCGCCATCACCAAGATCGCCGCGCCCAGCGGTACCGCTTCCAGCAGGGCCCGCCGTCGGGCCCGGGCGGCCGGCAGGGCCGAGAACAGGAAGAAGCACGCCAGCGAGAAGACCAGGCCGCAGAGGAAGATGTGCTGGAACAGCAGCGGCACGATCCGCCCGGGGTCCGGCTGGTTGACGTCGCCCGCCAAGAGGCCCAGCGGGTAGGCGGCCGCGAAACAGGCCAGGCAGGCGGTGACCATCCAGCGCGCGACGTCGCCCGGCGCGCGGGTGAGCTGGTAGACCTTCCACAGCAGGGCGGGGAACAGGATGACGCCCTGGACCACGATGAGCGTGATCTTGCTGTTCACAGCCAGCCCAGCCGTTCGTCCAGCGCGGCGTCGATCCCCCGCGCGGCACCCTCGCCCGACGACGGCGGGGCGACCCGGTCGAGGACCGACGCCCACTCCAGGATGATCGTCGCCACCGTCTCGGCTTCCCGCTCGCGGTCGGTGTCGTAGGAGGTGCGCAGCAGGGCCCGCCGGACCGCCTCCGGTTCCAGGCCCGGTGCCAGCCGGTCGACCAGGTCGTCGTTCTCCTCGGTGGCGCCGTGGCCGGCCAGCAGGTGGCCCAGCTCGTGCAGGATGATGTGGCGCTGGTGGGGCTTGCTCGTGTCCTGCTGGTAGACGATGTAGTCGGCCTGGGCGGTGGCGATCCAGGCCCCGAACGGCCCGGGCACCGGGATCCGGTGCGGGAGCAGCCGGATCGGGCGCCCGCGCTGCCGGCCGACGCTGCGGCACAGCTCGAGGACGTCGAGCGGCGGCCGGATGCCCAGTTCGTTCAGCAGCCGCCTGCAGCGGCGCCGCAACTCGCGTTCCTTCACCAGCCGCCTTG
Organism: Amycolatopsis sp. CA-126428; assembly: GCF_002904335.1. GTDB lineage: Bacteria > Actinomycetota > Actinomycetes > Mycobacteriales > Pseudonocardiaceae > Amycolatopsis. Next base: position 38,049 of record NZ_PPHF01000161.1, on the reverse strand, counting down.
CCATCGCCGTCGGAGGACCACGGACGGTAGCCCGTTCCGCCCTTACGGTAGACGACAGCACCCCAGTCGATCACCGCCCGCCCCGGGGACCCGGAGCCGCTAAGCGTTCTCCCGGGTGATTTCGCACAACGACGCGCGCAGCGGTGAACTGCCGCTCACCGGGTCGCTCGGTCCCTGGCTCAGCACGAGGTTGAGGTTGGCGCTGCCGTCGCCGGTGACCGGATAGCCCGGCTCGCCCAGCCCGGCCGCCGGCTGCCACCAGCCGTGCTGGCCGCACACCACGCCCGGGTCGAGGTTGACGTTGAACTTCGCCCGCGCGCGGACGCTGCCCCGGGGCGTCTCCAGCCGCACCCAGTCGCCGGCGGTGATGCCGCGCGCCGCCGCCGCGTCGGGGTGCAGCTCGACCTGGGGGTCGGGAGCGGACTTGCGCAGGCTGGTGATGGCGCGGTGCTGGGTTTCGCAGAAGAACAGCGACTTGGCGCAGGTGAGGATCAGCGGGTAGCGGGCCGCCAGGTCCGGCCGGGACAGCGGGCTGAGCGACGGCTCGTCGTAGCCCGGCAGCGGCGGGTAGCCCTGCCGGAGCAGCTCCTCGGAATACAGCTCGACCACGCCGGACGGTGTCCGGAAGCCGCGCTGCTCGTACTTGCGGTGGACCGTCGGCAACGGCAGGCGGATGCCCTCGGGCGCGGCCCGCAGCTGGTCGAGGCTGACGCCGCTGGGCGCGAGCCGGTGGCGCCAGGCCGCCTCGATGTCGCCGTCGAAGAAGTGCTCGCCCAGGCCGAGCGCGAGCGCCAGGTCGAAGATGATCCGCAGGTCGGAGCGGGCTTCGCCGCACGGGGCGACCAGCGGACGGCGCAGCTGGACGGTGGACTGCGCGTCCTGGCTGGTCTCGAACCCGATCCGCAACGCCTCGGCTTCCCACGCGCTGGTCGCCGGCAGCACGATGTCGGCCTGCTCCGCGGTCGGGTTCGGGAACAGGTCCGTGTGCACGAAGAAGTCCAGCGCGCCGAGCGCGTCCCGGCCGCGTGCGCTGTCGCCGTGGGCCAGCACCAGGTTGGCGCCGAAGTTGACCAGCGCCCGGGCCCGGTACGGGACGCCGTCCAGCGCCGCCCGGTAGAAGTCCTCGCCGGTGACGAACTCGAACCGCGCCGGGCCGAGCGGCCGCTCGGCGACGCCGATGGCCTTGGCCCGCTGCCCGGCGGAGAGCAGCGGCATCCCGTCGACCGGATTGGCCGGCACGGGCGTGAACAGGACGTTCCCGCCGGGCACGTCGAGGCAGCCGGTGAGGGCGTACAGCTGCGCGATGGCCCGCACGGTCTGCGTGGCGTTGCTGTGCTGTTCGAGCCCGCTCCAGGTGTAGAACGCGACCGGGCGCGCTTCCCAGAGCAGCCGGGTGGTGGCGGTGATCCGGTCCGCGGGCACGCCGGTGATCCGCTCGGCGACGTCGGGGGTGAACCGGGCGCACTCCTCGGCGATGAGGTCCCACACCCGGCGGGTCGCCACGCCGTCCGGCGGGGGTGTGCCGGGCGCCAGCAGCTCGCCGGTGTCGGTCCGGACCATCCACGACGCATTGGTCCACCGGGTGACGAAATCGCTGTCGTACCAGTCGTTTTCGATCATCTCGTGGGTGATGGCCAGCGCGAGCGCGGCGTCCGTGCCGGGCCGGACGCGCAGCCAGTGGCCGGCCTTGCTCGCCAGCCCGGCCCGGCGCGGATCCACCACGACGAGCTTCGCGCCCCGGCGCAGCGCGGCCGTGGTCGCGGTGGCGTGCGCGAGCCGGGACACCGACGGGTTGTACCCCCAGTAGAGGATGCAGCCGGCGCGTTCGAGGTCGGGCAAGTAGGTGCCCGGCACCGGCTCGCCCCAGGTGTAGGTGGTGGCCAGGTGGCGGCCCCAGCCGCACAGCTCCATGTAGCTGACGAGGTTCGGGCTGCCGAAGGCCCGCCGGAGCCGGGTCAGCCAGTCGGCGGAGTCGGACATGGCCGACGTCGACGGCGAGGCGCTGCCGAACACGACCGCTTCCGGTCCGGACTCGGCGGCGATCGCCGTCAGCCGCGCCGCGACGGTGGCCAGCGCCTCGTCCCAGCCGATGCGCTCCCAGCCGGGGTCGGCCGCGCCCTTCGGAGCGGTCCGCCGCAGGGGGTGCAGCAGCCGATCGGGGTGCGCGACGATCTCCGGCGCGGCCTTGCCCTTGACGCAGATCGCCTGGCCGGTGGGGTGGCCGGGCAGCGGGCGCAGGGCGAGCAGGCGTCCTTCGTCGACGGTGGCGGTGGCTCCGCACCGGGACACGCAGAGCGGGCAGAACGTCGCCACTTCGGTCGCCATCGGCGCACCTCCGATGTGCTCCATCCGGAGCATTCATCGTGGCACCGGCGCGCTCCGGTGGTGCGCTACAAGTTGATAAAGGAAATTCCGCGGGAAATTTGCGGCTCGTTAATTCGGTGGCGCCGCCGAGGTGGACGGAGTTGAGTCGGCTCCCATGGTGCAGCTGCACGGTACGTGCGACGAGCGGTTCGGAGAGGTGCGCGACGCGCTCGCGGAGTCCTTGGCCAAGGACGATGTCGGCGCCTCGGTGGCGGTCGTCTTCCGCGGTGAGCCCGTGGTCGACCTGTGGGGCGGGTACGCCGATGCCGGTCGGACCGTGGCCTGGGAAGAAAACACGATCACCAATGTCTGGTCCACCACCAAAACGATGATCGCTTTGTGCGCCCTGATCCTCGCCGATCGCGGGGACCTCGACCTCGACGCGCCACTCGTCCGGTACTGGCCGGAGTTCGGCGCCGCGGACGTGCGGGTGCGGCACGTTCTGTCGCACACCGCGGGCCTTCCCGTCTGGGACACGCCGATCACGCTCGAAGATCTGGTCGACCCGCCCAAGGTCACCGCGCTGCTGGCCGCGCAGAAGCCGCGGTGGGCGCCCGGGGAAGTCGCCTGTTATCACGCGGTCACCCAAGGGTTTCTGCTCGGCGAGGTCGTCCGCCGGATCACCGGCAAGACCATCGGGGCGTTCTTCGCCGCGGAAGTCGCCGGGCCGCTGGGCGCGGATTTCCACATCGGACTCCCCGGCGAGCACCACGACCGCGTCGCGCCGTCCCTCGCGCCGCCCGGGGGAATGACCGTGCCGCCGCCCACCGAACTCTTCGACGTCGCGCCCAACCCGGAGCTGGTGCCCGAGGACACGAACACCGCGGCGTGGCGGCGCGCGGAGATCCCTTCGGGGGCCGGCTACGGCAACGCCCGGTCGGTGGCGCTCGTCCAGTCGGTCCTCACGTCCGGCGGTGCGGGGCTGCTGTCGCGGGCCGGGTGCGAGCGGGCCCTGGAGGAGCAGTACCACGGGCTCGACCACGGCCTGGGCGTGCCGATGCGGTACGGCCTGGGCTACGGCATCAGCGGCCGCAACTGCTTCTGGGGCGGCATGGGCGGTTCGCTGGTGTTCAACGACCTCGACGCCGGGCTCACCGTCGCCTACGCGATGAACCAGATGCTCGACGCCATCGTGGGCGACGGCCGGGGCATGAGCATGGTGACCGCGGCGTACGGCGGCTTGGGCTGACGCGTCAGCCGATCCGGTACAGGTGCCCGTCGCGGACGGCGAGCACGGTGAGCGGCCCGTTCGTGGGACCCGCCGTCGCCTGCCAGCCCGTCGCGCCCGGGGCGGCGGCCTGGCCGGCGGTGAGCGGCAGGCCGGCGCTGCCGCCGCCGGTGACCGTGCCGGCCGGGTCGGTGACGAGCACGCAGTCCGGCTGGGCGCCGTCGAAGGCCACCCAGCCGGTGAGGACCGTGCCGGGGTCGGTGGCCGGAGCGTCGAGTGCTCCGCGCACCGGCTGGGCCGTGCCCAGGGCGACGTGGTCGCCGAGTTCGGGACCGTGGCAGCCCAGGGTGAAGGTGTCGGTGAACGGGTAGGCCCGCAGCGCGCGGGCCGCGGGGCGGGCGGCGCGCTGGATGTGCAGCGCCTCCAGTGCCGCGGGGGCGTCGACGCGCAGCGCGATCGCGGACAGGCTGAGCGGCGCGTAACTGCGTCGGACCAGGTCGGCCTTGCCGGCGCCGATCGCGTGCGTCACCAGCGCCAGGGTGACGACGGCCGCGACGACGTAGCGGTGTGGCCACTGTGGACGGTGCAGGGTGGCCAGCACCGTCAGCGCGATCGTCGCCAGTGCCGCGACCAGGACGTACCGGCTGATGAGCCCGACGTTGCCGCCGGGCACGTTCGCCGTGGTGCGGCCGAGCGCCAGCATGGCCGCCAGCGCGAAAGCGTAGAGCGCCAGTCCGGCCCAGCCCGCGTCCGCCGCGGTCCGGGTGGTGATCGTCCGGCGCAGCAGCAGGCCGAGCAGGGCGATCGTGAGCGCGCCGACGATCACCGCGACGACGGCGACGTCGACCGACCACAGCCCGCCGGCCGCGGCGGCGGCGACGGAGAGGCGGCTGTCGGGATCGAAGGCCGCCGTCGCGCCCGACTGCGTCCCGGCGGGCTTGGTGAGCCACCACGCGCCGAGGACGGCCACGCCGGCCGCGGCCGGGATCGCGGCCCGGAGCCGGGATTCCCCGCGCAGCCAGGCGACGAAGGCGACCACGAACCAGATCGGCAGGGCGGCGCCGAAGCAGAGACATCCCACGACGGCGGCCGCGCACGCGCCGGCCAGGCGCCCGCGGTGAGCGCAGGCGACGGCGATCGTGCATGCGGTCACCGCGGGCACCCAGCTGATGCCGTTGGTGCCCTGCACCCAGAGTTCGGTGGCGTGGGAGGAGAACAGCAGCCACGAGATGGCGGCGGTCAGCGCGCCGCGGGCGGGGTGCTCGGGCAGCATCGTGCGCAGCGCCAGCACGGCGATCGCGAGCAGGACGACGGTCAGCACGGTGAGGGCGCGGTTGTCGCCGCCGAACCAGGCCGCGTCGGCGTAGAACAGCAGTGACGGCACGACGAACGGCTGGTCGAGGTGGTAGGTGAAGACCTGGCCGAGCAGGAGATCGCCGTTGTCGTTGGTGATCTTGGCGAAGACGTGCCAGTAGTCGAGCAGCACGTGCATCTTCGGCGCCCGCATCGCGGCCAGCAGCGCCAGGCCGGCGGGCAGGGCGGCGAAGAGCCACCACCCGAGGACCGGCAGCCGCCCCGCCGCGCGCCGTCCGGCGACCCGCGGGATCGGCGCGGTGACGTCCTCGGTGACGTCTGCGGCGGCGGCGGCGTCGGCGAGCGCTGGCTGGGGCATCGGTCTCCTGCCGGGAACGGGGTGTGGTCCGGCGGCGGCCGGACCGCCGGGCATCGTATCCGGCGGCGGTGGCTCGGAGATCCTCCTGCCTCGATTCCCCGGCGTCACCGCGGTCGTCTCCCGCGCCGCCGAACGGCGACGCGCTTCGGCCTTACTCGGGCGCCGGTGCCCACAGGCCGTCCGCGTCGCCCGCTTCCAGGCGGCCCCGGTACACGCCGATCTTGTGGTCGATCAGCCGCAGGTTCTCCTCCAGCTCGGCCAGCCTGGCCAGCACCTCGGCGCGGTGCTCTTCCAGCAGCGCCAGCCGCTCCGGCTCGTTGCCGCGGCCGGCGGCGACCAGGTCCGCGTAGCGGCGGATCGTCTTGATCGGCATGCCCGTGGCGCGCAGCTTGGTGCAGATCTTGATCCAGTCGAGGTCCAGCTTCCGGTAGCGGCGCCGGCCACCGCTGGTGCGGTCCACCTGGGTGACCACCAGGCCCGCTCGTTCGTAGTAGCGCAGCGTGTGCGCGCTGACCCCGGTGCGGCGGGCCGCGTCCGCGATGGTCAGGCCCTCCGCGGGGATCGGCGATTTGACTTCGAGCACGCTCTAAATCCTAGCGTCGATCGCATGAACGTTCCGACCGCAAGCCGTCCCGGCCTGGTGCTCGCGATCTGCTGCGCCAGCATCGTCGTCGTGGTGATGGACATCTCGATCGTCACCGTCGCGCTACCCTCGATCCGCCGTGACCTGGGCGCGTCCGTCTCCGGCCTGCAGTGGACCGTCGACGCCTACACGCTGGTCCTGGCGGCTTTCCTCGTGCTCGGCGGGTCGGCCGCCGACCGGTTCGGCCGCAAGCGCGTCTTCCGGTGCGGTCTCGCCGTCTTCGGCCTCGGGTCGCTGCTGTGCAGCCTGGCCCCGGACATCGGCTGGCTGATCGCGGCCCGCGCGCTGCAGGCCGCCGGCGGCACCATGCTCAACCCGGTCGCGATGGCCATCGTCGCCACCACCTTCCCTGTCCCGGCCGAGCGGGCCCGCGCCATCGGTGTGTTCGGCTCGATGTCCGGGCTGGCGCTGGCGCTCGGGCCGATCCTCGGCGGCGCGCTCGTCGACGGCTTCGGCTGGCGGGCCGTCTTCTGGGTCAACGTCCCGATCGTCGTCGCCGCGCTCGTCGCCACCGCGCTGTTCGTGCCGGAGTCACGCGCGCCGCGGGGCCGCCGGTTCGACCCGGTGGGGCAGGTGCTCGTGGTGGTCGTGCTCGGCAGCGTCGTCGAAGCCATCGTGGAGGCGCGGTGGCTGGGCTGGACGTCACCGTGGGTCCTCGGCCTGCTCGTGCTCGCCGGGCTGGGCGTGCTGGGCATCCTCGCCTACGAACCCCGCCGCGCCGACCCGCTGCTCGAACTGCGCCTGTTCCGCAGTGTCTCGTTCAGCGGGGCGATCGTGATGGCGCTGTTCGCGCTCTGCGGGTTCGGCGCGTTCCTCTTCGTGACCACGCAGTACCTGCAGGACGTCCGGGGCATGACGGCGCTGTCGGCGGGGCTGTGCCTGCTGCCGGTCGGCGTGCTCGTCGTGGCCCTGTCCCCGAGGACCGGAAAGCTGGTCGGCACGCGCGGGCCGCGGCTGCCGCTCGTCGTCGCCGGGGTCTCGCTCGCGGCCGGCGGCGCCGTGTCGGCGGGACTCGGGCCGGTCACGCCGCTGCCCGTCGTGCTCGCGACCTTCGTGCTGTTCGGCATCTGCTTCGGCACGGTGAACCCGCCGATCACCAACACCGCGGTCTCCGGGATGCCGGGCTCGATGGCGGGGCTGGCCTCGTCGCTGGCCTCCGCCGGCCGGCAGACCGGCACCACGCTGGGGGTCGCGGTGGCCGGCACGATCGCGGGGACGGGTGCCGGCAGCCAGGCCGGCGTGTGGTGGCTGGTCGCCGGGCTCGGGGCCGGTCTCATCGGCCTGGCGCTGCTGAGCACCGGGCGCCGGGCGGCCGCGACGGCCGACCGGGCCGCCGCGCTGTTCGACGAGCTCAGCCTCCCGCGACCGACGGGATGATCTGGACCTCGGCGTCCTCGCGCAGCACGGTCGCGGTGCCGCCGCGGTGGCGGCACTCCTCGCCGTCGACGTAGAAGTTGACGTACCGGCGCAGCCCGGCCTGCTCGTCGCGCAGCCGCCGCTCGAGCGCCGGGTACCGCTCGGCGAGCGCGTCGAGCAGGCCACCCAGCGTGGCCTGCCCGGCGACCTCGACGTCGAGCCGGGATTCGCCGCCGGCCTTCTCCCGCAGCATCCCGGGCAGCAGCACGGTGATCCGCACGGTTCACACCCTCGCGGCGCGGACGCTCAGCACGTCGGGCAGGTGTGCCGCGACGAGCTGCCAGCTGTCGCCCTCGTCGCGGCTGGCGTAGACGTCGCCGGTCCGCGAGCCGAAGTACACCCCGGCCGGGTCGGCGTCGTCGGTGCACATCGCGTCGCGCATGACGCCGGCCCAGTACCCGTCCGGCAGGCCCGGCCCCAGCGCCTCCCACGACTTCCCGGCGTCCTCGCTGCGGTACACCCGGCAGTGGCCGTCCGGCGGGAACCGCATCACGTCGGCGACCAGCGGGAACGTGTAGATCACCTCCGGCCGGTCCGGGTGGACGACGATCGGGAAGCCGAAGTCGCTGGGCAGGCCGCCGGCGATCGACTGCCAGGTCGCGCCCGCGTCGTCGCTGCGGTAGACGCCGTGGTGGACCTGGGCGAACAGGCGGTCCGGCTCGGCGGGGTGCCGGGCGACCTTGTGCACGCACTGGCCGTACTCGGGGTACGGGTCGGGCACGTGGACCGCCTTGATCCCGGTGTTGCTCGCCGCCCAGGACTCGCCGCCGTCCTCGGTCCGGTAGACGCCGCCGGTGGACATCGCCACCGTGACGCGGCCGGGGTCGGTGGGGTGCGGGAGCACGGTGTGGATGGCCTTGCCGCCGCCCCCGGGCGTCCAGTGCTCGCGGTGCGGGTGGTCCCACAGGCCGCGGACGAGCTCGTAGGTGCGGCCGCCGTCGGTGGAGCGGAAGAGGGCGGACGGCTCGGTGCCGGCGTAGACGACGTCCGGCTCGCTCACCGGGCCCGGCACGAGCTGCCAGGCCCTGGCCAGGGATTCGCCGGTGTCCGGCGGGAACGCGATCGGCGCGTGGTCGGGTTCGGCCCAGGTGGCGCCCAGGTCGTCGCTGGTGGCCACGCTCGGCCCGAAGTGCTCGCTGGTGACCCCGGCGAGCAGCCGCGGCGTGGCCCGGCGCGTGTCGATGCCGACCGCGTACACCTCGGTCATCGGGTGGTGCGGGCCGGTGACCTCCCAGGTGGCCCGGTCGTCCGTGCTGGTCGCCAGCCACAGACCCTTGCGCGTGCCGATCGCGAGGAGGACGGACATCGGACACCTCTCTCCGGTGATGCAGGTCACAGGTACTCTGCCGGAAAAATCTCCCCGGGGAAATGTCGAACGCCGGAAGCGGCCGTTCGACGCGGGGGTGAAGGCCGGTCAGCGAGTCCGGGAGGAACCGGGCCCCGGCCGAAAACACCAGGGAGCAGACCATGCGTTTCCTCATGATGCACCGCGTCGACGAGAGCGACCCGCAGTCGTGGAACCCCAGCCAGGAGTTCATCGGGAAGATGGGCGCGTTCATCCAGGAGGCGGCGGAGAAGGACATCCTCATCACGGCGGAGGGCGTCCACCCGACGGAGAAGGGCTCGCTGGTCCGCAAGGCCCGCGGCGCCGCGATCCGCGTGACCGACGGGCCGTTCGCCGAGGCCAAGGAGGTCATCGGGGGGTTCGCGTTGATCAACGCGGCGGACCGGGCGGAGGCCGTCGAGTTCGCCAAGCGGTACGTCGAGCTGTTCGACCAGGAGATCGAGGTGGAGATCCGCCAGGTCGTCGAGTTCGACGAAATCCCGGTGCAGGACTGAGGACCGCCGGTGGCGCTAGGCTGGCCGGAACGGCTCTGGGGGGTTGAGCGATGTTCCTGGTCACCGGCGCCACCGGCAATGTCGGCGCGGAAGTGGTTGCGGCACTCGCGGCGGCGGGTGCCCCGGTCCGGGCGCTGGTGCGCCGGCCGGACGTCCCGCTGCCCGACGGGGTCGAGGCCGCGGTGGGCGACCTCACCTCGCCCGCCGGCCTCACGGACGCTCTCAAGGGTGTCGAGGGCGTCTTCCTGATGTCCGGCTACGAGGACATGTCCGGCATGCTGCGGGACGCGGGCGTGCGGCGGATCGTGCTGCTGTCCGGCGGATCGGCGGCGCTGGAGGACTTGGACAACGCGGTCTCCCGCTACATGACGCTGTCCGAGCGCGCGGTGCGGGAATCGGGCCTGGACTGGACGTTCCTGCGGCCGCGCGCGTTCATGTCGAACGCCCTGCGCTGGCTGCCGCAGCTGCGCTCCGGCGACACGGTCCGCGTCCAGTTCCCGGACGTCCCGGTGGCGTGCATCGACCCGGCCGACATCGCGGCGGTGGCGGCGCTCGCGCTGGCCGGCGGGCACGAAGGGCGGGTCCACGAGCTGACCGGGCCGGTGGCGATGCGGCCGGTGGAGCAGGTTTCGGTGCTCGGTTCGGTGCTGGGGCGGGAGCTGGAGTTCGTAGGGCTGTCGAACGACGAGACGCGCGCGGAGCTCGAGGCGGGCATGCCGCGCGAGTACGTCGACGCGTTCTGGAACTTCTACGTGGACGGGACTTTGGACGAGGCGACGGTGCACCCGACGGTGCGGGAAGTGACCGGGCGGCCGGCGCGGACCTTCGCCGAGTGGGCCGAGGCGCATGCCGGCGCCTTCCGCTGACGCCGTGAAGGGACGCCGGCGGTGGCTGGGCGCCGCGGTCAGCCTGGTCGCGCTCCTCGGGGCCGCGACCCACTTGATCTGGCCCGGGTTGAAGATCGACGCCATCACGGTGCTGCTCGTCGTGGTGGCCCTGGTGCCCTGGCTCGGCGATCTGCTGGAGACCATCGAGCTGCCGGGCGGCTGGAAGGTCAAGTACCGGGACCTCCAGCAGCGCCAGGACGCGCTGGAGCGCACGACCGAGGAGGCGAGCAGCACCGCGCGGGCGGCGCTGGGTGCGGCCCGGGGCGAAGACCTCCCGCCGACGATGGAAACGGTCCACCTGTTCGCCGAGGAGTACCGGCGGCTGCGCAAGACGCCCCGGCAGCCGGCGCGGACCGCGGAGCTGGACCAGTTGTTCGGCACGATGGTGACCGTGCTCCCGCGCGTGCCGGGCTTCGACCCGGTGCAAGCCTTCGGCGACGACGAGGGCGGCATCCGGCTCGCCGGGTACGCCGCGCTCTACGGCCGGCCGGATCCCGCGCTGCTCGAGGAGACGGTGCGGGCCCTCAGCCGGGAGAGCACCGCGTTCATCCAGTACTGGGGCATCCGGACGGTGGCCGCCATGCTCGAACGCGCGGATCCGGGCGACGTGCCCGAAGAGGTCTTCGACCTGCTGCAGGAGCTGCTCGGCCGGCTCCCGAACGGCACTTCGCGGCGCGAACAGCTGGCCCGGCTCCTCGACTCGCGCCGCTACGGCTGACCGTTTTCCGCCGCCCACGTCGGCCGGGCCGGGAAGCCGGTCAGGGGAGGAGGACGACCTTGCCCGCCGCGTGTCCGGCGCGGAGGTGGCCGACCGCGGCGGCGGCGTCGGCGAGGGGATAGGTCCGGTCGAGGGCCGGCGTGAGCCGTCCGGTCTCGAGCAGTTCGCGCAGGGTCTCGAGGTCCGCGGGCCGGACGCGGGCGACCAGCCCGCACAACCGGTGCCGCACGAACGGGTTCAGCAGCGCCGCCCGGAAGACGCGCTCGATGCCGCCGAGCCACTTGCCGCCTTCGCCGCCGACGATCACGAGCGTGCCGCGCGGGGTCAGCGCCCGGCGCAGGTCGGTCAGCGAACGCAGGCCCGCGGTGTCCAGGATCAGGTCGTACCGCCGCGCCGCGAAGTCCTCCCGCGTGTAGTCCACGACGTGCCCGGCGCCGAGCCTGCGGACCAGGTCCGTCTTGGCGGTGCTGCACACCCCGGTGACGTCCGCGCCGAAGGCCTTGGCCAGCTGCACCGCGAAGGACCCGACGCCGCCGGCCGCGCCGATGACCAGGACGCGTTGCCCGGGCCGGACGCGGCCCACGTCTTGCAGGGCCTGCAGGGCGGTACCGCCGGAGACGAGGACCGCCGCCGCCTCCTCGAACGAGACGCGTTCGGGCTTCCTCGCGACGAGCTCCTGCTTCGCGACGGCGTGCTCGGCGAACGCGCCCTCGCAGACGCCGAACACCTCGTCGCCCGGCCGGACCCGCGTGACGTCGTCGCCGACCTCCTCGACCGTGCCGGCGAAGTCGAGCCCCCGCACCGGCTGTTTCGGCCGGCGCAGCCCGAAACCCAGCAGGCGCAGCAGGTACGGCTGCCCGGTGGTCAAGTGCCACACGCCCGCGTCGACGCCGGCCGCGTGCACGCGCACGAGGACCTCGCCGGCCGCGGGCGACGGTCTGCCGGCCTCGCTCAGCGCGAGGACATCCGGGCTGCCGTAACGGTCTTGGACGATGGCTTTCACGACGTCTCCTCCGGGTACTGGAACACTTCTTCGAGCGGAACTCCGAACACGTGCGCGATCCGGAAGGCCATCTCGAGCGACGGCGAGTACCGGCCCTGCTCGATCGCGATGACGGTCTGGCGGGTGACGCCGAGCCGGGTGGCGAGCTCGGCCTGGGTGAGCTGGCCGTGCGCGAAGCGGAGGCCGCGCAGCGAGTTCGTGACGCGGGTCGGCTTCACCACGGCTGGAAACCCCGGCGGTAGGCGAAGATCCGGGCGATCGACCCGAGGATCGCCGAGAGGGTGAACGCCAGGTAGACGGCGTTGGCGATCCAGAAGTGCGGCGCCTCGGCCATCGCGAGGAGCAGCGCGGCGACGGCGCCGATGACGACGAACGAGTGGCCGACGTATTCGCCGAACCGGCCGATCTCGCGGTCGCGCTGGTCCTTCGCGCCGTCTTTCGAAACCATCGCGGCGGCGATGCTCAGCACGATCGTCGCGACGATGGACGCGCCGACCGTCCACAGCAGCGTCGCGACGTAGGGGACTTCGGCCAGCGGGTGCCCGCCGGCCCGGCCGAGGATCAGGACCAGGTACACCGCGTAGCTCGCTATCGCGGCGATCCCGAGGATCCAGGCGCGCTTCTCTTCGTGGGTCACCTCGTCAAGGTAAAACAAACCAGACATCGTGTCAAAGTTTCTTGACATGAGAAAATCTCCGGCGAGGGTGTCCAAGGCGGCGTCGGCCGTTCGTTGTCACCGCGTACGGCAACCGAGCCACTGGAGGATCCCGTGCAGTACCTGATGCTGATCAACGCCTCGCTCGACGCGAACGGCGAGCCCACCGGCTGCAGCACGCCGGACGACTGGATGCTGTTCGACAAGTCCCTGAAGGAAGCCGGCGTGTACGTCGGCGGCAACTCGCTCGCCGACTTCACCACGGCCGCCTCGGTCCGGGTCGGCGAGCAGGGGGAGCGGATCGTCACCGACGGGCCGTTCGCCGAGTCCCGCGAGGTGCTCGGCGGCTACTTCGTCGTCGACGTGCCGGACTTCGACGTCGCGCTCGACTGGGCGGCGCGCTGCCCGGGGTCCCGCGACGGCGGGCACATCGTCGTGCGGCCGCTCGCTTCCTACGGGGACTGACCGCGGTGGCGGGGCGGGCGGCCGCATCGGTCGAGGAGGTGTTCCGGGAGGAGCGCGGGCTGCTGCTGGCCGCGCTCGTCCGCCGGTTCGGCGACCTCGACCTGGCCGAGGAGGTGACGTCGGAGGCGATCGAGGCGGCGCTGGTGCACTGGCCGGCCGAGGGCGTGCCGCCGAAGCCGGGCGCGTGGCTGATGACGACGGCCCGGCGCAAGGCCGTCGACCGGCTGCGCCGCGACCAGGCCTACGCGGCCCGGCTCGCGGTGCTGCAGGTCGAAGCCGAGCGCCCGGCGCCCGCCCCGCTCGCCGGCGGCGGCTTGCCCGACGAGCGGCTCCAGCTGTTCTTCACCTGCGCCCACCCGGCGCTGCCGGCCGAGGATCGCGCGGCGCTGACGTTGCGCTGCCTCGCGGGGTTGACGACCCCGGAGGTGGCGCGCGCGTTCCTGGTCCCGAGCGCGACGATGGGCAAGCGGATCGTGCGCGCGAAGAACCGGATCCGCACGCTGCGGATCCCGTTCCGCGTGCCGGACGCCGCCGAGCTGCCGGGGCGCCTGCCGGGCGTGCTGCAGGTCGTCTATTCGATTTTCACGGAGGGCTACGCGGCGAGTTCCGGCCCGGACCTGCAGCGGCTCGACCTGGCGGAGGAGGCGATCCGCCTGGCGCGGATCCTGCGCCGGCTGCTGCCGGGGGAGCGGGAGGTGGCGGGCCTGCTGGCGCTGATGCTGCTGATCCACGCCCGCCGCGACGCCCGCACGGGCCCGGACGGCGACCTGGTCCTCCTCGACGACCAGGACCGCACCCGCTGGGACGGCGCGATGATCTCCGAGGGGGCGGAATTGGTGGTGACGGCGCTGACGGGAGGCCCACCGGGCCGCTACGGCGTCCAGGCGGCGATCGCGGCCCTGCACGACGAGGCCCCGGACGTGGCGAGCACGGATTGGCCCCAGATCGTGGCGTTGTACGACGTGCTGCGCGGGCTGGCCCCATCACCGGTGGTGGAGCTGAACCGAGCGGTGGCGGTGGCCATGCGCGACGGCCCGGCGGCGGGGCTGGCGTTGCTGGACGGGCTGGCGGAGGAGCCGAGGTTGAGCGGCTACAGCCCCTTCCCGTCGGCGCGGGGCGACTTGCTCAGCCGCTTGGGTCGTCATGCGGAGGCGGCGGTGGCGTACCGGGAGGCGCTGGAGCTGGCGGGGACCGAGCCGGAACGGGTTCATTTGCGCGGCCGGTTGGCTCAGGTGGGGGAGGTGGGCGAAGTGCGGTGAGCTGATTGGTACGCCGCCTCTCCACGGCGGGTCGCCCGCTTCTGTACGGCGGGCTTCGCCGCACGGATCTGGCATTGCCTCTGCGCCGCTTTCCGCGCGTGCCCGCGTTGCCGGGCGCGCGGAAAGCGGTCCCCGGCCTGCGGCTGCCGCTCTACCGCTTCCCCCGCGCCGCTTTCTGCGCCGCGGCCCCGGCGACCAACCGAAACTGTCGGTGGCCCCCGGTAAGCTGGATACCGGGGGCCGGAGGCCTACCCCGCCCGCAAAGCCGCCACTGCCGGCGCGAACATCGTCGCCTTGATCGCGCCCAGTGTCCCGCGGTCCTTGCCCACCAACGCCTCCGCCCGCTCTCGAGCCACCTTCACCACTTCACCCTCGCCCGCGACCTCGTCCACCAACCCGATCTCCGCCGCTTCCAAGCCACCGAATCGGCGCCCGGTCGTCATCGAGGCGATCGCCGCCGACGGGGTCAGTTTGCCCTGGATCAGCGCCGCCATTCCCGGGGTGAACGGGATGTTGATGTCCGCCTCCGGAAAGCAGAAATAACCCCGGTCGTCGCGCATTACGCGGAAGTCGTGGGCCATCGCCAGCATTGCGCCCGCGCCGAACGCGTGGCCGTTGATCGCCGCGATGGTCGGAACCGGCAGGGTCAGCACCCTGGCGAACAGTTCCTGGACCTCCGCGACGTACCCGGCTGCCTGGTCGCCGTGCGCCGTCAGCCATTCGAGGTCGAGGCCGTTCGAATAGAACTTGCCGCCTCCGGTGGTCACCAGGGCGCCCTCCACGCCGTCCAAAAAGGAATGGACGCGCTGCAGCCAGTCCGGGGAGAACCGGTTTTCGTCGTCGCCCAGGTCGAGCACGGATACGGTCACGGTCGGTCCTTTTCTCGAGGGGGCACGGTCAGCACCGCCCGCACCGCGGCGGCCAGCCTTTCCCGCACCAGTGGATCGGTGATGTCACGCCGGAAGAACGCCGTCGGCAGGTCGACGACGCACGTCGTGATCACCTCGACCGCCAGGCCGTCGCCGCGGTCCCACAGCCCGCGGGCGAGCCGGACCAGCAGGGCGACCAGGCGTTTGTCCAGCGCGTGCAGGGCTTCCGCCAGTTCGTCGGGCAGTTCGGGACCGAAGAGCCGGTCTCCCCGCACCGACAGCAGCATCCGCGCCCCCTCGGGACGCCGGGACGCGAACACCGCGGGCGTGTCCGCCGCCGCGACGACCGCCTCCACCGGCGACGAAGCCTCGTCCACGAGCGAGGTCTGGAGGTCGAGGAACGCCGTCGCCGCGCGCAGCCAGACCCGGGCCCGCAGGGCGCTGAGTGACCCGAACGCGTGGTAGATCGTCCCGTTCGGGACGCCCGCGGCCGCCGCCAGGCCACGCACGGTGACCTCCGCCGAGGAGGCGATGAGCCGCTCGGCGACGTCGAGGAGCGCGTCGAGGTCGTGGACGCGGGGGCGGGGCATGCCCGAGACCGTAACAGAGCACGTGCTCCAAAACCAGGGCGGTAAGCTGCCGCCGTGGAGATCTGGATCAACCCGGCGTGCTCGAAGTGCCGGTCCGCCGTGTCGCTGCTCGACGAGGCCGGCGCGGAGTACACCGTGCGCCGCTACCTCGAGGACCCGCCGACGGCGGCCGAGCTCGAAGCCGTCCTGGACCGCCTCGGCCTCGAACCGTGGGACATCACGCGCACCGCCGAGCCCGTCGCGAAGGAACTCGGCCTCAAGACCTGGGGCCGCACGCCCGAGGACCGGCCGAAGTGGATCGACGCGCTCGCCGGGCACCCCAAGCTGATCCAGCGGCCGATCATCACCGCCGACGACGGCACGACGGTCGTCGCCCGCGACCCCGAAACCGTGCGCTCGGTCCTTTAAGGAATCGCGTCGGTCGTCGACAGGAGCGGGACGTCCAGGGGCACCGTCTCGGGGTACTTGATCCCGGCGCCGGTGTTGAGGACGACGACGTCTTCGCCGCCCTCGAGCCACCCGGACTCGCGAAGGTGCCGCAGCGCGGCGAAGCACGCGCCGCCCTCCGGACAGACGAAGGTGCCTTCCCGTGCGGCCAGTTCCCGTTGGGCCGCAAGCAGTTCCTCGTCGGTGACGGCGATCGCGGTGCCGCCGGTCGCGTACACGGCGTCGAGCACGAGGAAGTCGCCCAGCGCCTTGGGTACGGTGATGCCGAAGGCGACCGTCCGGGCGTCCGGGAACGGGGTGCTTTCCCGCGCACCGCGCGAAAACGCCGAGACGATCGGCGCGCACCCGGTGGCCTGCACCGCCACCAACCGGGGCAGCGGACCGGAAACCCAGCCCAGCTCCCGCATCTCCAGCAGGGCCTTGTAGATCCCGATGATGCCGACGCCGCCGCCGGTGGGGTAGAGGATGACGTCGGGCAGCCGCCAGCCGAACTGCTCGGCGATCTCGTACCCCATCGTCTTCTTGCCCTCGATGCGGTACGGCTCCTTCAACGTCGAGACGTCCTGCACTCCGGGCCGCCGCGAAACCGCCGCGGCGACGAGCTTGCCCGCGTCGCCGATGAGACCGTCCACCCGGTACAGCTCGGCACCGGCGGCGACGCACTCGCGCATGGTGATCGCCGGGGCGCCGGCCGGCATCGCGACCAGGCTCGACAGCCCCGCGCGCGCCGCGTACAACGCCCACGCCGCGCCGGCGTTGCCGTTCGTCGGCATCGCGATCCCGCGCACGCCCAGTTCGGCCGCCCGCGAGACGCCGACCGCGGCACCCCGGGCCTTGAACGTGCCGGTCGGGACCAGGCCTTCGTCCTTCATCCACAGGCGCGACAGCCCCAGCTCGCGGCCGTAGCGCGGCAGCCGCAGCAGCGGCGTCATGCCCTCGCCGAGGCTGACGACGTGCTCGGCCGAGCGCACGGGCAGCACCTCGTGGTAGCGCCACAGCGTCGGCTCGCGCCCGGCGATCTCCTTCGGCGTCACGGCTTCGCGGACACCCTCGAGGTCGTAACGCGCGAGCAGCGGCGCGCCCGTGGAGGAGAGGCCCTGGACGGCGTCGGCGTCCAGGCGTTCGCCGGTCCGCGAGCACTCGAGGTGGCTGAGGAAGGAATGCGGCACAACGCCGATCGTAGGTCCTAAAGTGAGCACATGGACGCGCTGCGGGTGTGCCTGTACGTTTTCGCCGGGGTGACGCTCGGCACCTGGCTGGTGTCCGTGCTGACCAGGGAGTACTCCTGGGTCGACCGGATCTGGTCGATCGTGCCGGTGGCCTACGTGGGGATCTTCGCCGGTGCCGCCGGGTTCGCCGACGCCCGGCTCGACGTGATGTTCGCGCTGGTGGTGCTGTGGGGCGCCCGGCTGACGTTCAACTTCGCCCGCAAGGGCGGGTACGCGCCCGGCGGCGAGGACTACCGGTGGGCGGTGCTGCGCGAGCGGATGGCGCCGTGGCAGTTCCAGCTGTTCAACTTCTTCTTCATCTCGCTGTACCAGAACGCCATCCTGCTGCTGATCACCCTCCCGGCGCTGACCGCGCTGGAGCACCCCGGCGGGTTCGGGGTCGCGGACGTCGTCGTCGCGGTGGTGTTCGCCGCCTTCCTGGCCGGCGAGACGGTCGCCGACCAGCAGCAGTGGGAGTTCCACCGCGAGAAGCACGCGGGCCGGGCGCCGACGCGGTTCCTGCAGGCCGGGCTGTTCCGCTACTCGCGGCACCCGAACTTCTTCTTCGAGCAGGCGCAGTGGTGGGCGTTCGCCGCGTTCGGGGTGGTCGCGGGCGGTCTGCAGTGGACGGTCGCCGGCGCGGTCCTGCTCACGCTGCTGTTCGTGGGCTCGACGCGGTTCACCGAGAGCATCACGAAGTCCCGGTACCCCGAGTACGCGGACTACCAGCGGCGCACGTCGGCGGTGGTCCCGTGGCCGGCGCGCGGATGACGGTCGTCGCCGCGCTGCAGCTCGGCACGGGTGTTCCGCTGGAGCGGATCCTGGCGTTCGAGGACCAGCTCCGCGACGTTTCGCTGGTGGTGCTGCCGGAGGCGGTGCTCGGCGGATACCCGGGCCGCGTGCCGTTCGTCGAGTACTTCCACGCGGCGGTGGCCGTGCCGGGCCCGGAGACGGCGGCGCTCGCCGGGCTTGCGTCCCGGACCGGCGCGACGCTGGTGGCAGGCGTCATCGAGCGCGCCGGCTCGGCGCTCTACAGCACGGTGGTGTTCCTCGACCCGGAGCTGGGGCTGGTGGGCAAGCACCGCAAGCTGGTGCCGACGGCGCGGGAGCGCGTGTTCTGGGGCCGCGGCGACGGTTCGACGCTCCCGGTGGTCCCGACGGCGGCGGGCCGGCGCGTCGATGCGCCACATCGCCGACGAGGGCCGGTGTTTCGTGGTTTCGGCGTGCCCGTACGAGGCGGGAGGCGAGGACCCCTTCCGCGGCGGCCGCGGGACGGCGTCACCTTCCTGCGGTGACGCCGTCCGCCGCGGCTCACACCGCCAGCCGGCCGCCGTCCACCGGGAGCACCGCGCCGTGGACGAAGCTCGCGTCGCCTGCCGCCAGGAAGGCGATCGCCGCCGCGATCTCCTCCGGGGCCGCCACCCGGCCGGCCGGGCCGGCCGCCGCCAGGTCGTCCAGGCCGTCGCCGAACGCCGCCGTGCCTTCCGTGCGGGTCGGGCCCGGGCTCACCGCGTTGACGCGCACGCCCGACGGGCCGAATTCCGCCGCCCACGCCTTCGTCATCAGTTCGATCGCCGCCTTCGACGCGCCGTAGGGCGCCATGCCCGCCATGCCGGCCGACGCGACGATCGTGGACACGTTGACGATCGCGCCGTGGCCGCGCGCGGCCATTTCCGGCGCCAGCTCGGCGACGAGGTAGAACGGCACCTTCACGTTCGTCGTGAAGACGGCGTCGAAGTCCGCCTCCGGGAAGCCCGGAGTCGGCCCGGTCGGGAACACGCCGGCGTTGTTGACCAGCACGTCGATCGGCCCGCCCACCTCGCGCGCCCGGGCCGCGAGGGCACGCGCCGACGCCGCGTCCTTCAGGTCCGCCGCGACGAAGTCGGCCTTGCCGCCCGCCGCACGGATTTTCCCGACGGCCTCGGCGCCGCGCCCGGCGTCCCGGCCGGACAGCACCACGTGCGCGCCGAGCCCGGCCAGCGCGACCGCCGTCGCGCGGCCGATGCCACTCGTCCCGCCGGTCACCAGGGCCGTCGACCCGGACAGTTCCGCAGCTCCTTCGGGGGTCCGGGTGGCGGAGCCCCCGGCCCGGGGCGAAGCCCCGGATGTCACTGCAGTCATGCTCAACTCCTTCGCGATCGGGGTGTTTCCCCGGTCGCGGAGTTCAAGCGAGACCGCCCGCAAAACCCTTCCTGATAGGCCTTCGGCCCTCCTTATGCCCGCGATCCGTTCCGCCGATGGTCTTCCAGCGCCGCGACGAACTCCGCGACGTCCCGCCGGTGCGACGTCGCCGGCCACACGGCCCAGGTCCGCCGGACGATCGGGTTCCCGGCCAGCGGCACCCAGCGCACGGTGTCCGGCAGCGGGTACGGCCACTCGGGCGGCGCGAACGCGTACGCCCCGCCCGCGCTGACCGCCGGGATCTTGAGCTCGACGATCAGCCGCTGCTCCTCCGGGACCTCCGGCCCGACGTCGAGGCCGTGGCTGCGCAGGATCGCCGCCAGTTCGTCGTACCAGGCCGGGCTGCCCGCACGCGGGAAGGCGAACCACTCCAGGCCGGCCAGGTCCTCCAGCCGGACCGGCGAGCCCAGCTTCTCCGCCAGGTCCGTGGCCAGCAGGACGCCGACGTCCTCGGTCACCACGAGTGCCGCGTCCAGGTCCGGGCCGGGCGGGCGCTCGCGGACCAGGCCGACGTCCAGCTCGCCCGCCCGCAGCGCGGCCACCTGGGCCACCGACGCCAGGTGCCGGGCCTGCACCCGCGTGTCCGGCAGCCGCGCGAGCGCCGAGGGCAGCAGCTCCGGCGGCAGTTCCAGGGGGACGCCGACGCGCAGCACGCCGCCGCCGTCCGCGGTGTGCCGGGCCATCGCGGCGAGCGCCTGGTCGTGGCGCGCCAGCACGGCGCGGGCCTCGCCGAGCAGCGTCGTCCCGGCGTCGGTGACCTGCACGCCGGTGCTCGTGCGCACCAGCAGCCGGACGCCGAGCCGCCGTTCCAGCGTCGTGATCGTCTGGGACAGCGCCGGCTGGCTCACGTGCAGCTGCCGGGCCGCCTTCGACATCGCGCCCGCCTCGACGACCGCGACGAACGCCCGCAGCTCCCGGATCTCCATCAGCGGGCCCACCGGATCGGCAGCGACTTGAGGCCGTTCTGGAAGTTCGACCGCAGCCGCACCGGCTCGCCCGCGAGTTCCACGAACCCGAGCCGGTCGAGCACCGCGTCGAACATGGCCCGCAGCTGCACCCGCGCGAGGTGCGCGCCGAGGCAGAAGTGCGGGCCGTGGCCGAAGGTCAGGTGGTCGTTCGGGGTGCGGCCGACGTCGAAGGTGTCCGGATCGGGGAACACCGAAGGATCCCGGTTGGCCGACGAGAACCAGACCACCACCTTGTCCCCGGCGGCAATGTCCACATCGGACAGCCGGACGTCGGACACCGCGGTGCGCCGGAAGTGCATCACCGGCGTCCACCAGCGCAGCATCTCTTCGACCGCGGTCGGCAGCAGCGACCGGTCGTCGAGCAGCCGGCGGTACTCCGCGGGGTGCGAGAGCAGGGCGAGCAACCCGCCGGGCAGGCCGTTGCGGAGGGTTTCGTTGCCCGCCACGGAAAACAGCCAGAACAGGTTCTCGAACTCGGCGAGGGAGACGCGGCCGCCGTCGTCGCCGACGTGCCGCATCAGGTTGCTCATCACGTCGTCGCCCGGGTGCTCGCGCTTGTACTCGCCCAGCGCGTTCGCGTACGCGTAGAGATCCGGCATGCCCGCGCGGGTCCGCGGATCCGGCATCGACCCGCCCGGCCCCGGCGCCGGGCGGACGGCGAGCGCGGCCCGGGCGAGCTCGCTCACTTCGGCCACGGAAACGGTCGAGCTCACCGCGTACTCGGCGTCCTGGTAGCCGATCACCCGGTTGCTCCAGTCGTACATCAGCCGCCGGTCCTGTTCCGGCACGCCGAACACCCCGGCCAGGGTGCGCAGCGGCAGGTCGGCGGCCACCTGCGCGAAGTCGCATTCCCCGCGATCGGCGACCGCCTCGACCAGCTCCCGCGCCCAGCCTTCGATCTGCGACGTCAGTTTCGCGATCGCGCGCGGGGTGAACGCCTTGGTGAGCAGTCCGCGCAGCCGGCCGTGCTCCGGCGGGTCCATGTTCAGCATCATCCGGCGCACGTAGGCGAGGTCGGCCGCGTCCCGGATCTGCGTGCCGCCGAGCTGCGAGGAGAACACGCCGGGCTCGCGCAGCACCCGCCGCACCTCGGCGTGGCCGAGCACGGCCCAGAAGTCGTCGACGCGCACCACCGGGCCGGCACGCCGCAGCCGCGCCAGCTCCTCGTACGGGACACCTCGCAGGTAGGTGTCCGGATCGGTGATCACGAGCCGACCCTAGCCGCGGTCACCGACAGTTTGGGAGGCTGCGCGGATGGACACGCTCAACATGCGCACCGGCGGCAAGGGCGAACCGGCCGTCCTCCTCCTGCACGGCCTCGGCGCGACCGGCGCCGTCTGGAACCACTTCGCCGTTCTGCTCGAGCGGCGCGTGCTCGTGCCCGACCTGCCTGGTCACGGCCCGTCCGCCCCGCTGCCGCACTACAGCTTCGCCACCCTCGCCGAGGCGGTCGCGCGGGCCCTGCCGGACGGTGGGCCGCTGATCGTCGCCGGGCACTCGCTCGGCGGGGTGCTCGCGCTGGAACTGGCGTCCGGCCGCTACGACGTCGAGGTCGCCGGCGTGCTGGCCCTCGGCGTGAAGGTCGAGTGGAGCCAGGACGACCTGAACCGGGCGGCTTCGTTCGCGGCCCGGCCGCCCCGGGTGTTCGCGACGCAGGAGGAGGCCGACCAGGCCTACCTGAAGGTGTCCGGGCTGCTCGGCATCGCGCCCACCGACCCGGCCGGGCTTCGCGAGACCGAGGGAGGTTGGCGCCTCGCGATGGACCCGGCCGCGTTCGGCCTCGGCGCGCCGGACATGCCGGCCCTGCTGGCCGGGGCGCGCTGCCCGGTCGTGCTCGCCGCGGGCGAGAACGACCCGATTAGCCGTCCGGAGCAGCTGCGGGCGCTCGACCCCGACGCCGTCACGCTCGCCGGTCTTGGGCACAACGCCCACGTCGAGGACCCGCCCGCCGTGCGGGCGTTGCTCGAGCGCTTCGGCGTGTGAAGTTCCGGGTGCAGCCGTCGTACCCCACGCGACGGCTGCTCCGCGAACCCCTCGCCACCACCGGACGCGAGAAAGCCTAGGAAAGCGCGGTGGACGAGCGCCTGTACTGCTCCTCCCCGCCGCTGTCACCGTCCGTACCTGCGGAAACGGTTATCTTCGCCGATCGGTGGTACAGCTCGGGCGGCACGATCGTGATGCTGGAGAGGTACGTTCCGCTCGGGGCACGCAGGAGAGGACGCCTGTGGACGAAGGCCTGTCGTTCGCCGGATGGCTGCGGGACCGGCGTGCCCTCGCCGGCCTCACCCAGGCCCAGCTCGCCGAGCGGGCCGGCGTGAGCCTGCGCGCGGTGCGCAACGCCGAGCTCGGCAGCGTCCGGCGGCCCCGGCCGGAGACGGCCCGCAAGCTGCGGGAAGCGCTCGCCGAAGCCCCGCCGGAGCCCGTGCGGCTCGGTGTCCTCGGCCCGCTGACGGTGACGCGCGGCACCGAGCCGGTCGAGATCGGCGCGGAGAAGCAGCGCCTGCTCCTGGCGCTGCTGGCCCTGCAGCCGAACCGGACCGTCCGGCGCGAGGACCTCGTCGACGTCATCTGGGACGAGCCGCCGCCGTCGTGCCTGGAGCTGCTCCACACCTACGTCGCGCGGCTGCGGCGGGCGCTGCGGCCGGCCGGCCTCATCATCACCGACAAGGGCGGCTACCGGCTGGCCGTCGGTGAGGACGAGCTCGACCTGCTGCGCTTCGAAGCCCTGCTGGCCCGCAACGCTCTCCAGGAGGCCCTGGACCTCTGGCGCGGGCCGGCGCTCGCCGACGTCGAGCGGCTGCACCAGCACCCCGCCCGGCTCGCGCTGGCGATGCGGCGCGCCAAGGCGGTGCTGGCCTACGCCGGGGTCGCCGACCCCGAAGACGCGGCGGTGCAGCTGCGGGTGCTGACCGCCGAGGAGCCGCTGAACGAGTCGGCGCACGCCAAGCTGGTGCTGGCGCTCGCCGCGTCCGGGCGCCAGGCCGCCGCGCTGGACGTCTTCGACGAGGTGCGCCGGCGGCTGGCCGATGAGCTCGGTCTCGAACCCGGCCCCGAGCTTCGGGCGGCCCAGCGGAAGGTGCTGCGGCAGGACTTCGCGACGCCGGAGCCGCCGGCCCGGGTCCCGGCGCAGCTGCCCGCCGACGTCCCCGGCTTCCGCGGCCGGGCCGCCCAGCTGGCCGAGCTGGACGCGTTGCTGCGTCGCGACGACGGCGACACCGGCGCGCGCATCGCCGTCCTCTCCGGCACCGGCGGGGTCGGCAAGACCGCGCTCGCCGTCCACTGGGCGCAGCGCGTGCCCGCGGAGTTCCCGGACGGCCAGCTCTACCTCGACCTGCACGGCTACGGCACGGTCCGGCCGGTGGACCCGGCCGATGCGCTGTCCGGGTTCCTGCGCGCTCTCGGCGTCCCGGGCGCGGACATCCCGGCCGAGCCGGACGAGCGCGCCGCCAAGTTCCGCACCGCGCTCACCGGGCGGCGGATGCTGCTCGTGCTGGACAACGCGAACTCGGTCGGGCAGGTCCGCCCGCTGCTGCCCGGCTCGCCCACCTGCCTGGTGCTGGTGACCAGCCGGGACGCGCTGCCCGGCCTGGTCGCCCGCCACGGCGCCCGGCGGGTGCTCGTCGACCTGCTCACCGAGGCCGAAGCCCGCGACCTGCTCCGGGCGCTGCTCGGCCCGCGCGTCGACGGCGAACCCGAGGCCGCCGCGGCGCTGATCGGCTACGCGGCCCGGCTCCCGCTGGCCCTGCGGCTGGTCGCCGAACTGGCGCTGAGCCGGCCGGGCGAGCGCCTCGCCGCCCTGGCCGCCGAGCTGACCGACGAACGGTGGCGGCTCGACCTGCTCGACGGCGGCGGGGACCCGCTGACCGCCGTCCGCGCCGTGTTCTCCTGGTCCTACCGCAACCTCGCGCCCGACGCGGCCCGCGTGTTCCGGCTCTGCGGCCTGCACCCGGGCCGCGACCTGACGCCGCCCGCGCTGGCCGCCCTCGCCGGCGTGCCCCTGCCGGAGGCCGAACGGCTGGCCGGGGTCCTGGTGCGCGCCCACCTCGTGCAGCAGACCGGCGACGACCGCGTCCAGCTGCACGACCTGCTGCGCGTCTACGCCGCCGAGCTCGCGGCCGGCGATCCCGCCAAGAGCCGCGAGGCGCAGCAGCGGCTGTTCGACTTCTACGTCTCCTCGGCCGGCCAGGCCATGGACGTGGTCCTGCCGCAGGAACGGCACCTGCGGCCGCGGGTGCCGGAGCCGGACGTCAAGGTGCTCGACGCACCGGCGTGGCTGGAGGCCGAGCGCCGCAACCTCCTGGCGATCGCCGCGCACGCGACGCGGCACCGCTGGCCGGACCACCTCCGGCTGCTGTCCGGGATCCTGTGGCACTACCTCGACGTCGGCGGCTACCACGAGGAAGCGCTGGTCCTGCACACGCACGCGTCGGCGCTGGCCCACCACACCGGCGACCGGGCGGCCGAGGCCGAGCCGCTGATCCTGATCGCGCTGGGCCACTGGCGGGTGGGCCGGTCGCCGGAGGCGCTGCGGTACCTGGAGGAGGCCCTCGTGCTCGCCCGGGAGACCGGGGACTGGCGCACGGAAATCCACTCGGTCAACACCCTGGGCCTCGTCTGCCGGGCGCTGGGCCGGTTCGCCGACGGGATCCGGTACTCGACGGAAGCCCTCGCGCTGGCCAGGAAGACGGGCGACCGCACCAGCGAAGGCCTGGTCCTGGTGGTGCTCGGCTGTTCCTGCCGCGGCATCGGCCGGTACGGCGAAGCGATCGGTCACCTCGAAGAAGCCCTTGCCCTGGCGCGCGACATCGCCGACCGCACGAGCGAGGGCTACGCGCTGGTCAACCTGGGCGACTCGCTGTCAGCGCTGGGCCGGCACGACGAGGCGGTCCGGGTCCTGAACGAGGGGCTGGTGCACCTGCGGGCGATGGGCGTCCGGGTGAGCGAGGGGTACGCGCTGGGCATCCTCGGCGACGTCGAGCACGCGCGGGGCCGGTACGCCGAAGCCGCGGAGCACCTGGAGCGGGCGCTGGAAATCGCGCAGGAGACGGGCAGCCCGCCCAACCGCAGCGTCGCGCTGAAGCACCTGGGCGATGTCCGGCTGGCGGAGGGCCGGCTCGCGGAAGCGGCCCAGCACCTCGAAGAAGCGCTGAGCCTGGCCCGCGAATGCGGTGACCGCGGCGTCGAATCCCGGGTGCTCAACAGCCTGGGCAGCCTGTCCGCCGCGCGCGGAGCGGCTTCGGATGCGCTGCGGTACCACCGCGAAGCCCTGGCCGTGGCGAAGGAAACCGGCTGCCGTCCCGAACAGGGCCGGGCCCACTGCGGGCTCGGTGAAGTCCACAGTGGACTCGGTGACCCGGAGGCCGCGCGCGAGCACTGGGAACGCGCGCTGGCCTGCTACGCCGGGGAATGCGTGCCCGGCGCGATCCGGGTCCGCAACCACTTGACGGCCCTGGAGTGCGTGGCGGGGTAGTCGGGCTCGCGGGCGGCGAGGTCGTTTTCGAGGCGTTCGAGGTCCCGGTCGACGACGTCGGTGCTGCCCGCGAGCCGGGGCCGGGGGCGCCGGGCGATCACGGCCTGCTCCCGGTGGCCTTGAAGAACGCGTAGTGGAAGGTGCCGTCTTCGCCGGCGGTCCGGTGCAGGTCGGCGACCCCGTGGTCCCAGCGGTCCCGCGTGATCAGCCCGCGGGCGACGGCGGTTTCGCCGACGCCTTCGACCATCGCGGTGAAGGTGTCGCGGGTGAACCCGGTGACCAGCCCGGGCCGCGACGCGTCGACGTAGACCGTCCGCGGCTCCACGGTGACGTCGCCGAACCCGGCGCCGGTCAGCAGCGGGTGGAGACGCCGCCCGATGAGGGCGTCGCCGCCGGCGTCGGCCTGCAGCCGGACCAGGCAGTCGATCGCGGCCTGCGCGTGCTCGCTGTGCGGGTGGAAGAACGCCGAACCGTGGTCGCCCTCGATGACGGTGATCGTGCCGCCCGGCCGCAGCAGGGTCTTGAGGTGCGCGAGGGCCTTCTCCGGCTCCGGCAGGTGTTCCAGCACGAAGCAGACGAAGACGTGGTCGTACTCGCCGTCCAGGTCGAACAGGTCCGCCTGCCGGAAGTCGACGCCGCTCACTTGCCTGCGTGCCTGGGCGAGGGACGCGGCGGAGACGTCGACCGCGGTCAGGTGCGCGCCCGGGCTGCGGGCCACGAGGTGGATGGTCTGGGCGCCGACGCCGCAGCCGGCCTCCAGCACCCGGCTCCCGGCGGGGTAGGCCGTTCCGGCGTGCAGGAGGTCGGCGAGGGTGTCGGCCTGGTCGCCCAGGCGGCGGGTCTCGGGGTCGGTGTACCCGTGCACGTAAGCGGTGTCCATGAGCCCAGCGTCCTGCGACAATGGCTCGATGGACAGAGCCAAAACCGCGCTCTCCGAGGGGTCCATAGGGTCGGACTTCCTCCAGCTGGACGTCCGCGAGGCGCCCCCGGGCGGCTTGGCGGACTGGCTCGCCGGGCAACTGCGCGCGGCCATCGCCGACGGCCGGCTCCCGGTCGGCGGCCGGCTGCCCGCGTCCCGGGTCCTGGCCGCCGAGCTGCGCGTGTCGCGCGGGGTGGTCACCGAGGCCTACCAGCGGCTGATCGACGACGGCCACGCCGCGGGCCGCGGCCGGGCGGGCACGGTCGTCGTCGCCGCGCCCGTGCTGCCGCCGTCCCCGTCGCCGGACCGGCTTTTTCCCGAGGTCATCACGGCTTCGCCGGGGCTGGAGGTCTTCGACGCGGTCCGCGCGGCGCCGGCCCGGATCGACCTCACGCCCGGCGTCCCGGACCTGACGGCGTTCCCGCGCGCGGCGTGGCTGCGGGCCGAGCGGGCGGTGCTGGACGAGCTGGAGCCGTCCCACTTCGGTTACGGCGACCCGCGCGGCGCGCCTTCGATGCGGCTGGCGGTGTCGCGCTGGCTGGCGCGCAACCGCGGGATCCGCGTGGATCCGGGCGAGATCATCATGGTGGCCGGGGTCGCGCAGGCGTTGACGCTGGTGGGCGACGTGCTACGGCAGCACGGCGTGACCGAGATCGCGGTGGAGGACCCGAGTTCGCTGGGCGCGCGCCAGCACCTGCACCACTGCGGTTTGGCGACGCCGCCGGTCCCGGTGGACGACGACGGGCTGCGGGTTTCCTCGTTGACGGCTCCGGCGGTGCTGCTGACGCCGGCCCACCAGTTCCCGATGGGCGTGGTGCTGGGCGGCGAGCGCCGCCGCGAGCTGATGCGCTGGGTGGCCGAGGGCGGCATCGTCGTCGAGGACGACTACGACGCGGAGCACCGCTACGACCGCGCGCCGGTGCCGGCGGTCCGGTCGATGGTGCCGGAGGTCTGTTACACGGGAAGCGTTTCGAAGCTGCTGGCACCGGCGCTGCGCGTCGGCTGGCTGCTGGCGCCGCCGCGCTTCCGCGACGACCTCGTGGCGGCGAAGCGGTTCGCGGACCTGGGCAACCCGGTACTGGCCCAGCTGGTCCTGGCGCGCTTGATCGAGACCGGCGAGCTGGAGCGTCAGCTGAGGGTGGTCCGCGCCCGGCACCGCCGCCGCCGCGACGCGATGATCCGCGCGGTCGCCGCCGATTTGCCGGGCGCGCGGGTCCACGGCGCAGCCGCCGGTTTGCACCTGACGGTGACGTTCGACGCCGAGCTGGACGACGTCGCGGTGGCGGCGGCCGCGCTGGCCGAGGGGGTGAAGGTGCAGCCGCTGTCCTGGCACCGGCAACGCCCGGGACGGCCGGGGCTGGTGCTCGGGTACGCGGCCCGGACGGCGACGGAGATCGCCGAGGGGGTGGGGGTTCTCGGGCGGCTGGTCAGGCCCTCGCCGTGAGGGGGACCCCCGGTTTCAACGTTACCGGCGAGCACCGACAGTTCCCGGCCCCGCGACGGAAGTTGTCCACAGCCCGACCCGCCACGCTCGAGTTGTGCACAGCCCATCAGCGGTGGACGGCGATACCGAGCGCGGCACCTTCGCCTGAACCGGTGGTGCCGGAGTGTGCCCGCTCTCCGGCGCTGGCCCATCGGGACCGGATCGTGCCGAGCCGACTACCCCGCTGCACTAACCCATCGGGACCGGACCGAGCCGAGCTAGCCACCCCTCCACGCGGCACTGGAGATCGCCGAAGGTGTGGCCGTGCTCGGGCAGCTGATCAAGCCCTCGCCGTGAGGGGGACCCCCGGTTTCAACGTTACCGGGAGGCACCGACAGTTCCCGCCCCCGCAACCCGAGTTGTCCACACCCCGACCCCAAACACTCGAGTTGTGCACAACCCCCGCCGTAAAGAGTCCTCAAAGGACAGTCAACCCCCTGTGATCATGCTCTCCTGGGCAATCCGCGTCGTTGGTTGCCATACGCAAGCAAGTTGCTTAGCCTAGCTAAGGGACTTTGCGAGCAGAAGGGTTGCACAGTGGCGGAACGCCGGACGTATTCGATCGCGGAACTGGGGCCGCGGTACAAGTGGATCGCGCTGTCCAACACGACGCTGGGCATGCTGATCGCCACGATCAACTCCTCGATCGTGCTGATCGCGCTGCCCGACATCTTCAAGGGCATCGGCATCAACCCCCTGGAGCCGGCCAACACGAGCTACCTGCTGTGGATGATCATGGGCTTCCTCGTGGTCACCGCGGTGCTGGTGGTGAGCTTCGGCCGGCTCGGCGACATGTACGGCCGCGCGAGGATGTACAACCTCGGCTTCGCCGTCTTCACCGTTTCCTCCATCATGCTGGCCGTCACCTGGTTCGACGGTGACGCGGCCGCGCTGTGGCTGATCGGCTGGCGGATCGTGCAGGGCGTCGGCGGTGCCTTCCTGATGGCGAACTCCTCGGCGATCCTCACCGACGCCTTCCCAGCCAACCAGCGCGGGCTCGCGCTCGGCATGAACGGCGTCGCGGCCATCGCCGGCTCGTTCCTCGGCCTGGTCGTCGGCGGCGTGCTGGCCCCGGTCGACTGGAACCTGATCTTCCTGGTGTCGGTCCCGTTCGGCGTGATCGGCACGGTCTGGGCGTACCTCAAGCTGCACGACACCGGCGTCCGCAAGCACGCGCGGATGGACTGGTGGGGCAACATCACCTTCGCCGTCGGCCTGATCGCGGTGCTGATCGGCATCACCTACGGCATCCAGCCCTACGGCTCGTCGCCGACCGGCTGGGGCAGCCCGTTCGTGCTCAGCTGCCTGATCGGCGGGCTCGCGGTGCTGGTGGCGTTCGTGATCATCGAGTCGAAGGTGGACAACCCGCTGTTCCGCCTGTCGCTGTTCCGGATCCGCTCGTTCACCTGGGGCAACGTCGCGAACCTGACGGCCTCCCTCGGCCGCGGCGGGCTGCAGTTCATCCTGATCATCTGGCTGCAGGGCATCTGGCTGCCCCAGCACGGCTACACGTTCGAGCAGACGCCGTTGTGGGCGGGCATCTACATGCTCCCGATGACGGTCGGCTTCCTGCTGGCCGCGCCGACGTCGGGCATCCTCGCCGACCGGATCGGCAGCCGCCTGCTCGCCTCCACCGGGCTGCTGATCACGGCGATCACGTTCCTGCTGCTGATCATCCTGCCGGTGAACTTCGACTACTGGGCGTTCGCGGCGATCCTGCTGATCAACGGCATCGGCATGGGCATGTTCTCCTCGCCCAACCGGGCCGAGGTGATGAACAGCCTGCCGGCCGACGCGCGCGGCTCCGGCGCGGGCATGATGACGACCTTCCAGAACGCGGCGATGGTCCTGTCGATCGGCTTCTTCTTCAGCTTGATCATCTCGGGCCTGTCGAGCAGCCTTCCGTCGACGATGCACGACGGTCTGGTCGCCCACGGCGTCCCGGACGCGGCGGCGTCCCAGGTGGCGAACCTCCCGGCGGTGGCGGTGCTGTTCGCGGCGTTCCTGGGTTACAACCCGATCCAGCAGCTCCTGGGCGGCCAGCTGTCGTCGCTGCCGCCGGACCAGGCGTCGTTCCTGACGGGGCGGAGCTTCTTCCCGAACCTGATCTCCGGCCCGTTCCAGTCGGGTCTGGCGGTGGCGTTCGGCTTCGCGATCGTGGTGTGCCTGATCGGTGCGGTGGCGTCGTTGCTGACGAAGGACGCGCGCCCGGCGGACCGCGAGTCGGTGGGGGAGGAGCTGGCCGCCGTGGCCGGGGAGTCGAGTGGCGGGCCGAGCGAACTGGTGTCGCCGTCGACCGAACGCTGAAGGTGAAGCGGGGAAGCCGGGTGCCGGATGGCACCCGGCTTTTCCGTCGGTGGGCCTACCAGCCGACCGTGGCCCGCTGGATCTTCACCGGGTGCGCCGGAGCCCCGTCCAGCGGCCCGTTCGGATCCGTCGGGATGATCCCGTCGGCGACCATCCGGTCGATCGCCGACATCCCGCGGATCACCTGCCCCATGACCGAATAGTTCGCCGGGATGTTCGCGAACGAGTGCACGATGAAGAACTCCGACCCGTTCGTCCCGGGCCCCTGGTTCCCCATCGCGATCGTCCCGCGCGGGTACGTCTCGGCGCCGGAAACCTCGTCCGGGAACTTGTACCCCGGCCCGCCCTTTTCGACCTCGTAGATGTCTCCGCACTGGAGCACGCCGAGACGAGAAGAATTCGAAAGCCGCCAGCACTGGGAGCGGTCGTAGAACCGCTGCAAAACCAGCGAAACCAGGTTGTGCACCGCGCACGGAGCAGCTCCCGCGCGGTCCAACCGCACCGTCACCGGCCCGTAGTTGAACCGGAACGTCACGTCCACGGTCCCGCGGGTCGGCGCCACCGGCAACGGACGCACCACGGGACGCGCCGCCGGGTTGTCCGGGGTCGGCGTGAACGTGCAGCGGACCAACGGCACCGAAGCCGATGCCGGCGCGGCGGGCACCACCAGGGCACCCAGAACAGCGAACACGGCCAGTCCCCAGCGCAGCTTCATGCCGGGGACGTTAGCGAATGACGAACTACTTGCGCCAGGCCGTGCGCTGCTTGCGGATGTCCAGCACCAGCAGCAGCACGAGGAACAGCGCCAGCCCGACCAGCCACACGTTCTCGGTGTTGTTCTCGTGGTTGCCCTTGATCATCACGAGCAGGATGATCGCGCTGACCCAGCCGGCGATGCGGGTGGCCTTCGGGAACGAGCCGTGCCAGCCCCAGGCCGCGGACGGCTCGTCGCGCGGGTCGACCTCGGGCCGCCTCTTCTCGACCGCCTTGCCTGCCACGATGAACTCCTCAAACCCCGTGAACCTCGGACCCGCCGATGATCCCACACCTCCGGGTGCGCCGCGGAGACGCCCCGCGCGACAATGACCGGCGATGACTACCTCGCGAAGCGTTCTCGTGCTCGGCTCGACCGGGTCCATCGGCGTGCAGGCCCTCGACGTCGCCGCGCGCAACCCGCACCTGTTCCGGGTGGCCGGGATCGCCGCGGGCGGGGCCGATCCGGCCGCGCTCGCCGCGCAGGCGATCGCGCACGGCGTCGAGGCCGTCGCCGTGACCAGGGCCACGGCCGCCGAAGACGTCCAGCTCGCGCTGTACGCCGAAGCGCAGAAGCGCGGGTACGCCCAGGGCGAGTTCAAGCTCCCGCGGCTCTTCGCGGGCTCGGACGCCGTCACCGAGCTGATCGACGCCGTCAAGGTCGACACCGTCCTCAACGCGCTCCCGGGCTCCCGCGGCCTCGAGCCGACGCTGCGGGCGCTCGCCACCGGCGCCACCCTGGCCCTGGCCAACAAGGAGTCCCTCATCGCCGGCGGGCCGCTGGTGCTCGCCGCCGCCAAGCCCGGGCAGCTCGTGCCCGTGGACTCCGAGCACTCCGCCATCGCCCAGGCCCTGCGCGCCGGGCACCGGAGCGAGGTCGCCCGGCTGGTCCTCACCGCGTCCGGCGGCCCGTTCCGCGGCCGCAAGCGCGCGGAGCTGGCCGGTGTCACCGTCGAGCAGGCGATGGCGCACCCGACCTGGTCCATGGGCCCGCTCATCACGATCAACTCCGCCACCCTGGTCAACAAGGGCCTGGAGCTGATCGAGGCGGCGCTGCTGTTCGACATCGAACCCGCGAAGATCGACGTCACCGTGCACCCGCAGTCGATCGTGCACTCGATGGTGACCTTCGCCGACGGCTCGACGATCGCCCAGGCCAGCCCGCCCGACATGCGGCTGCCCATCGCGCTCGCCCTGCACTGGCCCGACCGGGTCCCCGGGGCCGCCCCCGCGTGCACCTGGGACCAGGCCGCGACCTGGACGTTCGAGCCACTGGACGACGAGGCCTTCCCGGCCGTCGAGCTGGCCCGGCACTGCGGCACCGAGGGCGGCTGCCTGCCCGCGGTCTACAACGCCGCGAACGAGGAGCTGGTGTCCGCTTTCCTGGCGCAGAACACCAGCTTCACGTCGATAGTGGACACTGTTTCCGAGGTGGTGGGAGCCGCCGACGAATGGCGTCGCGAACCACGCGACGTCGAGGACGTTCTCGCGGCCGAGCGGTGGGCTCGTGCGCGGGCCGGTTCGATCATCGAGGGGAAGTAGCGGGTGCTCGCCTACATCATCGGTGTGGTGCTCTTCGCGCTGGGGATCTGCGTCTCAGTCGCACTGCACGAGGCCGGCCACATGGTCACCGCGAAGGCCTTCGGCATGAAGGTCCGCCGGTACTTCGTGGGCTTCGGGCCCACGGTGTTCTCCTGGCGCCGCGGCGAGACCGAGTACGGCCTGAAGTGGATCCCGCTCGGCGGGTTCTGCGACATCGCCGGCATGACGGCGCTCGACGAGGTGACCCCGGACGAGGCGCCGCGCGCGATGTGGCGGTTCAAGACCTGGAAGCGCACCGTCGTGATGTCGGCCGGGTCGATCACCCACTTCATCCTGGGCTTCCTGGTCCTCTACCTGATGGCCGTGACCATGGGGCTGCCGAAGCTGGCGCCCGCCCCGACCGAGCCGGTGCTGGCCTCGACCTCCTGCGCCCAGTCGGCCACGACGAAGGAGCAGGCCGAGGCCCAGTCCAAGGCCAAGAACTCCGGCTGCCCGGCGGACGCGCCGACCCCGGCGGCGACGGCCGGGCTGCGGCCCGGCGACAAGGTGACCGCGGTCGGCGGGAAGCCGGTCGCGACCTGGGACGAGATGCTCGCCGCCGTGCAGGCCACCAGCGGCCGGACGGTGTTCCAGGTGCAGCGGGACGGTCAGGCCCTGTGGCTCGTCGTCGACGTGCCGAAGGTGCAGCGCTGGAACGGCGCCACCGTCAAGGAAGTCGGCATGATCGGCGCCTCGCCCCGGCAGCCGGAGCTGACCACGCAGTACGGCCCGGTCGCCGCGGTCGGCGCCACGTTCAGCTTCACCGGCACGATGTTCGCCGAGACAGCCCAGCGGCTCGTCCAGTTCCCGCAGCGCATCCCCGCCGTGGTCGACGCGATCTTCGGCGGCGTACGCGACGCGAACACCCCGGTCAGCGTCGTCGGTGCGAGCCGGATCGGCGGCCAGGCGGTCGAGCAGGGCCTCTGGGTGCTGTTCTTCTTCCTGCTGGCCAGCCTGAACTTCTTCATCGGCGTGTTCAACCTGCTGCCGCTGCTGCCGCTGGACGGCGGGCACATCGCGGTGGTCTGGTACGAGCGCGTCCGCGACTGGATCCGGGCGCGGCGGGGCAAGGTGGCCGGGGGTCCGGTCGACTACACGAAGCTGTCGGGAATCACGATGGCGCTGGTGCTCATCGGCGGCGCCGTGACGCTACTCACGGTGACGGCCGACATCGTCAACCCGATCCGGATCGGCCCGTAAGTCCCACGGAGGGGGTGCGGTCCGCCCGGGACCGCTCACCCCCGGCGTAATGCTGCTCACCGTGACGGTTGACATGGTGAAGGTGGCCCAGTAGGGGTAGGTACGCTGGAAACCGTGACCGTCGCACTCGGTATGCCCGCCCTGCCCCCGCCCGTCCTGTCCGAGCGTCGCAAGACCCGCCAGCTCCAGGTGGGTCCGGTCGGCGTCGGCAGCGACCACCCGATCTCCGTCCAGTCGATGACGACGACGCTCACCTCCGACGTCAACGCGACCCTGCAGCAGATCGCCGAGCTGACCGCCGCGGGCTGCGACATCGTCCGCGTCGCGTGCCCGTCGGCCGACGACGCCGAGGCGCTGCCGGCGATCGCGAGGAAGTCGCAGATCCCGGTGATCGCCGACATCCACTTCCAGCCGAAGTACGTCTTCGCCGCGATCGAGGCCGGCTGCGCGGCGGTGCGCGTCAACCCGGGCAACATCCGGAAGTTCGACGACCAGGTCAAGGAGATCGCGCAGGCCGCGAAGGACCACGGCACGCCGATCCGGATCGGCGTCAACGCGGGTTCGCTGGACAAGCGGATCATGGACAAGTACGGCAAGGCGACGCCGGAGGCGCTGGCCGAGTCGGCGCTGTGGGAGGCGTCGCTGTTCGCCGAGCACGACTTCCACGACATCAAGATCTCGGTGAAGCACAACGACCCGGTGGTCATGGTGCGCGCCTACGAGATCCTCGCCGAGCAGTGCGACTACCCGCTGCACCTGGGCGTCACCGAGGCGGGCCCGGCGTTCCAGGGCACGATCAAGTCGGCCGTGGCGTTCGGCGCGCTGCTGCGCCAGGGCATCGGCGACACGATCCGCGTGTCGCTGTCCGCGCCGCCGGTCGAAGAGGTCAAGGTCGGGATCCAGATCCTGCAGTCGCTGAACCTCAAGCAGCGCAAGCTGGAGATCGTGTCGTGCCCGTCGTGCGGCCGGGCGCAGGTCGACGTCTACACGCTCGCCGAGCAGGTCACGGCCGGTCTCGAGGGCATGGAGATCCCGTTGCGCGTGGCCGTCATGGGCTGCGTCGTGAACGGCCCGGGCGAGGCCCGCGAGGCCGACCTGGGCGTCGCGTCGGGCAACGGCAAGGGCCAGATCTTCGTCAAGGGCGAGGTCATCAAGACCGTGCCCGAGCACGCGATCGTCGAGACGCTCATCGAAGAGGCCATGCGCATCGCCGAAGAGGCGGGCGAGTCCCTCGGCGAGGGCGCGCCGGTGGTCACCGCCGGCTGAGCTTCTTCCGGACGGCGCTCTCGAGGCGTCGGCCGTCGGCTTCGACGTCGCGGGCATCGAGGCGTCAGGCGGAGCGCGCGGGGTTCTGCGCGCGCTGCGCGAAGCGGGCTTCACGTACGACTCGCGAGCACGACGGATCCGGCGGGACGGCCTTCGCCGGCTCGCTGCCCTTCCGCTACCTCGGCGCGGACGACCGGGCCGCGAGACCGCGGACCGCGTCGGCGACGGCGCGGAAGTCCTTGCGCAGGATGGCGCCGTGGTTGCTCGCGACCTTCTCGCTGGTGATGTTCGCTTTCCGGGCGGTCACCGCGTCGAGGGCGGCGCGGATCCGCTCCTGCTCGTCGCCCTTGCTGCCCAGCGACGTGCCCGAGGCGACCACGTACCGCACCGGGACGGTGAGGCCGTCCAGCACCGGACCCAGCTCGCGCTCGCGGGACAGCTTGCCGAGTTCGATGTTGCTCTCGGCCTGCTGGGCCGCGGTCATCCGCGGGGCCAGCCCGGTCGGGCGCAGCAGCGGCAGGAACCAGCTCATCCGCTTGAACAGCTTGCGGATCCGCTGCTCCATGGCGTCGTCGAGCCAGTCGTGCGGGAAGGCGCCGTCGACCAGGACCGCGCCGATGGCCCGCTCCGGGTTGCGCTCGGCCCAGTGCGCCGCGACGACCGCGCCGTAGGACCAGCCGACCACCAGCGCCCGCTCCACGCCCCGGGCGGCGAGGACGGCGTCGACGTCGCGAACAGCGGCTTCGAACGAATAGTCGGCCGAGCGCCGCGACTTGCCGCGGGCCCGCTCGTCGTAGGTGATGTGCCGGAACTCCGGGCCGAGTTCGGCGAGGACGCGGCGCCAGTAGCCCTGGGTGGCGAACTGGCCGTTGAGGTAGACCACGGGGAGGCCGGGCCCGCCGGTGTCGGTGACGGCCAGTGCCGTGTCGTCCACCGGCACCAGGCCGGTCCAGTCCGCGGTGATCGGGGCAGTGCTGTTCTCGGTCATGCGGTGACTGTGCGCGGCGCGCCTGACACCGGCCTGACACCGCACGGACACTGCCCCGGTCCGGGGCCTCAGCCCTGGAGGTGGTGCTGGGCGGCGTCGCGGATCTGCAGGCGGACGTTCTCGAGCGCGGCCGCGACCTCGTCGATCTGCTGGGAAGCGAGCTGGATGGCGCCCTGGATCGCGGTCGCGGAGGACGTCTCCCCGAGCAGGCCGAGCACGTGGGCCTGGAGGTCTTCGAGGTCGCTCTTCGTGGCGAGCGCGATGCCGGTCGGCACCTGGTCGGCGAGCAGCTCCAGCTGCTGCGCCTGCTCTTGGATCGTCATCGGGGTGTTTCCTTCCGCGGTGGGGACGCACTGTCCGTGTTAGCAGACGCGGAACTGTCGGTGGTGACGATTAGGCTCGTATTCGTGAGCGTGACCTGGGCCCTCCACGAGCCGCACCCGGTGGTGCGGCCCCTGGTCACGCGCTATGTGGGGTACGCGCAGGACGACGTCACGCTGGCCGTCCACCGCGGCCTGCCGTCCCGGCATGTGACGCTCGTCATCAGCCTCGCCGGGCCGGTGCGGATGGCCGGGCAGAGCCTGCAGGCGCTGGTCGGCGGGCTGCACACCAGCGCGGTGCTGATCAGGCAGGACCGCGTGCAGGAGGGGGTGCAGCTGGAGCTCGACCCGCTGGGCGTGCGGACGCTGTTCGGGGTGACGGCGGCCGAGCTGAGCGGCGAGGTGGCCGACCTGGCGGAGTTCGGTCTCGGCTGGTTGCCCGAAAGGCTGAGGGAGCTGTCTTGGCGCGAGCGGTTCGCGCTGCTCGACGAGGTGCTGGCGGCCCGGGCCGTCGAGCCGGTGGTGCCGCCGCCCGAGCTGGGGGAGGCGTGGCGCCGGCTGCGGGGTGCGGACGGGCGGGTGCGCGTCGCGGATCTCGCGGACGAGGTCGGCTGGAGCCGCCGTCACTTGGGCGAGCGCTTCCGCGCGGAGCTGGGGCTCGCGCCGAAGCAGGCGGCGCGGGTGCTGCGGTTCGAGCGGGCCGGGCGCCTGCTGCGGAGTGGGCGCGCGGACCTGGCGGCGCTGGCGGCGGAGTGCGGGTTCTACGACCAGGCGCACCTGACGAACGAATGGCGCGCGCTGGCGGGGTGCACGCCGGGGACGTGGATCGCCGAGGAGCTCCCGTTCCTCCAAGACCAGGAGGCGGAGGTGGCGCGAAGCTGACGGCATGATTCCTGAACCGAACGTCTGGCCCGCCCTCCGCTACGACGACGCCCCGGCCGCGGTCCGCTTCCTCGTCGACGTCCTCGGCTTCACCGAAGCGCTGGTGGTGCCCGAGGGGGACCGGCTGATCGCGCACGCCGAGCTGCGCTGGCCCGAGGGCGGCGCGGTGATGCTGGGCAGCGTCCGCCCGCCGGATGGCGTCCACGACGCGATGAAGCCGGGTGCGTCCGCGGTGTACGTGGTGTCGGACAAGGTCGACGAGGTGTACGCGCGGGTGCAGGCCGCGGGTGCGGAGATCACGGCCGAGCTGACGGACACCGAGTACGGCTCGCACACGTTCAGCCTGCGCGACCCGGAGGGCAACGCCTGGACGATCGGCACCTACCGCGGCGCGGCTTGAGCGAGGGCCCGGGGTACGGCGGCGAGTCCGGCCAGGCTGGCCTGCTGCCCGGCTGGGCCGCTCGGCTGGCGCCCGGCTGGGCCGGTCTGCGCGCGGCCGAGCCGGTCTGGCGCCTGGCTGCCGCTCGG
>NZ_PPHF01000160.1 GCF_002904335.1 Amycolatopsis sp. CA-126428 | reverse complement strand
CACGAGGTCGCCGGGGCTGTCGCGCCGCCGCGGTCGAGCCCCGGGCTTAGCCACTTCGCCCCGCTCGTGCCCCTCCGATGCGGGCCTGGAGGCGACGGAGCCGGTGAGTGAAGTCCCGGTCGCATCGGTGGCGGCTCGCCTATCGGCACGCTCGGCGTGCCGAGCGTGCCGACGACGGCGGATCGGACGGTCCTCGTTCAGCGGCAGCCGGCCCGGCCGTTGCCGGCTCGGTCACGTGGGTCATCGGCTGCACCGATCTGAGGGAGGCAAAGCGCTCCCTCCTCGAGAGCACTGGCATGAGGCTGAGCGACTACATCATCGTCGGCGGCGCGTTCATGCCCTTTGAGACCGACCACCACCACGAGCAGGGTGCCGCCACTCTTATGCAGGTCGATGACGAGTTCATTCGTCACGTCGACGACTTCGGCCAGATTGGACAACGGGTGGTCGGCTTCTAGGTCGTCTCCATCCCGCAAGACTGCAGCCGCCCTCGCCGCCGAAGGATGGCCTTGGAGGGCGCGGCAGCCGGCGGAGTCTCGAATGTGCCAAGCGGACGGCTCCGGCTCGCAGCCGGTGACGTCATTGATATTCCGCCAACATCTCTGGTTATTGATAGGAAGGAAAAGAAGTGCGAGTTCGTGTTGAGCCTTACCTGTCGAAACGTCTCGGTCGGGCCAGGATTTCCATCATCTCGGGCATCGCGGCGACGGCGGCACTTGGGCTGACCTTCGGTGCGGTAGAAGCGCCCGCAGGAGCCGAAAGCGGCGCCCCTTGGGCATTGAACGCGGGCAGCGTGGCCGAAAAATGCGCGGCGCTTGGCGCGAATGGTGGGGATAATTTCGAGAATCTGCAAGGCGCGACAACGTTTATCACGTCGGCAAAGATCACGACGACCGGCTCTGGGGCTCAAGCGGCGACTCAGTGCACCGTCGACGGATATGTCACACCGTCCGACACCTTCGTTGTCCAGCTTCCGGTTGCCGGCTGGAACGGAAAGTTGGAAGCAAACGGCAGTCATGGTCTCGGGGGTGCTTACTACCTCAACGAATGCGCACCAT
Source organism: Amycolatopsis sp. CA-126428 (assembly GCF_002904335.1). Classification (GTDB taxonomy): domain Bacteria; phylum Actinomycetota; class Actinomycetes; order Mycobacteriales; family Pseudonocardiaceae; genus Amycolatopsis. Next base: position 13,283 of record NZ_PPHF01000160.1, on the reverse strand, counting down.
TCCTGGGGAAGGGATATGCAACGGTTGCGAACAGCCTTGGTCATGTGGATCCTGGCTTGAACGGAGGATTCGCTTACGGAAATCCTCAAGCTGAAATCGATTTCGCCTACCGGGCGACTCATGTGACCACGGTGGCGGCCAAGGCGATTCTAACTGCTTTCTACGGTGTCGAACCGCGTGAGTCGTACTTCAGTGGTTGTTCGGAGGGGGGACGTCAGGGGCTGGTCGAGGCGGAGCGCTACCCCGCGGACTTCAACGGCATCATCGCTGGACCGGCATTCCCGTACTGGTCGACGATCATCGGTTACGGCAGCCTCTACACCGATGTCGTCAACCGGGACCGTGCCGGCCGTGTGATCCTCACGACGGACAAACTTCCCATCCTGCACAAGGCGGCGCTGCAGGCATGTGGTGGAGTCGACGGCACTATCGCCGACCCTGAAGGTTGCCACTTCGATCCCGTGGCCGCTCAGTGTCACGAGACGAATCTCCATGGCGCCGACTGTCTCAGTTCGGCCCAGGTCGCGGTGGCGCGGCTGTTCTACGGGCCGATTCGCAACTCGCGCGGTCAAGCAATCACTGCGTACGGAAGCAATGAACCCGGCTCGGAGCTGGCCTGGACTTCCCGAATAAATGACAATGGTGGGCTGTCGCTCGAGGGCGGGATCGGCATTCAGTTTGACCGCTACATGGCGTTCCCAAGCGATCCCGGTCCTGCCTTCCAGGAAAGTGACTTCAATTTCGACACCGATCCCGCTCGGCTCAACAATCTGGCTTCCATTTACGACGCGAGTCCGGACCTCCGAGCGTTCCGCAACGACGGCGGTAAGCTGATCATGTGGAGTGGGTGGGCCGACCAGGCCATGCCGCCGGCTGCGACTGTGCAGTTCTACAAGGCAATCGTGGCCAACGATGGCGGAACGGCCTCTGCGCAGAGCTCGGTGCGACTTTTCATGATCCCGGGCGAGTACCACTGCGAAGGCGGCACCGGGCCTCAGCTCGTCAGCGCCAGTTTTGCCGATCTGCTCGACTCTTGGGTCACCACCGGAAAGGCCCCGCAGACGGCCACTGCCGTTGCGACCAACGCTGCCGGCCAAGTCACCGCGACCCGCGCCATCAATGCGTATCCCGCGCGGCCTGGTCTGCAACAATAGGGAATGACGTCGATTCGCTCTCGACGTGGAGCATGGCGTGATCCCGCCTGCGTCAGTCTGATGTGAGATCGTCGCGCGGGTCGAATGGTGCAACCGGACGGCGAGACGCCCACGAAGTGTCTCGCCGTCCTGAGCCGCGATCGCCACGGCTGGTGCGAGGCTCCGCTCATGCGTGAGCACAGGCATCCGGAAGTGCATAGAACTTCTTCGACTAGCCACAGGACAGGACATGACTGAAGCACTGGTTCTCGGAGGCGGAGGCGTCGCGGGAGTGGCCTGGACGACCGGGCTGCTGGCGGGGCTGGCTGATGCAGGTCAGGACGTGAGCGGGGCTGAACTGATCGTCGGCACCTCGGCGGGCTCGACCGTTGCGGCGCAGCTGGGGAGTGGATTGGGCTTGGAGGAGTTGTACGCCCGGCAGGTCGAACCCGGGTTGCAAGCCGTCGAGATCATGGCCGAGGTAGACCTGGCCGGCCTGGGTTCTGGAGTTGCGGCCATCGTGCAGACTGCCGCGTCCGCATTGGAGATCAGGCGTGCTGTGGGCCGGCTTGCGCTGGAGGCCGACACCGTGCCGGAATCTGAGCGACGTGCCGTGATCGAGTCGCGCCTGCCGTCTCATGAGTGGCCGGCCCGCACGTTGAAGATTGTCGCGGTCGATGCCGAGAGCGGTGAGCCGCGCGTATTCGAACATACGTCAGGCGTGAGCCTGGTCGACGCTGTCGCGGCGAGTTGCGCAGTCCCCGGTGTGTGGCCGCCGGTGACTATCGGAGAACGCCGGTACCTCGATGGGAGTGTGCGTTCCCACGCGAATGCCGACTACGCTGCCGGAGCGTCACGAGTCCTGGTGGTCGTGCCGATGGGGCAGCTATCACTGTTGCCGAGCGAGAAGCCGTTGGCCGGAACCGTTGAGGAATTGCGCGTGTGTGGCGCCGCGGTTGCGGTGGTCGAGCCAGACGAGGCGTCACGCCAGGCAATCGGCGTGAACGCGCTGGACCCGTCGACGCGCAGGCCGGCCGCCGAGGCGGGGCGCGCCCAAGGGCGTGGCCTGGAGATCAAGTGGAAGAAAGCCTGAGAAACTGCTGGTGTCGGCCCGGCGGCTGACCCGTGCCTGCGCCACCATGGAACGCTGTCTCGGCCACGGGCTACGGCCAGCCCCATATCCGCGTCTGACCAGCTGTTCAGAGCCGTGAGTGTTGATGCAAGTGATCTTTGTTTCCGCACTTGACGAGGCGACGTGCATCCACGCGGCAGGCTGCCAGGTGTCCGGCATCGGCCGAGGGCGCCGACCCATGCTGACTGACAGCAAGTGGGTGTCGCTGGTCGCGGCGCAAGCGATGTCGTCTTTGGCCTACCGTCGTGGTGGCGATGTCCGCGCCCGCGCCGAAGGCGAGGCGCAAGGGCTTCACTATGAAGCAGTGACTTCACTTATAATGAACTACGGAGATGCTGGCTTTTGTCATCGTCGGCGCGGCGCTCGGGCGACCTGACCGGAAGGATCTGCGGTGAAGATCGTGACCCTCGAGGAGCACTACCTCGACGTCGCCGTCGCGCGGGCGAGCGCCCCCGCGGCGCAGGCGCTGAGCCCGCACTTCGCCGCGAGCTTCGCCGCGGACAGTGGACTGCCCTACTCGCCGAGCGTCGAGGTACTGCGCGATCTCGACGAAGGCCGCATCGCGGACATGGACCGCCACGGCATCACGATGCAGGTCCTCTCGAGCCTCTCCACCCAGCAGCTTCCGTCTGACGTCGCCGTCGACCTCGTACGCGCGACGAACGACACGCTCGCCGACGCCGTGCGCCGGCACCCCGATCGCTTCGCCGCCTTCGCGGCGTTGCCGACGTCGGTGCCGGACGTTGCGGCCCTCGAGCTCGAACGCTGCGTCGGCGAGTTCGGTTTTGTCGGCACGATGATCATGGGCCGGACCGAGGACGAGTTCCTTTCCGCGCCTCGGTTCGATCCGATCCTGCGCGCGGCCGCCGCGCTGCGGGTGCCGATCTACCTCCATCCGGGGGTGCCGCCCCAGGCGACGAGTGCATCGAACTACGAAGGGCTTGATCCGCTGGTCACCGCGCGGTTTCAGACCGCGGCTTGGGGCTGGCACCAGGAGACCGCGGTGCACTTCCTGCAGCTGGTCCTCGGCGGGGTGTTCGATCGGTACCCGCAGCTGCAGATCATCCTCGGGCACTGGGGTGAGCTGGTGCCATTCTACCTCGACCGGCTCGACGAGGCGTTGCCCCAGCGGGTGACCAAGCTGGAGCGGTCGATCGGCGACTACCTGCGGCAGAACGTGTACGTCACGCCGAGCGGGATGTTCAGCCAGGCGCAGCTGCGGTACTGCGTCGACGTCCTGGGGGCCGACCGGATCATGTACTCCGTCGACTACCCCTTCATCGGCAACGAAAGTGCGGCCGGTTTCCTGGAGAAGGCCGACCTGCCCGAGGTGGTGAAGGAGGACATCGCCCACCGGACAGCGGAGCAGCTGTTGAACCTGTGATGAGATGAAAAGTCTGAAAAGGACACGTCGATGATCTCTCGTTTTTCATTCCCCGGCTGGTCGAAACGCGGTCTTGAACCGTGACCCGTCGGCTTGGTGGTGTCGGGTTCACCGGAAGTCCGGCCGGGCTCGAGGTCTGGCGCGAACCGAAGGGGTTCCTTCGGGCGCGACCGTCGGCCTCGGATGCTTGCCCGAAACGGTCGACCGGGACGCTATGGCCTCATCTCGGTGGGGCCGTCGAGTCACGTAGAGTGAGACTGACGTCGAGGGTGACCGGCTTGCGTGGCTGGGTGCGCTGCTCGATCGCGTCGACCAGCATCGCGACCGCGGTGGCTCCCTTGCGGCCGATGTCCTGGGCCACGGTGGTGAGTTTCGGGGTGACGTACTTGCTGAACTCCAGGTCGTCGAAGCCGACGACGGAGACGTCGCGCGGGATGGCAGCGCCCGCTGTGGCCAGGCCCTCCATGATGCCGACCGCCAGGATGTCCGCGGTGGCGAACACGGCCGTCGCGCCCGGATGCCGCTCCAAAAGCGACTGCCCGCAGGCGAACCCTTCGTCGTGTGTGGTGTTGACGATCTCCACAAGGCCGGAATCCCAGGTCAGCCCGGCGTCGGTGAACGCCGCGCGGAACCCGTCGAACCGTTCGCGGACCACGCCAACCCGGCCGAACGCCGGGCCGGCGAACACGATGTCCCGGTGGCCCAAGGAGAGCAGGTGCGAGGCAGCGAGCCGAGCGCCGACGAAGTCGTCCGAGCGCGGTCCGGCGGTGAGCCGGTTGCGGGAGTAGCTGTCGATTGCGACCATCGGCGTCGGACCGGCCGTGGCCTTGGTCAGCTTGTCGATCTGCTCGTCGATGAACCCGAGCAGGATCGCGCCGTCGAGGCTCCACGAGTGCAGGGCTTCGGTGACCTCTTCGAGCCGCGCGATGCCGCGCAGCAGCAAGTGGTAGCCGGACTTCCGTAACTCGCGTTCGACATGCCCGGCGATCGCCATGTGGTGCGGGCTGATCATGAGGCTGTCCTCGTCGGCCGCCGGTACCAGCAGGCCGATCAGCTTCGACGAGCTGCTGGCGAGGCTGCGCGCCGACGCGCTGGGCACGTACCCCATGTCCGCCGCGATGCGGTGCACGCGCTCGCGGGTGGCGGCCGATACCCGCGCCGCCTTGCCGTTCATCACGTTCGACACGGTCATCATGCTGACGCCCGCCTCTTCGGCGACCTCTCGCAGTGTGACCCGCACGCGCACCGTCCTTCCCGGCTCCAGTGTTGACAGCGTATCAAGCGCACATTACCGTCCTGCCATCAGGTATAGCGCTAAACCCTTCAAAGGGGGACCGTTGACGACCCTCAGCTCACCGGCCGTGGCCGCGCCGCCGGGAACCACCCGGGACCATTGGTGGCGCACCGCCGTCGTGTACCAGGTTTACCCGCGCAGCTTCGCCGACGGCGACGGCGACGGCACCGGCGACCTCGCAGGCGTCCGGTCCCGCCTGCCGTACCTGGCCTCCCTCGGCGTCGACGCCCTGTGGTTCACGCCCTGGTACGCCTCGCCGCTGGCCGACGGCGGCTACGACGTAGCCGACTACCGCGCGATCGACCCCGCCTTCGGCACGCTCGCCGAGGCCGAAGCGCTCATCGCCGAGGCGCGCGAACACGGCATCCGGACCATTGTGGACGTCGTCCCGAACCACGTCTCGGACCAGCACGCGTGGTTCACCGAAGCGGTGGCCGCCGGGCCGGGATCGCCGCAGCGGCAACGGTTCTGGTTCCGCGAGGGCCGGGGCGAGGGCGGCGGGCTGCCGCCGACCGACTGGACCTCGACGTTCGGCGGCCCGGCCTGGACCCGGATCACCGAACCCGACGGCCGGCCAGGGGAGTGGTACCTGCACCTATTCGCCTCGGAGCAGCCCGACCTCAACTGGAGCCACCCGCAGGTCCGGCGCGAGCACGAGGACGTCCTGCGCTTCTGGTTCGACCGCGGCGTGGCCGGCGTGCGGATCGACTCCGCGACCATGCCGGTCAAGGACCCAGCGCTGCCGGAGCTGGACGAAGGGGGCCCGCACCCGTTCGTCGACCGCGACGAGGTGCACCAGATCTACCGCTCCTGGCGCGCCGTCGCCGATTCCTACCCCGAAAAACGCGTGCTGATCGGCGAAGTGTGGCTGGACGACGCGGCCCGGTTCGCCCGCTACCTGCGTCCGGACGAGATGCACAGCGCCTTCAACTTCGACTTCATGCGCCGCCCGTGGGACGCCGGGCAGCTGCGGGAGTCGATCACCGAGACCCTCGCCAGCCACCGGCCGGTGCGGGCGGCGCCGACGTGGGTGCTCTCCAACCACGACGTCACCCGGCCCGTCACCCGCTACGGCCGCGAGGACAGCTCGTTCCTGCACGCCCGCACGTTCGACGTCCCGACGGACCTCGCGCTCGGCCACCGCCGGGCGCGCGCCGCGGCACTGCTGTCCGCGGCCCTGCCCGGATCCCTCTACATCTACCAGGGTGACGAGCTCGGACTGCCCGAAGTGGACGATCTGCCGGCCGAAGCCCGCCAGGACCCGGTCTTCCACCGCACCGGGGGCACCGACCCCGGCCGGGACGGCTGCCGCGTCCCGTTGCCGTGGAAAGAATCCGGCGCCACCCACGGCTTCAGCGTCGATCCCCACGCGACGGCCTGGCTGCCCCAGCCGCCGGAGTGGGCCGCGCTTTCCGTGCAGAGCCAAGAGAACTCGCCGACGTCGATGCTGACGCTCTACCGCGCCGCCCTCGAGCTGCGCCGCACGACCCCGGCGCTGACCGGCGAGGAGTTCGCCTGGCTGGACACACCGGAGGGCGTGCTCGGTTTCCACCGTGGCGACGACTTCGCCTGCCTGGTCAACTTCACCGCCGAACCCCAGCCGCTGCCGCCGGCGGAGGTCCTGTTGAGCAGCGGCGCGCTCGACCGCGGGCTGCTGCCCGCCGACACCGCCGTCTGGCTGCGCCTTCGGAAATAAGGAGGGACAACGATGTCCTCGAAAACCTTCGCCACCGTCCTCACCGCCGCACTCGGCCTGACGGTGCTCGCGGCCTGCGCCACCGACAGCGGCGGGGACACCACCGCCGACGGGAAGACCGTCGTCAAGGTCGCCCTCGAGCCCGGCCAGGACAAGAGCGCGGTCGATGCGTTCAACGCCCGCGTCGCGCAGTTCGAACAGGCGAACCCCGGGATCGACCTGGTCGTCGAGGAGTTCAAGTGGGACCCGACGAAGTTCACCGCACAGCTGGCCGGCGGCACGCTGCCGGACGTCGTCACCGTCCCGTTCACCGACGGGCGCGGCCTGATCGAGCGCCACCAGATCGCCGACATCAGCGGCGACGTCACCCAGCTGCCCTACGCCGGGAAGTTCAACCCCGAGGTCGCGAAGACGGGCCAGGACGCGTCGGGCAAGCAGCAAGCGATCCCGATCGCGGCCTACACCCAGGCCCTGCACTACAACCGCACACTGTTCAAGCAGGCCGGCCTCGACCCGGACCGACCACCGTCCACTTGGGACGAAGTGCGCGCCGACGCTAAGCAGATCGCCGAGCGCACCGGCGCCGCCGGCTACGCCCAGATGACCAAGGACAACACCGGCGGCTGGATCCTCGTCACCCAGGACTACGCGTTCGGCGGCCGCACCGAGAAGCTCGACGGCGACAAGGCCACCGCCACCATCGACACCCCGCAGCTGCGGCAGGTGCTGCAGAACCTGCGCGCGATGCGCTGGGACGACAACAGCATGGGCGCGAACTTCCTCTACGACTGGAACGGCATCAACCAGGACTTCGCCGCCGGCCGGATCGGCATGTACGTCTCCGGCGGCGGCAACTACAAGGACCTCCTGTCCCAGAACGCGATCAAGCCCGCCGACTACGGCGTGACCGCGTTGCCGCTCACCGGCCCGGACGCCGGCGCGCTCGGCGGCGGCACCCTGGCCGTCGTCAACGTCAAGGCGTCGAAGAAGACCCAGTCGGCCGCGGTGAAGTGGATCGACTTCTACTACCTGCGCAAGCTGACCGACGAAGCCGCGGCCCAGGGCGACGCGAAGACCAACGCGGACGCCAAGCAGGCGGTCGGCTCGCCCGAGCTGCCGGTGTTCGACAAAGCGACCTACGACGAGCGGCTGCGGTGGATCGGCCAGTACGTCAACGTGCCGCTGCCGCAAATGACCCCGTACACGAGCAAGATGTTCGACCAGCAGCTGCTGCCCGAGCCCACCCGCGCGACCCAGAAGGTCTACGGCGTGCTGGACACCGTCGTCCAGAAGGTCCTCACCGACCGGGGCGCCGACGTCAACGCCCTGCTCGCGGACGCCCAGACCCAGGCCCAGGCTCTGCTGGACCGGTCGTGACGACCGCGGCACCACCCCGGATCAAGACGCCCGCGCCGGCCCGCGAGCGCGCAAGCCGGCCCCGGCGGACGCCGCTGCGGTGGGCACGCCGCGGCGGCCTCGCCCCGGTGCTGTTCCTCCTGCCGGCGCTGTTCGTCTTCGGGCTCTTCGCCTGGCTGCCCATCGGCAAGTCCGCCCTGATGAGCTTCCAACAGACCAACCTCGTCACCGCCCCGGAGTTCGTCGGCCTGGACAACTACCGGACCGTGCTGAGCGACCCGATGTTCTGGACCGGCGTCGGCAACACCGGCCTGTTCGCCCTGCTGGCGCTGCTGATCGGCTACCCGGTCCCGCTCGCGCTGGCCGTCCTGATGAGCGAGGTCCGGAAAGCGCGCGGCCTGTTCAGCGCGCTGGCCTACCTGCCCGTGGTGATCCCGCCGGTCGTGGCCGTGCTGCTGTGGAAGGTGTTCTACGACGCCGGCCCGGACGGCCTGTTCAACAAGATCCTCGGCCTGGCCGGCATCGGCCCGGTGCCGTGGCTGCAGTCCGCGTCGACCGCGATGGGCTCACTCGTCATCGAAGCGACGTGGGCCGCGGCCGGCAGCACCGTGATCATCTACCTCGCCGCGCTCACCAGCGTCCCGCCGGAGCTGTACGAAGCCGCCGAACTCGACGGCTCGGGCATCCGCGGCAAGGTCTGGCACGTCACCCTCCCACACCTGCGCGGGGTGCTGCTGACGACGTTCATCCTCCAGATCATCGGCACCACGCAGGTGTTCCTCGAACCGTTCCTGTTCACCGGCGGCGGACCCGCGCACGCGACCACCACCATCCTGCTGCTCATCTACAACTACGCCTTCGCCGACAGCCTCGGCGGGGACTACGGCGCGGCGACGGCGCTCAGCGTCCTGCTCGCCGGGAGCCTGGCGGTGTTCTCCGCGGTGTTCCTGCGGCTGACCCGGTCCTGGAGCACGTCATGAGTGACCGCGGCCTGATCGCTCCCACGGAATGGCGGCGTCCCGGGGTGCGCCGGCTCACCCGAGCCTTGCAGGGCGCGCTGCTGGCCGCGTTGTTCGCGGCCGGTCTCGGCCCGCTGCTGTGGCTGGCCAAGGCCGCCGTCACGCCCACCCAGGACACCCTGCGCGACCCGCTCGCGTTGTGGCCCCACGGAATCGACTTCGCCAACCTGGTCACGGCGTGGACCCGCGTCGAGGTCGGCAAGTACTTCCTCAACACGATCTGGGTGGCGCTCGGCGCCTGGCTGATCCAGCTGCTTGTCGCCACGACCACCGGGTACGCCCTCGCCGTCCTGAAACCGCGCTACCACAAGGTGGTCACCGCGATCGTCCTGGCGACGCTGTTCGTGCCGTCGGTTGTTCTGCTCGTGCCGCTCTACTTGAGCATGGTCGACATGTCGCTGATCAACACGTTCTGGGCGGTGTGGCTGCCGTCGGGAGCCAACGCGTTCAACGTCATCCTGGTGCAACGGTTCTTCGCGAACCTGCCGCGTGAGGTCTTCGAGGCGGCCCGGGTGGACGGCGCCGGACCGGTCCGCACCTTCGTCTCGGTCGTGCTGCCGATGTCGAAACCGATCCTCGGCGTGGTGTCGGTGTTCGCCGTCATCGCGTCCTGGAAGGACTTCCTCTGGCCGATGCTGGTCCTGCCCGACCCGGCGGTGCAGCCGCTGTCGGTCCGGCTGCCGGCGTTGCAGACCTTCGTCGAACTCGACGTCTTCCTCGCCGCGCTGGCCATCGCCACGGTCATCCCGGTGGCCCTGTTCCTCGTGTTCCAGCGCCTGGTGCTGCGCGGCGACGCGCTCAGCGGCGCGGTCAAAGGCTGACCCCACCAGTCCCCTTTTCAGGAGCGATTCAATGAAGAAACCGTTCTTGCTTCTCGCGGTGACCGCGGTCGTCGCGTCGTTCGCCACCGCACCACCGGCCGCCGCGGCGACCACCAGGCTGGAAGCCGAGTCGGCCGTGCTGTCCGGCGGCGCCGTGACCCAGAGCGACCACCCCGGCGCGAGCGGCGGCCGGTTCGTCGGCGGGTACGTCGACGGCAACCGCGGCGCCGCCAAGACCGACTTCACGGTCAGCTCGACCGGCGGCTCGACGACCCTGGTCCTCGGCTACGCCAACGGCACCGGCTCGGCCCGGACGCTGTCCCTGGCAATCGACGGCGCGACCCGCCAGATTTCCCTGCCCGCCACGGTGAACTGGGACACCTGGGGCCAGGCGAGCACCACCGCCACGCTGTCGTCCGGCGTCCACCACATCGCGTACTCCTTCGGCACGGCCGACAACGGCAACGTCAACCTCGACTACCTCGACGTGACCACCGGCTCGACGTCGGAATCGGGCGCGCTGGAAGCGGAGTCCGCGACGCTGTCGGGCGGCGCGGTGGTGACAGCCGACCACGCCGGCTACACCGGCAGCGGGTTCGTCGGCGGGTACACCGACGGCAACCGCGGCACCGCCAAGACGACCTTTTCGGTGACCGCCACGGGTGCCACGAACCTCGCCCTGCGCTACGCCAACGGCAGCGGCGTCGCGCAAACGCTTTCCCTCCTGGTCGACGGGGTCAAGCTGCGCCAGATCTCGTTGCCCACGACGGCGAACTGGGACACCTGGGCCACCGCGACCGAGACGGTCACGCTCTCGGCGGGCGCCCACTTCGTCGCCTACCTCTACGACACCACCGACAGCGGGAACGTCAACCTCGACAACCTGACCGTCTCGGCGAGCACGAACACCCCGGCCGGTCCTGGAGAGGCCGACGGCGCGTTCCTGTCGTCCGGCGCGACCGCCGCCACCACGACCTCCGGGTACAACGGCACGGGTTACGTCTCCGGCTTCGACCACGTCGGCGCGCGGATGATCCGGACCGTCATCATGGCTTCGGCCGGTACCGCCACGGCCACCGTGCGGTTCGCCAACAGCAGCGGCGCGAACCGGGTGCTCGCGGTCTCGGCCAACGGGCAGGACGCGGGCAGCGTCTCCCTGACGCCGGGGACCGGCTGGCGCACCACGACCGTGTCGGTGCCGTTGCGCGCGGGGCTGAACACCCTCGGCCTCGCGAGCACGTCCGCGACCGGGGGTGACGTGCTCGTCGACAGCGTGACCGTCGGCGGCGAGACGGCGGCCGCGACCCGAGGCGCGACCACCCCGTACACCGAGTACGAGGCCGAGGCCGGGACCCTCGCCGGCGGCGCCACCACGCCGGCCGCCGATCGCACCTACCGCACGGTGTCTCCGGAAGCCAGCGGCCGCCGCGCAGTGCGGCTGAGCGGCACCGGCCAGTCGGTCGCCGTCACCCTCGCGAAGCCGGCCAATGCGCTCGTCGTGCGCTTCTCGATCCCGGACTCGGCCGACGGAACCGGCAGCACCGCCCCGCTGGCGCTCTACGCGAACGGCACGAAGATCAAGGACCTCACCCTGACCTCGCAGTACAGCTGGGTCTACGGCACCTACCCGTTCTCCAACACACCGGCGCAGGGCCTGGCGCACCGGTTCTTCGACGAGGTCCGTACCACGATCGGGAACTTCCCGGCCGGGACCGTGCTGAAGCTCCAGAAGGACTCAACGGCGACATCGACCATCGACATCGACCTCGTCGACGCCGAGCAGGCCCCCGCCGCCGCAGCCGCCCCGCACGGCGCGCTGTCGATCACCTCGTACGGCGCCGTGCCGAACGACGGCTCCGACGCCACGAACGCGATCACCTCCGCAATCGCCGCGGCCCGGTCGCAGAACAAGCCGCTCTACGTCCCGGCGGGAACGTTCCGGATCAGCGCGCCGATCACCGTCGCCGACGTGAAGATCTTCGGCGCCGGACCGTGGTCGTCGGTGCTCCAGGGCACCGGCCTCAAGGGCGGGTTCTTCGCCACCGGACCGAACGTGACGATCGCCGACCTCGCGATCTTCGGCGACAACCGCACCCGCGACGACGCGAACGGGAATGCCGCACTGGAAGGCAACTTCGGCGCCGGATCGCTGCTGCAGAACCTCTGGATCGAGCACACGAAAGTCGGGCTCTGGGCCGACTCCGGTACCGACGGTCTGTACGTGGTGGGCCTGCGCATCCGCGACACCTACGCCGACGGCGTCAACATCCACGCCGGTGGAGGAGTCACGAACAACGTCCGCGTGGATCAGTCGGTGCTGCGCAACACCGGCGACGACGCCCTGGCGATGTTCTCCGAGGGCAACTCCGTGACGAACAGCGCGTTCACCGCGAACACCGTGCAGTCGCCCATGCTGGCCAACGGCATCGGCATCTACGGCGGCACGAGCAACCGCGCGGAGGACAACCTGATCAGCGACACGGTCGCGGCGTCGTCGGGCATCGCGATCAGCACCCGGTTCAATCCGGTCGCCTTCAGCGGAACCACGGCGGTGCGGCGCAACACCTTGACCCGCACCGGCGGGGACGAGCCCAACTGGCAGAAACCGTTCGGCGCCCTGCAGATCTTCGCGCTGAGCAAGGATATCAGCGCGCCGGTAGTGGTCACGGACCTGACGATCACCGATACGACTCGGCAGGCCGTGCAGGTCACTGACGAGCGTCTCGACCCGGGCGCGGCGATCGTCGGCCGGAAAGTCACCCAGCTGAGCCTGGACAAGGTGACGATCACCGGGGCTGGCACGTACGGGATCGACCTCAGCTCGGCGGGGTCGGGCTCGGTGTCGAACACGTCGGTCACGGGCGCGGCCTCGGGCGGCCTGACCAACCCGGGTGGCTTCACCCTCACCCGGGGACCGGGTAACTCGGGCTTCTGACCGGGAGAGGTGCGCTCCGCCGATCCGGGCGGAGCGCACTTCCGACGGTCACGGCGCTACAGACCCGGCTCGACGCCACCATCGTGACAGTCTCCTCGGGCCTGGCGTTCGCCCCGCCGAAAGTGACCCCGAGCTACAACGCGTCGAAGGCCGCGATCCACCTGCTCAGCCTCGCGCTGGACCGTCACGACGACCTTGCGGTGCGCCGCCCTCGGCGGCGCGGGCGTGCAGGGCCCCCAGCTGGCCAGCGGTACCCGCTCGGCGACGTCGATGCGCAGCTGGCCGGAGTCGACCAGTGACACCAGCTTGGCCAGCTGCCCGGCGTCGCTGCGGACGAGCAGGTCGATGCTGCACACGCCGCGGTCCTCGTTGGACGGCGCGGGCATCCACGCCATCGTGTTCACCACGACTCCGCCCGGCCGGACGAGGGTGAGCAGCGCGGCTAGTGTCGCGCGTCTGAGGTTCGTTGACGGGTGGCGTGAGGCAGGATCTCGTCGGCGGTTTTGGTCCAGG
>NZ_PPHF01000016.1 GCF_002904335.1 Amycolatopsis sp. CA-126428 | reverse complement strand
GCGCGATACTGGGATTGAACCAGTGACCTCTTCCGTGTCAGGGAAGCGCTCTCCCGCTGAGCTAATCGCGCGCTGCGGAACTCCGTGTTGAGACAAGCATATCGGACGCCTCGCGGGGGCGTGCGGGGGGTCCGGTGTACCGAAAACCGCCTGACAGGAGAGGTCCGAAACGGGCACACTGCGAGGGACGTCCGTGCTCGCCACGACCGTCCCGGCCGACCAGGAGAGTCCCACCCCGATGACCGAAACCGTGTCCACCCCGCCCGCCGACGTGAACCGCCCCCCGGCGCGCTCGGGACTCCTCATCGGGGTTCTCGTGCTTTCCGCGTTCGTGATGATCCTCAACGAGACGATCCTGAGCGTCGCGTTGCGCGACCTGACCGTCGACCTGCACGTGCCGACGACCACCGTGCAGTGGCTGACCAGCGGGTTCCTGCTGACGATGGCGGTCGTCATCCCCACGACCGGGTTCCTGCTGGAGCGGTTCTCGCCGCGGCAGGTGTTCCTGTTCTCGCTGTCGGCGTTCAGCCTGGGCACGCTGCTGAGCGCGCTCGCGCCCGGGTTCGGGCTGCTGATGGCCGGGCGCGTGGTGCAGGCGTGCGGCACGGCGGTGATGCTGCCGCTGCTGATGACGACCGTGATGCGGCTGGTGCCGCCGGAGCGGCGCGGCGCGACGATGGGCACGATCACGATCGTCATCGCGGTCGCGCCGGCGATCGGGCCGACCATCGGCGGTGCGGTGCTGTCGTCGCTGGGCTGGCGCTGGATGTTCTGGATCGTGCTGCCGCTGGCGGTCGCCGCGCTGGTGGCGGGGGCGCTCATGCTGCGGCTCGACGGGGAACGCCGTCAGGTGCCGCTGGACCTGCCGTCGGTGCTGCTGTCCGCGATCGGGTTCGGCGGGGTGTTGTACGGCTTGTCGTCGAGCGGGGAGCAGGCCGGGGCCGAGCCGCCGGTGCCGAGCTGGGTGCCGATCGTCGTCGGGGTCGTCTCCCTGGCGGTGTTCACCTGGCGGCAGCTGCGGCTGCAGCGCCGGGACCGCGCCCTGCTGGACCTGCGGCCGTTCACCCACCGCAGCTTCGTCGTCTCGCTGGTGCTGACCGCGTTGCTGTTCATGTGCCTGATCGGCGCCGCGGCGATCATGCTGCCGCTGTACCTGCAGACGGTGCTGCACACGAGCACGTTCGTCAGCGGGCTGGCCGTGCTGCCCGGCGGGCTGGTGCTGGGGCTGCTGGGCCGCCCGGTCGGCGCGCTGTTCGACAAGGTCGGCGGCCGCCCGCTCGTCATCCCCGGCGCGGCGGCGATGGCCGCTTCGCTGTGGCTGTTCGCGGTGCTGGGGCCGGATTCGCCGCTGATCGCGGTGATCGGGATCCACGTGCTGATGATGGCCGGGCTCGGGCTGATGATGACGCCGCTGTTCACCGAGTCGCTCGGCTCGCTGCCCGAACACCTGTATTCGCACGGCAGCGCGATCCTCTCGACGCTGCAGCAGGTCGCGGGCGCGCTCGGCACCGCGGTGTTCATCAGCGTGGCGACGCTGGGCAGCCACGACACGACGGCGGCCAGCCCGGACGGCTCGGGGCTGCGGGCGGCGTTCATCCTCGCCGGAGTCATCGGGCTGGTCGCCTTCGCGGGCAGCTGGCTGATCCGGCGCGGTCCGGCTGCATCGTCCACTGTGTCTCCTTCGGAGCACTGAGCGAAGGTCCCGCTTCCGCTCGGCGAAGGCCGGGGGCAGGCCTGCGAGCGGAAGCGGGAGTCCGGAGAGAACCGGGCTACCCGGCCTCGACCTGCGGGGTCGCGCGGACACCGCAGTGCAGGTACCGCTCCCCCGTCGGCAGCGTGTAGAACGTCGCCGAGATCCAGGACCGCGCGCCCGGCTCGCGGAAGGCGAACTGAGGACCGCCGATCGGGAGCAGGTCGTGTTCCGTCGTCGGCTCCGGGACCAGCGCGGCGATCGGGCCGGTGATCGTCTGCCGCATCCGCAGGCCCGAATCGCCCTCGAAGACCTCGATCCGCATCGACGCGCGCTCGTAGACCCCGAGGAACTCCGCGAAGTCCACGGACGGCGGGGTGGCGGCCGGCGAGATCGGGCGGGGCATCGCCACCCCCGCCAGCTCGGCGAAGATCTCGCGGTAGAGCTCTTCGTAGAGGTCGCGCGTGTTGCCGCCGTTGGTGAGCAGCGTGACGGCCAGCCCGTGCTCCGGCAGGAGCCGGAGGAACGCCGACTGCCCGATCGTGTTGCCGTCGTGGCCGATGACGCGGTGGCCGTCCCAGTCGAAGCGGATCCAGCCGAGGCCCCACGAGTCGCCGAGGGTGTGCTTGTCGGGCATGTCCGCCTGCCACTCGGTCATCGCCGCCGCCGACGCCCCGGACAGCACGTCGAGGCCGCCGGCCAGGTGCATCCGGGCGAACGCCAGGACGTCCGCCGCCGGCGCGGTGATCAGGCCGGCCGGGCCCGCCGAGCGCGGCAGGCCCCACGCCGGGGCCGGCCGCGGCTCGCCGTCACCGGCCGCGACGTGGCCCATCGCCGCGCGGTGCAGCAGCGCCTCTTCCGGCAGCGTGCCCGTGCGGGTCAGGCCGAGGGGGATGAACAGCCGCTCGCGCAGCGCCGCGTCCCAGGTCAGGCCGGTGAGCTGCTCGATCACCCGGCCCACCAGCACGAACCCGGAGTTGCAGTAGGACAGCGTCGCCCCGAGCGGGTGGTTCTGCGCGACCTCCTCCAGCAGGCCGACGAACTTCTCGATGCAGTCGTCGCCGCGGCCGGTGTCGGTGAAGACGTCGCCGTCGATGCCGCTCGTGTGGGTGAGCAGGTGCCGCAGCGTCACCTGCTTGGTGACGTCGGGGTCGGCCAGCCGCAGCTCGGGCAGCACGTCGGCGATCGGCGCGTCGAGCTTCAGCAGGCCCTCGTCGACCAGCTGCATCGCCACCGTGGCCGTCCACACCTTGGTGATCGAGCCGATCTGGAACACCGACTCGTCGGTGACCTCGACGCCGGTGGCGGTGTTCAGCACGCCGTGGCTCGCGAGCACCTGGTCGTCGCCGCGGAGGATGCCCAGGGAGGCACCCGGCACGCGGTGCTTGCGCGCGAGCGCGGCCAGGCGCCGCCGCCAGTGCGCGGCGTCGAGCGGCACCCGCGCCGGCTTGCCCGGCTCCCCCGCGTGCTGCTCCACCCAGTCGGCGATCCGGCGGTTGAAGTCCCGCCGGTGCGACGGCTTCCCGTCGAGGATGAACAGGTGGGACGCGCCGGGGTAGAGCACCAGGCGGGTCGGCACGCCCTGCTCGCGCAGCGCGGTGAACCACTGCTCGGCCTGCCCGGCCGGGCACCGGTCGTCGGCGGCGCCGTGCACCACCAGGGTCGGCGTGCGGACCTTTTCCACCTGGGACAAGGGAGAAAGCGCGGTGTAGTGCGCCCGGTTCTCCGACGGGATCGCGCCGAGTTCGGAGACGCCGAGGTAGTGGCCGCTGTCGGACGTGCCGGCCATGCTGACCACGTCGCTGACGACCCCGCCCGCGACCGCCGCGGCGAACCGGTCGTCGCGGCTGGTCAGGTAGCAGGTCATGTAGCCGCCGTAGCTGTAGCCGGCCACGGCGAGCCGGCGCGCGTCGGCCACGCCCTCGGCGACCAGGTCGTCCAGCGGCTCGAGGAAGTCGCGGGCGTCGGCCACGCCCCAGGCGCCGACCGCGGCGGTGTAGAACGCTTCGCCGTAGCCGTCGCTGCCGCGCGGGTTGAGCAGCAGCACCGCCCAGCCGCGCGCGACGAGCTCCTGGTGGTAGAGGTGCACGGCGTCGGCGGTGCCGTTCCACGCGTTGTGCGGGCCGCCGTGGATGTCCAGCAGCAGCGGCCGCGGGCCGGTGCGGGCGGGGTCGCGCAGCAGCCAGCCGGCCACGACCGTGCCGTCGGAGATCGTGAACTCCCGCTCCTCCGAGACGAACGGCTCGAGCTCGCCGGGCCCGTGCGCGGTGCGGACGTCCACCACTCCCCCGGTGACGGCGACCGTCGCGATCTGGCCGTAGGACGTCGCGGTGGCCAGCACGATCGCCGCGGTGCCCTCGGCGACGGTCATCCCCGTCACGGCGGTCCCGGCTCCGCCGGCGACGAGCCGCGGCTCACCCCCTTCGGCGTCGACCGCGTACAGCTGCGTGTACCCGCGGTCGCGGGCGCAGAACAGCACGGTGGCGCCGGAAAGCTGCGGGAGCGCGCCGGGGTAGCCGGCCCCGCCGGGCATGACGTTCCGGTCGAGCGGGGCGGCCAGGTCGGTGGTTTCGCCGCCGTCCAGCGGGATCTGCAGCAGCCCGAGGTGCCCGGGCGCGGTGTCGCGGCGGCCGACGGCGAGCAGCGCGGCGCCGTCGGCGGTCCAGGTGACCGCGCCGCACATGCCCTCGGCCGAGCCGATCAGCCGCGGTTCGCTCGCGCGGTCACCGGGCTCGACGACGTACGCGCCGGAGCGGAAGGTGAGGTCGCTGTCCGCCTCCGGTCCCGCCGGGAAGGCCAGCCGCTCGCCGTCCGGCGACCACGCGGGGTCGCCCGCGTGCCAGTCCCCCGCCGTCACCTGCCGGACCTCGCCGGTGGCGACGTCGAGGACGTGGACGTGCTTGCGCAGGGTCCGCAGCAGCCCGGCGCCGTCGGCCTTGAAGTCGAGCCGGTCGGCGACCACCGGGGCACCCGCGCGGCGGGTCCGCGCCACGTCGTCCTCGCCCTCGTCCGCGGCGAGGTCGACGGGGGCGGCGAAGGCGATCTCGGCGCCGTCCGGCCGCCAGACCGGGGTTCCCGCGCCCAGCGGGAGCGTGGTGACCCGCTCAGCCTCGCCGCCGTCCGCGGGGAGCAGCCACAGCTGCGCCGGGCCGTCCTGGGCGCGCAGGAACGCGAGCCGCGTGCCGTCGGGTGACCACGCCGGCTCGAGGTCGGCCGGGCCCCGGGTGAGCCGGCGCGGCTCGCCGGATTCGGTCGAGACCACCCACAGCGAGCGGGTGTCCTCGTCCCGGTCGCGGTCGGCGGTGCGCAGCACGTACGCGATCCGGCTGCCGTCGGGCGAGATCGCCGGGTGCTCGGGGAACTCGAGGGCGTACAGGTCGTCGGTGCCCGGACGTCGGGTCATGCGGATCTCCTCGTGGGATGGCTCGCGGCGTAGTGGCACGCCGCGGAGTGGGGCCGGGCCGCCGCCTCGTCGGCCGGGTCGGCGGTGAGGCAGAGGGTGCGGTCGGCGTGCACGAGCGGCCCGATCGGGCAGCGCGGGTGGTAGCGGCAGCCGGCCGGCGGGTGGTGCGGGTCGGCGGGTTCGGTGTCGGCGAGCGCGCCGGCACCGGTGTCGTCGAGCAGGCGCCGGTGCGCCGAGGGCGCGGCGGCCAGCAGGTCCCGCGTGTAGGGGTGCTTCGGCTCGGTGAGGACCTGCTCGGCGGGCCCGGCCTCGACGATCCGGCCGAGGTACATCACCGCGACGACGTCGCTGACGTACCGCACCACGGCGAGGTTGTGCGAGATGAACAGCATCGACAGCGCCAGCCGCCGCTGCACGTCCCGGACCAGGTTGAGCACGGCGCCCTGCACCGAGACGTCGAGTGCGGAGGTGATCTCGTCGGCGACCAGCACCTTCGGCCGCCCGGCCAGCGCCCGGGCGAGCGCGACGCGCTGCCGTTGCCCGCCGGAGAGCCGGCCGGGCAGCGCCGCGGCACTGCCCGGGTCGAGGTTCACCAGTTCGAGCAGCCGGTCGACCTCGGCCCGCCGCTCGGCCCGGGACGTGCCCGGCGGCATCGCCTCGGTGATCGACTCGCCGATCGCCATCCGCGGGTCCAGCGACGAATACGGGTCCTGGAACACCATCTGCAGCGGACGCCGCCGGGGCAGCCGCCGCACGTCGACGCCGTCGAGCAGCACCCGGCCCGCGCTGACCGGCGCGAGCCCCGCGGCCGCCCGGGCGAGGGTCGACTTGCCGGAGCCGGACTCGCCGACCAGGCCGACGACCTGTCCTGAAGGGACGGTCAGGCTGACGCCGTCGACCGCGGTCAGCTTGCCGTAGCGGACGCTCACGCCGTCGAACTCGAGCGCGCTCATGCGCACGCCTCGCCGGCGCTCGGCGTGGCCTGAGCGGCGGACGCAGTGTTGAATGATTCGTTCGCAGGCTCTCTCATGCCGCACCCTCCTCATGGGACTGTCCGGAAAGGGCGGTGACCTGCGGGTGCCAGCAGGCGACCCGGTGGCCGTCCGCGGCCGGTTCGAGCACCGGGTCTTCGGTGCGGCAGCGCTCCGAAGCCAGCGGGCACCGGGCGGCGAACGCGCAGCCTTCGGGCACCTGGTCGGGTTCCGGCGGGCGGCCGGGGATGACTTCCAGGGGCCGGTCGCGGTCGGTTTCCAGGTCGACCGTGGTGGCCAGCAGCGCCCGCGTGTACGGGTGCCGGGCCGGGCTCCCGGTCGGCAGGTCCTCGACGATCCGGCCGGCGTACATCACCAGCATCCGTTCGCACGTCTGGGAAACCACGGCGATGTCGTGGCTGATCAGCAGGATCGCCGCACCCTCGGTTTCCCGCGTGCGGGCCAGCAGGCGCAGCACCTGCCGCTGCACGGTGACGTCGAGGGCGGTGGTCGGCTCGTCGGCCACGATCAGCTTCGGCCGGCCCATCAGGCCCATCCCGATCATCGCCCGCTGCCGCATGCCGCCGGAGAACTCGTGCGGGTACTGCCGGGCGCGCCGCTCGGCGGCCGGGACGCGCACCGCGGCCAGCCGGTCCACCGCGCGGGCGAACGCCGCACGCCGCGACAGGCCGTGGTGCTGCTCGGACACCTCGGCCAGCTGGCCGCCGACGCGGCGGGCCGGGTTGAACGACGTCATCGGGTCCTGGAACACCATGGCCAGCGCCGTGCCGAGCTCGCGGTCCGACGCCTCCGCCAGCGGTGTCCCGGCGAACTCGAGCCGGTCGGCGGTGACCACGCCGGGCGCTTCGACCAGGCGGGACACGGCCAGCGCGGTCAGGCTCTTGCCGGAACCGGACTCGCCGACCACGCCGATCGCTTCGCCGGCGCGGACGGAGAAGCTGACTCCCCGCACCGGGACCGTCCAGCCGTCCGGGCCGGGGAACGCCACCCGGAGGTTCTCCACCACGAGCACCGCGTCCGCGGGCGGCTGCGCGAGGGCGGGCCGCGCCGCCGGCCGTGGCGGTGCACCGCGCCTCCTCGCGCGGGTCCGGACCCCGACCACCGCGGCGACCGTCTCGCCGACCAGGTTGAACGCCAGCCCGGCGAGCACCACCGCCGCGGCGGGGGCGAGCGCGGCCGCGGGGTTGACGTAGATGCCGTCCAGGCCTTCGCGCAGCAGCCGTCCCCAGTCGTAGTCCGGTGCCTGCACGCCGATCCCGAGGAACGACAGCCCGGCGAAGGCGAGCAGTGCCGAGCCGGCCCCGATGGTCGCGTTGACGACGAGCGGCTCGCCGATGTTCGGCAGCACGTGCCGGGCCAGCAGCCGGGCCCGGCCCACGCCGGCGATCCGGGCCGCGGCCACGAAGTCGCGCCCGCTGACCGACGCCGAGAGCGTCTGCACGAGCCGCGCGAACGCCGGCGCCATCGCGAAGCCGATCGCTAGCACCGCGCCGTGCGTGCCGACGCCGAAGATCACCGCGAGGAACAGGGCCAGCAGCAGCCCGGGGAACGCGACGGCGATGTCGACGACCGCCGTGAGCAGCCGGCCCACCCGGCGGGGCAGCACCGACGGCAGCGTCCCGAGGACGACGCCGGTGCCGGCGCCGATCGCGGTGGCGAGCACGGCGAGCCCGACCGAGAGCCGGGTCGCCACCAGGGTGCGCAGCAGCAGGTCGCGGCCGAGGGAGTCGGTGCCGAACGGGTGCGCCCCGGACGGGCCCTGGCCGATCGCGTCGGTGTCGATCGCGGCCGCGCCGTCACCCCACAGCAGCGGCGCCAGCACCGACAGGACGACGACCAGGGCCAGCAGCACCGCCGAGCACGCGCCCACCGGCGTGCGCAGGGCCGCCGTCCACACCGAACCGCGTCGAGCCATCTCACGCCTCCCGAATGGCCGAGCGCGGGTCGAGCAGCCCGAGCACGACGTCGACCAGCAGGTTCACCAGCAGCACGCCGACGCCGTAGACCAGCACGATCCCCTGGACCAGCGGGTAGTCCTTCTGCAGGATCGACTGCACGATCGTCGAGCCGAGGCCGGGCCAGGCGAACACGTTCTCCACCAGCACCGTGCCCGCGACCAGCCCGGTCAGCATCAGCCCGCCCAGCGTCAGGGTCGCGGTCAGCGCGTTCGGCAGCGCGTGCCGGACGTAGACCAGCCGCGCGGGCAGCCGCTTCGCCCGCGCCGTGCGGACGAAGTCGGCGCCCAGCACGGACAGCAGCTCCACCCGGACCATCCGGGCGAGCACCGCCGCCGGCCCGGTCGCCAGGGCGGCGACCGGCAGCACGTACGCGCTCGCGTCGTCGCCGCCGGCCACCGGGAACCAGCCGAGGCCGACCGCGAACAGCGCCACCAGCGCGACCGCCACCAGGAATTCCGGCACGGCCGCGAGGAAGACGCTCACCGACGTGAACGCCAGCTCGCCGCCCCGGCGGCGGCCGCCGCGGGTCAGCACCGCGAAGACGACGCCGACCGGGATCGCGACGGCCACCACGACGGCGAAGGACGGGATCGCCAGCTGCAGGGTCGCCGGCAGCCGGTCGCCGATCACCTGGGTGACCTGCTGGCCGCTCGCCATCGACGTCCCGAGGTCGCCGGTGAGCAGGCCGCGCAGGTAGTGCCCGTACTGCACCCACAGCGGGTCGTCCAGGCCGAGTTCCAGCCGTTTCGCCCGCACCAGGTCGGCCGGGGCGGTCATCCCGAGCGCGGCGCGCACCGGATCGCCCGGCACCAGGTGGATCATCAGGAAGGCCGCGGTGACCAGCGCCCACAGCGAGACGGCGAACCGGGTCAGCCGCCGGGCGGCGAACGCCGGCCACGGTCCGCCGCGCAGGCGGGCCGGCGCCGCCGCGGTGGTCATCGCGCGTACATCCGGATCGACGACGGCGTGACGCTGCCCTGGCTGACGTCGAACCGCGAACCGCTCGCGTAGTACGGCACCACGGAGTCGATGTAGGGCACCACGTCGACGCGCTTGACCAACGCGGTCTCCGCGGCCTGCCAGGCCGGGCAGCTGGCCTCGCCGCTCATCGCGGCCGCCTGCTTCACGCCCTGCTCGTACTCCGGGTTGGCGATGTGGCCGAAGTTGGTCCCGTCCGGCGCCGCCGGGCCGGACACGAACGGCACCAGCTGACTCGGCAGGGTGAGCCCGACCGGGCCGAGCGAGACCTCCCACTCGCCGGTGCCGAACAGCACCTGGGACAGCCCCGGGCTGTCGACGGCCTTGAGCGTGACGTCGGCGCCGAGGGACTTCCACGTCTGCTGGGCCAGTTCGGCGGTGGGTGCCATCGTCGGGCCGAGCTGGGTGCCGTAGAGGACGGTGAGCGCCAGCCGCTTGCCGCCCTTGACGCGCACGCCGTCCGGGCCGGCCTTCCAGCCCGCACTGTCCAAAGCGGACGCGGCCGCCGCCGGGTCGTGCGTGGGCAGGTGGCCGGTGACGGTGTCGCCCGAGCACGCCTTCGGCTCGGCGGTGACCAGGCTCTGCGACGGCTTGCCGGTGCCGTTGGTCAGCACCTTGCCGAGCTGGGCGAGGTCGAGCGCCTGGGTCAGCGCGCGCCGCACGGACTCGTCCTGGCCGGGGCGCCCGGCGGCCTGGTTGTAGAAGATCTCCCCGAGCGGGGCGAGGAAGTCCGCGTGGAAGAGCTTCCGCGCTTCCAGGCGCTGGCGGTCCGGCCCGTTGATCTGGCTGGCGTTCAGCTCACCGGAGAGCAGCAGGTTCGTCGCGGTCGAGGTGTTCGGGACGACCCGGGCGACGACCTTGTCGGGCAGGCCGGCCTGCTGGGCCTTCCAGTCCCCCGGCCCCCAGGTGTAGTCCTTGCGGCGGGTGAACGTGTAGTGGTCGTTCGGCACGATCTCGGAGACGGCGAACATGCCGGTGCCGCTGCCGCCCTTGGCCAGGAGCTTCCGGTCGGCCAGGCCGTTGCCGCAGACGATCGGCAGGGCGCCGACGTTGCGGAGCAGGAACGCGTCGGGCGCGCCGCTGGCGACGGTGATCGTCCGGGTCCCTTCGTCGGCGGTGGCCTTCGTGCCCGGCGCGATCGTCAGGCCGGCGAACGGCGACTTGTTCGCCGGGTCGCCGACGAACCCGATGTTCGCGGCGACGTCGGCGGCGGTCAGCGGAGTGCCGCCGGCACAGGTGATCCCGGGGCGCAGGGTGAACGACGCGGTGGTCGTCGTGGCGTCCCACTTTTCGGCCAGCGCGGGCAGCGGCTTGCCGTCGGGGGTGAGTTCGACCAGGGAGTCGTAGAGGAACCGGTCGACCTGCCCGGTCACGGCCAGCACCGACATGTGCGGGTCCAGGTTGCCCGGGTCGGAGGCGATCCCGAGGGTGAACGTCTTGCCGTCGGCCAGGTTGCCGCCGGACGCACCGGCGTCACCCGGTCCCCCGCAGGCCGTGGCCGCGAGGGCGAGCGCGCCGAGCAGGACCACCACCGGTCGTGCGCCGAACCGGGGCTTCGCCCCGGGCCGGGGGCTCCGCCACCCGGACCCCCGCAAGAAATGGGTCTGGATCATGGGGTTTCCTTCCGCAGGTGGTCCACGGCGAGCCGGCCGGCCCGGCCGATCGCCGCGTCGATGGCGGGTTGCCGTTCGGCCAGGGAGTTCGCGCGGGTGAAGACCGCGACGGCGAAGCTGCGGCCGTCCGGGAAGGACACCACGCCGGCCTCGTTGCGGACCGCGGGCAGCGTGCCGGTCTTGGCCGCGATCGCGACGTCCGAGCCGAAGCCGGACGAGAGCCGGTGGGGCCAGATCTGCCGCGCCATCATCGAGCGGACCCGCTCGCACGCCGCGGGCTCCCCGGCGCGGTCGGTCCACACCGCGTCGAGCAGCTCGGAGATCTCGCGCGGGGTGGACGACGTCGTGCGCGCGGGGTCCAGCACCGCGAGCTTCCACGTTTGCTCGGCGGTCGCGCCGGCGAACACGGCGTCGATGTCGGCGTCTTCGGGCGCCCCGACGTCGGCGAGGACGGAGGCGAACAGGTCCTCGCAGCAGCCGATCAGCCGGGTGCGGTGCAGGCCCAGGTCGGCGAGGACGCGGTCGACGGCCGGCGGCCCGATCCGGTGGTAGACGACGTCGGTGGCGGCGTTGTCGCTCATCGTCAGCATGAACAGCGCGAGGTCCCGCCAGCTCATTTCGACGTCGTCGGCGCAGCCCGCGGTGCCGATGCCGCCGATGCGGTAGCGCGAGCCGACGCGGGTCCGGGCGGTCTCGTCGAGCCGCCCCGCGGCCACTTCGCGGGCGTAGGCGACGGCGACCGGGATCTTGAACACCGACGCCAGCACCACCGGGTCGTCCGCACCGACGGCGACCTCGGGTCCGCCGCCGATTTCCCGCGCGTGCAGGAAGCCGTGCGCGCCCACCGAGGCGAAGATGCCGGCGATCTCCGCCTCGACGCCGCTCACGCGGTCACCCGCCGATCGGCCCGGCCGGTGTGCAGGTACAGCGCGCGGCCGGTGCCGTCGTCCCCGACGAAGGCGTGCGGCACGTACATGCCCTGCATCGGCTCGGCCAGGATCAGCGTGTCGCCGTTCAGCGCGACCAGCTCGATCTTCTCCGGCTTGGCCAGCTCCGCGAAGATCCCCTTCGGGACGCGCTCGACCCAGACGCGGCCGTCGTCGTCCTGGCTGACCACGATGTCCGCCACCGACGACGAGTACTCGCCGACGTACCGCGAGGCGTCGAAGCGCGGCGCGGCCGGGTCGGGCACCGGCGGCGCGGCCAGTTGGATGCCGGTCAGCTCGCGCAGGACGTGCCCGATCACCTCGGTGTAGACGGCGATCGGGTCGCCGCCGTTGGTCAGCAGGGCGACCGCGACGCCGTGCTCCGGGGCCGCGCGCAGGAACGCGGACTGGCCGATCGTGCCGCCGTCGTGGCCGACCACCTTGCCGCCGGGCGAGTCGAACAGCGACCAGCCGAGGCCCCACGCGTCGCCGAAGATACCCAGGTCGGGCAGCTCCACCAGGCGTTCCCGCATGGCGCGGGCGCTGCCGGTGCTCAGCACCCGGGTGCCGTCAAGGCCTTCGCCGTCCTTCAGGTGCATCGCGGCGAACGTGACCAGGTCGCGCGGCCGCATGGCGAGCATCGAGCCGGCGGGGGCGTTGGACGGCGCCAGCGCCCAGGTGCCGGCGGGTTCCGGGTCGGCGCCGGGCGACGGCGTCAGGTGGCCCAGCGCGGCCCGGAACCGGATCGCCTCGTACGGGCTCGGCGCCGCGTGCGTCAGGCCGAGCGGGGTGAACAGGTGATCCTGGAGGCATTCGCCGTAGGGCTTGCCGCGCAGGACTTCCACGATCCGGCCGAGCACGCAGAACGCGGCGTTGTTGTAGGAGAACATCTCGCCGGGGGCGAACAGCTGGGGCACGTCGCCCAAGGTGGCGACGTACTTCTCGACGCAGTCGTCGCCGCGGCCGGTGTCGGTGAAGATGTCCCCCTCGAACCCGGCGGTGTGGCACATCAGCTGCCGGACGGTGATCCGCGCGGCCGCGTCGTCGTCGGCGAGGACGAACTCCGGCAGGTACTTCCGGACCGGCTCCTCGAGGTCGAGAACGCCGTCGTCGACGAGCTGCATGGCCAGGGTGGTCGTCCAGACCTTGGTGATCGACCCGATCTGGAACAGCGAATCGACGTCCGCTTCGACGCTGGTGCCCGTGTTGAGCACCCCGGCGGCGTGGTCGATGATCTCGCCGCCGGCGTACACGGCGACGGCCGCGCCGGGGACGTGGTGCTCGGCCAGCAGGGCGGGGAGCCGGGATTCCAGCCAGGCGGAGAGTTCGGGGAGTTTCGGCATGGGGACCTCTCGTTTCGCTAGGCGAGCCAGGACTTCGCGGTGGTCACCTCGGCCAGCCGCTCCGGGATCGGCGTGACGCCGAGACCGGGCCCGGACGGCACCGGCAGCCGTCCGGCCTCGAGCACGAACGGCTCGGTGATGTCGGTGCGGTAGAACCGGTCCGACGCCGAGGTGTCGCCGGGCAGGGTGAACCCGGGCAGCGACGCCAGCGCGACGTTGGCGGCCCGGCCGAGCCCGGTTTCGAGCATCCCGCCGCACCAGACCGGGATGCCGTGCGCGGCGCAGACGTCGTGCACCCGCCGCGCTTCCAGGTAGCCGCCGACCCGGCTGGGCTTGATGTTGACGATCCGGCAGGCGCCGAGCCGGATCGCGGCCGCGGCCGCGGCCGCCGACACGACGGTCTCGTCCAGGCAGATCGGTGTCCGGAGGTGCCGGGCCAGCTCGGCGTGGCCGAGCACGTCCTCCTCTTCCAGGGGCTGCTCGATCAGCAGCAGCCCGAACGGGTCGAGCCGTTGCAGCTGCGGGACGTCCGAGAGCGTGTACGCGGTGTTCGCGTCGACCTGCAGCAGGAGGTCGTCGCCGAAGCGTTCGCGGACCGCGCGCACCGGCTCGACGTCCCAGCCGGGCTCGATCTTCAGCTTGATGCGGAGGTACCCGGCGTCGAGGTAGCCGCCGACGACGTCCACCAGCTGCGGGATCGAGTCCATGATCCCGACCGACACCCCGCACGGCACGGAGTCCGCTGTGGACCCGAGCGCCGTGCCGAAGGACAGGCCGTGCGCGCGCAGCTCGGCGTCGAGCACGGCCATTTCCAGCGCGGCCTTGGCCATCCGGTGGCCCTTGAACTTCGCCAGCAGCGGCGTGACCTTGTGCGCCGTGAGTTCTCCGGCGGCGAGGAGCGCGGGCACGAGGAAGGCCTGCAGCACGTGCTCGACGCCGTCGATGTACTCCGGGGAGTAGAGCGGGCCGGCCATCGCCCCGCACTCGCCCCAGCCTTCGCCCTCGGACGTCACCACGCGCAGGAGCAGCAGTTCGCGTGCGGACTGCGTCCCGAACGACGTCCGGAACGGGGCCACCAACGGCATCCGCACGCGGAGGAGTTCCACACCGGTGAGTTTCACGACGAAGGCTCCTTGCTGAGCACGTACCAGCCGGCACGATCGAATCCGGTGACCGAGGCGCCGCCGGCGAGCAGGCCGCCCAGCACCTCCCGCAGCGCGACGCGCCACGCCCGGCCCTGGTCCGGGTCGGTGCGCCGGAGCGCCTCGATGTCCGGCGGGACGGCGACCAGCACCACCGGCGCGTCCGCGGCACCGGTGACCGGGCCGCCGTCCGGGCCGGCCGCCAGCGCGACGGCGGCTCCCCGGGCCCGCAGCGCCGCCGCGTCCACCCGGTCCGGCCGGCCGGCGGCGGCCGTCCGCACCGGCGGGCTCGCCAGGTCCCAGGCGACCATCAGGCGGTCGGTGTCGCCGGTGCCGTTGATGCCGTCCTGCATCGGGCCGTAGAAGTCCGGCAGGTAGTGCGCCGGGCGGGCGGCGAGCTTGGTCAGGTTGAAGTGGGCGTTGCGGCGCACCAGCGGGTCGAACGTCCAGGAGATCTCCGCGACCCCCTGGCGCAGCGCCCACGCGCGCTGGTGCAGCTTCAGCGCGAAGCCGATGCCGCGGCCGTGCCCGGGAGTCGCGACCCCGGCGATGTGGCTGTGCAGTCCTCCCTTCGCGGGTTCACCGAAGAACCCGAAGCAGGCGCCGAGCAGCTCGGGTCCGTCGAAGGCCCCGGCGACGTAGTTGCCCGCCGAAGCCATCGCCCGCAGCAGTTCGGCGGTGACCAGGGGGTTTCCCGGTGCGGGCCGCCAGATCGATTCGAAGAGCCGCGACACCGCGGCCAGGTCGGCGACCTCGGCCAGGGTCCGGATCCGGACGCCCGAGGCGAGGGCGGCACCGGCCGCGGCGGCGGCGGCCTCGTCCCGCAGCGGCGGGGCTGTGTTCGTCACGACTTCTGTCACGCCCACCATCCTTTCCGGACGCTCGCCGCCGGTCACCGTTGTCCCGCACCGGATTCTTCGTGCGCGTTCGTCGGATCGGACGAACTGCGTTGCGCCAGCACGGTTTCGGTGAGCGCGGCGAGCAGCGCGGTCCGCCGGGCCAGCTCCGCGACGACGACGTGTTCGTCGTCGGCGTGCGCTCCCCCGCCCACCGCGCCGAGTCCGTCGAGCGTCGGAATGCCCAGTCCCGCCGTGAAATTGCCGTCCGACGCGCCGCCGACCGCGGCCTGGGTGAGGGTCCCGGCCGCGAGTTCGTTCGCGAGCACGAACAGCTCCGAAGACGCTCCCGCGTCCAGCGGTGCGCGGTTGATGCCGCCGACGATGTGGATCCGGGCCTCTTCGTGCACCGGTGCGAGGTTTCTGATGGCGCGGTCGACGCGCTCTTGTTCGGCCGCGTCCCACACCCGCACGTCGACCGCGACGCTCGCCTTGGCGGGCACGGTGTTCGTCGTGGTCCCGGCCGTCAGCGCGGTCGGCACGACGGTGGTGCCCAGGTCCGCGTCGGCGAGCGCGGCGATCGCGAGGATCTGGTGGGCGACCTCGACCCCCGCGTTGACACCCTTTTCCGGTTCGAGCCCGGCGTGCGCGGCACGGCCTTCGACCTCGACCTGGTAGAGGGAAACACCTTTGCGGCGCGTCTTCAGCGCGCCACCGTCGGCCGAGGCTTCGAGCACGAAGACCGCGTCGCAGCTCTTGGCTTCCTCTTCGATCAAGGTGCGGGACAGCGGCGAGCCGATTTCTTCGTCGCCGGTGACGAGGATCGAAAGACCGTCGCGGCCGGGCAGCGCGGCGGCGGCGTGCAGGGCCATCACGACCCCGGCCTTCATGTCGAAGCAGCCGGGTCCGCGCAGGATCCCGTCGCGGACTTCGAAGGGGTGCGTGCGCAGGGAGCCCAGCGGCCACACGGTGTCGTGGTGGCCGAGCAGCAGGACCCGGGGCGGGCCGTCGCCGAACCGCCAGCGAAGGTGCGTGCGGCCGTCGGTGACGATCCGTTCGGGCTCGACGCCGAGCAGGCGGCGGCCGATCCCGGCGACGACCTCGGCGCTGCGCGCGACGGCTTCGTGGTCGGCCGAAGGCGACTCGCACCGGACGAGCGTCTCGATGTCGTCGATCACTTCGGCTCACCCCGCAGCGGCTTGCCGGGCAGCGCTTCCCGGTCCAGCTTTCCTTCGCGAACCACCGGAACTCCGGCGACGTACAGGTGCCGGACGCCGTGCGAGGGCCGGGTCGGGTCGGCGTAGGTGGCGGTGTCGGTGATGCGGTCCGGGTCGAGGACGACGAGGTCGGCGTCTGCTCCGGTGGCCAGGTGGCCCTTGCGGCGGGCGGCGGGCGCGACGTCGTCGAGCAGCCGCGCGGGCAGGTACGAGCAGCGCCGGAACGCCTCGAGCCAGCTCCAGGCGCCCGCTTCGCGGACCATCAGCCGCAGGGTCTTGGCGAAGGTGCCCGCGGTGCGCGGGTGCGTCCGGCCGCCGGGCGGCAGCGGCCACTCGGTGCTTTCGCCGCGGCCGTCCGGCCACGACACGGGCATCGCGTCACTGGCGACGACGGCGTCGGGGAAGGCCAGGGCCCGGTGCAGCAGCGCGCGTTCGCGGGGGTCCTCTTCGTCGAGGAACTCCAGCAGGCACGGCGCGCCCGGGTCGTCCCGCCGCAGCTGCCGCAGGCGGGCTTCGTCGCGCACGCGTTCCCCGGTTTCGAGGATGACCACACTGGACGGCCGGAGTCCCTTGAGCCGCAGACGGTCCGGCTCGATGAAGGCGGCCCCGACCGCCGTGCTGCCCGCGCCGTAGGGGTAGGCCTCGACGGTGACGCGGGAGCCCGCGCGGCGGGCGTCCTCGAGGGTGGCGAGGACGCGGTCGATGTGGTGGCCGGAGGTGCTGTTGACGTGGCAGTGGTGCATCGCGGCGCCGGTCTCCCCCGCGGCGGCGGCGATCTCGGCCGAGCCGTCGACCGGGATCGCGGGGTCGACCTCGACCAGCTCGCGCACGTGGGTGTAGGTCGGCACCCCGGCCTGCGCGGCGAGGTGGGCGACGGCCAGGAACTCGCCGGGCGCGGTCTGCGGCGCGTACCCCATGAGCACGCCGATCCCGAGGGCACCGGCCGCGAGCTCGGTGTCCAAAAGGGACAGCCAGGCGGTCAGTTCCGCCGGCGACGAAGAGCGTTGCCAAGCGGGGTTGCCCAGGACGGCCAAGCCGCTGTCGATGTTCGCGTCGGGCTCGATCCCGGCGAGGACCTGCGCCCGGGCCGCGCCCCAGGAGGCGGAGAAGCCGTAGTGCAGGGGCCGCCCGGCCGCGGCGGCTTCGGCGTAGGCCCGCTCGACCGGCATCAGGCCGGCTTCGAGGTCGAGCGCGGTGGTGACGCCGTCCATCGCCTGCAGCCGCTGCCCGGCGACGGAGTGGACGTGGCTGTGCAGATCGACGAACCCGGGCCCGACGACGAGCCCGCTGACGTCGACCTCGGTCGCATCCGGCGCCGTCAGCCCGGCCCCGACCGCCTCGACGACGCCACCGGCCAGCAGCACGTCGGCGACGCCGTCGAACCCGGTCCCCGGATCGACGACCCGGCCGCCCCGCAAGAGTGTCCGCACCCGCCGCCTCCTCGTCACCACCCGATCGAGGTGACGTTAGGAGGATCGGCGGCGCAGCCGTTCGTCCGAGCCGACGAACTCCGGCGCCCCGATCCATCCGCACGGACGAACCGACCGTCCAGGTACGCGAGCCGACCCTCCAGACACGCGAGTCGTCCGTCCAGGTACTCGTGTCGTCCGGGCGGGTCAGGAAGCCGGGGTCACCGGGGCGAGCAGCAGGCCGGTGACGGCGTCGATCAAGCCGGTCCCCGCGTCGTTCCAGCTCGCGCGGGGGGTGGGCGTGCCCTCGGCCAGGGCCCGCTCGCGCTCGGCCGTCATGTGGATCATCAGCTGGCGGGCCATGTCGCCGCGCTCGGCGCGGACGTCGGGCGGGAGGCCGTCGAGGCAGCGGTTCAGGCCCTCGACCGCGCGGGCCAGCGCCGGCGAGGACAGCGACTCCTCCGCGATGATCGCCCGCAGCGCCGGGTCGGTCATCACCTGGGCGCTGAACCGCGCGAACCACGTCGGCGCCCCCAGTTCGTGCAGGTAGCTCGTGCTCGGGCGGACCAGGCACGCCACCCAGTCCCGCAGCTCACCGTCGCCGTCGATGGCGTCGACGAGCTCCTCGCGCAGCCGCTCGATCCGGCTGAAGTGCTTGCGGGCGATGGCGCGGACCAGGTCCACCTTGGTGCCGAAGTGGTAGTTGACGGCGGCGTTGTTGCCCTGCCCGGCCGCCTCGCTGATGTGCCGGTTGGACACCGCGTGCACGCCGTGCTCGGCGAACAGCCGCTCCGCGGTGACGAGGATGCTCTCCCGCGTGGCACTCGCGCGATCCGCCTTGACGTTCATCCACCCACCCGGTCACCCAGCCGCCCTGCCGGGCTCCACCTTACGGATGCGATCACCGGAGCCGGCCCAGCCACGCCCGCGCCGCGGCCAGGTAGCGGCGGCTGAGCTCGCTCGACGGCGCCCAGGCCTCGAACCCGTGCGGCCCTCGGGGCACGACGTGGAACGTGGTGGCGACACCCGCCGCGCGTAGGCGCCGCGCGTATTCGGCGGCTTCGTCGTGGAACAGGTCGATGTCGCCGACGCCGATCCAGGTCTCCGGCAGCCCGGTGACGTCGTCCCGCCGCGCGGGGACCGCGTACAGCGGCACGACCGGCGCGCCCGGTTCGGTCCCGAGGTAGGCCCGCCAGCCGAAGCGGTTGAGGCGGTTGTCCCAGACGCGGTGCCCGGCGGTGTCGAGTCCGCGGCGGGCGGCGGTGCGGTCGTCGAGCATCGGGCAGAACAGCCACTGCGCACGCGGTCGCTCGCCCTCGTCGTGCAAGCGCTGCACGAGCGCCGCGGCGAGCCCGCCGCCGGCGCTCTGGCCGCCGACGACCACCTGCTCGGCGGCGACGTGGCCCCGCAGCCACGTCCAGGCGGCGAGACAGTCCTCGAGCGCCGCCGGGTACGGGTGTTCCGGCGCGAGGCGGTATTCGGCCGACACGACGGTGATGCCGAGCCCGGCCGCCGTCCCCGCGCAGAACCGGTCGTCCTGGGCCGCCCCGCCGATGACCAGGCCGCCGCCGTGGATCCACAGCAGCGTGCGGCCCGACCGGGGCGCCCGCGGCCGGTACACGCGCAGGCCGGGGCGCAGCTCGACGGTGACGTCCGGCAGTGACGGCGGCCGCGTCCGCGCGCTCGCCGCCCGCACCAGGCGCCGCACCCAGGCCCGCTCCAGCGGCAAGCGCGGCACCCACCGGACCCGGCCGCGCAGCTCGGGCGCCACCGCGGACCACGGCACGGTCACGGCCGCACCGCACCGCGACGGCTTCTCGCGGGAGCGCGCGGGCTCGGTCGGGTCATGGCCGCAGCGTACCTCATTTTAAGTCAATCGATTGAGTTAGAACCGGTGGCCAGATCTCGGCGCCCCCTGACTTCCGGGCCACTGTCGGCCGAGACCACCGATTCCTAACGTCGAACCCCGTGATCGAGATCCTGGCGCCGATCCTCATCGGCCTCGCCTACGTCATGCTCAACTCCCTGATCCCGGAGCGGCACCGGCAGCGGTTCAACGCCGTCATGGTGGGCGGGGCGGGAGCGGCCTACCTTTCCGGCGGCGCGCTCGGGCCGTGGGAGCTGGTGTTCTGCGCGCTGCTGACCTACGTCGCGTTCCGCGGGCTCGACTCGTGGACGTTCATCGGCGTCGGCTGGCTGCTGCACACCGGCTGGGACATCGTCCACCACCTCAAGGGCCAGCCGATCCTGCCGTTCGCCCACGGCTCGTCGTTCGGCTGCGCGATCTGCGACCCGGTCATCGCGATCTGGTGCTTCACCGGCGGCCGGTCCGTGTGGGCGTGGCGGCGGGTTGGCGGTCATGTCACCCGGGTACCCGGGTGACATGACCGCCGACGTCGAACGCGCCGCGCACGCCTACTGTCCCCGGTGCCACCCGGATCCCCGGCCCGGGGACGTGCTCCAGGCGTTGTGCGGCGCCCGCCACCCCTACTTCGGCCGCCGGGAGCGGCCGGTCAACACCTGTCCCGCCTGCGTGACGCTGGCCTCGGCGAACGTCTACGCCTGCGGCCACCCCGGCGCCTGACCGCCGCCGCCGTGCGCAGCGCCGGTCAGCGGGAATCCGGCGGGGCACGGCTTCCGTGTCGCAGCACCTGAAAGTCCTGCGCGAGAACGGTCTGATCGCGCGAGGAACGCTCCGGGCGCCAGGTCGTCTACCTGATCACGGCGCTCGGAGCGTCCTTGCTGGCGTCTTGGTTCAGCTCACGCGGGCAGCGAAGACAGCGGCACCGCGAAGACCGAACGGCCGCAGGTCTGGTCCTTCGCCGTGCAGTCGGCCGTCGACCACTCCGACTGGGACCACACCAGGCCGGTCGACCAGTCGTAGGTCAAGGCCTCCGGGTGGACCGCCCAGCAGGCCGTGGTGCCGGTGGCGCACGTCGCCGAGCTGCTCTTCGCCGTGGTCTGGCTCCAGAGCTGGCCGTTGATCGTCGCCGAGCTGTGCGCCACGTACCACTTGCCGTTGTTCGACAGCACGCCCTGCATGTTGCCGACCGAGCTGCGCAGTGCCTCGCTCGCGGCCACCGTGCCCGACGACGCCGCCAGCAGGTAGTCCGTGCCCATCGGGTAGCGGTAGAGACGGCCGTGGAGGGTCTGGTCGGAGAAGTACTCCGTCGTCACTACGCTGGCCGGGGTGGTGCTGCGGTCCAGCGACATCGACGAGAAGCACGGCACCCCGGTGTCGGACGCCATGCTGCAGGTGCCACCCGCGTAGGTGTAGTAGCCGACCTGCATCATCGCGTACTTGTAGGTGTAGGCGGCGTACCCGCCCGAGGTCTTGCCGATCGCGTTCGACGTCGTGTCGGTCATCTGCAGGATGTGCTTGGTGCTGAAGACGCGGATGGCGGTCGAAGTGCTGCCTTCGGCCGTCACGTAGATCTTGTCGCCGTACCAGGCCATCCCGCCCATGTGGGCCTGGGCCGCGGAGAAGCTGGTGCCGGTGCTGTTCGGCACGCCCAGGTACATCATCCGGTACGACGCCTTGGCCGGGTCGTTGTAGTTGATCGCCTGGATCCGCGCGTCGTTGTAGCGGCCGAGCGCGTCGGTGCCGTGCCAGCCGGACAGGATGACCTTGTCGTCGCCCCACTTCCCGTCGTCGTCGGCGTCGCCGGAGGTCGTGATGCCCTGGGGGCTCCACGTCGTCGTCCCGGCGCGGTCGGCGTCCCAGCACAGCGACTTGGTGGCCACCGGTGCCTTGGGCAGCGCGGCCTTCTCCACCGCGGTGCAGCCGGTCATGTCATAGCTGGTGTCGTTGACGACGGTGTTGAGGCTGAC
Organism: Amycolatopsis sp. CA-126428; assembly: GCF_002904335.1. Classification (GTDB taxonomy): domain Bacteria; phylum Actinomycetota; class Actinomycetes; order Mycobacteriales; family Pseudonocardiaceae; genus Amycolatopsis. The sequence continues at coordinate 157,827 of NZ_PPHF01000016.1, read as the reverse complement.
GTTCGGCAGCGCGCCGTCCAGCGCGGTCAGCGCGGCGGCCGGCGTGGCGTGCCACACCAGGTTCTGCTTGGCCGTCGTCGTCAGCGGGTCGCTGTAGGCGGCGCTCGCCGTCCCGGGCAGGGCCAGTGCGCCGGCCGCCACGGCCAGCGCGAGCAGGAGCAGTTTCGGAGTTCGCATGGGGAGGAGTACGCCGGACGGCCGTCCAAAACGCATACACCGGCGTTGTACGCCTCTTGTACCCCCGCCGGGCGCGGGTCCGTCCACTGTGGATCCCGCGCCGTGCCGCCGCTGCCCCGGTTACCGCTCGAGCGCCTCAACCAGCACCGCCCGAAGCGGCGTCACCGGCCGGCCGAGCAGGTCTTCCAGCTCCCGCCCCGCAGCGGCGAACTCGCCCCGCCGAGCGGCCCGGAACATGCCGAGCAACAACTCCGCCTGCGCCGCCGGGACGCCGCGTCCGGTCAGCGTGGCCACCCACGCCTCGTCGGCGACCACCACTCGCCGCACGGGCCGGCCGCTGATCTCGGTGAGCAGGGCGGCGACGTCGCCGAGGTCGAGGGCCACCGGTGCGGTCAGCGGCGGTGTCGGCCCGTCGAACCGGCCCTCGCCGGCGAGGATGATCGCCGCGGCTTCGGCGAGGTCGGCGTGCGCCGTCCAGGACACCGGTCCGTCGGCCGGCGCGGCCAGTTCACCGGTTTCGAGTGCCCCGCCCAGCAGCAGCGGCACCGTACTGGCGTAGAAACCGTTCCGGAGCGCGGTGAACGGCCCTTCGCCGGCCCGGCGCTCGGTGGCGGCGTGGTCGGCCATGGGCGCGAACAGCGAATCGTCCGCCGCCGCCTGATGACTGGTGTAGAGGACGCGCTTCGCCCCCGCCGAGCGCGCGGCTTCGATCGCCGCGACGTGGTGCTCGACGGCCCGCTCGCCCATCTCGTCCGTCGAAACGACGAGGACCTGCGCCGCCCCCTCGAACGCCTCGGCGAGCGAGCCCGGGTCGGCGAAATCGCCCCGCCGGACGCGGACGCCCCGGGCGGCGAGGCCGGCCGCCCGCTCCGGCTCCCGGACGCTGACCCCGATCTCGGCGGCCGGCACCCGCTCGAGCAGCCGGTCGACGATCCGCGATCCGAGCTTTCCGGTTCCCCCGGTGATGACGATCATGGTGCACCCCTTCTCGATGTTCACGCTGATACTAACCAAGTTAGCATCAGTGATACCAAGTTGGGGTTACCATCGTCATCAGATTGCTCGCAGCACCGCCGCGCCGTTCACCCGGTCCGCGGCCAGGTCGGTCAAGGCCCGGTCCGCCGCGTCCAGCGCGTAGGGCACCGTGCTGACCTCCAAGTGGTGGCGGCCGGCGAAAGCCAGGAATTCCCGGGCGTCGGCCCGGGTGTTCGCGGTGACGCTGCGCACCTGACGTTCCTGGAAGAGGTGCCGCTGGTAGTCCAGCGGCGGAACGTCGGACAGGTGGATGCCCGCGATGGCCAGCGTGCCGCCGCGGTCGAGCGCGGCCAGCGCGGGAAGCACCAGGTCACCGACCGGCGCGAAGAGGATCGCCGAGTCCAGCGGTTCCGGAGGCGGCGAGGCCGCGTCCCCCGCCGACGCCGCACCGAGCGCCCGGGCCAGCTCACGAGCGGCCGCGCTGCGCGTCAGCACGTGCACCGTGGCGCCCCGCGCGATCGCCACCTGGGCGGTCAGGTGCGCGCTCCCGCCGAACCCGTAGACGCCCAGCCGGCCGCCTTCGGGCAGGTCCGCCCGCGCGAGCGCGCGGTACCCGATCAGTCCGGCGCAGAGCAGCGGCGCCAGCTCGTCGTCGCGGTAGCCGCCGGGCAGCGGCAACGCGTACGCCGCGGGGACGACCGCGAACTCCGCGTACCCGCCGTCGGCGTCCCAGCCGGTGTACCGCGACTCCGGGCACAGGTTTTCGCGCCCCCGCAGGCAGTACCGGCACCGCCCGCAGGTCGCGCGCAGCCACGCGATGCCCACCCGGTCCCCGGGCGCGAAGCCCGTGACGCCGGCACCGAGCCCGGCCACCTCGCCGACGACCTCGTGCCCCGGCGTCACCCCCGGCCGGTGCACCGGCAGATCACCCTCGGCGACGTGCAGGTCCGTCCGGCACACCCCGCACACCAGCACCCGGACCAGCAGCTCCCCCGCGCCCGCCCGCGGCACCGGCGTCCGCACCAGGTCCACGGGCCCGGCCGCCACCGGGCCCGGCCGCAGGACGCGCCAGGCGTGCATCGTCGTCGGCAGCGCCACCACGGATGACCTCCTCGTTCCCCGGACGTCACCAGCATGGCGGCACCGCGGCGGCCGCGCGAGTGCCGGTAAGTCATTGACCCCCAACGGGATTGAGCTGTTCGTGCACATTCTTGTCTGTGGCGTAACAACATTCGGGCTTCCCGCGCCATAACGGACGGCGTTCGCGCCAGTCCGGTCCCCGCCGCACGAGGAGTTCGTGATGGGTATTCGTCGTTCCCCGATTCCGCGAAGATCAAGGCGCGCACTGGCGGCGGGGGTGGTCGTGCCCCTCGCCGGTGCCCTCGCGGTGGCCGTCGCCGCCGCGGCCCCGGCCGCCGCCGTGCCCGCCGGCTTCACCGACACGGTCGCCATCGGCGGCCTCAGCTCGCCGACCGCCGCCGCGTTCGCCCCCGACGGGCGGGTGTTCATCGCGGAGAAGAGCGGCCTGCTCAAGGTGTTCGACTCCCTCGCCGACCCGACGGCGACCGTGTTCGCCGACCTTCGCACACCGACCCAGGACTTCTGGGACCGCGGCCTGCTCGGGCTGGCGGTCGACCCGGCCTTCCCGGCCCGGCCGTACGTCTACGTCTCCTACACCCTCGACGCCCTGCCGGGCGGGACCGCGCCGAAGTGGGGCGACACCTGCCCGACCCCGCCGGGCGCGACCGACCAGGGCTGCGTCGTGACCGGCCGCGTCTCCCGGCTGACGATGGGCTCGGACGGGACGGCGGTCAGCGAGAAACCGCTGGTCACCGGCTGGTGCCAGCAGTTCCCCAGCCATTCGGTCGGCGCACTGGCCTTCGGCCCCGACGGCGCCTTGTACGCGGGCGGCGGCGACGGCGCCAGCTTCAACTTCGCCGACTACGGCCAGGTCGGCAACCCCTGCGCCGACCCGCCCTCGCCGGCCGGCACGAACCTGAGCCCGCCGTCGGCCGAAGGCGGCGCGCTGCGGTCGCAGTCCCCGCGCCGCGCGGCCGGGCAGCCCGTGCTGCTCAACGGCGCGCTCCTGCGCATCGACCCCGACACCGGCGACGGCCTGCCCGGCAACCCGTTCGCGAGCAGCACCGACGCCAACGCCCGGCGCGTCATCGCCTACGGCTCGCGCAACCAGTTCCGGTTCGGGTTCCGCCCCGGCACGAGCGAACTGTGGGCCGGTGACGTCGGCTGGAACACCTGGGAAGAGATCAACCGCGTCCCGAACGCCGGCGACGCCGTGGCCGAGAACTTCGGCTGGCCCTGTTTCGAAGGCACCGCACGCCAGGCCGGCTACGACGGCGCGAACCTCGACCGCTGCGCATCGCTGTACTCCGCCGGCGGCCAGACCGCGCCGTTCTACACCTACAACCACAGCGCCAAGGTCGTCGCCACCGACCCGTGTCCCACCGGCGGCTCCTCGATCAGCGGGATCGCCTTCGAATCGGGCAGCACCTACCCGGCCGAGTACGCCGGCGCGCTGTTCTTCGCCGACTCCTCCCGCGGCTGCATCTGGGCGATGCAGACCGTCGCCGGCCAGCCCAGTCCCACCAAGCTGGTGCCCTTCGTGACCGGCGTCAGCACGCCGGTGCAGGTGCTCACCGGACCCGGCGGCGACCTCTTCTACGTCGCGCTGGGCAGCGGTGAACTGCGCCGGGTGAGCTACGCCGGTGGCACCAACCGGCCGCCGGTCGCCGCGGCCACCGCGACGCCGTCCAGCGGGGCGGCGCCCCTGACCGTCCAGTTCGACGGCACCGGCTCCACCGACCCCGACGCCGGCGACACGCTCTCCTACGCGTGGGACCTCGACGCGGACGGCGCCTACGACGACTCCGCGGCCCCGCGACCCACCTGGACCTACACCACCGCCGCGGCGGTCGACGCCGGGCTGCGGGTGACCGACTCCCACGGCGCGTCGGCGACCACGACGGTCCGGGTGACCGTCGGGACCCCGCCCGGGCTCGACCCGGTGCCGGTCATCGACACCCCGGCCGCCACGCTGACCTGGTCGGTCGGGCAGACCGTGCCGTTCTCCGGGCGCGCCGTCGACGCCCAGGACGGCGAGCTGCCGCCCGCGGCGCTGTCCTGGCGGCTCGCCATCCGGCACTGCGCGGCCAACGGCACCTGCCACACCCACAACGTCCAGGACTTCCCCGGCGTCGCCGCGGGGTCGTTCGTCACGCCGGACCACGAATACCCGTCGTACCTGCAGCTGACGCTGACCGCGACGGACTCGACGGGCCGCACCGGGTCCACGACGGTCGACCTCCAGCCGAAGACGGTGACGCTGAACTTCACCTCGAGCCCCAGCCAGGCGATGCTCACCGTCGGCGGGACCCAGCAGCGCACGCCGTTCTCCCGGACGGTGATCGCCGGCTCGACCAACTCGATCAGCGCGAACAGCCCGCAGAACCTGCCCCCGCTGAACATGAAGTACGCCTTCACCAGCTGGGCGCACGGCGGGGCGCGGACGCAGAACGTCGTCGCGCCGCCGGCGGGGGCGACCTACCAGGCGAACTACCGGCTCTGCTGGCTGCTGCAGCCCTGCTGACCGGGATGGCCCGGCGTCGCGCGGCGCCGCCGGGTCATTCCCCGGGGTTCTTCGTCTTCTCGGCCTTCCTCGACTCCTTGGCGGATTCCTTCGCGGCCTTCGACGAGGACTTGGCCGCCTGCTTGGACTCCTTCGCGGCTTGCTTGTCCGGGTTGTTCCCGACGCCGTTGCCGTTGTTCCCGTTCCCGTTGCCGTTGTTGCCGTTCCCGGTGCCCGCCGCCGGGTCCCCGGAAGCCGCGGCTCCCGTCGACTCCCCCGCGGGCTGGGCGCCCGTCGGCTCCACACCGGAGGCCCCGGGCACGGTCGTGACCTGCGCGTCCGACGGCGACGTGACACCGCCCGGTGGGACGTCGGCGCGGGAGCCGGTCTGCGGCCCGGTCCGCACGGGCTGGGTCGTCGTGCCTTCGCCGCCGGACAGCGGCGGCGGGGCGTCACTCGACGTGCTCGCGCCGATCGTCACCGTGGTGACCAGGGCCGCGCCCGCGACGGCCACCTTCGCCGCGGTCGCCCATGACAGGACGGACGCGCCGGTCGAAGCGGCACCGGACCCGGTGGCGGTGAGCCAATGCGTCACGACCGGGATACCCAGGATGAGCGGGGCGACGGAGGCAGGAAGTTCCTCGTTGAGCTCCTGCAGGCCGGCGGCCAGTTTCCGGCAGTCCGCGCAGCGATCCAGGTGGGCGGTGATCCGGTGCGCCTTGTGGTCGGAGATGCCGTCGCGCACCCACCGGGCCAGCTGGGCGGAGACGTTCTTGCAGGTGCGCCGGCGCGCCTCGGGAACGTGCTGGTCCAGGTAGGCCTGGCGCAGGCCCTCCCGGGCGCGGTAGGCCAGCGCGGCCACGCCGTTCGGCGTCATCCCGAGGTCCTCGGCGATCTGCGCGGGCGACTCTCCGACGATCTCGGTCCGCCACAGCACGGTCCGCCACCGCTCGGGCAGGCTCGCGAACGCGTCCGCGGCGACGTTGGCGTGCATCCGGTCACCGACCGGCTCGTCACTCCCCGCACCCGGCGTCACATCCGGGACCTCGGCCACCAGCGAGACGGCCGAGTCGCGCCGGCGCCAGCTGATCATCGTGTTCCGGATGGTCGTCAGCAGGTACGGCCGGAAATCCTCGTCCGGCCCCTCGCCGGAACGCAGAATCCGCAGTACTCGGGTGAACCCCTCGGCGATGAGGTCGTCGCGCTCCGCCAGGTCGGCGGCGATCGCGGCCGCCACCCGGCGGGCAGCGGGGAGGTGCCGGTCGTAGAGCTCGCCGTACGCCGCGATGTCGCCACCGCGGACCGCCGCGATCAAGGCCGCGTCGCTCGGGACGTCCGTCGTCCCGGCCACCGCCGGCGCCACTTCGGTCACCACTCCCCCTCGCCGTGCGGATGCACGTGCAGAACGTCCCGAGATAGTCGCGCAACGAGTGACACCTGCGCAAGGTTGCGGCCGCGAAAGCACTTTCCGTGAATTGGCCGTTGCCGAGCGCCCACGCCGTCGACTTGTCACATCCCTGAGCGTTCAGGGGTGGCTTCCCGCCGCTTCGCGAACACAGCGTTGCCCCCGCGATTACCCGCGAGTAGAAGACAAAGGCGGCGGCCGGGCCGCCACCACTCAGTGTCCGATGTGGACGGTACCGGAGCCGGGAGCCGCTCCGGCACCGCCACCACCAGAAGGGTTTCCCCATGCGCAGAGCGCTGCTCGTGCTGCTGATCGTGCTCCTGCCGTCCGTCCTGCTCACCGGGACCGCCCAAGCCGGGCCATCCGCCGCCACCCCCACCGTCACGGCGGTGCCCGCGAACGCCGGGCGGGGCTGGCCGGTCAGCGGCGCCCAAGGCGTCCTGGACCTCGCCGCCCGCGGGTACGTCGAGGAGGAGTACCTTCTGTCCGGCCAGGCCGACACGTTCGACCAGGTGGGGCTGTGGACCGAAGACGGCCGCTGGGCCACCCGGGTGGCCACCACCGGCAACCCGTACACCACCCGGCTGGTCGTGGTGCGGCCGCGGGACGCCGCGCGGTTCACCGGCACCGTCGTGGTCGAATGGCTCAACGTCAGCTTCGGCGTCGACATCCCCGTGGACTTCTCGCAGTCCTACGAGCACTTCGTCCGCGAGGGCCACGCCTACGTCGGCGTGACGACCCAGAAAGCCGGTGCCGACAAGCTCAAGAGCCTCGACCCCGGGCGGTACGGCGCGGTGAACCTCAGCGGCGACGCGCTTTCCTACGACGTCTTCTCGCAGGCCGCGCAGGCGGTGCGGGCGAACCCGCAGCTCCTGGGCGGCCGGGCGGCGACGGTGGTGCTGGGCACCGGGCACTCGCAGTCCGCACTGAGGCTGACCACCTATGCCAACGCGATCCAACCGGTGCGGCGCGGCTACGACGGCTTGATGATCCACGGCCGGGCCGCTCTCGCCGCACCGATCGGCGACGGCGTCGTCGGCCCGCTGTCGGCCCGGATCCGCACCGATCTCGGCATCCCGGTGTTCATCCTGCAGTCCGAGACCGATGTCATCGCGTCGGCCTCGGTCCGGCAGGACACCGCCCGGGTCCGCACCTGGGAGGTCGCCGGCACCGCACACGCCGACCAGTACGGCCTGAACCTCTACAACGCGGCCAACGCCCGGGACAGGTCGATCAACGACGGCGCCCCGACAACGTGCGACAAGCCGGTCAACAGCATGACGTTCCGCTACGCGGAAAACGCCGCGTTCCGCTACCTCGACCGCTGGGCGCGCGGCGGCGCGGCCCCGCCCACCGCGACGCCGATCGCCATGCTGCTCAACCTCGTCATCCTGCGAGACGGCGACCAGAACGCCCTCGGCGGCGTCCGGCTGCCCGACCTCGACGTCCCGGTGGCGTCCTACTCCCCCAACAACAGCGGCGGCAACGTGCCGGGCGCGTGCCTGCTGCTGGGCACGACCACGCCGCTGACGCCGGCCCGGATCCGGCAGCTGTACCCGGACCACACCACCTACGTCGCGAAGTTCACCGCGGCGGCGGACCGGGCCCTGCGGGCGGGCTACCTGCTGCAGCCCGACCGCGACGAGGCCGTGGCCCGGGCGCAGGCCGCGCCGGTGCCGTAACCGTCCACAAAGGAATCCAGCGGGCCCGGCCGGCGGCCGGGCCCGCTGGAACCCGTTCCACCGGTCTCGCCAGCTGACAAACCGGCACCCATCCGCGTATGGTGTCGAAAACAGTAACATGTTCTAGTTTGACTGTGTGCCTTCGACCGGGCGCAGTCGACCGTGCGAAGGGGCCGGGATGGACGAACAGGCGATGCGGTATCCGAACCACCTCGGCCACCTGGTCGTCTCCGCCCTGAAACGCCACCGGGACAAGCCGGTCATGGTGCTGGGCGAGACCACGATGACCGGAGGCCGGACCGCCGAGCAGGTCAGCCAGTACGCCCAGGCCTTCGAGGCGCTCGGGGCCGGCACCGGCGCGCCGGTCGCGCTGCTGTCGCTGAACCGGCCGGAGGTCCTGCTCATCATCGCCGCCGGCCAGCTGCAGGGCTCGCGGCGCACCGCGCTGCACCCGCTGGGGTCGCTCGACGACCACGCCTACATCCTCGCCGACGCCGGTATCACCACGCTCGTCATCGACCCGGTCCCCGCCTTCGCCGACCGCGCCCTCGGACTGCTCGAGAAGGTCCCGGGCCTGACCCAGGTCCTCACCATCGGCCCGGTCCCGGAGAAGCTGGCCCACGTCGGCAAGGACCTGACGGCGGCCGCCGCGGCGTTCGACCCGCACCCGCTCGTGCCCGTCGCACTCCCGCCGGACCAGGTCGTCTCGATCACCTACACCGGCGGGACGACCGGCAAGCCCAAGGGCGTCATGGGCACCGCGCAGGCGATGACCACGATGACGCAGATCCAGCTGGCCGAGTGGGAGTGGCCCGAGGCACCGAAGTTCCTGATCTGCACCCCGCTGTCGCACGCCGGCGCGGCGTTCTTCGCCCCGACGCTGCTCAAGGGCGGCTCGCTGATCGTGGTGCCCAAGTTCGACCCCGCCGAGGTCCTGCGGATCATCGAAGAGCAGAAGATCACCGCGACCATGCTGGTGCCCACGATGCTCTACGCGCTGATGGACCACCCGGACTCGCGCACCCGCGACCTGTCTTCGCTGCAGACGGTCTACTACGGCGCGGCGTCGATCAACCCGGTTCGCCTGCGCGAGGCGATCGACCGGTTCGGGCCGATCTTCGCCCAGTATTACGGCCAGTCCGAGGCCCCGATGGCGATCAGCTACCTCGCCAAGGGCGATCACGACGACGCGCGCCTGGCGTCCTGCGGCCGCCCGTCGGCCTTCCTGCGCACCGCGCTGCTCGACGCGGACGGTGCCCCGGTGGCGCCGGGCGAGCCGGGCGAGATCTGCGTGGCCGGCCCGCTGCTCGCCGGCGGCTACTGGAACCTGCCGGAGGTGACGGCGGAGACGTTCCGCGACGGCTGGCTGCACACCGGCGACGTCGCCCGCGAGGACGAGGACGGCTTCTGGTTCATCGTCGACCGGGTCAAGGACATGATCGTCACCGGCGGGTTCAACGTGTTCCCCCGCGAGGTGGAGGACGTGGTGGCCGAGCACCCGGCGGTGGCGCAGGTCGGCGTGATCGGCACCCCGGACGACAAGTGGGGCGAGGCGGTGACGGCGGTCGTGGTCCTGCGCGAGGACGCCGACCACGACCTCGAGCGCCTCACGGGCGAGATCCAGGCGGCGGTGCGGGAGCGCAAGGGCCCGGTGCACGTGCCCAAGCAGGTGATCGTGGCGGCGTCCCTGCCGATGACCGGGCTGGGCAAGCCGGACAAGAAGGCGCTGCGAGCGCAGTACGAGCCGCGTCGCGCCACCGTGTAGGCCGTTATACGGCGGCCCCTCGCCCTCGTCCGTTCGAGCGAAGTGACCTGCGTTGTCACGGACCGGCGCGCAGTCTCGTCCCTGGGGATGTGCAGCCGTCCCGGGGCCACCGGGCGGCGCCGGGCGGAAGGAGCGGACATGAAGGTCGTCGTCATCGGCGGGACCGGGCTGATCGGCAGGAACGTGGTGACCGGGCTGGCCGGGCACGGCCACGAAGCGGTCCCCGCCGCGCCCAGCACCGGGGTGAACACCCTCACCGGTGAAGGGCTGAAGGAGGCGCTCCAGGGCGCGGACGTCGTGGTGGACGTCTCGAACTCGCCGTCGTTCGCCGACGACGACGTCATGGCCTTCTTCCGGACCTCGACCGGCCACCTCGTGGACGCGGCCGAAGAAGCCGGCGTCGGGCACTACGTCGCCCTGTCGGTGGTGGGCACGGACCGGCAGCCGGACGTCGGGTACTTCCGGGCCAAGGTCGCGCAGGAGGAGCTGATCACCGCTTCGGGGCTGCCGTTCTCGATCGTGCGCGCGACCCAGTTCTTCGAGTTCGCCGCCGGCATCGCGGACGGCTCGGCCACCGACGGCGTCGTCCGGCTGCCCGCCGCCGGCGTGCAGCCGATGGCGGCCGCCGAGGTGTCCGCGGCCGTGGGCCGGGTCGCCACCGGGGCCCCGATCGGCGGCATCACCGAGATCGCCGGGCCGGAGGTCTTCGGGCTCGACGAGTGGGTGCGCACGGTGCTGACCGCGCGCTCCGACCCGCGGCAGGTGGTCACCGACCCGGCGGCGCCGTACTTCGGCGCGGTGCCGGGGCCGGAGGACCTCCTGCCGGGACCCGGGGCGCGGCTGGCGGAGACCACGCTCGCCGAGTGGCTCGCCCAGCCCTGACGGCTACACCCCGTCGTGGTCCGGGTCGGCGTTGAGCACGATGCAGCCGACGTACCCGTCGCGGGCCCGGGTCACCTTCAGCAGCATGCTCGGCTGGTAGATCGAGTCACCGTCGTTGAAGGTGTCGCGGCCGGTGTGCTGCGCGTAGGGCTCGGTGGCGAAAACCCGCGTGTTCAGCGTTTCGTCGAACATCAACTGCGTGGTGAGCGTCTTCTCGTTGCCGACGTGCACCATCACGTGGACGTGGACGGTCCGGCCTCGGTACCAGCCCGGCCAGATCGTCGTGAACTCGACGATCCCGCGCTGGTTGGTGACCTGGGCGCCGCGCAGGTACCGCTTGTCGTCGGTGGGGACGAGGTCGGTGTCCCCGCCACCACCGCCGCCCGGCGGCGGCGAGCCGGTCGGCGGCGTCCCGGTCGGCGGCGTCCCGGTCGGCGGGGTGCCGCCCCCGCCGCCGGAGGCCGCTTCCGCGCCGGAGTACAGGCCACCCGCGTCGCAGTGCCAGATCTCGACCACCGCGTGCGGGATCGGCTGGCACGTCTCGCTGTCCTGAACCTGCAGGGCGAGGCGCAGCTTCGTGCCCTGCTTGTCCTCGCGGATGTCACTGCGGATCTTGTCGGCGTCGAAGTAGTACGGCCCCTGTGTGGTGGACGCGGTGAGGGTGCACGTCCGCGCGCCGGTGAACAGGGCGGTGAGGTCGGCGTCGGTGACCGCCTGCAGCGCGACCGTCTCCCCGCTGGACGTCGTGACCGTGCTCTTACCGGCGCACGCCGCGACGAGCGCGCCCAAGCCGACCGAGCTCACGCCGGCGAGCATCCGGCGCCGGCTGACGCGTTGCCCCTCGTGATCGTTTCCCATGCCTGTCCTTTCCCTCGTCCGGTGGGTAATGGCCGGTTGACTTCCGCCTGACCCGGCCTTGGCCAGCGTGGCGAGGGCGGCTGTGGCAGGCCTGTGGTGAAGCTGTGCGTTGCCGAGCCGTCACGGAAGGCGAAGAGGTACGCTCCCGTCAAATAGTCAACAAATTGAGTATTCGAGGTGAGGCATGAGCAGCTTCCGCAAGGCCGTCGAGGCACGTGATCCCGACGCCATGGCCGCGACGCTGGCGGAGAACGTCGTGTTCCGCAGCCCGGTGGCGTTCCGGCCGTACCCGGGCAAGGCGATCACCGCCGCCATCCTGCGCGGCGTGCTCCGCGTCTTCGAGGACTTCCGGTACGTGCGTGAGCTGACCGGCGGGGACGGCCGGGACCACGCCCTCGTCTTCGAGGCCCGGATCGGGGACGTGCGGGTCGAGGGCTGCGACTTCCTGCACCTCGACGAAGAAGGCCTGATCGACGAGTTCACGGTGATGGTCCGGCCGCTGTCGGCGGCACAGGCGCTCGCGGAGGCAATGGCGGCGCAGTTCGAGCAGATCCAGCGCGAAGCACTCAACTAGTTGAGTATGGCACTGCGGCACGCGCTGATGGCGGCGCTGCTCGAAGGCGAGGCGTCGGGCTACGACCTGGCGAAGGGGTTCGACGCCTCGGTGGCGAACTTCTGGGCGGCCACCCCGCAGCAGCTCTACCGGGAACTCGACCGCATGGCGGCCGACGGCCTGGTGCGGGCGCGGGTGGTCCACCAGGAGCGCCGTCCGGACAAGCGGCTGTTCTCGCTGACCGAGGCCGGGCACCGGTCGCTGCACGAGTTCACGGCCCGGCCGCCCCGCCCGGGGGTGATCCGCGACGAGCTGCTGGTGCAGGTGCAGGCCGTGGACGCGGGCGACGAGACGGCGGTCCGGGGCGCGCTGGCGGAACGGCTGGCCCGGGCGGAAGCCAAGATCGCGGGTTACGAACGGCTTCGCGCGCGCCTGCTGGACGGCCGCTTCGAAGACGACTACCTCGCCGGAGCCGAGCGGGTCGGCCCCTACCTGACGCTGATGCGGGGGTTGTCGTTCGAGCGGGAGAACCTGCGGTGGTGCGAGCAGGCGCTGAAGGTGCTCGACCGGCGGGCGGCCGCGCCACCGGCCTGAAGTGTCCGATGTGGACCGGTTGTACGGCTCTTGTACGGCCGCGTCCGACCATGGCTCCCATGTCATTGCACCGTCGATTCACCTACGCCGCGCTCGCCGCGGGGGTGGCCGTGGGCGTGCTCGCCACCCCGTCGGCCGCCGCCGCGGCCGCGCCGGCCACCCTGGCCGCCGGCCAGTACACCCTGACCGCCAACTACAACCAGTTCGACGCGGTGAACAGCGCTCTGGTCTCGGCAGTGGGCACCGCGGCCGTCCACACCGTGATGGAGAACGCGAACCACGACCGCACCGCGTTGCCGTCTTCGTTCTCCGTCGCCGGGCTCTCGACCGGGTTCCGGTTCGACAGCGGCGACAACTCCGACTGCGCCAGCTACCCGCAGGGCATCGCCACCAGCCGCGACGCCGTGGGGACGGCGAACGGCGGCAACTACGACGGGCACCAGCTCGTCGCGGTCAGCTGGTACTCCAAGGACGGCTGCGACGGCGACCAGTCCCGCAGCCGGATCACCCTGGTCGACTGGGACGCCGACTACCCGAACGCCTACCGCAAGATCCTGCTGGTCGAGCCGACCGGGACCGCGGACGCGCCGGACTTCAAGGACATCCCGATCCACGCCGGCGGCCTGTCCTGGTACGGCGACTACCTCTACGTCGCCGACACCGGGAAGGGCATGCGCGTGTTCGACATGCGCAAGATCCTCAAGACGAACAGCGGCGGCACCGCCGACCAGATCGGCCACCAGAGCGGCACCACGTACTACGCCCACAACTACGCCTACGTCCTGCCGCAGGTCGGCACGATCGCCTCGAAGACGACGTCGGGCACCAACCTCGCGTGGTCGTCGATCTCCCTCGACCGCGTCAGCAAGTCGATCGTGATGACCGAGTACACCTGCCCGTCCGGCTGCACGGACTACCCGAACCGGGCGCCGCGGGCGATCCGCTACCCGTTCGCGTCCACCGGCACCTTCGCCGCGACGACGACGGCGAGCCAGGCGTTGCAGCTGCCCTGGTACAAGCTCAACGGCGTGGCCTCGCACAACGGCCGCTGGTGGTTCAACTCCTCCGGTTCGAAGCAGCTCTACTACTGGAAGCCGGCGGCCGCCGCGCAGACGTTCTCCTGGGTGGGCAGCGGCGAGAGCCTCTCGTACTGGGAAGACGACACCAGCGCCGACCTGCTGTGGTCGCTGCAGGAAGGCGCGGGCAACCGCAACGTCTTCGCGGTCACCCAGGCCACCTACGGCGGTGGCTGAGCCGGCCCGAGCACGCACGGCCCGTCCGGGACAGTTCCCGGGCGGGCCCTTTTTCCGGCGCCCTGCCTGACCCCGCGAGGGTGTGGTTGTGCCACCCCGCCGCTGCGCATACTGGCCGCATGGAAGCCAGACGACGCCTCGGCGAGTTCCTCAAGACCCGCCGTTCCCACCTGCGGCCCGAGGACGTCGGCCTGGCCACCTACGGCGACCGGCGGCGGGTGCCCGGCCTGCGCCGCGAAGAGCTCGCCCAGCTCGCCGGGGTGAGCGCGCCCTACTACTCGCGGCTCGAACAGGGCCAGGCGGCCAACGCTTCGCCGGAGGTCCTGGACGCGCTGGCCCGGGCCCTCCGGCTCGACGACGCCGAACGACGGCACCTCCACGAGCTGGCCACCGGCGCCCGGCGGCCGTCCACGCCGCGTCCGGCGCCGGAGCGCGTCACCCCGGCCGTCCGGCAGCTGCTGGCCACCCTGGGCGACGTGCCGGTGGTCGTGCTCGGCCGGTTCAGCGACGTCCTGGCGTGGAACGCCGCCGGCCACGCGCTGTTCGCCGGGCACCTGGCGCCGGAAGCGCCCGAGCGGCCCGGTCAGCGCCCGAACATGGCGCGGCTGGTGTTCCTCGACCCGCACACCCGCGAGCTGTACGCCGACTGGCCCGCCAAGGCCCGCGCGGTGGTGGCGACGCTGCGGATGGCGTCCGGGCGGCACCTGGCCGCCCCCGGGCTGGCCGCCCTCGTCGGCGAACTTTCCGTCCGCAGCACGGAGTTCGCCGCGTGGTGGGCGGACCAGCGCGTCAAGGCCGGCGGCAATGCGGTCCACGAGATGCACCACCCCCTGGTGGGCCCGATGACGGTCACGCACCAGGCGCTGCTCACCGAGCAGGAGCAGCACGTCGTCGTCGCCACCACCGAGCCCGGCTCCGCCTCGCACGCGGCGATGACCCTGCTGACGCACACCACGGCCACCGCGCGCGGCACCTTGCCGGCGCGCGGCTGAAAAACCCGGTCCCGTCCGAAGGCACCCGCGAGGGAGGCCGGCTTCGACGTGCCCGGAAAACCCCACCGAGAAGGAAAAATGACCGAAATCAAGCTCGGGGACGTCACCGTCACCCGTGTCGAAGAGCAGCACGGCCCGATCATGCCGGCCCGGGACTTCTTCCCGGACCTGCCGGAATCGGTGTGGCAGAAGCACCGCCACGAGCTGGAACCGGACTTCCTCACCGCGGACGACCTGGTCGTGTCGTCGATGCAGACCTGGCTGCTGCGCAGCGAAGGCCGCACGATCCTGATCGACACCGCCGTGGGCAACGACAAGCACCGCCCGGCCGTCCCCGCCTGGGACCACCTCCGGCTGGACTACCTGGACCGGCTCCGCGAAGCCGGGGTCCGCCCGGATGACGTCGACCTGGTCGTGCACACCCACCTGCACCTCGACCACATCGGGTGGAACACGCGCCTCGACGGCGGCACGTGGGTGCCGACGTTCCCGAACGCGACGCACCTGATGCCCCGCGCGGACTTCGAGCACTGGGACCCGGCGCGCAACCCGGCCGTCGCCGGGGGCGTGAACGAACACGCCTTCGAAGACAGCATCCAGCCGGTGTTCGAGGCGGGGCAGGTCCGGTTGTGGGAGGACACCCACACGATCGACGCGAACCTCCGGCTCGAAGCCGCCCCCGGCCACACCCCCGGCTCCAGCGTGGTGAAACTGGCCTCCGGCGGCGATCGCGCGCTGTTCGCCGGCGACGTCCTGCACTCACCCGTACAGCTCGCGGAACCCGGGCACAACAGCTGCTTCTGCGAGGACCCGGTCCAGGCCCGCGCCACCCGGCAGCGCCTGCTGGGCTGGGCCGCCGACGAGCACGTCCTGCTCGTGCCCGCGCACTTCGGCGGGCACAGCGCGCTGGAGGTCGAACGCCGCGGCGGCGCGTTCGCCGTCACGGGGTGGGGTCCGTTCCCGCGGGGCTGATCGGGTGAGATCCGGATCACGTCGGCGCGGCCCGGCGGGCCCCGGGGGCCGGTTGCTGCCATCCTGTGCCGTCAAGAGCCTGTGCCGTCAAACGGCAGCGGACGAGAGGACAACCCCCGTGGGCATCATCGCCTGGATCGTGCTGGGTCTCATCGCCGGGGTGATCGCGAAAGCCCTCATGCCGGGCAAGGACCCGGGCGGCTGCATCATCACGATCCTGCTGGGCATCGCGGGTGCGTTCGTCGGCGGCTGGGTGGGCAAGACGCTGTTCCACACCGAGCTCGGCACGTTCTTCGACCTGCGCACCTGGGGCCTGGCCGTCCTGGGCGCCCTGATCATCCTGGCCGGCTACCGGCTCATCTTCCACCGCCGCGACTGACGCACCGGTGGGGGCACCGGACGTGGTGCCCCCACCGGCGGCGGCTCAGTTCAGGGTGACGCCGTAGGCGCTCAGCGCCTCGCCGACCGGCTGGAAGTACGAGCTCCCGCCGCCCTTGCCGGAGGTGATGCCCAGGCCGACGCTGCCGGCGAACAGGCACCCGCCGGAGTCGCCGGGGTTGACCAGCGCGTCGGTCTGGATCAGCTGGTACACCGAGCCTTCGGCGTAGTTCACCGTCACGTTGGTCCGCTGCACCGAACCCGAGGTCAGGTGCGTGGTGCTGCCGCTCTTGCTGATCCGCTGCCCGACGGTCGCGGTGCCGGCGGAGCTGATCCGCTGGGTGGTGCCGTTCCACAGGGTGACCGCGCCGGGCGCGCTGCCGGTGGTGTTGCGGATGAGCCCGTAGTCGTTGGTCGGGAAGCTCGAGCCCTGCGACGGGCCGATGTTCCACTGCGCCACCGCGCGGGTGCAGTGGCCGGCGTCGATGAGGTAGTTCTGGCCGCCGCGGCTGGTGTTGAAGCCCGCCGAGCAGCGGGTGCCGCCGCCGGTGATGGCTTCGCCGTTGTAGATCGCGGTGTGCAGCTCACCCGCGACCCGCTCCACGCGGACCCGGTCACCGAGCGACGCGGCCGCCTTCAGCAGGGCTTCGGTGTCCTTGGCGGCGTCGGCCACGGTCAGCACGACCTGGTTGGCCTTCGGGTCGAGCCCGATCGAGGTGTGCGTCACGGCCGGCAGCGCTTGCAGCGTGTCCTGCGCGCTCGCCAGCGCGGCGCTGGAGTGCCGGACCAGCCGGGCCCGCGCGCCGGCCTGCTCGGCCCGCTGGGCGGCGGCCTGGTCCAGCACGTTGACGACGGGCTCGGCGGCGGCGTCGAGGTAGCCGTCGGCGGCGCGCGACCCGAGGGAAGCGGTGACGCGCTGCAGGGTGCCGACGCTCGCCGCCTGCGTGCGCAGCAGGGCAACGGCGGCGGACTCGCCGATCCCGGCCTCCGCGGCGAGGGAAGCGACCGCTTCGCGCTGCACGGTGGCCGAGTAGCCGTCGATGGTGGCGGCGGAGACGGAGACGGGGCTGAAGAAGCCGATCGCCGCGGCGGCGGCCAGGAGGGTGGTGGCGGAGCGGGCGAGGAGGTGGTGTCCCGGGGACGTTCTGCGCATGCCGGTAACTCACTTTCGCGGTCGCGGGGCGAAGCCGGCGCGAGGGGTGGCCGCGCCGGGACGAGCCGGACGGGCCGGCCCGGCACCGGTGATCCGGTGGGTCGAGGGTGATCCCGCGCCGGGCCGCCGCGGTACCGACTTTCGTCGGACAGGACAAAAGATAGGTACCGGGCAATTCGCCCAGGGGTGTTCCGCGCACAGCAACCCCGCCACCCGCTCGCGGCGGCGCGGAAAACCGGGGGAATTACTTCGAACGTACGAGAACCGCGGGCCCGCGGTCCGTCAGAATCGGGTGGCCACGGCCACGACCAGGAAGGCCTCACCGTGCTCGCCGAACTCCCGCCCTACCGCGCCCTGCTGGTCGTCGACACCAAGGGATTCGGCAGCAACTCCGCCGCCACCCAGGCGATGGTGTCCGCCGCCATCCCCGACGTGCTGTCCCAGGCGTTCACCCGCGCCGGACTGCGCGAAGTCTGGGAAACGGCACTCTTCCCGCACGGCACCGGCGACGGCTACGGACTCGGCTTCGACCCCCGGTTCCTGCCCGCCGTGGTGACCCGGTTCTTCGACGAACTCCAAGCCGTGCTCGCCGAGCGCGACACGCGCCTGCGGGCGGCCGCGCGGTCGGTCCGCCTGCGGATGCGCGCCAGCCTGAACGTCGGCCCGATCCTCGAACCGGAGCCGGGCACCACCTCGGCGGCCGCCATCGGCAGCGCCGTGATCACCACCCACCGGCTGCTCGACGCCGATCCGGTGCGCGCGGTGCTGGAGCGCTCGGACCCCGACCAGACGTTCCTCGCGGTGGCGCTCTCCCAGCGGATCTTCGAGGACGTCCTGGCCGGCGAATACGCCCAGCTGCCCGCGACCAAGGTCGTCCCGGCCGACGTCCGGATCAAGGAGTACCGCGGCACGGTCTACCTCTACATCCCGAACCCGAGCGGCGACCTGCTGCGCCACGGCGCCGGCGGCGACTACGCCGAGGACCTGGCCGAGGCGAAGGCCGCCATCGAGGCACCGGCACCGGGCGGCACCACGAACATCATCAGCGGCACCACGCACGGAACCGCGATCCAGGTCGGCCAGGTGCACGGCAACCTCCACCACGGCTAGTTCTGCAGCGGCACCAGCTCCGCCTGGAACTTCTCCAGGAAGCCGTCGAAATCGGCGTGGCCGGGCCGCAGCACGAACTTCGACAGCCCGGCTTCGATGTGCTGCTCCACCAGCCGCCGGGCCTCCGGCCAGCTCGTCGCCACCAGGTCCGTCACCGGCACGCCGGGGCTGCGGCGTTCCGCCACCGCCGCGAGCTCGCCGGGGATCCCCCGGTCCGCCACGACCAGGCTGAGGCCGAAGTGGTCCTCCTCGATCTCGCGGCCCGCCTCCGCCGCGGCCCGCTGGATGGCGATGCGGGCGTCGCGTGCCTGGGCCGGCGTGTGGAAACTGCCGAGCCAGCCGTCCGCGAGGCGGCCCGTCCGGCGCAGGGCCGCCGGGGCCGCTCCGCCCAGCCAGACGTCCAGGCGTTTGGCGGGCCGCGGACCGAGGCGGACGCCGTCGGCCTGGAAGAACTCGCCGTCGAACGAGACTTCGTCCTCCTCCAGCAGCCGGCGCAGCAGCGCGAGCGACTCGTCGAACACCGCGGCGCGGCGGTCCGGCGGCACCGGGAACAGGCCGGTTTCCGCGGCGCGGGCCGGACGGAGGCCGAACACCGGCAGGACCCGCTTCGGCGCCAGCCCGGCCAGCGTCAGCAGCTGCTTGGCGACCAGCACCGGGTGCCGGCCCGGCAGGATCGCGACGCCGGTGCCGACCTTGAGCTTCGACGTCCGCGCCAGCGCGTGCGCCATGCCGATCATCGGGTCGACCTCGGGCGAGTAGACCAGCTCGGACAGCCACAGCGAGTCGACGCCGGCGTCCTCCAGCCGCTCCGCCAGCCCGGCGAACTCCGCCGGCCCGGTGCCGGCCGCGGGGGCGACGCCCAACCTGATCTTCAGCAACGGTTCCTCCCGGAAGGCTCTCTCCGGGAGCAACGCGCGGCACGGCCGGGAATTCCTCAGGCGGTCGCGTCGATCACCCGGGTCAGCACGCCGTGCAGGGATTCCAGCTCGGAGACGTCCATGCCGAGGGTCTCGACCACCTGGTACGGGATCTTCTCCGCCTCGGCCCGCAGCGCCCGGCCCGGCCCGGTCAGCTCGACCGTCAGCCGGCGTTCGTCCGAGCGGCTGCGGGTGCGCGTCACGTACCCGAGTGCCTCCAGCCGCTTGAGCAGCGGCGACAGCGTCGCGGGTTCGTGCCGCAGGGCCGCGCCGAGGTCCTTCACCGAGCGCGGCGACCGCTCCCACAGGGCGAGCATCACCAGGTACTGCGGGTGGGTCAGGCCGTACGGCTCGAGCAGCGGCCGGTAGATCGCGATCACGCTGCGCGAAGCCACCGACAGCGCGAAGCACACCTGCCGGTCCAGCTTCAGGGGGTCCTCACCCAGGTCGATCATGTCCTGATCCTCCTGTGTCGTCGGTCGCGCTAATGATTAGTGCACTAAGTATTAGTGTACACTCGAAGGCATGGAACGACCGAGTGTGCTCCGCTGGCTGGGTTACGCCGTCGGTGTGCGGCTCCCCGCGCGCTACAACGACTGGGCGTTGCACGATGCGACGTCGAAACACTGGCGGGCCCGGTTCGTGCTCCAGCGGTCGATCGGCATCGTGCCGCTGTGCGCGGTGTGGCTGCTGCTGCCCGGCTCGATCTGGCTGCGGCTCTCGCTGGTCCTGATGGCCGCCCTGGTCGCGTACTTCTACTCGTGCGCGTACATGGAAGAGAGCATCGAGCACCGGCTCGGCCGGCAGGGCTTCCCGCACCACACCGGCCGCCGCCTCCGCGCGGAGGCCGCCGAAGCGAAGAACGCCGAGGTGACCGCCCGCTACCTCGCGCGGTACCGGACGCCGTCGGAGGGTTAGTTACAGTCGGGGGACGATGAGACGCAAGCTCCGCCCGCCGATCCCGCCGCGCCACGGGCTCGAGCCCGCCCGGCTGAAACTGCCCGACGGCGAGTGGCCGACCCTGCTGGCGCACCTGGTCGACCGGTTGCCGCGCGTCGCACCGGATCGCATCGAGGAGATGCTGCGCGAGGAGCGCATCCACGGCACCGACGGCCCGCTCGGCGTCGACACCCCGTACGCGCCCGGCTCGTTCATCTGGTTCCACCGCGACCTGCCCGACGAGGTGCCGGTGCCCTTCGCCATCGACGTCGTGCACCGCGACGAGCACCTGCTCGTCGCCGACAAGCCGCACTTCCTGGCGACCATCCCGCGCGGGCAGCACATCCTGGAGACGGCGCTCGTGCGGCTGCGCCGGGAGCTCGACCTGCCGCAGCTGTCCCCCGCGCACCGCCTGGACCGCGTCACCGCGGGGCTGGTGATGTTCGTGATCACCCCGGAGTCGCGCGGCAAGTACCAGACGCTGTTCCGCGACCGCCGGGTGCACAAGGAGTACGAGGCGATCGCGCCGTACGACCCGGCGCTGACCCTGCCGAGGACCGTCCGGAGCCGGATCGTCAAGGAACGCGGGGTGCTCGCCGCCCAGGAGGTCCCGGGCGAACCGAACGCCGAGACGTACGTGGACCTGCTCGAGCACCGGGCCGGACTCGGCCGGTACCGCCTGGTCCCGGCCACCGGCCGCACCCACCAGCTGCGCGTGCACCTGAGCGGCCTCGGCATCCCGATCCTCGGCGACGACTTCTACCCGCGGCTGCACGAGAAACCCTTGGGCGACTTCACGAAACCCCTGCAGCTGCTGGCCAAGGTCCTCGACTTCGACGACCCCCTGACCGGCGCCCACCGCCGCTTCACCAGCACACGACGGCTGTCCGCGTGGGACGACCCCGAGGCCTGGGCGGCGCCCCCGGCGTGAACTTCGCCGGCGGCCGGCCCGGTGGTTGGATGTCGGCGTGGAATCCGAGAGATCATCCGAGCGGCTGGTGTTCTTCACCGACGCCGTCGTCGCGATCGCCCTGACACTGCTGGTCCTGCCGCTCACGGAGCTGGTGCCGGAGCTGGTCGCGGAGCACGCGCCCGCGAGCGAGGCGGTGACCCGGAACTGGGCGAAGATCTTCAGCTTCGTGCTCAGCTTCGCCGTCATCGGCCGGTCCTGGTTCACCCACCACCGCACGTTCGAGCACGTGCGCGCCTACAGCGGCCCGCTGGTGGTCGTCAACTTCTGCTGGCTGCTGACCATCGCGCTGCTGCCGTTCCCCACCCAGCTCATCGGCGCCTACCCGCCGGACCGCTTCACGGCGGTGTTCTACCTGGGCACCCTCCTGGCGGGCAGCCTCTGCCACACGGCACTGGTCCTGATCGTCCGGCGTGACCCGCGGGTCCGCGCGGGCACCGAGCCGATGTCCGGCGAGGCGGTGGGCAACTTCGTGCTGAGCACGGTGGTCTTCGCACTCGCGGTGGTCGTGGCGTTCATCGAGCCCGGCCTCGGCTATTACGCGCTGCTGTTGCTGTTCTTCCCGTCGATGATCAGCCGATGGGTACAGCGCCGGCGGCCGCAGCCGGCCTAGGGCCCGAGGTCCGGCGGCGCGGGCCGGTGGGTCAAGGCGATGTCGCCAGGTCGTCCCGCATAGCGCGTTTGAGGGCGCCGATAGCTCCGCTCACGGCGTCGAGCGAGCTGTCCCATTGTGGATCGGTGCCCACGTCGGGCTCGTCGAAGCGATCACGCAGGCGGCGGATCGAACCGAATGCCTCCTCGATCGGGCCTTCAAGCGCATCCGGTGCGGTGATCAGCATCTGGTAGCGCAGCTGGTACGCCCCGGACTCGCTGAGGGCCTCGCCGACCCTTCGCATGCGTTCATCCCCGGTGAGTGTTCCGTGGCGGCGCAAATCGCGTAGCTGGTGAGCGGCCAGTGACAGGGACGCGAGGTACTGACCGTAGAGCTCGCGCCGCGCGGCGTACTCGCGCGAGCGGTGATCCCGCCGCCAACGGGAGCGATCCACTGCCAGGGTGCTTCCGGTGCCCAGGATCGCACCGAACGCGGTGGCAACCAGCGTGCCCCAGTTCACAATCCCATGGTACCCACCTCGGCCGGCGGAGCCGGCGATCTTCAAGCCGCGCCACACGAGTGCGGCACGGCCTGAAGATCCCGAGACGGCCTGACCAGATCACCAACTACATAACAGCAGGTCAGCCCCTATTTCGCCTACTTGTGCCAGAACTTGATGCCGCTCCACTCCACCGTGATCGGCCCCTTGCCGCTCGCGGTGCGGTAGCTGCCGAACTTGTCGTAGTAGCTGCCGCCCGGGCTGGACACCGAGTCCTTCTGCGAACCGTTGATGTACACCTTGTGCGTGCTGCCGACCTGGTTGATCGTGTTCACCCGGACGCTGGTGCCCACGGTCGCGCCGGTGGCGATCGTCTCGCCGCCGTGCACGGCGTAGAGGCGGCCGCCCTTCTCCACCGCCAGCAGGAAGAACGGCCCGGCGCTGGAGCCGTCCCGGAACGTCTGCTTCAGGCTGATCCGGCTGCCGCCCATGCTGGTGATCTTGAACGAACCCTCGAACTGGTGGGTGCCGCCGGAGTAGGTGGTGTAGCGGCGTTCCGCGCGCTGGTCACCGCTGCCGGTCGAGCAGGTGAGCTTGAAGGTCAGCCCGGAGATGTCGCCGCATCCCCGCTCCTGCTCCGAGAAGCTCGGCGAATCGGCGATCCACGGACCCGTCCCGACCTGGGCGTCCGCCGCCGGGGTGAACACCGCGAGCCCCGTCACGACCGCCGCGAGCACGCCCGCACCGTGAAGTCTGCGCACCGTCAACCTCCTGTGTCACTCGAGGCGGCGGTCACCGACAACAGGTTCAGACCTTTGGTCGGCGTGGACACGACTGTACGAGTCCGGACCACGGCGGGCAAGACCCCACTTTTCCGCGCCGGGACGTGTCGGAAGTTTTCGGCCGCCCCGGTGTCGAATCCGGCTTCCCCCGTTCGACAGACTTGCAGAAGCCCGATCGACCACCGAGGAGCACCACCATGCGCACCCTGATCTCCAGCTCGTTCGTTTCGCTCGACGGCGTCGTCGAAGCCCCCGGCGGCGAACCGGGCTACCGCAACTCGGGCTGGACGTTCAAGGACATCGAGTTCGACCCGGCCGCCTACGCGATCAAGGGCAGCGAGCAGGAGGAAGCCACGGCGCTGCTGCTGGGCCGGGTCAGCTACGAGGCGTTCGCGCCGGTCTGGCCGGGCATGACCGAGGAGTTCGCCGGGTACAACGCGATGCCGAAGTACGTCGTGTCGGCCACCCTCGCCGAGGCGGACCTGGTGGACAACTGGGGCGAGACGACGATCCTGCGTTCGCTGGACGAGGTCGCGGCCCTGAAGGAGACCGAGGGCGGCCCGATCATCGTCGCCGGCAGCGCCACCCTCAACCGCGCCCTGGCCGACGCGGGCCTGATCGACCGCTACCACCTGCTGGTCTTCCCCGTCCTGCTCGGTGCGGGCAAGCGCCTGTTCAGCGAGACCGACAAGGACAAGCAGAACCTGAAGCTCGTCGCGAGCGAGGCCTACGGCAACGGCGTCCAGAAGCTGGTCTACGACGTCACGCACTGACGGGCCGCCGGGGGTCCGGCCGGTTTTCGCGATGCTCGGGTAGAACACCTGTTCGAACATCGTGTACGGTCGGACCCATGACGACCCCGGCCCTGCAGGCATCGCTGTTCGGCGAATCCGGCCCCGTCACGCTGCACGACCTCGCACCTCGCCGCACCGAACTGGGCGCCGGTGCCTGGGTCGACGTGCAGCCGGGCTGGCTCGCCGGCGCCGACGAGGTGTTCGCCGACCTCGTCACCGGCGTCCCGTGGCAGGCGGAGCGGCGCCGGATGTACGACCGCTTCGTCGACGTCCCGCGGCTGCTGTGCTTCTACCGCGAAGCGGCGCCACTCCCCCACCCGGTGCTGGCGGAGGCCCGCACCGCGCTGAGCGAGCACTACGCCGGCGAACTCGGCGAGCCGTTCCGCACCGCGGGCCTGTGCTACTACCGCGACGGCCGCGACAGCGTCGCGTGGCACGGCGACACGATCGGCCGCGGCAGCACCGAGGACACGATGGTCGCGATCCTCTCGGTCGGCACGGCACGCCAGCTGGCCCTCCGCCCCCGCGGCGGTGGCGAGTCCCACCGCTACGCACTGGGCCACGGCGACCTGATCGTGATGGGCGGTTCGTGCCAGCGCACGTGGGAACACGCCGTGCCGAAGACGAACCGGGCGGCCGGGCCGCGGATCAGCGTCCAGTTCCGGCCGCGCGGGGTGCGGTGAAAATCCGCAAAGGATGGACGCCGCCGTTCACCCGGCCACGGCCGGCCCGCCGAGGTTGATCGCCGGCGCGGGCGGCGGGTGGAAGCCGGTCAGTCCACCAGGACGGGCAGCTCGTCCAGACCGTACACAATGGACACCTGACGGAAGGAGAGGTCCTCCTCCGGCACCGCCAGCCGCAGGTTCGGGAAGCGGCGGATCAGCGCCGGGTAGGCCGTGCGCAGCTCCATCCGGGCCAGCTCCGCGCCGATGCAGCGGTGGATTCCGTAGCTGAACGCCAGGTGCGATGTCGGGTCGCGGGTCGCGTCGAACGTCTCCATGTCCGGGCCCAGCTTCGGGTCGCGGTCCGCCGCGGACAGCGACACCAGCACGATGTCGCCCTCGGCGATGTGGACGCCGCCGATCTCCATGTCCTCCTTGGCGAACCGGGGGAACGCCATCTGCACCACCGTCAGGTAGCGCAGCAGCTCCTCGACGAACCGGTGCACGGACTCGTCGTCGCCGCGGACGGCGTCCCTCGCCTTGTCGTCGCGCAGCAGCACCAGCGCGCCGAGCGCCAGCATGCTCGCCGTGGTCTCCAGGCCGCCGGTGAGCACGCCGTCGGCCAGGCCGGCCAGCTCGCGGTCGTCGATCTCGTCGCCGTGTTCCTTGATCAGCATGCCGAGCAGGCCGTCGCCCGGCTGTTCGCGCTGCTTCTTGACGATGTCGAGCAGGTACGTCAGCGACTCCGACATCGCGCCGAGCGAGGCGCCCGCGCCGCCGAAGAGGTCGAAGCGGGCGGTGCTCAGCCGCTGGAAGTCCTCGCGGTCCTCATAGGACACCCCGAGCAGTTCGCAGATGGTCAGCGACGGGATCGGCAGCGCGAACGCCTGCCACAGGTCGACCGGGCCGTCGGTGGCGGCCATCGCGTCGAGCTGGCCGGCGACGATCTCGTCGATCCGCGGCGCCAGCCTGTTCAGCCGGCGCATGGTGAACTCCGGCGTCAGCAGCTTCCGCAGCCTGGTGTGCACCGGCGGGTCCGCGAAGCCGAGCCCGCCCGGGTTCTGGTCGGCGGTCACGCCCGCGCTGCCGACGAGGTTGCCGAAGTCGCTGGAAAAACCGGTCGCCTTGCCGAGCACGGCCTTCGCCTCGTCGTAGCCGGTGACGAGCCAGGCGTTCATCCCGAACGGCAGGTCGAGCTTCCCGATCGGCGCCTCGCTCCGCTGCGCGGCCATCGCGGGGACCGGGTCGAGGCCGTCGCGCCGCAGCGGCAGCAGGGCCGAGTCCGGCAGGATGGCCGACATCTTTTCGAGGTCGAAGCCCTTTTTCGACTGCCGGGCGAGATACCGTCGGCCGACCCAGCCCAGGACCCGTGAGCGGAGACTCCCCATGCGACCGACAGTACCGTACTAGCCCGATCGGGTGACGGGGAGCGAGACGCGATTCACCCCGGCTTGCGGGCCAGCAGGTAGGCCTGCGGCGTCTTCTCGTACGGACCGTGCGGCTCACGCACCAGCCGCGCTTCCACGACCAGCCCGGCGGCGACGCACAGCCCGGCCACGAAGTCCGGCTGCAACCGGTAGGCGTCGAAGGCGACGTCGTGGCCGTAGCCCTGGGTGATGCGGCGGCGCCCGTCGCCGACCTGGAACCCGGTCAGCAGCCGTCCGCCCGGCGCCAGCACCCGCGCCAGCTCCGCCACCACCGCCGGCAGCTCCTCCGGCGGGGTGTGGATCAGCGAATACCACGCCACCGCCCCGGCCAGGTCGCCGTCGCCGAGGTCGAGGGCGGCCATCGAGCCGACTTCGAAGCGCAGCCCGGGGTGCGCCCGGCGGGCCGCGTCGACCATCCCGGGCGAGAGGTCCACGCCGAACACGTCCAGCCCGAGCGAGGCCAGGTAGCCGGTCAGCCGGCCCGGGCCGCAGCCGAGGTCCCCGACCGGCCCGCCGCTCCCGACGAGCTCGGCGAACGTGCCGAGCATCGCCCGGTCCCACGGACTGGCGTCCAGCAGGTCCCGCAGCTCCTCGGCGTACGAGTCGGCGACGGTGTCGTAGGCGGTCCGGGTCTCGGTCACGAAGGCGGGTTCGGTCACGAGCCGCACCCTATCCGCGGCCACCGACAATCCGGTTCTCGGTGATCAGCCCGTGCTCGCTGGCGACGTAGTGGAAGTACGGCCGCCCGGTGTCGTCGGTTCCGGTGAACAGCGTCTTCGACCGGCCGTCGGCCTCGGTGTTGACGCCGTTCGTGCGGGCCAGCACGCCGGACGAGGCCAGCCATTCGCGGGACGCGCGCGCCGGTCGCCAGGTGCGGCCGTCGCCGGTCAGGTCGGCGAGGATCTTCGTCATGTCCACCGAGCCCGAGATGCTCAGGTTCTGGTCGTCGGTGATGTTCGCCGTCGCGTCGGTCGTCAGCGGGTAGGACCAGGTGTGCCGGTCCGCCGACCGCACCCGGCCGTCCACTGTGGACACCGATGTCTGCTGCCCGGCGTCGGCCTGCACCACATGCTGGGTGAAGCCGCCGCCGGTGACGTCGTCGCTGTTGCGGTAGTCGCGGGTGCGCTCGACCCGGGTGTACACCCGGCCGGCGGAGGTGTCGACGTAGCCCGCCGTGACGTCGTGGCGCTTCGCGGTGACCGTGACGTTCACGCCGCCGGAGATGTCCTTGACCGTCTCCTGCCGGGCCGGCGCGGCCGCGACGTCGTGCTGCGTGAGGGCGCCGGACGTCTGCGTCGCGGTTTTGTCGGTGTAGAGCAGGAGCGTCGGGACGACGGTGAATTCGCCGCCGATGTCCGGGAAGGAGAAGGAGAGGTCGTGGGTGCCGCCGTCGACGAGCCGGCCCGCGAACGGCGTGACGTCGTAGGTCTCGGCGTGCAGGCTGAAGGTGTCGATCGCGACGACCGGCCGCCACAGCTGCGGCACGATCCCGCCGGAGTAGATGTGCGGGAACGTGAACGCGCTCCCCGCGGCCACGCCGTCGATCGCGAAGTTCGCCTCGCGGTAGGGCCCCTTCCCGCAGAGGCCGGCCGCCGGGTACTTCGCGGCCACGGCGTCGGGGACGTCGTCGAACCACTGTTCGTCGCAGGCGTGGCCTTCGAGCGTGACCTCGAGGTAGGCGCGGGTGATGTTGCGCGGCAGGCCCTGCGCGCTGAAGTGCACGGTGGGCGCGGCGGGCGTCGCGTCGGCGTGCCCGAACCCGGCGACGTGGTCGGGCGTCGCGGGCGCGGGGTGCTTCCGGTCCGCCTGGTAGTAGGTGAGCGTCACGGTCTGGGCGTAGACGCCGGTGTAGATCGGCGAGTTGTAGTTTTCGATGCCGCCGTGGAACGGCTGCGGGGTGCGCAGCAGCGCGGAGTACGGCGTCAGGTCCTCGTCGAAGTGGTAGGTGATCGCGCGGCGGCCCTCGCCGCTGGGCTCCTCGGTGGTCCCCCACCAGACCTCGGTGCCGCCGATCCGCAGGTCGCCGATCCGGTCGTACTGCCGCCCGCTGACGGTGACGGTCTGGTCCATGACGACCTTCGCCCACGGCCCGGGACACGCCTTCGGCGGCGCGAGGGTGCCTTCGTAGAACTGCGGGCTGCCGTCGGCGGCGTTCGAGCGGAAGCCGTCGGCGAGCGTGACGCTGCAGTGCGGCGAGTCCGGCCGCGTGACCCCCGGCGCGGCGGTGACCGGGTTGTCGGTATCGCCTTCCACGATCGGCGAAGCCGAGGCGACCGCCCCGGTGAACACCCACGCCAGCACCAGCGACAGGACGATCGTGAAGATCCGCACCCGGACTCCTCCCAGTGGCAGGCATACCCGCCCGGAAGCCTAGCGGCGCGATCATCCGACCAACGTCGGTAATCGCCGTCTGAAACGTTTCAGATCATGCTAGGCTCACCTCTTCTCAGCGAGGGGGTCCGGTGGTCGGCATCAAGGACGTCGCGAAGCGGGCGGGCGTCTCCATCGGCACGGTGTCCAATGTGGTCAACCGGCCGCACGTCGTCGCGGCCGCGACGCGCAACCGCGTGCTTTCGGTGATCGAGGAGCTCGGGTACGTCCGGGACGAGTCCGCCCGGCAGCTGCGTGCCGGGCGCAGCCGCGTCATGGGACTGCTCGTGCTCGATCTCGGAAACCCCTTCTTCGTCGACGTCGCCCGCGGTGCCGAGCAGGCCGCGCACGCCGAAGGCCTCAACATCATCACCTGCAACAGCGGGCAGCGGTCCGAGCTGGAAGCGTCGTACCTGGCGATGTTCGCCGAGCAGCGGGTCCGCGGGGTGCTGCTGAGCCCGGTCGCGACGTCCGGCGAGGCCCTGCGGACCTTCCGGCGCACCGGCACGCCGTACGTCTTCGTCGACCGCAAGGCCCCGGCGTCCGAGGCGAGCTCGGTGTCGGTCGACGACGTCGCCGGCGGGGCGCTCGGCGGACGGCACCTGCTGGAGACCGGCCACCGGCGCATCGCGTTCGTCAACGGCCCCGCCATCCTCACCCAGTGCCGCGACCGCGAGCAGGGCCTCCGCACCGCGCTGACCGGCTCCGGCGCGGAACTGACAGTGCTGGAGGCGATCGGCCTCGACGTCACCTCCGGCCGCGACGCCGGCGCGCGCCTGCTCGGCGCGAGCCCCCGGCCGACGGCGGTGTTCTGCGCGAACGACCTCCTCGCCCTGGGCGTGCTGCAGGCGATGGTCGGCGCGGGCGTCCGCGTCCCGGAGGAGATGGCGATCGTGGGCTACGACGACATCGAGTTCGCCGGCGCGGCGGCGGTCCCGCTGACGTCGGTCCGCCAGCCGGCCCGCCGCCTCGGCCGCACCGCCGCGGAACTGCTGCTGGCCGAGACGTCGGACACCAAACCGGAGCGGCAGGCGGTGGTGTTCACCCCGGAGCTGGTCGTCCGCGAATCGACCCGGGTGCGCCGCTGACTCAGGTCGTGGCGAACAGCCGGTAGTTGAGGACGACGTACCCGGTGTGGTCGCCGGAAGAATGCAGGTCGTTGCACTCGACCCAGCCGACCCTGCCTTCGGAGGTCCGCACGCAGAACTCCTTCCCGGTGCTCAGCCCGAAATTCGCACCGGCGGTCGGCTGGTCCTCGGCCACCGCCTTGGGGCACCCGGCGCTCGCCTGTTTCTCCCCGCCGCGGTAGTCGTACATCGCCGACCGGGTCACCATCATGCCGGGATCGACGAAGTAGATGTCGATCTCCCCGTTGGGGCCACTGGCTTTCTCCGCGCGCGGGTCGGCCGCGTCGAGATCGACGCCGGTACCGGCGTCCAGCCGCACCTGGGACGAGACGCCGCTCTCCGGTGCCCCGCCGGTCGGCGCATCCGGCGGCTTCGTGGCCGTGACGGTCACCGTCCGGGTCGGTGCGGTGGCCACCCCCTGGTCGGTGCCGACCTTGTAGGCCGCGAACAGACCGCCGATCAGCGCGGCGATGACCGTGGCCAGGGCGGTGATCACCGTGCCGCGGCGGGTGATGCGGGCCGCCTGGACCGCCGGGTCGACCGGACCGCTCGTGCTTCGCCTGCCCAACTTCTCCCCCTGCGCCGAACACGCTCACCGACGCGTGCCACCGATCATGAGTCTCGGATCGGCGCCACGCCGTTTCGACGGGCCCGCTCCGGAACGTCCCTCCCTTCGCCCGCGGCCAAATCGTTTGGGATTCACGTCCCCGTTCGGCAAGCTCGGCTCATGGCGTCCAGGTGGGTGCGGCTGCAGGCCGTCGCGGTGTCCGGTTCGTCCGCCGAAGGCCTGCTGCTGGCCGCGATCCCCCTGCTGGCCGTGTCCGTCACCACCGATCCGCGCGAAGTCTCGCTGATCAACGTCGTCGGGGAAGCTCCCTGGCTGCTGCTCTCCCTGTTCGCCGGGGTGCTCATCGACCGGGTGCGCCGGACCACGGTCCTGGCCTGGGCCTACGCCGTGCTGGCCGGGGCCGCCGTCGTGCTCGCCGCCGTCGCCTCCGCCAAGCTGCTCAGTCTCTCAGTGCTGCTGGTGGTCGCCTTCGTCATCACCTCGGCGCGGGTGCTCGGCGACGGCGCCAGCGGCGCGCTCGTCCCGGAACTGGTCGGGCCCGGGCAGCTCGCCCACGCCAACGCCCGGCTCACCGTGATCGACCAGGGCGTGGTGCGGTTCGTCGTGCCGCCGCTGACCGGGTTCCTGATCGCCGTCGGCGGCGGGGCGCCCGCCTGGCTGGCCGCGGGCTGCGCGCTCCTCGCGCTCGTGCTGGCCCGCCGGATCCCGTCCCGGTCCGTGGTGGCCGCGACGACGCACCCGCTGCGGGACCTCTCGGGCGGCCTGCGGCACCTGGTGCGGACGCCGCTGCTGCGGTCGATCACGATCAACGTCGCTCTCGGCTCGTTCGCCGCGAGCGCCGGCAACTCGATGTTCGTGCTCTACGCGACGCAGGTCCTGCACGTCGGCCCGGTCGGCTACGGCCTGCTGCTCGCCTGCCTCGCCGTCGGCTGGGTCGCGTCGTCGTTCTTCGTGCAGAAGGTGGTGGACCGGCTCGGCTACTCGTGGTCGATGCGGTTCGCGCAGAGCTTCGGCGCCGTGGTGACGCTGCTGATCGCGCTCGTCCCGCCGTGGCCGCCGCTGGTGGGCCTCGTGCTGGTGTCCCTGACGGCGACCGTGCTGATCTGGAACGTCTGCTCGCAGTCCAGCCGCCAGCGCTTCACGCCGGCGCCGCTGCTGGGCCGGGTGCTCACCAGCCACCGGGCACTCGCCTGGGGCCTGACGCCGCTGGGCGCGCTGGCCGGCGGCCTGGTCGCGGCGCACTGGGGCCTGCGTGCCGTCTGGGTGATGGGCGCGGGCGTCCAGGCCGTCAGCGCGGTCCTCGTGTGGTTCCAGCTCTCCCCCGCCGCGTTCCGGCGGACCGAAGAGCTGGCGGCTGCCCAAGCCTGAAGCCGGGTGGTGTGCCGGGTCGGGGCACCGGCACACCACCCGGACGTTTCAACCGCCCAAGGCCAGCGCCACCGCGCCCAGCAGCGCCGCGTCCTGGTCGAAGCGGGCGGCCACCAGCTGCGGCGGGAACGGCACCGCGTGCGCGAGCCGGTCCGCCAGCGCCGGCAGCAGCACGTCCGCCGACCGCACGAGCCCGCCGCCGACCGCGATGCGCTCCGGGTCGAGGGCGATCGCCAGGTTGGCCACGTGCATCGACAGCTCGTCGAGCGCGGCCGTCACCAGCTCCTTGGCCTCGACGTTCTCCTTGGCCAGCGCGAACAGCTCCCCGGCGGTGACCGGGCGGCCGAGCAGTTCGCTCGCCCGGCCGCCCAGCCCACGCCCACCGACGGCTTCCTCGAGCGGCGCCGCTCCGCTCGCGAAACCCTCGGTGTCCTGCGGCGAGAGCAGGTTGTACCCGATCTCGCCCGCAGCTCCGTTGGCGCCGGTCAGCAACCGGCCGCCGACCAGCACCGCGGCCGCGATGCCGGTGCCCAGCGAGAGGAACACCGCCGGGTCGGCCCCGGCCAGCGCGCCCCAGCGCCATTCCGCCAGCGCGGCCGCCTTCGCGTCCGTGCCCACCGCGATCGACACGCCGGGGAACTCCGCGGCCACCAGCTCGGCCAGGCGCAGCTGTTCCCACCCCGGCACGTTCGGCGCGAGCAGGATGCGGTCCGGCAGCACGATCCCCGGGCTGACGACGCCGATGCAGGCGGGTACCGCGCCCTCGTCGGCCAGGAGGGCCCTGGCCGCGGCGAGCGCGCGCACCACCACCTGCTCGGCCCCCGCCTGCGCGTCGGTGTCCAGCCGGCGGGTCGCCAGCAGGGTGCCGTCGCGATCGGCGAGCCCCAGCGCCACTTTCGTGCCGCCGAAGTCGATCCCGAGAATCCGTTCCTCCGTCACGTGTGGGTCCCTCCCGTCCCCCGCACCACGATCCGGCCGGTGTTGAGCCCGTCGACGCTGATCACCGGCACCGCGCCGCGCAGGTCGGCCGCCTTGTACGTGACGGTCAGCGTCTGCGACTGGCCCGGCCACAGCGTGATGTCGTTGTCGTCCCAGGTCGCGTTCGCGAGCTGGTTGTCGCCCGGCGCTTCACGCCCGTCCGGCGTGCCGCGGCGGACGTCGGCCCGCAGGAAGAACGCCGCACCCGGCGTCTTCGAGGTGTTGGTGACCGTCACCGTGGTGACGAGGTCGCCGCCGCTCGCGCACGTCGACGCCACCGCGCCGGCCTGCGACCGCGGCAGGTTCTGCAGGACCTGCAGGTTGCCGTACTGCGACAGGGTCGCCTGCGGGTTGCCGAGCGTCTTGGCCCAGTCGACGACGTCCTTCTGCGTCGAGAGCCAGTAGACGTTCCGGTCGACGACCTTCCCGCCTCGGGAGACCTGCAGCTCCACGAAGTAGACCCGCGCGGGGGCCGGCGCCTTCGTCTCGGCGGGCACCTTCGGCTCCAGGACGCCGGTCTTGACGCCCTGGCTGCCGAGGCTCAGGCCGGTCGCGGTCTGGTCGTCGAGCACCTTGCCCGCGGTGTCGAGCACCCGCGCCTGCACCGAAAGCCCGGACTGCGTGGCCGCGCCGAGGTTGTCGAGGGTGACGGACCCGTTGTCGTAGCCGTAGATCGCGTGCAGCGGCTTGTTCGCCTTCTGGGCGCCGAAGAACGCGCCCGCCTGGTCGCCGTCGTCGTTGTAGAGCGACCACAGCAGCGTCGGCCAGCCCTTGTTCAGCTGCCAGTAGACGACGCCGGTCGCCGGGTTGGCCTTGTCCGTCGAGTGGTGCAGGAACGCCTCGAACTGCGAACGGGTGTTCTCGTAGTTCGCGATGTTCGCCAGGTCCACATAGGACTTCAGCGAGTTCCACCTCCCGTACCGCTGCGCGATCGACTGGTCGAGGGTGTACAGCGTGCCGAAGGCGTAACCGCCGTGGTCCGGCTCGAAGTTGGTGTGGTACTGGTTGTACGCCGGGTCCTGCCACAGCTTGGCCTGCTCGGCCGGCGACAGGAAGCGCTTGATCGAGTCGAGCGTCGGCACCGTGTGCCCGGCGCTCTGCTCGCTCGCGAAGCCCCAGGCGCCGCCGGCGTTGGTGCGGCTGGAGTCCTCGGGGTCGAAGTGCGAGCTGTCGTACCAGTACGTCGGCGGGACCCAGTCGTACGGGCCCTCCTTCTCCCCGGACTGGCCGAGGGTCGGCGTGCTCTTGTACTCCGCCGAAGCGATCACCGGGACCTGGAAGTCCTCCTGCTCGAACGCGGTGAGGACGGCGTGCTCCTGGTTCGGGAACGGCTCGTTGTCGCTCCAGCCGTAGTTGAAGACGCTGGGGTGGTTGCGCTCGCGCCGCGCGATGCTCACCGACGAGTCGTGGATGATCCGCAGGTCCCGCTCGCCCAGCTGCTCGGCGGTGTCCGGCTGCCAGGCGTCGCAGCACAGGAACCCGCCGATCACCAGCAGACCCGCGCGGTCCGCCTGGTCGTAGAAGTCCTGCGGCATGTCGTGGCCCTCGAGCCGGACGCCGGACAGGCCCAGATTCTTGATCAGCGCGATCTGGTGCGCGGTGTCGGCCTTGTCGTAGCGCAGGAACAGGTCCGGCGCGAAGCCGCCGCCGCGGAACACGAAGTCCTTGCCGTTGACGGTGAACTGCCGCGCGCCCTCGGGCAGCGGCGCGGACTTCCCGACGAGACGCGAGGTCACCGTGCGGATGCCGAAGGTGCTCTTCGACGACGTCGACAGGACGCCGTTCCGGGAGACGGCGGTGGTCAGCGTGTACAGCGGCTGGCCGCCCATCGAGTACGGGTACCAGACCTGCGGCTTCTCGATCTTCACCGGCGCGAACACGACTGTCCGCTTGGTGTTCGCCGGGATCGTGACGCGCTGCTTGACGACGATCGGCGCACCGGAGGGCGCGGTGATCGTCGCGGCGACGTCGCCGGTCTGCGCCGTGGCCGCGTCGTTGGTGACGTCCACCTTGACCGTCAGCTTCGAGCTGGCCAGGTCGGGCGCGTTGTCCTGCACGACGTGCGCGTTGTCGCCGGTGAGCGCGTCCCCCACCTGCAGGGTGGGCGGGAACTGGATGCCGGTGTCGTTGTCCGGCGGGATCTGGCCCCAGTCGACCTGGTCGAGGGTGTACATCTTCAGCGGGTCGTTCGGGTAGACCTTGATCGCCAGGGTGTTCTTGCCCGGCTTGACCAGCTTCGAGACGTCGAAGGTGTGCCCGGCGAACGCGCCGCTCACGATGTCCTTCGTGGCGACGAGCGTGCCGTTCACCCAGACGTCGCCCTCGCCGACGATGCCCGGGATGGTCAGCTTCGCGTGCTGGCCGGTCTTGAAGTCCGGGGTGAAGTCGGTGCGGTACCACCACGGGTCGGAGAACGGCTTCGTGACGACGGGGCCGAGCTTGTCGACGTACCCGAAGCACTTGCGCATGTTGTCGGAGTAGAAGACGTCCGGGCACTTCCCGTTCTGCACCAGCGCGTTGATCTCGGTGCCGGGCGCGCCCGCGTCGTCCGGCTTCACCGGCAGCCAGCCGCGGGTGGCGTACCCGGGCGTGGAGACCTGGTCGCCGCCGTCCTTGACGCTCGCCGTGGTGAGGACCTGCCAGCCCTGCAGGCCGATCGTGGTGAGCCCGTGCGGTTTCGCGACGGCCTGGGTGTCCTGCGCGGCGGCGGGTCCCGCCACGCTCAGCACGCCGGGCACGAGGAGCAGCGCGGCGAGCACCGCGAGCTTCTTCGTCATGCCTGAACCCCTTCCGGTTCGGTGGCGAAGGCTTCCTTGATGTCCTTGGGCCCGAACGGCCAGGTGCGCTCGGCCTTGGCGTAGACGAGGTAGGCGATCGCGCCGATGGCGATCCAGCCGAGCGACAGCCAGATGGACAGCCATTCGGCCGACTTGTAGATGTAGACCCAGCCGACGAGCGCGATGATCGTCGGCACCGGGTAGAGCCACTGCCGGTACGGCCGCCGCAGGTTCGGCTGCCGGCGGCGGAGCACGACGATCGCGGCGACCTGGGCCAGCGACTGGATGATGACCAGGGTCGCGACCGCCGCGTTGATCACCTCGGTCAGCGTGAACAGCGAGCCGATGATCGTGATGGCGCCCATGGTGAGCACGCCCGCGGTGGGCAGGTGCAGCTTCGGGTGCAGCTTGCCGAACACCGGCAGGAACACCTTGTCGCGCGCGGCTTCGAACGGCACGCGCGAGCCGCCGAGCAGCCCGGCGAACACGGACGCGATCGCCGCGATCACGATCAGCACGGTGATCGACTTGGCGACGCCGGTGCCCCACACCTGCTCCAGCACCGACGACGCGACCGACTTGGCCGTCTTCAGCTGCTCCAGCGGGATCGAGCCGAGTACCCCGACCTGGAGCAGGAAGTACAGGCCCATGATGCCGAGGATCGAGAAGATGATCGAGCGGGGCAGCGTGCGGCCCGGCTCCCGCACTTCGCCGCCGAGGTAGGCGGAGGTGTTGTAGCCGAGGTAGTCGTAGATGGCGATGATCAGGCCGGCGCCGAGGCCGGTCCAGAACGCGCCTTGGCCGCCGAAGCTGAACGCGCCCGGGGTGAAGGCGAACGCCTGCGCCGCGCTGAAGTGCGAGAACGCCGCGACGATCGTGGTCAGCACGGCGACGAGCATGACCACGAACAGCACCGTGGTGAGCTTGGAGATCTGGCCGATCTTCCGGAACAGCGCCAGGATGATCAGGAGGGTGATGCCGACGCCGATGATCTTGCCCAGCGGGGTCGTGCCCGCGTCGTCGGTGACACCGGGGATCAGGTAGCCGAGGTACTGGACGAGCCCGATGATGCCGGTCGACATGATCAGCGGGATGAACAGCACCGCGCTCCACACGAACAGGAACGGCATCAGCCGTCCGGTGCGGTACTGGAACGCTTCGCGCAGGTAGAGGTACGTGCCGCCGGCGCCCGGCATCGCGGCCCCGAGTTCGGCCCAGATCAGCCCGTCGGCCAGCGCGACGATCGCCCCGATGATCCAGCCGAACATCGCCTGCGGGCCACCCATGGTGGCGACCATGGTGGGGATCGTGACGAACGGGCCGATGCCGCACATCTGGGTCATGTTGATCGCGGTGGCCTGCAGCGGGCCGATCCGGCGTTCAAGGGCGGGCGGTTCCCCGGAACGAGTGGGTGAACTCACGACGTGCCTCCGACTAGTAGTTAGTAAAGTTTCTTAACATAGAACGCCCCGAGCCGGAAGGGTTCGCGGATAAACTTGCGGCAACTCAGGAGGACGCGTGGGACGAAACGGGCCGCAGGTGGGGACTCCGGCGCACATGCGGGCGCTGAACCAGCGCCTGGTGCTGGACCGGCTGCGCGCGCACGGCGAGGCGACGCGGCCCCGGATCGCCGCCGACACCGGGCTGTCGAAACCCACGGTGGGCCAGGCCCTGCTCGATCTCGAGCAGCACGGACTGGTCCGGACCACCGGGCGCAGCCTGGCCGGCCCCGGCCGCGCGGCGGTCGTCTACCAGGCCGCGCCGGACGCGGGGCACGTCGTCGGCGTCGACATCGGGCGGCGGGTGCTGCGGATCGCCGTCGCGGACCTGGAAGGCAGCATCGTCGCGCGGCTCGACGAGCCCAACCGGTGCCGGTCGGCGAGTGCGCTGGTACGCACGGTCAGCGAATCCGTCGAACGCGCGGTCGCCTCGGCCGGGCTGAACCCGCACGAAGTCGTGTCGACGGTGGTCGGCACCCCCGGCGTCCCCGACCCGGCGACGGGCACGGTGCACCGCGCGCCCAACCTGCCGGGCTGGGAACGCCGCGGGCTGCTGCACGAGCTCGTCTCGGCGCTGGCCGTCGCGGGCTCGGACGTGGTGGTGGAGAACGACGCGAACCTGTGCGCGGTCGGCGAGCACGCGCTCGGCGCGGCGCTGGGCGTCGACGTGCTGGTGTGCCTGACCGTCGGCACCGGCATCGGCATGGGCCTGCTGGTGGACGGCAAGCTGTTCCGCGGCGCCCACGGCGCGGCGGGCGAGATCGCGGACCTGCCGTTCGGCGTGGTGCCGTCGGGCGAGGGCGCCGGGACGCGCCGCCCCGGCCCGGTGGAGACGGCGGCGGCGGGCCAGGCGGTGCTGGCCGCGGCGCGGTCGCGGGGCCTGACGAAGGCGCGTTCGGCGAAGGACGTGTTCCGGCTGGCCCGGGCGGGCGATCCGCGGGCTCTCGCCGTGGTCGAGGAGGAGGCGGAGAAGCTGGCGTACGTGGTCGCGGCGGTGGCGGCGGTCCTGGACCCGCGCTTGATCGTCCTGGGCGGCGGCATCGGCGGCAACACGGACCTGCTGGCCGGACCGATGCGCCGCGCCCTCACCGCGACGACGCCGGTGGTGCCGGACATCGTGGCGGGCCAGCTGGGCGAGGACGCGGTCCTGGCGGGAGCGATCGCGACGGCCCTGGGCACGGCGCGCGAGCTGGTGTTCGACCGCCGCGGCCTGCGGCGCGCGGCCGGGGACGCCTGAGCGATCCGGACACCGGAAAGCACGGCCCCGCCGGAAAGTCCGCTCGGCCAGGGTTTGCGCGCCCGGGCAGAATCCTGCTCCTGTCCGCAGTGGACTGAAGCGACGGCCCGCGCGGCGTGCGCGACCCCCACCGTCAAGGGCAGCACCCCACCCGCGGCCGCAGTCGACTAGTCGGACGGTCCGCGCAGGGTGAGCACCACCCGCAACACGTACTCGACCGCCGTCGGGAAGGCGGCGCCGCGCAGTTCGCCGCGGTCGGCGAGGTTGCGGGCGGCGAACTCCAGCTCCCGCTCCGGGCCGCCCCGGCGGACGACCAGCGCGGCGATCTCCTCGAAGTCGAGTTCGGGGTGATCCAGGCGCGTCAGGGCGAACTCGATCATCAGGTCCTCGGCTGTCACGCCCACCTCCTTCGCTGTCTCCAGCCTACGCGTGAGCGGTCTCACCAGGCTTACTATACCGTCCAGACGGTATAGTAAGACCCATGACGACCACCTTGCCGACCTCCGCCCGGCCGCTGAGCCCCCGGCGCCGCTGGGCCGCGCTGGGCGTGCTCGTCGGCGCCGTGCTCCTGCTCGCGGTCGACGGCACCGTGCTGTACCTGGCCGTGCCGTCGCTCACCCGCGAACTCGCGCCGACCGCCACCGAAATCCTCTGGATCGGCGACGTCTACTCCCTTGCCCTGGCCGGGCTGCTGGTCACGGCCGGGAACCTCGCCGACCGGTTCGGGCGCAAGAAGGTGCTGCTCCTCGGGACCGCGGCGTTCGGGCTCGCCTCCGCGCTGGCCGCCTTCTCCCCCACCGCGAGCGTGCTCATCGTCGCGCGGCTGCTGCTCGGGGTCGCCGGCGCGACGATCATGCCCTCGACGCTGTCGCTCATCCGGACGCTGTTCGCCGACCCGCGCGAGCGCACCCGCGCCATCGCCATCTGGTCGGCCGGGTCCGGTGGCGGCATCGCGCTGGGCCCGCTGGTCGGCGGGATGCTGCTCGAGCACTACTGGTGGGGCTCGGTGTTCCTGATCAACGTGCCGATCGTCGTCGCCTTCCTGATCGCGGGCGCGTGGCTGCTGCCCGAATCGCGGGATCCGGACCCGGGCCGGTTCGACCTGCTCTCGGCCGGGCTGTCGCTGGCCGCGATCGTGCCGCTGGTCTACGCGGTCAAGCACGCCGTCAGCACGGGTTTCGACGTCAGGATGGGCGTTGCCGCCGTACTCGGGCTGGTGTCCGGTGTCCTCTTCGTCCGCCGCCAGCGGCGGGCCGCGGCTCCCTTGATCGACGTCACGCTGTTCCGCAACGGCGCCTTCAGCGGCGCGGTCCTGGCGAACTTCATCGCGGTCTTCGCGCTGATGGGCCTGCTGTTCTTCTTCTCGCAGTACCTGCAGCTCGTCCGCGGCTTCTCGCCGCTGCAGGCGGGGTTCGCGGAGATGCCCGCGACACTGGCGTCGATCGCCGTCGTGGCCGCGGTCGGCGTGGTCGCCGGGCGGCTCGGGCGGGGCCGGGCCATCGCGGCGGGCCTCGCGGTCGCCGCGCTGGGCCTCGCGCTGGTCGCGGTCGCCGAACGGGCGCCGCAGTACTGGTGGCTGGGCCTGACGCTGGTGCCGGTCGGGCTCGGCGTCGGGCTGGCGCTGACGCTGACCGTCGACTCGGTGCTCTCCGCGGTCCCGCGGGACAAGGCCGGCTCGGCGTCGGCGATCTCCGAGACGGCCTACGAACTCGGGGCGGCGCTGGGCATCGCGATCCTCGGCTCGGTGGTGAACCTGGTCTACCGCGCGTTCCTGCCGGCCGGCCCGGTGCCCGGCGAGGTCCGCGACTCGCTCGCCGGGGCCGCGAGCGTCCTGGATCCGGGCTCCGAACTGGCCCGGGCCGCCCGGGAAGCCTTCACCGGCGCCATGCAGGTGACGTCCCTCGCCGCAGCCGCCGTCACCGCCGTCGCCGCGCTGATCGCCTGGCGTACCATTCCGTCCATTCCGTCCGGAAAGGACTGAGCATGCCTCGCAGAGCCGGGCGCGGCCCGGAGGAAACGCGCCGGGCCCTGCTCGACGCCGCCGCGCGGGTCATCCGCACCCGCGGTGTCTCGGCCTCCCTCGACGACATCGCCCGGGCGGCCGGCGTGTCGAAAGGCGGGCTGCTGTACCACTTCCCGGCCAAGGACGTGCTGGTGCGCACGCTCGCCCAGGACCTGCTGGAGGCGTTCCGCACCGAGGTGCGGGCCGCGCTCGACCCGGCCGACACCGCCCCGGGGCGGCTGACGCGCGCGTACGTCCGGGCGTCGCTGGACACCTCCTACGACGAGGTCGCGGTCCGCGAGACCATCGCCCTGATCGCCCAGCTGATCTCGATCCCCGAGGTCGCCGGGATCGCCCGCGCGGACGCGGAGCGGTGGGAGCGCGAACTCCGCGAAGACGGCCTCCCGGCCGACGTCGTCACCCTGGTGGTCGCGGCGGCCGACGGCGCGAGCACGGCGCCGCTGTGGGGTGCGGGCATCGACGTGGCCGCCGCGCGGAAGCTGGAGCAGCAGCTCCTCGCCCTGACCCGGAGCGCCTGACCGGCCGCTGTCAACCCGACTTTGGTGTTGGGAAATCACCACTTTCCGAGCCCTACGTTAGTCGGCTCCGGTGAAGGTGTCTTCCGGGTAAATTCTCGACAGCGCGCGCAATTCCGGCAAATCCCCGTCCCCCCACGAGGAGTCTTCCGATGTCGAGGAAGTTCGCCCTGGCCGGCGCTGTCGCGCTCGCCTTGACCGTGACCCCGCTCGCCGCGGGTACCGCGTCGGCCGCCACCGAGCAGCAGGCCGCCGTCACCACGGTCTACTACAGCACCGCCAGCGCACCGACGTTCCGTTCGGTGATCAACGCCGGTGCCGCCAACTGGAACCGCAGCGTCACCAACGTCCGGCTCGTCGAGCGCAACTCCGGCGCCAGCCTGCGCTACACCGAGGGCAACGACCCCCGCGGCTCCTACGCCTCGACCAACGGGCACGGCAGCGGCACCATCTTCATCGACTACACCCAGGCCCGCCAGTACAACCCGACCCGCATCGCGGCGCACGAGACCGGGCACGCCCTCGGGCTGCCCGACCACTACTCGGGCCCGTGCTCCGAGCTGATGTCGGGTGGCGGCCCCGGCCCGTCCTGCACGAACGCGGTGCCCAACAGCGCCGAGCGCAGCCGGGTCAACTCGCTGTGGGCCAACGGCCTCGTCGCGGCCAACGCCGAGCGGGTCTACGAAACCGTCTACGGCTTCTGATCAGGTGAGCTGTGGCCCGGGCCCGGTGCCCGGGCCACAGCCCTGTCCGGGTCGGCCTCGGTGATCATCCCGAGGGGGTGCGACCCTCGGCGCATTCTGCGACCGGTACCTCAACCGCAGGTGATCCAGCCGAGGTGAGGGCACAATGCGGCGATCAACGGCGGGTCCACTGCTGGTTGGCGCCGCCGCCGCAGGTCCAGAGGATGATCTTCGTGGCGTTCGCGGTGGCCGCGCCGCTCGCGTCCAGGCACAGCCCGGACACCGCGTTCGTGACGGTCCCGTTCGCGTTGACCGTCCACTGCTGGTTGCGCTGGCCGTTGCAGTCCCAGACGACCACGGAGGTGCCGTCGGCCGTCCCGCTGTCGTAGGCGTCGAGGCACTTGGTGCCGTTGACGACGAGCTGGCCGCGCACCGGCGCCCAGGTCTGGTTCGGACCGGCGGCGCAGTCCCACAGCTGGGCCTGGATCCCGTTGGTGATGCCGTTGTCGTCGACGTCGACGCACCGTCCGGACTGGCCACCGGCGAGCTGGACGCCGGTGCTGCCCGGCAGCGGCAGGATGGCGACGTCCGAGAGTTGCGGCGGAGTCCCGGAGAACGTCAGGGTGTTGGTGTTGCCCTTGCCCAGGGACACGACGGCGGAGACGGTCTTCGGCGTTCCGCCGGTGGCCGGGAAGGCGAGGACGGTCGGCTGCTGGCCGTTCACGGCGAGCGTCGCCGTCTGGGTGCCGGTCGCGCTGTAGGTGAAGGTCGCGACGGCGAGCCCGGTCGCCGCGGCGGTGACGCCGGTGAACCGGGAGCCGCTCGCCGGGTAGCTCGCCGACGCCGCGTCGGCGCCCTGGACGGTCAGCAGCACCGAGTCGCCGGCCGGGACGTTCACGCCGTAGCCGGTGGCGAAATTCCCCGCGTCGGTGGCGCCCCAGACGTTCCGGACGTGCGCGGTGGCCGGCGTCAGGCCGAGGTCGGCCCAGCGGACGTTCATCGTCGCCGCCGAAGACGTCCGGTTCAGCAGGACCACCGCGCGCTTGCCGGATCCACTGAGGACCTTCGAGTGGACCTGGAGCCCGGCCGCGTCCTCGGCGACCTTGACACCCTGCAGGCCGCGCGGGTCCTGGTCGACGGCGATGACCTCCCGGTTCGCCAGGATCGCCTTCGTGGCCGCGCTCATCGTCGCGAGGTTGTTGCCCGCCAGCAGCGGTGCGCCCGAAACCGACCACAGGCTCATCTCCGTGCGGGCCTGCGCGTCGGTGAGGCCGGGCATGCCCACGGTCAGCATGTCCGGGTCGTTGACGTACCCGGTGTGCTGCGAAACGGGGTGCTGCGCCTGGTCGAAGTTGGTCAGCACCTGGCCGAGGTTCGCCGTTTGGCCGTAGTAGATGATGTCCGTGCTGGTGCGCCACATCGGGGCCGTCCCGGCACCCCAGTTCCACGGGTTCTTCTTGCCCCAGTCGCAGATCGAAAGCGTGAGGGAGCGCCCGGTCTGCGCGGTGGCGGCCTTGTCGGCGTCGCTGATCGCCTGGTAGGTGCTCTTCGGGTCGAGCCCCTCGGCGTCGCCGCCGCACCAGTCGACCTTGACGAAGTCGAAGCCCCAGCGCTGGAACTGCAGCATGTCCTGCAGGTAGTGGCCTTCGCTGCCGCTCCCGGGCGCCGCGGGCCGGCCGGTCGGGAAGTAGTAGCCGCAGCCGTCGCGGCCGGCGTCGGTGTAGATCCCGGCCTTGAGTCCCTTGCCGTGCAGGTAGTCCGCGATCGCCTTCATCCCGCCGGGCCACTCGGCGGTGTCCACGGTGATGTTCCCGGCGTTGTCGCGGGTGCCCTGCCACCAGCCTTCGTCGATGTCGACGTAGCTGTAGCCGGCGTCCTTCAGCCCGGCCGAGACGAGCGCGTCGGCCTGCGCCTTGATGGTCGTGTAGTCGATCTTGGTGGCGAAGGTGTTCCACGACGCCCAGCCCATCGCCGGCGGCGGGACGGCCACCTCCGCGGCGGTCGTGCTCGCCGAGGCGACCCCGAATCCGGGGGTGATTCCGGCGAACAGCACGAGCGCGGACCATCCGAGGCGCAGCTTCATGACATGGCTCCGACTTCGTCGTCGAAAAATTGTTAGCGCTAACATTCCGCGCTGCGTCTGAATTGTTGACGTCTCGCGACGGCACGTCAAGGGGCGGCCGGAGGGACTTGCGGAGTTAGCTTGCTAGCATGCTAGCCTCGGTGAGTGGGTGATGACGACGTCAAGCAGTTCAACGTGTACCTGCCGATCGGCCTGATCCGGCAGGTCAAGCACCGAGCCGTCGAGACGGAGCAGTCGCTCTCGGCGCTCGTCGCCGAAGCACTGCGCGCCTACCTCGCGACCGATCCCGAAGAGGAGCACTGACATGACGACCGAGGGCATCGAGGCGATGTACCTGGAGACGCACAACTGGGGCAAGGCGGCCAAGTTCTTCCAGGCGCTGGGCTACGAGATCGACTTCGCGACCGACCACAACTCCGGGCAGCTGCGCAACGGCGACGGCCCCTGGCTGTTCATCGCCGAGGTGCCCGAGAGCCAGGAGCCGCGGACGCAGATCGTGTTCAAGGTCCCCGACGCGGACAAGTTCGAAGCCGGCGACATCGTCGAGGTGGTCACCCCGTTCGAGGAAACCCATTACGGGACACGGGAAATGTCCGTCCGCGACCCCGACGGGCGGACGTGGACGTTGTCGGCGCCGGGCGCGGCCTGACGTGGCCGCGCCGGACAGCACGGCGGTGCGCACGGCCCTGTGGCGGGCCCTGCACGTCGCCGTCGATCCGCCGCCGCACGTCTTCGCCGACGAACTCGGCCTGAGGCTGGCGGACCCGGGCGAGGGCTGGCGGCACCGCGACGACATGGACCCGGCGACCGCCGGCCGCTACCGGGCCGGCATGGTGG
Organism: Amycolatopsis sp. CA-126428; assembly: GCF_002904335.1. Taxonomy (GTDB): domain Bacteria; phylum Actinomycetota; class Actinomycetes; order Mycobacteriales; family Pseudonocardiaceae; genus Amycolatopsis. The sequence continues at coordinate 113,848 of NZ_PPHF01000016.1, read as the reverse complement.
CCCGGGCCCGGTTCGTCGAAGATCTGGTCACCGAGCGGGCCGGCCGGGGTGTCGGCCAGTACGTGATCCTCGGGGCCGGGCTCGACACCTTCGCCCAGCGGCGCCCGGAAGTCGCGGCCCGGCTGCGGGTGTTCGAAGTGGACCAGCCGGGCCCCCAGGCCTGGAAGCGCGCCCGGCTGGCCGAACTCGGCCTGGCCGTGCCGGACTGGCTGCACTTCGTGCCGGTCGACTTCGAGACGGCGTCGTGGTGGGAGCGGCTCACGGCCGCGGGCTTCGCGCCGGACGAACCGGCGGTGGTGGCGTCGACCGGCGTCAGCATGTACCTCACCCGGGAGGCGAACGCGGCCACGCTGCGCCGGATCGCCGGGTTCGCCCCGGGCTCCACGCTCGCGATGACGTTCATGCTGCCGGCCGGACTGCTCGACGAGGGCGAACGCGCCCGCCACCAAGCCACCGCGAGCAAGGCCGCGGCAGCGGGGACGCCGTTCGTCAGCTCGTTTTCCCCGCGGAAATGCTGACGATGGCCCGCGAGGCGGGGTTCCGCGACGTCGTCCATGTTTCGGGCGCCGAGCTGGACGCGCGGTACTTCGCGGGCCGCACCGACGGGCTCCAGATCGTGCGGGGCGAGGAATTCCTGGTCGCCACCACGGGAACTACGGGCGGGGCTGCTGCCCGAGGTACGCCCGCAGCATCGTCTTGACCGGCTCCAGGAGCTCGGGGGAACCGTCGCGGCGGAAGGCTTCCTGGATCACCGCGTCGGCGGCGATGAACGCCGTGCGGCACGCCACCGCCGCCTCGTAGTCGTCGCGCAGGAGGTGCTGCGCGACGAGGATGCGGTGCACGCCGGTGGCCATCACGCGCTTGTGCGCGAGGTCGGCTTCCCGGGTTCCGTCGGTGAGGCCGCGGCCGAACCACAGCGCGCGGAACCCGGGCTCGGCGCGGTAGAGCCCGGCGAAGGCGTCGACGAGCAGGCCGACGGGATCCGCCCAGGTCTCCTCGGCCGCTCGCTCGGCGAACGACGTCATGAGGTCTTCGAGGCGGGCGAGGTACACCTCGCCCAGTGCTTCGGTGATGGCGTCGCGGTCCGGCAGGTACTGGTACAGCGCGCCCACCGAGACACCGGCCTCGGCGGCGACGCGGGTGGTGGTCAGCGCCTCGACGCCGTCCGCGGCGAGCAGCCGGTCGGCGGCCGCGAGGACCTGGGCCAGCTTCTGCCGCGAACGGGCCTGGCGGGGCACCCGCCGCAGGCGGACACCCGCTTCGACGGGCTCCGGGCCGGTCATACGGCCTCCAACCTGAATCAGACTTTGATTCGGGTTCAGTCTAGCCCCGCTCCCGGGCCCGGGCAGCCCGAACCGCGAGGCCGCCCGGCCCGCCGCCTCGCTCACTCTCCCTGCGCCGCACCCGCGGCCGGCTCAGGCGCGGCCGAACAACCTCGATCCCTTGCGCCGCACCGGGAGCCGCCCGGCTACGGCGTCTTCCAGCAACGTCCCCACCGTCTCGCGTGCGCAGGCCTTGTTCGCGCCGATCCCGCCCGACGGTCCGCGCTTGATCCACCCCGCCACGTACACCCCTGGCCGCCCGGTGACCCGGCCCGCCTCGTTCGGGACGATCCCCACCTCCTCGTCGAACGGCAGGCCCGGCACCGCAACTCCGCGGAAGCCCGCCGCCCGGACCACGCGGCCCGCCGGGATCTCGACCTCACCCTCCGGGCCCGACGTCACCACCGCGCGGACCTCGGTGTCGCCCCCGAACGCCACCGGTGCCGAGTGGAAGCGCAGCACGATGCGGCGGCCGTCCGGGGGCGGTGTCGACCAGTCGACTTTCTCGCGCGGCACGCCCCGCAACCACGCCGCCTCCCCGCCCGCCGAGTCGCCTTCGATCGCCGCCGCGATGCGGGGGTCGTGCGCGTCCACCACCAATCCGCCGCGGGCCGCCAGGGCCAGCAGCTCCGGGCGCGTGTAGGCCGCCGCTTCCGGGCCGCGGCGGGCCAGCACCACCACCTCGCGGACCTTGGCCGAGCGCAGGCGGGCCAGCGCTTCCGGCGCGATCGACGTTGCCGCGAGCGCGTCCGGTTCGGCCGTCAGGATGCGGGCGATGTCCAGGGCGACGTTGCCGGTGCCCACGACGACCACGCGCTCCGCCGAGAGGTCGACGGCGTCCGGCTCGACGTCCGGGTGGCCGTTGTACCAGCCCACGACCGCCGCCGCCGGAAGGCTGCCGGGCAGGTCTTCGCCCGGGACGCCGAGGCGCCGGGCCTCGGTCGCCCCGACCGCGTAGATCACCGCGTCGTGGCGATCGGCCAGGCCGGGGCCGGCCGGCTCGCCGAGGCGCAGGCGCAGCCGCGGGTGGTCGTGGAACCGCGCGAACGTCTCGCCGATCTTCTTCGTCGACGGGTGGTCGGGTGCGACGCCGTAGCGGATCAGCCCACCGGCCACGGGCAGGCGGTCGATGAGGGTCACGCGGGCGTTCGTGTGCAGCAGCAGGTCTTCCACCGCGTACATCCCCGCCGGGCCGGTGCCGACGACGGCGACGTCCAAGGGCGCGAAGTCGCTCGGCAGCACCCGCCCGAAGGAAGGCGGGGACCACCGGTGGAAGTTCGGCGCCACCGAAACGTCCGCCAGGGCGTCCCGGCCCGCGTAGTACTCCGCGTTGATTTCCTCGTACGCCCGCAGCGGCCCGGTCAGGTCGCCGGCCGGGAAGATCGCGTCGACCGGGCAGGCGTCGGCGCAGGCGCCGCAGTCGATGCAGGTGGCCGGGTCGATGTAGAGCAGGTCGGTCGTCCCGAAGTCCGGCTCGTCCGGCGTCGGGTGGATGCAGTTGACCGGGCAGACCGACACGCAGGTCGCGTCGGTGCAGCAGGTCTGGGTGATCGCGAACGCCATGTCAGATCAGGTTCGCCCGCTTGTAGAACCACAGCGAGGGCTTGGTCAGCAGCCCGGCCGAGTGCAGGAACTCCATCAGCCCGGAACAGCTGGAGCGCAGCATCGACTTGTGGTGCTCGTTGGCCTTCGCCTCGCGCCGCGCGCGCTTGCCGTCCAGCCCCGCGTTCTCGTAGACCTTGCCGTTCACCATGCTCGTCACGATGAAGTAGGACGCGATCGCGACGACCAGGGCGTTGACCTGCCGCCGCAGCCACCCGGCACTCTTCAGCCGCTCGCGGGTCTCCTCGCGGGCGAACTTCATGTGCCGCGACTCCTCGACGACGTGGATGTTGTTGATGGTGCGCACGAACGGGACCACGCGCTCATCGCGCATCCAGTCGCGCTGCATGACGTCGAGGACCTCTTCGGCCACGAGGATCGCCGCGTAGGCGGCCTCCCCGCTCGCGGTGGCCTTGAAGGCCCGGCCCAGTTCGACGACGAACCGGCGCGGCCGGTAGGCGGGCGCCCCCAGTTTCGCCGCGCCGCGGGCGAACATGATCGAGTGGCGGCACTCGTCGGCGATCTCGGTCAGCGCCCACTGGAAGGCCGGGTCGGTCGGGTCCTTGGCGTAGAAGTCGCGCAGCATCATCTGCTGGAGGATCATTTCGAACCAGATGCCGGTGCTGGCCACCGACGCCGCCTCCTGGCGGGTCAGCTCGCGCTGCTGCTCCGGAGTCAGGTCGGCCCAGTAGGAGGTGCCGTAGAGCGTGCTCCACTCCGGACTCGCGCCGTGGTAGCCGGTGTCCAGCGGCGTCTCCCAGTCGACCTCCTTGACGGGGTCGTAGGACAGCTGCTCCGACGAGTCGAGCAGCCGCCGCGCGACGGTCTCCCGATCCGACACGCCCGATTCGCTGATGCTCGTCACGACCGACCTCCTCGTCAGGTGTTACCGAAGTTCACTGTTACCAACCGTAACACATACTCGCGGACCCGTCTCCGGTCACTTCAGTGAACGACCGTACACTCAGCTGGTGAACCCAGGACGCGCCCCGGCGGAGCCGTTCGGCTCCGGCCTGCTCGGACCGCTGGACCAGCACGCCACGGCCCTGCGCCGGCGCGTCCAAGGCCTGCTCACGGCCGCTTTGATCGCCACCAACGTGATCGGCGCGCTGGTCGTCGTCGGGCTCGCGGCGCTGCTCATGCCGGCGCCCGGAATGTCCGGCGAGCTGGTCCGCGTCACGGCGGTCGCAGTACCCGTGTACGTCGTTTCGGCGGTCGTCGCCGGCACGCTGTGGGGCACCCGCGGCGCCCTCCGGACCCTGCGCTGGGCGGCCGACGGACGACGTCCGACCGACGCCGAGCGCGCCGCGAGCCTGCGTGTCCCGTTGCGGCTGACCTTCGTGCAGGCCGTGCTGTGGGGCATCGCGACGCTGCTCTTCGGCGGGCTCGCGGCGCTCGTGCAGCCGGAGGTCGTGCTCACCGAGTTCCTCGTGGTCGCGTTCGCCGCGGTCGTCGTCTGCGCGATCGCCTACCTCTTCGGCGAATTCGCGTTGCGGCCGTACGTGGCACTGGCGCTGGCGGGCACCGCGCCGCCGCGGCCGGTCAGCGGCGGCGTCAACCGGCGGATGCTGCTGTTCTGGTGCCTGGGCACCGGGGTGCCGGTGGCCGGGCTGGTCGTCACCGCGGTGCTGGCCTGGGTGCGCGGCGACGTCTCGACCACGAAGCTCGCCGTGTCGGTGATCGCGCTCGGGCTGGTCGTGCTGTGCTTCGGGCTGCTGGTCACCGTGTTCACCGCCCGCTCGGTGGTCAACCCGATCTCCTCGGTCCGCGACGCGCTCGGGCGCGTCCGCGCCGGGGACTTCAGCGTCGAAATCCCGGTCTACGACGGCACCGAGCTGGGCCTGCTGCAGGCCGGGTTCAACGACATGACGGCCGGGCTGGCCGAACGCGAACGGCTGCGCGACCTGTTCGGCAAGCACGTCGGCCACGAGGTCGCGGTCGAGGCCATGCGCACGTCGACCGGGCTGGGCGGCACGGTCCGCACGGTCTCGGTGCTGTTCGTCGACCTCGTCGGGTCGACGACGCTGGCCGCGAGCCGCCCGCCGGAGGAGGTCGTCGGCCTGCTCAACCGGTTCTTCGCGGTGGTGGTCGACGAGGTCGACCGGCACCACGGCCTGGTCAACAAGTTCGTCGGCGACGCCGCGCTGGCCGTGTTCGGGGCACCCGCGCCGCTCGGCGACCACGCCACCTGCGCGCTGGCCGCCGGCCGCGCCATCGCGGCCCGGCTGGCCGCCGAGGTGCCGGACGGGCCGGCCGGCATCGGCGTGGCGACCGGCGACGCGGTCGCGGGCAACGTCGGCGACCCGCGCCGCTTCGAGTACACGGTGATCGGCGACCCGGTCAACGAAGCCGCCCGGCTGACCGAACTGGCCAAGAACGCGTCCGGCCGCCTGCTCGCCTCGTGGACGGCGGTCGAGTCCGCGGCCGCGGACGAGGCCGCCCGGTGGACGGCGACCGGGGACGTCACCCTGCGCGGCCGCACCCGGCCCACGACGCTCGCCGAACCCCGGCCGCCCGCCTGAAAACCCCGTCACACCAACGGTTCCGCGATCTCATGCAGATCGCCGAGCAGGGCACCGGCCCGCTGGTGCTGCTGCTGCACGGCCGGAGACGTCGCACTCGTGGCGCCATCAGATGGGGCCGCTGGCCGACGCCGGCTACCACGTCGTGTCGCCGGACCAGCGTGGCTACGGCGGCACCGATTGCGCCCGCGCCGCCGTTGAGCCTGCTGCGTGAGCGGTTCGGCGACGGCTTCTACCAGATCTACTTCCAGCGGCCCGGCGTCGCCGAGGCCGAATTGGGCGCGGACCCGCGCACGACGTTCCGCAAACTGCTCGGCGGGAGCGCGGAAGCGCCGGTCGTCCGGGAGGGCGAGGGCTTCCTCGATCGCTTCGCCGAACCGGCCACGCTTCACCGACACCGCCCGCATCGCCGAAGCCGCGCCCGACCTGCGCGGCGTCGTCGGCGTCCCGGGCGCCGGGCACTGGGTCCAGATGGAACGGCCGGACGAGGTAACACCGCGCTGCTGGCGTTTTTCGAACAGCTCTGACTTCAAGCAGCTCTGAGCGCCTCAGCGGCGCGGGTCGATGTGGACCTTCGGTCCCGCGCCGCCGATCCGCTCCCCCGCCAGCACGGCCCCGACCTCACCCAGGCCCACGGTCGCCGCGACGAGCGGCCGCGGGTCGACGGCGCCGCTCGCGTACGCGGCGATCGTCTCGGCCAGGCCCGGCGACGCGGACAGGACGCCGACCGCCGTGACGTCCTTCAGCACCAGCTCGCGGGTGTCGAGCCGGCTGGGCTGCCCGGACAGTCCGATGTAGACGACCCGGCCCGCGGGCTCGACCAGCTCCACCGCCAGCGCGGGTGCGGCGGCGGCGCCGGTCGCGTCGACGACCGCGTCGAAGGGCAGGTCCGGCAGCGTTTCCCGGGTCCAGGTGTCCGCGAAGCCGAGGCTGCGGGGAAATTCGGGGGAACCGACGCCCAGCACGTGCACTTCGGCGCCCGCCGCGCGCAGGAACATCGCCGTGAGCAGCCCGATCGTGCCCGGTCCCAGCACCAGCGCCCGGTCGCCCGCGCCGACGCCGGCCGCGCGGGCCGCGCGCAGGGCGTTGCCGCCCGGTTCGACGAGGGCCCCGAGCACGGCGTCCACCGTGTCCGGGAGAGCGTGCAGCGACCAGGCGGGCACGGCGAGCCGCTCGGCCAGCGCGCCGGCCCGGCCGCCGCGGATGCCGACCTCCTGGCGCCGCTCGCAGGTGTGCTGCTGCCCCCGGCGGCAGCGGCGGCACGTCCGGTCGCCGAGCATGGTGTCGCCCATGACCCGGCGGCCGAGCCAGACCGGGTCCACGCCCGCCCCCACCTCGGTGACCGTGCCCGCCCACTCGTGGCCGAGCCGCATCGGGTACGCCGAATGTCCTTGGTGGAGGTAGGTCATCTCGCCGGTGAAGAACTCGACGTCGGTGCCGCAGACGCCCGCCCGGTCGACGTCGACGACGACCTCGCCCGCGACGGCCCGCGGCGCCGGGACCTCCTGCACCGAGCACTCGCCCGGCCCGGTGAGCACGAAGGCCCGCATGGTCGAAGACATGGCCGCATCCTCGCATCCCCGGCGGACGCCGGATTACCGAACACTTGCTATTTTCTTGACACCTGTCCATTATCGACGCTGTGCCCGGTGACTGGACGATCGAAGCCCCCGTGAAGGACCGGCGGGTGCGCCGGTCGCGCGCGGCGCTGATGCGGGCCGCGGTCGAGCTCGTGTCCGAACGCGACTCCACGGGCGTCCCGGTGTCCGAGATCGCCGAGGCCGCGGACGTCAGCCGCCAGGTGCTGTACCAGCAGTTCGGCGACCGCGACACCCTCCTGCTGGAGGCGGCGCTCGACCTCGTGCGGCGCGAACTGCTCGGTGACCTCGACAGCTTGGCGTCCGCCACCGACGAGCACGGATCGTTCCTGGCGCTGGGCCGGCACTTCGCCGCCCACCGGCGCTTCTACCGCGCCCTGCTGACCGGGGCGTCCGCGTACGCCCTCAACAAGGCGCTGACCGGCCTGTTCCTCCCGCTCAACCGGGAGCACCTCGGCCACGCACTCGGCGGTCACCTCGACGCCGCCGGGATCGACGACCTGGCCACCTTCCTGACCGGGGGCGCGGGGGCGTTCGTCAACACGTGGGTCGTCGACGGGCCGGACCCGCTCGACCCGGAAGAGTTCGCCGGCCGGCTGGCGCGAATGCGCTCGGTCGTCACCGCGATGATCACGAAGGAGGCCGGCCGATGATCAGCCGTCTTGTCGAACGCCTGCTGAAGCTGCCCGCGCCGGCCACCCGGCGCCTCACCGTCCAGCGGGACGTGCGCGTCCCGATGCCCGACGGCGCCGAATTGCTGGCGGACCACTGGGCGCCGCGCACCGGGGGTGCCGGCCTGCCGACCGCGGTGCTGCGCAGCCCCTACGGCCGCCGGGGCGTGTTCGGGGCGATCCTGGCCCGCCCGCTGGCCGAGCGCGGTTTCCAGGTGCTGATCCAGAGCACCCGCGGCGGCTTCGGTTCCGGCGGTGCCTTCGATCCGCTGCGGCAGGAGCGCGAGGACGGCCTCGCGACGCTGGACTGGGTCGTGCGGCAGCCTTGGTTCGGCGACGCGATCGTGCTCACCGGCCCCAGCTACCTGGGGTACGTGCAGTGGGCCGTGGCCGATCGCCTGCCGCCGCAGGTCAAGGCGATGGTCCCGCACATCACCGAGTCCGGGCTGACGCTGGAATTCCTGCGGGAGGACGGCCTTTCGCTGGAGACGCCGTTCGGCTGGGGTGTCCAGGTCGCCACCCAGGAGCGCCGCTTCGCGCCGCTCCGGCAACGCAGGCAGGCGAAGAAAGTGCGGCAGGCGCTGTCCACGCTGCCGCTCGCCCAGGCCGACGTCGTCGCCATCGGCCACCGCTCGGACTACATCCAGGACGTCCTCGCCCACCCCGGGACGAGCCCCCGGTGGGCGGCGCTCGACCACCGGGACCGCGTCGCCGACGTCACCGTTCCGGTCAGCTCGGTCGGCGGCTGGTACGACATCTTCCTGCCCGGCCAGCTCCGCGACTTCCGGACCCTGCAGGACGCCGGACGGCGGCCGCGGCTCACGATCGGGCCGTGGACCCACGCGGGCGACCTGCTCGCCGGCGCGGGCGTCTCCCTCCGGGAAACGTGTGAGTTCGGGCTCGCGCTCGCGCGCGGCGAGGAACCGCCGCAGCGGGCGCCGGTCCGGCTGTTCGTCATGGGCGAGGAAGCCTGGCGCGACTTCGCTTCGTGGCCACCGGAAGGCTATGCGCCGCAACGGTTCCACCTGCAGGCCGGAGGCACGCTGGCCACGGGCGCGCCCGGCGAGTCGGCACCGGACCGCTACCGCTACGACCCGGCGGACCCGACGCCCGCGGCCGGTGGCGTCCGCATGGACCCCGACGCCGGCCGGGTGGACAACGCGGCGCTCGAAGCCCGCGCCGACGTCCTCACCTACACCACGGACGTGCTCGGCGAAGACGTCGAAGTGATCGGGGACGTGCACGCGGAGATCTGGTTCCGCTCGAGCCTGCGGTTCGCCGACGTCTTCGTCCGGCTCTGCGACGTCGATCCAAACGGGCGCTCGGTCAACGTCTGCGACGGCCTCACCAGCCTGCGCGACGCGGCCGAACCGGCCGCCGTCACGGTCCGGCTGTGGCCGACGGCGCACCGGTTCCGGCGCGGGCACCGCATCCGGGTCCAGGTCTCCAGCGGTGCTTTCCCGCGCTACGCCCGCAATCCCGGCACCGGCGAACCCCACGCCACCGCGGTGACGCTGCGCGCCGCGGACCAGGAGGTCCACCACGACCCCGCGCACGCGTCGGCGATCGTGCTTCCGGTGCGGGATTTTCGGGAATAGCTTCGATCGCGGGAAAACACCGCGAGGTGGAGTGAAAAAGAATTCCCGGTGACGCGCCGGAAATCGTGTAACGCGCCCTCCGGGAGCGCGACTAACGCGGTGTTTCCGACCCCGCCCGCCGGGAGGCATCGTGGACGTCAAAACGGACCCGCAGTCCGAACAGGAAGAGGCCGCGGCGGCGCGGGCCGCCGAGCGCACCGGGCCGCGGCAGGCCAAGATCGCGTTGCTGCGCAAGCCCGGCGGCATCGCCGAGGCCGACGAGCCGAGCCGCGTGGCCACCCGGATCGACCGGCTCGGCCGCTACTACCCCGACATCCGGCCGGTGAGCCCGGCGGCGATCGCGGCCGGGGACCCGGCGGCGATGACGGCCGCCGGCGCAATCCTCGAACGCATCGTCCTCACGAACGACCTGGTCGGCGTGGGCTACCTCGAAGGCGGGGTCGCGGCGTCGGGCGCCGTCGGCCGGGTGAACATCCGCAACGCCCAGGGCCGGCTCGTCGGCTACGGCACGGGATCGCTGGTGTCGCCGGAGCTGCTGCTGACCAACCACCACGTGCTGCCGGACGCCGAGGCCGCCGGGTTCAGCGTCATCGAGTTCGACTACCAGGACGGCATCGACGGCCTGCCCCGGCCGGTGCGGGCCTTCACCCTCGACCCGGACCGGTTCTTCGCCGCCGACCGGGAACTGGATTTCGCGCTGGTCGCGGTGAAGGCGACCGCGGACGAGCTGCGCCCCTTCGGCTTCAACCGGCTGATCGCCAGCGAGGGCAAGGCGATCGTCGGCGACTTCGTCACCATCGTGCAGCACCCCGGTGGCGGCAAGAAACAGGTCGCGCTGCGGGAAAACCGGGTCGTCGACGTCCTCGAGGAATTCCTGCACTACGAAACCGACACCGAACCCGGGTCGTCCGGCTCGCCGGTGTTCAACGACCAGTGGGAGATCGTGGCGCTGCACCACGCGAGCGTCCCGGCGACGGGCCACGCCGAGTACGGCGGTTTCCTCAACGAAGGCATCCGGGTCAGCAAGCTGCTGAAGTTCCTGCGGGGCCGGCAGTTCGCGCCGGCGCAGCAGGCGCTGCTCGACCGGCTGGCCACCCGCCCCGAGCGCGCGCGGCCGGCCGCCGACGGCGCCGCACCGGTCCTGTCGCTCTCGATGCCGTTCGACATCCGGCTGCGCGCCGAAGCGGCCACCGGGCGGATCGATCCCGACTATTCGAACCGCGAAGGGTACGACCCGGCCTTCCTGCCCGGGCACACCGTGCCGCTGCCCGGCCTGTCCGACGCGCTCCTCCCGCTGGCCGCGCTCAACCGGCAGGCCACCGGCGAGCCGAAGCACGTCCTGCCGTACCACCACTTCAGCGTCGTCATGCACCGCGAACGGCGGCTGGCGATGTTCACCGCGGTCAACATCGACGGGCGCACCAGCCGGTCGCTGCGGCGCGAAGCCGACCACTGGTCGCTCGACCCGCGCGTGGCCGTGACCGAGCAGATCGGCGAGGAGATCTACCGGGACAACCCCCTGGACCGCGGGCACCTGGTCCGCCGCCTCGACCCGGCGTGGGGCACGACCGAGGCGATCGCGCAGCTGGGCAACGACGACACGTTCCACTTCACGAACTGCTCGCCGCAGCACAAGGACTTCAACCAGAACAAGACGACCTGGGCCGGGCTCGAGGACTACGTGCTGACCAACGCGGACAACTTCGACCTCAAGGTGAGCGTGGTGACCGGCCCGGTACTGGCCGCGGACGACGACCAGTACCGCGGGGTGCAGCTGCCGCGCCAGTTCTGGAAGGTCGTCGCGATGGTCAAGTCCGGCGGCGCCCTCTCGGCGACGGCGTACCTGCTGAGCCAGGAGGAGCTCATCCACGGGCTGGAGGCGGCGGTCGAGTTCGACTACGGCGCTTATCGCACGTACCAGGTGCCGGTCCGCCGGATCGCCGAGCTGACCGGGCTGTCGTTCGGCGACCTGGAGGCCGCCGATCCCCTCGCCGGCTTGGAGTCGACGAGCGAAGCCCAGGAGATCAAGTCGGCGGCGGACCTGGTGCTCTGACGCCCTGGGTCGTCCGTCCATTGAGGATTTCGAAGGCGTGGCGGCGGTGCTCGGCGAACAGCGCGAGCGCCGTCTCGCGGTCTCGGGCGCTCAGGGCGGAGACGAGCTCCCGGTGTTCCGCCGGGATGCCCGCGAGGTAGCCGCCGGTGGCGACGCCGATCCGGGTGAGCAGGAACAGGTGCACCTGCGAGCGGATCGCCTGCCAGGCCTCGAGCAGCCGCCGGTGGCCGGTGGCCGCGTAGACCGCGTCGTGGAACTCCAGGTCGCACCGGACCATTTCGTGCTCGTCGTGCGCTCGTTCCATGCGCCGCACCACGGCTTCGAGCGCGGCGAGGGCATCGTCGGCGGCGCGCTCGACCACCAGCTCGACGGCGAGGTGCTCGAGGGCCGCCCGCAGGCTGTCCAGCTCGGCGACGTCCTCGGCGGACAGCGTGGTGACCGTGGCGCCGCGGTGCCACTCGCTGCGGACGAGACCTTCCTGCTCCAGCCTGAGCAACGCCTCCCGCACCGGCCCCCGGCTGACGCCCAGCGCTTGGGCCAGCTCCACTTCGCGCAGCTGGCTGCCGGGGACGTAGACGCCGTCGAAGATCGCGTCACGGATCCGGTCCGCGACCTCGTCGGCCAGCCCGCGGCGCCGGGCGGGAACCAGCGAACCACTCATGTCTTGATGTTAACATTTGGACATGAGTCTCGACGAAGGGAGCCCGATGACCCCGACCATCCCCCGGTTCCACCTGGCGATGCCGGTGGACGACCTGGCCGCCGCCCGGCGGTTCTACGGCGAAGTCCTCGGCCTCGAGCAGGGCCGCAGCGCGGACACGTGGGTCGACTGGAACCTGCACGGCCACCAGTTCGTCACGCACCTGGCCCCGGCCGGGCCGGAGCGCGTCCACAACCCGGTCGACGGGCACGACGTGCCGGTGCCGCACTTCGGGCTGATCCTCACCGTGCCGCGGTTCCAGGCCCTGGCCGACCGGCTGCGGGCGGCGGGCACGGAGTTCGTGATCGAGCCGTACGTCCGCTTCGCGGGCCAGGCCGGTGAGCAGTGGACGATGTTCCTGCTCGACCCGGCCGGCAACGCCCTGGAGTTCAAGGCCTTCGCCGACGACGCCCAGGTCTTCGCGGTTTGAGGCCCCGGACCCGGCCGGCGAGGTAGGCCGGCACGTCGCCCGGCGCCACGTCGTCGTCGAAGTAGCCGGTCTCGTCCTCGAACGCCATCGTGTCGAGTCCGTCCGCGATCATCGCGTCGAAGGTGACGTCGCCGAGCGAGAACTCGACCCACCAGTTCCAGAGGATGCCGGGCCCGGGGTCGGCCGCGGGTTCGAACTCGATGGCGAGCGTCTCGGCGGAAATCCCGGCGCGGGTCAGCGCCGCGGTCCACTCGTCACGGAGACGGGCGAGGACCGGCCGATCCCGCTGCCACCTTCGGTCGTCCACCCCGGCCTGCCCTCGTGAAGTGCCCGATAATCGCCGGCCGAGCTTAACCACCCGATCGGGCCGACCGGCGATTACGGACATGAATGTCCCCTTCACTTGGGGTACCCAGGGGCATGGAGCGTGCCTGACCCCGGGGAGACCGCCATGGAACCAGCCGACGACGAGCCGGACTCCGTGCTGCTCGCCGCCCTGCGGGCCGGGGATCTCGAGGCCGCCGGGCGGCTCTTCCGCCGGCACGCCGAGCCGCTGTGGCGGACCGCGGGAGCGTGGGCGCGGCAGCCCGCCGAGCGCGACGACCTCGTGGCCGAGACGTTCGCCCGGGTGCTGACCGTGGTGCGCGCCGGCGGCGGGCCGCACGGGGACCTGCGGCCCTACCTCGTGGTGACCCTGCGCAACCTGGTGGCGCGGTGGAGCAAGCAGCGCAGCCGGGTGGAGCTGCGGGCCACGCTCCCCGAAGCCCCCGCCGGGGGCGCCGACGAACTCGCCCTCCACCGGTCGAACGCCCGGCTGGTGTGGTCGGCCTACTGCACACTGCCCGGCCGCTGGCGCACGGTGCTGTGGCGGACCGAGGCCGAGGGCGGCACCCCGACGGAGGTGGCGCCCTCGCTCGGCCTGTCGCCGAACAGCGTCGCGGCGCTGGCCATGCGGGCGCGCGAGGGGCTGCGGCAGGCCTACCTGCAGGTCCAGGTGCCCGAGCCGGACGAGCCGAGCTGCCGCGAACCCCGCCGCCGGATGGGCGCCTGGGTCCGCGGCGCCCTGCCGCCGCGGAGGGCGAACGCGGTCGCCGAGCACGTCGCCGGGTGCCCGGCCTGCCGGCTGGTCGTGCGTGGGCTGGACGAGGCGAACGGCGAACTACCCGGTTCCGCTGCCCGGCTCACCGGCTGAGCCCGCGGGCCTGGATCACCGAAAAGCAGGCGGTCCCGGGCGAACGCGGTCGTCGGGCACCTCGCCGACTGCCCGGCTCAGCGGGTGAGCCACGAGCCCGCATCACCGAATAGCAGAGCGGTCCCGTGCGCCCGCTTGAAGTACAGGTGGGCATCGTGCTCCCAGGTGATGGCAATCCCGCCGTGCAGCTGGATCATCTCCGCGGCCGCGTGCTCGAACGCCTCACTGCACACCACCTTCGCGGTCGCGACGGCTTCGGCGTCGCCGTCCACCAGGGCCGCGTAGAGCGCCGAACGCGCCGCTTCGATGTGGACGTGCACGTCGGCCATCCGGTGCTTCAGCGCCTGGAACGACCCGATCGGGCGGCCGAACTGGCGGCGTTGCTTCGTGTACTCGACCGTCAGCTCCAACGCCCGCGCGGCCGCGCCGACCTGCTCCGCCGCGACGGCGACCGTCGCCGTGGCGCGCAGCTGCCGTAGTGGCTCGGCGAACCCGCCGGTGTCGAGGCGGCGGGCGGGTGCCGCAGCGCATTCGACGACCGCGAGGCGGCGGCCCGGGTCCAGGCTGGTGACCCGCTCCCGGCGGACCCCGTCGAGGGGCACCTCGAACAGGCCGGTTCCGTCGTCCGTGCGGGCCACGGCGAGCAGGACGTCGGCGAGGTCGCCGTCCAGGACGTAGCAGGCGCGGCCGTCGAGGCCGGCGTCCGACGCGCTCAGGGCCGGTGTCCACCGGCCGTCCGCGCCGGACCAGGCCAGCGCGGCCAGGGTCGTGCCCGCGGCGATGCCCGGCAGCAGCCGTTCGCACACTGCGTCGTTGCCGGTCAGGAGCAGGGCCTGAGCCGACAGCACCGCCGAGCCGAGCATCGGCGCGGGGGTGAGCGTCCGGCCGAGTTCCGCGAGCACGACGCACACCTCGGCGAGCCCGGCGCCCGCGCCGCCGTAGCGCTCCGGGATCGCCAGGGCGGCGACGCCGATCTGTTCGCAGAGCGTCGACCACAGCTTGTCGTCGTAGCCCAGCGGCGACTCCAGCGCGGCCCGCACCGCCTCCGGCCCCGACCGGCGCGTCAGCAGGGCCCGGACGGCGTCCCGCAGCGCCCGGGCTTCCTCGGTCTCCATCGGGTCCGTCATCGGAGGACCCGCGCGCGGTGGAACGACCCGGTCCCCCAGGCCCCGGCGAGGACCCGCACCTTCGTCAGCCGGAGGCCGAGGTCGTGCTCGGCCGTGTAGCCGATGGCGCCGTGCACCTGCAGGGCGGTGCGCGCCGCGAGGAGCGCGGCGTCCCCGGCCATGACCTTCGCCGCCGAGACGTCGCGGGCGAAGGTCTCCCCGGCCACGGCCGCGCCGTAGAGCAGGGGCCGGGCCAGTTCCAGCCGGGTGACGACGTCGGCGAGGAGGTGCTTGATCGCCTGGTACTCGCCGATGGCCCGGCCGTACTGCTTGCGTTGCTTGGCGTACGCCACCGAGGTGTCGAGGAGCCACTGGGCCGCCCCCAGGAGCTGGGCGGCCACGGCGAGGACACCGCGGTCGAACGCGGTGCCGTCCGAGCGGCCGGCCGCGGCCGGGACCCGGAACAACCGCCGCGGCGGATCGATCGAGCGAACGGGCTCGGCCCCGGCGCCGGTGAGGTGCGCACCGGTCAGGTCGAGGACCACGCCCGCGATGTCGGCATCGAGGGCCAGCGGCACTTCCGGCGGCGCGACGACGGTGGCCACGAGGTCGCCCTCGGCGAGCGAGGTGAGCCGGTGCCCGGTCAGCAGCGCCGGCGCGACCGCGGCCGACTCGGCGAGCGGGCCGGGGACGGCGTGGTAGCCGAGCGCTTCGCAGGCGACCACCAGGTCGACCGGGCCGGCGCCGAGACCGCCGTGCTCCTCGTCGACCAGCAGCGCGAAGACGCCGACGTCGGCGAGCGCGTGCCAGAGCTTGAGGCCGCGGTCGTGCTCCCCCGCCGCCCACGCCCGGGCGGCGGCCGCGGTGTCCGCCCCGCCCAGCAGCTCGTGCAGCGTCGCGGCGAACTGCCGTTGCTCCGGCGAGAGCAGGAACCTCATCGGCGGGCCTCCCTCGGGAGCTTCAGCAGCCGTTCGGCGATCGTGTTGCGCTGGATCTGGTCGGTGCCGCCGTAGATCGGGCCGGCGAGGGAGAACAGGTAGCCGTCGACCCATTCCGCGTTCGTCTCCGCTTCCGGGCCCAGGACGTCGAGCGCGGTTTCGTGGAGTTCGACGTCGAGGTGCGACCAGAACAGCTTGTTCACACTCGACTCCGGCCCCAGCTCGCCGCCCTCGGCCAGGCGGCTCACGGTCCCGAAGGTGTAGAGCTGGTAGGCGCGGGCCCCGATCCACGCGTCCGCCACCCGGTCCTTTGTGGACTCCGCGGCGTCGTGGGACCGCCAGAGGTCCACCAGGCGATCGGCCGCGGCGAGGAACCGGCCCGGGCTGCGCAGCGACAGCCCGCGCTCGTTGTTCGCCGTCGTCATCGCCACCCGCCAGCCCTGCCCGACCTCCCCGATCACGTCCGCGTCGGGCACGAACACGTCGTCGAAGAAGATCTCCGCGAACCCGGGCTCACCGTCCAGCTGCGGAATCGGCCGCACGGTGACCCCCTCGGCCTTCAGATCGGCCATGAAGTAGGTCAGGCCGTGGTGGCGCCGGGCTTCGGGGTCGGTCCGGAACAGGCCGAACGCACGATCGGCGAAGGTGGCTCGGGAACTCCACGTCTTCTGCCCCGACAGCAGCCAGCCACCGCCGGTGCGGACCGCCGTGCTGCGCAACGCGGCGATGTCGCTGCCCGCCTCGGGCTCCGACCACGCCTGCGCCCACACCTGCTCGCCGGTCGCCATGGCGGGCAGGATCCGGTCGCGCTGCTCCTGCGTGCCGTGGGCGAACAACGTCGGGCCCAGCATGAAGATCCCGTTCTGCGACACCCGTCCCGGCGCCCCCGAGGCGTGGTACTCCTCCTCGAACAACAGCCACTGCAGCATCGACGCGTCCCGGCCGTGGTACTCCGCCGGCCACGACACGACCGACCAGCGCGCCTCGGCGAGTTCGGCTTCCCACGCGCGGTGGGCTTCGAAGCCTTCCGCGGTGTCCATCGACGGCAGCGAACGGACGTGCGAGGCGAGCCACGCCCGGGCCTCGTCCCGGAAGGCCGCCGAAGCCTCGTCGATGTCGAGGTCCATCACGCCTCCTTGTTCGCGTCGCGCATCGACCGCGCGGACTGCCCCCCGAGGGCGTCTTCGGAGGTCTCCGCGTTGTGGGCGTGCGCGAAGTGGTGCAGCCCGAAGACCGAGTCCATGCCGGACCGCAGCCCCATCAGGTCTTCGGCCTGGTTGACCGCCTTCTTCGCCAGCGCCAACCCGAACGACGGCATCCCGGCGATCTTCTCGGCCAGCTCCAGCGTGCGCTGCTCCAGCTCGGCGCGCGGCACGATCCGGGTGACCATGCCCCACTCCTTGGCCTGCTGGACGGTGAACCGCTCGCCGGTGAAGAGCACTTCCTTGGCCGCGCGGGGACCGAGCACCCACGGGTGCGCGAAGTACTCGACCCCCGGGATCCCCATCCGCACCACCGGATCGGCGAAAAAGGCGTCATCGGAAGCCACGATCAGGTCGCACACCCAGGCCAGCATCAGGCCACCCGCGATGCACGCGCCCTGAACACTGGCGATCATCGGCTTCGGGATCTCCCGCCACCGGCGGCACATCCCGAGGTAGACCTCGGACTCGCGGGCGAACCGCTGGTCACCGCCGGCCCGGTCGGTGTGGTCCCACCACACCACCGCCCGCCGCTCGAACGACTGGTCCGCGTCCCGGCCCGGGCTGCCGATGTCGTGCCCCGCCGAGAAGTGCTTTCCCTCCCCGGCCAAGACGATCACCTTGACCTCGGGATCGTTCACCGCGTCGGTGAAGGCGTCGTCGAGGGCGTAGGTCATGGCCGAGTTCTGGGCGTTGCGGTACTCCGGCCGGTTCATCGTCACGACCGCGACCGGCCCGCGCCGTTCGCAGCGGACCACCGATTCACTCATGCCGTCTCCTCGGTCAGCAGCCGCTTCAGCACCTTGCCGGAAGCGTTGCGGGGCAGTTCGCCCAGGAACTCGACGAACCGCGGGGTCTTGTAGTTGGCGAGCCGCTCGCGGCAGAAGGCGATGACCGCCTCCCCGGTCAGCCCGGCTCCGACGACGAACGCCTTGCCGACCTCGCCGAGCCGCTCGTCCGGGACGCCGACGACGGCGACGTCGCGGACGCCGGCCAGCTCGGTCAGGGCGTGTTCGACCTCGGCCGGGTAGACGTTGAAGCCGCCGCAGATGTACATGTCCTTGAGCCGGCCGGTGATGGTGAGGTTGCCGGCGGCGTCGAGCTCGCCGACGTCACCGGTGTGCAGCCAGCCCCGCTCGTCGACGGCCTTCGCCGTCGCCTCCGGGTCGTCGAGGTACCCGAGCATCACGTTCGGCCCGCGCACCACGATCTCCCCCGGCGAACCCTGGATCGCCACTTCGAAGCCCGCGGTCGCCCGGCCCGACGTGCTCGCCACGAGCTCCGCGGAATCGCCCGGGCGGCACATCGTCACCACGACGGCTTCGGTCAGGCCGTAGGCGGTCAGCACGGTCTCGAACCCGAGCTCGGCCCGCATCCGGCGCACGAGCGACGCGGGCACGGTGGCCGCCCCGGTGACCGCGAGCCGCAGCGACGACAGATCGCCCTTGCGCGGCTCGTGCAGCAGCGATTGGAAGACCGTCGGCGCGCCCGGCACCACGGAGATCCGCTCCCGCTCGATCGCCTTCAGCGCCGCGCGGACGTCGAACACCGCCTGCGGGACGATCGTCGCGCCGGTCAGCAGGCCCACCACGATGCCGGCCTTGTAGCCGAAGCTGTGGAAGAACGGGTTGATCACCAGGTACCGGTCGTCCGCGGTGACCTGGCCGCAGTCCGCCCACGCCGCGGCGACCTCGACCGTCTGGCGGTGGGCCGACAGCACGCCCTTGGAGCGGCCGCTGGTGCCGGAGGTGAAGAGGATGTCGCTGACGTCGTCCGGGCCGACGGCGTCCGCCCGTGCCTCGGCTTCGGCCGGCGAGACCCGCTCGGCCCCGGCCAGGAACTCGTCCCAGCCCAGCGTCCCCTCGACCGGCCGGTGCGGCTCCTGCAGCGGCACCCGGACGACCGTGCCGAGGTCCGGCAGCGCGGCACCGGTCTCCCGGATCGCGGCGTGGCGGTCGGTGCCGAGGAAGTCGGCGGCCACCACGAGCGCCGTGGCCCGGCCGCGGACGAGCAGGTCGACCGTTTCGGTGGCGGTGAAGCGGGTGTTGACCGGGATCAGGGCCGCGCCCGCGTAGAGGGCGCCGAGCGCCGCGAAGACCCAGTGGCAGGTGTTGGGCAGGGCGACCGCGACCCGGTCGCCCGCCTGGACGCCGCACGCGGCGAACGCCCGCGCGACCGTTTGAACACGTTCCAGAAGCTGGTCGTAGCCGATCCGCACCGAGCCGTCGACCAGTGCTTCCGCGGATCCGAACTTCGCGGCGGCATCGCGGACGACGGCCGGGATCGTGGTCTGTCCCACCACAGCCTCCTCTGGACCGACAAAGTAGAACGTGTTCTCATTACCCTAGGTGCCGGACCGGCCCGGCAGCAAGGAGGCGTGCGTGGAACCGTCGCGATTCCGCCGTGAGGTCGCGGACTGGCTCGCCGGCAACCTGACCGGCGAGTTCGCCCGCCTGCGCGGCCTCGGCGGCCCGGGGCGGGAACACGAGGAGTTCGACCTGCGCCTCGCCTGGGAACGTCACCTCGCTGCGGCGGGCTGGACCTGCGTGGGCTGGCCGGTCGAGCACGGCGGCCGGGGCTTGTCCCTGGCGGAGCAGGTCGCCTTCCACGAGGAATACGCCGCCTCCGGCGCACCCGCCCGGGTCAACCACATCGGCGAACAACTGCTCGGCCCGACGTTGATCGCCTTCGGCACCCCGGACCAGCAGGCCCGGTTCCTGCCCAGGATCGTGGCCGTCGAGGAACTGTGGTGCCAGGGCTACTCCGAACCCGGCGCCGGCTCCGACCTCGCCGCCGTCTCCACCACCGCGGTGCTGCGCGACGGCGAGTGGGTGATCAACGGCCAGAAGATCTGGACTTCCCTCGCCCACGTGGCCGGCTGGTGCTTCGTCGTCGCCCGGACCGAACCCGGTTCACAGCGCCACCACGGCCTGTCCTACCTGCTGGTCCCGCTGCGCCAGGACGGCGTCACCATCCGCCCGATCCAGCAGCTCACCGGCACCTCGGAGTTCAACGAAGTCTTCTTCGACGACGCCCGCACCCCCGCGGATCACGTCGTCGGTGACCCGGGCGACGGGTGGAAGATCGCGATGGCCACCCTCGGTTTCGAACGCGGCGTTTCCACGCTGGGCCAGCAGATCGGCTTCCGCCGCGAACTCGACGACATCACCGCCGAAGCGAAACGCCTCGGCACCTACGACGATCCGCTCCTGCGCGCCGACCTCGCCCGCGCCCGCATCGGCTTGCGGGTGCTGCGCGCCCACGCCCTGCGCACCCTCGGCGAGGCCGCCGGGCCGGAAGTCGCCGTCGGCAAGCTCTTGTGGGCCCAGTGGCACCGCGGCCTCGGCGAACTCGCCATGCGGGCCCGCGGCGCCCGGTCCCTCGCCTCCGACGGGGCCGAACTCGACGAGTGGCAGCGGCTGTTCCTGTTCACCCGCGCCGACACCATCTACGGCGGCTCCGACGAAATCGAACGCACCATCATCGCCGAGCGCGTCCTCGGCCTGCCCCGGGAGGCCCGCCCGTGATCCCCCAGTACCCACCCGGCCACGACCTGCTGCGGGGGAAGGTCGTCGTGGTCACCGCGGCGGCGGGCACCGGGATCGGCTCCGCGGTGGCGAAACGCTGCCTGGAAGAAGGCGCGAGCGTGGTCATCAGCGACTGGCACGAACGCCGCCTCGCCGAAAAGGCGGCCGAGCTGGCCGAACTGGGCAAGGTCCACGCCCTCCCCTGCGACGTCACCCGCGAAGAGCACGTCCAAGCCCTCATCGACGGCGCGGCCGACCACTTCGGACGCGTCGACGTCATGGTCAACAACGCGGGCCTCGGCGGCACGAAGTCCGTGCTGGAGATGGCCGACGAGGAGTGGTCGCGCGTCCTCGACATCACCCTCACCGGCACGTTCCGCTGCACCCGCGCGGCCCTCAAGCAGTTCGTCGCCCAAGGCGGTGGCGGGGCGATCGTCAACAACGCCTCGGTGATCGGCTGGCGCGCCCAAGCCGGCCAAGCCCACTACGCCGCCGCCAAAGCCGGCGTCATGGCCCTCACCCGGTGCTCGGCCCTCGACGCCGCCGAACACGGCGTCCGGATCAACGCCGTCGCCCCCAGCCTCGCCATGCACCCCTTCCTCGCCAAGGTCACCAGCGACGAACTCCTCGAAGACCTCACCAAGCGCGAAGCGTTCGGCCGCGCCGCCGAACCGTGGGAGGTCGCCAACGTCATGGTCTTCCTCGCCAGCGACTACGCGAGCTACCTCACCGGCGAAGTCGTCTCCGTCTCCAGCCAGCACCCCTAGGAGCCCCCGTGCCCGAAGCCTTCCTCCTCGACGCGGTCCGCACCCCCGTCGGCCGGCGCGGCGGCGCACTGTCCGGGTGGCACCCGGCCGACCTCGGCGCGCACGTCATCAAGGCCGCCGTCGCGCGCGCCGGCGTCGATCCGGACCTGGTCGACGACGTCATCCTCGGCTGCACCGACACCCTGGGCCCGCAGTCGGGCAACATCGCGCGCACCGCGTGGCTCGCCGCCGGGTTCGGCGACCACGTGCCCGGCGTGACGATCGACCGGCAGTGCGGGTCGAGCCAGCAGGCCGTGCACTTCGCCGCGCAGGCCGTCATGTCCGGCACCCAGGACCTGGTGCTGGCCGGGGGCGTGCAGAACATGAGCCGCATCCCGATCAGCGCGGCGATGCTGGCCGGGCGCGAGTACGGCTTCGACGACCCGTTCTCCGGTTCGAAGGGCTGGCAGGAGCGCTACGGCAGCGCCGAGGTGTCGCAGTTCCGCAGCGCCGACATGATCGCCGAGCACTGGGACATCAGCCGCGAGGCCATGGAGGAATACGCGCTGCGCAGCCACCGGCGAGCGCTGGCCGCGATCGACGAAGGCCGGTTCGACGCCGAGATCGCCCCGGTCGACGGCTTCCGCCACGACGAAGGCCCACGCCGGGACACGTCACTGGAGCGGATGCGCGGCTTGAAGTCGTTGAGCGAGGGTTCACGGCTGACGGCGGCGGTGGCCAGCCAGATCTCCGACGGCGCGAGCGCGGCCATCCTGGCGTCGGAGACGTTCGTCAAGGACCACGGCCTGACACCGCGGGCCCGCATCCACCACCTGTCGGTGCGCGCCGCGGACCCGGTGTGGATGCTGACCGGCCCGATCCCGGCGACCGCGCACGCGCTGCGCAACGCCGGGCTGAAGATCGAGGACATCGACCTGTTCGAGGTCAACGAGGCCTTCGCGAGCGTCGTCCTGGCCTGGCTGGACGAAACCGGCGCGGACCCCGGCCGGGTCAACGTGAACGGGGGCGGGATCGCCCTCGGCCACCCGATCGGGGCCACCGGCACCAAGCTCCTCGCCACGCTCCTGCACGAGCTGGAGCGCCGAGGCGGACGCTACGGCCTGCAGACGATGTGCGAAGGCGGCGGCACCGCCAACGTCACCATCATCGAGCGGCTGTCGTGAGTGGTAATGAGGGTTAGAACCCTCATTACCACTCACGACCACTTGCGCCGATGATCAGCCGAGGGTGCGCAGCTTCGGCAGCACGTCCTCGGAGAACTGGGCCAGGAAGCGTTCCTGGTCGTGGCCCGGGCCGTGGAAGACGAGGTGGTTGAGGCCCGCGTCGAGGTAGGGCTTGATCTGCGCCACGGCCTCGTCCGGGTCCGACGCCACGATCCACCGCTTGGCGACCTGCTCGATCGGCAGCTCGTCGGCCAGCCGTTCCATCTCCTCGGCCGAGGACACCGTGTGCTTCTGCTCCGCCGACAGCGAAAGCGGCGCCCAGAACCGCGTGTTTTCCAGCGCCTTCTCGTGGTCGCGGTCATACGACAGCTTGATCTCGATCGTCCGGTCGACGTCCTCGACGGTCTTTTCGGCCGCCTCCGCGCCTTCCTTGACCGCCGGCATCAGCTTGTCGGTGTAGAGCTCCATGCCCTTGCCGGACGTGCAGATGAACCCGTCCCCCGCCCGGCCCGCGTACTTGGCGACGACCGGGCCACCGGCGGCGATGTACACCGGCACCGGCTGCTCCGGCCGGTCGTAGATCTTGGCGTCCACCAGCTGGTAGTAGTCGCCCTTGAAGTTGACGTTGTCGCTGGTCCACAGCTCCCGGATCAACTTGATCGACTCGCGCAGCCGGGCGAAACGCTCCTTGAACTCCGGCCACTCCCGCCCCGACACCGCGATCTCGTTCAGCGCCTCGCCGGTGCCGACCCCGAGGATGACGCGGCCGTTCGACAGCAGCGCCATCGTCGCGAACGCCTGGGCGATCACCGCCGGGTTGTACCGGAACGTCGGGGTCAGCACGCTCGTGCCGATCTGCACCCGCTTCGTCCGCTCGGCCACCGCCGGCATCCACGCCAGCGCCCACGGAGCGTGGCCGCCTTCGTGCCGCCACGGCAGGAAGTGATCGGACACCCACACCGAATCAAGACCGACCTCTTCGGCGCGGACGGCGTACTCGACCAAGTCCCTCGGCCCGAACTGCTCCGCCGAAGCCTTGTATCCGACCTTCAACACCGCTCTCTCATCCTCCCGTTCGCCGGCCGAGCCGCCGCAGGATCTCACCCGCCTCGGCCACTGCGCCTTCGACGATCTGCGCCACCGTGGGCAGGTCGTGGATCATGCCCACCACCTGTCCCGACGCTAGCACTCCGGCGTCCGTCCGGCCTTCGACCAGCCCCGCCCGCAGCAGCATCGGGGTGTTGGCCGCCATGACCAGCTGGCTCCACGTCAGATCGTTGCCGTGCTTCATCGCCAGGCCTTCTTTGACCATGGCAACCGGGGACAGTCCGGTGATATTCCGGAACCGCAGCGCGTTGCGGGCCGCTTGCGCCAGGCCGCGGATCCGGCCGGTGCGTTCGAGCCGCTCGACGAGGTCGGTGCGCAGCACCCGGTGCGGGAGGCCGTCGACACGCTTGGTGACGACGGTCCCGGTGAGGCCCTGCTCGAGGTAGAGGCGCTTGACTTCGCCGGGGACCGTGCTCTCCTCGCTCAGCAGGAACCGGGTGCCCATCGCGACGCCGGCCGCGCCGTAGGCGAGCGCGGCGGCGAGCCCGCGGCCGTCGAAGAAGCCGCCGGCGGCGACGACCGGGATGTCGACGGTGTCCAGGACCGAGGGCAGCAGCAGGGTGGTGGCCACGCCCCCGGTGTGCCCGCCGCCTTCGCCGCCCTGGACGATGACGGCGTCCGCCCCCCAGGCGGCGACCTTCTCGGCGTGCCGGGCGGCACCGACCGACGGGATGACGACGATCCCGTGGTCCCGCAGTTTCGCGATCATCTCCTTCCGCGGGGCGAGCGCGAACGAAGCGACCTTCACGCCTTCGCGGATCAGCAGGTCGACGCGTTCGCCGGCGTCGGCCGCGTCGGCGCGGAGGTTCACGCCGAACGGCTTCTCCGTCCGCTTCTTGACCTCGGCGATCGCCGCTTCCAGCTCGCCGTACGTCATCGTGGCCGACGCCAGGATGCCCAGCGCCCCGGCTTCCGCGGTGGCCGAAACCAGCCGGGGGCCGGCGACCCAGCCCATCCCGGTCTGGACGATCGGGTGCTCGACCCCCACCAGCCGGGTCAGGGCCGTCTTCACGCCGGGACTTCCTTGTCCCGCAGGCTCTTCGGGTCCAGCACTTCCCGGATCAGGCGCAGCTCTTCCGCGGTGGGCTCCCGGCTCGTCTCCACTGTGGACAGATCGACCGCGAAGGTGGTCGTGGCGGTGACCTCGTCAGGGGTGACGCCCGGGTGCAGCGACACCGCCCGCATCGCGTGGTCGGGCGTGGCGAAGTCGAACACACCCAGGTTCGAAACGACCCGGTGCACGTCGTGGTACTTCTCGGCCGACGGCCCCGCCTTCGCGGCACTGTCGTATCCCACGCCCGACACCACGTCGACCGCATCCACGAACACGCGGGTGGAGTGGCGGGGCACCCAGTAGCTGGTGCGGTGGTTGACGGTGTTGCCCGGCGCGCCCCGCACTCCGAGCAGCTGCTTCTTCGGGCGGGCGTGGTCGCCGATGGCGGAGATGTTCTGGTTGCCGTACCGGTCGATCTGGTTCGCGCCCATCACGACGTGCCGGCGCCCGTGCGGCACGATCGTGTCCAGCATCCGGCGGAAGGGCTGCCAGCCTTCGACGACGCCGCCGGTCGTCATCAGGTACGCCTCGCCGTCGGACATCAGCAGGTCCGGCTCGAACGTCAGCCGCGCGAGCTTCGCGCCGAGCTGCGGGATGAAGCCCATCGGGCTGGCCACGATCTCGCCGTCGCCGCGGAACAGCTCGGCCACCGCCACCACGGCGATCTCGGCCCGGGTCACGTTCATGCCGCCTCCGCCTCGAACTTGTCCACTTCGGACAGATACTGCTCGTCGCCGCCGGAGAGGAACCGGTCCACGAAGCCCGGCCAGGCGTCGAGGTCCTTGGCGCAGGCCGCGTAATGGCGCTGGAACCGCTCGTCCCGGCCGTAGTCGGGCACCGCCGTGGTGAAGTGCGCTCCGCGCGGCGCCGCCACGACGCCGTCGACGGCACCGCGGGTCAGCAGCAGCGACTGCACCGACCCGCCCGCGGTCAGCTCGGCCGTCTCCACCACCTTTTCCACCGACACGAAGCACCTGTCCGCGGCCAAGGCGAACAGGTCGTCGAAGTAGGGGTCGGGGCCGAGGTACTGGGCGTTGCCCCGGGCGTCGGCCCGGTTGAGGTGCACGAGCGCGACATCGAGCCGCTGCGCGGGCACGGCGACGAGCTCTTCGGCGTCGTCGTAGGGCGAGCGCACGGTGCGCAGACCGGGGTTGGCGCGCATGACTTCGGAGCCGAGCCCGGCGCGGGTCGGCAGGAACGGCAGCCGCTGCATCGCCGCCGACAGCGCGGTGCCGAACATGCCCTCGTCGTACTCGGTGACCTCGATCGCGCCGGTCTCGCGGGCGCGGCCGAACCACGGGTCGTACGGGATCGAATCCAGGGTGACGAACCCGAACACGACCCGCTTCACCTTGCCCGCGGCGCAGAGCAGGCCGACGTCCGGGCCGCCGTAGGAGACGACGGTCAGGTCCTTGACCGGGGTGCGCAGGATCGCCCGCACGAGCGCCATCGGCTTGCGCCGGGAACCCCAGCCGCCGATCCCGATGGTCATGCCGTCCTTCAGCTCGGCCGCCACCTCGTCGGCGGTCGTGCGCTTATCGGCCATTCAAGAACTCCTCGCGGGCTTCGTCGGACGCGCCGAGCAGGTTCAGTTCGAAGGTGAAGCCCTGCTCGAAGCGGTAGCTGCGGTGCACCTGCTGGGTGTCGATGCCGTTCAGGGCCTCCTTCGCCGCCCGGATCACCCGCGGGTCCTTCTTCGCGATGTCCCGGGCGACGTCGAGGGCGGCCTCGTCCAGCTCCGCGCGCGGCACGACCCGGTACACCGAGCCGTGGGCGAGCAGTTCGGCCGCGGTGATCTTGCGGGCGGTGAAGTACAGCGTGCGCATCAGGTGCTGCGGCACCAGCCGCGCCAGGTGCGTCGCCGCGCCGAGCGCGCCGCGCTCGACTTCCGGGACCCCGAAGGTCGCGTCGTCCGAAGCGATGATCACGTCGGCGTTGCCGACCAGGCCGATCCCGCCGCCCAGGCAGAAGCCGTGCACCGCCGCCACCACCGGCACCGCGCAGTCGTAGACCGCGCCGAAAGCCGCGTAGCACCCTCGATTGGCGCCGACCAGGGCGTCGTAACCGGCGCTGCGCTGGATCTCCTTGATGTCGACCCCGGCATTGAAGCCGCGACCTTCCGCACGGAGGATCACGACGTGCACTCCCGCGTCGCGACCCGCCTGCGTGAGGGCGTCGGCGAGGTCGAACCAGGCCCGCACGGGCAGGGCGTTCACCGGCGGGAAGTCGACCGTGACGACCTCGACGTGGCCGTCACGCTTGGTCAGGATCCCCATCAGCTCGCTCCGTAGACGGGTTCGGGCTCGGGCGCCTGCTCGAGCAGTTCTTTGACGACCGGACCGAGTTCGGCCGGGTCCCACCGCTCGCCCTTGTCCACGGCCGGGCCGTGCCGCCACGCCTGCGCCAGGGAAACCTTCCCGCCCTCGACCTCGAAGACCCGGCCGGTGACGTGCCCGGACTCCGCGCTGCCCAGCCACACGACCAGCGGCGAAACGTTCTCCGGCGCCATCGCGTCGAAACCTTCGTCCGGACGCGCCATCGACGCGAACACCGCTTCGGTCATCCGGGTCCGCGCGGCCGGCGCGATCGCGTTCACCGTCACCCCGTACCGCGCCAGCTCGGCCGCCGCCACCACGGTCAGCCCGGCGATCCCCGCCTTCGCCGCCGAGTAGTTGCCCTGCCCGACGCTGCCGAGGAGCCCCGCGCCCGAACTGGTGTTGATCACGCGCGCGCTCGGCGTCCGCCCGGCCTTCGCCTCGGCCCGCCAATGGTCCGCGGCGTGCCGCAACGGCGCGAAATGCCCCTTCAGGTGCACCCGGACCACCGCGTCCCACTCGTCCTCGGCGAGGTTCACCAGCATCCGGTCCCGGACGAACCCGGCGTTGTTGACCAGCACGTCCAAGCGGCTGAAGTTCGCCAGCGCGGCGCCGATCAGCTCGCGGGCCCCGGCCCAGTCGGCCACGTCCGAGGTGTCGGCCACCGCCTTCCCGCCGAGTGCCGCGATCTCGGCGACGACCCCGGCGGCCGCGTCCCCGTCGACGTCGTTCACCACCACCGGCGCGCCCTCGGCCGCGAACGCCAGCGCGTGCGCCCGTCCGATGCCCCGGCCGGCGCCGGTCACCACGACCACGCGGTCCTGGCACAACCCGCTCACGAATCCTCCCGATGGTTGACGTCGGCCGCGGCGAGGAACGCCGGGACCTCACCCCCGCCGTGCACGCGCAAGGTCGCGCCGGACACGTAGGAAGCCAGGCCGGAGGCCAGGAACGCGGCGCAGTGCCCGATTTCGGCCGGCTCGGCGAGCCGGCCGAGCGGGACGGTCTTCCCGACCGCCTCGACCGCCGCTTCACTGCCGTAGTGCAGGTGCGCCTGCTCGGTCCGCACCATCCCGACGTCCAGGGCGTTCACGCGCACCTTCGGCGCCCACTCGACCGCCAGGCTCGCGGTCAGGTTGTCCAGCCCGGCCTTCGCGGCGCCGTAGGCCGCCGTTCCGGGCGACGGGCGCGTGCCGCTCACGCTGGAGATCATCACGATGGAACCGCCGGCGTCCTGGCGCTGCATCACCGCGTTGGCGTGCTGCGCGACCAGCAGCGGGGCCAGCAGGTTCAGCCGCACGATCTTCTCGTGCAGCCTCGGCGACGCCTCCGCGGCCGGCACGTACGGCGCCCCGCCGGCGTTGTTCACCACCACGTCCAGGCGGCCGTGCCGCTCGACGATCCCCTCGACCAGGGCGGCCACCTGCGTCTCGTCGCGGACGTCGCACGCGGCGAACTCCGCCTCGGTGGGTGCCTCCCGCCGGGCGCAGACCACGACCCGGGCCCCGTGGGCGAGGAACACGTCGGCGATCCCCCGGCCCACGCCGCGGACGCCCCCGGTGACCAGGACCACCGTCCCGGCCAAGCCCAGCTCCGTTTTCACCGGCGCACCACCTTCCGTCCCCAAAACTAGAACATGTTCTCGCTGGGGACAAGGTCGGGAGCCGAGCCGGGAAGCCGCCTACTCGTCGGGAGAGGAGAACTCGTTCCGGGTGACCCGCAGGCCCGACGCGCGCAGCGCGGCCTGCATGGCGAACCGCGCGTCCGGGTCGTCGAGGCGCTCCCCGAAGGCCTGCTTGAGCTGACGCACGCGGTAGCGGACGGTCTGCGGGTGCACCGAAAGGTCGACCGCGATCTTCTCGGAGTTGCCGCCGTTCTGCAGCCAGGACAGCAGGGTCTCGCCCAGCCGGCGGCGGGTCCGCTCCGGGAACTGCCCGAGCGGGGCCAGCTCCTGCCGGGCGACCTGCTCGGCCAGCGGCGAGTCCGACAGCAGCCACAGGTCCGTCAGGTGGTCGGTGCACCAGGTCACGGGCGCGTCCGGGAGCGCGCCGTCCGCCACCAGCCGCAGCGCGGTGCGCGCCCAGCGCAGGGAGTGCGCCGCCGCGCCGAGGTCCGTCGGCGGCCCGACCGCGACCCGGGTGCCGAGCCGCGTCAGGGTCCGCGCGTCGACCGGGGCGGGCACCAGCAGGTGCGGCTGCGGGGAGTCGAGGTCGGCGAGGACGTCGGAGCCCCAGGAGGTGCTCACCGTCGTCTCGGCGGCCACCGCCGCCACCTCGCGAGGCACCGGCCAGCCCGCCGCCGACGCGAGTTCGGCGAGGACCGCGTCCGGGATCGCACCGGGGCCGGTCAGCAGCCGCAGCAGCCGCCGCCGCAGGCCCGCCCGGGTGCCCTCGAGTTCCGCCCACGCCTCGCGGTGCCCCCGGCTCGACATCCGGGCGAGCTCGTCCGCGTAGCCGAACAGCATCTCGGCCAGCTGCGCCATGACCGCGGAGGACAGCCGGTGCCGCCGGCCCAGCCGCATGATCCAGCGCCAGCCGACCCGGGTGCCCACCCGGTAGGCCGCCTGCAGGTCGTCGAGGGTGCGGCCTTCGCGGGCCTCGCCCGCGCCGAGCCGGCGGCACGTCTCGTACAGCCGGTCGCGCGAGGCCTGTGGATCCTCGACGAGGTCGACGAAGAGCGCGACGGCGCACTCGACGCCGTGCCGGGTCTTGCGGCCGTAGGTCCCGTCGCCCGGCCGGGCGTAGATGGGGACGGCCCGCAGCACCTCCCGGACGATTCCCTCCACCAGCGCCGGAAGCGCCGGACGCATCAGCGCGGCGAGCTCTTTGCGCCGGAGAACCTCGTCGCCGGCGTCCCGGGGAGCGGGGACGGGTTGACGGGCACTGTCGCGGGACACCAGGGTTCCTCCACCGGGGGACGGCGATCGCAACTCTTTCGGGGGTCCGGGTGGCGGACCCCGGCCCGGGGCGAAGCCCCGGATCTCACGGAGCGTGCTTTACCGGACAGTAAAGCAAGGAGCCGTTACAGTACACCTCCATGAGCCGGCAGAGTCCTCCTGATCGATCCAGCGCTCGCCGCAGCCCGGCCGCCCGGCCCACCGACGACGAGCTGCTCGACGCCGCCCGCGCGGTGTTCGCCGAGCGGGGGTACGCCCAGGCCACCATGGGCCTGATCGCGGACCGCGCCGACTCCACCAAGCCCACCCTCTACGCGCATTTCGGCGACAAGGCGGCCCTGTTCCGCACCACCGTCCGGCGCGAGGTCGCCGCGTTGCGGGCCTGGGTGATCAGCGCGTACGAAACGGCGAACAACCGCCCCCTGGAGGAGCGCGTCCGGCTGTCGGTGATGGCCATGTTCGCCTACGCCGGCGCCCACCCGGAGAGTTTCCGGCTGCTGTTCGACTCGGCCGTCGACGAGATGTCGAACGAGCGCCGCGCGCTCGCCGATTCCATCGCCACCCACGTGGTCGGCCAGGTCCGGGACCACCTGCTCGCCCACGGGCGCCCGGTCGGCCCCGGCGCGGACCTGCTCGGGGCGATGATGGTCGGCCTGGTCGGGCGGGCCGCGATGCACGTGTCCCACTCCCCCGGGCTCGACCCGATCGCCGCGGGCGAGCTGGCCACCGGGTTCGTGATGGCCGCGCTGCGCGGGCTGGACCCCGCGCTTTTGGAGCGCCTCGACGCCCCGCACCCGGCCGGGCAGTGCGCCATCTGAGCGTCCACACCGGACCTTTTGTCACCGGCTGAACAATTCCCGGCGCACCGGGAAATCACCTCTTGCCGGGTTCGGCAACCACTGCGACGCTGCGATCACCGCAAGCGCCGCATGCATTTCCGTCCCCCAACGGAAAGCGCTTGCCGACCCCTTTTCCCACAACGAGGTGTGATCAGCCATGATTCGCGTCCCCCAGAAACGCCTGCTTTCCGCCGCCGCCGCGGTGGGCTTCGCCGTCGCCGGGCTCACCGTGGCCGCCGCGCCGGTCGCTTCGGCGGCGCCGTGCACCGACATCGACGTCCCGGTGGCTCGCGGCACGGGCGAACCCGGCACGCTGGGTCTCATCGTCGGCGACCCGGTCTTCTCGGCCGTGCAGAGCCGGCTGCGCCCGCGGTCGGTGAGCAGCTACCGCGTCGACTACCCGGCCGACCTCGGCGAACCGGCTTCGGTGCAGCGCGGCAACACCGACCTGGTCAACCACGTGCGGTCGCAGGCCGCGGCCTGCCCGTCCCAGCGGTTCGTCCTCGTCGGCTACTCCCAGGGCGCCAACGTCGTCGACAACTCGATCGGCATCAGCAGCGACGGCGCCGTCGTCGGCGGCCCGATCGCCGCCACCATCCCCGCGGACCTGGCGCCGCGGATCGCGGCCATCGTGTTGTTCGGCAACCCGATCCGCGCGATCGGCCGTTCGGTCACCGGCACCTACCAGAGCCGCACCAAGGACTACTGCGCCCTCGGCGACCCGATCTGCCAGTTCGGCGGCACCAACATCCTGGCCCACCTCAGCTACGGCAACCAGGCCGGCGACGCGGCCGGGTTCGTCGCGGGCAAGGTCTGATTCCACGAAATACCCGGGAAGGCCACCTCGGATTTGCGAGGCGGCCTTCCCGGATTTCCTCAGCAGTTCGAAGGGGCCGTTTCGCCGTTGAACCGTTTCACGATCCACTGGTGCGCGTCGGCGTTGCCGGCCAGGATTCCGGTGGCGTGTTCGGCGAGGTAGGTGGTCCACTGCTCCCGCACCCCGGCCGCGCAGTACGCCCGGTGCAGCGCCTCCGCCTGCGGGGTGTTGACGATCTCGTCGGTGCTCGCGTGGTACTGGAACACCGGCACCCGCGGCGGGTGGGCGCCGAGCTTGTTCTGCGCCAGCCGCGCCTGCCACTGCGGTGTCCCCAGGGGGTTCGACGTCGTGAAGTCGCTGATCTTCTTGAAGGAGTAGTTCAGCAGCAGTTCCGCCGTGCACGCGTTCTTCTTCGCGTCGGCCAGCTGCTCGCGACCGGTGTCGTTGAGGAAGGAATCCAGCCTCAGCTCCGGGTACGCGGCATCGAGCCCGACCGCGGCGAAGGCCAGGAACCCGAAGCCGAGGTAGCCGTCGAGGCCCTTCGCGACTTCGGTCAGGTCGGCCGGCACCCCGCCCGCGACGACGCCGACGGCGTTCAGTTCGGGGGCGTAGGTGGGCTGTTTCTCCCCGGCCCACATCGATCCACCGCCGCCCTGCGAGTAGCCCTGGAAGATCACCTTGGCGCCCCGGGAAAGCCGGGTGGCCGGCAGGTCCTGCGCCGCCCGCACCGAGTCGATCACCGCGGGCCCCATGGACTGCCCGGTGATGTAGGTGGGCACGGTTGCCGGCGAGTAGCCCTCGTAGTCGGTCACCGCGACCGCGTAGCCGCTGGAGAGCGAGTCGTTGATGGCGGGCTGGTCGTACAGCGTGCCGCGTTCCATCGCCTTGGACGCCGTGCACTTGAACGCCGGGCCCTGCGTGCCGACCGCGTAGCCGACGATCGGCGCCTTGGCCGGGTCCACGCCCTTCGGCACGAGGATCGTCCCGGTGACCGCGTTCCGGTTCCCCAGCGCGTTGGTCGACAGGTACATGACCTGCCAGGCGTCGGCGTTGAGCGCGTTCAGCAGCGGCACCGCCGGACGCCACCGGATGACGTCACCCGGTTTCCCGGCCGGCAGTGGCGACGGCGGGGTGTAGAAGGAGTCGTCGAACGGTCCGGGCAGCAGGGGTGCCGCGCCGGCGGGCGGGCTCGCGGCCGCGACGCCCAGCGCCACCAGGCAGCAGGTCAGGAGCGCCGAAAGCACGGCGCGACATCGGGCATGCTTCACCACAACCTCCATCGGGGAAAGGGAATGCGCTCAGGCCGGGAGGCCGAGTGCGCCGGCCAGGACCGGCCAGGACTGGTGCAGGGCCCGCTGCCAGTACGGCCAGCTGTGGGTGCCGGCCCCGTAGTAGTCGACGGTCACCGGGATGCCGGCGGTCCGCAGGCGGTCGGTGAAGCTGCGGGACGACATCTCCGCCGTCGACTCCAGGAAGTCCGCCTGGTTCGGCGGATCGAGCGGCCCGGTCTGCCCGTTGCCGCAGGAGACGTAGAGCGCGGTGCCGCGCAGCTGGTCGACGTGGTCGTAGGGGTTGTTCGCCGACCAGATCGCCGGCAGGCCGAACGCGTCGCCCCAGAGGTTGAGGTAGTTGTAGACCCCGGCACGCGCCAGGATGCCGATGATCCAGACCGGCAGCCCCGGGTAGAGCGTGTTCGGCACCCCGCTGTAGGACGCGGCCGCGCCGAACATCCCCGGGTGCTTGAACGCGTACGCCATCGCGCCGTACCCGCCGATCGACAGCCCGGCGACCGCGCGGCGCGTGCCGCCGCGGTAGCCGCGCTCGACGATCTGGCGCACTTCGGCGGTGTGGAAGGTGTCCCAGTCGGGGGTGTTCCAGAGGCCGAAGTTCCACCACTTCGTGTACATCCCCGCCGCCCCGTCGGTCGGCATCACGACCAGGGCGTCCTTGGCCGCGGTGAACGCCTTGACGTCGGTGAACTGGTCCCACGAGCGGTAGTCGACCGGCTCGCAGCAGCCGTGCAGCAGGTACAGCACGGGCCAGGTCCGGGTGGGCTGCGCGGCCCAGCCGGACGGCACGATCAGCCGCACCATGCCGGTGGTGCCCAGGGCCGGCGAGCTGATCTGCAGGTCGACGGTCCGGGCGTCCACCCAGGTCTCCTGGACGACCTTCGCGCCGTCGTCGGCCACGGCCGGGCTCGCCTGGGCGGGCGCCACGCCGGCACCGGCGATCAGGAGGACGACGGACAGCGCCAGCAAGGCGATCCGCTTCATGTGGACTCCTCAGAGGGGGATGTTCCCGTGTTTCCGGGCCGGCAGGCTCTGGCGTTTGGTGCGCAGCATCCGCAGGGCCCGCGCCACCTGGAGGCGGGTCTGCGACGGCGTGACGACTTGATCGACGTACCCGCGCTCGGCGGCCAGGTACGGGCCGCCGTGGCGCTTGCGGTACTCGTCGGTGAACCGGCGGCGGGCGGCGTCCCGCTCCTCGGGCGGCAGGGCGGCCAGCTCGCGCCGGTAGAGCACCTGCACCGCGCCTTCGGCGCCCATCACCGCGATCTCGGCGGTGGGCCAGGCCAGCACGACGTCGGCGCCGAGGTGCTTGGAGCCCATCACCGCGTAGCCGCCGCCGTAGGCCTTGCGGACCACCACGGTCACCTTCGGCACGGTCGCCTCGGAATAGGCGTAGATCAGCTTGGCGCCGCGGCGGATGATCCCGCCGCGTTCCTGCTCGGTGCCCGGCAGGTAGCCGGGCACGTCGGCCAGGGTCAGCAGCGGGATCGAGAAGGCGTCGCAGAAGCGCACGAACCGCGCGGCCTTCTCCGACGCGTCGATGTCGAGCACGCCGGCCTGGTGCCGCGGCTGGTTCGCCACGACGCCGACCGTGTGGCCCTGCACCCGCGCGAAGGCGCAGATCATGTTGGGGGCGAAGGCGCTGTGCACTTCGGTGAACTCACCGTCGTCGACCAGCCGGAGGATCAGCTCGGCCATGTCGTAGGTCTGGTGCGGCGAGTCGGGCACCAGCCGGTCGAGCTCGAGGTCGGCGGCGGTGAGCCCGGGGCTGGTTTCGTCGGCGTACGCGGGCCCGGGGTCGAGGTTGTTCGCGGGCAGGTACCCGAGCAGCGTCTGCACCCAGTCGACGGCGTCCTGTTCGTCGGCGGCCCGGTGGTGGGCGTTGCCGGCGACCTCGCTCTGCACGGCGGCCCCGCCGAGTTCCTGCGCGGTGACGCGCTCACCGGTGACGGCGTGCACGACGTCCGGGCCGGTGACGAACATGTGCGAGGTGTCGTCGACCATCACGGTGAAGTCGGTGATGGCCGGCGCGTAGACCGCGCCGCCGGCGCACGGGCCCATGATCATCGAGATCTGCGGGACGACCCCGGACGCGTGGGCGTTGCGGCGGCCGAGTTCGGCGTAGTACGCCAGCGAGACGACGCCTTCCTGGATCCGGGCGCCGCCGGAGTCGTTGATCCCGACGACCGGGCAGCCGATGGTCATGGCCAGGTCCATCAGTTTGAGGACCTTTTCCCCGGAGACCTCGCCGAGACTGCCGCCGAAGACGCTGAAATCCTGCGAGAACACGCAGATCTGGCGGCCGTCGACGGTGCCGTGCCCGGTGACGACACCGTCACCCCACGGCCGGTTCGCGTCCATCCCGAACTCCGCGCACCGGTGCCGCGCGAACTGGTCGACCTCCACGAAGGACCCGGGGTCCAGCAGCAGCCCGATCCGTTCGCGCGCGGTCAGCTTCCCCTTGGCGTGCTGCCGGTCGACGGCCCGCTTTTCGGCGATCCGCACGGCTTCGTCCTGCCGGGCGGCGAGATCGGCGATCCGGAAGGCGGTGGTCGGGGTCAGCTCGTCCATCACCGCACCACCGCCCCGAGCCGTTCGGCCAGCACGGCCACGTGCGGCGGATCGATCATCGACACGTGATCGCCGGGCACCCGCACGACTTCGAGGGCGCCGCAGTGGGCGTCCCAGCCGAGGGCGTCGTCGGTGCGCAGGTACCGCGGGTCCAGCGCGGTGGTGAGCGGGTGCGGGTCCTGAGCGCGCAGCAGGACCACCCGGCCGTCATAGCGCTCCGGCGTGTACCGCTCGGCCACCCGCGCGTCCACATAGGACTCGTACTGGTGCTTGAGGACGCCGGTACCCATGTCCGGCACCTGCTCGGCGAGCTTGGCCATGACCCAGCGGATCTGCGCGTCCTCGTCCAGCCGCGCCAGCTCTTCGCGGGGAACGTCGAAGGGCACGCCGTAGGTCCGCGAGATGTGGCCGGCGAACCGGTCGAAGCGGTCGAGCAGTGCGTCGGCCGCGGTGCCCGAGGCGGGCAGCGGCAGGATGGTGTCGATGAGGAAGACGAGTTCGGCGTTCTTCAGGTGACGTGCGGTCTCGTAGGCGAGACAGCCGCCGAACGACCAGCCACCCAGCCGATAGGGGCCGGCGGGCTGGATGTCCCGGATCAGCTCGGCGTACCGGGCGGCTTTGCCTTCGACGGTGTGCTGTTCGTCGAGGCGTTCGAACGCGTGGACCGGCGGGCCTTCGGGGAGCAGCCGGGCGAGTTCGCGGTAGACGCTCGCGGTGCCGCCGGCCGGGTGGAAGAGGAAGACGGGCGGCCCGGTAACGCCATCGCGCAGCAGCCGCACGGGGCCGCCACCGTGCCCTTCGAGCTCGGCCCGCAGGAGATCGGCCATCCCGGCGACGGTGGGGGTGGCGAAGAGCCGGTCATGGCCGGGGACGGCGGTGAGGTGCTCGGCGAAGATCGCCCGCAGCTGCTGAGCCTGCGCGAGGTCGCCGCCGAAGTGCTCGTGGACGCTGGGTTCGGCGCCGAGGACGGTCTGCCAGTGCCGGGCCACCCAGCGTTCGGCGGGATCCCGCGGCCCGGT
The DNA here is from genome assembly GCF_002904335.1 of Amycolatopsis sp. CA-126428. Classification (GTDB taxonomy): domain Bacteria; phylum Actinomycetota; class Actinomycetes; order Mycobacteriales; family Pseudonocardiaceae; genus Amycolatopsis. The sequence goes on along the minus strand of NZ_PPHF01000016.1, from coordinate 77,550 downwards.
GACGGCTGGTGCAGCAGGGTTTGCGCGGCCGGGGAGGTGGCGGGGACCGGCATCCGTCGGCGTAGCGGGTCCGGCGAGGTCCTGGGGACCGACATCCGCCAGCGCAGCAGGTCCGGCCGAGTCCGCCAACCCGGCGCCCACTGGCGCCCCAGGCCCGAAACCCGCCTGCTCGGCCAAATTCCCGGCAAGCTCCGCCAAACTCGCCCCTCGCAGCAGCAGCGGAATCGGCAACGGCAGCCCGAAGTCCCGTTCGACCGCACCGCGCGCCCGCATCGCCGACAGCGAATCCAGCCCCAGCCGGGTGAGCGGTACCGTCCGGTCGATCTCCGGCAACCCCAGCAGGTCCGCGACCAGCCCCGCCAAGTGGGAAGCGATCGCCGCGTGGGCGGCCTCCGGTGAGGAGCCGCGCAGCGCGTCCAAACCGTCCCATGTGGACGATGCGGCCCGCGGTCCGAACAGCGTGAAGAACGGCCGCTCCCCCAGCCGGGGAAAGAGCTCCAGCACGGTCCCCGGGGCCACCCGCGCCACACCGGTCGCCGCGCGGTCGCGGGCCAGCAGGAAGTCCAGCGCCGACAACGCTTCCTCGGTGCCGAGCGGCTCGAGCACCGGGTTGGCCAAACCGGCCGCCGCGCCCACCTCGCCCCACGCGCCCCAGCCGATCGTCGCGGCCGGGAGGCCCTGGGCGCGGCGCCACGCGACCAGCGCGTCGGCCCACGCGTTCGCCGTCGCGTACGCGGCCTGGCCCGGCGATCCGAACAGCGCGGCCGCCGACGAGTACACCAGCCACCAGTCGAGGTCGTGGCCGGCCGTCGCTTCGTGCAGCCGCCACGCGCCCAGCGCCTTCGGCCGCCAGACGGCTTCGAGCGCGTCGGCGTCGAGGCTGATCGCGGCGCCGTCGGCCAGGACGCCGGCGGCATGCAGCACCCCGCGAAGCGGCACGCCCCCTTCGACGGCCACCGCGACCAGGGTCTCGGCCGTGCCCGGGGCCGCGATGTCGCCCGGCACCACCCGGATGTCGACGCCCAGTCCGCCGAGCCCGGGGTCGGCGGCGTGCCGGCTGTTCAGCACCAGCCGCGTCGCGCCCCGCGCGGCCAGCCACTTCGCCGCGGCCAGTCCCAGGCCGCCGAGGCCGCCGGTGACGATGTACGCGCCGTCGCGGACCGGCTCGCGGACCGGGTCACCGACGGCGGGCCGGATCAGGCGCCGCGTGTACCGCACGCCGCCGCGCCAGGCGATTTCGTCGTCCGGGCCGTCCGCGCGGATCTCGTCCCGCAGCCGATCCGCTCCGCCGTCGACCTGGCTCACCCGCAGCTCGGGGTGCTCGAAGGCCAGCACGCGCACGAGTCCGCGCAGCGCGGCCATTTCGGGATCGCCCCGCTCGCCGGGCTCGACGGCGTGCGCTCCGGCGCTCACCAGCCACAACCTGGGCGCCACGGGCAGTTCGGCCAGTTCGGCGACGACGCCGGCCAGCGTCTCGACCAGCTTCGCCCCGCGCGCCGGATCGGGCTCGGCCGAGCCGCCGAGCAGGGCGACGACGGCGGTCGGTTCTCCGTCGCGCAGCAGTTTCGCCAGCTCGGGCCGGTCGCCGAGGCGGGCGGTCCGGACGTCCTCGCCGTCCTCGCCGTCGAACGCCCGGTTGTCGTCCGACAGCACGATCCAGCGGTGCGCCCGCCGTGGCCCGCGGGGGCGCCCCCCGTTTTCCACACTACCGGCCGGCACCGACAATTCCGGTGCGACGGGCAGCGGCGCCGGCTGCCAGGCCGCCTCGAACAGCAGCCGCGTCAGGGCCGCGTCGCGGTAGGGGCGGCAGTAGACGTCGCGGAATTCGACCAGGACGACGTCGCCGGCGTCGACGAGCTGGACGCTGCCGAGCACGCCGTCGCCGGACTCCCGCAGGACGGCGTCCACCCGCACGCCCCGGCGCGGGTCGCCGGCGACCACCACCTCGGCCACGCTGAGCGGCAGGTAGAGGGCGTCCGCGTCGCCGACGGCCGCGGCCAGCGCGTGCAGGCAGGCGTCGGCGAGCGCCGGGTGCAGCACGTAGGCGGGATGGTCGGCTTCCGGCTGCGCGATCGACGCCGACGCGCGGCCGGGCGCGGCCGTCACCCGGCGCAGGCCGCGGAAGGCCGGGCCGTAGGACTGCCCCAGCTCGGCCAGCGCCCGGTAGACGTCGACCGGCTCCCCGGCGGTTTCCCCGAACGGTGCCGACGGTGTGCCGCCGGTGCCGATCCGGGCGGTGGCGTGCCGGACCCACCGCCCGGATCTCGTGTGGACACTCAGCTCGGTGCCGCGGAGCGTCGTGGTCACTTCGGTGTGGTCGCCGAGCGGCAGGACTTCCCGCAGTTCGAGGTCGTGGACGCGGCCACCCGGACCGGCGGCGGCGAGCGCGAGTTCGAGGAAACCGGTGGCCGGGAACACCGGGACGTCCCGGACGGTGTGGCCGGCCAGCCACGGCACCGCGGCGACGCCGATGTCGCCCCGCCACAGGTGGCCGCCGCCGGGGTCTTCGATGTGCACGCCGAGCAGCGGATGCGTCCCGCCGGTGCGGACGGTCCGGCGCGGCCAGAAGCATTCGTGCCGCCAGACCGGGCCGGGCAGCTCGACCGGCGGCGTCGGCGGCCGGGCGGCCAGCAGGCCGGACCATCCGAGCAGGTGCAGCCGGGCGAGGCTGGTCAGGAACGCCGTCCGCTCGTCGATCCGGCGGCTCGCCGAGGGCAGGCCGAGGCCGCCGGACTGCTCGATCGCGGCCAGCGCGACGGGGTGCGGTGAGATCTCGACGAAGACGGTGTGCCCGTCGGCGGTGGCCGCGGCCAGCGCCTGGCTGAACCGCACGGGCCGGCGCAGGTTCGCCGCCCAGTACTCGACGTCGAAGGCGGGCGGCTCGTCGTGGACGCTGCTGTAGCAAGGGATTCCGGGCGTGGCCGGGGTCAGTCCCGCGACCGCGGCGCGGAACGGGCCGAGCAGCGGCTCGACGGCGGCGGAGTGCCCGGCACCCCCGACGGGCAGCCGTTTCGCGAGCCGGCCCAGGTGTTCGGCGTGCGCGACCACGGCCTCGACGCGGTCCGCGGCCCCGCTGATGGTGCACTGGGTCGGCGAGGCGTACACGGCGATGGTGACGTCGGGGAATTCCGCGAGTTCGGCCGGCGAAAGTTCGACGAGGGCCATCGCCCCGCCCCCGCGTTCGTCGAGTTCGGCGAGTAGCCGCGCCCGGGCGGCCATGACCCGCAGGCCATCGGCGACATCGAGCGCCCCGGCCACGACGGCGGCGGCGACCTCGCCCATGGAATGCCCGAGCACGGCGGCGGGAGTCACCGCGTGCGCCCGCCAGAGAGCGGCCAAGGCGAGTTGCACGCCGAACAGCGCGAGCTGGGTCGCGGCGAGGTCGGGAAGCTCGTGTTCGAGGGCTTCGCGCAGCGAGAACCCGGCTTCGGCCCGGAAGACGGGGTCGAGCGCCTCGATTTCGGCCCGGAAGGCCGGTTCGGAGCGCAGCAGCAGACGGCCCATGCCGGACCACTGCGAGCCGTAGCCGGAAAAGACGAAGACGACACCCCGCTCACCGGCCGCGCCCGGGCCACCGGACAAGCCACCGCCCGCGCCGACCGACCCACCCGCACCACCAGCCGCACCGCCCGGGCCACCGGCCCCGCCCGTGATTCCGCGCCCTTCGGCCAGGCCCCGCAGCGCTTCGACAACGTCAGCCCGGCTCTCACCGACCACCGCCCCGCGCACCGGCAGCTGCTCCCGCCGGTGCGCCAGCGTCGAGGCGACCGCGTCGAGCGGCACCGCACTGCCTGCCAGCCACTCCGCCAGCTCACCCGCCCGTGCCCGCAGCACCTCCGCCGACCGCGCCGAAAGCGCGAACACCTGCGGCCCACCGTCCCCGGCCCGGGGCGGAAAGGCCGCCGCCGGCCACTCCTCGACCACGACGTGCGCGTTCGTCCCGCCGAAGCCGAACGCCGACACCCCGGCCCGCGCCGTTCCCGCATAGCGCGGCCAGTCCGTCCCCGACGCCACCACCCGCAACCCGGTGAAGTCGATGTGCGGGTTCGGCTCGCGGAAGTGCAGGCTCGGCGGCAGCCGCCGGTGCGTCATCGCCAGCACCACCTTCACCAGCCCGGTGATGCCGGCCGCGCCTTCGAGGTGGCCCAGGTTGCTCTTCACCGACCCCAGCAGCAGCGGACGCCCCGGCGAACGCCCCGCCCCGAGCACCGCCGCCAGCGCACCCGCCTCCAGCGGATCGCCCAGCGGCGTGCCGGTCCCGTGCGCCTCGACGTAGTCCACAGAGGACGGATCGACGCCGGCCGTGGCGTACGCGTCGCGCAGCAACGCCGCCTGGGCGTCCGGGTTGGGCGCCGTCAGGCCGTTGGACCGGCCGTCGGAGTTCACCGCGCTGCCGCGGATCAGCGCCAGCACGCGATCGCCGGCCCGCCGCGCCGCGCGCAGCGTCTTCAGCACGACCACGCCGCAGCCTTCGCCGCGGGCGATCCCGTCGGCGCCGGCGTCGAACGGCTTGCAGCGGCCGTCCGCGGCCAGCACCCCCGCCCGGTGAAAACCGGCGGTGATGCCCGGCGAGAGCAGGACGTTCACCCCGGCGGCGAGCGCGGTCTCGCTCTCGCCACGGCGCAGGCTCTGCACCGCCTGGTGCACCGCGACCAGCGACGACGAGCATGCGGTGTCCAGGGTGAGGCTGGGCCCGCGCAGGTCGAGCAGGTACGACAGCCGGTTAGCCGCGATGCTCGCCGCCGCGCCGGTCCCGGACCAGACGTCGACGCCGGCGACGTCGGTCATCGTCAGCGAGCCGTACTCTGTGGCCGACAGCCCGACGAACACCCCGGTCCGGCTGCCGCGCAGCGTGGCCGGCGGGATCCCCGCGTGCTCCAGCGCCGCCCAGACGACCTCGAGGAGGATGCGCTGCTGCGGGTCCATCGCCTCGGCTTCCCGCGGGGTGATGCCGAAGAACGCCGCGTCGAAGCCGGCGACGTCGTCGAGGAACCCGCCGCGCGACGGCACGCCGGCGAGGTCTTCCACCGGGGCGAACGTCTCCCAGCGGCCCTCGGGCACGTCACCGATGCCGTCGCCGCCGGAGTCGAGGAAGCGCCAGAACGCTTCCGGGGATTCGATCCCGCCGGGCAGCCGGCAGCCGAGGCCGACGACCGCGATCGGCTCGCTGTCCTCCGGGAGCGGCACGTACGCCACCTCGGAATCCACAGTGGACAGGTGGTCGGCGATCTCGGTGATCGTCGGGTACTGCCACACCAGGGTCGGCGACAGCGGGCGTCCGGTGAACGCGCCCAGGTCGGCCGCCAGGCTCGCCGCGTCCCTCGAGGACAGTCCGGTTTCGTGCAGCGGCCGGTCGACGTCCACGTCACCGAGGCGCGCGAGCAGCCAGGCGCGGATCGCCGCGGCGTCCGGCGCGCTCATCCGAGCCGCCGGGCGGTGAACGCACCGTCCAGATAGGACTGTCGGCAGCGGGCCCGGCTGATCTTGCCGCTGGAGGTGCGGGGCACCTCGCCCGGCGCCAGGAAGACGACGTCGTGCAGGCGCAGCCCGTGCCCGGCCGAAACCGCCGCCCGGATGGCCGCGGCCGCCTCGGTGACGTCGGCTTCGGTGTCCTTCGCCCGTTCCAGGACGACGACCGCGGCTTCCCCGTCGTCGCCGTCGATCGCGAAGGCCGCGGCCGAGTGCGGCCGGACGGCCCGGTTTTCCTCGGCGGTCTGCTCGATGTCCTGCGGGTAGTGGTTGCGGCCGTCGACGACGACCAGGTCCTTCAGCCGGCCCGTCACGAACAGCTCGCCGTCGAACACCACACCGAGGTCGCCGGTGGCCAGCCAGCCCGCACCGGTGTCCGGATCGAGCGGGGGCAGGCCGAAGGTGGCCGCCGACGCTTCGGCCCGGCCCCAGTAGCCGCGGCCGACGTTCGGGCCGCTGACCCGGATTTCGCCGACCTCGCCCGGCCCGGCGGGCTCCCCGGTCACCCGGTCGGCGATCCGCACCCGCTGGCCGACCGGCCGGCCGCACGAGACGAGCGTCGTGGCCGCCGCACCCGCAGCGGCCGGCACGGCGGACCCGGCGGCGAGCCGGGCCCGGTCGAACGTGACCTGCCGGGGCGGTTTTCCCGCGTCCGTCACGGAAACCAGCACGGTGGCCTCGGCCAGGCCGTAGGACGAGCGGTGCACCTCCGGCCGCAGCCCGCAGCCGGCGAAGGCGTCGTGGAACTTGGCGATCGTGGCCGGCAGCACCGGTTCGGCACCGTTGATCAGCGAGACGACCCGGCTCAGCTCGAGGTAGAGCTTCTCGTCCTCGGTGACGCGGGAAGCGCAGTAGGCGTAGGCGAAGTTGGGGGCCGCGCTGATCGCGCCGGGACTGGCCGAGAGGGCGCGCAGCCAGCGCGCGGGCCGTTCGAGGAACGCCAGCGGGTCCATCAGGACCGCCTCCAGCCCGCCGGCCATCGGCGCGCCGATGCCGAGGATCAGGCCCATGTCGTGGAACAGCGGCAGCCAGCTGACCGTCGACGTGGTCCCGCTCTCGGCGCCGTAGGCGGCGCATGCTTGACGCGCGTTGGCGAGCACGTTCCGGTGGGTCAGCACGACCCCGGCGGGCGAACGCGTCGAGCCGGACGTGTACTGCAGGTACGCCGGGGCGTCGGGATCGGGCTCGGGCCAGTCGCGCGGCCCGGACTCGACCGGCGGCACGGCGTCGACGTCCACCACCGCCGGGTCGACCGCGCAACCGGCGAGGAACCGGGTGACCGCCTCGCCCTCCCCGGCGGTGGTCAGCACGACCCGCGGGCCGCAGTCGGCGAGCGCCGCGGCCAGCCGGCCCGCGTGCCCGGGCAGGCCGGGCGTGAACAGCGGCACGGCGACCAGACCCGCCCGCAGCGCACCGAGGAACGCGACGACGTAGCCGGCGGATTGCCCGGCCAGCACCGCCGCCCGCTCCCCCGGACCGGCCACTTCGGACAGCCGGGCCGCGACCGCCTCGACCCGCTGGTCGAGCTCGCGCCAGGTGAGCGTGACCGCCCGGCCGTCGCCGCCGTCGCGGTGGTCGAGGTGGGTCACGGCGATCCGGTCGCCGAGGCGGCGCGCCCAGTGACCCAGCAGGGTCGCGAAGGACTCGCCGCCGTCGACGGGCGCACCGGTGACGGGAACCGGCCGGGAAATGGTTTCCATGCATCCTCGCAGAGAGCGTTTACCGGCGCAGTGAATAACCGCGCCGGTGCGGTTGTCAACGATTCGATCACCGATACTCACGGGGAAACGGGTCAGGGCACCGCACGTTTGTCACGCGGCGACGAGGTCTCGGCGGGCCGGGTGCCGGGCACGCGCACGGCCAGCAGCGCGCCGGCGAACGTCAGCCCGGCCGCGACGAGCAGGCCCGCGGTGTACCCGCCGGCCAGTGCCGCCCCGGCGGGGACGCCCGCTTCGAGCCGCGCCGCGCGCACCGACGTCAGCACGGCGCCGATCAGCGCCACGCCGAGCGCGCTCGACAATTCCCGGCCCGCGGTGAGCAATCCCGACGCCGTGCCGGAATACCGCCGCTCCACCACCTCCAGCGCGTGCGACGTCATCGGGACGGTGAAGGCCGAGCCCGCCCCGATCAGGACCAGGCCGGGCACGCGCGGCCACAGCGCGGGGACGTGGTTCACCGCGGCGAGGGCGAGCAGCCCCGCACCGACCACGGCCAGCCCCGCCGCCACCGTCCGAAGTGGACCGTGGCGGGCGACGGCCGCCGGCACCAGCGGCGTCGCGGCGACGACCGCCACCGCGACCAGTACCAGGGGCAGCCCGGCGCCGGCCGGGCCGAGCCCCAGGAACTCCTGGTGCAGCAACGGCGTGAAGAAGAAGATCCCGGAGATCCCCAGTCCCCACAGCAGCTGCAGGCCGAGCGAGCCGAGGAACACCCGGTTGCCGGTCAGCGCCGGCGGGACCAGCCTCTCGGCCGCCCGCCGTTCCCGCACGAGGAACGCCACCCCGCACACGGTCCCCGCGGCGAGCAGCGGGATCCGGAGCCGGGGTTCGGCCAGCGCGGTGGTGAGCAGCACCAGGCTCGCCGTCACCAGGATCATCGCCGACGCCGGTGGCGCGCGGGTCCCGCCCCCGCGGCCGGGCGGCACGGCCCCCGGCAGCAGGCCCAGCATCGCGGCCACGAACGGGAGGTTGACGAAGAAGATCCAGGCCCAGCCGCAGTATTCGCTCAGGACACCGCCGAGCGCGGGGCCGAGGGCCAGCGCGGCCGCCAGGCAGGCGGTCCAGACCGCCGCGCCGAGCGTCCGGCCGCGCGCGTCGAGGTTGGTCCGCAGCAGGCTCAGCAGGCCCGGCACCAGGAACGCGGCCGCCAGCCCCTGGAGCACCCGGGCGGCGACCAGCAGCCACGCCGAACCCGCCAGGCCGCCTGCCGCCGCGCCGAGCCCGAACGCGAGGAGGGCACCGGTCAGGGCCGGGCGGCGGCCCCAGCGGTCGATCAGCGCCCCCGCCACCGGCAGGAGCCCGGCGAACGGGAGCATGTACCCGAGCGCGATCCACTCCAGTGTCCCGACGTCGAGGGCGAGGTCGCGGGCGATGGACGGCGCGCCCGCGGCGACGATCGTGTTGTCCAGCGTCGTGACGAACGCGCCGAGCGCGAGCACGACCAGCGTCCGCCGGGTCATCGCGTGCTCCCCACCAGTTCGCCGCCGGCCGCGGCCTTCCGGCGCGGGAACCACCAGTTCGCCGCCCCGAGCCGGGCCATCACCGCGGGGACGAGCACGCACCGGACCACGACGGCGTCCAGGAGCACGGCGACGGTCAGCCCGACCCCCGCTTCGCGCACCACCCGGGCGTCCACGAAGGCGAACGAGACGAACACCAGCGCCATGATCACCGCGGCCGCGGTGATGGTCCGGCCGGTCGCCGCGACGCCGTCGACGATGGCGGCCCGCGGATCGCCGTGGCGGCGCCACGCCTCCTGGATCCGGGCGATGAGGAAGACCTCGTAGTCCATCGACAGGCCGAACAGCCCGGCGAACAGGAACACGGGCAGGTAGGGCTCGATCGGGCCGCCGAAGGCGAACACGACCGCGCCGGTCGTCGCGGCCGCGGTCAGCAGGTTCATCACCGCCGCGGTGAGCGGGATCAGCACGCTGCGGAACACCCAGGCCAGCAGCAGGACCGAAATCCCGACGACGGCGGCGAGGAACAGCGGCAGCCGCGCGGTGATCGCTTTCGCGAAGTCGGCCCGGGCCGCGACGACCCCGCCGACGTGCGCGTCCGGGCCGCCGATGACCCGGGCCATCACCCGCGTCGACGCGAGCAGCTCGCCGGTGGCCGGATCGCTCGCGCCCGTCCGCGGGAGCACCGTCAGCAGCCACGCTCCCCCGGGCAGCGCGGTGGGCGGGCCGACGTCCGCGCTCGCGAGCAGCGCTTCCCGCAGCGCGCCCACCGCGTCGCCGCCGCCGGTCCCGACCACCAGCAACGGCGCGTCGGCGCCCGGGCCGAAGCCTTCTTCGAGCAGCTCGGCCGCGGTCCGCGTGACGCTGCCGGGTGGGTCGGACGCGGCGCCCGGCACGCCGAGCCGCAGGCCGGCCATCGGGAGCGCGAGCACGGCCACGACCAGCAGGGCCGCCAGGGTGTACGGGCCGGGACGCGCGGTCACCGACCCCGCGAGCCGGGCCCACCAGGCCGCGCTGCCGTCCGGGCGCAGGCGCATCCGGCGGCCCAGGAGCCGCAGCAGCGCCGGCAGCAGGGTGAGGGCGGCGAACGCGGTGAGCAGCACCGAGACCGCGGCGGCGACCGCGATCCCGTCCAGGAACGGCAGGCCGACGGTGAGCATCCCGGCGAGCGAGACGCACACGGTGACGCCGGCGAAGACCACGCTGCGGCCGGAGGTCGCGGCCGCGACGGCCAGCGCCGCCGCGGGCCCGGCACCGTCCCGGCGGCCCTGCCGGTAGCGGGTCAGGACGAACAGCGCGTAGTCGACGCCGACGCCGAGCCCGAGCAGCGCGGCGATCTCGGTGCTGATCTTCGGCATGGTCATGACGTGCGACACCAGCGTCACCGCGGCCAGGGCGCAGCCGACCGAAACCGCCGCGGTGAGGACCGGGAGCAGGACGCAGGTCAGCGAGCCGAAGGCGACCAGCAGCACGACGGCCGCGGCGAGCAGGCCGATCCCGGCGTTGCCCAGGCCGGGGGCGGCGGCCGTCATCGCGGCGAGCTCGCCGGAAACGCCGGCGGTGAGGCCCTCGGTGTCACGGACGGTGGCGGCCAGCGCGTCGGCCGTCCCCGGCCCGAGGTCGGCGGCCGGGGCGTCGAACCGCACGGTGAGCACCGCGATCCGCCGGTCGGCGGACAGCCGGCCGGGCGGCGGATCGACGGACACGACGTGCGGCACCGCCGCCAGCCGGGCGGCGAGCGCGTCGAGCCGGACGCGGCCCGTGCCGCTGTCGGCCGGGCCGTCCTCCGAACGGACGACGACGCTTTCCCCGGCGTTACCGGCACCGAAAGCGCGCAGCAGGTTCGCCGCCGCCGTGCTGTCCGCGGCGGGCAGGTCCACCGTGTCGCGGAAGGCCGCGCCGGTGTGCGCCGCGGCGGCCACCAGCCCGCCCAGCGCCACCAGCCACAGCACGATCACGACGCCGGCCCGGCGGAAGCACCAGGAAACGAGCGCCGTCATCGGTGTTCTCCTCCCGCGTGCCGGTTGATCACGCTAACAACGGGAAGGGGCGCGAAGATACCGTCTCGGTTCACAAATCGAATTCCGGAAACCTTTGCCGCGGTTAGTGTTCCCACTTTGTCCGGGAGGTGACAAACTCCGGTGTGACCGTTGGGCCCGGCGTGACAGAACCCGCTCCGGGCGCAGGGGCGGCGGTTGCCAAGTCCGATCCCGTGTGAGTACATGACGTCCGCGCCGAGCACGGCGCGGATTCTCCACGAAGCGCGGCAAGGGGTGTGAGCCATGACCCGGACGATCACGCAGGCGGCGATTCCGCACCCGCGGGGCACCGGCCGCGCGCGGCAGCTGTGGTGCTCGCTGCCGGCCGAACTGGGGCGGCGGTTCCGGCCGCACGCCGACCAGCTCGCCCGGCGGATCCTCGAGGAGGTCCAGCGGGCCGTCCCCGAGTACGCCAAGCCCCTCGAGGGCGAGTTCGGCAAGATGATCGTGCTCGCGATCGAGCAGGCGGTGCTCGGCTGCATCGACAGCATCGAGGACCTGGCGTCCACACAGGACAATGGCGCGAAGCTGTTCGTGGAGGTCGGCAAGCGCGTGCACCACGACGGCGGCAGCCTCAATTCCCTGCAGGCCGCCTACCGCGCGGGTGGCCGCGCGGCGTGGCACTACATAGCCGAGCTGGGGCAGGCGCACCGGTTCCCGGCGGCCGTGCTGTGCGTCGGCGCGGAAGCCGTTTTCGCCTACGTGGACGAGATTTCCTCGTACTCGGTCGAGGGGTACACCTTGGCGCAGGCGATGGCGAGCGGCACGCTCGAACGACGGCGGCGCCGGCTGTTCGAACTGCTGCTGGCCACCCCGCCCACGTCCCCGGCCACGCTGGCGACCATGGCCAAGGCGGCGCAGTGGACGGTGCCGGAGTGGGTCACGGTCGTGGCGCTCGAGCCGCGGACCGAGCAGCACCCGCCGCCGTCCCCGCAGCTGGCCGGCGACGTGCTGCTCGATCTGGACGGCCCCGAGCCGTGCCTGCTGACCCCGAACCCGGACCGCGACCTGCGGGGCCTCGAAGGCCGGCTCCCGGGCTGGCGCGCGGCGATCGGCCCCCGGGTCCGCCCGGCCGACGCGGCGACGTCACTGCTGTGGGCGCGCCGCACGCTCGACCTCCTCCGCCGCGGCCTGGCCGGCGACGGCCCGGTCACGCACACGGCCGACCACCTGGCGACGCACTGGCTGCTGCTCGACCGCTTCCTGCTGGACGAGCTGTCGGCGAAAGCGCTCGCCCCCTTCGCGGGCCTGACGGTGAAGCAGCAGACCCGGCTGGCCGAAACGTTGCTGAGCTGGCTGGAGCACAACGGGAGCACGCCGGAGATCGCCCAGGCCCTGCGGATCCACCCCCAGACGGTCCGCTACCGCGTGAGCCAGCTGAGCGAGCTGTTCGGCGACCGGCTGGCGGATCCGGCGAAGCGCCTGGAGATCCAGATGGCGCTGTGCGCCCACCGGCTGCTGGGCACCCGGCCATCGACCGGCGAACACTGAGGGGCCGACACTGAGGGGCCGACACTGACGGGCCAACACCGACGGGCCCAGGCCGCCTTCACTGCCCTGGAGGCAGCCTCGGTCCTTGACCGTGCGCGGCCGCGAATCTAAGGTCGATCCAGGCTGTTAGCGCTAACAGTCGGTTGGAGGACGCACCGATGACCGCACCCGAGCTCACCCGGGAGTTGTTCGGCCAGGCCGGCGGAACCGACGTCCACCGGTACACGCTGGGGCGGCCCGGCGGGCCGGTCGTGCGCGTGCTCGACTACGGCGGCGTGCTCCAGTCGCTGGAGGCGCCGGACCGTGACGGCCACCCCGGCAACGTCGTCCTCGGCTTCGCCGAGCTCGACGCCTACGTCGCCAACAACCGGCCCGAAGCGGACCGGGTGTTCCTGGGCGCGGTGATCGGCCGGTTCGCCAACCGGATCGCCGGTGGCACCTTCACCCTCGACGGCGTCCAGTACCGGGTGCCCCTCAACAACGGCAAGAACAGCCTCCACGGCGGCCCGGCCGGCTTCGACACGCGGGTCTGGGCGGCGGCCGAGATTCGCGACGGCGACGGCGTCGCCCTGCGGCTCACGCTGGTCAGCCCGGACGGCGACCAGGGCTACCCCGGCCGGCTCACCGCCGAGGTCACCTACCGCGTCGACGCGCGCGACCGGCTGCGCATCACCTACCGCGCCACCACCGACGCGCCGACGGTGGTCAACCTGACCAACCACACCTACTGGAACCTGGCCGGCGAAGGGGCGGGCGACGTCCACGAGCACCGGCTGGAGATCGCCGCGAGCCGGTTCTGCCCGACCGGGGACGACCTGATCCCGGCCGGCGACCCGGTGCCGGTCGACGGCACGCCCTTCGACTTCCGCCGGGGGGCGCCGATCGGGGCCCGCGTCGGCGAACCCGACCCCCAGCTGGTGATCGGCCAGGGTTACGACCACAACTGGGTGCTCGACGACGGCGCGCCGTTCGCCGCCCGCGCGTGGGATCCGGCGTCCGGGCGCCTGCTCACCATGTGGACGACCGAGCCGGGCCTGCAGTTCTACTCGGGCAACTACCTCACCGCGGCCCTCACCGGCACCGGCGGCCGCCCGTACCACCGCGGCGCCGGCTTCGCGCTGGAGGCCCAGCACTTCCCGGACTCCCCCAACCGGCCGGACTTCCCCAGCACGGTGCTGCGCCCCGGCGAGGTCTACCACCAGGAGACGATGTTCGCCTTGACCACCGCGGACGAGCCGCCGGTGGCGTGAGCGACAATCGCGGGGCGCACGCGGAGTCCCGCCGCTAGCCTCGCCGGTCATGGGAGATCTTTCCGCCGTCGCCCGCGACCTCGCGCCCACCGGCCCGCTGCGCGCCGCGATCAACCTCGGCAACCCCGTGCTCGCGCACGGCACGCCGGCGCAACCGGGCGGGGTCACGGTCGACCTCGCGCGCGAGGTGGCGGCACGGCTGGCCGTCCCGGTCGAGTTCGCCTGTTTCGACGCGGCCCGCAAGTCGCTCGAGGCGCTGACCTCGGGCGCGGCCGACCTGGGCTTCCTGGCGATCGAGCCCGCCCGCGCGGCCGAGGTGGCGTTCACCGCGCCGTACGTCGTGATCGAAGGCGTGTACGTCGTGCCGGACGGCTCGCCCTTCACCACGCCGGCCGACGTCGACCGGCCCGACGTCCGGATCGGCGTCAAGCAAGGGTCCGCGTACGACCTGTACCTGACCCGGACCGTCCAGCAGGCCACCCTCGTGCGCGGCGAGGACGGTGTCACGGCGTTCGAGAACCAAGGCCTCGAGGTCGCCGCCGGAATCCGGCAGCCGCTGACCGCCTACGTCGCCGCCCACCCCGGGACCCGCGTGCTTCCGGGACGCTTCATGGAGATCCGGCAGGCGGTCTGCACCACCCCGGACCGCCGCCCGGAGACGATCGCGTTCCTGCACGACCTGGTCGAGGAGCTGAAGGCCACCGGCTTCGTCGCCGACGCGCTGCGCCGCGCGAACCAGGACGCGACGGTCGCACCGCCCGCCTGACGCGCTATTTGCCGGTCACGCCGTCGATCAGCTCGCGGCCGACGTCCACGTGCCCGGCGTGCCGGGCGAAGTTCTGGAGGAGGTGGCACAGGATCCACGCGAACGTGGGGTGCTCTTCGGCGCCGCCGCGGCGGGTCGTGCGGACGGCCCGGCCGTCCAGCGGGGTGACCGCGGCGAGCCGGGCACAGTTTTCGTGCTCCGCCAGGAAGAAGGCGGTGATGTCCGCCGACGGTTCCGCCGGCGCGACGAACCACTCCTGCTCGGCGGTGCGGGGCCAGGAGAAGTCGACGTCCTCGCCGGCGAACAGGTACCGGATCCAGAAGCGTTCGGTGCAGGCGAGGTGCTTGACCATGCCCAGCGGCGTCCAGCCCGACGGCAGCACGCTCCGGCGCAGGTCACGTTCGGAGAGGCCGTCGAGCTTGCGCAGGATGACGGCGGCACTGTGGTCGAGGTAGCCCACCAGCAGCGCGCGCGGATCGGCCAGCGTGGGAGGCGGTTCGGGCGTCTCGACCATGATCGAGAAGCTACTGGGCGGCGGCCCGCGACGCGGTGATCCCGCGCGCCCACGACGGGGTGACTCGCGCGTGGCCGGGAAAACGGGACAGTTCGGGGACAACTCCGCAGGGCACGCAGCGCAGGCCGGGCGCCGGGCCGGTGCACCCCGGGATGATGGCCCGGTGACGGAGAACTCCGCTTCGGGCCGGTTCACCGGACCGGTGTTCCAGATCGGGACGGTACGGGGTGACGTGCACGTCGGCGGATCCGCACCGGTGCACAGCTACTACCTCAGCCGCGTCGAGTCCTTCGCGCCCCGGCGCCTGGTCGATCGCAGCGAAGAACTCGCCGAGCTGGCCCGGTTCTGCACCGATCCCGCCACCGAAAGCACGTATGCCTGGTGGCGGGCCGAAGCCTGGTCGGGAAAGTCGGCGCTGCTGGCGGCCTTCGTGCTGGCTCCCCCGCCCGGGGTCCGGCTCGTCGCGTTCTTCATCACCGGCAGCCAGCCGGACCAGAGCGATCGCCGCGCGTTCGTCGACAACCTGCTCGAGCAGCTCTGCGCGCTGCGGGGAACGCCACTGCCGCCGTCGACCGATGCCACCCGCGAGGCGCAGTGGCGGGGTCTGCTCGCCGAAACCGCCGGAGACTGCCGCCGACGCGGTATGCAGTTCGCGCTCGTGGTGGACGGGCTGGACGAGGACCGCGGCCTGGACGGCAGCCACGACGCCCACAGCATCGCGGCCCTGCTCCCGGCGCAGCCACCGGCGGGGATGCGTGTGATCGTTTCCGGCCGCAGCAGCAGACCCCTCCCCGCCGACGTCCCCGACGACCATCCCCTGCGCGAGCCGGCGATCATCCGCCCGCTCGCCCCGTCCGCAAAGGCCCGGACCGTGCGCGGTGCGAAAGAACGCGACCTGAAACGTCTCCTCCGCGGTTCCCCGGCCGAGCAGGACGTCCTGGGCCTGCTCACCGCGGCGGCCGGCGGCCTCACCCTGCCGGACCTGACCGCTCTGACCGGCGCGATGGCCTACGAAGTGGACGACTGCCTGCACACCTCGACCGGGCGCAGCTTCGCCTGCCGCCCACCGGAGCGCGGCGGGCTCACCGACTACGTCCACGTCCTGGCCCACGAGCAGCTCCTGCTCTCCGCCCGGGAGATGCTGGGTCCCCGGCTCGCGGGCTACCGGCAGCACCTGCACGACTGGGCCGACAGCTACGCGGCGCGAGGGTGGCCACCGGACACGCCGGACTACCTCCTTCGCGGGTACTTCGCGCTGCTCCGGGTGGAAGCGGACCTGCCTCGCATGCTGGCCTGCGCCACGGACCCCCATCGTCACCGCCTGGCCCTGGTCCGTGCGGGCGGCGACGGCGCCGCGCTGGGGGAGATCACCGCAACGCAGAACCTGATCCTCGCCTCGGATCGCCCGGACCTGGTCGCCCTGGCCCGGCTCGCGGTCCACCGCGTGCACCTGCTCCGGGGTAACAGCAGGGTGCCACCGGCCGTGCCGTCGGCCTGGGCCAAGCTCGGCCGGACGGACCGGGCGGAAGCCATGCTCGAAGCCATCCGGCATCCGTTCGACCGCATCGCAGCCTTGGTCGCCCTCGCGGCGGTTTGCCGCGCCGACGGACACCCCCGCCAGGTAGCGAGCCTGCTGGACCGGGCGGAGGAACACGCAGCCGCGCTCAACCAGTTCTTCGGCGCCGGTCCGGTGCTGTCGCTCGCCGTCGCGGCGGGCCGGGCCGGTGATCACGACCGCGCCCGCCGCGTGGCAGCACTTGTGAAAGACCTTGCCGAACACGTGGAAGCACTCGCGCTGCTGGCCGGCGATGCCGCCGCCGAAGCACCGGACAGGGCGTGCGCCCTCCTGGCCGAAGCCGAGAAGCTGTTCGCAGGCGATGCGCGGCACGGAGGCGCCGAGGCACTGGGTGCGATGGCGGTGGCCTCCGCCGAACTCGGCCGGCGGGACCGCGCCGAGGAGCTTGTGGAGGAGGTGGAAACCACGCTGTCGGCGGACCGCCTCGCCGGCCGGTCCACCTTTCCGGGCCCGCTGGCGGCCGACATCGCCCGGACCGGCGACGACGAGCGGGCACTGCGGATCCTGGACACCGTGGAGCAGGCGGAAAATCGTGAGGAGTGGCTGCGGGCGGTCATCCGGATCACGGCCCGGCGGGACCGCCACCGTGCCGAAGCCATCGCTCGGATGACCTCGGAGCCCCTGCTGCTGTCCGCCAGGCTGGCGGACCTCGCTTCGTCGATCGGCAAGAACGACTGGGCCGCGACGACCCGCCTGGCGGCCGAGGCGCTCGACATCGCCCAAAAGGTGCCGGACCCGGTATGGCGCGGGAAGGCACTGATCGCCGTGGCCCCGGCGATCGCGGCGACCGGGAACCCACAGCTCGCTTTGACGATCACACGGGAGTACGCCGAGAGGGGCGATGACTCCGACGCGGTCTTCGCCGTGGCCGCAGCCCTCATCCGGACCGGCAATGCGGAGGAAGGCGCCGAAGTCCTCCAACTGACCGAGCACGTCGCTCGCGGACTCGTCGGCGAGAGAGACCAGCGCATTTCCGTGCTCTGGATCATGGCCATGGCCGACCACGGGGACTTTGACCGTGCGGAGCACCAAACCGCCCGGATGACCGACTCCAGGGCACGAGCGGCCGCCTGGGCGGCCATCACCGAAGGCGCGGTGGCGGCGGGCGAACTCGACCGTGCCGAGCAGGCGCTGTCCCGCATCGCCGACCCGGCACTGCAGTTGCGGCCGCGGCTGGACGTGATCCGGGCGGCTCTGTCCGCCGGCCTCCCGGAACGCGCGCGAGCCGTCGCACGGAACGCGGAGGACCCTCGGGACCGCGCGAGCGCAGTCCTGCTGGTGGCGCAGGAGACGCGCGACGGGGAGTTGCTGAGCGAGGCCGGGCGTCTCGTCGGCGCGCTCGCCGAGGCCGACGAAACGATGAACGGCTTGCTCGGGATGGTCGCGGTCACGGCCGGCTGGGGCGACCGCGCCCGCACACTCGCCTTGCTCGGCCGCCTTCGAGGCGTCGCCCAAGCGATCGAGAAAGACCTCGACGGCGACTCCAAGCTGCTGGCCGGCCAGGTGGAACGCGTGCTGAAGCTCTGTTCCACCAGGATCCGGAGCCTGACCCAGGTCAGCCGGGACGCTTCGACGTGGACATCGATCACGGAGGACCGGCGGTACGAGACGGCGACCTTCGTGGTTCCCGGCCGTTTCCCCATGATCGACACCCAGGGCCTCTCCCCGGTGCAGGCGCTGGCGAAGCAGCTGACCGAGGATGACTGGGCCTACGTCGCCGAAAAGCTTGTCGACCGCTGCCCCGACGCCTACCCGGCGATCATCGCCGAACTCGACAAGCTCGTCGCCGGCTGAACCCGGGGCGAATTGCTGGTTGGTCGCCGTCGTCATCGATACGACATTGCGTCTTCTCGACGGTCGCAACGAGTGCTACGTTCCTGGTGGCGGGCCGGCCGAGACCGAGGAGCGGCGATGAGGCTTTCTCCCAGCGCTCACACGGACTCGTTCTGCCGCGACCGCCTGCCACCCGGCGACCAGTGGCCGCGGCTGGTGTTCGACCTGCCGGAGCTGCACTACCCGGACCGCCTCAACGCCGCGACGGCGTTGCTCGACGAGACCGCCGCCCGCCTCGGCCCGGACCGCCCCTGCCTGCGCACCCCGCACGAGACGTGGACCTACGGCGACGTCCTCGCCCGCGCCAACCGGATCGCGCACGTCCTCACGGCCGAGCTCGGTGTCGTGCCCGGCAACCGCGTGCTGCTGCGCGGCGCCAACACGCCGTGGCTCGCGGCGTGCTGGCTCGGCGTCCTGAAGGCCGGAGCCGTCGCCGTCACGACCATGCCGATGCTGCGCCGCGGTGAGCTGGACAAGATCACCGACCGGGCACAGCCCACGGTGGCCCTGTGCGACGAGCGCCTGCTCGGCGAGCTGCCGCTCACGCTGCCCGTGGTGCCCTACCGCACGGGGTCCGGCGGCACGGGGCGCGCCGGACTGGCCGAACGCTGCGCCCGGTACCCGGCGACCTTCGCCGACGTGCCGACGGCCGCCGACGACGTCGCCCTGCTCGCCTTCACCTCCGGCACGACCGGGACGCCGAAGGCCACCATGCACTTCCACCGCGACCTGCTCGCCATCGCCGACACGTTCTCCCGGCACGTCCTCCGGCCCACCCCGGACGACGTCTTCTGCGGCACCCCGCCCCTGGCCTTCACCTTCGGCCTGGGCGGCCTCCTGGTGTTCCCGCTGCACGCCGGCGCGTCGGTGCTCCTGCTGGAACGCGCGACGCCCAAGGAGCTGGCGTCGATCGTCGCCGAGCAGGCGGTGACGGTGCTGTTCACCGCCCCGACCGCCTACCGCGCGATCCTCGGCGCCGGCGACGGGCCCCTGCTGGCCGGGGTCCGCCGCGCCGTCTCCGCCGGGGAAGCACTGCCCGCCGCCGTGGCCGAGCGGTACCGCGAGGTCGTCGGGTCACCGTTGATCGACGGCATCGGCAGCACGGAGATGCTGCACGTGTTCATCTCCGCCGCCGGCGACGACGTCCGCCCCGGCTGCACCGGCAAGGTCGTCCCCGGCTTCCACGCCGCCGTCCTGGACGCCGACGGCCGGCCCGTCCCGGACGGCACACCCGGGCTGCTCGCCGTCCAGGGCCCCACCGGCTGCCGCTACCTCGGCGATCCCCGGCAGACCGGCTACGTCCGCGACGGCTGGAACATCACGGGCGACACCTACGTCCGCGAGCCGGACGGCTACTTCCGCTTCGTGGCGCGCAGCGACGACATGATCGTCTCTTCCGGTTACAACATCGCGGCTCCCGAGGTCGAAGAGGTGCTCCTGACGCACCCGGACGTCGAGGAGTGCGCGGTCGTCGGCACACCCGACCCGGATCGGGGCGCCGTCGTGACGGCCTTCGTCGTGCTCCGGCCCGGCGTCGCCCCGGGCCCGGACGTCGTGCACGCCCTGCAGGAGCACGCCAAAGCCGTTGCCGCGCCGTACAAGTACCCGCGCCGGGTGCGCTTCCTCGACGCACTGCCGCGCAATGCCAGCGGCAAGCTGCAGCGGTACCTGCTGCGCGAGCGCTGACGGGGGTGACGGGCCCGCTGCCGAGGTGGGGTGGCGGTGGGCCCGTCACGTCTGAGGGGTGTCGAGGACATGACTCAAGACTAGCCGAGGATTCGAACACATGTTCACGGCCATTCGAGTGGACTCCAACTACGAAAAGTCACGGCAGACCCCGCTTTCTCGGACCCGGCAACACTTCCGGGTGACAAACAGTCCTCAATGGACACTGCCTGACCACCGAAGACGAAGGCGTCGCCGCCATGCGGGACCCCGTCACCGGACCCGCCGGCCGCACCACCCCGGAGGGGCCGTTTCCGGGCCGTCACCGGCAAAACCGCCCACACCGCCCTGACCTGCAGCGAGGACAATCACTCCGGCGCGCCGCCGAGGCGGTGACAGGCCCCGCGACCGGACCCCATAAAGTCTTCGCGCAGCCATCGGAGGTGACCACCCGCGTGCCCGACGTCGACTACTACGAGGTGCTCGGCCTCCGCCGCGACGCCACGGCGGCCGACGTCAAGGCGGCCTACCGCCGGCTGGCCAAGACCATGCACCCGGACGGCGGCGGCACGGTCGGCACGTTCCGGCTGCTCCGCGAGGCCTACGACGTCCTGAGCGACCCGAAGGCCCGCGCCCGCTACGACTCCGGCGGCGCGACCGTGGTGCCGGTGCCGGTGCGGCCGCGTCCCCGGCGGCGGTTCGGCGACGAGCCCGGCTTCGTCCCCGACCTGCCCGAGCTGGACGCCGAGGACCTGAGCTGGTGGCACTTCGCCGGCGAGGACACCCGCATGCGGCACGGCCGCCGCCGCGAGCCGGGGCACGCACCGGTGGTCGTCGCGGTGGCCGGGATGGTGCTCGTGCTGCTGCCGCTGGTCACCGGCGTCGGGTTCAGCACGCCGGTGCTCATCGTCTGGCTGCTGCTCACCGCCGGCACGGCGTTGCTGGTCCAGCGGCTCGCGCGCGGGTACCTGCGGGACGCGAAGGCGCGCGAGGCGTTCGCCGAGGAGTTCGGCGGCCGCACGGTGTTCGGCGCGCCCGGCACCGAGCGCGACGAGCTGGCCGAGCGGCTCACCGCGGACCTGCTCGAGGGGTACCTGACCCGGCTGCCGGGCGCCCGCATCTTCCACGGGCTCGCCTGGCCGGGCTCGGTGTTCGCCGACGTCGACCACGCGGTGCTGTGCGGGAAGCGGCTGGTGCTGATCGAGTCGAAGCTGTGGCTGCCGGGCCACTACGAGACGGCGGAGGACGGCCGGCTGCTGCGCAACGGCCGCCCGTTCCGCGGCGGCGGCAGCCGGTTGACCGAGAGCCTGGCGGCCTACCGCGAGCTGCTCCCGGGGGTGGCGCTGCGCGGCGCGATGATCGTCTACCCGAGCCGCAGCGGCGACCTGACCACGGCGGATCCGGGCGAGCTGGCGGTCGCCCCGATGACACCGGAAGAGTTCCTGCACGAGATCGGCGAATGGCTGGCCGCCGATCCGTCCACAGTGGACCACGAGACGCTGCGGACGATGCGCGACCAGGTGGTCGGCGGCGGTCGGGCGGCATGAGCAGCCCCCGATTTCCACGCTACCGGAGGGCACCGACAGTTCCGGGGGCTTGGCGTGCTCGCCTTCGGCTTCACCCCGGCGACGGCGGCCCCGCGGCGTGAGTCCCGCCGCGACCCTCGGCACCGTCCTGCTGGCCTACCTCCCGGCCGCGATCACCCCCGGCCCCAACTTCGTCCTCATCGCGCACACCGCCGCCACCGGGACGCGCCGGGCGGCGGTGGCGATCGCGCTCGGGGTGGTCGCCGCGGGCGGGCTGCTGGCCGCGGTCGCCGTCTTCGGACTCGGTGGGGTGCTCGCCCGCACGCCGTGGTTGGCGACAGCCCTGCGCGTGGCGTGCGGCGGCTATCTGGCGTGGCTGGGTGTGCGGCTGTGGTGGCAGGCCCGCGGGTCCGGCGCGGTCCACGATCCCGGCAGCCGCGGCAGCCCCAGCGCGCCAGGCGGTCCCAGCGATCCCGTGGCGCCACCGCACCAGGACGAGGTGGCGCCCACCCCACCGAACCAGGAAAGTGCACCGGCCCGCCGCGGCAGTGCCTTCCGCCGCGGCGTCGTCAGCAACCTCACCAACCCCAAGGCCGCCGCGTTCTTCGGCAGCGTTCTCACCGCGACCCTGCCGCCCACCGAACCCGCCGCCGTGCGGGCCGCCGCCGTCGCTCTGATCGTCGCCGCCTCGGCCGGGTGGCACCTGAGTGTGGCCCTGCTGTTCTCCTCCCCCGTCACCCAGCGGTGGTACGCCCGCGCCGAACCGGCCCTCAACCGCGTCGTGGGCAGCGTTCTCGTCGTCCTGGGCCTCACCCTCGCCCTAACGCCGTGAAGGCCTCCCCGCGCGAGCGAGGAGGCCTTCACGAAACGAACCGAAACGACAACCGAACCGAACTACCGGACGCCGCCCGAAGCGCGCTGCTTCTGTGCGTGCGCGGAGCGGGTGCAGACCTCGCCGACGTCGACCGTCTGGCCGCGGTCGGCGAAGACGTCCGCCACGCCGACGAGCTTGCCGTTCGGGGCCGAGCAGGTCAGCTGGTAGGCCTCCTTCGTCCCGTAGGTCGGCGGGATCGGCGACGAGAACGACACGTCGCCGGCCCAGTCGTCGACCGCGGCCGGGTTGGTCTGGTCGTAGTTGACCACCACGGCCTTGTAGTCGCCCGCCGGCGGGTCGAACAGCACGGCGTGCTCGGACGTCGTGCCGCCGTTCGCCGACGAGCTGACCAGGTTGCCCGCCGAGTCGTAGATGTACAGGTCCCAGTCGGTCGTGGTGTTCGCCCAGTTGATGTTGACGCTGAACTTCCCGTTGTCGACCTTCGGCAGGCCGTCGACGTGGAAGGTGAACGAGTCACCCGCCGGGTCCACCGGGTAGTTCTGGTTGATCGGCGGCACCCCGGCCGGGTTGGTGACCGCGAAGCCCTGCTGCGCCGGGCCCTGCGGGTCGCGCCCGTACCGGCCGGCCACGTACGGCCGCGTCGACGGGTTGACCGACCACGCGAAGCGCCCGCCGGTGGCGGTGAACTTCGAGTTCAGGTCGTCGGTGATGTAGATCGGCGGCTTGGTGGAGCCGTCGGGCTGGATCACCGGCGACGTCGGCGTCTGGAACGTCTTGTGCAGCTTGAGCTGGTAGTTCTTCGGCGCCGAGCCGATCAGCGTCGAGTGCTGCTGCGGGTCGGCCGCGTTGCCCAGCATGTCCAGGAACGCCTGCCGGTTGCCGCCCTTGCCGGCGCCGGTCGCGGGGGCCAGGCCCTCGTACTCGGCCACGACGTTGTCGGCGTACGGGCCGTGGAAGCCGTTGCCGCCGACCTCGATGGTGAAGCCCCAGCCGCCGGTGGCCCAGTACGACCAGTCCTCGGTGGTGCCGGTCGTGTCGTAGAGCGCCCAGCTCGGCTCGCTCGTGTAGCCGTTGCGCGAGGCCAGCTTGTCGCCGAGGGCCTTGTACTGCGGCTCCTCCAGCGGCGGGCGGACGTCCGCCACGCCCGGCGGGCGCAGCACCAGCGCGGCCACGGTGTGCATCGTCAGCAGGTTCGTCACCTGGCGCGAGGACACGATGGAGCGCACGTTCCGCACCTCGGGCTCGCTGAACGGCGCGGACCCGCGGAAGGTGTCGCCGCTCCAGGCCACCTCGGCGCCGTTGCCGCCCCAGAAGCCGCCGTAGTTGCGGTTGGGGTCGGTGCCGCGCAGGCGGCCGCCCGGGTTCGCCTTGCAGACGCCGGTCGCGTACTGCGGCGGCGAGTCGTTGACGTTGCAGTTCTTGCGCTTCATCTCGTAGTCGAACCGGGTGAAGTCGCCCTTGGGCTCGGCCTCGCGGGAGATCTCGAAACCGTCCGGGTTGATGATCGGCACGACGATGTTGCGCGTCTTGCCCACCAGGGACCGGATGGCGGCGTCGTGCGCGTAGCCGTTGACCAGCTCGTACGCCCACTCCATCACGTGCTCGCCGGCCGGCCACTCCCGGGCGTGGTGCACGCCCATGGTGAAGTTCACCGGCTTGCCGTCGGTCAGGTTCTTGACGTCCGTGGCGATTTCGACGCCGACGACGTCCCGGCCTTCCCAGGTCGACTCCGGCATGGTGAACGCCGAAACCAGGTTCGGGTTCTTGCGCGCGAGTTCCTTCATCTCGAAGTTGTACTCGTAGAGGTGCCGGTAGCTCGTGCGCCCGGACGGCAGCGCCGAAGCGTCCGTCTTCGCGGCGTACAGGCGGTCGGTCTTCGCGTCCTGGACGGACTTGGCCGACAGGTCCGCCTCGATGACCTTCGACTTGAAGCCGCTGTCCTTCAGCGTTTTGCGGTCGGCGTCGCCGGCGAGGACGACCTCGACCCCGGTCGCGTCACCCTTCTCCGTGACGTCGAGGCCGAGCCCGGTCAGCTTGTTCTTGTCGGCGCGCGTCGGCGTCTCGACGCGGACGAGCTCCGCGCGCTGGGCCGCCGCGGCCGTACCGGTCGGCGTGCCCTGCGGTGTCAGCGCCAGGAAGTCGACACCCAGCTGGGCCTGGCCGGCCGAGCCGCCGTAACGGCAGCCCTGGACGACGAGTTCCTGCCCCTTCTTCACGAAGCTCTCGGCGAGTTCGTGGGTGCGCAACGCCGCCGAAGCGGCGACCACCGCGCCGGTGGCCTTGTCGAAGACGGCGACGTCCCAGTCACCCTCCGCGCCCTGCGCCGGCTTGAGCCGCGCCTGGACGAGACCGTCCACGGTGGACGTCAGCTCGCGGCGATCGGTGCCCGAGGTGCCCTTGGGCAGCACTTTCGCGAAGCACGAGCGGGCGACCGACTTGTCGGCGCGCAGGATGTTCTGCGCCGCGCCCGCGGTGCCGGACGGCAATACGACGAACGTTCCGGCCAGCGCGACGGCCGAAGCCAGCATCACCAGCCGTCTTGGTGAATTCCCCACAGGAAGCGACCTCCTTGACCGAGGCCGGCACGCACGGACGTACCGGTAGCGGAGGACCATAATGGAGGAAATCCGGCCGCGGACACCGCCGTAAGTCGTACAACGTTCAACGCGGCGGCGCCTTTCACCGGGAGCTCAACCCCTGGTCGGCTACTGTGCGTCCATGGTCACCGTCCCTGCGCGACGATTGTCGGCCGCGGTCTCGCTGACGGGTATCGCGGCCATGGTGCTCGGCGCCGGCCTGGTGCTGCTGCTGCAGGTCATCCCGCCCACCGACCGGATCAGCGTCACCCGCCGCACGATCAGCGAATACGGGTTGTCCGATCACAAGTGGGTCTTCGACCTCGCGGTGATCCTGGTCGCCCTCGGTTCGGCGGCCGGCCTGGCGGTTCTGCGCGGCCAGCGGCGGCTCCCGGTGCCCGCGGCCATCCTGGGAACACTGTGGACAGTCGGGCTGCTGGTCATCGTGGCGTTCCCCAAGCCGGACTGGGCGACGGTCTCCCGCGCGGACTTCGGCGGCACGCTGCACCGGATCGCCAGCGTGGTGGCGTTCGTGGCGCTGCCGCTGGCGGTCCTGGTCGCGGCGCGCACGGCGTTCCCGGCGGCGCCGTTCCGCCGTTGGTCGGCGCGTGTGCTGGCGATCGTGTCGCTGGGCTGGTTCGCGGTGATCCTGGGCGCGGTGGTGGTCGCCGCGGCGGAAGGCGGCCGCTGGTGGACGCTCATCCCGCTGGGCCTGGTGGAACGCGGGATGGCGCTGACGGAACTGCTCGCGCTGGGGGTGCTCCTGGCGCCGGTCGGGCAGAGGTCCGGACAATCGCGATGACCCCGCGCGCGGGCGGCAATAACCTACACTGTAGGCACGCCGACCGAAGGGGGAAGCCGTGCTCGAAGGAGCCCTGGCCCGCGCGAAACCCGTCGTCCGCTGGGGCCTCGGCCACGCGCTCCCCCGGACCGTGCTGCGCCGCGAGGCCCGGCGCGGGGACCTCCAGGGGCGGATGGTGGTCGCCGCGGCCGACGGCCGCGACCTGACCGGCCTGTTCGAGGAGATCCGCGACACCGGCCCCCTCGCCCGCACCCGCTTCGGCTGGATGACCACCACGCACGCCGCGGTCCGGGAGGTGTTCGCCAGCGAGGACTTCCGCGTCGGCATCATCGGCTCGGACGGCTCGGCGCTCGGCCGCCTGGTCGAGTGGTCGGCCGGCGAGCACCTGCACCCGGTGCGGCCGCCGTCGCTGCTGGCCGTCAACCCGCCCGAGCACACCCGCTACCGCAAGCTGGTCACCGGCGTGTTCACCGTGCGCGCGGTCGAGCAGCTGCGCGGGCGGGTGCAGGAGATCGCGGACGGCCTGCTCGACGGGCTGGACCCCGGCGCCCCGCTCGACCTCGTCGAGTCCTACTGCGGCCTGCTGCCGGTGACGGTCATCAGCGAGATCCTCGGCGTGCCGCCGTCCGACCTCGGCAAGGTGCTGTCCTTGGGCGCGGCGGCGGCGCCCAGCCTCGACCTCGGGCTCGGCTGGCGGACGTTCCGCCACGTCGAAACGGCGCTGGCCGAGTTCGACACCTGGCTCGGCGAGCACCTCGCCCACCTGCGCCGGAATCCCGGGAAAGACCTGTTCAGCAAGCTCGTCGCGGCCCGTGACGACGGTGTCGGCCTCACCGAGACGGAGCTGAAGTCCACCGCGGGCCTGGTGCTGGCGGCCGGCTTCGAGACGACCGTCAACCTGCTCGGCAGCGGCATCGCGCTGCTCGCGGGCGACCCCGGGCAGCTCGCCGTGCTGCGCGAACGGCCGGAGCTGTGGGGCAACGCCGTCGAGGAGGTGCTGCGGTACGACCCGCCGGTCCTGCTGACCGGCCGGCTGGCCACCCGCGCGACCGAGGTCGCCGGGGTGCCGCTGCCCCGCGGGGCGCTGGTCACGACTGTGCTGGCGGGCGCCAACCGCGACCCCGGCGTGTTCACCGATCCGGCCGTCTTCGACGTCACCCGGGCCGGCGCGCGCGACCACGTGTCGTTCGGCGCCGGCCGCCACCACTGCCTGGGTGCGTCGCTGGCGCGCATGGAAGGCGAGATCGGCCTGCGCACGATCTTCGACCGGTTCCCCGGCCTGCGCGTGCTGCCCGGCGGCCGCCGGCGGACGACGCGCATCCTGCGGGGCTACGAGAACCTGCCCGCGGTGCTCGCCCCGTGACCGGCCGGCGTGGCCGGCCACCGAAGGGTGTCTTGACGCGCGAACGGATCCTGCTCGCCGGGCTCGCCCTGGTCGACGAAGCGGGCTTGGCCGAGGTGAGCATGCGCAAGCTGGCGCACCGGCTCGGCGTCGACCCGATGAGCCTGTACAACCACGTCGACGGCAAGGACGCGCTGCTGGACGGGATCGCCGAGCTCCTGCTCGCCACCATCCCCGCGCCGCCACCGGATGCGGACCTGCGGGGGACGATGTCGGCGCTGGCGCACGGCTTCCGGGCCGCGATGCTCGATCACCCGCGGGCGGCGCCGCTCGTGCTGACCCGCCGGCTCGCGTCGATGACGGCGCTGGCCCCGGTGGAGGCGGTGCTCGGCCCGCTGCTCGCGGCGGGCTACCCGCCGGACCGCGCGGTGCACGGGCTGCGGGCCGTGCTGGCGTTCCTCACCGGCACGCTGATGCGCGAGGTCGAGGCCGCGCCGACGTTCGGCGGCAGCGTCCAGCGGCTCGCGGACCTTTCGGCGTCCGGGCTGCCCGCGGTGTCCGTGGCCGCGCCCTACCTGGCGGTGTGCGACCACGAAGCGGAGTTCGAATTCGGGCTGCGGATCATGCTCGACGCCCTGGGCGAGCCCTAGCGGATCCGTTCGTGCAGAGCGGCCATCCGGCTGTCGAGGTCGGCGGCCGTCCGGGCCGCCGCCGCGAGCTCGCCCGCGAAGTCCGGCGGGACGCTGTCGCGGTACTTGTAGGAGAGCTTGTGCTCCACCGCCGCCCAGAAGTCCATGGCGATGGTGCGCAGCTGCACCTCGACCTTGACCTTTTCCACCCGGTCGGACAGGAAGACCGGGATGCGGACGATGAGGTGCAGGCTGCGGTAGCCGTTCGCCTTCGGGCGGGTGATGTAGTCCTTGGTGCGCAGCAGTTCGACGTCGTCCTGCGCGGTGAGCATGCGCGCGACCTCGTAGACGTCGGAAACGAACGGGCAGACGACGCGAATGCCGGCGATGTCGTCGAGCGCGGCGGCGGCGGAGACCCAGTCGCCGCCCAGGCCGCGGCGGCGCACCTTTTCTTTGATGGCTTCGGGCCGCTTCACCCGGCTCGTGATGTGCTCGATCGGGTCGTGCTGGTGGACGAAGTCGAACTCCTCGCTGAGGATCCGCAGCTTCGTCATCAGCTCTTCGATGGCGAACTTGTACATCAGCAGGAATCGCGGGAGCTGCCCGGCGACGGCGAGCTCGTCGGCCGCCTCGCGCAGGTCCTCGGCCGCCGGGTCGGTGGTCACTGAAGCCTCGTGCTGTCGTCGGACGTTTTCCGAGCGCCAGAGTACTGCGCTCCGTCCGGTCAACGACTGGCGACGGGCCGGAGTTCCCGCCGGTCACCGGTTCGGGTGTTTCGCAGGAGGTGGTTTTCGCCGGTCGGGGTGCTTCGCGGGTCCGGGCCCGGACCGGGGCGCGTGAGGCCGCCGGTCCGGGTCCGGTGCTGCTCAACGTCCCGCGGGCGCCTTCCCGGCCGCGGTCACCGCGGCGGCGACGCATTTGACCGCGGCCGCGCCGGCGGCAGCGGCCTTTTCGTCGGCCTTGGTGCCGGCCTTGTCGTTCTTGGCCTTCTGCTTTTCCTGGGCCTTCTGGTCCTGGGCCTTCTGGTCCTGAGCCTTCTGGTTCTCGGCCTTCTGGCTCTCTTCGGCGGCCATCCCCTGCTGCTGCGCGGCGGCAGCGGGATCGGCGGCCTGGCCGACGCAGGTCAGGATGCCCGCGCAGTCCTGCGCGGAGAGCACGATCCGGCCGGCATCCTGCTGCTCACCGGCCATGCCGTTCTGCTTCGCCGCATCCTTCTGACCGGCGGCTTCCTTCTTGGCGGCCTTGCCGTCGGCGCCGTTTTCCGCCGCCATGCCGTTCTGGTCGGCCGCGCCGTTTTCCGCCGCCATGCCGTTCTCATCGGCCGCGCCCTGCTGAGCGGCCATCCCGTTCTGATCGGCCATGCCATTCTGGCCGGCCATGCCGTTCTGATCGGCCATACCATTCTGGGCAGCCATGCCGTTGTGATCCGCCATGCCGTTCTGGGCGGCTGCGCCGTTTTCCTCGGCCTTGCCGTTCTGGTTCGCCATGGCGTTGGCATCGGCCGCACCGGCGGCCTGGGCCAGGCACTTCTGGACCACCTCACAGGCCTGGACGGCAGCAGCATCCTGCTCAGCGGCCTTCTGCCCGGCCATGCCGTTCTCGTCGGCCTTCTTGCCCGCGCCCTTCTTACCGGCCGCCGCGCCCTTCTGTGCCGCCATGCCGTTCTGGTCGGCCATGCCGTTTCCGGCCGCCATGCCGTTCTCGTCGGCGGCGCCGTTCTCCGCCGCCACCCCGTTCTCGTCGGCGGTACCGTTGCCCGCCGCCATCCCGTTCTCGTCAGCGGCACCGTTGCCCGCCGCCATGCCCTTGTGCTGGGCCTTGCCGCTTCCGGCGGCCGCCTTGTCCTGACCGGCCGCCTTGTTCCCGGCCGCCTTGTCCGCGGCTTCCGCCATCGCGTTCTCGCCGGCCGCCGCGATGGCCGCGCACTGGGCCGCCACTTCGTTCGCCGCCACCTGGTTTGCGCAGCCCGCCGCCTTGCGCTGCTGGCCGAGCCGGTCGGCCGCCGCCTGGCTGTCCGCGATTCGGGCCTTCGACCGGGCGTCCGGGGCCGTGCGCTGGCTCGCGATGTACGTCAGGTTGTTCTGCAACGCCGTGTCCAGGCCGCTGCACTGCTCCGTCGCCGCGTTGCTCGCCGGGCTGGTCAACGCGATCGCCGCCGCCGTTGCGCCGGCTACGCCCACCAGTGCCGCTAGTCCGATCGTCGCGGGTTTGCGGTGTCGTCCTGTCGTGCGCACGTGGGGCATCAGCCCCTCCTCTCGGGTCGCCACCTCACCAGGGCACACGAACAAAACGGCGGAGCGGTTCACCGGGAGTTCAACTGTCCACTATGGACAAAACGCGAGCAGCGTGAGTGTGTTACCGTGTCCGCACCATGAAACCTGGGGAGGGTTCATGATCGGCAAGTTCAAGAACGCCCGCAGCGAAGAGCGATATCTGGCCGCGTACGACGAAATAGCCGTACGCTGGCCCGTTCCGGTGCGGGACCTGGACATCGGCACGCGTTATGGCCCGACCCGCGTCCGGGCGAGCGGCGCGGCCGGGCCACCGCTCGTGCTGCTGCCGGGCCTCATGGGAACGTCGCTGTCCTGGTACCCGCACGTCGCCGAGCTGGCCGAGCGGCACCGCGTCTTCGCCGTCGACACCCTCGGCGAACCGGGGCGCTCGCGGCAGACGCGGCCGATGCCCACCGCCGCGGAGTGCGCGGACTGGCTGGCCGACGTCCTCGATGGGCTCGGGCCCGGAAAGTTCCTGCTGGCCGGGGTTTCGCGGGGCGGGTGGCTTGCGCTCACCCTGGCCGCCCGCGCCCCCGGCCGGATCGCCGGCGTGGTCGCCATCGAGCCGCCCGGCTTCGCGCCGATCGGCCGGCGCTTCTTCTTCTGGAGCGCACGGGAGGTCGCGACCTGGTTCGACCCCCGCCCCCGCGCGGCGGTGCGGCGCACCCTCCGGCCGCTGCTGTTCGGCGGCCTGAAGTACCGCGCGCACCACCCGCCGGAGTACCTGTTCACCGACGACCAGCTGCGCGCGGTGACCGTCCCCGTCCGGCTGGTGCTGGGCGAGCGCAGCGTGATCCACTCCGCGCGCGAGGTCGAACAGCGGGTGAAAGCGCTCAACCCGCTGTTCGACGTCGAAATCGTGCCGCGCGCGACGCACGCCCTGCCGCTGCAGCGGCCGGACCTGGTCACCGCGCGGATCCTGACCGGCTAGCCGAGTTCCGCCAGCTTCGGCACCGCCGGGGCCATGCCCTCGATCCACGCGGCGGGCGAACCCGATGTCGGGGTGACGATCGCCCTCTGCACGCCGAGTTTCGCGTAGCCCTCCATCGAGCGGACGAACTCGTCGCGGGTTTCCGGCGTCGGGCGCGGGTTGTTGGCCAGGATCGTCTTGCGGATCGTGTCGTAGTCACGCCCGACGTCGTCGCAGTGGCGGCGCAGCACGTCGAGCTTGTGCGCGACGTCTTCGGGCGAGGAGCCGAAGAGGTTGCACGCGTCGCCGTACTGGGCGACCAGCCGCAGCGTCTTGCGTTCCCCGCCGCCGCCGACGAGGACCTTCGGGCGGTGGATCGGCTGCGGCGAGCACAGCGTCTCGGCCAGCTGGTAGTACTTGCCCTCGAACGGGCCGTTGTCCGCCGGGTCCCACATCTGCCCGCAGATGCGCAGCGTCTCCTCCAGCCGCTCGAACCGTTCGGCGATCGGCGGGAACGGCACGCCCATCCCCCGGTGCTCGCGCTCGTACCAGGCCGCCCCGATGCCGAGGACGGCCCGGCCGCCCGAGAGGACGTCGAGCGTGGTGACGATCTTCGCCAGCAGCCCGGGGTGCCGGTAGGTCACGCCGGTGACCAGCAGGCCGAGGTCGATCCGGGACGTGTGCGCGGCGAGGTAGCCGAGGGTGGTGTAGCCCTCCAGCATGTTCGACTCGGCGGGCAGGCCGGTCGGCTCGATCTGGAAGTAGTGGTCCATGAAGGACAGCCAGGTCGCCCCCGCTTCCTCCGCCGCGGTGCCCACGCGGGCGAGCTCGCCGGCGATGGCGGACGTCCCGCCGTCGATGTCGAAGATGGGCAGGTGGAAGCCGAGTTCCATGAAACGCGCTCCTGTGGTGGTCGGTGTGGGCCCCACGCTAGGACCTGGAGTGCGCTCCAGCGCAACCCTCAACCCACGGCCGCGGCGAGGAACTCCGCGA
Organism: Amycolatopsis sp. CA-126428; assembly: GCF_002904335.1. Taxonomy (GTDB): domain Bacteria; phylum Actinomycetota; class Actinomycetes; order Mycobacteriales; family Pseudonocardiaceae; genus Amycolatopsis. The sequence goes on along the minus strand of NZ_PPHF01000016.1, from coordinate 45,883 downwards.
CCGCGCGTTCGGAGACCGCACCCTCGGTCACCGGCACCCCCGCCGCGCGCAGGCGGGCGGCGAACTCGGCCGCGTTCCGGCCGCCGTTGCCGAGCAGGAACGGCGGGGCGCCCGGGCCGGCGTAGGTCAGCGGGCTCGCCGCGCGCAGCGCCGCCGGCGAGCGGCCCAGCGCCATGAGCACCGACGCGCGGGTGAGCGGATCCAGGCCGGTGAGGTCGAACGCGGCCGAGGCCGACAGGGCCGCCACCGCGCGGACCGTGCTGTCCTGGCCGCGGTACTGCCCGGTGTCCTGACCACGCGCGACGCCGAGCAGCGACGCCAGGGTGCCGCCCGTGCCGGTGCCCGCCACCGCGATCCGGGCCGGGTCGACGGCCAGTGCGGCGGCGTTGGCCTTGAGGAACCGGACCGCGCACCGGGCGTCGGCGAGCGCGGCCGGCCAGGGCGCCGCGGGCGCCAGCCGGAAGTCGATCACGGCGACCGCGAACCCGCGGGCCGTCAGCTCGTCCCGCAGCGGCCCGAACCGGGAGCCGGCGAGCAGCGCCCCGGGGCCGGTGGGCTTGCGGTTGCCCAGGACCAGCCCGCCGCCGTGCAGGAAGAGCACCACCGGGGCCGGCGGGCCGCCCGCACTCCGCCGGTAGACGTCCATCGCCAGCGGGACCCCGTCCGGGCGGCAGTATTCGACCGTGCCCGGGCCGGCGTCGAGCAGCGTCGAAGGGGCAGGCCCGGTACTGCTGTCGGCGGCCGCGACGGCGCCCGCCACGCCGGTCGCGAGCACCGCCACGAGCACCGGGAACAGCGCCACCCAGGCCGTCGCCCGCCGCGCCGCGGACGGCCACGGGTGCGCCCGCCGCCGGGCCACGAAGAGGAACCCCAGCACGGCGATGACCTGCAGCCCCGCGGCCACGTAATCGGTGAAGCCGGCGACCGTGTCGGCCGGCTGCCAGGGGTCGAACCGCGTCAGCAGCCCGAGTGGACGGCTGACCACCCACAGGGCCAGCGCTCCGGACGCCGCGAGCGCGCCGAAGTGGGCGGTCTTGCGGGTCGGCCGGCCCAGTGCGGCCACGGCGGCGGCGATCCCGACGGCGGCCACCGCGCCGAACAGCATCGCGTACAGCTGCCAGACCCGCCACAGCGCGGGCAGCGCGGCCGCCGGGATCACCGCACCGCCGAGAGCCGCGAACACGGCCGTGACCAGCAGCGGACCGCGCCGCAGCGTGGCCGGTGCGGTCGTCGGCGAGCGGTACTCCCCGCGCTGCCCGCCGACGACCTTCATGCCGCCAGTGTCACCCTGGTCGCGCGAACGCGCACCTACTTGCGGGCCGCCGTGTAGTTCCGGAACAGCAGGTAGGTGTCGAGGATGTCGGACGACGCGCTCTGGACCGACCGGTAGATCCCCCACTTGGGGCGGACGTAGTCGCCCTGGTCGGGGATGTTCACGTTGCTCATGCTGCCCTGCGCGGCGACCGGCGCGCCGGACCCGGTGCCGTTGCGGATGACGCAGCCCGCCTTGCCCTTCGAGCCCGGCGTGAACGTCCACTCGATGGTGATCCACTTGTCCCGCAGCGGCGACAGGTCGGTGGCCGCGATGCTCGGCGAACCCGAGTTGGCGTACGCGCGGGCGTTGAGCATTTCCTTGCTGCCGCTGCGGGTCAGGTCGAGCGTCACCCACGGGCCGCCGTTGGTCGAGGGCGTCTTCGTCTGGAAGATGTGGGTGAACTTGCTGGTGCCGTGCAGGGACGCGGGGATGTACATCTCGTAGGAGAGGGTCCACGTCTCGCCGTTGTGCATCTTCAGCGTGGTGCCGTTCTGCACCATGCCTTTGGTCTCGGTGCGCTGGCGGTCGCCGCCGCCGGTGGTGTCGCGGTCGTCCTTCCAGATGTTGAAGCGGTAGTGGTCACCCTCGACGACGACGTACTTGCGGTCGGGGTGGTGGTTGCCGCGGTCGGCCTCGATGCCTTCGAAGGCCTTCAGGCCGTCGGTGGCGGGGTCCGGGTGCCACAGCGGGGCCGCGTGCGCGGGGAGGGCCGTGCCCAGGATGAGCGGGACGGCGAGAGCCGAGACGGCGAGCGAGCGCAGCGCCGTCCGGCGGGGGAATTCGGGCATCGTCGGTGTGTCCTTCCTGACCAGGAGTTCGGCAGGGGTGCACATCGGTCGGCGGACGGGCCCGGAAACCGGGCTGGACATCCGATGTCTTGCGCTATGAAGCTAGAAGAGACAGCGCTTTCTGTCAACGTCTCCCCAGTTGCCGCCCGGGTTCGCCAGGAATTCATCAGATCGCTATCGGGTCGGCTCGGCCCGGCGGGGTGCTCGCCGGGCACGGGCACCGAGTGATCCTCCCGGGTCGGTGACCGGCCCGGAACCGACGGCGATGGTGGAGTTCCTGGCTCAGGCGTAGCAGTCGGCCAGGGCGCCGAACGCCGCCTTCGGTTCCCAGGGCACGTCCGGGTACGTCTCGCCGGTCCCGTTCTCCAGCACCTTCACCACGCCCCAGCTCGCCATGTCCAGGTCGGTCCGGGGATCGGCCCGGTGCACCAGCCCGTAGCACACGAACGTGCAGGCGAACGCCGCGTCGACACCCTCCGCCGCGAAGATCTCCACCAGTTCGCGCAGGTACCGGGCCTGCTCCTGTTCGTCCCGGACGTAGTCGCCCTTCAGCCGGACCGGGACGTCGCCTTCGTACTCGAGGATTTCGCCGCACCGGGCCCCCAGGTCGGCCGCGCCCCGGTACGGCGTCACGCCGAACTCCGTGATCGCCACCGGCTTGCCGGCCGCGACCAGGCTCCGGACGCCCTCGCGGTAGAGGTGCTCGACCTCCTTCGAGCGGTGCGCGTCCACCGACACGATGTCGAACGGCGCCCAATCGACGCGCTCCAAGGGAATCGCCGCGTACGTGACACGGCCGCCGAACCGGGCCCGGACCGCTTCGGCCGCGCGGGCCAGGAACGCATTCACCCGGTCCGGCAGCCCGACGAGCAGTTCCCGCGAGGCCAGCACGTTTTCCAGGCGCTCGGTGAGGCTGTCGCCCGGCAGGAAGCCGTGGCAGAACAGGCTCAGCTCGGCACCGGTGACGAACACGATCGCGGCGCCCGCCTCGCGGAGGCGTTCGGCCCGGGCCGCACCGTCGGCGAGGAGGCCCAGGACCTCGTCCGGGGTGCGGTCCCACGGGAACGGCGAAAACCACACCTCCAGCCCCAGCGCGGCCGCCTCGCGAGCGGCGAACTCGATCCGGTCCAGGTCGGTGCCGATCAGCCGCACCGCGGTGCAGTGCAGGTCGTCGCGGATGATCGTCAGCTCCCGCCGCACGAGGTCCGGCTCGAACGGCCGGTTGAACCGCCCGGCCAGCTCCAAGCCGGTGTCGTAGCCGATGCCTTTGGCCCGCATGCTCACTCCCGTCGTTAGGGTACGGACCGTACCGTACCCTAATAGGCTAGGCTGACGCTCGTGGCCGCACCGAAGTCCCGGCGCCGGGGTACCGAACTGGAAGAGGCGATCCTGCGCGCGGCGGCGGCCGAACTCGCCGAATCCGGCTACCCCGGCCTGACCATGGAAGGCGTCGCCCAGCGCGCCGGCACCAACAAGAACGCGATCTACCGCCGCTGGCCGAACCGCGCCGCGCTCGGCGTCGCCGCCTACCGCCACCTGGCCGAGGAAACGCTCAAGCCGCCCGACACCGGCGACCTCCGCGAAGACGCGCTGACCCTGTTGCGGGCGATCAACTGCGGCCAGACCTCACCGGCCGCGCGCGCCCTCCGGGGCCTCCTCACCGGCGTGGGCGACGAACCGGAACTGCGCGAACAGCTGCACGAACAGGCCGCCGAAGGGGGCGCCGCCGCCTGGGTCACGCTCGTGGGCTGCGCGGTGGCCCGGGGCGAGGCCCGGCCGGGCGCGCTGCACCCGCGCGTCGCCACCGTAGCACTTGTCCTGCTGCGCAACGAATACCTCACCCGCGGACTGACCACAGTGGACGACGACGTGCTCGTCGAGATCATCGACGAGGTCTACCTGCCGCTGGTGCGCGCATGAGGCCCCGGCTCGCTCGCCACGAGAAGATCGCCGCCGCCCTGACGGAAGCCGGCGACGACGTCCTCGCCGCGGCCCGCCCGCTCGGTACCGGCATCGGCGGGTCGTCCTGGCTGCTGCGGGCCGGCGGCGAACCCGTGTTCGTCAAGCGGGTCCCGCTCACCGACGTCGAACTGGCGAACCCGCGCTCGACGGCCGACCTCTACGGGCTTCCGCCGTGGTCGCACTACGGGGTCGGCTCCGCGGGCGGCGGGGCCTGGCGCGAACTGGAAGCGCACCTCATGACGACCGCATGGGTCCTCGGCGGGGAATGTGCGAACTTCCCGCTCCTGCACCACTGGCGGGTCGGGCCCGGCCTGCCCCGACCGCGGGCCGACATCGAGGCCGACGTCGCGTTCTGGCACGGCGACCCCGGCGTGCGACGAAGGCTGGAAGCGCTTACCGGCGCCACCACCGACCTCGTGCTGTTCCTCGAGTACCTGCCGCACAGCCTGGCGGAATGGCCGGGCGACGACCTGCCGCTCGAGGAAGAGCTGCGGCACATCACCGGATTCCTGGCCTCGCGCGGCGTCCAGCACTTCGACGCGCACTTCGCCAACATTGTCACCGACGGCGAACGGCTCCACCTCACGGACTTCGGCCTGACCGTGGCCCCGGAGTTCGACCTTTCGGACGCCGAAGCGGAGTTCCTCGCCGAGCACGACGGCCACGACCGGGCCTACGTGCTGACCCACCTGGTCAACCGGCACGTCCGCGGGCTGCGCGCGTGGCCGGATGCCCGCACCCGCAACGACTTCGTCCGCGCGTGCGCCGCCGGGGAAGTGCCGCACCAGGCTTCGCTGCTCCAGCGGTACGCCCCGCTGGCCGCGATCGTCAACGACTTCTACTTCGCGCTCCACACCGAGAGCCGGAAGACGCCGTATCCACGGACGGCGATCGCCGAACAGCTGGGGCAGCAGCCGTCCGGCTCTTGACCACCGGACCACACCGACCTAGAGTCAGCGTACCCCGGAGCATGTTAACGTTAACATGCTCTGGTCCCCGACGTGCCCCGAAGGAACCGACAACGATGAAGTTGTTCTCCCCGCGCCGTTTCGGCGTCGTGCTGGCCGTCGCGGCCGCACTCGTCCCCCTCGGCAGCGCCGGCGCCGGCGCGACGCCGTCCCCCGGCACCGGCACCGGCGTCCGCGCCGCCGCGAGCACGCTTTCCGTGCCCGACCTCGACGACGTCCGCGGCAATCTCACGCTGCCGGCGAGCGGCCCGGACGGCACGAGCGTCACCTGGACGTCGTCCGCGCCGTCGGTGATCACGCCGACCGGTGAGGTCACCCGGCCGGCGACCGGGGCGGCCCCCGCGAAGGTCGTCCTGACCGCGAAGGTCAGCCAAGGCCGCGAGAGCTCCACACGGCGGTTCACCGCCACCGTGGTCCCCAAGCCGGCCCCGCAACCGCTGGCGGGCTACAGCTTCTTCTACTTCACCGGCGAAGGCTCCTCCAACGGCGAGCAGATCTACTCCGCGCTCAGCAAGGGCAACGACCCGCTGAACTGGAGCGAGCTCAACAACGGCCAGCCGGTGCTCAAGTCGAGCCTCGGCGAGCTGGGCGTGCGCGACCCGTTCATCCTGCGCTCCCCCGACGGCGACAAGTTCTACCTGCTCGCCACCGACCTGCGGATCTACGCCGGCCGTGGCTGGGACGCCGCCCAGCGCACCGGCAGCCGGTCGATCATGGTCTGGGAGTCGACCGACCTGGCGCACTGGTCGCGCCAGCGCAGCGTCCAGGTGTCCCCGCCGACCGCGGGCAACACGTGGGCCCCGGAAGCCTTCTGGGACGTTAAACGCGGGACGTACGTCGTCTACTGGGCGTCGAAGCTCTACGCGGAAAACGACCCGAACCACACCGGGGACACCTACAACCGGATGCTGTACGCGACCACGCGCGACTTCCGCACCTTCAGCGCGCCGCAGGTGTGGATCGACCCGGGCTACTCGGTGATCGACTCGACGGTCATCAAGAACCAGGACACCTACTACCGGTTCACCAAGGACGAGCGCAACAACACCTCCTCGACGCCGTGCAGCAAGTTCATCACCGAGGAGAAGGCCACCGACCTGCTCGACCCGCACTACGGCTTCGTCGCCGACTGCCTCGGCAAGGCCACCGCGACCAGCCCCGGCCTGTCCGCGGGTGAAGGGCCGACCGGGTTCAAGTCCAACACCGAGAACAAGTGGTACCTGTTCATCGACGAGTTCGGCGGCCGCGGCTACGTCCCGTTCGAGACCACCGACCTGAATTCGGGCCAGTGGACGATGTCGGCCGGCGCGCACCTGCCCGCTTCGCCGCGCCACGGCACCGTCCTGCCGGTCACCCAGGCCGAGATGGACCGGCTGAGTGCTCCCCCGGCACCGGTGAAGGCCGACGCGAAGGGCTTGGTCGCGCACTGGCCGCTCGACGCGAAGTCGGGCACGGTCGCGACCGACACCACCGGGCACGGGTACGACGGCGCCCTCGCCGGTGACGTCTCCTGGGCCGGCGGCGCGCTGGCCTTCGGCGGCAAGAACGGCCACGTGCAGCTGCCGGACAACCTGCTCACCGGCGCCGCCGCGGCGACCGTGTCGGCCGACGTCCTGGTCGACCCGAACCAGCAGACGCCGTACTTCCTGTGGGGCCTGGGCAACACGGCGAAGGACGGCACCGGCAACGGCTACCTCTTCACCACCGGCGGGACGGCGAGCGGTGGCTTCCGCGGCGCCATCGCGACCGGCAACTGGACCACCGAGCAGGGGGCGGACTCCGGCGGCGGGCTGCCGCGAGGGGTGTGGAAGAACGTGACGCTAACCATCGGCAACGGCGTCGAGGTGCTCTACCTGGACGGCGTCGAAGTGGGCCGCAACGCGAACGCCACCATCAAGCCGTCGGACCTCGGCGGCGGCGTCACGGCGGCGAACTACCTCGGCCGCTCGGTGTACGCCGGCGACAAGACCTTCACCGGCAAGATGAAGGACGTGCGGCTCTACAACCGGGCGCTGTCCGGGCTCGACGTCGCCACGCTCCCGTCGAACAGCACCGCGATCCGCTCGGTGCAGCTCGACGCGCTCAAGACGCCGGCCGTCATCGACGCCGGCGCCGGGACGGTCGTGCTGCCGGTCAAGCCCGGCACCGACCTGCGCCGGCTCGCGCCGAAGTTCGAGCTGGCGCCGGGCGCGACCATCAAGCCGGACAAGCCGGTCGACCTCGGCTCGCCGAAGCAGTTCACGGTGACCGGCGCCGGCGGCGAGCGTCGCGTGTGGACGGTCGAGGCGCACGAGGTGCACAGCCCCGTCCTGCCCGGCTTCAACGCCGACCCGAACATCGTCGCGTTCGGCGACACCTACTACCTCTACCCGACCACCGACGGGTTCGACGGCTGGAGCGGGACGAAGTTCTCGGCGTGGTCGTCGAAGAACCTCGTCGACTGGAAGGACGAGGGCGTCATCCTCGACCTGGGCAAGGACGTCAGCTGGGCCGACAAGAACGCCTGGGCGCCGACGATCGCGAAGCGCGGCGGGAAGTACTACTTCTACTTCTGCGCCGAGGCCAAGATCGGCGTCGCGGTGAGCGACTCGCCGACCGGCCCGTTCGTCGACTCCGGCAAGCCGCTGATCGCCAAGAACCCCGACGGCGGCCAGGCGATCGACCCGGCGGTGTTCCTCGACCACACCGGAAAGCCGTACCTGTACTGGGGCAACGGCAACGCCTACGTCGTCCCGCTGAACGACGACATGGTGTCCTACGACCCGGCGAAGATCACCCGGCTGGACGGCCTGGCCGACTTCCGCGAGGGGCTGTTCATGGTGGAGCGGAAGGGCACGTACTACCTCAGCTGGTCCATCGACGACACCCGCAGCCCGGACTACCGCGTCGGCTACGCCACGGCGCCGAGCCCGGCCGGGCCGTTCACCAACCGCGGCGTGCTCCTGAGCAAGGACGCCCACCTGGGTGTCCTCGGCACCGGGCACAGCTCGATGCTGCAGGTCCCGGGCACCGACGACTGGTACCTCGCGTACCACCGCTTCGGCATCCCGGGCGGCGACGGCACCCACCGCGAGACGACGATCGACAAGCTGACGTTCCGCCGCGACGGCACGATCGCCCCGGTCGTCCCGACGCTGGAAAGCGTGCGGCCGCAGCGGATCCCGTGGCACTGCGGAGCGGTCCGGGCAAGCTGACACCCGATGCGGTGAGACGGAGATCACGAGTGCGGGCGTTTACCCCGGCCTGCCCGGGGTAAACGTCCACCGTTCGGGTTGCTTCAGCTGTTTCCGCCTCGGGAGTCATTTGATGACCAGCGTCTTGACCGACCACCTCGGGAACACGCGTCCGGTCCCCCGGCCGCGCCCTCGGCCGGTCACGTCCGACACGCTCGCGGAGCTCGCCCGCCTCGCCTCCTTGGCCGAGCTCGCCCGGCGCTCGTCGCCGTCGCTCATGCACCACGCGATCCTCGCCGGCACGTCCCCCGCCACGGTGGCGGCGGCCGCGCAGGTCGACGTCGCCCAAGCGCACATCCGCTGGCACGAATGGGCCGACACGGCGGTCGGCCGCGACGAGTACCTCCGGGTGCACACCGCGTTCGCCGACGCCCTGGAGGAGGACCTGTGCCCGTGACGACGGAGGAAACGACCCTGGCCGACCTGGCCGCGCTCGGCGACGCGGCCACCGAGCTGCTGGCCGAGCTCACCGAGCAGCTGGCGACCGTGGCTTCCCGGCGCTGAGGCGCCCCCTCAGCCGGCCAGTTCGGGCAGGGCCAGGGTGTGGTTCGTGTGCCGGACCTTGGCGTCGAGGTACCGCAGGTTGTCCGGGGTGGCGTGGACGCCGGTGGGCACCGTCCCGGCGACCGTGACGCCCCGCTCGCGCAGCTGCCGGACCTTGTCGGGGTTGTTGGTGAGCAGGTCCACCTCGGTGCGGCCCAGCGTGGCGAGCATCTGGGCCGCCGCGGTGTAGTCGCGGGCGTCCTCGGGCAGGCCCAGCGCGGTGTTCGCCTGGTAGGTGTCGAGCCCGGCGTCCTGCAGGGCGTAGGCGTCCAGCTTGGCGTAGAAACCGATGCCCCGGCCCTCCTGACGCAGGTAGAGCAGGACCCCGCCGGCCGCGTCGATCCGTTCCACCGCCTCGCGCAGCTGCGGCCCGCAGTCACAGCGGGCGGACCCGAACACGTCGCCGGTCAGACACTCCGAGTGCAGGCGCACCAGCGGCCGGACCGGGTCGCCGAAGACCAGGGCGAGGTGCTCGGCGCCGTCCGCCAAGCCGTCGAAGGTGACGACGTCGGCCGAAGCGGAGAAGCCGTCGGCGAAGCGCAGCGGGACCCGCACGCGGGTGCGGACGGTGGCGGCGGGGATCATGGTGACTCCAGGTTGCTCGTTCAAATTTGAACTCTGAGCCGACCGTACCCCTTGAGTTCGAATTTGAACAACAGGTACCGTTGTGACATGGGTCGTCCACGGTGGCTGAACGCCGAGGAGAAGCGCGCCTGGAACGCGTTCCTCGGCACCTACGAGCTGCTCAACCGGCGGCTGGACCAGCAGCTCAAGCAGGATTCCGGAATCTCCCACCTCCAGTACGTGATCCTCGCTCGGCTCAGCGCGGCCCCCGACCGCGAACTGCGGATGGCCGAGCTCGCCTGCGCGGTCTCGAACTCCAAGAGCGGGCTCACCTACCAGATCGGCCAGCTGGAACGGGCCGGCCTGGTGCGCCGCCGCGCGTGCGAAAGCGATCCGCGGGCGGTCTACGCCGTGCTCACCGACGACGGCATGACCTTGCTCGAGCAGGCCGCGCCCGGACACGTCGGGCTGGTCCGCGAACTGCTGATCGACGTCCTCACCCCGGATCAGCTGCACGCGCTGGCCGACGGCTTGAGCGAGGCGAACCGCCGCATGCTCGCGGCCGGAGAGGCCGCCGACGGCTGCCCCTGAGTGACCTGCGTCACTTCCTTCGCTGATCCCCGCCGATTCCGGAACCCGGCGCACGCCGCCTGAGAACAGCTCATGACACTGGCTGGATCGAAAGGCGGGCGATGACCCCGGAAGACACCGATGCCGACGACGACGCGAGCGTGATCGCGCGGTCGCGGCACGAGCCGAGCCTGTTCGCGGTCATCTTCGACCGCCACTCGCGGCACATCCACCGCTACGTGGCCCGGCCCCTCGGCCCGGCGACCGCCGACGACGTCCTGGCCGACACGTTCCTGATCGCCTTCGACAAGCGGGCGAAGTTCGACCCGGCCCGGTCCGACGCCCGGCCGTGGCTCTACGGCATCGCCACGAACCTCATTTCCCGGCAGCGGCGGGCGGAAGTGCGCGAGCTGAAGCTCCGGCTGGCCGTCGGACCGCCGGCCGCCGACGAAGGGCACGCCGACCGGGTCGCCGACCAGGTCACCGCGCAGGCCCTCGCCACGCGGCTCGACCGGGCCCTGGCCGCCCTGCGTCCCCGCGAGCGGGACGTCCTGCTGCTCGTCGCCGCGGAAGGCCTGGCCTACCAGGACGTCGCCGATGCACTCGGCATTCCCGTCGGCACCGTCAAATCCCGCCTCAACCGGGCTCGCGGCCGCGTCCGCGCCGAGCTCGGCGCCTTCGACCTCGTGAAGGAGACCTCGGGTCATGGATGAACTGGACCTGATCCGCACCCGCGCGGAAACCGTCGGCTTCGCGCCGGCGGAGCACCTCGCGCCGGCCCGCGAGCGGCTGCTGGCCGCCGCGCGCGGCGAGCGGCGGCACCGGCCGCGCCGCTGGTTCTGGCTCGCCGGCGCCTCGATCGGCCTGGCCGCGGCGATCACCGCCGTCGTCGCCCTGACCCCCGCCGACCAGGTCGGCGTCGGGGCGGGCGTGGCGCACGCCGACCCGGTCAAGGTGCTGACCGCAGCGGCGAACACCGCGCTGAAGGAGCCGGCCAAGCCACCCCGGCCCGACCAGTTCCTGTACGTGAAGACCGAATACACCATTCCCCCCAACCGCGAGGTCTGGCTCTCGGTCGACGGCACCCGTGACAGCCTGATCGGCAGCATCAAGGAAGGGGGCTGCCGCAACGGCAAGGCGCCGATGTACGGCACGAACGACCCCCGCTTCGAGGGGACGCTCGAGGACTGCACACCCAGGTCGGTCTACCGGACGGACCTGCCGACGACGGCCGACGCGATGCTGGCCTACCTCTACGGCAAGGAGGAGGATCGCGTAGGCCGGGCCGGCTACATCGGCAAGGCCGTCTACGGCCTCGCCTACGAGCAGGTCCTCCAGCCGGCGTCCTACGCGGCGCTGTTCGAGGCGGCGGCCAGGGTGCCGGGCCTGAAGGCCCTGGACCACGTCACCGACGGCGCCGGCCGCCCGGGCGTCGGGATCGAATTCCCGGTGTCCCCCGGTTCGGGCCCCAAAGCGAAGCCGATCGTGCTGGTCTTCGACGCCACCACGTACCAGTTCCTGGGTACGACCGACAGCGCGGTGACGGTGAAGACCTACGTCGACGAGGTGGGCCAGCGCCCCTGACCGCCCGGCCCGCCGGGACTCGCACCGGGTCCCGGCGGGCCGTCCGTTACGACGACGTGCCGTAACGGATCGATTAGGCTCTTCCCATGGCGCCGGCACGCGAGACGAACCCGGAAGCGCCGCGGCCGGGCGGGCGTCCCCGCGACGCCGCGCTCGACGAAGCGATCATCCTGGCCACCCGCGAGCGCCTCGTCCGCGACGGCTACTCCCTCATGACCATCGGCGACATCGCGACGGACGCGGGAGTCAGCCGTCCGACGCTGTACCGGCGGTGGCGCACCAAGTTCGACCTCGTCGTCGACGCGCTCGACTACGGTTTCCGCAAGCAGCGCGACTCCTACACCGTCGACCTGACCGGAATGGCCCCGCGCGAGGCGTTCACCGAAGCCGTCCGGCGGCTCGATCCCGCGTACTTCAACCCGGACGCGATGGTGCTCATGGGCAACTTCGCCGGCGAAGCGATCCGCACACCGGAGCTGCTCGGGATCCTCCGGGAGCACGCCGTCGAACCGCGGGTCACGCTCGTCGAAAACATGCTGACCCGGCTGCAGGAGAGCGGCGAGGTCGCCGGCGACATCGACAAGCACACCATCGCGACGCTGTGCTTCGGCAGCTACTTCGCCGCCTTCTACCGCGGCGAGAGCCGGGACGAAATCCCCGAAGCGGTCGTCTCGGTGCTGTGGCCGGCGATCGCGGCGAAGAAGCCGGCCCGCCGCCGACGCGCCTGACCGGCGCGGATGCAAGTACCGCCCGGTTCTCGCAACCATTCCGGGCTCCCACCCGTGCATTGAAGTGTGAGGACCTCTTCGGATCGACGACGGCAGTTCCGGGCACGAGCGGTGGCGGTCGCGGTGCTGACCGGCGCCGGCCTCGCGTTCGCCCACGCCGCGACCGGGGTGACGGTCGCGGGCCCGATCCTGGCCGCGGCGGCCGGCGGGCACAGCCTGCCCGACACCGCGGCCGTGGCTCCGGTCCCGGCGCCGGCGCCCACGTCCGCCCGGCCGGCACCGAACCCGACCCTGCCGTTCAACGCGAAGCTGACGTCCGACGACATCCCCGTCCCAGGCGGCGGGGTGCGCAACGGCGCCTGCAGCGGGGCGCTGGTCGCGCCGCAGTGGATCGTCACCGCCGGGCACTGCTTCCACGACCTGAAGGACGCCCGGATCGGCGGGCGGCCGCCGTACACCATGACCGTCACCGTCGGCCGGCTGAAGGACACCGATCCCGGCGGGTACACGACCGAGGTCGTCGACGTCCGGCAGTCGCCGGTGAACGACCTGGCGGTGGCCAAGCTCGGCCGCCCGATCGACGACATCGTCCCGGTGGCGCTGGCCACGAGCCGGCCGTCGGTGGGGAAGCAGCTCGAGTTCGCCGGGTGGGGTTCGCTCTCGGCGACCGTGCTGGGCCCGTCCGATCACCTCAAACGCGGGCGGTTCACGGTGTCGGGCATCGGCCAGGCCACCCTGGAGGCCCAGCCGGTCGGCAAGCGCACGGTCGAAAACGGCCCGTGCCCCGAGGACTCGGGCGGCCCGTTCTTCGTGTCGGACGACGACCGCACCGGGACGCTGGTGGCCATCGTCAACACCGGGCCGCCGTGCCCGCAGCCCGGTGCCGAGACGATCGCCCGGGTGGACGTCGTGACGGACTGGATCCGCGAACAAACGGGCTGACCCTGGCGGTCAGCGCTCCCGCAGCGCGGCCAGTTCCTCGGTGATCAGCAGGTCCGGGTCGAACTTCATGCCGGCGAAGTGGCCCGCCAGCTCGAGGGACAGCACCCCGTGCAGGCGGATCCAGAAGGACAGCGCGCGGTGCAGGGCGGCGGCCGGCGCGGGGTGGCCGCCCGCCCACTCGCGGTGGGTCTCGAGGTGCGCGTCGAACGGCGTCGGCGGCTCGCCCGCCGGCTCTTCGCCCGGCTCGTCGGCGCAGGCTTCGATCAGCACCGCCATGACCTCGAACGAGATCGCCGTGGTGTCGCCCGGCGCGTGGTAGCCGGGCACGGGCGTGCCGTAGATCAGGAAGTACCGCTGCGGATCGCCGCGCGCCCAGTCGCGGATGGTGTCCGCCAGCCCGGGCAGGCCGGCCCCGGCGTCGCGGGCGGCCCGGACGGTGTCGGCGAGGCTGCGGTAGGCGTCCCGGATCAGGGCGGTGATCAGCTCGTCCCGGCTCGCGAAGTACCGGTACAGCGCGGGCCCGCTCATGCCCAGCTGCTTCGCGATCGCGTTGAGCGACAGCGCGGGCACCCCGGCCGCGGCGATCTGCTCCCACGCGTGGCGCTTGATCTCCTCGCGCACCTGGGCTCGATAACGCTCTCGCGGGCTCTCGCTGATCACCGTTAGAGGCTATCACTTTTCCTATTGACACTCACGCGGTGCTGGTTATAGCTTCTAACTATCCAAACAAGCGCTAACCACCCGGAGGACACCGTGATCGGCACCCGGCTCCGCTCCACCCTGCTCGCCCTTTCGGTCACCGCGGGGCTGGTGGGTACCGCCGCCCCGGCCGGAGCCGCCCCGGCGACGGCCCTGAGCTGCCGCGGCGTGGGCATCGATCCGGCCGCGCAGCTCCACTACCGGACCGAAACGCTGATCAAGGCGCCGGCCGCCGCGGTCTGGAAGCTGCACACCCACGTGGCGGGCTGGCCCGCCTGGCAGCCGGCCGTCACCACCGCGCGGCGGCTCGACGCCGGGCCGCTGCGGCCGGGTTCGCGGTTCCGCTGGACCACGCCGGCGCCGCCCACCCCGACGACCCCGGCGACCACCCTGGTCATCACCTCGACGGTCGGGCAGCTGCAGCCGGGCCGGTGCGTCCGCTGGACCGGCCCGGCGATCGGCGACGGCCTGCGCATCGACCGCGGCGTGCACGTCTGGACGTTCACGCCGGTGCGGGGCGGCGTGCTCGTCCGCACCGAGGAGAGCTGGACGGGCGAGCAGATCGAGGCCGATCCCGCCACCGCCATCCGCTACCTGGCCCCCGGGCTCGACGCCTGGCTCGCCGCCCTCAAGACCACCGCCGAAGCCCGCTGAGCTTCGTTTCCCCAGGAGAGGAAGTCGATGACCATCACCGCCCCGCCCCGCACCTCGAAGGCCGTCCTCGTCGCGGCCTGGTCCGTCCCGGTCCTGGTGGCCGGCCAGTTCGCGCTGCTGTCGGGCGTGCCCATCGCCGTCGTGCTGGTCGGTGCGCTGCGGCGGCGGGCGCGGCGCCGGTGGGCCGCCGCCCTCGCCGCCGTCTACGCCGCCGCGCTGACGGCGTGGCTGGCCGGGCCGAGCAGCGCACCGAGCCTGTCGAAGTTCCTGAGTCCCCTGGCCACCGCGTTGTTCACCGCGGCGGGCGTCGTGGTCGCGGTCGCCCTCAGCCGGCGTGCTCGATGACGAACGCGGTGAGGAAGCCGATGGTGGCGAGCAGGCCGGTGTAGAGCTCGGTGCGTTCGAACGCCTCGGGGATCATGGTGTCGGCGATCATGGCGAGGATCGCGCCCGCGGCCACCGCCGTGATGGCGGCGACGGTCGCGGGGGACGCGGTCCGCAGCAGGAGGTTGCCGACCAGGGCCGCGAGCCCGCTGGCGATCGCGATACCGCTCCAGACGCCGAAGACGTACCGGGCGCCGCGGCCGGCGGCCTTCATGCCGGCGGCGCTGGACAGGCCTTCGGGGACGTTCGAAATGAACACGGCGGCGAGCACGGTGACCCCGACTCCCCCGCCACCGAGCAGTGACACGCCGAGCACGACGGATTCCGGGATCCCGTCGAGCAGGGCACCGACGGCGATGGCGGCCCCGCTGCCCGCGGTGTCCTGTTCGGACGGTTGCTGATCCCCGGAACGCTTGCGGTGCCGGGCACCCCGCCGGGCGAGGAGCACGTTGATCAGGACGTACACGGCGGCGCCGCCGAGGAAGCCGCCGGCGGTCGGCCAGAGCCCGCCGGCCCGCTGCGCTTCGTCGACGAGGTCGAACGCGAGCGCGGAGATGAGCACCCCGGCCCCGAAGGCCATGATCCCGGCGACGACCCGCCGCGACACCCGCACCCACCAGGCCACGGCGGCGCCGAGCACCAGCGCGACCCCGCCGACGAGGCCCCACAGCCCCGCCTCCACCCACTGCGGCACGACAGCCACCTTCCGCCGAATCCGTGATCGTCCGGGGAAGGACTACCCACGAGGGCCGTCGCGGACACAAAACACGATTCCGAGGTGCGGGGACGTCGGCCGCGCCCGGCGGCCGCGGCGTCGCCGGTGTGGTGCGCGTCACGGAATGCGCGGCGATCTTCGGCGCTACACCCAGGAGAACCCGTTCGTCCACAAGGGAGGGCCCATGTCCGCCACCACCACCCCGGAAGAGTCCGTCGCCGTGCCCGAACTGGAGGACTTCGACTTCCCGCTCACCGACGGCGCCGCCTGCCGCATCGACGACCCGGACTGCGAAGCCTGCCAGTGAGACCAGGCTCCGGCCACGACGCACCGCGCGTGGCCGGAGCCGGCAGCTCTAGACGTGCATCGCCAGCCACAACGCCATCCAGGCGAGGCACGCCAGCGCACCGCCGACCCCGAAGGCGAGCAGCACGCGGCGCAGCGCCGCGACGACGCCGGCCCGGCCCGTCATTTCGGTGATTCCCGCATCAGCCATGGCCACCAGGTGCCCGCGTCCGGGGCGGCCAAACATCAAGCTCCCATCACGAGGCCCTCGATCGTGTGCTTCTGGGTGATCGGCCGCAGGACGTCGACGACCGGGCAGTGCAGGTGGGCGCGCACGGATTCCGGCAGGGACGCCCAGAATTCCCGGGTGACCGCCGTGTCGTGGCGGGCGTCGTTGCCCGCCCCCGGCGCGTCCAGGCCCAGCACCAGAACCGGGCGGGACTTCGCGGAGTGGTTCGCGGTGCCGCGGTGGACCGTGAGGGACGACCGGATCGAAATGTCGCCCATCCGCGGGAACTTGCGGGTCGCGAGTTCGCGGTACCGCGGCCAGGCCTCCCGGGGCGGGAACATGCCGTGGTCGAACGCGCTGCCGTCGTCCCGGTGGGTGCCGGGCGCGATCTCGAACGGTCCCATGTCCGGCTCGGTGTCGACGGCGGTCACGTTCACCGCCAGCGACGTCAGCCGCCCTTCGCGCGCGGTTTCGGCGGGCATCGGGAAGTCCCGGTGCCAGGGCTGGTCCACCGCGCCTTCGAGCGGGACGTCGAAGCCCACTTCGACGATCCGGTACGCCGGGCCCAGCACCGCCTCGGCGACGGCGGTGATCCACGGGTGGCCGGCCAGTTCGGTGAACCCGCGCAGCTGCTCCGGGTGGATCTCGACGTAGAAGCGGTTCGGCCCGCGGCCGACGGCCCCGCCCGGGCGGGCGCGGGCCTCGGCGAACGCCGTGTCGATGTCTTCGCCGAGCCGCCGCACCCAGTCACGGGGGAACGCCCCGGGCAGGCCGATGATGCCGTCCGAGCCGAGGCGCTCGGTCAGCGCCGCGAGTTCGGCGGCGGGCAGCGGGGCGGGGGCGGTCTGGTGCGCGGTCATCCGGGCCTCCTGACGAGCACGACGGCGTGGCAGCTCAGTTTGCAACGTGGCATGCCACGTTGCAAGAGGTACGCTGCGCCGGTGAACCCGAAACTGCGCGACGTGGCCGAGCACGCCGGTGTCTCGGTGCGCACGGTGTCCAACGTGGTCAACGGGTTCCGGTACGTGGCCCCGGCGACCCGGGAACGCGTGCAGGCGAGCATCGACGCGCTCGGCTACCGGCCCAACCTGGCCGCGCGCACCCTGCGGCGCGGCCGGACTGGGCTGGTGGCGCTGGTGATCCCCGAGATCGACTCGCCGTACTTCGCCGAGCTCGCCGCGCGGACGGTCCGGATCGCCGGTGCCCGGGGCCTGACCGTGCTCATCGACCAGACCGACGGGGACGCCGAGCGCGAGAAGGAGCTGCTGCACGGCCGCCGCAGCCAGCTGGTCGACGGGGTACTGTTCAGCCCGTGGGCGGTGGCCCCCGCGGAACTGGCCGCGCGCACCGACACCGTCCCGCTGGTGCTGCTCGGCGAGCACGACGGCACCGCCGGCGTCGACCACGTCGCGATCGACAACGTCGCCGCCGCGCGCGAGGCCACCCGGCACCTGCTGGCCTCGGGCCGCCGCCGCGTCGCGGCGCTGGGCATCCAGCCGCGCTCGCTGAACGCCACCGCGCGGCAGCGTCTCGCCGGTTACCGGCAGGCATTGGCCGAGGCGGGCCTGCCCGCCGAGCCGGAGCTCGAGGTCCCGGTGCGGCGCCTGCACCGGGCCGACGGTCACCGGGCGATGCTGGGCCTGCTGGAGCTGCCCCGGCCGCCCGACGCCGTCTTCTGCTTCACCGACGAACTGGCGCTCGGCGCGGTGCGGGCCGCCGCCGACCGTGGTGTCGCGGTGCCCGAATCCGTGGCCCTGGTGGGGTTCGACGACATCGAAGACGGCCGCTACAGCGTGCCGGCCCTGACGACCGTGTCGCCGGACAAGGACCGGATCGCCGAACTCGCCCTCGACCGGCTGGCCCGGCAGGCGGCCGACCCGGAACCCCCACGGTCGATCGTCGCGCCGCACCACCTGGAAGTGCGCGAATCGAGCTGAGCGTGTCAGCAGCCGGCGACCGCCACCCGATCGCGGCCGGCCTTCTTGCCCGCGTACAGCGCGTCGTCGGCCGCGCGGATCATCTCGTCGAGGCCGGCGCCCGGCGCCGTGGACGGGTCCAGCGCCGCGCCGATCGTCGCCGACAGCGTCACCGCCTCGCCCGTCGGCGCGGTGATGCGCAGCGCCCGGATCCGGACGCGGATCCGCTCGGCGATCGCGCGGACCTCGGCCTCGTCGACGTCGGGCAGCAGGACCGCGAACTCCTCCCCGCCGTACCGGCCGACCGTGTCCCCGCGCCGGACGGTCCGGGTGAGCACGGTGGCCACCTCGGCGAGGACGTCGTCGCCGACCGGGTGGCCGTGGGTGTCGTTGATGCGCTTGAACCAGTCGAGGTCGATCATCAGCACCCCGATCCGGCCGCGGGTGCGCTCGAGCGCGAGCTCGGCCTGCTGGTGCCAGGCGATCGCGTTGAGCAGCCCGGTGCGCTGGTCGGTGCGGGCGGCGAGCCTGAGCTGGTCGAGCTGGACGCACTGGTGCAGCGCGAACGTCGGGATGATCATCAGCAGCGCGGCCGGCGGCCACCAGAGGAGGGCGAGCGCGACGAACACGCCCAGCGCGAGCTGGCTGACCTCCAGCAGGTTGTCCGACGCGCTGCCGATCAGCCGGCGCGGGTGCTCGACGGCGACCGTCCAGGCGATGGCCGTGCCGACGAGCCCGGTGTTGACCGCCCACTGCACCGCCGCCGCGGCGACCACGGCGGCCAGGTCGGCCCAGCCGGGCCGCGCGCCGCCGGCGAGGTGCTCATGGACGCCGCTCCAGCGCAGCACGGTGGCCGCGGCGGCCGCGGCCAGCGCGAGCGTGGCGGCGGTGTACACGGTGCGGTGCGGCGGCCGGACCGCGTCGAACCGGTTGACCAGCACCCAGCGGTGGGCGTAGATCACCGCCACCAGCACCAGCTCGAGCACCAGGGGTACCGCGATGGCCCCGGCGAAGATCCAGACGCTGCAGAGGTCGACGTACGGCGTGCCCTCGCGATCGCGCCGCCGCCGTTCGATCAGGTGGGAGGCGTGCAGGTGCGGCAACGCTGCCGCCGCGAGCCAGCCCGCCGTCACCCACTGCTCCGGTGTCGGCGCCGCGCGGGCCGAAAGCACCAGCACGCCGAACGCCAGCAGGTCCACGCCCAGGACGAGGAACCGCACCCGCCCCGGCAACGACCACAGCTTCCACCCCGATGGCGACCGGCCCCCGCCGGTGACCACGTTTTCCCCCATCGCAGCGCCTCCCCCGCGCCGGTGATGCCCCGATCGCCCAGGGTAGTCGCGTCACGGCCGGATGTCAGGTGTTTCCCTCCATCGCGACCCGACCGGGCGGCTGAGACGATTCCCGGGTATCCGGCACCGGAGGAACCGCACGGAAAGGCGAGCCGATGAGCGACAAGGGCTGGTGAACCGAGTCCCACTCCCCTGCCACCGGGAAGGAGCCCGCGATGAGCGACAAAGGCTGGTGACGAACTCAGGCCTCGGCCGGGAGGGCGGCCGAAACGGCGTCCGGCCGGCGGCGCGCCCAGGCCGCGGCCGCGGCGAGCGCGACGAGCGCTCCCGCGGTTCCCGCCCAGGCGATCGCCGCGGCCGGCCCGACCAGCTGGGCGAGGACGCCGCCGGCCACGATCCCGAGCCCCTGCCCGGCGATCATGCCGGTGCGGGCGAACCCGAGGGTCCGCCCGCGCACCCGCGGCGGGGACAGCTGGACGAACGTCGCGCCCGCGGTGACCTGGTAGGCCGAGCACAGCCCGGAGACGAACAGCAGCGCCAGCGCCGTGCCCAGGGTCGGCCGGCCCCAGAAGGCCACCAGCGGCGCCGCCGTCCCGACCGCCAGCACGCCCAGCGCGCGCACCCGCACCGGCCGGGCGACCCGTCGCAGCAGCAGCGCGCCGACGACCGCGCCCGCCGGCTCCGCGGCGAGCAGCACCCCGATCCATTCGCCGCCCACCCCGGCCTGCTGCGCGAACGGGACGGCGAGCCCCTCGGGGACGACGGTGAACAACGCCAGCCAGCCCAGCCACACGAGCGTCCCCAGGGTCCGATCCCGGCTGACGGCCACCGCGCCGGCGGCGATCCGCCGCCACCACGTCGCCTCGTGTCCCGCGGCGGCGGGCGGCGGGTGGCGCCCGAGCCCGGCCCGGATCAGCAGGCCGGAGGCGGCGAAGGTGGCGGCGTCGACGGCCAGGGCGGCGTGCGCGCCGACCCCGGTGACCACGAACGCGGCCGCGGCGAACCCGAGGACCAGGCACAGCTGCGTGGTGACCTGGTGAACCGTTTGTCCCGCCTCGTACCGGCTGCCCAGCAGCTCGGGCAGGACGGCGCCTTGGGCGGCGGAGAACGGCGCTTCGGCCAGTTGCACGAGCACGAGCAGCCCGGCCATCAGCGGCAAGGGCACGGCGGGCACGGCCATCACGGCGACCAGCCCCGCCCGGATCCCGTCGCAGGCCACCATGACGCGGCGCCGCGGGTACCGGTCGGCCAGCCACGACAGCAGCGCGCCGGACACGAGGGCGGGCAGCATCGACAGGGCGTAGGTGGCGGCGCTCAGTGCGGCGGAACCGGTGCGCTGGAAGACGAGTATCGACAAGGCGACCCGGGCCAGCTGGTCACCCGCGACCGAGAGCAGGCCCGCGAGCCAGAGCAGCCGGAAGCCGCGTACCGCGAACGCGGACCGCGTCACACCCATCCCCACCCCCAGGGCCGGCCCTCACTGTGTCACGCAGAGCGTTGCCCAAGACGCTCACGGTAGCGCGTGGCGGGGGCCGCCACCATCGACGGAGGCGGGGTGGGGGCGGTTTGGGTCGCCCGGCCGGCTGAACGACGGCCGGTGGGGCGGTGGGCCGGCTGAACCATGGCGGTGGTCGCGGTGGGCCGCCCGGCCGGGCCGCACGCGGAGCCGGCGAATCGACCGCGCCGCGCGGGGCGGTTGGACTGCGGCGGGCAGAGGGCCGGCTGGGCGGCGGCTGGGCCACCCGATCAGGTCCCACCCGACGAGCGCGAACCCACCATGCCACACGGCGGCGGCAGGACCCCGCCCGGCAGAGGCGGCCGGACCGCTCGGCCGACCACACCCGACCCAAGCAAACCGACCACCCCGCACCCAGGCGGTTGGACCGCGCCCAGCCGGGTAGCCGGGACGGCATGCAGAGAGCCGACCGTGAGACCCCTGCCCCGCCGCATCGGGCGCTGATGGCCGTCGAGGATGCCGAAGTGCTCGATGTGCCCGCCACCGCGCTTGCGTACCGGTTGCGCCGGGCCGCCACGAGCGTCCCGGGCCGGCTGCTGCGCGGGCGCTGGCTGGGCCATCCGCTGCACCCTCTCGCCGTCACCGTGCCGATCGGCGCGTGGGTGTGCTCGGCTGTGTTCGACCTGCTGCCCGGCCAGGAGGAGGCCGCCCGCCGGCTGGTCGCGACCGGTCTGCTGACCGCGCCCGCGGCGGTGCTCCTCGGCCTGTTCGACTACGCCGACCTCGATGAACGGCAGCGCCGGGTCGGTCTCGCCCACGCAACGGGCAACGCCGTCGCGATCGCCCTCTTCGGCGCCTCCTACACCGCCCGCACGCGCGGCCGGGTGGCCCGCGGCCGGGTTCTCGGCGCGCTCGGCCTGGCGGTGACGAGCGCCGGCGGCGCCCTCGGCGGGCACCTCGCCTACGCGCAGGGCGCCGGGTTCTTCCGCTGGCAGTCGCGCTGACCGCGCTCGGGTTCCGAACTCCTCAGGACCGGGGGAAAACGGTGCCGTCGAACAGCTTCCGGGCCGTGCGGACCACTGTGGACCGGCGGATCCGGGGCGGGGTGACCGTCGTGTCGAATTCGATGCCGACGGCGAGCTTGCCGCTCGGGTGCTCGATCTCGATCGGCTCGCCGGCCGGCGGCTTCCGGAGGAGCTCGGCGCCGACGGCGCCGTCGAGCAGCAACGCCGTCACGACGCTGACGCCGCCGAGCACCCCGATCGACGGGTGCGGCTTGACCGGGATGAAGGTACGGGTGGCGATGGCGCCGCCGTCGCGAGGCGCGGCGACCAGCGTGGTCTTCGGGACGGACGAGCCGCGGACGTCGCCGAGGCCCATCAGCTTCCCGGCCTCGATGCGCAGCGCGTCGATCCGCTCGCTCAGGCCCGGCCCGTCACCGAGGTCTTCGGCGCGCGCGACAACGACCGGCATCCCGTTGTCCACGCAGGTGACGGCGATGCCGCCGATGTCGTCGCGGACGTGGCCGGTGGGCAGCAGGCTGCCGCACGTCGACCCTTCGGTGCCGGTGAAGTCGAGCTCGACCGGGGCGGCGGTGCCCGGCACACCGGAGATGGCCGTGCCACCGCGGTAGTCGACTTCGCCGCCGGGGGTGGGGAAGCCGGCGATCGCGATGGAGCCGGTGTTGAGCAGCCGCACGCGGACGGTGGTGCGCTCCGGCCCGGCGGGGACGAGCCCGCGCTCGACGGCGAACTGCCCGACGCCGGCGAGGAGGTTGCCGCACGTCTGGCGATCGGAGACGGTCGCCTCCTCCACGCCGAGCTGCAGGAACAGGTAGTCGACGTCGTGGCCGTCGTCGGTCGCCGGCGAAACGATGGCGACCTTGCTGGTGACCGGCTGCGCGCCGCCGAGGCCGTCGATCTGGCGCGGGTCGGGCGTGCCCATGATCCGCAGCAGCAGGTCGTCGCGGGCGGCCGGGTCGGCCGGGAGGTCTTCGGCGAGGAAGTAGGCGCCCTTCGACGTGCCCCCGCGCATGAGCATGCAGCGCACGCCGGTCATGCCTGCTCCTTCGCGTACTCCTCGGCCGTCAGGTACCGGACGCCGAGCGCTTCGAGTTTTTCGCGCAGGCCGTAGCGGTCCAGGCCGAGCTGGCCGTTCGCGAAGGCTTCCCGGGCGGCGGCTTCCTTGTCCAGCCTGGCTTGCGCCTTCTCGAGTCCACTTCGGACGTCTTCGCGGCGGACGCGCAGGACGCCGTCGTCGTCGGCCAGGACGGCGTCACCGGGGCGGACGAGCTGTCCGCCGACGACGACGGGGACGTTGACCGCGCCCGCGGTCGCCTTGACCGTGCCCTGCGCGCTCACCGCGGCCGACCAGACGGGAAAGCCGAGCGCGCGCAGCTCGGCGACGTCGCGGACGCCGGTGGTGGTGACCAGCCCGCGCACCCCGCGGCGGCGCAGCGCGGTGGCGAAGAGCTCGCCGAAGAGGCCGTCCCCGCACGGCGAGGTGGTGGTGACGACGAGGAGGTCGCCTTCGCGGCACTGCTCGACGGCGGCGTGGATCATCAGGTTGTCGCCGGGCCAGCACAGGGCGGTGACGGCGGTGCCGCCGACGCGGGCGCCGTCCTGGATCGGCCGGAGGCCGGCGGAAAGCAGGCCGGAGCGGCCGAGAGCCTCGTGCACGGTGGCGACGCCGTAGTCGGCCAGCCGCGTCACCTCGTCGAGGTCGGCGCGCGGCGGATCGGTGACGATGACCGGGTTCATGCCCTCACCGTACGATTCGGGCGACGAAATTGTCAACAATCTTGGCGCACAGGTTGAGGAGGCCTCGATCGCCGCAGGTCAGGGGTGAAGCGGCGAGACCTCGGCGTCGGCCGCCTTCAGCGCCTCGATCACGCTGCCGAGATGGGCCCGGGCGGCCTCGGCCGCCTGCTCCGGCCGGTGGGCGCAGATCGCGTCGATGATCGCCAGGTGCTCCGGGAGCGAGACCTGCGGCCGGCCTGGGCGCATCGCCAGCCGGAACTGGTGCCGGACGCTCTGCCCGCGAAGCCGTTCCAGCACCTGCGCGGCCGTCCGCTGGCCGCTGATCTCGCGGATGCGGCGGTGCAGCCGCTGGTTGAGACCCGAGTACCCGACGACGTCCCCGCCCGCCACGGCCGCCCGCATCCGCTCGCCCAGTTCGCGCAGCTCGCCCACCTCGGCGTCCGAAACGCGCTCCGCCGCCTTCGCCGCGCACAGCGACTCCAGCATCATGCGCACTTCGGAGATCTCGACAGCCTCCTCGAGCGACACCGCGCGCACGCGGGCGCCGCGGTTCTGCACGCGTTCGATGAGCCCCTCGTTGGTCAGCTCGATGAGCGCCGCCCGAACCGTCGCCCGGCTCGCCCCGAACCGGTCCGACAGGTCCGCCTCGACCAGCCGCTGGTTGGGCACGAACTCGCCGCGGACGATGGCGTCGCGGATGGCCGCCACCGCGGACCGCTCCCCCGGCTGCGGGTCCGGCGCACTCTCCGTCATAGCCTCGGCTCCATTTGTTGACAATTTTGTCGAGCACATCGTGTACTCGATCGTAGCTGGCGAGGAGGAGTTTGCTGTGACCGGAACCATCGCCGTCCTCGGCCTGGGCGAAGCGGGCGGCGCACTGGCCCGCGACCTGGTGGCGGCCGGCGCCGTCGTGCGCGGCTACGACCCGGCGGTTTCCGCGACCGGCGGGGTCGTGCCCACCGGCTCGGAGGCCGACGCCGCCCGGGGCGCGGACCTCGTCCTGAGCGTCAACAGCGCGTCGGCCGCCCGGCGGGCGTTAGAAGCCGGCCTGGACGGGCTGCCCGAGAGCGCCGCCTGGGCCGACCTGAACACCGCTTCGCCCGGCACCAAGCGCGAACTCGCCGCCCTCGCCGCCGAGCACCGGATTCCCTTCGCCGACGTGGCGATCATGGCCCCGGTCCCCGGCCGGGGGCTGCGGGTGCCGATGCTGGCCACCGGGCCCGCCGCCGACGTGGTCGCCGCGGCGCTGAACCCGCTCGGCGCGGCCGTCGAGACGATGGCCGGCGAGGCCGGGCTCGCCGCCGAACGCAAGCTGCTGCGCAGCGTCTTCTTCAAGGGGATGTCCGCCGCCGTGGTCGAGGCGCTGCAGGCCGCCCGCGCCGCCGGCTGCGAAGACTGGCTGCGGCAGATCGTCGTCGCCGAGCTCACCGCCGCGGACGCGTCCACTGTGGACAGGCTGGTCGACGGCTCGTACCGGCACGCCGTCCGCCGCACCGCCGAGATGGCGGCGGCCGCCGAGATGCTCGGCGAGCTCGGCGTCCGGGCCGACATCGCCGCCGCGGCGCGTGAGCAGCTGGCGCACCTCGCCGATTCACCGGATCGTTGACGCGCCGGCCGTCGCCGCGGTGACGCCGTCGAGCCGCGCCTGCCGGGTCCGCGGCCCGAACGCCGCCAGCACCAGCGCGCCGGCCAGCCACGTGCCCGCGATGAAGAAGAACACGCTCCGGTAGCCGCTGCCGTTGTACAGCCCGGCCACGATGAGCGGGCCCGCCGCGTTCGAGAGCCGGCCCAAGCCGTACGACACGCCGGTGCCCAGTGAGCGGCCGCGCGTGTCGAACAGCTCCGGCGAATACGCGTACCCCAGCGCCGTGTAGCCGCGCTCGAACATGTTGACCAGGAAGCCGAACACCACGATCAGGACCGGGTTGAACGTCAGCCCGTAGAGCAGCCCGCACAGCGCGATCACCGTGCCGAACGCGACCAGGCACCACTTGCGTTCGAAGCGGTCGGTGACCAGGGCCGCCAGGTACGAGCCCAGCGGCGCGCCGACCGTCGTGAGCGCCACGTAGAACACGGACTTCTCGACGCTGAAGCCCTCCTTGGCCAGCAGCGTCGGCGCCCAGCTCGAATAGCCGAAGAACCCGATCGTCTGCGTCACCCACAGGACGGTGAGCAGCAGCGTCGGCAGCAGGTACTTCTTGCGCAGCAACAACCTCAGCGGCGCCTTCGCCACCGGCGCCTCTCCCACCGGCGGCGCCGGCTCCGGCAGCGGGCCCTTCTCGGCCGCCACCTGGGCCTCGATCTCCCGCAGCACCGCGTCGGCGCGTCCGTGCTCGCCGCGGCTTTCGTACCAGCGGGGCGACTCCTTGAGCCGCCGGGTGAACAGCACCAGCAGGACCCCGAGCGCGCCCCACAGGTAGACCAGCCGCCACGCCCAGTCGCCGAGGGGCACCACGACGCTGGCGATCAGGTTGGTCACCGGCGTGCCGCAGATGCCGATCACGATCGCGTAGGCCTGGTACTTGCCCCGGTTCGCCGCGGGGTACAGCTCGTTGACGTAGATCACCGCGACCACGGTCATCGCGGACAGGCCCGCCGAGGTCAGGACCCGGAACACGCCGAGCGACACGATGTCCCACGAGAACACCGCCGCGAACGAGAAGACGCCGAACCAGACGGTCGTCAGCACGAGCGCGTTCTTCCGGCCCCAGCGGTCGGCGATCGTGCTCGCGATGATCGAGCCGAAGAACATGCCGACGAACGACAGCGAAGTCACGTACGCGACCTGGTTGACCGTGACGCCCCACAGCTTGATCAGCTTGGGCGCGGTGGTGGCGAAGCTGTTGATGTCGGCGAACTCGAAGAAGTAGGCGAACGAGACGGCGAACAGGGTGACCTTGTGGAACCGGGAAATCGGCAGGCGGTTCAGCCGGTTGAGCGCGTTGGCGTGCTGCATTGCATGCCCTTCGGGGGTTCAGGCGGTTTCGCCGGGCCAGTAGAGGCGCATCGGGTTGTCGACGAGCAGCTGCCGCTGCCGTCCGGGGGTGTCCGCGAGGTGGCGGACGTGGTCGACGAGCAGGCCGTCGTCGGGCATGTGGTGCTTCAGGTTCGGGTGCGGCCAGTCGGTGCCCCACAGCACCCGGTCCGGGAACTCCTCGACGACGCGGCGGGCGAACGGCACGACGTCGGTGTAGGCGTGGCGCTCGCCCGCCAGCGCCGGGGGCCCGGTCACGGTGAGCCGCTCGGGGCAGCTCACCTTCACCCAGACGTCGTGGGTCCCGGCGAAGTCGAGGAACCGGCGGAACTCCGGGCCGTCCACCGGCTGGGTCACGTCGGGGCGGCCGAGGTGGTCGATCACCAGCGGCGCGGGCAAGCCGCCGAAGAAGGTTTCCAGCTCGGGCAGGTCGGCGGCCTCGAAGTAGAGCACGATGTGCCAGCCGAGCGGGGCGATCTTCTTCGCGATCGCGCTCAGGTCTTCGCGGGGCGAGGCGTCGACCAGCCGCTTGACGAAGTTGAACCGCACCCCCCGCACCCCCGCCGCGTGCAGCTCCCGCAGTTCGGCGGCACCGACGTCGGGCCGGACGGTCGCGACCCCGCGCGCCCGGCCGCCCGACGCCCGGACGGCGTCGACCATCGCCGAGTTGTCCGCGCCGTGGCAGGTGGCCTGCACGATGACGTTCCGGGCGACGCCGAGGTGGTCTCGCAGGGCGAACAGGGCGTCCTTGCCCGCGTCGCACGGCGTGTACTTCCGCCCGGACGCGAAGGGGAATTGCGCCTGCGGGCCGAACACGTGGCAGTGGGCGTCCACCGCCCCGGGCGGCAGCCGGAAGTCCGGTGTGGACGGTGCGGGGCACCAGTCCAGCCAGCCGGGCGTCTTGGGCGCGGTCACCGGCCCTGCCCCTTCAGGAGCGCGTCCAGCCGCGGGTAGACGGCGCGGGCGTTGTGCTCCCGGATGGCCGCCCAGTCCTCTTCGGACAGAGCGGCTTCGGCGTACCGGCGGGTGTCGTCGAAGTGGTGCCCGGTCCGCGGGTCGACGCTGCGGACCGCGCCGATCATCTCCGACGCGAAGAGGATGTTGCGCGCCGGGATGACGTCGAAGAGCAGGTCCGAGCCCGGCTGGTGGTAGACGCAGGTGTCGAAGAAGACGTTGTTCAGCACGTGCTCTTCCAGCTCCGGCTTGCCGAGCGCCATGGCCAGGCCGCGGAACCGGCCCCAGTGGTAGGGCACCGCGCCGCCGCCGTGCGGGATGATCAGCCGCAGCGTGGGGAAGTCGGTGAACAGGTCGCCCTGCACGAGCTGCATGAACGCGGTCGTGTCGGCGTTGAGGTAGTGCGCGCCGGTGGTGTGGAAGGCGGGGTTGACGCTGGTGCTGACGTGCACCATCGCCGGGACGTCGTACTCCACCATCTTCTCGTAGACGGGGTACCACGACCGGTCGGTGAGCGGCGGGGCCGTCCAGTGGCCGCCGCTCGGGTCGGGGTTGAGGTTGAGCGCCACGGCGCCGTACTCCTCGACGCAGCGGGTCAGCTCCGGGAGGCAGGTCGCGGGGTCGACGCCCGGGGACTGCGGCAGCATCGCGGCCGGGGCGAACCGCTCCGGGTAGAGCGTGCTGACGCGGTGGCAGAGCTCGTTGCAGATCGCCGCCCACGCCGCCGACGTCTCGAACCCGCCGACGTGGTGGGCCATGAAGGACGCTCGGGGCGAGAAGATCGTCAGGTCGATGCCGCGTTCGTCCATCAGCCGCAACTGGTTCGGCTCGATCGTCTCGCGCAGTTCGTCGTCACTGATCCGCGGGCCGGCCGCGGCCGGCGGGGCACCGGAGCCGTCCAGCGCGGCGATCTGCCGCTCGCGCCACCCCGCGAGAGCGGGCGGGGCGGTGGTGTAGTGGCCGTGGCAGTCGATGATCAAGGTGGGTCCTCGTCGCTTCGGGTCTCGATACCGGCACCCTAATCGTCGATGAGATTGTTAACAATATCTACGACGAAACTCGTCGGTTCGGGTGTCTCGCGTGATCGAAGGGGCGGCACGCGTGATTGGCGGGGCATCACGCGTGATCGGAGGGACGACACGAGGGAGCGGACCTAGACTCTGGCGCATGGGTGCCCGTTCCCGCCGAAGCGCCGGCAACCTGCCGGCCGAGCTGACCAGCTTCGTCGGCCGGCGCCACGAGCTCGGGGAAGCGAAACGGCTGCTGGCCACGGCCCGGCTGGTCACGCTGACCGGTGCCGGCGGGGTCGGCAAGACGCGGCTGGCGCTGCGGGTCGCCGCCGACGTGCGGCGGGCGTTCCCGGACGGCGTGTGGCTGGTCGAGCTGGCCGACGTGGGTGACCCGCACCTGGTGCCGAACACCGTGGCGACCGCCTTCGGCCTGCGCGGCACGAGCGACCAGGCCGCCGGGCTCGCCGAGTACCTCGAGGACAAGCAGCTGCTGCTGGTGCTGGACAACTGCGAACACGTCGCCGACGAGTGCGCGACGCTGGTCGCGAAACTGCTCGCGGTCTCCGCCGGGCTCCGGGTCGTCGCCACCAGCCGGCACACGCTGCACGTGGAGGGCGAGCACCTATTGCACGTCGAGCCGCTGCCCGTCCCCGGCGACGAGGACACCGGCGGCGGCCCGGTCGAAGCGGTCACGCTGTTCGCCGATCGGGCGGCCGCCGTCTCGCCCGGCTTCGAGCTCACCCCGGACAACCGCGGGACGGTGCGCCGGATCTGCCGCCGGCTGGAGGGCATCCCGCTGGCCATCGAGCTGGCCGCCGTCCGCGTGCGCGTGCTGGCGGTCGACCAGGTCCTCGAGCGGCTCGACGACCGGCTCGGCCTGCTCACTTCGCGGCCCGCCGCCGTGCAGCCCCGCCGCCGGACCCTCGAAGCGGCGATCGACTGGAGCTTCGAGCTGTGCACCCCCGCGGAACAGCGGCTGTGGGCGCAGGCTTCGGTGTTCCCCGGCGGCTTCGACCTCGACGCCGCCGAGCACGTCTGCTCCCCCACCGGGAACGGCGGCGGCAGCGCGCTGGACGTCGTGACCGGCCTGGTGGACAAATCGGTCCTCAGCCGCCAGAACGGCACCTTCGGGCGGCACGCCTGGTACCGGATGCTGGAGACCGTCCGCGAATACGGGGCCGCCCGGCTGGCCACCGGCGGCGACGAGGCCGGCGTTCGGGCCCGGCTGGCCGGGTACTACGCGGACCTCGCGCGGCGCTACCGGGCCGAGGGGTTCGGCCCGCGGCAGTCGGAGTGGCTCGGCCGGCTGCGCCGCGAGCACGCCAACCTCCGGGCCGTGCTGGAGCACTGCTTGTCCGGCCCCGGGCCGGCGAGCCAGGCGCTGGACATCGCCGCGTCGCTGTGGAACTTCTGGTACGGCGGCGGCCTCGTCCCGGAGGGCTGCGGCTACCTGCGGCGCGGCCTCGAACTGTGCGGCGAGCGCACCCTGGTCCGGGCGCGGGGGCTGTACGCGATGGCGTTCCTGGCCATCCAGACCGGCGCGCCGCACGCGGAGCTCCTGGCGGAGCTGGGCGAACTCGCCGGCGAGTTCGACGACGAACGGCTCCGCGCCGGCCACGCGGAGTGCGCCGGCATGTCCACCTTCTTCACCGGCGACCTGGCCGGTGGGGCCGAACTGCTGGAGCGGGCCCTGGCCGGGTACCGGTCGGCCGGGGACGCGCTGCTGGTGTTCGACACGCTGATCCTGCTGGCCGCCGCGCGGTTCTTCCTCGGCGATCCGCGGGGCGCGGCCGCCGCGGAGGAGGCGCTCGCCCTCTCCGAGCGGCACGAGGCCCAGTGGTCCCGCGGCTACGCGCTGTGGGCTGTCGCGCTCCACCGCTGGCACGCGGACGAGCCGCGGCAGGCCGCGGATCTGCTGCACGAAGCCATCGCCCTGCGGTTGTCCGACCGGACGCTGCTCGCGTTCCTCGTCGAGGCGCTCGCGTGGTGCCACTCCGCCGAAGGCGAGCACGAGCGGGTGGCCCGGCTGCTCGGCGGCGCCGACGCGGTCTGGCGCCTCAGCGGCGCCCGCGTCGGCGAGATGAGTCCGTACCAGGGGATCGACGAGCGGTGCGCCGCGCCGGCCCGCACGGCGCTCGGCGACGAAGCCTTCGACGCGGCGTTCGCCGAAGCCGCCGGCTCCGGCCTCGACGAGGTCGTCCGGTACGCGCTGCGGGAGCGGCCCACCACGCGGGCGGCGGACAAAACAGCCGAACCCGGCGGGCTGACCCGGCGGCAGCGGGAGATCGCCGAGCTGGTGGCGCGCGGGATGAGCAACAAGGAGATCGCGGCCGCCCTGGTCCTCAGCGGACGGACCGTGGAAGGGCACGTCGAGAACATCCTGGTGAAGCTCGGTCTCACCTCGCGCACCCAGGTGGCTTCGTGGCTGGTGGGGCAGCCCGGGCAACCCGCGTAGCCATCCGGGTAGTTTCCCCGGTCCGCTCGGCGTCCCCTGTGGACGATCCTCTTCCTCGCGACCACCCACCGCCCGGAGGAGGACGAGGTGTCCATCGATTCGGCGCCGCAGACCTGTCCCCGGTGCCGGCGGCCCACGGTCCTGATGTCCCACGCCTGGGGCCGGCAATGGGTGCACGTCGGTACTTGGCGTCCCCAGTGCGGCAATCCGCCCTGGACGGTCCACTCGGCACAAAACCGGACCCGCCAGGGCACTTCGGACCAGCCGGGCAACGCGGCGCCACCTCGCGTCGCCCGGCAGAGCGTGGTGGGGCCGTGCCTTCCCCTCCCCCCAAGTCGGCACGGACCCACCACGCTCGCTCCGCCGCTCAGCCGAGGCGGTGGCGCCGGATCAGGTGCCGGGTGATCACCGTGCGCTGGATTTCGTTGGTGCCCTCGCCGACGATCATCAGCGGCGCGTCGCGGAAGTACCGTTCGACGTCGAACTCCGTGGAACAGCCGTAGCCCCCGTGGACGCGGACCGCGTTCAGGGCGATCTCCATCGCCGTCTCGGAGGCGAAGAGCTTCGCCATGCCCGCCTCGAGGTCCGCGCGCTCACCGGAGTCGTAGCGGCGGGCGGCGTGGTGGACCGGCCGGCGGGCCGCCTCCAGCTTCGTGGCCATGTCGGCGAGGAGGTTGCCGACCGGCTGGTGCTGCCAGATCGGCTTGCCGAACGTCTCGCGTTCCTGGGCGTACCGCAGCGAATCCGCCGGCGCGGCCCGGCCGGCACCCGGAAGTCCGCAAAGGACAGTTCGCAGCTTTCGACGCCTTTGTACCCCGGCTTCGGGAGATCCCGCGACACGTGGAATCGCGCCGGCGAGGCTCATCCACCCGCACGCCAGCTCCTCGGTGACCTCGGCGTAGCACCGGGCCGAAACCGGCGTGCCGCCCCAGGCTTCGGGGACGGCGAGCCCGAAAACGCCGAGCTCCTTCATCCGCTCAACGAGCTTTTCCATCAAATCCAGTTGATGTATTGTCCGGGGATGGCCTCCGAGCCGCCCGTGTTCGTCCGCCTCGCCGCCCACCCGCTGCGGTGGTCGCTGCTGACCGCGCTCGCCGGCGGCGACCTGCGGGTCCGGGAGCTGGTGGAGCGCGTCGG
The DNA here is from genome assembly GCF_002904335.1 of Amycolatopsis sp. CA-126428. GTDB lineage: Bacteria > Actinomycetota > Actinomycetes > Mycobacteriales > Pseudonocardiaceae > Amycolatopsis. The sequence goes on along the minus strand of NZ_PPHF01000016.1, from coordinate 13,767 downwards.
CGAGCCGCAGAACCTGGTCTCCTACCACCTGCGGCTGCTGCGGGACGGCGGGCTCGTCACGGCCACCCGGAGCAGCTTCGACGGCCGGGACAGCTACTACCACCTCGATCTCGACCGCTGCGCGGGCGCGCTCGCCGAGACCGGCGCGGCCCTGCATCCCACCCTCGATCCCACACTGGATCCCGTGCTGCGCCCCGAAGTCTCGCCGCCGCCGGGGCGGGTGGCGGTGCTGTTCCTGTGCACCGGCAACAGCGCCCGGTCCCCGATCGCCGAAGCCCTGCTGAGACGGCGGCGCGCCGGGGAGGTGACGGTGACCAGCGCGGGCAGCCACCCGAAGGCCGCCCTGCACCCCGGCGCGATCCGGGCGCTCGCGGAGTTCGGCATCGACGTCGGCGGGCAGCGGCCGCGGCACCTGGACGCGGTCGCCGGGCAGCGGTTCGACCACGTCATCACGGTGTGCGACAAGGTCCGCGAGGTCTGCCCCGAGTTCCCGCACCACCCGCGGCGCCGCCACTGGAGCATCCCCGAGCCGGGCTCCTTTTCGGAGACGGCCGCGGAGCTCGACACACGCGTCCGGCACCTGCTGCCGGAACTCGTGCCCGGCAAGGAGGTCCGGCCATGAGCGAGCAGTACGCCGGCGTCCGGTACGTCGTCGACGACGTCCAGGCGGCCCTCGACTTCTACACCACGCACCTGGGCTTCACCGTGCGGATGAGTGCGGCGCCCGCGTTCGCCGACGTCGTCCGCGGCCCGCTGCGGCTGCTGCTGTCCGGCCCGGCGAGTTCCGGCGCGCGCGCCACCCCCGCGGACGCTTCCGCCGCCGGCCGCAACCGCATCCACCTGGTGCTCGACGACCTCGACGCGGAGATCGCCCGGCTGACCGGCGCGGGAGTGGCGTTCCGCACCGAAGTGGTGTCCGGCCCCGGCGGGCGCCAGATCCTCCTGGCCGATCCGGCCGGAAACCTCGTGGAGCTGTTCCAGCCCGCGCACTAGGCTGCGGCCGTGCCGGAAACGCGCCTCGACCTCGCCCGGATCCGGGCGGCCCGCGAGGTGATCGATCCGGTCTTCCTGGACACGCCGCTGTACCGCTGCGAGGCGCTGGAACCGGTGCTCGGGTGTGCGGTGAGCATCAAGCTCGAGACGGCGAATCCGGTGCGGAGTTTCAAGGGCCGCGGCACCGAAGTGGTGGCAAGCGGGCTCGCGGGAGCGGTGGTGTGCGCCAGCGCGGGCAACCTCGGCCAGGCCCTCGCGTGGTCCGGGCGCGGCCGGGGGCTCGACGTCACCGTCGTGGCGTCCCGGCACGCGACGGCGGCCAAGCTCGACCGCATCCGCGCGCTGGGCGCCCGGCTCGAACTGGTGGACGGGGACCACGAACTGGCCCGCGAGCGCGCGGCGGCCATCGCCCGCCGCGAGGGCATCCGGCTGGTCGAAGACAGCCTGGACCTCGAAACCTGCGAGGGCGCGGCGACCATCGGCCTGGAGCTGGTGGACGCCGCCACGTCGTTCGACGCGGTCCTGCTCGCCCTCGGCGGCGGGGCGCTCGCGACCGGCGTGGGGCACGTGGTGCGGGCCCTGGCGCCCGGCACCGAGGTGCTCGGCGTCCAGCCGGCGGGCGCTCCGGCGATGACGCGCTCCTGGCACGCCCGGCGCGTCGTCACCACCGGCCCGACGAACACGATCGCCGACGGCGTCGCCGGGCGGCGGCCGATCCCGGAGGTCCTGGCCGACCTCCTCGTCGTCGCGCACGACGCCGTCCTCGTCACCGACGCGTCGATCATCGCCGGGATGCGGCTGCTCCTCGAACACGCCGGCCTGGTGGCCGAACCCTCGGCCGCGCTGGGCATCGCGGCGATCCTCGAAGACCGGGACCGCTTCGCCGGGCGGCACGTGGTGACCGTCGTGTGCGGCGGCAACGTGGACCTCGGCGCCTACCGCCACTGGGTTCGCTGACGACCGCGGAAAATTACCAAAGGTAAGTTTTGCCGCCTCCTTGACTTTACCAATGGTCAGGGAGGAAGGTACTGGCCACCTGATTCGTCTAGACCAATCGGCGCTCCCCGCGGTACGGCATCCCCAGGAGGAGACCCATGTCCCGCAGCAGCATCCGGACCACCACCGCAGCCCTGACGAGCCTCGCCACCGCGGCCACGGCCGCCCTCGTCCTCTCCGGCGGGGCCGACGCCAGCCCGGCATCCGCCGCCGCCGGCTGCGGTGTGCTCTTCGACGACTTCCACTACGCCTCACCCACCGACGGGGCCTTCGGCAGCGCCGGGTGGACCACGCGCAACGACGTCGGCAGCCCCGGGGTCCCGGGCGCGCGCTGGCTCACGAGCAACATCAGCTTCCCGGCCGTGAACGGCGAGCGCGTCGCCCAGCTCACCGCCACCACCGACGGCAGCGCCGCCGGCACGACCCACGCGGAGCTGTACCAGAACCAGCTGCGCTTCTTCGAAGGCACGTACGCCAGCCGCGTCCGCTTCACCGACGCGCCGGACAGCGGCCCCGACGGCGACCACGTCAACGAAACCTACTTCACGATTTCCCCGCTGCGGTACGACCGCGACCCGCTCTACAGCGAACTGGACTTCTCGGAGTACCTGCCCAACGGCGGCTGGGGCGGCTCGACCGCGAACTACCAGACCAGCTGGTACACCTACTGGAACAACCCCACGTGGGACGGCCTGCGCACGTCCACCGCGCAGAACCGCAGCTTCGCCGGCTGGCACGACATCGTCACGCAGGTCTCCGGCGGGCACGTGAAGTACTACATCGACGGCGTGCTCACCGCGGACCACACCACCGACGCGCAGGGCGACCCGGTGTACCCGCGCACGCCGATGTCGATCAACTACAACATGTGGTTCATCGACACCGCCGGCCACACGAGCGGCACCAGCGCCTACACCGAACAGGTCGACTGGACCTACTACGCCGGCAACCAGGTCGTCTCCCCGGCCGACGCCGTCGCCCAGGCCGGGCAGTACCGCTCCGCCGGAACGTCCCATGTGGACAGTGTCAATGGCTGCACGACCCCGACCACCCCGCCGGCGACCACGACGCCGACCACGCCCACCACACCGACGACCCCCACCACGCCGACCCAGCCCGCGAACTGTTCGTCGGCGGCGGAATGGGACTGGGGCACCGTGTACCTCGAGGGCCAGCGGGTGAAGCACAACGCCCACCTCTGGCAGGCGAACTGGTGGACGCAGGGTTCGGAGCCCGGCCTCACCGCCCAGTGGCGCGACCTCGGCCACTGCTGAGAACCCAGGAGCTCCCCGTGCGCAGACGCATCCTCGCCGCCGTACTGGCCGTCGCCGCCGCGACCGCCACCGCCTGCGGCACCGACACCCCCGCTCCCGCCGCCCGCGGCGGCGCGCTGACCGTCTGGCTGATGAACGGCGACCTCAGCGACAAGGCCGCCGCGGCGATCGGCGCCGCGTTCGAGAAGGCCACCGGCGCTCACGTCACCGTGCAGATCCAGGAATGGGACAACATCAACACGAAGATCAGCACCGCACTGGCCCAGGACAGCACGCCGGACGTCATCGAAATCGGCAACACCGACGTCCCGCTGTTCGCCGCCAACGGCGCGCTGACCGACCTCACCCCGCACCACGGCGAGCTCGCCGCGGGCCAGACCTGGCTGCCCGGCCTGGCCGGACCGGCCACTGTGGACGGACACCTCTACGGCGCGCCGCTGTTCGCCGGCAACCGCGCGGTGATCTACGACAAGCAGGTCTGGGCCGACGCCGGCGTCACCGACCCGCCGAAGACCCTGCCGGAGCTCACCGCCGCCCTGGACAAGATCAAGGCGAAGCACCCGGCGCCGGACTACTCGGCCTTCCACTTCCCCGGCCGGTACTGGTTCGGCGCGCTGCAGTTCGTCTGGGACGCCGGCGGGCAGCTGGCCACGCAGAAGGACGGGAAGTGGACCGGTGCGCTGGAAAGCCCCGAAGCGCTCAAGGGCCTGCAGGCGTGGAAGGACTTCCAGAACGCCTACTCCTCCCCCGCGTCCCGCAACGTCGACACCAAGGCCCCCGACCAGGCCGCGATCTTCTCCGCCGGCGGGGCCGCGGCCATCCTCGACACGAGCGTCAACACCGTGCTCAAGAACAAGCCGGAGCTGAAGGACCGGCTGGGCACGTTCCCGTTCCCGAGCGGCACGCCCGGGAAGACGCAGCCGGTGTTCCTCGGCGGCTCGGACCTCGTCGTCGCCGCCAAGAGCCGCAACTCCGACCTCGCGCTGGCCTACCTGAAAGCGGCGACGGACCCCGCCGTGCAGCGGGACGCCATCGCCGGCATCGACGGCTGGACACCGATCTCGACCGAGCTGATCGACCGGATCACGCCGGCGCTGCCGCCGATCGACGTCGCGTTCGCCACCGCGGCGAAGACCAGCGTCGCCACTCCGGCCGCCCCCGGCTGGGCGACCATCGAGAGCGACAAGTCCATCAACACGTTCTTCGCCGACATCGCCACCGGACGCCGGCCGATCGCCGACGCGGCCCGGGAGTTCGACGCCCACCTGACCGAGGCGCTGGGCGCCCGCTGACCGGCGGGGTGGCCCGGCCGACCGCCGTCCCCGCCGGGCCACCCCGCCCCTGTTCCGCGAAGGAGTCCCCGTGCTGCTCGAGAAGGCACCCACCCGGGAAAGAACGGCGGCGCCCCGCCGCCGCTCCCTGCTGCCCTACGGCCTGCTCCTGCCCGCGGCCGCGCTGCTCGGGCTCGTGCTCGGCTACCCGCTCGTCCGGCTGGTCGTCATTTCGCTGCAGGACTACGGGCTGCGGTCGCTGTTCACCGGCACGACCCGCTTCGCCGGCTGGGACAACTACGCCGGCGTCCTCGCCGATCCCGAGCTGCTCCCGGTCCTCGGGCGCAGCCTCGGGCTCTGCGCCGCGCTGGTGGCCGGCACGCTGGTGATCGCGTCCGGCGTCGCGTTGCTGCTGCGCGGCCTGGGCCGCCGGATGCGCACGGCGGTCACCCTCTGCCTGATCGCGGCGTGGGCCCTGCCGAACGTGGCGTCCACCCTGGTCTGGCAGTGGCTCTTCCAGCCCGGCTACGGCGTGGTGAACTGGCTGCTGACCCGGCTCGGGTTCGGGGACCTCACCCAGCACGACTGGACCACGACCCCGGCGTCGGCGTTCACCCTCGTCTGGCTGCTGGTCGTGTGGCAGTCGGTCCCGTTCGCCGCGCTCACCCTGCACGCCGGACTTTCGCAGATCCCGCGCTCCTACTACGAAGCCGCGGCACTCGACGGCGCCGGGCCGTGGCGGGTGCACCGCACGATCACCGTCCCGTTCCTGCAGCCGATCCTCGGCCTGGTCACCATCCTCTCGATCATCTGGGACTTCACCGTGTTCAACCAGATCTGGATCCTCACCCAGGGCGGCCCGGGCGGCGGCACCACGACGCTCGGCATCTGGACCTTCACGCGTGCCTTCAGCCGCAACGACTTCGGCCAGGGCGCGGCGATCGCCGTCGTCTCGGTCGTGCTGCTGGTCGGCCTGACCGCCGCGTACGTGCGGCGGCTCGTCCGGTCCGGGGAGGACCTGTGATCCGGCGGTTCGGCCGCAACGCGATCGCGGCGGTGTTCTGCCTCGTGTGGATCTTCCCGGTCTACTGGATGGTGCTCACGGCGTTCAAGCCGGCGGGCAAGATCCTCCAGCCCACGCCGGAGTTCCTGCCCGTCGACGTCACGCTGGGCAACTTCGCCGGCGCGCTGGCCAAGCCCGGGTTCGTCCAGGACCTCGCCAACAGCGTCGTGGTCGTCGCCGCGGTCGTCCTGCTGTCCATTGTGGTCGCTTTCCTGGCCGCGACGGCGTTGACGCGCTTCCGGTTCTTCGGGCGCCGCAGCTTCCTCGTCGGCGTGCTGGTGCTGCAGATGGTGCCGGTGCCCGCGCTGGTCATCCCGCTGTTCCTCGGCCTCAAGAGCGCGCACCTGCTCGACACGCTGCCCGGGCTGATCCTGACCTACGTGGCGCTCGTGCTGCCGTTCACGATCTGGACGCTGCGCGGCTTCCTGCACGGCATCCCGGTCGAACTGGAGGAGGCGGCGATGGTCGACGGCGCGACGCGCGCGCGGGTCATGCGTTCGGTCCTGCTGCCGCTCGTGCTGCCCGGGCTGATCGCGACCAGCGTGTTCGCCTTCATCACCGCGTGGAACGACTTCCTCTTCGCCTACGTGATCATGAAGGACAGCTCGGGCTACACGCTGCCGGTCTGGCTGGTTTCGTTCAGCACCAGCACGGGCACCGACTACGGCGGCCTCATCGCCGCGTCGACGCTGTTCGCGCTGCCCGTCGTCATCTTCTTCGCGCTCGTGCAGCGCCACCTGGTCGAGGGCATGACCGCGGGCGCGGTGAAGGGCTGATGCTCATCCCCCGCCCCGCACGGCTGATCCGCCGCGCCGGTTCCTGCGTGCCCACCGGGATCCTCGCGGGTCCCGGCACCCACGGCCCGGCCCGGCTGCTCGCCGCGTACACCGGGCTCCCGCTGGTCCCCGACGGCCCCGTCATCCGGCTCGCGCGGAAACCGGGACTCGGGCCGGAGGAGTACACCCTGGAGGTCACCCCCGGCCGCGCGCTGCTCACCGCGTCCACGGAGGCGGGCCTGCTCGCCGGGGTGCAGACGATCCGCCAGCTGCACCCGCGGTTGCCGTGCCTGACGATCCGCGACGCGCCCCGCCTGCCGTGGCGCGGCGTGCTGCTCGACGTCGCCCGGCACTTCATGCCGCTTTCGTTCCTGCGCGAGTTCGTCGACCTCCTGGCGCTGCACAAGTTCAACGTCCTGCACCTGCACCTCACCGACGACCAGGGCTGGCGGATCGAGATCGGCGGCCGGCCCCGGCTCACCGAGGTCGGGGCCTGGCGGGCCGAATCGATGGTCGGGCCCGCGGGCAGCGGCGTCTTCGACGGCGTCCCCCACGGCGGGTTCTACACCCAGCGGGAGCTGCGCGACCTGGTCGCCTTCGCCGCCGAACGCGGCGTGCGGATCGTGCCGGAGATCGACCTGCCCGGGCACGTGCGCGCGGCGCTGGCCGCCTACCCTTCGCTGGGCAACCGGCCTTCGGTGGCCCTGCCGGTGTGGACGGAATGGGGCATCAGCCCGGACATCCTCGGCGTCCACGACGAGGCCTTCGCCTTCTGCCGGGACGTCCTCACGCAGGTCGCCGGCGTGTTCCCGGCGCCGTACCTGCACATCGGCGGCGACGAATGCCCGACCACGCAGTGGGAAACCAGCCCGGACGCACAGGCCACCGCGGCGGCCCTCGGGGTGCGTCCCGCCGAACTCCACCCGTGGTTCCTCGGCCGGCTGCACGACATCGTCGCGGAGCTGGGCCGCCGGGCGGTGTGCTGGGACGAGACCGGCCACGCCGCGGGACGGCTGCCCGCGGAGCTGATCGTCACCGCGTGGCGCGACCCCGCCCACGGCGCGCTCGCCGTCGCCCGCGGCCACCAGGTCGTGATGGCGCCGCACACGTCGACGTACTTCGACTACCGGCAGAGCGAGGACCCCGGCGAGCCACCGCGCGAGCCCGTGACGACGCTGGAGGACGTCTACCGCTTCGATCCCCTGGCGGGCGGGCTGCCGGTCAGCGACGGGACGACGCCCGGGGTGCTCGGCACCCAGGCCCAGCTGTGGACCGAGCACGCACCGACGCCCGAGCACGTGCGGCACCTGGCGTTCCCGCGGCTGTGCGCCCTGGCCGAGCGGGCGTGGTCGCCGCCGAGCCGCGGTTATGCTGATTTCCGCCAGCGCCTGGCCGGCCACCTCGACCGGCTGCGTGCGCTGGGTGCCCTGCCGAAGGAGCGCGTCCGGTTCGCCGGCGCGCTCGGAGTATCCGGGAAGACGGTGCCTTGACCGCTGTGCCATCCGGGGATGCGCCCCAGGCCGGGGGCTCCACCGCCCGGAGCCCCCGGAAAGAAGCCGGGCCATCGGGGGCTTCGCCCCGGGTCGGGGGCTCCGCTACACAGAACCCCCGAAAAGAAGCCGGGCCAGCCGGAGCCTCGCCCCAGGCCGGGAGCTCCGCCACCCGGAACCCCCGCAACGAAGCTGTGACATCCGGAGCCTCGCCCCACGCCGGAGGCTCCACCGCCCGGAACCCCCGCAACGAAGCTGTGACATCCGGGGCTCCGCCCCAGGCCGGGAGCTCCGCCACCCGGAACCCTCGCAACGAAGCCGGTGACCCGGCCGACCGGCCGCCCACCGTGAAGCGCGACCGCGTCCGGCGGCACCTGCTGAAGGTGATCGAGAACGCCGGCCCCGGCACCGGGCTCGCCTCCGAACGGGACCTCGCCGCCGAGCTGGGCGTCTCGCGCCCGACCGTCCGGGCCGCCATCGACGAGCTGACCCGCACCGGGCTGCTGGTGCGCCAGCGCGGCCGGGGCACGTTCACCAGCCCGCACAAGGTCACCCAGGAACTGGCGACCGGGCTCGCGGTGCCGCCGGCGGAAGGCCACTGGACCAGCCGGGTGGTCGCGTTCGCGGTCTCCCCCGCCCCGCGGTCCCTGGCCGGGGAGCTGGAGCTCGAGCCGGGCACGCCGGTGCTGCGCGTCACGCGCGTCCGGTACGTCGACGACGAACCGATCGCGATCGAAGGCCTGGCGCTGCCCGCTTCCCTGGTCCCCGGCCTGCGCCCGGCCGACCTGGAGGCGGGCAACTTCTACCGGCTGCTGCGGGAACGCTTCGGCATCGCCGTGCAGGACGCGGTGCAGACGATCGAACCCGCGGTCACCGACCCCGGCCAGGCCGAGCTCCTCGAAATCGCGGTGTACGCCCCGATCCTGCACATCGAACGGCTCACCCGGGACACCACGGGCCGGGTAGTCGAGCTGACCCGCTCGGTCTACCGCGGCGACCGTTACCGCATCACGTCGAAACTCCGGTTCGACGCCGAATCCGGTTAATAAATCTTCGACCCGTCGGAAAACGGGGTTTCTTAGCCGACCCTCGTTACCCGAACGAGTGAACGCCGGACGGCGTTCGGGTGACAACCACGCCGAAACTCCCTCGTCACGGCAGGTGCCCACCACGGCATACGGCCCAGCAATTGCGCTGTTCGCATCGCTTTTTCGGCGCCCGGGTGAGAGTGCTTCAACCGCACTGCCGAAGCGGCATAGGATTTTCCTTCGGCCAGGAAAACGTTTCCTGACGCATTTCACCCCTTTCCGGAATCGAGGACCAACCATGCGAAGACGCATGCTGGGGGCGGTCCTGCCCCTGGCGCTCGCGACGGCCGCCGTCGTCCCGCTGCCCGCGGCCGCCGACCCCGCCCCGGCGGTCTCGGCGCTGACGAAGTCCGTGCAGGGCACCGGTTCCCCGGCCGCCCACGGCGCGACCGCGAACTGGGTCGTCGGCTACGAAGACCACGCGACCACGACCGGCGCCGCCGCCATCACCGACGCCGTCGGCGCCGGCCAGGCCTACCAGTCCGGCTCGCTGCACGTCCCGCCCGGCTGGACGCCGGAGTGGTCCACCGACGGCAGCACGTTCACCGGCGCCGAACCGGCGTCCGGCGTGACCGCCGTCCGCGCGACGAACCCCGCCGTCGGCCCCGACGCGACCCAGCTGACCGGCGCCCTCACCCCGCCCGTGCAGGCGGTCACCACCGCGACCGGCGGCGACGGCTTTTCGCCGATCCTGTACCGCACGCCGAGCGGCTCGCTGCAGGCCTGGAACATCTACCACCACCTGGGGGCCACGTCGCCGAAGGTGGTCTGCACCGAGCTCGCCACCGGCACGCGGTGCCCGGGCGGCCCGTGGCCGAAGGTGCTCAACACCGCGCCCGGCCCGCTCGGCACGCTGGGGGCCGGGGACATCGCCACCACCATGGTCGAGCAGTACGTCCGCGATCCCGCGTCGCCCGCGAAGGTCTACTACCCCGCCGTCACGGCGGCTTCCGTCGGCGTCGCCTGCCTCGACATGGCCGCCTCGGCCAACTGCGGGTACTGGCCGCTGGCCACCATCGGCGGTTCGCCCGCGGTGACCGGCATCACCGGGTTCGTGGAAACCGGCGGCAACGTGTACGGGCTGGTCAGCAGCGGCGCGGTGACCTGCTGGACCATCGCGACGCAGAGCGCCTGCGGCGGCCAGCCGTACGCGCCGATCGCGCCGCCCATCAGCGGCAACCCGTACGTCTACGGCGCGCTGGACGTCGTGGCGGGCAAGGTGTTCGCGTCGTCGTCGAACCCCGGCACCGCGCAGGTGCCGTCGCTGGGCTGCTTCGACCCGGCGACGGCCACGGCGTGCGCCGGCTGGGCCACCTGGCGGCCGACCGGACCGGCGGGGAACTTCACCTACAACGCCTACACGGCGTTCGGCACGACCGGTGCCCCGGTGGGGGTGTGCTCGTCGACGACCGGCGGCACCAACGTCACGACGTGCTACGCCCTCGACGGCTCGGCGCTGGCCCCGCCACCGGGCGCGGCCGCGCTGCCGAACGGGACGTACGTCTTCAACCCGGAGGTCGTCACCGACCCCAGCGGCCACCTGCGCAGCTACCTCCCGGTCTGGAACGGCGGTATCGCGGGTGCGGCGGTGTGCCACGACTGGACGACGGGGGCGGCGTGCGCAGGGCTGCCCGCGCGGATCACCCACCCCTCGGTGAACGGCGGCGCGACGCGGGACTACGGCTACGCGTACGACCCGCCGTCGGGCTGCCTGATCGGCCTCGGCGACGCGGGCGTGCTGTTCTCCATGGACCCGATCACCGGGGCCACGCCGTGTGTCCGCTCCGGCGGGCAGGTAACCCTGCGGCCGGGTGATTTCTACTGTGACGGCGGAAGTCACGTCCAGGGCTACACGTCCGCGCGGCTGACGGGCGTCGACCCGGCGAACGTCGACTTCGCGGCGTCGCGGGTGACGGTCGTCGACTCCGGCGGCGCGGTGGTGCCGACCCCGGGCTTCGCCCCGGACGGCTCGGTCGACCTCACCGGCGTCTCGGTGGCGGCACACCCGTCGATCACCGTGACGACGACCCTGGTGCTGCACAGCGCGGCGGGCTTCAGCGGTTCGCTGGTGGTCGACTTCGCCGGCGACGCACCCCAGGTGTGCTTCCGCACGACGATCTCGGCGGACTGCACGGTGACGTCGGTGGCGAACACGGCGACGGGCACGGATTCGACGGGTTCGTTCAGCTCCAACACGGTGACGCTCCCGGTCGCTCCCGGCGCGTCGTGCACCCCGAAGGTGACCGTGGAAAAGGAGATCTGCACGGCGATCCACCCGGCCCAGTGCGGCCCGGGCGGCGCCGGTCCGTGGGCGAAACAGGCCCCGGTGGGCCTGCTCGGGGTGCTCGCGGCGTCGGCGTACTGGCGGATCACGGTGACGAACCAGGGTCCGGTGGGGATCACGTCCGCGCAGGTCGTGGACACCGTGGAGCCGACCTGCCAGACGGGGCCGTTCGCACTGGCGGCGGGCCAGACGAAGCAGGTGTACTGCGCCACGTACGCGCTGCTGAACCTGTTCCCGATCACCAACAAGGCGAAGGTGACCTACGTACCGGTGAACGTCCCGCCGGGCACACCTCCGTCCACAACGGACTGGTCGTCGGCCAAGGCCTGCTCGCTGCTGTGCAGCCTGTGAGGAGGTGAGATCGCCGGCCCGCGGACGTTCTCCGCGGGCCGGCTCACACCGTGACGGCGTCTTCCACGGCGGTCTCGGCGGTCTCCGCCGGGACCGCCGGCGCCATCAGGACCGCGCACAGCGGCACGGCCATCGCGATCGCCGCCAGCACGAAGACCGGGAACAGGAAGGAGAACACCTCCGCGCCCGCCGGGTCCGGGGCGCTCATGTCCATCGTCATCCGGACCGCCGCCATGCCCGTGTAGTGCATGCCCGTCACCGCCGCGCCCATCACGAAGCCGGCCAGCAGCCGCAGCGAAAGGCGGTCGAGGAAGACGGCGAACCACAGCGCGGCGGTCGCCGCCACCACCGCGATCACCACCGAGAGGGCCACCAGGCCGCCGTCGTAGCCGAAGTCGCCCTTCACCCGCAGCGCCGACATCCCCGTGTAGTGCATGACATTCACCGCCAGGCCGGTGATGACACCGCCGAGGGCCAGGCGCCACCAGCCGAACTTCGCGCGGCCGCCCACCACCACGAGCCCCGCGAACACCGCCGCCACCGACAGGATCGCCGACAGGACCGTGCGGAAGATGTCGTAGCGGACCGGCATCCCCGGGGTGCTGAAGCCGAGCATGGCCACGAAGTGCATCAGCCAGATGCCGACGCCGCCGATCGACACGGCGGCCAGCACCAGCCACCGCACGCGGTGGCGGGGATCGGCCGCGTGGCGGGCTTGGACCGCGCACGCCAGCCCCAGCGCGCAGCCGACCACCGACGTCAGGTACGCGAGCACGAGCAGCCAGTGCCCCAGCGCGAAATGCTCCATGGCGAAGTCCTCTCTACAGGTCGCGCAGCCCGTGCAGCACGCGTTCCATCAGGTCGTGGCGCTCGTCCCAGGTGGCCGTGTCCGACAGCGTGTCGCGGACGATCACCAGGTAGTCCTGCATCAGGTCCGACACGAGCACGCGGACCACGCCGAGCGGCAGGGCCAGCAGGGCGGCGATCTCCATCAGCGACCGCGGCCGGACGCACAGCTCGAGGACCTCCGCCAGCGCGCTCGACGTCTGGTAGACGGCCTCGGCCCGGCCGTCGGCGGTGGTCTCGACCAGGGCTTCGACGGCGATTTCGACGGCCGGGGCGGTCCGGCCGTCGGTCCACGCGTAGGGGCGGGCCAGCGCCGGGCTGCGGCGCGGCTCGTCCCCGGGCGGATCGTCGGTCACCGGTGGTCCTGGGCCACCGGTATCTCGCGCGCGGGCACGTCGACCTTCTGCCCCACCCGCTCGACCAGCATCGTCATCTCGTAGCCGACCAGCCCGATGTCGCAGCCGGTCGAGGCGAGCACGACGAGGTTCGAGCCGTCGCCGACGCTCATCAGCAGCAGGAACCCCTGCTCCATCTCGATCACCGACTGCACGACGCGGCCGGCGGTGAACAGCTCGGCGGTGCCGAGGGACAGGCTGGACAGGCCGGCCGCGATGGCCGCGAGCTGGTCGCCGCGTTCCCGGGGCAGGGTGTCGTCGGCCGCCACGAGCAGGCCGTCGGCGGAGACGAGCACGGCGTGCGCGACCCCCGAGACGTCCTGGACGAACCCGTGGACCAGCCAGTTCAGCGTCGCGGACCGTTCGGGCGGCGCGGGGAGCGTCCCGCTGAGGGAGCGGGCCGCCTGCTGGGTGGCGGAGCGCCGGGGGTGCAGTTCCGTCATCGCGGATCCACTTCGTCCTTTCCGGATTGTTCGGCACGCGCGGCGCTTTCCATCCGGGCGGCGCGCATGCCTTGGTAGTGCCGCGAAAGACTGCTGCGCACGGCGGCGGCGTCGCGGAAGGTCCCGCCGGCCTGTTCGCGCGCGCGAGGAACGACGGCGCCGGGAGCGAGCTGCGCCCCGGGTCGCCGGGTGGGCAGGCCGGCATCGGTGAGGTTCCGCGCGGCGGGCGGCTTGAGAGCGCTTTCGGCGGCTTGCCGTGTGCGATCGGCCGGGGTGTCCCAGCCGCCGACGGGGGCCGCCGCGGGACGGAGGGTGGGATCGGCGGCGTGGGTTTCGGCTCGGTTGGGCCGGCTCGCCGCTTCGGCGAACGAGGCCTGCTCGGCCGGAGGGGCTCGGTGCGCCGCGGGAGTCTCGGCACGGCTCGCCCACCCGGACTCGGCCGTAGCCAGCTGGTCCACCGACTCCGCCGGACCAACTCGGTGCGCCGCGGAAGCGTC
>NZ_PPHF01000159.1 GCF_002904335.1 Amycolatopsis sp. CA-126428 | reverse complement strand
CCGGGATACCCGGGGCCAGGAGATCGCCGCGGCTTGTGGTCAGCTGGCCGCTGAAGGCTGAGTTTGTTCGTTCGATGATGGAGTGTTTTTCGTGATGTATGCCCCCAGCCTGTTGGATCCGGCTGCGGAGGAGCTTCGGCTCGCTGATTTCACCGGTGCGACGGACGTCGCCCGCGAGGCGCGGACCCTGCTCGGTGAGCGGTTCAGCTCAGTGACGTTCATGTACGTGCTGATGCGGGCGTTCGAGGTCGAGTACACCGCGGCGTGTGACGCGGCGCGGTGGCACGAGTTCCACGGCGGGCCGCGGTCGCTGTCGGACGCTGATCTGGAGAAGCTGCTCGCTCCGTGGCTTGACCGCTGACTTCTGCCACGACGGCGGCGCGAGGCGCGGGTCGACCTGCATCGCTAGCTGAACGGCTGGCCCTGGTCTTGCACCCGGTCATTCGTGAGATTCTTGAGCGCTCCCGCGTACGCAGGTCGATCGGTGCTCGCAGACCGCAGTCCGGTGCTTGATGGTCCGCGAGGTCGGCGGCTAGCGGCGATCCCGAATCCGGCTGAAGCAGTAGTGCAGGTCGCAGCCAACATCCAGGCGGTTTTTGATCTTGATGCTGTCTAGGTAGGCGAAGCTAGGCGGACGATGTGATCGCGGCGGAGCCCTTCACTCGCGATGAGGCGGAGTTCGGCCCGGTTCAGACATCATCTGAGCCGGTTCCAAAGCGTGTACTCCTTGAGCGCGGAGATGATCTGTCGTTCAAGGGCGTTTGCCGCTGTTCTGTCGGGCGTAACGGTCCAGGAGATGTGTAGATCGGCTCGTTCGAAGGCGAGCACGCCCCACTGTGTCGCGCGACGCGCATGGCCGGTTTTGGCTTCGCGAAGTCGAGCCCGGAGCCACTGCGAGTCCGCGAGCGCGCGGTCGAGAACGGCCTCGCCAAGACCGCTGGCGAGCGCTTTGCCACGCGCGTAAGTGGTGAGACGGCCGCGGATACCTTGTCCGCGGCGTTCGCCGGCCATGCCGACGTGGACGAGATCGCTGTCGGTGCCTTCGCGGGCCAGGTACACGCCGGGTAGCTGCGGGGCCGATTGGCGCGCCGATTCGAAATGCACCCAACGCGGCAGTTCACCACCGTAGACGCACGCATCAAACTCCGCCACCTATACCCCAAGGTCTGGTTGCGACAATCTACTAGGGCTGATTCAGACAGAGGGAAAAACGCGTCGGTCGGTCGTCAGTTTACGTCCGTTTCACCGGGCGCGTGTGACACAGGTGCCCGGTCGAGGAAGCCGGAATAGACGAGATGCAGCAGCGCAGCGTATGCGTGTTGCATCTCCGCGACCGCCCGTTCTTCGTCAGTTACAGCTGGCTGTAGCTCACTGATCCGGCGCATGATCGTTTCCAGCATTGTGAGCACGTCTACGGGTGCGAGCTGGAAAATTCCGCGCTCGACGAAACGGATCACCGTGGTCACATACTCGTCGGCAACGGCCAGGTCGCCGTGCGTGTCGATCAGCCCTTCGTTCTTGGTCGTGCGGGGGAACGGGAGCCATCTCCACAGCGTATAAGCATCTTCGAAACTCAGCATCGATTCTCCCCTTGAAGTCATTCAGTTAGGTACCAGAATGATACAACCTTGCCGTCGGGTGCAATGATCCCGCCCTTGCCGCTGGTGGGATCCCAGTACTTGACCCCGTATTCACCGTCACCAAAAGGTGTGCGCTTGGCGTTCAGGCCACGCTTCCCAGCCGGTTGTGCCAGTTGCTCCGCCCACGCCTTCGCATCCTGGAAGTACTGTTCGGGTGTGACGTGCTGCGGCAGGCCGTGTTTGTTGTAGTGGTATTCGAAGCTGTCCTCGTACGAAGTGAAGGTGCCCTCGTGCCAAACTTCGCCGGCTCCTGCAGGGCAGGGTACGGTGTTGTGCACCAACAGTGGAGTTTTGCCCGCGAGGACGTAATAAGTATGGACGCCCTCGACGCTGAGGTTATAGGTCCGCAAGGCCGCCGTGTAGCCGCGGTTCGCGGTGACCGCCGCCCGTCCGTTCCCTGGCGTGGCGAGCTCGTCGCCGGGCTTAAGCGCCGCCGCGGTCGTCCAGACGTGCGGCTTCTCGTTCCAGAACGGATGATGTGCCGTCGTCGTAACAGTATGCGGACCGGTCGGAGTAGCGATCGTGAGGTCGTCGAAGTCGCGGTCGTCGCCGGTGACGTGCACCGCGGTCACGGTGTGCCGCTCGACGGCGAAGGCGCCCGGCTCGGCGTTCATGACGCGATCACCCGGTGCGATGTCCTCGATGGGCTTGCCGCTGCCGTCGGCCATAAGTACCGGCGTGTCACCCGGGAAGCTGTTTGTTCCACACGGTACGACGTTCGTAAGGTCGTACCCTTCCTGTGTGAGCTTTGCCGCGTCGGCGCTGGCTTCTCGCGCCAGCTCTTCGGCCCGGCCGAGTTCGGCGTTGACCTCGACCCGGAGTACGTCGAAGGCGCTTTTTCCGTTGGCCATCGCCTCGGCCAGCTCGGCCGACTCTGCGAGAGCCTCCAACCCGCCGAGCTCGGCACCTGCACCTCCGAGCAGTGCGAGTACGTCGCAGATGCCGTCGCAGGCGGCGGTGAGCAGGCTGAAGCCGATGAACAGGAAGATCTCCTTGACTGGGTCTGAGCTGTCGTTGGTCGGACTGGAGTAGAGGTTCTGGGCCTGGTAGCTGGGGTTGAAGAGGTTGTACGGCTGCAGGGCAGTTGTTGGTGTCCCAACTGCCTTTGGGGTTGTACTGGCGGCAGAGGTCCTGCAGTTCGTGCAGGATGCGGTCCTTCTGGGCCGGGGTGCCGGTGATCAGCAGGATGCAGTCTTCGTCGCTGTAGTACGAGCGCGCCGCCGCGGGTCGTAGTTCGGATTTGCATGCTTGCTTGCGCTGTTCGACGACCTGTTGTTTCTCAGTCTCGACCTTTGTGGCGACCGCGTCCCAGGCTGCGTGTGCTGCGTCGGCTGCTTCTTTGGCACTCTTGCCGGCACTGAGAGCGTCGTTGTAGGCGCTGTGCGCGGAGGTCGCAGCGTCACGCGCGTAACCTGCGGCTTCCGTCGCCGAGTGGGAGGCCCACGCGGCGGAGCGGCCGGCTTTGTCTGCGGCGGCGGTCGCGGAGGCGGCTGCAGCGGCGGCTGTGTTGGCCGATGCTTGCGCTTGCTGGGCGGAGGTGGCGGCGCGGTTGGCAGCGTCTTGGGCTTGCTGGGCGGCGTCGGCGGCCTGCGCTGCTGCGGTGGCTGCCTGTTCGGCCCACGCTGCCGCTTGGCCGGCGGCGTCGCGGGCACGGGCTGCGGCGGCCTGGGCTTCGTCTGCGTCGTGGGTGGCGGAGGCGGCGGCGCTGGTGGCCTCGGCGAGCAGGCTGTCGATGGCGGCGTTGTGCGCGGCGGTGTTCTGGTCGTGCCGGGCAGCGGTGTACTGGCCCACGGTCAGGAACGCATGTGCCAGCGTCGGTGGTCCGTCCAGCGCCGCTTGCGCACCGGCGACGACCTCGCGGAACCCCGCAGCGCGGGCGGCCGACTGCACCTGGGCGACCTTGACCAGATCGTCGTTCTGCAATGCGATGTACTGGTCGGTGTCGAGGAACTCCCGCAGTGCCTGATCGGTTCCGGCGTCCAGAGCGTTTTGCCCGTGCTGGACGACCACGGTCCGGCCGGCTGCTCTGGCGGCGGACATGATCTGGCTGACCTGGAGGGTGTCGTCCTGCAGCCGGCCCGGGTAGTCGCGACTGCGCAAGAGGTTCCGCACGTCGGCGTCCGTACCGGCCAAAGCCGCTGCAGCAGCCGTCTTGAAACCGGGCGTGCCGGTGTCGGACAGTTCGGCGAGGATGACGCGGTCGTCCTGTCCCGCGGCCGTGGTCAGGCCGGTGGTGATGAAGTCGGCAGCTTCATCGTCGCTGGCCGCGACCGCGGTCAGCGACGCCGCCTTGGTCCACGGGCCACCGGTGTCGGCCAGCTTCAACGCGACCTTGCGTGCATCGCTGACGATCGTGGCGCGCGCGGCGCCCGGAGCGGTGGCTTCGGCGATGAGGCGGTTGGTTTCGGTGTCCCAGGTGCTGGCCTGGTCGAGGTCCCAGCGCGGCGGGACCGGCCGGGTGGCGTAGGCCGCGGCCGCGTCGAGTGCTGCGTCGTCGGCCTGCTGCCCGGCCAGCGCGATCCGGTCGTCGTCGGCCTGACGGGCGACCTGCGCGATCTGCCCCGCCTGCTGCGCCGCCGTCACGGCCGTGTTCGCCGCGGCCGTCGCGGCGTTCGCGTGGTCGGTGGCCTTCTGCGCCGCCTCCGCCGCGTTCCCGGCGAACACCGCCGCCGCGGCGGCGGCATCAGCCGCGGTGTTGGCATTGGCCGCTGCGGCGTCCGCGGCATCGGCGGCCTGACCGGCGGCGGTGCTGGCCTGATCCGCCCACGAGCGACTGGCCTGAGCCGCGGCCACCGCCCGCCCCGCCTGCGCCCGAGCCCGCGCGGCGGCGGCCTGGGCCTGGCGGGCATCGGCGCCGGCGGCCGCGGAGGCGTTCGCCGCGTCGGTCGCAGCCTGCGCCGCGGTCCGCGACTGGTTCGCGGCATCCGTCGCCGCGTCCCCGGCCGTCCGCGCGCTTTGCGATGCTGTCCGCGCCGACCGCGCCGCATCCGCGGCGGTCGACGCGCTCAATGCGGCGTCTCGGGCCGTCTGCGCCGCTGCGTTGGCATCACCGGCCTTCGTCTTGTCACCCAAGGCCGCTGCCGCCGCGTCGTAGGCCCGCGATGCCGCCCGTCCGGCCTGCGACGCGGCCGCCGCAGCCCGGGACGCCGCGATCGCCGCGGTGTGCGCGGCGGCGGTAGCGGCGTTGGCAGCACCGATCGCCTGCCGCGCGGTGATCGACGCCTGATCCGCCGCGTAGGCGGCCCGGTTCGCCGCGTCAGTTGCCTCGCCGGCGTTGCCCTGCGCCGCCGTGGCCGCGTCTTTGGCTTCCTGCGACGCCTTCTGCGCCGCAGCGGCTCCGGTCACGGCCCGATCCGACTCGTCTTTCGCCTGCTGCGTCTGCGTCGCCGCTTGCTCCGAAGCCGCTTTGGCCGTGGCGACCAGTTGACTGATCGAGTCCGTTTCGGCGTCACGTGCCTGCGCAACGGGGAGATCGACGGCCAGGAACTGGTTCAGCGCATCCAACGTCCCGGCATCGAGCGCCTGCTGCCCGGCCCTCTTGACCTCCGGGCCGCCGCCGGACCTCGCGCGGCTCACCTTGATCGTCTGATCGATCTCGAACGGGACCTGCCACCCCGAATCGAGGAACGTCTGCAGCGCCTCCTGCGTGCCCGCATCCAGCGCCTGCTGACCGGCCTTCTTCACCTGGTCGCCACCAGCCGACATGACCTGACTGACCCGGATGGTGACGTCGATCCCGTGCGGCGTCTCCCAACCGGTGTCCAGGAACGCCTTGAGCGCGTCGTCGGTGCCGGCGTCCAAGGCCTGCTGACCCGCTGACCGCGTCGCTACGCCACCGGCTGACATCATCCGGCTGACCTGCACAGTTCGGTCGATCGAGGCATCCGGATCCTTCAGGGTGGTCAGGAACCGGGTGATGTCCGCGTCCGTGCCGGCCAATGCCAGCGCAGCGTCGCGTTTGGTGGCCGGACCCCCGACTTTCCACAGCAGTGCCACTTTCGCCCGGTCCGAACCGGCAGCGGACGCGGACTGCGTCAGGGCCGGGCGGCCTTCCGAAGTGGCCGCGGAGGCGGACGGCGTGGTCACGACCCCAGCGACCAGAACCATCGTCATCGTCGTTACCAGGGCAGCACGAAATCGGGATTTTGCCGCACGCATCTGAGTCCCCCTCGGTCGACCGGTGCGCAGGTTCCGCCCCGACGCAAAACGCGCATTCGAACTCTTACCGGGCGATCTCAAACCGGTCAACCGCCATTAAGAGGTGACCGAAATCACGGGGATCGAGGCGAGTTCGGATGCCTAGTCTCGCGCTGCGGGCATCGGTCCAGCATCGATGTCCACTTTGGTTTAAACGTCGGATTTAACCGTTTTTGAGGGGGAGTCATGCGCCGGTTGTACCGGACATTTCTCGACACCGCGGCAGTCGCAGCGGCCGCCGCGATCGTGGTGAGCATCGCCGCCGTCCCGGCCGGCAGTACCGCCTCAGCCGCGGACGAGCAGCCATCCACCGTGGAGGACTACCGCTATCCAGGGGCTGACGCCATCTTGGCCAGCGACCAAGTGCAGCTGATCAGTGGCGACGGGCACATTCTCTACAAACCTTGCCCTACCGGAGAGGCGCCAGGACTGATCATCGTCCGCAGCAGCGACTCGATCGGCTCGGCGCACACCGGAAGGCTGTGTTTCGCGGCGACCGCCGCGGTCGGCCACCTGACGCTGAAGATTCCAAACGTCTTCGCGGTCCGCGGCGACGGCACCTCCACGACCGCCGGTCACAAGCTCAAAGCCCAGTTGACCACCAACGCCGGTGCCCACACGACGGTGGACGTCGACCCCCATTTCGACACCGAAGTCGGAGTCGCAACCACTCCATCCGGCGACGCAACGACGTTGCTGCAATTGGATACGTCGTCGTAAGGGCAATTTACTCAAGCTCGCTGTGTCTGCGGAATCAATGGGGCTGTTAACGGCCGTCCCACCAATGAGGGGTCAACTTCTTATGCGTCATCTCCGGCCACCCAGATCCGTTCTCGTGACGGCAACCATTCTTGCCACCACACTGCTCATGGTTGTTCCCGCTGACGCCATTTCCGGTGGTGTCCCCGCTGTGGACGGGAACTACGGCTTTGTCGCCAAGATCGCCATGGACGGTCGGGCCTGCACCGGTGCGCTGCTCAGTCAAGAGTGGGTCATCACTGCGGCCAGCTGCTTCCCGGAGAATCCCCAGGGTGACGCCCCGGCCAGGGCTACGACGGTCACCGTGGGGCGGACGAACCTAACCGGCACCTCCGGTCACGTTGCCCGTGTGACCAACCTCGTCGTCCGCACCGACCGCGACCTCGCTCTGGCACAACTGGACGCGCTCGTCTCAGACGTCACGCCCATCGCCTTGGGCGCTACGCTCCCCGCCGTCGGAGCGAGCCTGCGAGTTGCCGGCTACGGCCGCACTGCCACCGAGTGGGTGCCCGACCAGCTGCGGACAGCCACGTTCTCGGTCGCCTCCACCGCTGCGACCACGCTGGCCGTTACTGGCGACAACGGAGTCGATACCTGCAAGGGCGACGCCGGCGGCCCGGCCTTCACCGAGACCGGCGGCCAGCCTCAGCTCCTGGCGATCAGCAGCATCTCCTGGCAACACGGGTGCACGACCGTGACGGAGACCCGGCAGGGCAGCAGCGAAACCCGCGTCGACGATCTCGCGGACTGGGTCCGGCAGATCACCTACGCCACGGACATCGCGCTGACCGGTACCCGGGTGGCGCGGCTGCAGAACGGCTCCGCCTACCTCAAAGACGGTGACGGCGCCTGGAGCCTGCAGTGGGACGGCCACAACAACGCAGTGACCAAGATCCGGGTCGACGGCACCCGCGTCGGTGTTCTCCTGGCCAACGGCGACCTCTGGGTCAAGGACGACGCGCTACCCACCCTGGGCTGGCTCCATGAATCCACCGATATCACCGACTTCGACCTTTCCGGCCAACGCCTCGCCGCCGTCAACAACGGAACCGTCTACATCAAGGACGGCAACCTCCA
This sequence comes from Amycolatopsis sp. CA-126428, assembly GCF_002904335.1. Classification (GTDB taxonomy): domain Bacteria; phylum Actinomycetota; class Actinomycetes; order Mycobacteriales; family Pseudonocardiaceae; genus Amycolatopsis. Next base: position 2,490 of record NZ_PPHF01000159.1, on the reverse strand, counting down.
AGGCAGCTGGACCACCCCATGGGACACCCGACGAGGTACGGTCACCACAGTTCACGTCGACAGCACCCGAATCGGCGTTCTCCTGACCAACAGCGAAGTCTGGGTCAAAGACGACACTCTCCCCGATCTCGGCTGGCTCGCCGAGATCGACGCAACCACTGACTTCGCACTCTCCGGCCAACGCTTCGCCGCCGTCAAGAACGGAAACGTTTACGTCAAGGACGGCGACCTCCAAGGCGGCTGGACCACCCCGTGGGACACCCAGCGAGGTACGGTCACCACAGTCCGCCTCGACGGCACCCGAATCGGTGTCCTCCGGACCAACAAGGAAGTTTGGGTCAAAGACGACGCTCTCCCCAGTCTCGGCTGGCTCGCCGAGTCCGACAGAACAACCGCCTTCGACTTGGCCGGCAACCGCATCGGAATCGTCCAGACAGGGCAATGCCGCGTCCAGAGCGGCAACCTTCAGGGTCCGTGGACAGACCTCGGTCAATAGTCGGGACACTGGGTGGTGTCGTCGTGCCCACGACGACACCACCCATGGTCCACCCGACATGAACTGAACAGCGACAAGGGTCGCCGTAGCGTGACCCCTTAGACCTGTGGGCCAGCCCAGACTGAGGGTGGCTCACACGCGACGCGTACGGCTTTGCCGCCACAGCGACGTTGATGAGCAAGCGGTCAGGATCGCCGCCATTCGTTGGATCCGATGTGCCCACCGGCGGCGGTAAGCCCAGTGTTGTTGATCACGCCGCGCTTTCGTTCACCAAAAGTGCTTGCGCATCAGCGGTGAACCCGAACGAACCACAACTATACCGTTACGAATTGGGAGCAGCTGTTGAACCCGTGGGGCAGAAGTATCGGCGTCAGCCTGGCTGCGTTGACCGCCGTGGCGTGCGCGGCCGGGTCGGCATCCTCGGGAACCACCGACACCAAGTGGATCGCGGCCTGGGGCACTGCCATGCACGAGGCGATGCCGCTGAACGCCTCGAACTTCAGCTGCCGCAACGCCGAACGCGTCAGCGCGGACGGCACACAGATCCGCATCCGGCTGACCAACCAGTTCGTCCGCACGCCCACCACGTTCAACCGGGTCACCGTCGCGCAACGCGACACCGACAGCACCATCGTCCTCGCCACCCTGCACGAGGTCACTGTCGGCGGCCAATCCGTGGTCACGATCCCGGCCGGCGGCGAGGTGTTCAGCGACCCGGTACCCATGCCGGTCACTGCGGGCGAGCAACTCGCGGTCAGCGTATACACCGCCGGATCCGTCACCGAGTACCCCAACCACCAACTCGGGCTGATCGGTGAATACTGCACCGACTTCGGCGGCGGCGCCGGGGACCACACAGGTGATCCCGGCCCGTATCCGGGCCGCGGGATCAACGTGGCCTGGGTATCCAGCATCGAGGTGGCTGGTGGCCACACCACCGGCGCCGTAATCGTCCTCGGTGACTCGATCGCTGACGGAGCACACGCCACTGTCAACACCTTCAGCACCTGGCCGGACGTGCTCTCGCGCAGGTTGCAGGCCGCGGGCACGCCGCTGTCGGTCGTCAACGAAGGGGTCGCGGGGAACGCCCTGATCACCCCCGGTGGAGTCGGTCCGACCGGGGCACAACGGTTCGACCGGGACGTACTCGGCCACCACGGCGCTCGAACAGTGATCATCGCCGAAGGCTCCAACGACCTCTACCTGGGCACCGACGCCGCCACCCTGATCGACGGACTCAAACAGCTGGCCGACCGGGCACACGCCGCCGGCCTACGAGTCGTCGGTGCCACTGTGACCCCGCGTCGAGGTGGGTGGTTCGGCAACGACGACGCCAAGGACACCAACCGTGTCCAGGTCAACCAGTTCATCCGCACCGACAACCACTTCGACGCAATCATCGACTTCGACGCGATCATGCGCAACACCGACCCGAACTACCCCAACTCCGGCGCACCCGACTACCAGAACTGGCTCAACCCCACGTGGGACAGCGGCGACCGCATCCACCCCAACGACAGCGGCTACGCCGTGATGGCCGACTCAATCGACCTGTCCGCCTTGAACTGAACGGATTGCCGTCTTAAGGCGGACTGCGTGCCTCTGCATCAACGCAGACGGGCCGCGCCGAGGTCGGCGCGGGTGCGGAACACCACTCCTTAAAGTCGAGTGGCGCAAGGGAATTTCACCCCTGCGCTCCCGCGGATCCAGGGGTAGCAGTCTCCCCTCTTGTCTCCCATGCCCTCTGGGGTCTTCGCGGTCAACGCCGCCTGGGCGACGCTGGCGACCTGATACCACGCCGTCATCGGGCTCACTCTTGAAGGTGAGGACGGAAGCCGAGTGGCGAGGGACACAGTGGCGAGCTGACTGTACGTACGACCTGCGAAACCAAGGGATTCTGGCTGTTGTAACAGGGTAGGCATGCTCCGGCGATTCGTAAGTTGGCGGACGAGAAGATGCAGGTTCGTCTCGCGGTGTCGTTGCACACGCCGGAT
>NZ_PPHF01000158.1 GCF_002904335.1 Amycolatopsis sp. CA-126428 | reverse complement strand
CGACCGTGTCCGGCCCGGCCGTCCGCAAGTCCAGTTCCCGGCACTGGTCGATCACCGGGCACCCGGCGCACAGGCGGGCGGCCAACTCCCGGTCCGGCGAGTCGTCGCCGGACAGTTCCGGCATGTCGGCCCGGTCGAACGCCCAGAAACACAGACCGTCCCGGGCAACCACTTCACTCAGCACGTCGTCCGGCACGTCGGCGTACCGGTCGAGCCGAACAGCCATCTCCTGAAAGTCGTATCCGGTCATCGCGCACCGCCGTTCAGCGCGCGCCGCAGCTCAGCGGCGGAGATGACGAGACGGGAGCGACGCCGCACCGTACGCAGTACACCCCTACGGATTGCCGAGCACACGCAAGACTCCGTGACTCCGAGAACCCACGCAGCCTGGGGGATCGATACGAATGCGGTAGACGTCGCAATATGAGTTGTCGTTTTCATCAGTGTTTTGACCCTTACTCTTGGCTTCGACTCGCGGTTTGCGAGCCGTTGCCACTAAGTAAGCCGCCAGCACCAAGAAACGCCCATGTACAGGCGTGAATATGCTATCCCAGCGGAGAATAACCGCAGGTCAGAGGGCATGTCGAGCGCAACGGATATTCACAGAAAGAATATTGAAGGCCCGATATTCCCTGGGAGAATATCGGGCTACTGGGTGCGCTTGATGTCGGCGAACAGCTCTCGGAAGTCGCCGCCCGCGCCTGCGCCGTAGGTGTCTAGCTCGTGCTCCAGCTCAGACGAGACCATCAGCAGGGACGGGCGGCTGCGGCGGCCGTTCTGAAGGGCTTGGATGCCCAGTGCGGCGGCCTCGTCGACGTCCCCACGCCTAGCGGCGATCACGGCAAGTGTGAGCTGTGCTTCGGCGATGCGCATCGGAGCCACAGGGGTGCCCTCAGAGTTGACGCTCCGTCGCATGACCTCTTCGGCGTTGCGTTGGGCGAGCTGGTCCTCGCCGACAATTCGATAGGTGTCCATAGCGTAGAAATCCCACTTGTCCGGATCAACGACGAAGTGGTTCTCTGGCCTGTCCGGATATGGAAGGCGGCCCAAAAGTGCACTGCCCGTATCGAGTGCCTTATGGACTTCCTCGACGTTACCCATTCGAGCGAATGCCTTCGCTTGCTGTCCATAGAGCTGGACCGCCACTGAGTGGGACGGCGCTGCCAATGCGCCGGATTCGGCGGCGGGAATGACCGCACGGTAGTTACCTGCCGTGAGATGAAACCACGCAAGCATTTCGTGTGCCCATCCGACGATTCCGGCGTCCTCGGCTTCCTTGCCGAGTTCCAATGCCATGCGTCGAGTCGCTTCGGCCGATCGCGCGTCGCCTAAATCGTATTCGAGACATCCCACCAGCAATGCTAGCATTCCCGCTTTTGTCAATATCTCGCGGTGTTGAGCGAGCGTCAGGCGGTTATTTAGAAGCTCAGTCATCTTGCCGAGCCATTCCTTACCCGCCGTCATCAATTCGCGGGCGTCCGCGTGAGCGTAATCGCAGCACAGTTGCTCAACGGTGATATTAAGAGCGTCGATCGTAGAGGAGTCGATTGCGGACGCGCGGACTCGACGAAGCAATTCGAGCGTGTCCATACCGGTGTTGACGACGAGAAGTGCGTCACGGGCCTGCGGGGTAATCAAGCCGCTCGACTGTGAATCTGGGCCGCCGCCGTCAGTAGTTCGCAAGGAACGCGGCAATCTGAGGCGGCTTTGACCGGGAAAGTCAAACCATAACAGGTGCTGCGGAAGGTGGAGAATACGAGCGTAGTTTCGGAGCGTGTCAATATTTTGCTCCGGCTTACCGTTTTCCAGTTTGCTCACCTGGGCCTGAGTTAGCCCTAGCCAGCGCCCAAGTAGTTCTTGGTTTAGCGCCTTGCCGAAAAGCTGGAGGTGACGCGGGTGGTTTCGGTATGCCTTGAATACTTTGCCGATATGTTGACTCGCGAACGCGGCCCGGAACTCGTCTGTCTCAAAGAATTCGTTCCGCAACTGAGCCGGAGGAGTTCGCAATTGGTCCCGCTGCTCGCGGTGGCACTTACTGCACAAGCGTGCCGTGTTATCTGCGGCAAGCGCACCCCCACACCCCTGGCAGCTCCGGCCGCCGGAAGTGCCGGCGGCGCGGCGCTGCGGACCGCTGGGTGAACTCATCGGAGATACCCCTCGCTATCGGCGCCATGTCCTGTGATCAGCGTACCTACGGCGACTGGGTCTCACCAGGGAGTGAACCGGGTCACCCCTCAAAGGTGCCCTGACCTGCGGTTATGTCTCTCCGAGAATGCCGCATGCCCACGCCGACATAGACCAACCCCGCTGCGCAGCGTGACGGTTGCACCACAACGTCGGAGCGCCCCCGGACGCGACGGCCAGCACTGCCCTGACCAGCCCTGACGACCGAACGGCGACGTGACCTCATGATCCTCACGGCATCGCTCACTACTGGCGTAGCCCGAGTCACAAATGGAAGTTCGGCCTCGATTCGACTGATCGACGAAATTCTCAATCTGGACCACATCGACTGGGAAACAACGATGGCGGTTGGCGACGTCGAATATCATCGCAGCAAGGACGGTCCGTACCCTAACCATCAGATGCGGATCAGCGTCCGTCCGTCAATGGGCTTGGCGGCTCTGAATTATACAGATCATGACGACGCGAATATGCCGATCGCTAATTCGTTCAACCCGAAGCGACCATTGCCGGAAGTTGACCTTATATTCAACGGTACGACCGGAGCCGTCTTTCCGCGAACGGCTGCCATTCCAGTACTAGACGCACGCGCAGCTGTCCTTGAGTGGCTTGAGACTCGAAAACGCCCTAACTGTATCCAGTGGCGCCCATACGACATTTACTAGCGAACAGGCCAGTTGCTTGACTGGATCACTCGCGAAATTCAGTTCCACGCAGGGAAGACGACATGACAGCAATAATCGATCAGCCGCAACCACTTTTGGTGAAACTGCCAAGGGCCTACGGATACATGCGTGTGCCATGTGACATACCAGACGAGAAAGTGTTTCGCCTGGAGCAAGAAGTCAGAGCGTTTGCAGAATCTCGCGGACGTTACCTCGTCAGCTTCTTCTTTGAGTTTCATTGCGGCTCTCACGAGGCATTTGAAGAGTTGGTGGAAGAGCTGGTTAGACAAGATGTGCACTGCGTCGTGGTGCCAAGCCTTCGTCATCTGGCCCATCATGCACGTCTCCAAGATCTCATGCTGGAGCAAATGAACCGGGTCGCAAGTGCCGAGATAATGGCCATGCGAGAGCGAACCGAAATAGAATGAACTCATCAGCACGCGATGCGCCATACCTGGACGACGACCCGGTAAGGATTAATAATGGTGATCGAGTGACCGCCTCGGAGCAAGGCTTCGAAGCCGCGATATCAAGCGCGTTCGCGACGATTGCCGAATGCATTAGAACGGGCAATTTTGGTCCGGCTGTCTCCGCTATCGAGGAACTCATAGATGCCGGGCACACGAAGATGCCGGTGGGCCTAATTCTTGCTGATGCGTGCTTCCGACTAGAGCTGGAGCGCTGGCCGAACCTTGACGACTACGGATTTCACTTTCGCGCTATCCAACTACTTTTCACGGGCGAGATTTGCAATGGGGACGAAATCAATAACGCGATCGTCTGGGCACTGCTTGAGAGGGGGAATGCGAATGGATCTCTTGAAGGGCAATTGTACGACATGCTTATGGAATTACTCGACAGTGCCAGCGGAACAAGTGCCGAAGAAGTAGAAAGACTGACTAAAGGATTTATACGTGGACCCGATAGTGAGTTTGAGTTCTAATCTTGCTGAGGTCGAACTACTCAGGGGATGACGAGATGGCGGGAATTCCTGCTCAAGCGATACCGTCCCGAGTTGAAGCTGATCGCATTTCTGGAGCATTCGACAGTGAATGGCATGCATTTGTTGACGGGCTAGCTCACTGCTACCCAGTACGGCAGCTTCGTGCAGACTGGCCACCGCTGCTTACTCCGAGGTGTGAGGAAGCTCAGCGTTTTCCGCTCAGGCACGACCGCGAAAGCATAACCGTGTGGCCGGTGCGTCCGATTCCGGGGCGGACCTGCCCTGGGTGTGAAAGTCGCACGTTGGCCGCAACTCGGGAGGCGCTTCGCGCCCAGGGGTTCATTCGGGCTATGCCGCGTTAATGAGTGCCCACTGAAAAGTCCGCGACGGATGTCCTGTTAATGCCCGGACATTCCGTCGTGTTCCATCTGAGGAAAGAATGGCAAATGGAACAGCAACGACGGATGCAACAATGACTGACGGAGACGTCGGTATCCCGGATGTGGTGCCAAGGGCGCACCAGATACCCGGGCTATTGCTCATGGGTAAATGGGTTGTCTGGGCGCACGAGTGGGCCGACAAAGATGGCATCACGCCGGACGAGTGGCGCGCGCGAGTGGGGGCCGCAATCGAGGAATGCGGAATCGCCTACGAAATGATCGTGCTTCCGTCCCCTGGTCTTACGCTGATTTGGAACAGGAACAATGCGCCAACGACGGCGCAGAAAGACAACTCGATACGACTTGTTCTCCAGAAGCTCGACTACGAAAGACGGCAAAGACGGTAAAGCTCATATCGAGTTACGTCTCGCGCGAAAGCATCCCGCCGGACGGCGTCCCCTATGAGATATGGGCCTTGAGTGAGGAGTGGAAGCAATTACGTGGCTTGAGTTGTGGGCTATCGCGTTGGCTCACGCTTGCGGGGTGGACCTTCGGCCTTACATCGTTGACGACGGTGAGGTGAGCGAGTGACTAGGAAGATTCCCGTGCCACCCGATTTCGTCGACGCCTACAACAAGGGGGCAACCTATGGCGAACTAAGGGCAAAGTACGGCTTCACGGCGCCGGTTATTAGTAGGATGATTGCAGAATTAGGTTTAGAGCGTCACTCGGGCGCACCGAAATGCAAGCCGCTGCCCGTCATTGGCGGCATCGATGATGAATACAACAAAGGTGCAACGCTTCAAGAGTTGTCGAACAAGTATGAAGTCAGTGTACGCTTGGTTAGAAAGATACTCACGGCAAAAAACGTCACATTTCGAAAGCGAGGGCAATCACTCAAGACGCCGCCAAAGCTACAACCTGACGTGGAACACAAAATTAAAAGCGATTACCGTGCGGTTGGCATGTCAATACGGAAGTTGGCTGACAAGTATGGGATTTCGTACCGCATCGTTCGTAGAATATTGCAGTCCGACCCCACAATTACCATACCCCCACCAGGAAATCAGAGCAAACCTATTGTGCCTATCAGGGGCATAGAGTGGGAATACGCGAAAGGCGCTTCTATTCTTTCGCTCGCCCAAAAGTACCATCGCAAGCAAGAGACGATCCGATCAATGCTCGTCATGCTCGATGTAGAGATTCGACGGCAAGGGCGGAGTGATCGAAGTGACTGAGGGTCGGTCGCCAAGACGAATACGATGGCGCAACGATGCGCAGAAGTTCGGCCGGGAAATACGTGTGGAAGTAATCAGGCTTTATCAGAGTGGTGACCCTGGTATGACTATGGCCAACATAGCTCAGCGCATGAACGAGACATGCAAGCTTCCAATCCAGATGACGCGCGTTCACGTCGGCAAGATTCTGGAGATGGCGAACGTGTCACTTCGCACAAGAAGCGAACTTGGCAAGGCGAGTGGTGTTGGCAAACGAGAACCTATCCCTGGCATCGATGCTGAGTACAACGACGGTGCTTCGCTTCGTGTCCTCATGGCGAAGTACCGCATTGGGAGAGTGGCCCTCCGAGCGATGCTCACGAAAAAAGGCGTCACAATCCGGACACGTGGGAGGAAGAAGCGAAGGTAATTATGACCTAAAGAACACCGCTCCGACGTATCTAGCAGTCGTCGGCGATGCGGAATTCAAGGTGTGGAGCGGTCGTTCTTCCCTCATCCCGCGACGATGCAGCTGCGCCCCTATCTGAGTTCCCAGAGTTGAGCCGCCCGACGATGTGGACACAGCGTCGGGCGGCTCCTCGACTTTCCAGCCGAAAGCAGCCGCCCGGCACTCGAACAGGACACAGGGGGCGGCCTATGCCGACGCACGGCAGGATGGACAGGGACGGCAATGCCTGCCCGCTTTGGTGATCGCTCTTTGCCAGCGTGGGCAGGCTGCGACAAGGCTTGGAGTAACTATGGCAGATAACCGCAGGTCAGCGTTCGATCTAGAGCGCATTAGGAGATTCGTAGTTGTCGCCGAGGAACTCCACTTCGGCCGGGCCGCGGCGCGGCTGCACATGAGCCAGCCGCCGCTGAGCCGGGCGATCAAGCAGCTGGAAACCGACGTCGGCGCCGTCCTGCTGGTGCGGTCCGCCGCGGGCGTCACGCTCACCCCGGCGGGGACGGCGCTGTTGGCCGAGGCGCGGGCGCTGCTCGACCAGGCCGACCAGGCTCGCGTGCGCGTCGCCACGGCGGCGGGCGCGCCGAGCCTCACCGTCGGCATCCTCGGCGACAGCGCCGACCCGGCCGCTACCCGGCTCGCCGACGCCTACCGGCGGCAGCACCCGGACGTCGAGGTCCGGGTCCGCGACGCCGACCTCACCGATCCGACGTGCGGGCTGCGCGCCGGAGTGGTCGACGTCGCGCTCACCCGCGGGCCCTTCGACGAGACCGGCCTGGCGGTGCACGAACTGCGCGCCGACCCGGTGGGCGCGGTGCTGCGGGCGGACGACCCGCTGGCCGGCCGTGCCCACGTCACGCTCGCCGACCTCGCCGGACGGCGCTGGTTCCGCTTCCCGGACGGCACCGATCCGCTCTGGCAGGCCTACTGGCACGGCGGCGAACCCCGCGAAGGGCCGGTCGTGCGGGCGGTCCAGGAATGCCTGCAGGCCGTGCTCTGGAACGGCACCGTCGGGCTGATGCCCCTCGGGCACCGGCCGCCGGGCGAACTGGTCGTGGTGCCGCTCACGGACATGGCGCCGAGCCCCGTGATCGTCGCCTGGAAGGACAGCGGGCCGCTGGTCCGGTCGTTCGCGCAGCTCGCGGTGGCCGCGTACCGGGGCTGAGCGGCTTCGGCGCGACGGCCGGCTGGAAAAACGAACGTTCATTCACTATGCTGACCGCATGCGCTCCGCCAGCCGCACCGCCGAGCACGTCGCCCTGTTCCGGGCCCTCGAGACCCGGCGCCGCGATCGGCTCTTCGCCGACGACCACGCCATCCGGTTCCTGTCCGCGCGCTACCGCTGGCTCGTGCGGGCCGCCGCGGTGCCGCCCGTCGGCCAGGGCATCGCGCGGCTCATCGACCGCCGCTATCCGGGCGGCCCCCGCACGTCCGCCGTCGCGCGCACCCGGCTGATCGACGATCTCCTCGCCGCAGCCCGGCCGGAACAGGTTCTCCTGCTCGGCGCCGGTTACGACAGCCGCGCCCACCGCGTCCCCGGGATGCCGCCCACCTACGAGGTCGACCACCCGGCCACCCAGCGCGTCAAGCGGCAGCACATCGCCGACCGTCCGCACGTCCACTACGTCCCCGTCGATCTGAACACCGAAAGCCTTGCCGTGGCCCTCGACGACCTCCCCGCCCGGCGCACGGCGGTCATCTGGGAGGGCGTCACGAACTACCTCACCGCGCAGGCCGTCGACGCGACCTTCCGCGACCTGCCCATGATCGTCGCGGCCGGCAGCACGATCATCTTCACCTACGTCGACCGTGCGACGCTCGGCGCCGACACGGCGTGGCACCGGGAGGTCGAGAAGGCCGGCGAGCCGTGGACGTTCGGTCTCCACCCCGCCGACGTGCCCGGTTACCTGGCCGAACGCGGTCTGGACCTGAAGGGCGACCTGTCGGCGAAGGAAGCGGCCGCCCGCTACCGCCGGGACGAGCCCGCCGCGGAGTTCTACCGGATCGCGTGGGCGGTGGTCCGGTAATGCCCAAGGTCAGCGCGGAGCACCTGACGAACCGTCGTCGGCAGATCCTCGACGCCGCCGCCGGCTGCTTCGCCCGCAACGGTTTCCACCGCACGTCGATGCAGGACATCGTCAAGGAGTCCGGTCTGTCCGCCGGGCTGATCTACCGGTACTTCCCCGGTAAGGAGGACGTGATCCTCGCGATCGTCGAGGAATGGCACACGACCCGCTCGGCCGGCCTGGGGACCGCGAGCGATCCCCTCGACGCCTACCTCGGCCTCCTGCGGGCCATCGCCGCCCCGGAGGCGGCGCGGCAGCGGAACCTCGGGATGCAGGCGTGGGCCGAGACCGTCCGCGAACCCCGCATCCGTGCCCTCGCCCGCCAAGGTGTCGACGAGCAGCTTGAGGCGTTCGAGAACGCCGCGCCGCCGGCCCTCGTCCGCGTGCTCGTCGCCGTCTACCAAGGGTTGCTGCTGCAGGCGTCCTGGGACGACGACCTGGACGTCGAGGCGTTCGTGGCCGCGGTCGGCGAGCTCGTGCGGCGTCGCGGCTAAACCACCGGTGGGCGGCGGACGTCGTAGAGGTCCCAGTCCAGCTGCCAGAACGCGTCGATGCCGTGCTCGCGGATGTACTTGCGCTCGGTGTCGTGCACGGGGTAGCAGCCCGCGATGCTGATCGGCGCGCCGCCGATGTCGATCAGCGTGTACTGGTGGGCGTCGAGGCCGGACGGCGTCGAAATGGCGAACGCCGTCATCGACGACTCCGGGGCGATCGGCTGGCCGAAGTCGATAGTGTCGCCGTAGACGAACGGGCACCGCCCGCGCAGCTGCTCGGCCAGGTAACCGATGGCCAGCGCCCAGATCGGGTCGTCGGACCGGACGCTGATCCACAGCTCCGGTCGCACGCCGTGCCAGTCCGGGTGGTCGGCCAGGGAAAGGCCGTAGGTCGCGCCGGTCAGGTAGCGCGGTTCGGGCTCGTCGGCGTAGACGAACGCGATGACGTCGTCGAGCCCGGGCTGCGTCGTGGGGATGGGCTGCAGCCGGGGCGCGGCGGACCCCGTCAGGGTGTCGAGATGGGCGAAATACCGCTCGGCACGGCTCGGCATGGCGCGCAGCATACGACCGGCCGCGCGCCGGCGTGGGTTAGCCCGTTGGCCCGGGCGCGGCAAAATCGGGCAGGGTGGGGACCATGCGAGTGCTCGTGATCGACAGCGGAATCGGCGGCGCGGCGACGGCCTGGCACCTGGCGGGCCTCGGCGCGGAAGTGGTCGTGGCGGACGCGGCGCGCCCGGGGACGGCGACCGAAGCCGGCGCCGGCATCGTCAGTCCTTGGACGTCGCGCTGGGAGGACGCGCTGTACCCGCTGGCGGCGGCCGCCGGCCGGTACTACCGGGAGTTCACCGCGGAACTCGAAGGTTCGTCGTTCGAGGTGGTCGGCGGAATGGTGGTCTCGGCCGACGACGCGGAGCTGGCGCAAGCGCACGAGCGCCTGACGTCGCGGGCGGCGGACGCCCCCGAGATCGGCGAGGTCCGGCGCCTCGACCCGGCGCAGGCGCGCGAGCTGTTCCCCGCGCTGGCGCCGGGGCTCGGCGCGGTGCACCTGGCGGGCGCCGGCCGCGTCGACGGGCATCTGCTGCGCCGCGCCCTGCTGGCGGCCGCCGAGCGCCGGGGCGCGAAGTTCGTCGAGGGGGAGGTCGCGTTCCGCGCCGACGGCACGGTGGCGAGCCCGGACGGCCCGCTCGAAGCGGACAGCGTCGTGGTCGCGGCCGGCGCGTGGAGCCGGGACCTCCTGGCGCCGCTGGGGATCGACCTGCCGGTGACGCCGCACCGCGGCCAGATCAGCCACTTCGCCCTGCCGGGCACGGAAACGGCGGCGTGGCCGGTGGTCCTCCCGCAGACCACCGGCCACTACCTCCTGGCGTTCGCCGGCGGCCGGGTAGTGGCGGGCGCGACGCGCGAGGCCGAGTCGGGCTTCGACTACCGCGTCACGGCGGCCGGCCAGCGCGAGGTGCTGGAGAACGCGCTGGCGGTGGCGCCGGGCCTCGCGGACGCAACCCTCGCGGAGACCCGGGTCGGCTTCCGCCCGGGCACCCCGGACGGGCTCCCGGTGCTGGGCCTGATCCGCCCGGGCCTGGTCGTGTCGACGGGTTTCGGCGCGGGCGGGCTGACGAACGCACCGTTCGCGGGAAAGCTGGTGGCGGCGGTCGCGGTGGGTGAGGACCCGGGCTTCGACTTGAGCCCCTTCGCCCCGGACCGGTTTTGAGCGGATATCGCCTCCGCACGGCGACGGAGGCGGATTTGCCGAGGTTGCTGAAGATCCTCGACGGCGCGAGTGACTGGCTCGGCTCCCATGGCACCGACCAATGGGCGGGAGCGCGGTGGCGGCGAGGGCGGTCGCTCCGGGGTAGCGGGGGCGGCGGCTTCGGTGGTGGCGGGGGTGGTAGCGGCTTCGGCGACCGTGAGGTCGGTCGTGGCGGTGGCGGGGAGGGCTGCGGCATCGGCGGTGGCGCGGGGCGGCGGCACCTTAGGCGAGCGCGACGGCGCGACGGCGCGACGGCGCGGTGGCGGCTTCGGCCGTGCCGTCAGCCTTCGGTGATCAGCTCCAGCGCATTGTCGCCGGTGCGGTCGACCAGGAGCCCGGCCTTGGTGATCACCTTCGCCAGCTGGTCCACAGTGGACGGCTCGGCGCGGGTGGCCGCCAGTACGTGGGCCAAGCGGCCCTTGTACGCCTTGTTGAAGTGGCTCACCGTCACGCGCTCGCCGCGGGCGTTCTCCGTCACCACTCGGACCGTTACCGCGTCCGGGCGCAGCTTGGCGAACGCCGAGTACGTGCCCGAGCGCAGGTCCACCACCAGGCCCTCGACCTCCTGCAGCACCGGCTCGAGGACCGGCTTCCACAGCCCGCGGACCGTGCCCAGCGCCGGCAGCGAGTTGCCGCCCGAGAGGCGGTATGCCGGGATCGGGTCGGTGGCCGACACCACGCCGAACAGCGATGATGTCACCGCCAAGCGGCGGTGGGCCTTCTCCAGTCCCGCCTTCGTGAAGCTCTTCACGTCCAGGGCGTCGTACAGCACGCCGGTGTAGCGGCGCAGCGCCGGCATCGTCGGGGACGTCCACAGCTCCGCGTTGCGCGCCACCTCGCCCGCCTGCCGCTCGGTGAGGCCCAGGGCCGCGATGCTGGCCGGGACGTCGGCGGCCAGCTCGGCCAGCGCGTCGACGAGCTTCGCGCGCGTCGGATTCAGCTTGGGGAACGACAGCTCGCCGAGGTCGAGGGGGCCGCCGCGGCCGCCGTCGGCCTTGGTTTCGGAAGGAGGGAGGAGCACCAGCACGTCCCGAGCGTACTTTGCCGATCGGGCCGGTCCGGCCGGGCAGCCACGGCAGGACCGGGCGGCGGGTGAGCGGGGCCGGCTCGCGGCGGTGCCCGCGGGCTTACGTCCGGACGGTAATCGGCGTGCATGGGCGCCGCCGCCCGGCTTAGCCTCCCGGGATGGACCTGATCTGGCGCCCGTTGGCCCTCGACGACGCTCCCGCCCTCGCCCGGCTGTACGCGGCCGCCGGAGACGTCGACCGGACGGGTGAACACTTCAGCGCGGAAGACCTCCGCGACGAGCTGGACGCCCCCAACGTCGACCTGCTCCGCGCCACCGTCGGCGCCTGGGCGGGCGACCGGCTCGTGGGCTACGGCCTGGTCCGCCGCCGCGACGCCGCCGATCCCGTGCACATGATCCGGCTCCAGTCGATCGTGCACCCGGAGCACCGCACCGACGCCCTCGGCAGTCACCTGATCGAGTGGTTCGCGCGCACGAGCCGCGAGGTGCACGAGCGCGCCTTCCCGGGCGCGCCCCTCGAACTGCACCACGGCAGTCACCAGAACGAACGCTGGATCGCCGACGTCCTCACCCGCGCGGGTTACACGCACGGCCGGACGATGGTCAACATGCGCGTCGGCCTGGCCGACCTGCCGCCGCAGCCCCCGCTGCCGGACGGCTTCGAGGCGGTGCCGTTCGCCTTCGAGTACGACCTCGCCGCGCTCGACGCCCGCAACGACACCTTCGCCGGCCACTGGGGCAGCACGGTCTACGAGCCGGACGCCTGGCGCCACCTGGTCACCGGCTCGAAGGACTTCCGCCCGGAGCTGTCGTTCCTCGTCCTGGACGGCGAAAAGGTGCTGGCCTTCGTGCTGAGCCACCACTACGCGTCCGAAACCGAAGCGACGGGCATCCGCGAGCACTACGCCACCTGGGTGGGAACCCGGGCGGCGCTGCGCGGCCGTGGCGTCGCGTCCGGGTTGCTGGGGCACACCCTCCGGGCGGCCAAAGAGGCAGGATTCGACCGGTCCGCGCTCAACGTCGACGTCGACAATGCGCACCGCGCGCTGGGCGTTTACGAACGGTGCGGATATCGCGTCGACGACGAATGGCACGTGTACGTGCTGTCCTGAAAATGGGACGCCCCACCGCCGATCGGGGAATGGACGGCATTCGTACCATCACGACATGAAGCCGACTTCCACCTCGCCCGGTTCGAGGGCATTGGCCGCTTCGCTGCGCGAAGTGCGAGTAGCGCGAGGAAAGGGACTGCGCGAACTCGCCCGGATGGTCCGGATTTTGCCGCAGTTGCTGTCGGCGTGGGAAAAGGGACAGCGGGTGCCGCAGCCGGAGGACGTGGCGAGGTTGCTGGGCGCGCTGCGGGTCGACGACGTGACGTACGACCGCATGATGCGCCTGGCCAGGCACGCCCGCGACGACAACTGGCTGGACTCCAACCCGTCCGATCTGCCGCCCGCGCTGAGCGGGATCGTGGAGTACGAGCGCACCGCCACCCGCATCACGAACTGGGAGCTCGCGATCGTGCCGGGCCTCCTGCAGACACCGGACTACGCGCGGGCGATCCTGACCAATTCGGAGATCGAGCTGCCGCAAGCCGACACCAGACTGGTCGCACGGTTGAACCGGCAGGGGATTCTCACGAAGCCGGATCCCGTCCGGCTCACCGCTTTGGTGGGCGAAATCGCGATCCGCGAGGAAATCGGCAGTGCCGAGGTGATGTCGGACCAGATGGATCATCTGCTGACTATGATGCAGCGGCCGAACATCTCGGTGCGGATCGTGCCCGCGAATATCGGCTATCACCGGGGGTTGATCGGCTCATTTATCTTGTACGAGTTCGCCGGCATGCCGTCGATCGTGCACCTGGAGAACTCGCATGCCACCGCGTTCCTGCACGAAGATCAGGTGGTCGGCAGCTACCGGAAACAGGCTAAGATCCTGGCTGGCAAGGCACTGAGTGAAGACGACACCCGAGCCATGCTTCGGGAGGTCGCGCGATAGCCCGGGAGGCCTCGGCGTGGGGAACATGGTCTGGAGCAAGTCGAGCTACAGCGGCGCTGAGTCCAACTGTGTCGAGGTGAAGCTGGACCGGTCGGTCGGCATTCGGGACACGAAGGCCCGGGAGCACGGCGAGCTGACCGTCTCGCGCGCCGCGTGGGCCGCGGCCGTCACTGCACTACGAGGTTGAGCAGCTCCTCACCCTCGACGTACCTCCGCAGCTGCTCCGCCGCCAGCTTCTTCGCGCGCGGATAAAACGATGCCGACCCACCCGCGATGTGCGGGGTGATGACCACGCCCGGCACCGTCCACAGTGGATGATCGGCGGGCAGCGGTTCCGGGTCCACGACGTCGAGACCGGCGCGGAGACGCCCGGAGCGGGTCTCGGCGAGGAGCGCTTCGGTGTCGATCGCCGTGCCGCGGCCGACGTTGATCACCAGGGCGTCGTCGGGGAGGGCGGCGAGTTCGCCGGGGCCGATGAGGCCGCGCGTCGCGGGGGTGTCGGGCAGGACCAGCACCACGATGTCGGCCTTGGGCAGCAGCGTGGGCAGTTCGGCGACGCCGTGGACGTCCTTATCCGGACGGGGGCGGCTCGCCACCCTCGTCACCACGGCCTCGGCGGCGACCAGCTGGCGTTCGACGGCCTGGCCGATCGAGCCGTACCCGACCAGGAGGACCCGGCTGTCGGCCAGCGAGCGCGTGTGTTCGCGGACCCACTCGCCGCGCGTCTGCTGCGCGAACCAGCGCGGCAGGTCCCGTTGCGCCGCGTGGACGAGCGCGAGGGCGTGCTCGGCGACGCTCAGGTCGTGCAGCCCGCGCCCGTTGGTGAGGCGCACGCCCTCGGGCAGCAGCGGCACGAGCGTCTCGACCCCGGCCGACAGCGACTGCACCACCCGCAGCGACGGCAGGTCCTTGATCAGCTTCGGAGGCTCCGGCCCGCGGTCGTAGGGCAGCACGTAGAACTCGACGTCGCCGAGATCGGCCGGCGGGGCGTCGACGCCGTCGTAGTACGCGGCGCTGAGCCCCTCCGGCACGTCGATGTCGATCCACGGCAGCAGTACGCGAGCGCTCATGCCGCCTTTCTACCCGCTACCGCGGGCAGCAGCCCGCTCAGTGCACCCCCGCCGACACGCAGAACTCGTTGCCCTCCGGATCGACCAGCACCGTCCACTCCAGGCCCGGCACCTCGTGCTCCGCCACCTCCTTCGCCCCCAGCTCCACCAGCCGTTTCACCTCGGCCTCGCGATCGTCACCTCCGAAGTCGACGTGCACCCGGTTCTTGCCTGCCCGGGCCTCCGGCACCCGCTGCAGCCCCACCGCCAGCCCGCCTCCCGGCGGCGGTGCCAGCATCACGAACTCGCCGTAGTCCTGCGCCACCTTCGTGCCCAGCGCCGCCGTCCAGAACTCCGCCAGCCGCCGCGGGTCGGCGCAGTCGATCGTGATCATGCCCATGTGGATCGCCATGCCCCGAAGCTAGCGGCCACCACCGACAAAAACGGGCCGCCGAGTAACCCGTTGGAGTCACGGCCGGGTGGTTGACTACCCTGAGCGGGACTTTCACACCCGCCCGGAGCAGGGAGCCCCCCAGTGATCACCAGGACTTCGTCGTTGTTCCTTCGCACGTTGCGCGAGGATCCGGCGGACGCCGAGGTACCGAGCCACCGGCTCCTGGTACGCGCCGGCTACGTCCGCCGGGTCGCCCCGGGCGGGTACTCCTGGCTGCCGCTCGGCCTGCGCGTGCTGCGCCGCATCGAGGCCGTCGTGCGCGAGGAAATGAACGCTATCGGCGCGCAGGAGATCCAGTTCCCCGCCCTGCTGCCGAAGGAGCCCTACGAGACGACCGGCCGCTGGACCGAGTACGGCGACGGCCTCTTCCGCCTCAAGGACCGCAAGGGCGCCGACTACCTCCTCGGCCCGACGCACGAAGAGCTCTTCACGCTGACGGTCAAGGGCGAGTTCACCTCGTACCGCGACTACCCCGTCACGCTGTACCAGATCCAGACGAAGTACCGCGACGAAGCGCGCCCGCGGGCCGGGATCCTCCGGGGCCGCGAGTTCGTCATGAAGGACTCCTACTCCTTCGACCTCGACGACGAGGGCCTGGAGCGCTCCTACCAGGCCCACCGTGCCGCCTACACGAAGCTGTTCGACCGCCTCGGCCTCGAGTACGTCGTGGTCAAGGCGACGTCGGGGGCCATGGGCGGCTCGGCGTCCGAGGAGTTCCTCGCGGTCGCGGAGACGGGCGAGGACACCTACGTCCGCAGCACCGAGTCCGGTTACGCGGCGAACGTCGAAGCCGTCGTGACGCCCGCGCCGGCCGCGCAGCCGATCGAAGGCCGGCCCGAGGCGCAGGTGCACCACACGCCGAACACGCCGACCATCGAGTCGCTGGTCACCTTCCTGAACCAGGCGGACCTCGGCCGCACGTTCACCGCCGCCGACACGCTGAAGAACGTCATGCTCAAGACGCGTCAGCCCGGTGCGAAGGAGTGGGACCTCGTCTGCGTCGCGCTCCCCGGTGACCGGGAAGTGGACATGAAGCGCCTCGAAGCGTCGCTGGAGCCGGCCGAGGTCGCGCTGCTCGACGAGGCCGACTTCGCGAAGCACCCGTTCCTCGTCAAGGGCTACATCGGCCCGAAGGCGCTGCAGGACAACGGCGTGCGCTACCTCGCCGACCCCCGGATCGTGCCCGGCACCGCCTGGGTCACCGGGGCCGACAAGGTCGACCACCACGTCGTCGACCTGCTGGCCGGCCGCGACTTCACCCCGGACGGCACCATCGAGGCCGCCGAGGTCCGCGAGGGCGACGCGTCGCCGGACGGCCACGGCATCCTGGTCGCCGCGCGCGGCATCGAGATCGGGCACATCTTCCAGCTCGGCCGCAAGTACGCGGACGCGTTCGGCCTCGACGCCCTCGGCCCCGACTCGAAGCCGATCCGGATCACCATGGGTTCCTACGGCGTCGGCGTCTCGCGGCTGGTCGGCGTGCTCGCCGAGCAGAACCACGACGACCTCGGCCTGATCTGGCCGCGCATGGTCTCGCCGTTCGACGTGCACATCGTCATCGCGGGCAAGGACGAGACGATCGCGGCCGGCGCCGAGAAGCTCGCCGCCGAGCTGGACGCGGCCGGTGTCGAGGTCATCCTCGACGACCGCAAGGCGAGCCCGGGCGTCAAGTTCGCCGACGCCGAGCTGGTCGGCGTGCCGACCATCCTCGTGGTCGGGCGCGGGCTGGCCAACGGCGTCGTCGAGGTCAAGGACCGGCGCACCGGCGAACGCGAGGAAATCGCGGTCGACGCCGTCGTCGAGCACTTGGTCAAGCTCGTCCGCTCCTGATGGGACGGTTCTCGCGGCGGCCCGAAGACGGGCCGGGCTACGAGGACAACGCGGCGCTTCGCGGGTTCGGCGGTTACGAACCCGCGGACGCGCCGCGCGCGCGGCCGAAGCGGATCCGCCCGCGGCCGAAACCGCTGAAGTGGCGGCGGGCGCCGTGGTTCGGCCTGGTGTTCATCGCCCTGGTCGCCGGCGTGCTGAACGCGCTGGGCGTCGGCAAGCCGCACCCGGCATCGTCCTCGCCGCCTGCGCCGCTGGTGGTGACGCCTTCGCCGCGCGCGGCGGTCCCGGCCGTGGTCGCGGGCTGGCAGTCCGTGGCGGGTCGCGACGGCGCGTACGCCTACGACGTCCCGCTGAACTGGCAGCCGGCGCCCGGCACCCAGCACGGCTGGGACGGGATCAGGCTCATCACGAGCGCGTTCCTGGGCAAGTGCGGCCAGGCGACGCTGGGCGGCGCGGGCGTCACCACGGAACCCCTGGCCGACGTCGACGCGGCGGCCCGCAAGGCCGCCACGGACCTCGCGACGGCCGCGTACGGCGGGGTTCCCGAGGTGGGCCCGGTGTCGGACGCACAGGTTTCCCGGGCCGACGGCGCTGCCGTTCCCGCGAAGGTCGTGGTCGCTTCGGTGACCCCGGCGCAACCGGGGGAGTGCGCCACCCGGCACGCCCTGGTGGCGGCGCTGGCTTTCGGCGGTGATTCGGGGACGTCCGGTGTCGTGGTGGCGTACGCGGACAGCGACCGGTCCGGACCTTCGATCCGCGAGGATCTGGTGCGGATCGTGGGCAGCTACCGGTTCGTGCCGGTGGCGGACCGGGGGACGACGACTCCGCCGCCGACCACGTATCGCTAGAGGCGTCCGCCGCCGCGAGCACGCCGATCGCCGCGGACAACAGGACCGTCGACAGCCGCAGGCCGGACGCCTTCCGCTTGTCGCGCTTGCGGCGTGCCGAGTACCAGCGCAGGAATGCGAGTTCGCCGGGTACGACGACGAAGGTGGCACCGGCGGTTCGCCCTTCCGCTGAGCGTCCCGATTCGGCAGGCTCCCAGCATGAGCGGTGATGCCGAGAGACGGCTCGCGGTGATCCGGGGCTTCGCGTTCGGGGTGCTGGCCGTTTCCGGGGTGCTGCTGCTGTTCGGGCCGTTGCTGGCGAAAGCGTGGATCTGGCTGGTCCAGCCGCGTGATCCGAACTGGTGGGGCGCTTCCGGGCAGTGGGTGGGCGGGATCGGCACGATCGGCGCCGTGGTGGTGGCGTTGTGGATCGCCATCCGCGACGGACGGCTCGCGCAGGCGGATCGGCGGGAGCGGGACCTGCGCGAGCGGCAGGAACAGGCCGCGAAGGTCACCGCGTGGATCGAGTACGCCGGCGACCACGGCTACATGGTCGTGTCGAACGCGAACGCCGAGGCGGTGAACCACGTCGTCGTCTCGTTCGACCTCGTGCGCCACCTGCCGATGACCGGCTCCACCCTGCACCGGGGACCGAACATCGAGGACGACGAGTACCTCTACGCCATCCTGCCGCCCGGTAAGTGGCGGATGCCGATCCGCGAGGAGTGGCGGCGCCCGCACCTGACGCCGGGGGTGATGCTTGCTTTCACCGACTCGCGGAACGGCCACTGGCTCCGGCTGACCGATGGGCGGCTGATTTCGAAGGACCAGAACGTGGTGAGCAGGCGGAAGATCCGGTTTCCGCAGCGGATCAGTGTGCCGGAGAGTTATTGATCGGCTTTGCCGGTTGCCGCGGCCGGCGTTTGGTCGGCGGGTGTGCGCGGTGATTGTGGTGGCTGCTGGGGTGGTTGGGCCGGGCGGGCGGTACCGGTTGCCGCGGCCGGGCGTTTGGTTGGTTGGTGTGGTGCGGTGATTGCGGCGGCTGCGGGGGTGGTTGGCCTTGCGTGCGGTGCCGTCTGGCCGCCGGACGATCCTGATGGGCGGGAGCGTTCTCGGGCGGTGATCTGGATCGGCGTGCCTGAGAGCTACTGTCCGGCTTTGCCGGTTGCCGCGGCCGGGCTTCCAGTAGGCAGTGGCGGCCATTGGTGGCCCGGAGATTGCCGTGGCTGGGCGAGTGGTGGGGGGCTGGGCGGGCAGGCCGCTTGTCGCGGCCGGGCGTTTGGTCGGTGGGTGTGGCGCGGTGATTGTGGTGGTTGGGCCGGGCGGGCGGTGCCCGTTACCGCGGGCGGGCGTTTGGTTGGCCGCGGCGGCCGGGCGGTTGCCGTGGCCGGATTTCCAGCAGGCAGCGGTGGCCAGTGGCGGCCCGGAGGTTGCCGTGGATGGGCAGCCGGAACCCGCCTGTCCGACGGGCGCTGGTCCCGAGAGACCGGTGCGTCGTCGGCAGGCGGGGAGCCGGTTGCCGCAGTGATCAGCGTGTTCGGGAGCTGCTGACCAGCTTGGCCAGCTGGCGCAGGCGGACGTCCGGCAGGTAGGCCCGGCTCAGTGCCAGCCCGATGCGCGGGAGGTCGGCTTCGTCGCGGAACGCCAGGTACAGCGGGACGTGCCGCGGCTGGAACTTCGCCTTGAACGCGTGCAGGGAACGGAAACCGTAGTACGGCTCCATCACGCGGCCCAGTGACTCCAGCGCGCGATCCACCGGGCGCGTCGGGCCGGAGCTGGTGCGGGCCAGTGGTGCACCCGAGAGCGAGACGAACCGCGCGCCTTCGTCGCGGAAGGCCAGGCAAGCCGAGGCGATGAGGAACTCCATCACCGGGCGGAAGCCGTGGGCGCTGCGGCGCATGACGTCCAGGGTCCAGCCGCCGATCTTGCCGGCGCCCGTGTGGACCGGGAGCCAGGATGTCACGCCGTGGACCGTGCCCTCCGCGTCGACCGCCAGGCCGACCCGGGTTGCCGGGTCCATCGCCTCGTCGAGGCCGCCGAGGGTGAAGCCCATCTCCGGCATGGCCTTGCCGGACATCCACTCCTCCGACAGCGCCCGGACCTGCGCCAGGATCGGCTCGGGCTGATCGGCCAGGCGGACCAGCCGGAACTCGATGTCCTGCTTGGCCGCCTTGTTCAGCGCCGAGCGGACGTCCTGCCAGGCCTTGCCGCGGAACTCGAGGCCGTCGAGGTCCAGCACGTTGTCCTCGGCCACCTGGACGTGCTGCCAGCCCAGCTCGCGCGTCGCCTCGACGGTGGCTTCCGTCGCCGAGAACACGCACGGCACCAGGCCGGAGTTCTCGCACATCGCGGCGAATTCGGTGACCGTGGCGGCCGCCGTGCCGTCCGGCGCGATCGGGTCGCCGAGCGCGACCGCGACTCCCGCGTGGCGGCGGTAGGCGAGGTACGACCGGCCGTCCGCGCGGACGAAGTAGGTGTTGCGCGGCCAGGTCGTCATCCACGACAGCGTGCTGCCGCCGTGGCGCCCCAGCAGGCTCCGGGCCAGCGCCGGCCCCGGGCCCTGCGCGTGGCGCCGCAGCCGGCGTCGCGAAGGGACGCGGAAGGCGTGCCGCGCGGCGATCAGGACGGCCAGCTCGACCGTCCACAAGAGATTGTCCACGAAGAACAGCGGCAGGCCGGCCGTGTCGTAGTCCCCGCCGAAGATGTCGGCCACCCCGAGGAGCGTCGCGACGGCGAGACCCTGCAACGTCACGAACGCCGACAGCCCGACCGCCCAGCGCCACGCGACGCGGCTGCCCTTGCGCAGCCCGTTGAGCATCGGCACCACCATCAGGACCAGGACGCCGAGCTCCGGCGCCGACAGCGAAACGCCGTCGTCCGAGCCGAACGGGCCGTCACCGGGCACCAGGAACATGACGATCTCGGCGATGGTGAGCAGCAGCAGACCGGCCACGGCCAGCACCCGCCACTCCCGCAGGTTCGGGGTCGCCACCTCGCCCGCCTGCCGGGTGCCCACCAGGCGCTTGCCGAGCGGGAGCGCCAGCAGCAGCGCGAAGAAGTGCACGAGGTCGGCGAGCGTGCCGACGTAGACGATCGCGACCCCGGCGTACACGCACAGGCCCGCCCGCAGCCGCAGGGCCCACGGCGGCCGCAGGGTCGCGGTGGCGATCGCCACCGCGGCGAGCGCGCCGCCGGAGAACCCGACGTCCAGGCTGCCCGCGACCCGCTCGGCCCACAGCCAGCCGGAGTTGCGGGACAGCGCGAGGAACTGGGTCGCGACGAGCACCGAGACCAGCTGGCCGCCGATGGTCACGGCCATCGCGCGGCGCGTCCCCAGCTTCCACTCCGCGAAGCCGGCGAAGAGCGCGAAGCTGCCGACCATCGGAAGGTAGTACAACGGGATGACGGCGAAGAACGGCCCGGTGAGCATCGTCCACCACCGGCCCGCCTCCAGCGACGGCAGCCCGTAGGCGACGAACGGGTAGACCGCACGGTCTTCGGCGGCGTTCCACAGTGCCCCGCTCGCGATGGCCAGCACCAGCATCGCGAGCGTGACGCCGCTGGTGAACGGCAGCCGCTGTCTCAACACCGCAACCGTGCTCCGGATGCGGCCCCCTCCGGCGGGCACGGCCGCCGCCCCTGCGTCAGTCATGGGGAAGAGTCTGTCGAGTTCCCGCCGCCGTGGACATCGGGCAAGGGAACGAGATTTCCCCTAGGGGTATCGTCCTTTCGGCTGAGGGATGACCCTTCCAAAGATGGATGTGCGCAGCTCAGCGGCCACGCGGCCGGACCGGCCGGAACCCGGCGCGGGCAAGCGGTCCGCGGCTCAGCCGAAGACCGCGCGCCGGACCGCTTCGGTGTCGGTCAGGTCGGGGAGCACGGTGTGCGCGCCCTCGGCCAGCAGTTCCTCGGCGGAATAGTGCCCGGTGGCCACGGCGACCGAGACCGCGCCGTTGGCCACCGCGGCGCGGACGTCGTTCGGCGTGTCGCCGATGACGACCACCGCGTCGGCGCCGAACTCGGTGCCGTGCTTGGCCGCCGCCAGGCCCACCGCGTGCGGGACCAGGTCCGGGCGGTGCACCGACAGCGTCCCGTAGCCGCCGATCTCCAGGTCGAGGTGCTCGTCCAGGCCGAAGGGGACGAGCTTGTGCCGCGAAATCTCCGGCAGGTTGCCGGTGACGAGCGTCTGCACGACGTCCCCGCCGGCGGCGAACGCGGTCAGCGCCTCGGCCGCTCCCGGCAGCGCGCGAGCCGTTTCCGCGAAGGTGTGCCGGTGGCGTTCCGACTCCGCCACCAGCGCCTCGAACAGCGCCTGGATCGTCTCCTCCGCGGCCTCGAAGCCGTTCGCGGTGAGCAGGTCGGTGGTCGTCGCGCGTTCCGTACGGCCCCCGAACACCGGGTGCACGCGCAGGGTCGCCCCGGTCGCGGCGGTGAACGCGGTCACGTACCAGGCCGCGCCCAGTTCGGAGAAGTCCACGAGCGTGTGGTCGATGTCCCAGAGCACCAGCCGCTTCTTCGTCACGGCTCCGAGGCTACCGGGGACGTTATTCAACACGCGTTGACTTCTGCGAGACAGCGTCGTATCTTGAGGCGTAATTCAACAAGTGACGAATAAATGGAGGCAGTGATGACCCGTCCCGCGGGGGTACTCGCCCTGGTCGCCGCCGTGGCCGGCGCGCTGGTGGCGGTGGTGCTCGGATTCCTCACCTTCGGCGCGCAGGCGACCGTCGCCCCCGACGGCGTCCCGGTCGCCGTCGCCGCTCCGCCGGAGATCGCGCAGCGCATCGCCGCGCACGGCGGCGGCCAGCTCGCCTGGACCGTCGCGACCCCGGCCGACGCGCGGCAGCTCCTGGAAGACAAGAAGGTCTACGGCGTGCTCGAACTCGCGCCGGGACCGGCCGCGACAGTTGTGACTTCCGGGGCGGTCAACCCGGCCGGCACCCAGGTCGCCCAGCAGGCGCTGACCGGCGCCGCGACCGCGCTGGCCGGCGCGCCGAAGCAGGAGGTCCTGCACCCGGCGGGGGTCGCGGGCCGGGTCGCGCCGCTGGCCGCGAGCGCGCTGGCGTGGATCGGCGCGCTCGTCGCCGGGCTCGCGCTGACGCAGCTCGCGAAGCGGACCGGCCGCCCGATCGGGGCCGGGGCGCGGTTCCTGCAGGTGACCGGGGCCGGCGTGCTGATCACGGCGGCGGTGGCCGGGTTCTTCGCGCTGTGGGATTCGACGTTGCCGCTGACCGCGGACGTCCTCGGCTTCGTCTTCCTCGCCGCGACGGCCTTCGCCGCGCTGCAGGCCGCGTTGCTGCGCCTGCTGGGCCTGCGCGCGATGGCCGTCCTCGCGCCGCTGTACCTGGTCGCGCCCGCGGTGGCCGGGCAGGTGCCGGAGCTGCTGAACCCGGCCTACCGCGCGCTGCTGTGGTCGTGGACGCCGTTCCGGTTCTCGGCCGAAGGCCTGCGCAGCCTGCTGCAGGGCGTGCCGGACGCGCCGGACGTGACGACCGCGCTGTGGGTGCTCGGCGCCCTGCTGGCCGTGGGCCTGCTGGTGGCGCTGTGGCCGGGCCGGTCAGCCCGCCAGGAGGCTGAACCGCACCTTGCGGACGGGGTTGTCGAGGTTGGTGTCCACTAGGCAGATCGACTGCCAGGTGCCGAGCGCCAGGACACCGCCGAGCACCGGGACCGTCGCGTAGGGCGGCACCAGCGCCGGGAGCACGTGGTCACGGCCGTGACCCGGGCTCCCGTGCCGGTGCCGCCAGCGGCCGTCGCGGGGGAGCAGCTCGTCGAGCGCGGTCAGCAGGTCCTCGTCGCTGCCGGCGCCGGTTTCCAGGATGGCCAGGCCGGCGGTGGCGTGCGGGACCCAGACGTGCAGCAGGCCGTCGGTGGCGTCGGCGTCGCGGAGGAAGGCCTCGGCTTCGTGGGTGAGGTCGTGGACGACGGCTTCGGAGCCGGTGCGGACCTCGATCTCGGTGGAGTACATGCGGTCCAGCCTAGGCAGCTGCGGGCTTCTTCGCGGGGTGCGCCTTCGCCGGCGGTCAGGAATCCAGGTAGCGCAGCACCGCCAGCACCCGGCGGTTGTCCCCTTCGGACGGTGGCAGGCCGAGCTTGCCGAAGATCGACGTCACGTACTTCTCCACCGAGCCGGGCGAAAGGAACAGCTCCGCCGCGATCGCGGAGTTCGACCGGCCCTCCGCCATCAGGCCCAGCACTTCGCGCTCCCGAGGGGTGAGCCCGCTCAGCGCGTCCGTCCGGCGCGTCGCCGAGAACAGCTGGCTGACGACTTCGGGGTCGAGGACCGTTTCGCCGTCCGCCACCCGGCGCAGCGCGTCGAGGAAGTCCGAGACCTCGGCCACGCGGTCTTTGAGCAGGTAGCCGACGCCGCCCGCGCGGTCGGCCAGCAGCTCGGCCGCGTACCTCGTCTCGACGTACTGGGAAAACAGCAGGATCGCGCAGCCCGGGAGCTCGCGGCGCAGCGCGATCGCCGCCCGCAGGCCTTCGTCGGTGTGCGTCGGCGGCATCCTGATGTCCACAATGGACACCTCGGGTGCGTGGGTGCTGACCGCTTCGCGCAGCGCTTCGGCGTCCTTCACCGCGGCGACGACTTCGTGGCCGCGGAAGGTGAGCAGCTCGACGAGGCCGTGGCGCAGGATGGTGGAGTCCTCCGCGATGACGATCCGCATGCCGCGACCCTAGCGGGGCAGCGGCACCCGCGCGGACACTTCGGTCGGACCGCCCGCCGGGCTGGTGACGGTCAGCTCGCCGTCGACCGTCCGCAGCCGTTCGGCGACGCCGGCCAGCCCGCCGCCCGGCACGATCCGCGCGCCGCCGGGGCCGCTGTCGCGGACACGCAGGCGCAGGACGGCCCGCTCCTCGGTGACTTCGACCAGCGTCGTCCCGCCGTGTTTCGCGGCGTTGGTCAGCAGCTCGGCGGCGCTGAAGTAGAGGATCGTCTCCAGCGACGGCGGTGGCCGGCGCGGCAGGTCCACCGCGACCCGCGCGTCGATCCCGGACGTCGCGACGAGCGTGGCGAGAGCGACGTCGAGGCCGGCGTCCAGGGCGGCCGGGTGGATGCCGCGGGCGAGGTCGCGCAGCTCGGTCAGGGCCTGCTTGGCGTTGGCGTGCGCGGCGGTGACCAGCTCTTTGACCTGCGGGAGATCGGCGTCCGCCAGTTCGTCCTTGGCCAGGCCGAGCTTCATGGCCAGCGCGACGAGCTGGGCCTGCGCGCCGTCGTGGAGGTCGCGTTCGATGCGCCGCAGCCGCAGGGCGGCGTCCTCCACCGCCGTCGCACGGCTCGCTTCGAGGTCGCGCACCCGTTCCGACAGCACACGCTCGCCGAGCAGCCCGACGACCAGCAGCCGGTCGAGGGCGACGAAGGCGTGCGTCACCCGCGGCAGCGCGACCAGCACCAGCAGCCCGGACGCCGACCAGGCGAGCGCGCCGGCCCAGCTGTCGGCGCGGATGTCGAAGACGGGCAGCTGCCGTTCGCCGAGCGGGAACCAGAAGAAGGAGTAGGTGGTGGCGGCAAAGCTGTAGAGGGTCGCGGCGAAGACGGTGAAGAGCCCGGCGAGCGTCAGCGGCAGGCGCAGGAGCAGGTAACCGGCGACCCGCCAGCCCGCGGGATCGCCGACGCGCGCTTTGACCCAGCTCCACAGCCCGGGCTTGAGCTCGGGCCGCCGCGGGGCGGGGACGCTGACGCCGAGCAGGCGTTTCGCCAGGCCGCGATGGGCCGCGCCGAGGCCGCGGGCGTAGGAGACGGCGCCGGCGAGGACGAGGAAGCCGAGCAGGACCGGGGTGAGCCAGAGGCCGAGCGCGAGGAGGACCAGGAAGCTGAGCAGCGAGAAGACGGTGAGCGGGGCGGCGAGCCACAGCCAGAGGTACTCGGCCCGGAAGTCCCGCGTGGCGAGGGGGCCGAAGACGCGGCGCAGGGGGTGGGGTGGGTCGAGGGTGGTCACCGGTTCAGTGTTGCCCGGGGGCGGGGGCGTTGCCCATCCGGTTTTCCCCCTATCGGGGGCGGGGGAAAGCGCTGGGGCGGTGGCGTTGCCCGGCCGGTTTTCCCCTGTTTGACCTGGGAGAAAGCGCCGGGATCGGCGGATTCGCTCGTCCGGCCGCGGGGCGCCCCCCGTTTTCTACTCTACCGGCAGGCACCGACAATTCCGCCGCCGAGACAGGGCCTCGAGCGACCGGCCCGGGCCTCGAACGACCGGCCGGGCCGGTCGAACGGCGGGATCGTCGGCGCCGTGCAGGGATGTCACCGGCCACCCCACGAGGCGGGCCCCGTGGGGTGGGTACGTCAGGGCGTGTCCGGGTCGTCCTCCTGGGCCCGCTGCGCCGCTTCCCGCATCTCGATGACGTCGGTGAGCCAGTCGCCCGTCTCCCGGGCGATGTCGCGGATCGCGCCGGTGATGATCGAAGCTATGTTGCCGACGTGCGTCGCCGCTGATTCGGTGATCACCTGCAGGGTGTCCTTCTCCCGTTCGAACTGACCCACCATGTCACCCTCACGCTGCTCGGAGCTGCCGGTCGGGTTCCACGGTAGCCGGGGACTGCGGGGCAGGCAGGGCCAGCTTCACGATCTTCTTCGCCACCGACCAGAGCTGCTTGCGCAGCGGGCCCGTGTGGTACGGCAGGCCGTACTTCTCGCAGATCGCGCGCACCTCGCCGGCGATCTGCGGGTACCGGCGCGCGGGGATGTCGGGGAACAGGTGGTGCTCGATCTGGTGGGACAGGTTGCCGCTCAGGATGTGGAACAGCGGGCCGCCCGTGATGTTCGCCGAACCCAGGATCTGGCGCAGGTACCACTGGCCGCGCGACTCTTCGGAGGTCTCCTCTTCGGTGAAGCTCTCGACGTCCGCCGGGAAGTGGCCGCAGAAGATGATCGCGAACGCCCAGAGGTTGCGGGTCAGGTTCGCCGTCGCGTTGCCGAGGAACGTCAGCGGCGCCAGCGGGCCGGTCAGCAGCGGGAACAGGACGTAGTCCTTGCCGACCTGACGCGAAGCCTTCCGCAGGATGCGCCGCAGCACCGGCACGTTGTCGGCCCAGGACCGCTCGCCCTTGACGACGTTCTCGACCTCGAGGTCGTGCAGCATCACGCCCCACTGGAAGAAGATCGCCAGCAGCGTCGCGTACACCGGGTTGCCCAGGTAGTACGGGTGCCACTTCTGGGCGGTGTCCATCCGCAGGATCCCGTAGCCGACGTCGCGGTCCTTGTCGACGATGTTCGTGTACGTGTGGTGGATGTAGTTGTGCGAGTGCCGCCAGTTCTCCGCCGGCGCCACGGTGTCCCACTCGAACCGCTGCGAGCTCAGCGCCGGGTCGCGCGTCCAGTCGTACTGGCCGTGCATGACGTTGTGGCCGATCTCCATGTTGTCGAGGATCTTGGCCAGCGACAGCGCGCCGACACCGGCGAGCCACGCCGGCGGGAAGAACCCGGCGAACAGCAGCGCCCGCCCGGCGACCTCCAAGCCGCGCTGCTTCTTGATGATGTCGTGGATGTAGTCGACGTCCTCCTGGCCCAGGTCGTCGACGATCCGCTGCCGCAGCGCGTCGAGCTCGCGGCCGAACTCCTCGACCTGTTCCGGGGTCAGGCGGTCCTGCAGACCGGTCATGGCAGTCTCCTTAAGCGTCGATCTCGACGTCCCCGACGGGGACGGAGATGCAGAGCTGGATTTCTTCGTCTTCTTCGCCGGAGATCTCGCCCGTCTTGGCGTTGCGGACGCGCCCGGCGGTCTTGAGCTGGGTGCAGGAGAAGCAGATGCCCATCCGGCAGCCGTGCTCCGGCGAGAGCCCGGCCTCTTCGGCCTGCTCCAGCAACGGCTTCCCCGAGTTCGCGCACTCGCGGCCGCTGCGCTTGAAGCGCACCTGGCCCTCGGCGTTCTCCGTGTCGAAGGTCAACGCCGGCGGCGTGAACTCTTCGGTGTGCACGCGTTCACCGAGCTCCTCGCGCACGGCGTCCATCAATGGCTTCGGGCCGCAGACGAACGCCTCCGCGTCGCGGAACCACGGGGCGACCCGCGCCAGGTGTTCCGGTGAGAAGAACCCGTTGAGGTCGCCACCCTTCGAATGGGTGTGGGCGTGCACGACCCGCAGCCCGGGGTGCCGGGCGGCGAGCTCGGCCAGCTCGGTGCGGTACAGCGCGTCGGCCGGGCCGTTCGAGTACTGCACGAACACGATCTCGCCGGCGTGGCCCTCGTCGACCAGGGTGCGCGCCATCGCGAGCACCGGCGTGATGCCGCTGCCGCCCGCGATCAGCAGGACGCGGTCCGGCCGCTCGGCGGGCAACGTGAAGGCACCGTCCGGAGTGGACAGGTTGACGACCGAGCCGACGCCGATCGACCGGCTCAGGTGCCCGGAAACCAGGCCCTGCTCCTTGACCGTGAACTCCAGCTCGCCGTCGTACTGCGAACCGCACGGCGAATAGCAGCGCGTGCGCCGGACGCCGTCGATCTCCACCTGCAGGCGGACGTACTGGCCGGCGGTGAAGCCCGGCCACGCACGGCTGGGGCACACGGTGAGCGTGACGGTGTCGGGCGTCTGCTTGCGCACCGCCGTGACCAGGCCGCGGATCTCGCGGCGGACCAGCATCGGGTCGACGAGCTCCAGGTACCGGTCCATCCCGTGCGGCGTCAGCAGCGCCTCGGCCAGCGAGGCGAGGCCGCGCACCCGCCGGGGGATGAGCGCCGTCATCTCCGAACCTCCTCGGTTACAGTGAACGGCTGTACACTCAACAGTGCACTGCAGGAGTGGACGCCCTGTCAACGCGAGACCCCGAGGATGTGACGTGAGCAACGCGGTGGACATCCGTACGCTGGAACCCGTGTCCGAACCCCTGACGCCGGTGAGCCGCCAAGAGCGCAAATTGCGCACCCGGCAGGCACTGCTGGACACCGCCCTCGAGCTGCTGGCCGACCGGCCGTTCGCCACGCTGTCCCTGCGCGAGGTCGCGAAGGGCGCCGGGATCGTCCCGACGGCCTTCTACCGGCACTTCGCCTCGATGGAGGACCTCGGTGTCGCGCTCGTCGAAGAGGCGACGCGCACGCTGCGCGGCATGATCCGCTCCGCGCGCACGGATCCGGACACCTACCAGGGGATGATCAGCGCGTCGGTGACGACGCTGCACCGATTCGTCCGGGCGAACGAGGACCATTTCCGGTTCGTGGCCCGTGAGCGGTACGCCGGTGGCCCGCTCGCCGAGGCGATCGCCGCCGAACTGCGGCTGTTTTCCGGTGACCTCGCGATCGACCTCGCCCGGTTCCCGAAGCTGCGCGAGTGGAGCACCGAAGACCTCCACATGCTGGCCGACTTGATCGTTTCCGTGATGCTGACGACCATTGTCGAACTGCTGGAAGCCCGCCCAGGTGAAGACGCGAAAATCACCGGAACGGCGGAAAAACGGCTGCGCCTGGTCCTGCTCGGCGTCCCGCACTGGAAAAGCAGCTGAACGTTTCCTCCCGGCCGCTCGTATCTTCTGGCACAACCGCGAGACTTGCGACCCACGTCACTGGGGACTGTCGGTCCGGCGTGGTACAACCCTCGGATCGTGCCTCGCCGATGAGGAGGTCGTGTGACGGACAGCGAACAGAGTCAGCAGCTCACCGTGGGTGTGGTGGCCGAATCACGCCCCGGGGAGCGGCGGGTGGCCATGGTGCCCAAGCTCGTCGGGCGGCTCGTGCAGCGAGGGCTGCGCGTCGTCGTCGAGCCGGGTGCCGGATCCGGTGCGCACCTGAGTGACGACGCGTACACCCAGGCGGGCGCCGAACTCGGCGACGCCTGGGGCGCGCCGATCGTCGTGAAGGTCAACCCGCCTTCGCCCGCGGAAGTCGGGAAACTGAGCCGGGGTGCCGTGCTCGTCGGTTTCCTCGATCCGCGCGGCAACCCGGACGGGCTCGCGAAGCTCGAAGAAGCGGGGTTACGCGCCTTCGCGATGGAGGCGGTCCCGCGGATTTCCCGGGCGCAGGCGATGGACGCGCTGTCGTCGCAGGCCAGCATCGGCGGCTACCGCGCGGTGCTGCTCGCGGCGCAGAAGCTCCCGCGGTTCTTCCCGATGCTCACCACCGCGGCCGGCACCGTCCCGCCGGCCAAGGTGCTGGTGCTCGGCGCCGGCGTCGCCGGGCTGCAGGCGCTGGCCACCGCGAAACGGCTCGGCGCCCAGACCACCGGCTACGACGTGCGGCCCGAGGTCGCCGAACAGGTCAAGTCGCTGGGCGCGCAGTTCCTCGACCTCGGCATCGAGGCGGTCGGCGAAGGCGGGTACGCCCGCGAGCTGACGGCCGAGGAGCGCGAGGAGCAGCAGCGGCGGCTCACCGAGGCCATCACGAGGTTCGACGTCGTCATCACCACCGCGCTGGTGCCGGGCCGCAAGGCGCCGACGCTGGTCACCGCGGACGCGGTCAAGGGCATGCCGGCCGGGTCGGTCGTGGTCGACCTCGCCGGCGAGACCGGCGGCAACTGCGAGCTGACCAAGCCGGGCGAGGACGTCGTGGAGCACGACGTCACCATCTCGTCCCCGCTGAACCTGCCCGCCGAAATGCCTTCGCACGCCAGCGAGCTGTACGCGCGCAACGTCACCGAGCTGCTCGAGCTGCTCGTGACGAAGGAAGGCGCGCTGGAGCTGAACTTCGAGGACGAAATCGTCGCCGGTGCCTGCGTGGCCGGGCGCGAAGGGAGCGCGTCGTGAACGAGCCTGCGAGTGAACCATTCAACACCGCGTCTTCGGCGAACGGCGCACCGAGCGTCAGCGAGGTGGGCGCGTGAGTCCTTTGGTGCAGAACCTGGCGGTGCTGGTGCTCGCCGGGTTCGTCGGCTTCGCCGTCATCTCCAAGGTGCCCAACACCCTGCACACGCCGCTGATGTCCGGCACCAACGCCATTCACGGCATCGTGCTGCTGGGCGGCCTGGTCGTGCTCGGCCTCGGCGTCGACGGGGTGTTCAACAAGATCCTGCTGGTGATCGCCATCGCCTTCGGCACCATCAACGTCGTCGGCGGGTTCCTCGTCACCGACCGGATGCTGTCGATGTTCAAGGCCAAGAAACCCGCTGCCGGTGAGGAGGACGAGAAGTGACCGACTTCATCGCGATCCTCTACATCATCGCGTTCGCCCTCTTCATCTACGGCCTGATGGGCCTGACCGGCCCGCGCACCGCCGTCCGCGGCAACTGGATCGCCGCGGTCGGCATGGGCATCGCCGTCATCGCCACCCTGCTCACCCCCGGGATGGGCAACTGGGTGCTGATCGCCCTCGGCGTCGGGATCGGCGTGGTCGTCGGCGTCCCGTCGGCGCGCAGGGTCAAGATGACCGCGATGCCGCAGATGGTGGCGCTGTTCAACGGCGTCGGCGGCGGCGCGGTCGCGCTCATCGCGTGGGTCGAGTTCAACTCCACCGACGGTTACGCGCACGAACCGGCGTACATCGCGATCGCGTCGCTGTTCGCGGCGATCATCGGGTCGATCTCCTTCTGGGGCTCGAACGTCGCGTTCGGCAAGCTGCAGGAGCTGATCAGCGGCCGCCCGATCACGATGGGCAAGCTGCAGCAGCCGGTCAACGCGCTGCTCCTGCTGATCGCGGTCGTCTGCGCGGTGCTCATCATCGCCGGCGGCGACAACGAGCTGCTGATCATCGGGCTGCTGGTCGCGGCGGGCATCCTCGGCCTCACCGTGGTGCTGCCGATCGGCGGCGCGGACATGCCCGTCGTGATCTCGCTGCTCAACGCGTTCACCGGGCTCTCGGCCGCGGCGATGGGCCTGGCGCTGGACAACACGGCGCTGATCGTGGCCGGCATGATCGTCGGCGCGTCCGGCTCCATCCTGACCAACCTGATGGCGAAGGCGATGAACCGGTCCATCCCGGCGATCGTCGCGGGCGGCTTCGGCGGCGGGCCGGCGGTCGCGGCCGGCAGCGGGACGAAGGAAGCCCGCCCGGTGCGTTCCACGAGCGCGGCCGACACCGCGATCCAGATGGCGTACGCGAGCAAGGTCGTCGTGGTGCCCGGCTACGGCATGGCCGTGGCGCAGGCGCAGCACACCGTCCGCGAGATGGCGAAGCTGCTGGAGAAGAAGGGCATCACGGTCGCGTACGCGATCCACCCGGTGGCCGGCCGGATGCCCGGGCACATGAACGTGCTGCTCGCCGAGGCCGACGTGCCGTACGAGCAGCTCAAGGAGATGGACGAGATCAACTCCGAGTTCGCCCAGACCGACGTCGCGCTGGTGATCGGCGCGAACGACGTCACGAACCCGGCCGCGCAGACCGACCCCAGCTCGCCGATCTACGGGATGCCGATCCTCAAGGTCAACGAGAGCCGGTCCGTGATCGTCTTGAAACGCGGGATGAGCTCGGGCTTCGCCGGAATCGACAACGACCTGTTCTACGATCCGAAGACCAGCATGCTCTTCGGGGACGCCAAGTCGTCGGTGGGCGAGATCGTGGAGGAACTCAAAGCGCTATGACGACCGGGTCGGACGTCCGTGCCGCGTTCACGGATCCGGCCGAGAACCTCGCTTTCGACGAAGCGCTCCTCCGGGTTGCGCCGGAGTCACCGGTGCTGTGGCTCTGGCGCAACCCGGTCTGCGTCGTGGTGGGGCGCGGTCAGCGGATCGCGCGCGAAGTGCGGGCCGACGAGTGCGCCCGCGACGGCGTCCCGGTGCTGCGGCGGGCCAGCGGCGGCGGCACCGTGTTCCACGACCCCGGCAACCTGAACGTGACGCTGGTCCTGCCCGGCCCGGCGGACCGGCCCCTGGAGGCCCTCGGCCAGGTGATGAGCGCCGCCGTCGACCAGCTCGGGCTGGTGCCGCGGATCGGCGACCGCGGGCTGTTCGTCGGCGACGCGAAGCTGTGCGGGTTCGCCGTGTTCCGCACCAAGACCGGCCTGCTGGCCCACTCGACGCTGCTGGTCGAGACGGCCGCGGGGCTCGTCGGCCGCTACCTGACCAGCGCGCCGCCGGACCCGCGGCCGCTCGACTCGCACCGCAGCCCGGTGGCGTCGCTGGCCGAGCACGGCCTGCGGCCCGGGTTCCCGGCGGTCGAAGCGGCGGTGCGGGCCGCGGCGTCGCAGCTGCTCGGGACGTTCGTGCCCCGCCCGCCGTCGGCGGCCGAGCTGGCGCGGCAGCGGGCGTTGCTGCACACCCGCTACCACTACCCGGCCTGGCACGCCGACGGCGCCCAGCGCGCGGCCTGAGCCGTCCGTCCGGCGCGCTACCGCGGCTGGTCGTGAGTGGTGAAGAGGGTTAGAACCCGCGTTACCACTCACGACACCCGGGGCGCTATTTGTCTACTGTGGACTTACTCGGCCGCCGAGAACGTGACGGTCGGCACTTTGCGCGCGGCCGCACGGGTGGTGGCCTTCGGCTCCGCGGCCTTCTTGGCCTGCAGGGACTTCGCCGGCTCGGCCTGCGTGCGGGTCGGCTTCGCCGGCGCGGGCCTGGCGGCGGCGGCCTTTGTCTTGGCGGCCACGGCCTTGATGGGTGCAGCCTTGCTGGGGGCGGCCTTGGCGGGTGCGGCCGTTGCGGTGGCCGGCTTCGGCGGGGTCTTCGGCGCGGTCTTCTGCGCGCCGGGGACGAGCCGCGGCCGGTTCTTGCGGCCGCCGGTGCGGCGGCCGGCGTCGGCGTACCGCTGCAGGAGCTCGCGCAACGCCTCGGCGTTGGCGACGGAGAGGTCGATGTCGTAGTCGATGCCGTCCAGGCCGAAGCCGACGGTCTCCGCCGCGGGCGCACCGGTCAGATCATCCAGCACCCGCACAGCCGTGTTCCTGGCCACGACAAACCTCCCGTGCTCGAACGTGTGATGTGTTCGCGAGCACCGGGTCCGACGGCACCCGGTGCCGCCGAAAACTTGCAGCTTCCCGACGGAGGATAACCGCTGGCTTGCGTGATCCCGCGTGGTGGTGTGCGCTGAAGCCATGGCTGCAGAGACTTTTGACGTAGTGGTGGTCGGTGCGGGTCCGGTGGGGGAGGTGGCCGCCGAACGAGCGGCTCGCGGAGGCCTGAAAGTCGCCCTCGTCGAGCACGAACGTTTCGGCGGCGAGTGCTCCTACTGGGCCTGCATCCCGAGCAAGGCGTTGCTGCGGCCGGGAAATCTCCTCGCCGCCGCGAAGCGCGTGCCCGGCGTGCCGGTCGGCGACCGGATCGACCCGGCGGCGGTGTTCGCACGCCGTGACTGGTTCACCGGCAAGGGCGACGACTCGGGACAGGTCGACTGGGCCCGCGGCGCGGGCATCGAGCCGGTTCGCGGGCACGGGGAAATCACCGGGGAGCGGGAAGTGACCGTCGGCGGTGACCGCGTGCTGACCGCCCGGCACGCGGTGATCGTCTGCACCGGCAGCGTGCCCAGCACGCCGTCGATCCCCGGGCTCGACACGATCCGCCCGTGGGGTTCGCGTGAAGCGACGTCGGCGTCTTCCGTGCCGCCCCGGCTCGGCGTCCTCGGCGGCGGCGTGGTCGGCGTGGAGATGGCGCAGGCGTTCGCGTCGCTGGGGTCGGAGGTCCACCTGGTGATCTCCGGCCCGCGGCCGCTGCCGCGCAACGCCGGGTTCGCCGGTGGCCTGGTGCTGGCGGGGCTGCGTGAGGCGGGCGTCGTCGTGCACACGGAGTCGGGTGTTTCGCAGGTGGCCGCCGGGCAGTTCGGGACCGAGCTGACGCTGAAGGACGGCTCGGCGCTCGTCGTCGACGAGTTCCTGGTGGCCACGGGCCGCCGTCCCGCGACCGCCGGGCTCGGCTTGGAGCGGCTCGGTGTCGAGCCCGGGCACCCGCTGGAGACCGACGACACCGGCCGGGTGTCCGCAGTGGACGGTGACTGGCTGTACGCGGCCGGCGACGTCACCGGCCGGGCGCCGCTGACCCACCAGGGCAAGTACGGCGCCCGCGCGGCGGGGGACACGGTGGCGGCGCTGGCCGCGGGCACGCCGGTGTCGCCCTCGCCGTGGAGCCGGTTCACCGCGACGGCCGACCACCACGCGGTGCCGCAGGTGGTGTTCACCGACCCGGAGGTGGCGGCCGTCGGCCTGGCGGACGCGCGGCCGGGCTCGGCGGACCGCGTCGTCGACATCGACATCGCGGTGGCGGGTTCGTCCCTGCACGCGGACGGGTACACGGGCAAGGCCCGGATGGTCGTCGACACGGAGCGGAACGTGCTCCTGGGCGTGACGTTCGTCGGCCAGGACGTCTCGGAGCTGCTGCATTCGGCGACGATCGCGATCGTCGCCGAGGTGCCCCTGGACCGGCTGTGGCACGCGGTGCCGTCGTTCCCGACGATCAGCGAGGTGTGGCTGCGGCTGCTGGAGGCGTACGGGCTCTGAGGGCTACTGGGCGGGCAGGTCGAGGGCGGCCTCGGCCGCCCTGGCCAGGCCGGGATCGTCCGGAGTGGACGGTCCCGGCGCCCAGACGGCCTGCACGATCCGGACGGACGAGCCGTCGAGCTTGCTGGCGTAGGCGGCGTTCTCGAACCGCGGGACGGGGGTGGCGCCCCACTGACCGGTCTCGGTGGCGAGGTCGAGGACCCCGCCCCCGCCCGGGGTGTCGGCCACGGCCTTGAAGGCGGCGGCTTGCGCGGCATCGGGGAATTCGACGACCCCGACGGTGACGGCCCCGCCGCGGCCGTCGACGGTCGCGGCGTAGCTGGCGCGTTTGACGCCGGAGCAACTGGTCTGCTGCAGGCTGGCCTGGGCATCCCCGAAGGCGTGGGAGGCACATCGCTGATCACCGCCGGCGGCGCGAAGGGCGAACTGGAGGCTTCGCACCGGAGTGGTGGGCGGCGGCTGCGGTTTCGAGGTGGCCGGCGGCGGCGCCGGAGCGGCCGCGGTGTCATCACCGGTGGTGGCCACGACGACGGCGGCGACGACTAGGAGGACGAGGGCACCGATGGCGCCGAGGGGGAGCCAGCGGACGGTGCGGGGCGCGGCGGCGGGCTCGGGTTTCGGCCGCGGGCGGGGGAAGGGCTGCGGGGAGGCCGCGGGCGGAGGGGCGGAAGGAGCGCCCTGGGGCGGCTCGGATGGGGTGGGGTGCGGGGTGGCCTGCTCGGTGTTTGCGGGCGGTGCTGGAGGTTCGGCGGCGTGCTCGGCTGCAGCGAGCTGCGGGGCCGGTGGCTCGGGCGCTTGCCCGGCTGTAGCGGAGGGGTCGAGAGCCGCGGTTTGGTCGCTGCTGGGCGCGGGAAGGCGGAGGTTTTCGGTTCGCTCGGTTTCGGCAGCGGAGGATTCGACCGGTTCGGAACCCTCCGACGAGGTGGCCTCGGCGGGCGGGAAACCGGTGCCCGGGAACACCGGCCGCGCCGAGGGATCCGCAGGCCTCGAGTCCGCCTGGGCGGGTGGCGAAAGAGCCTCGGTAGCGTCCGCAGCCGCAGGAACGTCGGCCTCCGGAATCTCTGAGGCCGCAGGAACGCCGGCCTCCGGAATCTCTGAGGCCGCAGGAACTGCGGTCTCCGAAACCTCTGAGGCCGCAGGAACTTCAGCCTCCGAAACCGCCGCGGGCTCCGGTGCGGCCTCGACCGGCGTCTTGGTCCGCCAGTCGGTGGTCCCCACCCCCGCCGGCGCTGCCGACGAAGCCGGCGGCTGTGGGGCATCGTCCCAAAGGGACTCCGGGGGTGCGTCGTCCGTCAGGCGGCTGAAGCCCTCGGCCAGCAGGACCTCGTCCGTGAACTCCGGTGCCGCCGGCGCCAGTCCCCTGATCAGGGCCCGCACCTGGTCCACCGAGCGCGGCCGGTGCGCCGTGGCCAGGGATACCGTGGCCGCCAGCATCGTCGTCGGGGTCGGGTGCAGGACCCGGACCGGGCCGGCCAGGTCGGCTGCCGGCTGGTCGACCGTCTCCACGTACGGTCCCACCGCGATGATCGTGCCCACCGGGGCCGTTCCCGGGACCAGGGCGGCAATTTGCCGTTCGCAAGCTTGCGAGATGTCCAGCGCTTCCGTGGCCGGGTTCACCGAATCGTCGTCCGCGACGAGGGGCCAGCCGTCCGCCTTCCACGGGCCGCCCAGCGGGGCCTCCAGGCGCAGGGCCGGGTCCGGGAGGTCCACGCCGATCACGATGATCACGCCGTGGGGGAGCAGGACCACCGCCTCGATCGGGCGGTTCGTCACCCCGCCCACGCCCACCAAGGCGATCCCGCCGATCACGGTGCTGCCGCGGCCCAGGGACGCCAGCGCGGCCCGGATGTCGTCCGCCACCCGGGACTGCTGCCGCTCCAGGCGCACCAGTCGCACCGCTGTCCCTCCCCTGCTCGTCGTTCCGAATCCTCACGCTAGCGCGCCCAGCGCAAGGATCCGCGCGACACGGGCGCGCCGCGGCCGCTTGCCCTCCGAAAGTGTGGGGCGGGTGACTTGTGGTGTTCGTGTGGCCAAACGGCACGGTTGGGGTGCAGAATGTGCTACAACGCATCGGAGGCGGCATTCGGGAGCCGCACTGAGGCCGCGCTGCAGCTCGAAGTAGGGCGTAGGGGAAGACGTCCCTCGTCGAGCAACAAGCGGAGGTAGCAGTGAGCACCCGTGGCAGCACCCGAGGTGTGGTGTACGTCCACTCGTCGCCGTCTGCGGTGTGTCCGCACGTCGAGTGGGCCATTTCGGGCACCCTGGGTGCCCGCGTTGACCTGAAGTGGACGGCGCAGCCGGCCAGTCCGGGTCAGCTTCGCGCCGAATGCGGATGGCGCGCGCCCGCGGGCACCGGCGCCAGATTGGCGTCCGCCCTCAAGGCGTGGCCGATGATTCGGTTCGAGGTGACCGAAGAGCCCAGCGCGGGCGTCGACGGCGAACGGTTCTGCTTCGCGCCCGGCCTCGGCCTGTGGCACGGACGGACCAGCGCCAACGGCGACATCGTGGTGGGCGAGGACCAGCTGCGCGCACTCGTCGCCATGACCCGCGGCGGGGAGTCCCTCGCGCACAAGCTGGACGAGCTCCTGGCCGCGAGCTGGGACGAGGCGCTCGAGCCCTTCCGCCACGCCGGGGACGGCGCGCCGGTGACCTGGCTGCACCAGGTCGGCTGAGCTCCGGGACGGGGGCCGGTACGCTTTCCGCGTGACCACCCCCGCCCCCAGCTCTCGCCAGCGCTGGCTGGTGCCCGTCGTGGTCGTGGTGCTGTCCGTGACCGTCGGTGGCGGCTTGCTCGCGCGCGAAATCTACCGCCGTCCCGACCAGCCCGCCGACGACGCCTCCGTCGCGGTGTCGACGCCGTCGTCGTCCAGCATCGGCGCGCCGGCCGCGGTGGACGACGGCGTCCGGATGACCGACGACGCCAAGCGGCACCCGCAGGCCGATACCGTCCGCCGGGTGCTGGAGAAGTACTTCGCGGCCATCAACACCAGGCAGTACCCGCTGTGGACCGAGGTGGTCACCGACGAGCGGGCCGCCTCCCAGACGCAGGCCGACTGGAAGCGGGGGGTGCGCACCACAAAGGACAGCGACGCCCTCGTCTACCGGATCGAGCGCTCGTCCGGGAACTCGCTGCGGGTCCTGGTCGGGTTCACCAGCCGGCAGGCGGTCGAAGACGCCCCGCTGTTCTTCCGCGAGCCGTGCATCAAGTGGCGGCTCGTCCTGCCGATGGTGCTCGAAAACAAGGCCCTGAAGATCGCCGCCGCCATCGACGGCGGGCCGCCGCCCGAACACGAAAAGTGCTGAAGACGAAAGCGGGGGCCCGGCCGAAGCCGGGCCCCCGCTTTCGTTTCGGAAGTTCCGAGAAACTCAGACCGTGAACAGCAGCGCGGTGTTGTGCCCGCCGAACCCGAACGAGTTGCTGATCGCCGCGCTCAGCTCGACCTTGCGCGGCTCGCCCGCGACCACGTCGAGCTGCACCCGCGGGTCCAGGTCCGTCAGGTTCAGGGTGGCCGGCACGAGACCGTGGTAGAGCGACAGGATCGTGATGATCCCCTCGACCGCGCCGGCCCCGCCGACGAGGTGGCCGAGCGAGCCCTTCGGCGCCGTCACGATCGCGTGGTCGCCGACCGCCTTGCGGATCGCCGCCGCCTCGCCGATGTCACCGACCACAGTGGACGTCGCGTGCGCGTTCACGTGCCCGACGTCCGCGGCGGTCACCCCGGCCATCTTCATCGCCGCGCGCATCGCGGCGATCTGGCCGATGCCCTCGGGGTGGTTGCCGGTGATGTGGTAGGCGTCCGAGGTGATGCCGTGTCCCGCGATCGTCGCGTAGACGCGCGCCCCGCGGGCCTTCGCCTGGTCGGCGCGTTCCAGGATGACCACGCCGGCGCCCTCGCCGAGGACGAAGCCGTCGCGGTTGGCGTCGAACGGCCGCGACGCGGCCGCCGGGTCGTCGTTGCGCGTGGAGACCGTGCGGGCCTGGGCGAACCCGGCCAGCGTGATCGGGTGGATGCACGCTTCGGCGCCCCCCGCGACCACGACGTCGGCGCGCCCGGAGCGGATCATCTCCACCCCGCTGGCGATGCCTTCGGCACCCGAGGCGCAGGCCGAGGCCGGGGAGTGCACCCCGGCCCGCGCCTTGAGGTCGATGCCCACGTGCGCGGCCGGGCCGTTCGGCATCAGCATCGGCACGGTCAGCGGCGACACCTTGCGGAGACCCTGCTGGTGCAACAGGTCGTTCTGGGTGAGCAGGGTGACCGGGCCGCCGACCCCGGTGCCGATCGACACGCCGAGGCGGTCGGGGTCGACGTCGGTGTGCTCGTCGGTCGGCTCGGTGTACCCGGCGTCGGCCCACGCCTGGCGGGCGGCGATCAGCGCGACCTGCTCGCAGCGGTCCAGCCGGCGGGCCTGGACCCGCGGCAGGACTTCCGAAGGATCGACGGCCAGCATGCCGCCGATCTTGACGGGCAGCTGCAACTCCTCGACCCAGTCGGCCTCGATCGCCCGGATCCCGCTCCGTCCGGCCAGCAGACCGTCCCAGGTGGACGTCACGTCCCCGCCGAGCGGTGTGGTGGCGCCGAGACCGGTGATCACGACGTCGATGTTGCTCATGGGAGTCTCCTCAAGGAGGGGAAAGACTTTACTTGGAGTTGGCCGACACGTAGTTCACGGCGTCGCCCACGGTCTTGAGGTTGGCGAGCTCGTCGTCCGGGATCTTGACGCCGAACTTGTCTTCGGCCTGCACGGCGATCTCGACCATCGACAGCGAGTCGATGTCCAGGTCGTCCACGAACGACTTCTCGGCGGTGACGTCGTCCTGAGCCACACCGGCGACCTCTTCGACGATCTCGGCGAGGCCGGCGAGGATCTCAGCGTTGTCAGCCATGGGGGTGTTCCCTTCTCGGTCTTACTGGGGGTCTGTTTCCCGCGGGCGAATGCCCGCGGGGAGCGTAACGGTGATCAGGGGCAGATGAACGCCTGCCCGGCGTAGGACAGGCCCGCGCCGAACCCGACCGCCAGCACCACGTCGCCGGACTTCGCCGTCCCGGCCTTGCGCATGTGGTCCAGCGCGAGGGGGATGGACGCCGACGAGGTGTTGCCGGAGTACTTGATGTCGTCGGCGACGACCATGTCTTCGCGGGCGCCGTTGGCCCGCAGCTTCTTCGCGATCGCCTCGACGATGCGCAGGTTCGCCTGGTGCGGGATCAGCACGTCCACATCGGACGGCTTGAGCCCGGCGGCCTCCAGCGCCTCCATCGCGATCGGCGCGATCTTCGTGGTCGCCCACCGGAAGACCGACTGCCCCTCCTGGTAGATGTACTTCTCGTCGCGCATGTAGATCAGGTCGACCAGGTCGCCCGCGCTGCCCCAGGTCACCGGGCCGATGAGCGGCTCGTCGGACGCGCCGACGACCGCGGCGCCGGCGCCGTCGGCGAAGATGATCGCGTTGGCCCGGTCGGCCGGGTCGACCGAGTCGGTGAGCTTCTCCGCGCCGATGACCAGGACCTTCTTCGCCGAGCCGGCCCGGATCAGGTCGGAGGCGACGCCGAGGCCGTAGCAGAACCCGGCGCACGCGGCGTTGAGGTCGAACGCGCCGGGGCCGGGGATGCCGATCCGGGCGGCGACCTGCGCGGCGGCGTTCGGGATCAGCGTCGGCATGGTGCAGTTCGGCAGGATCACCGTGTCCACTTCGGACGGGTCGACGCGAGCGTCGGCCAGCGCGGCGGTGCCGGCGGCGACGGCCATGTCGGTGAGCAGCTCGTCCTTCTCGGCGAACCGGCGCTCGACGATCCCGACCCGGGTCTGGATCCACTCGTCGTTGGTTTCCATGACCTGCGACAGGTCGTCGTTGGTGACGATCTTCGCGGGCTGGTAGCTGCCGACGCCCAGCACGCGGCTGCCGCGGGAGCCGGGGTTGAGGCTCAGGGTGGGTCGGTCGGTCACGAGGCGTCCTCCTGGCGCAGCGCCGCCAGCTCGGCCGGCGTCTTCAGCGCGGTGATAGTGGTGACGACGCCCTTGAGCTGCCGCTTGACCAGGCCGGTCAGGGTGCCCGCGGGCGCGAGTTCGATCGTGCGGGTGACGCCGAGGGAGACCAGGCCGTCCATCGTCAGGTCCCAGCGGACCGGGCGGGTGACCTGGGAGACCAGCCGTGCGAGGTACTCGGCCCCACTGGTGACCACGGTACCGTCCGCGTTGGACAGCAGCGGGCGGACCGGGTCGGCCGGGGTCAGCTCGGCGGCGTGGGCGCGCATCGCTTCTTCGGCGGGCGCCATGTAGCGGGTGTGGAAGGCGCCGGCGACCTTGAGAGCGCGGATCTTCGTGCCTTCGAGGGGCTGGTCGACGATCTTCGCGATCGTGTCGGCGGCACCGGAGGCGACGATCTGCCCCGCGCCGTTGCGGTTCGCCGCGGTCAGGCCCTGCTCTTCGAGCCACGCGACGACCTGCTCGGGGTCCCCGAGCATGACCGCGGCCATCGACGTCGGTTCCAGCGCGCACGCCTTCGCCATTTCGGCGCCGCGGACGGCGGCGAGCGCGACCGCGTCTTCCGGCTTCAGCACCCCGGCGATCGCGGCGGCCGCGAGCTCGCCGACGGAGTGGCCGGCGACCGGCGCGTCCGCGGCGACCGGCGCGGTGGCCTGGAGGTGTTCGAAGGTGAGCAGCGACAGCGCGACGATCAGCGGCTGCGCGATCGCGGTGTCCTGGATCTCGTCGGCGTCCGCCTCGGTGCCGAGGCGGAGCAGGTCGAGCCCGGCGCGCTCGGACCACTGGGCGACGCGCTCGCGCGCCCCGTCGAGGTCGAGCCAGGGCGTGAACATACCGGGGGCCTGGGACCCCTGGCCGGGAGCGAGGACTGCTGCTGTCACCCTTCTAGACAACACGGCGGAGGGTGTTTCCCGGGATGCCGACGCTCACAGTGTCTGCGCGGCGTCTTTGTCGGAACCCTCCAAAGATGCGCCGCAGAAGCTCGCGCGTAACCCGGAAGCCTTGTCGGGTTCAATCACCTTTCGCTGTTAAGTCCATCACGTGACGGCCGTCTCCGGAGGGTCAGTCCCGCGGGGTCAGCAGAACAACGGGGATCTCGCGCTCGGTCTTCCGCGCGTACTCGTCGTAGAGCGGGAAGATGGCCGCCATCCGCGGCCAGAGGTCCGCGCGCTCGGCCGGGGTCGCGACCCGGGCGCGGGCGGTACACCGGCGGGTGCCGGCCTGGACCCCGACGCTCGGCTCGGCCAGGAGGTTCTTGAACCACGCCGGGTCGTCGTCGGCGCCGGCCTTGGACGCGACGACGACGAAGTCGGCCCCCGAGGTGCCGTAGATCAGGCAGGTGCGCCGGGGCAGGCCGGTCCGGCGGCCGGTCGTGGCGAGGATGAGGGTGTGCACGCCGTTC
This sequence comes from Amycolatopsis sp. CA-126428, assembly GCF_002904335.1. Taxonomy (GTDB): domain Bacteria; phylum Actinomycetota; class Actinomycetes; order Mycobacteriales; family Pseudonocardiaceae; genus Amycolatopsis. The sequence continues at coordinate 39,817 of NZ_PPHF01000158.1, read as the reverse complement.
GACTCGTGGCCGACGGTGCCGCCCGAGCCGATGTATGTGCGGGTCTGCTCGGCGACCCAGTCCCACGGCGAGTCGGTGGCGCGGTCGAGGTCGTCGGCGACGGCCATGGTGGGGTCCTTTCGCGAGGGAGGGGGTTCAGCGAAGCTTCTCGGCCAGCGCGACGATGATGCCTTCGGGGCCGCGGAGGTAGCAGAGCCGGTAGTCGTCTTCGTACCGGACCAGTTCGCCCACGGGTTCGGTACCGTGCGGGCGGACGCGGGCCACGACGGCCTCGATGTCCTCGACGGCGAACATGATGCGGCGGAGCCCGAACGCGTTGACCGGCGCGTCCCGGTCGGCGGCGGCGGGGGCCGCGGGTGCGTGGAACTTCATCAGCTCGAGCCGCCCGTGGCCGTCCGGGGTCCGCACCACGGCCATGTCGCACCGCACCCCCTCGAGTCCGACGAGGACGTCCACCTCCGGTCCGCCGACCGTGGCCTCGCCCTCGAGTTCCAGTCCGAGAGCGACGAAGAACGCGGTCACCGCCGCGAGGTCGTCGACGACGACGCCGACGTTGTCCATCCGCTGGATCGTCATGGGGTCTCCTTCGTCCCGCGGCCCCGGTGGCCGCTCGCGATCCAGGGACGGAGCCGGCACGACGTTCTCGACATCCGCGGCGTCACCAAAGCCCGCGGGCCCTCGCCAGCCGTCCGACGGTCAGGGCGATCCGCAGCACCAGGGCGTCGCGCGGGTCGGTCGCCTGGCAGCCCGTGAGGTCCGCGGCCTTGCGCAGCCGGTAGCGGACCGTGTTCGGGTGGACGAACAGCGTCTTCGCGCACGTCTCCAGCACGCCGCCGCTCTCCAGGTAGGCCTCCACCGTGCGCTGCAGCGTCGGGCCGGCCTCCTCGAGCGGGCGGGCGATCGTGTCCACCAGCAGCCGCTCGGCCTCCGCGTCGCCCGACAGCGCGCGCTCGGGCAGCAGGTCGCCCGAGCGCACCGGCCGGGGCGCGCCCGGCCAGCCGACCACCGCCCGCAGCCCGGACAACGCCTCCGTCGCGCTGTGGTGGGCCTCCGCCAGCGTCGGCACCGTCGGGCCGGCGACCACCGGGCCCTCGGCGAACGCCACCGACATCCGGGTCAGGATCTCCCGCTCCTTCACCCCGCCGTCGGTCGGGCCGCCGACCACGACCACCAGCCGGGACCCCTGCACCGACAGCAGCACCGGACGCCCGACGCGGGCCGCGCGGCTGCGGACCTCGAAGACCACCGTCGGCGGGTCCTCCGACGGCGGGTTGCCGACCAGGACGGTCGCCGCCGCCGACGGGTCCCAGCCGAGCGCCGTGGCCCGCGAGAGCACCGACTCCTCGGCGTCGCCGCGGACGATGCCGTCGACGACCAGCGCCTCCAGCCGCGCGTCCCAGGCACCGCGCGCTTCGGCCGCGGCCGCGTAGGAATTCGCCGCCGCGAAGGCGATTTCCCGGCCGTAGCGCAGGATTCCCTCGATCAAAGCAGCGCGTTCCGCTTCGTTCGCGGCGAAATCGGGAAGCTGCTCCTCGAACACCTCGATGGCCAGCCGCACCATGCCGACCGCCTGGCGCAGGCTGATCCACCGCGACAGCTCGGCCGGTGCGTCGCGGAACGCCTCGGTCGTGAGCTTCAGGGCCTCCTTGGCGTCCCGCAGCCAGTCGACGAAGCCGGCGGCCCCGGCCTGGGTGATCAGCAGGACGCTCGCGCGCTGGTCGGCGGGCAGCCGGGCGAACCAGGGCAGCCGCCGTTCCATCACCGCGATGCTCGCGCTCGCCAGGCTGCCGGACGCGTGCTCCAGCCGCCGGAGCGTCTTCGCGGACAGTCCGTGGTGCTTCGGCACCTGACGCGGGGCGGTGGTTCCATCCATGGCGAGGCGATCCTACGTGCCCGCAACTTTGGTAGCCCCTCGCGGCAACGCGCGAGGGTAGGCGGGGCGTGTACGCACTGCCTAGGATCGACGCCACACAGAACGGGGGAACCGGAATGACCGGTTTGGAGATCGACGGGGTGTCCAAACGCTACGGCGACGTGGTCGCCCTGCGGGAAATGACGTTCGACGTCCGGCCGGGCGAACTGTTCGGCTTCGTCGGCAGCAACGGCGCCGGGAAGACCACGACCATGCGGATCGCGCTCGGGGTGCTGTCCGCCGACGCCGGCGAAGTCCGCTACGACGGCGTGCCGGTGACGCACGAGACTCGCCGTCACATCGGCTACATGCCCGAAGAACGCGGGCTCTACCCGAAGATGAAGGTGGCCGAGCAGCTGACCTACCTCGCGCGGCTGCACGGCATGCCCGCGGCCGACGCGCGGGCGTCGGCCGAAGCGTGGACCGAACGGCTCGGCGTCGCCGGCCGCCGCGACGACGAGGTGCAGAAGCTGTCCCTCGGCAACCAGCAGCGCGTCCAGCTGGCCGCGGCGCTGGTGCACGAGCCGCGGATCCTGGTGCTCGACGAGCCGTTCTCCGGCCTCGACCCGGTCGCGGTCGACGTGATGAGCCAGGTGCTCAAGGAGAAGGCGGCCGAGGGGGTGCCGGTCGTGTTCTCCAGCCACCAGCTCGATCTGGTGGAACGGCTCTGCGACCGCGTCGGGATCGTCCGCAGTGGACAGATGGTCGCCGTCGGCACGGTCGACGAGCTGCGGGCCGGCGGCGCGGTGCGGCTGCGGGTCGACGTTCCCGAGGCGGGAGCCGGGTGGGCCGACGGCCTGCCCGGGGTGAAGGTGCTCGGCCGGAAGGGTTCGGTGACCGAGCTCGAACTGGGCGAGGGCGCCGACGACCAGGCCGTGCTCAAGGCCGCGCTGGCCACCGGGCCGGTCCGCGAGTTCGCCCGCGAGCAGCCGTCGCTGACCGAGTTGTTCCGTTCCGTCGTCACGACCGAGGAGGTCGCCGCATGACCACGCCGGTTCCGGACGTCCGGATGAGCCCGACGGCCGCGGTGGGGCTGGTCGCCTCCCGCGAGATCAGCACCCGCGTGAAGTCGAAGGCCTTCCGCGTCAGCACCGTGATCATGCTGCTGCTGATCGTGGTCGGCATCGTGCTGATCAAGCTGATCTCCGGCGGCAGCGGCCCCGACGCCAAGGTCGGGATCAGCACCGCGACGGCCGCCTTCTCGGCGCCGCTGAAGGCCGTCGGGAAGACCCTCGGCGAGAACATCGAGACCACTCAGGTCGCCGACGAGGCGGCCGGGCGCGCGAAGCTGGCCGACGGCTCGCTCGACGCCCTGCTCACCGGTGACGGCAAGAGCGTGCACGTCCAGGTGAAGAAGGACCTCGACGGCAAGCTCGCGAACGTCCTGCAGCTGCTGTCCCAGCAGGTGGCGATCAGCCAGCAGGTGACGGCGCTGGGCGGGAACCCGGCACAGTTCCAGGCGGCGATCGCGTCCGCGAAGTTCGTCGAGGACCCGCCGCTGGAGGAGCCGTACGACTACAACGGCCAGCAGCTCGTGCTGGGCATCGTCGCCGGCATCCTGATCTACCTGTCGCTGATGATCAACGGCCAGAGCGTGGCCCAGGGCGTCGTCGAGGAAAAGACGTCCCGGGTCGTCGAGCTGCTGCTGTCGACGATCAAGCCGTGGCAGCTGATGGCGGGCAAGGTGCTCGGGATCGGGGTGGTGGGGCTGATCCAGATGCTCGTGATCGGCGCCGGCGGGGTCATCGCCGGGTTGGCCACGGGAGTGTTGACCATCTCCGTTTCCGCGGCGGTGGGCACGGTCGTCTGGCTGGTCGTGTGGTACCTGCTCGGGTTCTTCATGTACTCGATCGTGTTCGCCGCGCTGGGGGCGCTGGTTTCGCGCCAGGAAGACGTCGGCGGCGCGACGATGCCGGCCCTGATGTTCGTGATCGCCGGGTACGTCATCGGCATTTCGGTGCTGCCGTCGGATCCGGGCAACACGTTCGTCGAAGTGCTTTCGGTGATTCCGGTGTTCTCGCCGACGCTGATGCCGATGCGGCTCGCGATGGGCGGGGTGCCCGTTTGGGAAGCGGTGGTGTCGGTGGGGCTCGTGGTGCTGCTGATTCCGGGGTTGATCTGGTTCGCCGCCCGGATCTACCGCAACGCCGTCATGCGCACCGGCGCGAAAGTGAAACTCCGCGACGCCCTGCGCGCCGCCTGAGATTTCCCTGATCCGGCCCCCGGCGACCCCGGGGGCCGGATTTGTCCGGACGGTGCTTGTCCGCGCTTGTCTGCCCGGTAATGCTCGAGGCCGCCCGGCGCTTGCGGTTTACGCTGCGCCGGACGGCCTCGTCTCCCCGGTCCCCACCGGTAGAACCAGTATGGCCACGGGTGATCTTTCCGCGCCAGTCGTCTCACTCGATCGTGGGGCGCACGAGTTGCCGCCCCTGGGTACTTGATCGACGATCCGGTGCAAATCCGTGGAGGGAGTCGGTATGGGCGAGCAACTGAAGGACGGGCTCGGGCAGGCGTGGGCGATGGTGGCCACCTTCGTCCCGAAACTCGTGGGATTCCTGATCATCCTGCTGATCGGCTGGTTGATCGCGAAAGCCGTGTCGAAAGGGCTGGCGCTCGTGCTCGGGAAAGCCGGTTTCGGCAAACTCGTCGAGCGGACCGGGCTCAGCGGAAAGATCGGCCAGCAGAAGATCGACGCGACCGGGATCCTGGTCAAATTGGTCTACTACTTCATTCTGCTGATCGCGCTCCAGCTGGCGTTCGGCGTGTTCGGGCCGACCAACCCGGTGAGCCAGCTGCTCAACGACATCATCGCGTTCCTGCCGCGGATCGTGGTGGCGCTGGTGCTGGTCGTGGTGGCCGCGGCGATCGCGAAGGTGGTGCGGGACGTCGTCGCGTCGGCGCTGTCCGGCCGCGGCGCGGCGCGGCCGCTTTCGGTGGCGGCGTACTGGCTGATCATGGCGTTCGGCATCATCGCGGCCCTCGGCCAGGTGAACATCGCGACGGCGATCACGGGCCCGGTGCTGATCACGGTCCTGGCGACGATCGGCGGCGTGATCGTGGTCGGCTTCGGCGGCGGCCTGATCAAGCCGGCCCAGGACCGCTGGCGCGGCTGGCTGGCGAACATGGAGCACCAGCTGGAGACCCCGGCGCAGCGCACGGGCGAGATGGGCACGGGCCCGGCGGCCCAGCGCGCAACGGTCGGCGCGGACAGCACCCCGACGCCGCCGGTCGGCACCCCGCGCCCCCAGATCTGAGGCGCAGGTGAGTGGCGCGGGCCCGGCGGACGAGGAAGCCGCCGGGCCCACGCTGCTGCGTGGGCCGCGGGGGTGAGGCTCTGGTGAGGGGTCGATGACGGGCCGCGAAACGGGTCTTGACGGCGACGGTCCTTGGCCGCCTGGCGTCTCCGGGGCGCGGACAGCACGCGTCGGCGCCCGCACGGCTGGTCCGGGGGGCGTGGCGCGGGATCGGCGGTCGAGGAAGGCGCCGGGCCCGCGCCGTGTCCAGTGGTGCGGACGCCGATCGGCAAACCGGGTGCCTCGAGTCGCGAAGCCGGCGGGCGCCACCGCGTCTCACCGCTCGGGATGTCTCGCCGCTCACACTCCTTGGGGAATGCGTCCGCCAGGGAGCATGTTGAGGAGCGGTAGGACGAAAGGGGCGTGACGTGGACTTCCTGCTGCACCACGGGATCACCGTGCTCGGTCAGTGGATTTCGATCGCGGAGCTCGCCGGGCAGGTGTTCGCGCTCGCCGTCGTGTTCCTCGCGCAGCGTCGCACCCTGTGGACGTGGCCCGTGCAGGTCGGGGCCACGGTGCTGCTCTTCGCCGTCTACGTCTCCGCGCACCTCGGCGGGCTCGCCGCGCGGCAGGTCGCCATCCTCGCCATCTCCGTCTACGGCTGGTGGGCCTGGACGCGCCGCAAGGACCCGGTGTTCGGCGTCGTCGTCCGCAAGGGCCGGCTGGCCGAACGGCTGGCCATGGTCGGCGCCTTCGTCGTCGGCACCACCGTGATGGCGCTGGTCCTCGACGCCCTGCACGCGTCCTGGGCGCCCTGGCCGGACGCCGCCATCTTCGTCGGAACCCTGGTGGCCTTCGGGGCGCAGGGACTCGGGCTCGTCGAATTCTGGCTGGTCTGGCTGGCCGTCGACGCCATCGGCGTGCCGCTGCAGATTTCGTCCGGGCTCTACTTCTCCGCCGCGATCTACATCGTCTTCGCCGGGCTCGTCGTGCACGGCTGGTGGAGCTGGAACCGCTCCGCCCAGCGCGTCGCCGCCCGGCCCGGGGTCACGGCAGCATCCAGCTGAGCGCCGCGGTGCTCTGACCCCACACGATCAGGCACATCGCGAGCAGCAGCCCGAGACTCCACGGCAGCACCTTCCGCAGCAGCTTCCCCTCCTCGCCGGGCAGGTTCGCCGCCACGCAGGCGATGGTGAGGTTCTGCGGCGACACCATCTTGCCGAGGACGCCGCCGGAGCTGTTCGCCGCGGCCAGCAGGTCCGCGGGCAGGCCCGTCTGGTGCGCGGCCGTCACCTGCAGGGCGCCGAACAGGGCGTTCGCCGAGGTGTCGGACCCCGAGACGGCGACGCCGAACCAGCCCAGCACCGGGGAGAGGAACGCCAGCCCGGCACCCGCGGCGGCGATGAACGTGCCGATCGTGGAGGTCTGGCCGGACAGGTTCATCACGTAGGCCAGCGCGAGCACGCCCGTGACGGTCAGGATCGCGAACCGCAGCTCCTTGACCGTCGCCAGCCACTCCTGCGCGGTGTCGCCCGCCTTCACCGCCAGCAACGCCGCCGTGATGACGCCCGCCAGCAGCACCAGCGTGCCGCCGGTGTTGAGGAACGGCAGCGAGAACGTGTTGCCGGACACCGGTTTCCCGTTCGGCGCGGCGACGTTCAGCCCGGGCCAGTGGAACTTCCAGGTCGCCTTGTCCAGCAGCCGCTTGACCGGCGGCAGCACGGCGATCGAGAAGATCACGATGATGAGCAGGTACGGCAGGTACGCCTTGACGACGTCGCCCCGCGAGTCCTCCGGCGGCGCTTCGGCGGTCGCCGTCCCGCCGGTGCCGATCCGGACGGCTTCGGGCACCGGGCGCCGGGTCTGGGGGAGCGCGACCAGCGCGGCCGCGCCGGCCAGCGCCGCCCCGATGTCGGCCAGCTGCGGTGACACGTAGTTCGAGGCGAGGAACTGCACGAGCCCGAACGCGACCCCGCAGACGAGCGCGGGCAGCCAGGTGTCCTTCAGGCCGCGCTTGCCGTCGACGATGATCACCAGCAACAGGGGCACGACCAGCGCGAGCAGCGGCGTCTGGCGCCCGACGATCGACGACACCTCCTGCAGCGGCAGGCCGGTGACCTGGGCGAGGGTGACGACCGGGGTGCCCATGGCGCCGAACGCGACCGGCGCGGTGTTGGCGACCAGTGCGACGACGGCCGCCTTGACCGGGTGGAACCCGACGGCCACCAGCATCACGGCGCTGATCGCCACCGGCGCGCCGAAGCCGGCGAGGGCCTCCATGAGCGCGCCGAAGCAGAAGGCGATGATCAGCGCCTGGATGCGCGGGTCGTCGGAGAGACGCCCGAACGAGCGGCGCAGGACGTCGAAGTGCCCGGTCCGCACGGTGAGCCGGTAGATCCAGAGCGCGTTGACGACGATCCACATGATCGGCCACAACCCGAACGCGGCGCCCTGCAGCGCCCCGGAGACGGCCTGCACGACCGGCATCCCGTACGCGGCGATCCCCACGACGAGCGCGACGAGCAGCCCGATGAGAGCGGCGTGGTGGGCTCGCATCCGGACGGCCCCGAGCAGCACCAGGACGGTGGCGAGCGGCAGTACGGCCACGAGCGCGGACAGGCCCAGCGAGCCCAGCGGAGTCAAATCCTGCACGAACACGGGCGACCTCCGTTTTCCACGATGCGAAAACGGCCTTTCGGCGGGTGCCCGAGATCTTCGTCACAAACCGGTCGGTCCGTCAAGAACTTGAGACCGGTTGGCCCAACGGGTCAGCTGTTGACCGGCAGCACGGCCAGGGCGGTTTCGGCGATGCCGCGCAGGTCGGCCTGGTCGCAGCCGCCTTTGCCCAGGGCTTCGATGCCGCGCATGGTCGCGAGGAGGAGGCCGGCCAGCCGGGCCGGGTCGTGGCCTTCGGCGATGTCGCCCGCGCGCTGAGCGGCCGCGACGCAGGCCGTCAGCATGGCGTTCAGCTCGCGGAACGCCTGCCGGGCGCGCGCCGCGATCTCGGCGTCGTGCTCGGCGCACTCGGCCGCGGCCTTCGCGATGAGGCAGCCCCGGTGGATGTCGTCGGCGATGACGGCTTCGGCGTCGGCCAGGACGTAGTCGCGCAGCCGCTCGTAGGCCTCGCTGTCGGGGCCTTCGAGCCTGCGCCGCGCGCTCTCGACCGCGGTGGCGCAGTGGTCGTCGAAGACGCGCACGAAGAGGGCGTGCTTGTCACCGAAGGCGCCGTAGAGGCTGCCCTTGCCGAGTCCGGTCGCGGCGGCGATGTCGTCGATCTTCGTGCCCGCGTAGCCGGTCGACCAGAACCGGTCCCGCGCGGTGCGCAGGACCGCGCCTTCGTCGAAGCTCCGAGGTCTGGCCATGTCTTCAGGATAGGCATTCTTGACTATCTCGTCCAGAACGGCGTAGGTTCTGGACGAAGCAGTCAAGAACTCGGAGGGCATCGTGAACCTGGAGAACAAGACCGCGCTCGTGACCGGCGGCGGAACCGGCATCGGCCTGGGGATCGCGAAGCGGTTCGCGGCGGAAGGCGCCCACGTCGTCATCACCGGGCGGCGCAAAGAGGTGCTGGACGACGCCGTCGCCGAGATCGGCGGATCGGTCCAGGCGATCCGCGCCGACTCGGCGAACCTCGCCGACCTGGACGAGGTCTACCGCGCGATCGCCGAGCGCGGCCGCGGCCTGGACGTCGTGGTGGCCAACTCCGGCGGCGGCGTTTCGGCCCCGCTGGGCGAGATCACCGAGGAGCAGTTCGACGCGACCTTCGGCACGAACGTCAAGGGCGTCCTCTTCACCGTGCAGAAGGCGTTGCCGCTGCTGAACGAGAAGGCGTCGATCATCATCACCGGCTCGACGACGTCGACGCGCGTGGCGCCGGGCATGAGCCTCTACGCCTCGACGAAGGCCGCCGTGCGCAACTTCGCCCGCACCTGGGCGCTCGACCTGCAGGGACGCGGGGTGCGTGTCAACGTCCTGAGCCCCGGGCCGACGCTCACCCCGGGCCTGCTCGGCCTGGCCGAGCCCGGCGCGGAGCAGGCGATGGTGGAGCAGATGGCGAGCGCGGTCCCGCTGGGCCGCCTCGGCGACCCGTCGGAGATCGCCGCGGCCGCGTTGTTCCTGGCCACCGACGAGGCGAGCTTCGTCAACGGCGTCGAGTTCTTCGTCGACGGCGGCCAGGCGCAGGTCTGACTAACGCAGGGTGGCGTGGCTCGGCGTCAGGTCCTTCAGCGTCCGGACGCCGAGCAGCTGCATCGTGCGGACCATTTCCGTCCGCAGGATGTCCACGCAGCGCTGGACGCCGCGCTCGCCGCCGGCCATCAGGCCGTACAGGAACGCGCGGCCGATCAGGACCGCGTCCGCGCCCCGGGCGATCGCCGCCACGATGTCGCCGCCCGACAGGATGCCCGTGTCGATCCAGACCTCCGCGTCGCCCTGGAGCTCGTCCAGGACCGCCGGGAGCAGCTCGAGCGGCGTCGGGGCGCGGTCGAGCTGGCGGCCGCCGTGGTTGGAGATCAGGACCGCGTCCGCGCCGTGCTTCACCACGTCCCGGGCGTCGTCGACGTTCTGGACGCCCTTGACCACGAGCTTGCCCGGCCAGGTCTGCCGGACCCAGTCGAGGTCGTCGAAGTTCAGCGTCGGGTCGAAGAGCTTGTTCAGCAGTTCCGCGACCGTCCCGTCGAAGTGGCTGAGCGAGGCGAAGTTCAGCGGCTCGGTGGTGAGCAGGTTGAACCACCACGCCGGGTGCATCGCGCCGTCGAGGAACGTCTTGAGCGTCAACGCCGGCGGGATGGTCAGGCCGTTGCGGACGTCGCGGAGGCGGGCACCGCCGACGGGGGTGTCCACGGTCAGCATGAGCGTGTCGTAGCCCGCCGCCCACGCGCGATTCATCAGATCTTCACCGGCGCCGTGGTCGCGCCAGACGTAGAGCTGGAACCACTTGCGGGCGCCCGGCGCGGCTTCGGCGAGGTCCTCGATCGACGTCGTCGCCATCGTCGAGAGCCCGACGGGGATGCCGTTGCGCTCGGCGACACGGGCCACCGCGCGCTCGCCCTCGTGCTGCATCATCCGGGTGAAACCGGTGGGGGCGAAGGCGAACGGCAACGCCGAGGTCTTGCCGAGGATGTCGCGCGTGGTGTCCACATCGGACACCCCGCGCAGCACGTTCGGGTGGAATTCGACGCGGCGGTACGCCTGCCGGGCGCGGAGCAGGCTGTCTTCGAGCTCGGCGGCGCCGTCGGTGTAGTCGAACGCCGCCCGCGGGGTGCGCTTGCGCGCGATCATCCGCAGGTCGGCGACGGTGTGCGCGTTCGCCAGCCGCCGGTCCGTCGGGTTCAGCACGATCGGCTTCGGCCGCAGGATCTGCTGCAGCTCACTCGGCTTCGGCAGCCGGCGCTTCGTCACCCTGATCAACTCCCTAACGGACTACGAGCGAGCGGGACCCGGCAGACATCCGATGTCTGCCGGGTCCCGAAACTAGCACCTGATCACGCGTTGCCGGACTCCGACGTCTGCGGCCCGGCGGCCGCGATGTCGTCGAGCCGGTACTTCGTGGCCGCTTCGAGGACCTTCGCCTGCTCGACCTCGCCGCGCTTGGCCAGGATCGACAGCGCCCCGACGGTGATCGACTCGGCGTCGACCAGGAACTTCCGCCGCGCCGCCGGCCGGGTGTCGGAGAAGCCGAAGCCGTCCGTGCCCAGCGTCAGCATGTCGGTCGGGACGTACGGGCGGATCAGGTCCGGCACCGCGCGCATCCAGTCCGACACGGCCACGACCGGCCCGTTGCTGCCCGAAAGCGCCTCCGTGACGTACGGCACGCGCGGCTCGCTGCCCGGGTAGAGCAGGTTGTCGTGGTCGATCTCGACGGCTTCGCGCCGCAGCTCGGTCCACGACGTGGCCGACCACACCGCGGCCCGCACGCCCCACTCCTCGGCCAGCATCTTCTGCGCCTTCAGCGCGTCCGGCATCGTGACGCCGGAGACGAGGATCTGCACCTCCGGGCCGTCGCCGTCCGGGGCCTCGGCGTACTTGTACAGCCCCTTGAGCAGGCCGTCGACGTCGAGGTTCTCCGGCTCGGCGGGCTGCTGGTACGGCTCGTTGTAGATCGTCATGTAGTAGAAGACGTTCTCGCCGTTGCCGTCCGGGCCGGCCTCGCCGTACATCCGGCGCAGGCCGTCCTTGACGATGTGCGCGATCTCGAACGACCACGCCGGGTCGTAGGCCACCGCGGCCGGGTTGGTCGCCGCCAGCAGCAGCGAGTGCCCGTCGGCGTGCTGCAGGCCTTCACCCGTCAGGGTGGTCCGGCCGGCGGTGGCGCCGAGGACGAACCCGCGGGCCATCTGGTCGGCGGCGGCGTACAGGCCGTCACCCGTCCGCTGGAACCCGAACATCGAGTAGAAGATGTAGATCGGGATCATCGGCTCGCCGTGCGTCGCGTACGACGTGCCGACGGCGGTGAACGACGCGGTGGAGCCCGCCTCGTTGATGCCCTCGTGCAGCAGCTGGCCCTTCTCGGACTCCTTGTAGGCCAGCATCAGGCTCGCGTCGACCGAGGTGTAGGTCTGGCCGTGCGGGTTGTAGATCTTGGCGGTCGGGAACATCGAGTCGAGGCCGAAGGTGCGGGCCTCGTCCGGGATGATCGGGACGACCCGCTTGCCGATCTCGGAGTCCTTGGCCAGCTCGCGGACCAGCCGGACGAACGCCATCGTCGTGGCGACCTCCTGCTTGCCGGAGCCCCGCCGGATGCCCTCGTAGACCTTGTCGCCGGGCAGGACCAGCGCCTTCGCGGCCTTCGGACGGCGTTCCGGCAGGAACCCGCCGAGCGCCTTGCGGCGGCCGATCATGTACTCGATCTCGGGCGAGTTCGCGCCCGGGTGGTAGTACGGCGGCAGCTTCGGGTTGCGCTCCAGCTCCTCGTCGCTGATCGGGATCCGCTGCGAGTCGCGGAACAGCTTCAGGTCGTCGAGGGTGAGCTTCTTCATCTGGTGCGTGGCGTTGCGGCCCTCGAACGCCGGGCCCAGGCCGTAGCCCTTGATGGTGTGGGCCAGGATCACCGTCGGCTGGCCGTGGTGCTCCAGCGCCGACTTGTAGGCCGCGTACACCTTGCGGTAGTCGTGGCCGCCGCGCTTGAGGTTCCAGATGTCGGCGTCGGAGAGGTCCTTGACCAGGTCCTTCGTCCGCGGGTCGCGGCCGAAGAAGTGCTCGCGGACGAAGGCGCCGTCGTTGGCCTTGTACGTCTGGTAGTCACCGTCGGGGGTGACGTTCATCAGGTTGACCAGGGCGCCGTCGCGGTCGGCGTGCAGCAGCGAGTCCCACTCGCGGCCCCAGATCACCTTGATGACGTTCCAGCCGGCACCGCGGAAGTACGACTCCAGCTCCTGGATGATCTTGCCGTTGCCGCGCACCGGGCCGTCGAGCCGCTGCAGGTTGCAGTTGATCACGAAGGTCAGGTTGTCGAGGCCCTCGCCGGCCGCGACGTGGATCAGGCCGCGGGACTCCGCCTCGTCCATCTCGCCGTCGCCGAGGAACGCCCAGACGTGCTGGTCGTCGGTGTTCTTGATGCCGCGGTCGCGCAGGTAGCGGTTGAACCGGGCCTGGTAGATGGCGTTCATCGGGCCGAGGCCCATGGACACCGTCGGGTTCTCCCAGAACTCCGGCATCAGCCGGGGGTGCGGGTACGACGGCAGGCCGCCGCCTTCACCCGCGTGGCTGAATTCCTGCCGGAAGCCGTCGAGCTGCGACTCGCTCAGCCGGCCCTCGAGGAACGCGCGGGCGTAGATGCCGGGGGAGGCGTGGCCCTGGATGTAGATCTGGTCGCCGCCGCCGGAGTGGTCCTTGCCGCGGAAGAAGTGGTTGAAGCCCACCTCGTACAGCGCGGCCGAGGAGGCGTAGGTCGAGATGTGGCCGCCGACGCCGACACCCGGGCGCTGCGCGCGGTGCACCATGATCGCCGCGTTCCAGCGGATCCAGGCGCGGTAGCGGCGCTCGATCTCCTCGTCGCCGGGGAACCACGGCTCGTTCTCCGTGGGGATGGTGTTGACGTAGTCCGTCGAGGTCAGGGCGGGGACGCCGACGTTCCGTTCCCGGGCGCGCTCGAGGATGCGCAGCATCAGGTACCGGGCCCGCTGCTGACCGCCCCTCGCCAGAGCCTCGTCGAAGGAGTCCAGCCACTCGGCGGTCTCCTCCGGGTCGATGTCGGGCAGGTGCGCCGCCAATCCGTCACGGATGACGCGTACGCGTGCCGGGGTCTCCTTGCCGGAGGCGCCGTCGTTCTGCGGGGCCAAGGGGTCTCCTTGCGAAAAGTTGCAGCCGGTGGTGCTCGTACGCGGGGGTGTACGACTCTCCATCGTCGTCTTCCGTCCCGGCTTCCGCACCGCTACTTGGCGGTAACATAGGCCGACCCGGTCGAGCCACTCCCTGCGCGCGGTGTATCGCGCGCGCGTTTTCTTCCTCCCCACCCTAGGGGACGACCCCTCCAGGGGTGGCAGGCCGGGGGCGCCCGGTACCCGAAACGCCGTCGCGGGCGGGGCGTCGCGGGCCGTATCCTGCGACACGAGTTGTCACAGATCCGGTGTGGACGGTTGCGCGCGGGGCTTCACCAGTGTTCGCTATCGGCAACCGGGTAGCCGAGTGTGGCCCAGGTGTACCCCTCGCAGGGTGCCCCGACGCCACGCTCCGTCGTAGTTGGAGGAGTGAAAGCAGTGGTCGCCGCGGGAGACGCTGATCAGAGCAGCGTCGCCGAGAGGCTCGGCATCAAGCCCGAGATGGTGGTCCAGGAGATCGGCTGGGACGAGGACGTCGACGACGACGTCCGCGCGGCGATCGAGGAGCAGATCGGCGGGGACATCCTCGACGAGGAAGCCGACGAGGTCATCGACGTGGTGCTGCTCTGGTGGCGCGAGGACGACGGCGACCTGGGCGACGCGCTCATCGACGCCCGGGGCCCCCTGGAGGAGACCGGCGTGATCTGGGTGCTGACCCCGAAGACGGGACAGCCCGGGCACGTCGAGCCGAGCGAAATCGCCGAAGCGGTGCCCGTGGTCGGCCTGGCCCAGACCGCCAACATCAGTGTCGGCCCGAACTGGATCGGCACCCGCTTGGTGTCTCCCAAGTCGAAGTCGAAGCAGCGCTGAGCCGGTCCCGCCGGACGGACACGATAGGGTTGTCGTCGCAGGCACGTGTCCGTTCGGGAGAGGAAACGCTGGTATGACCGTCGAGGTCGGTTCTGAGGCCCCTGACTTCACGCTCAACGACTACAACAAGCAGCCCGTCCAGCTGTCGTCGTTCCGGGGTGACAAGCCGGTGCTGCTGGTCTTCTACCCCTTCGCGTTCAGCGGCATCTGCACCGGCGAGCTGTGCCAGCTCCGCGACGAGTTCGCGGACTACGACAACAAGGGCGTCCAGGTCCTGGGCGTCTCGGTCGACACGCCGTTTTCCCTGAAGGCGTGGGCCGAGAAGGAGGGCTACCAGTTCCCGCTGCTGTCCGACTTCTGGCCGCACGGCGAGGTGGCGCAGGCGTACGGCGTCTTCAACGCCGACGCCGGCCTGGCGGTCCGCGGCACGTTCCTGATCGACACCTCCGGTGTGGTCCGGTTCGCCGAGGTCAACGCGCCGGGCGAGGCCCGCGACCAGCAGGGCTGGAAGAAGGCCGTGGCCGAACTGGCTTGAGTTCCCTTCGGCGGCGGTCCTGCGGGGCCGCCGCCTGCGGGCGCATAGCTCAGCGGAAGAGCACTCGGTTTACACCCGAGCGGTCGCAGGTTCGAACCCTGCTGCGCCCACCAACGTCCTCGTCTTGCACGCCGTTGGCCAGCGAAGAACATTGCCGAGTGTGACATTGTTGTCATTTTCCGTATCTAGATGATGTGTGTCCATTTCCGCGCTCGACGGTCCAGCCCTGCGTCCCATCGGGTGAATCCGTCGGCTCGTCTCCGGCCACCTGGGCCGCGCCACGAACGGCGGCACAGACCGGCACGCTCGCTATCGTTGCGTGGTCGCGCTCGCGCCGATCCGCGCCTTGGCTTCCGTGGTCAGGTGGCAGCCCGTTTCGATCGAGATGACCGTGGTCGTGCCCGCCGACAGGGTCAGCGTGGCTCCGTATTGATCCCGCAATGCGAACTCGAACGTGGGTGGCTTGTTCGTCTGCACCCCAGGTTTCGTGAACCCGTAGCCGGCGCCGACTTCCGTCGCGATGCGCTTCGCGTCGGCCCACTGCTCGCCGGAGATACCCTTGGGCGCGGTGATGAAGCTGAGGAACGCGCGCACCGCGTCGCGGCTGTCGACGCCCGGGAATTCGTTGGCGCAGCCTGACTGACGGCCATCGTGCTTGTCGGCCCAGCCCGTGAGGCCGAGTCCGTCGGTCAACTTCGTTTGCAGCGTCTTCCGGGCTTCCTCGTAGCGAGCGTCGGCCTCGTCGATCGTCGGCCGCCGCAGGAGTTCGGCGTACTGCTGCTGGCTGGGCACTGGTGTCTCCGGTGAAGGCGTTCCGAGGTATCGACCGCCGTCATCGCAGGCGGCGAGCAGTAGCGTGCCCGCGGCCATCGCGGCGGCCAGCAACGTTCTGGTGGGCATGGAGGTCATCTTCCTACCGTGCGGGTATCGCAAGCTGCGGCATACCCGCCACGATGGCCGCAATGTTGTGCTTGCTGGTGGTGTCGCTGCCATCCGGCAGCGTCCGGGTGTACTCGCTGTGTCCGTATGACGCGGCCAGAGGGGCACCGTCCGAGCCGGTGGCTGCGCCGGCCGACAGTTGAGTCATGCCGTCCATCGCGTAGGGGGCCGCGCCGTAGCGCCACGTTTCAGGCACCCATTGCGCGACAGGGTCACCGCCGGCCGTGATGTTGTACGCGTGGCCGCCCGGCACCTTGAGGTCATGAGCGGTGTTGTCGATGCCGAAGTGGTCCGCCACGCCCGGCGAGCCGAACACCACCGCGTCATCGACGCCCGTGCCGCCGTGGGTCAGGCTGATGCCGGTCACGATGGATCCCTGCGAGTGCCCGAGGGCGGTGAAGTGCGGGTCCGTCGGGCGAGCGGCGTCGATGCCCTGGTCGAACCGCGCCAGCTTGTCGCCGCCGATGTTGGCGTTCTCGCTGGTGATGAGCCCCGTCAGCGAGCCCTTGTCGTCGAAGGACGAGGGCTCGTAGCCGATCCACGTCACGGTGGCGACCGTGCCGCCGCCTTGGGTGGCGAGCATCCGCTCCGCGCTGCGTTGGACGCTGTCCATGTCGTCGACGTAGCCGTGCATGTTGCCGTCCACCGTGCTGTTCATGCCGGGGGTGAAGACGGCGACATGCTGTGCCGTGTCGACATCGCCGTTGGCGATGGCGGCCTTGGGGTGGTCGCCGGTCATGTCCACGGACATCAGCTGGCGGTGGGGGTTCAGGCTGCCGTCCGGGTCGTGCATCATGCCGGAGATCGCATCAAGTGCTTTGAGCCGTTCTTCGACCCGGGCGATCTCGCCGGAGTCGCCGCCGTCGCGCCGCAGCCGGTCGAGTTCCGCAGCGAAACTGCGCTTCTCCTGCTCGACGAGGACCAGATTGGCGTTGCTGCGATCGACGGCCTTGATGCCGTCCCGGTTCCCCACCCAGTCGGGGTGTCGGGCGATCAGTTCCTGCCGCTCCTTGTCCGACAGCGCCGCCCACCAGGCCGCGTTCATCGACGGGTCCGCGTCGACCGCCGGCGGAGGCATGATCGAGGGAGCAGCGTTGGCGGCTCCGGAGTTACCGGCTGCGGCCAGGCTCGTGTGCTCGTTGTCGTTGGCTGTGGCATCGATGACCTGGCCGGCCCGGATGAGGTCGAGCACTGCGCACAGGTCTTCGTCGATGTTCGTCGCCTGCCGCAAAACTTCCTCGACGCGATCCTTGAGCTCCTCGGCGATGCGGCCGCGTTCTTCGGCTACCGGTTCGCGCTGATCCTCCGGCACCTCGGGCGCCCCGTTGTCCACGATCGCGCCGTCACCGGCAATGGTGAAGTGGTTGTGTGCAGCGATCGCCTCGGCTTCCCTGACGCCGTTCTGAACGCCCGTGATGGCGTCGCCGACGTCGCCCGCCCTCCGGCGCAGAGCAGCGAGGTCCGCGGCATATTCCTCGAGGCCGTCGATGATGCCGTTGACTTCCTTCGCCGCGGTGTCGGCGGCCTCGCCGTGCCAGCCCTCTGGCGTGTTGACAGCCCTCAGGTCGTCCGAGCAGGCCACCAGCTTGTTGTAGGCGGCATTGAGGTCACCGACGGCGCCTTGCAAGACGGCGGGGCTCCACCGCGTCACGTCAGACCAGGTGACCATCAGCCGGCCTCCACCGGACCCGTGGCCCGCGTGGAGAGGTCTGCGGCTGCTGCCGACTCCTGCGCCGCGTAGTGGTCAGCAGCCGTGGTCATGTTGGCCGCATGCTTGTCCAGCCGGGATTCGAATCTCTGTTGCCGGTACACCAAAACGTGTTTGACTTCAGCCATCTTCAGCGCTGCGCGCGACCCCGGCATCCCCAAATCGCCACTGGGTACGGCCGCCGTGCACCCCGCGCTGCGCAGGCCGTCAGCCACCCGCCCTGCGGCTTGTCCGGTATGGCGGATCTTGGTGATCACCACCTGATAACCCGTGCTCACAATGCCCTCCCCGGTTTGTAGCAGCTCTGTCACTCTAAGGTATGACATCAAGCGGGAACAACTGTGCGATAGCCGCTTGAGCAGGGGAAATGCAAGTCGGGAGGATCTACGCAGACGCCGTCTGAGTGGATCTACCTATGCCTCGATCGCGGAGATCCGCCGGGTACCGCGGACGCGTGTGCGTCACTCCGCCATGGCCGGTACGGGGACGACGGCCGTCCGGCGCATCGACGTCACCAGCAACGCCAGCCCCGCGAACAGCGCCGCCGCGATCACGCCCGTCACGTTCAGCGCCGTCGTGAACGCCTCTTTCGCCTGCTCGGCCACAGCCGGCCGGGTGACGTCGACCGCGAGAGTCGTCCCCGCCGGGAACACTCCGTGGTACACCGCCGACGCCGTCAGGCCGATCAACGCCATGCCCAGCGATCCGCCGAGGTAGTTGCCGGTGTCGGCCATCGAGGCCGCCGAGCCCGCGCGCTCCGGCGGGACCGATCCCACCACCAGGCCGATGCCCAGTGCGAACAGCGGGCCCGTGCCCAGCGTCAGCACCGTGATGCCCACCACGACCGGCACCAGCCCGCCGGTGACGGTCAGCAGGAGGCTGCCCGCCGCCGACAGGGCCAGGCCGCCCGCGATCGCCGTGGGCGGGGTGACGTACCGGGTCAACGCCGGTGCCGTCATCGTGCCCGCCGCCACGCCCAGGCCCATCGGCGCGAACAGCAGCGCCGAAACGAGCGGGGAGTGGCCGAGGACGCTCTGCAGGTACTGCGTCACCAGCAGGCCGACGCCGGCCATCGCGACGCCCGCGAACACCAGCGCGACCAGCACCGCGGTGAACGGGCGGTTCCGGAACAGCCGCAGGTCCAGCAGCGGCGACGCGGTCGTGAGCTGACGGCGGGCGAAGACGGTGCCCAGCAGCGTCCCGGTGGCGATCGCCGCGAGCGGCAGGACGAGCGAGCCGGTCGCCAGCTGCTTGAGGCCGAACACGATCAGCAGCACCGCGGCCAGCGAGAGCGCCACCCCGGGCAGGTCCAGCCGCCCGGACGCCGGCGCGCGGAACTCGGGCAGCAGCACCGGGCCTGCCACGAGAAGGACGGCCACGGCCGGGACGGCGACCAGGAACACCGAGCTCCACGAGAAGTGCTGGAGCAGGAAGCCGGCGAACACCGGACCGGCCGCGCCGCCCGCGAACTGGCAGGTGGCCCAGATCGAGATGGCTTTCCCGCGCTGCTTCTCGTCGCGGAACATGTTCGTGATCAAGGCGAGCGTCGACGGCATCAGCGTCGCCCCGGCGACCCCGAGCGCCGCCCGGACGACGATGAGCATCACCGGCCCGGTCGAGAACGCGGCGACGATCGACAGGAGCCCGAAGGCACCGCCGCCCGCCAGCAGGAGCCGTCGCCGCCCGATCCGGTCGCCGAGCGTGCCCATGGTGATGACGAACCCGGCGACGACGAAGCCGTAGCTGTCGGTGATCCACAGTTGTTCGGTACTGCTGGCGCCGAGATCCGCGCTCAGCTGCGGCAGCGCGAGGAACAGCGAGGTCATGTCCATCGCGACGAGCAGGGTGGGCAGCACCAGGACCGCCAGTCCCAGCCACTCCCGCCGTCCGGCCGGCTTCTCCATGTCCGCTCCTTCTCCGTGGTTTGTTTGCCAGGGGGTCGGAGCCGGCGCGGGGGACCGGACACGGGTGGCGAAGATTTTTTCGGGACGGCGGAATCGCGGTTGCCGGGGCTAGCTTCGAAGGCGTGAAGATCCTCCTGCTGGGCGCCACCGGGCTCGTCGGACGAGCCGTCGCCGCCGCCCTCGAACCACGCCACGAGGTCTTGCCCGTCTCGCGGACGTCGCCGGTCGGTGCGGACCTGAACGACCCGGCATCGCTCGACGCGCTCTTCGAGACCGGCCCGGACGCCGTCGTGTGCTGCGCCGCCAACGTGCCGCTGCGCCCGCTCACCGAGCTGACCGACGCGCAGGTGCTCGACGACCTTCGCGCCAAGCTGCTCGGCCAGGTCGCGCTCGCCCGGCGCGCGGCGCGGCGCCTGTCCGCCGGGGGCTCGATCACGCTCACCGGCGGGACGTTCACCGAGCCGATCCCGGGCAGCGGGCTCGGCGCGCTCGTCAATGCCGGGCTCGAGGGCTTCGTCCGGTCGGCCGCCGCCGAGCTGCCGCGCGGGCCGCGGATCAACGTCGTCAGCCCTGGCTGGATCAGCGAAACCCTCGTAGCGATGGGGGAGGACGGTCGCGGCGGGACGCCGGTGGCGGTCGTCGCCGAGGCCTACCGCGGACTCGTCGAAGGCGACGCGAACGGCCGCACCGTCGTGCCCCGCTGACCGGGCTCACGCCGCGTGCCAGGCGTGCTCGGCGAAGACGTCGTCGAGTGGGGCGCGGGTGAGGCGGTTCGCGAACGTGGACAGCGTGTACGTCCCGATTCCCAGCACCACCTCCAGGGCGTTCCGCTGCGTGTAGCCGGCGCCGGTGAACGCCGCCAGTCCCTCGGCCGGGACTTCGCCCCTGGTGTCCATGACCGCGTGGACGAAGACGCGCAGGGCCTCCAGCCGCGGCTCCGGAAGCGGGGATTCCGCCCGCAGCGCCGCCACCAGTTCGGGGGCGGCGGACAGGCGGGTCAGCGTGGCCGTGTGCATCGCCACGCAGAGGTGGCACTCGTTGCGCGCGGCCACCGCCATGATCAGCACTTCGCGTTCCAGTGCCGTCAGGGTCGTGGCTTCGAAGATCGCGCTGAGCTTGAGGAACCCGTTGAGCAGTTCCGGTGAGGTCGCCAGCCGGGCGACGGCCGACGGCACGCGGCCGAACTTCTTCGCGGTGGCCGTCATCGCGGGGCGCGCGGCGGGGGGTGCAGACTCCGGGGTGTGATCGGCGAACAAGGTGACTCCCAAGGTGGGCAGAGTAGGTTCGACAACGTGGTTGTCGAAACAGTAAACCTGGTTGTCGAGTTTGGCAAGAGGTCATGACCGACACGCCGGGCTACGAGCTGCCCTTCCTGCTCTTCGGCGGCTTCCGCACGCTCATCGACCGCTTGCACACCGAGCTCGCCCGCCGCGGCCACCCCGACGTCCGGCCGTCGTACGGCTTCGCGATGCAGGCCGTCGGCGTCCAGGGCGCGACAGCGTCGGAGATCGGCCGCCGCCTCGGCGTTTCCAAGCAGGCGGCGGGCAAGACCGTCGACCGGCTCGAGGCGCTCGGGTACGCCGAGCGAGCCGACGACCCGGCGGACGCGCGCCGCAAGATCGTCCGCTTGACCGAGCACGGCATCGACGCGCTCAGGAAGTCGGCGGACATCTTCGACGAGCTGCGCGCGGACTGGGCGCGCACGGTGGGCGCGGACCGGATCACCGCGCTCGAGAACGACCTTCGCGCGGTCGTCGGCCCGGCGGCGTACCGGCTCGACGCGGCGGGCTGGCTGGCGGACTAGAAGCCGCAGCCGGGGTTCGGGGCGTCCTCCGACAGCGGGCTGCCCGCCGGGAGGACGTACAGGACTTCCAGCACCAGCGGCGTCGACCCGAGGTTGCGGCCGATGTGCACCTGGTCGGGCTTCTCGGTGAACGCGCGCCCGGTGGTGAAGATGCCGTCGATGCTGCAGTCGGCCAGGTTGTGCGTCAGCGTTCCGGCCTTCACGTACGCGTAGAGCGTGCCGTCGTGGAAGTGCCAGCCGGTGTACCCGCCGGGCTGGACGGTGATCTCCCGCAGCGTGTAATCCGTGTGGCCGATGGTCTTCTGGGCCAGGATCGTGCCGCTGACGCCGCTGCCGGGCGTCGCGGAAGCGGTGGACGGCAGCAGGACGGCGGCGAGCGCTGCGGCGGCGAGAACAGTGATCTGCTTGCGCATCCGCCCAAGCTACCGCGTCCGGCCGTGCCCGTGGGGGCAGTGATCCGGGTAGCGTGCCGACGCATGGACGCGGACGTTTTCGGGCAGGTCCTCGGCGCGGCGCGGGACTTCGTGCGCAAGGAGGTCGTGCCGCGCGAGGCCGAAATCGACGAACGGGACGAAATTCCCGCGGAAATCCGGGAAAAGGCCGCGGAACTGGGCCTGTTCGGCTGGGCGCTGCCGGAAGAGTACGGCGGGCTCGGCCTGGGCATGGCCGAAGACGTCCGGCTGGCGATCGAGCTCGGCTGGACGACGCCGGCCTTCCGGTCCCTGTTTGGCACCAACAACGGCATCGCCGGCCAGGCGATCGTGCACCACGGGACGCCGGAGCAGCGCACCCACTGGCTGCCGCGGCTGGCGGCGGGGCAGGCGATCGCGTCGTTCGCGCTCACCGAAGCCGAGGCGGGCTCGGACCCGGGTGGCCTGACCAGCCGCGCCGTCCGCGACGGCGACCGGTACCGGCTGTCGGGCACCAAGCGGTTCATCACCAACGCGCCGCTCGCCGAAGTGTTCGTCGCGTTCGCGCGCACCGATCCGGAAAGCCGCGGCAGCCACGGCATTTCCGCGTTCCTCGTGCCCGCGGGCGCGCCCGGCGTCACCGTCGGCCCGCACGACGCCAAGATGGGCCAAGCCGGCGCGTGGACGTCGGAAGTGGTCTTCGACGACGTCGAGCTGGCCGGCGAAGCGCTGATCGGCGAAGAGGGCAAGGGGTTCGGCATCGCGATGGCTTCGCTGGCCCGCGGCCGCCTGCACATCGCCGCGCTGTGTGTCGGCCTGGCCGAGCGGGCGCTCGCCGAAGCCGTCGAGTACGCGCGGACGGCCCGCCAGGGCGGCCGGGTGATCGGCGAGTACCAGCTGGTGCAGGCGCTGCTCGCGGAGTCCCACGCCGAACTCGCGGCGGGCCGCGCGATGGTCCACGAAGCCGCGGCGAAGTACGACTCGGGCGAGGACCGCAGGCTCGGGCCGTCGTCGGCGAAGCTGTTCTGCACCGAGATGCTCGGCCGGGTCGCGGACCGCGCGGTGCAGGTCCACGGCGGGACCGGGTACGTCCGTGGCGTGACGGTCGAGCGCATCTACCGCGACGCGCGGCTGTTCCGGATCTACGAAGGGACCAGCGAAATCCAGAAGCTCGTGATCGCGCGGCAGCTGCTCAAGGGCTGAACTTGCGCTGGAGTGCGCTCCAGGGCCTAGCTTCGGGGACATGACCACCGCACAGCACAAGCTCGGCTCGGGGTTCGGCGCCACCACCACGGCGGCCGAGGTCGTGGCCGGCCTCGACCTGGCCGGCCGGCTCGCGATCGTCACCGGCGGCTACTCCGGCATCGGCCTGGAGACCACCCGGGCACTGACCACAGCGGGCGCGCACGTCGTCGTCCCGGCCCGGCGCCGCGCCACAGCTGAAGAAGCCTTGCGGGGCTTCGAAAACGTCGAGATCGACGAACTCGACCTCGCCGACCTCGGCAGCGTCCGCGCGTTCGCCGAGCGGTTCGCCACGTCGGGGCGCGGAATCGACCTCTTCATCGGCAGCGCCGGGATCATGGCGTCGCCCGAGACCCGCGTCGGGCCGGGCTGGGAGGCGCAGTTCGCCACCAACCACCTCGGGCACTTCGCGCTGGTGAACCGGCTCCGGCCGGCGTTCACGCCGGGCGCGCGCGTGGTTTCGGTGTCCTCACGCGGCCACCACTACGGCCCGGTGCGCTTCGACGACCTGAACTTCGAGCGCGGCTACGACAAGTGGCTCGCCTACGGCCAGGCCAAGACCGCGAACGTGCTCTTCGCCGTCCACCTCGACCGGCTCGCGCGCGACCACGGTGTCCGCGCGTTCGCCCTGCACCCGGGCCGGATCCTCACCGACCTCGTGCGCCACCTGGACCGGCAGGAGCTCGTCGACGCGGGCATGGTCGACGAGTCCGGCCGCGTCACCGGCGGGGCGAAGACGCCGGAGCAGGGCGCCGCGACGCAGGTCTGGGCGGCGACCTCGCCGCAGCTCGACGGCCTCGGCGGCGTCTACCTCGAGGACTGCGACATCGCCGAGCCCGCGCCCGCCGACGGCACCCGCACGGGCGTGAAGGACTACGCGATCGACCCGGTGCAGGCCGAGCGGCTGTGGACCCTCTCGGCCGAGCTGACCGGCGTGAACGCCTTCTAGAGCTTCTCGATCTCCCGCACCAGCAGGTCGATCTCGTCCTCGGTGTTGTAGTAGTGCACCGAAGCCCGGACCAGGTCCGGCAGCGCCCGCGCGGTGAAGTCGAACTGCGCCGAGGTCCGCGTCGACAGGGACGTGTTGATGTTCGCCTCCGCCAGCCGCGCCTTGATGTCCGCGGCCGGGGTGCCCTCGACGCTGAACGTGACCAGGCCGCACTTCTTGGCCCCGGCGTCGTGGACCTGGGCACCGGCTTCGGTCAGCCGCTCCCGCAGGGTGGCGGCCAGCGAAGCGACCCGCTCTTCGATGGCCGGCAAACCCCAGTCGAGCGCGTAGTCGATGGCCGCGCCGAGGCCGCACGCCGCGGCGAAGTCACGCTCCCACACCTCGAAGCGCTTGGCGGTCGGGTCGACGACGTACTCCGTCGGCGACTCCCAGCTCGCCGAATGCAGGTCGAGCATCGCCGGCTCCAGCCGCTCGCGCAGCCGCGGGTGCACGTAGAGGAACCCGGTGCCGCGCGGGCCGCGCAGGTACTTGCGGCCGGTTCCCGACAGCGCGTCGCACTTCAAGCGCGTGACGTCGAGGTCGAGCTGGCCCGCCGACTGGCACGCGTCCAGCAGGAAGGGGATGCCGGCCGCCTCGGCGACCGCGCCGATCTCCTCGGCCGGGTTGACCAGGCCGCCCTGGGTGGGCACGTGGCTGACGGCGATCAGCTTGACGTCGCCGTCGACGCGCCGGCTCAGCTCCTCGACGTCCAGCTGCCCGGATTCGTCGTCGCCGATCACCTCGACGACCGCGCCGGTGCGCCGGGCGACCTGCAGGAACGCGATCGCGTTGCTGGCGTATTCCGCCCGCGAGGTCAGGATCCGGTCGCCGGGGCCGAACGGCAGCGCGTAGAACACCGCCTGCCAGGAGCGGGTCGCGTTGTCGGTGA
This sequence comes from Amycolatopsis sp. CA-126428, assembly GCF_002904335.1. Lineage (GTDB taxonomy): Bacteria > Actinomycetota > Actinomycetes > Mycobacteriales > Pseudonocardiaceae > Amycolatopsis. Next base: position 15,125 of record NZ_PPHF01000158.1, on the reverse strand, counting down.
GCGCGATGTCGTCGGTGCCGGCGCCGAGCAGCCGGGCCACCGACGCGTACACCGCGTCGAGGCGGTCGGCGGCTCCGGCGGCGGCTTCGTACCCGCCGACCAGCGCTTCGTGGCGCAGGTACTCGACGACGGTGTCGGTCACGACGGCCGGGGGCAGCGCGGCGCCCGCGTTGTTGAAGTGGACCACTTCGGCGCAGCCGGGGGTCTCGCGGCGCGCACGTTCGACGTCGAAGCTCATACGAACTGAATACAGTAGTAAGTTATTGTATGCAATACTGCCCGGCATGGCCCGCACCCCGTTGCGCAGCGACCTCCTCGAGCAGATCACCGCCCGCGTGCTCGACCGGCGGCTCGCGGCCGGGTCCCGCGTCAACGAGGTGCACCTGGCGCGCGAGCTCGGCGTCAGCCGGACGCCGCTGCGGGAGGCGCTGATCGGGCTCGCCGATCGCGGCCTGCTGGTCTCCGCGCCCGGCCGGGGGTTCCTGGTGCCGCCGTTCGACCCGGACGAGGCGCGCCGGCTCTACCCGCTGGTGGCCGAGCTGGAAGCCCTCGCGCTGCGCTGGACGTCGCCGGTCGAGCTGGCCGGGCTGCCGGACGCGCTCGACGCCGTCGCCGGCGAGATGGCACGCGCGGACGGCGGTGATCTGTCCGCATTGGACGAACGATGGCACGCGCTGCTGCTGTCGCGCTGCCCGAACCCGCACCTGCTGCGGCTGATCGAGCAGACCAAGCCGCTGCTCAAACGCTACGAATCGGCGTACTTCGCCCGGCACGACCACGCCGGGGAGAGCATCGAGGAACACCGCCGCATCGCCGCGGCCCTGCGTGCCGGCGACCTGACGGCCGCGTCGGCGGTGCTCGTCGCCAACTGGGTCAAGGCACTGGCGTACCTGGGGAAGGACGAAAGATGATCATCGCGCACCTGAGCGACCTGCACCTCGACGGCGACCCGCGGGCGGAAGAGCGCGTCGCGGCGGTGATGGGCTACCTCGGCGGGCTGGCGCGGCCGGTCGACGCCGTCGTCGTCACCGGCGACATCGCCGACCACGGCACGGCGGAGGAGTACGCGCGCGCCGCCGAGCTGCTGAAGCACCCGGCGCCGGTGCTGGTGTGCCCGGGCAACCACGACGTCCGCGCGGCGTTCCGCACGGGACTGCTCGACCTGCCGGCTTCGGACGGCCCGATCGACCTGGCGCAGGAGATCGGCGGGGTGCTGTTCGCGCTGTGCGACTCGACGATCCCGGGCCACGGCGCGGGTTTCCTGTCCGACGAGACCCTGGCGTGGCTCGACGGCGTCCTCTCCGGCGGTGACGGCCCGGCGTTCGTCGCGTTCCACCACCCGCCGGTGGAGGTCGGCGTCCCGCTGGTGGACGCGATCCGGCAGACCGGCTCGGAGCGGCTGGCTCCGGTATTGGAACGGCACCCGCGAGTGGCGGCGCTGCTGGCCGGGCACGTGCACACCGGCGCCTCGACGACGTTCGCCGGAGTTCCGCTGCGCATCGCACCGGGCGTCGTTTCGGGCTCGCTGCTCCCGATCGAGCCGGGCGCGGACCGCGGCTGGGCCGAAGGCGGCCCGCTGGACCACGACCGCCCGCCGGCCCTGCTGCTGCACGTCCTCCACGACGACGGCCGGGTGACCAGCCACCACCGCGTGGTCAGCTGCTGAACACCGGCAGCGTGATCCGGGACGGCCGCGCCGCGTCGTGGAACACCTCGAAGCGGTTCGGCTTCCCGGTCACCGCCGAGGTGACCGGCTCGCCCGTGCCGTGGTTGCGGGCGAAGCGCGGGAACGCGCCGCCCGCCACCTGGACGCGCAGGCGGTGGCCGCGGCCGAAGCGGTACGCCGTCGGGTCGAGCGTCACTTCCGCGGTCACCACCCCGTCGGGGTCGGCCGACGGGACGCCCGGGCGCAGCCGCAGGATTCCGTCGGTCACGTTGCGGGAGACACCGCCGGCATCGACGTCGCACAGCCGGACGTAGACGTCGGCGTGGCCCAGCTCGGTGCGCACGTGCACGGTCGCTGACACCTCGCCGATGACGTCGAGGTCCGCCGGCAGCGGCTCGCCGGTGAACACCAGCACGTCCGGCCGGGCCTCGACCTCCTGGTTGTCCCGCTGCTTCCACTCGCCCGTCAGCAGCGGGCCGCCGACCGCCGGCGTCGGATCGGCCGGGTCGTAGGTGAACGGCGTCGGCAGCGCCGGGTCGGTCGCGACCTCGCCGAGGCCGCCGATCGGCCGCAGGTGCGCCTCGGTCGCCTTCGACGGCGGCGGCCAGGACTCGAAGTCCAGCCACGTCCCGGCGCCCTGGAGGAACAGCCGGACCGGGGCCCGCTGCAGCTGGGTGCGGTCGCCGAGCAGGTGCGCGCGCAGGAAGCCGAGCTGGTCGCGGATCATCGGGCCCATGCTCGCGGGCTCGCCGTGCGCCCACGGCCCGATCGTGATCCGCGGCGCCTTGCCCGCGTCGGCGAGGAGCCGGAAGTCGCGCAGCTGCGAGCCGATGAACAGGTCGTACCAGCCGGTGACCATCGACACCGGGACGTCGAGCCGCGCCACTTCGGCGCTGTGGTCGGACATCGCCCAGTACTCGTCGCCGGGCACGAAGTGCTCGGCGACGTCCTGGAGGAACCGCACCGGCTTCCCGATCGCGGCGACGTCGGCGCCGCTGATCGGCAGGTGCGCCATCGCCCGGCGGGTCTTGCGCGTCTGCAGCGGGTTCGGCAGCGCGGCGAAGCGTTCCTCCTGGCGGCCGATCATCGCCGACCACGAGACCATGTTGTCCGCCGCGAGCACGCCGCCCGGGTAGAACGTCGAGACGAACTCCGACGCCGTCACCCCGAGGCACATGGCCGCCAGCGGCGGGTCGAGGTACGGCCCGACCGCCCACTGCGTGTGCCCGAGGTAGCTGGCGCCGGCCATGCCGAGGTTCCCGTCGCACCACGGCTGGGCCCGCAGCCACTCGGCGGTGGCGAGCCCGTCCTCGCGTTCGAGGTGGAAGGGCCGGAACTCGCCGCCGGAGCCGAACGAGCCGCGGGTGCTCTGGACGACCGTCTGCAGCCCGTGCCGCGCGAAGGTTTCGCCGAAGAGCTTCGAGGCCAGGCCCTTGCGCCCGTACGGCGTGCGGATCAGCACGACCGGCGCCGGCGTCGTCCCGTCCGGGGCGTACCGGTCGGCGAGCAGCGTGACGCCGTCGGGCATCGGCACGGCGAGGTCGCGCGTCACGACCGGCTTGGGGCCTTCGGTGCGGGGGAGGCCGAGCAGCTTGTCGACAAGTCGGTCCAGCACGGGCGGCCGCCTTCCGAAGTGGAGTAGATCCATCCGGATCCGACCGTACCTCAGTTCGCGCGCGCGAGGGTTTCCGGCCGCAGCAGCCTCGCCAGCTCTTCGGCCGGGATCAAGCCCTTCTCGACGACGAGCTCGGCGACCCCGCGCCCGGTTTCCAGGGCCTCCTTCGCGATCTCCGTCGCGGCCGCGTAGCCGATGCTCGGGTTGAGCGCCGTGACCAGGCCGATCGAGTTCTCGACGTAGGCGCGCAGGACGTCCACGTTCGCGGTGATCCCGGAAACGCACTTCGTGGCCAGCGTCCGGCAGGCCGCGCCCAGGTGCGTGATGCTCTCCGAAAGCGAGTGCAGGATGATCGGCTCGAACGCGTTGAGCTGCAGCTGCCCCGCTTCGGCGGCCATCGTCACGGTGACGTCGTTGCCGATCACCTCGAACGCGACCTGGTTGACCACCTCGGGGATCACCGGGTTGATCTTGCCGGGCATGATCGACGACCCGGCCTGCACCGGCGGCAGGTTGATCTCGTTGAGCCCGGCACGCGGCCCCGAGGACAGCAGCCGCAGGTCGTTGCAGCTCTTCGACAGCTTGACCGCGATCCGCTTGAGGACACCCGAAAGGTGCACGAACGCGCCGCAGTCCTGGGTGGCCTCGACCAGGTCGGCCGCGGTGACGACCGGCAGCCCGGTGATCTCGCGCAGGTGGCGGCACGCCGCTTCGGCATAGCCCGGCGCGGCGTTGAGGCCGGTGCCGATCGCGGTCGCGCCGAGGTTGATCTCGTGCAGCAGCGCGACGGCCTCGCCCAGCCGCAGCCGGTCCTCGCCGAGCATCACCGCGTAGGTGCCGAACTCCTGGCCGAGCGTCATCGGCACGGCGTCCTGCAGCTGCGTGCGGCCCATCTTCAGCACGTCGTGGAACTCGACGGCCTTGGCCGCGAACGCCTTCTCCAGCACGACCATCGACTCGGACAGTTCGCGCACGGCGATGATCGTCGCGACGTTGACCGCGGTCGGGTAGGCGTCGTTCGTAGACTGCGAGAGGTTGACGTGCTCGTTGGGGTGCAGGACGTGGTAGTCGCCCTTCGCGTGCCCGAGCAGCTCGAGCGCGCGGTTCGCGATCACCTCGTTGGCGTTCATGTTGGTCGACGTCCCGGCGCCGCCCTGGATGACGTCGACGACGAACTCGCCGTGCAGCGCGCCTTCGCGGATCTCCCGGCAGGCCGCGCGGATCGCGTCGGCGATGGCGGGGGAGAGCAGGCCCAGCTCGGCGTTGGCGCGCGCGGCCGCCTCCTTCACCGAGGCCAGCGCCTCGACCAGGTGCGGGTACGCGGCGATCGTCGTGCCGGTGATGGGGAAGTTTTCGCGGGCGCGGGCGGTGTGCACACCCCAGTACGCGTCCGCGGGGACGTCCTTGTCGCCCAGCAGGTCGTGCTCGCGGCGGGTGGTCATACGGTGCTCCCCACGGAAAGGGTGAAACGGAGGTTGTCCGGGCCGGGCGGGACGGCCACCCCGCCCAGCCCGAGCAGCGCGGCCAGCACGGGGTACCGCGCCCGGTCCCCGCCGTCGGCGATCTTGACCGCGATCGCCGTGCCGTCCGGCAGCGCGGCAACCTGGACGGCCTCGAACCCGTCCTTGGCGATCAGCCCGGGCACCGCGCGCATGACGGCGGTGACGTCCCGGCGGTTGCCGCCGACCAGCTCCGGGTGCCGCCGGATCCCGTCGGCGACCAGGCCCTCCGGCGTGCCGGGCGCGGCCGTGGCGATCTTCGACACGGCCGTCGCGAGCCCCCGCAGCGTCGTCGCGAAGAGCGGTGCGCCGCAGCCGTCGACCGCGACCCGCGCGATGCCGCGGCCGGTCAGGTCCTCGAAGGTGGCGGCGATCGCGCGCTGCAGCGGGTGGGCCGGGTCGAGGTAGCCGTCGGTGGCCCAGCCGTTCAGCTCGCAGGTCGCGAGCATCGCCGCGTGCTTGCCGGAGCAGTTGTGCGCGAGCCGCGCCGGGGCCCGGCCGGCGGCGATCCAGCTGTCCCGCTCGGCCGGGTCGAACGGGAAGTCCGCGGGGTTGCCCAGCAGGTCCGGGGAGCGGCCGTCGAGCACCTCGAGCGCGGCGTCGAGGTGCATCGGCTCGCCGGAGTGGCTGGCCGCGGCGATGGCGAAGCCGGCCGGGGACAGGCGCAGGCCGAGCCGCGCCATCGCGGTGGCCTGCAGCGGCTTCGCCGTCGACCGCGGGTACATCGGCGTGTCGACGTCCCCGGCGGCGAACCGCGTCGAGCCGTCCGGGGCGAGCACCACGGCCGAGCCGTGGTGGACGCCCTCGACCAGCCCGTCGCGGATCAGCTCGACGAGGGGTGCGTGGCTCACCGGCCCTCCTCGTCGAACGCGCGCATGTCGATCCGCTTGCGGACGCCGAACCAGCCCACGACCAGGGCGACGGCGATCGCCGGCAGCGCCAGCAGGGTGATCCGGCCGGTCTCGTCGAAGCCCATCAGCACCACGACGGCGGCGAGGAACACCAGCGTCGCGATCTCGGTGCAGGGCGAGAACGGGAGCCGGAACGACGGCCGCTCGAGGCCGTCGCGCTTCGCCTTGCGCACGAACAGCAGGTGGCAGAGCACGATGATGGCCCAGGTGGCCAGGATGCCGATCGCGGCGAAGTTCAGCACGATGTCGAAGGCTTCCTTCGGCACCAGGTAGTTGAGCCCGACGCCGAGCACGCAGACGGCCGCGGTGAGCAGGATCCCGCCGTAGGGCACGTGGTTGCGGTTCATCACGCCGGTGAACTTCGGGGCCGAGCCCGCCACCGCCATCGACCGCAGGATGCGGCCGGTCGAGTACAGCCCGGAGTTCAGGCTGGACAGCGCCGCGGTGAGCACGACCAGGTTCATCACGCTGTCCGCCGCGGGCACGCCCAGGTGCGAGAGCACGGTGACGAACGGGCTCTGGTCCTTGGTGTAGGAGCTCCACGGCAGCAGCATCGCCAGCAGCACGACCGAGCCGACGTAGAAGACCAGGATGCGCCACATGATGGAGTTGATCGCCTTCGGCATGATCTTCTCCGGGTGCTCGGTCTCGCCCGCGGCGACGCCGACCAGCTCGACCGAGGCGTAGGCGAACACCACGCCCTGCACGATCAGCACCATCGGCAGCAGCCCGGACGGGAAGATCCCGCCGTGGTCGGCGATCAGCTGCGGGCCGCCCGCGACGCCGTCGATCGGCGTCTGCGTCACCAGCAGGAAGATGCCGATCACCATGAACAGCACGAGCGCGGCGACCTTGATGATGGCGAACCAGAACTCCATCTCGCCGAACAGCTTCACCGACACCATGTTCAGCGTCAGGACGACGGCGAGGGCGATCAGCGCGAGGACCCACTGCGGGATCGGCGAGAAGAACGACCAGAAGTGCGCGTACAGCGCGATCGCGGTGATGTCGGCGATGCCGGTGGTCGACCAGTTCAGGAAGTGCATCCAGCCGGCGACGTACGCGCCCTTCTCGCCCATGAACTCGCGGGCGTAGGAGACGAAGGCGCCGCTGGAGGGCCGGTACAGGATCAGCTCGCCGAGCGCGCGGACGACGAAGAAGGCGAAGAGCCCGCAGACGCCGTAGACGATCGCCAGCGCCGGCCCGGCCTGGGCGAGCCGCCCGCCCGCGCCGAGGAAGAGGCCGGTGCCGATCGCCCCGCCGATGGCGATCATGTTGACGTGCCGGGACTTCAGGGCCTTGCTGTACCCGGCGTCGCCCGCATCGGTGGTGGTGGCGGCCGTGAGGGTCTGTTCGGTCACTGCTCCCCGTTCACGATGCTGGTCAGAGTGGCTTCGACGTGCTGCAGGTGCGCCGTCATGGCTTCGACGGCTTGCTTTTCGGAACCGCTTTCGATGGCGGTGACGATCTCCCGGTGCTCGATGTTCGACCGGCGCCGCCGGTCGCCGAGCTGGTTGAGGAAGGCGGACTGGCGGGCGAGCGCGTCCCGGATCTCCTCGATCACCTTCCCGAACACCGGGTTGCCCGAGGCCTGCGCGATGGTGATGTGGAAGAGCGAGTCGAGGGCCACCCAGGCGGTGTTGTCGGTCTCGGCGTCCATCCGGTCGAGCAGGTGGGCGAGCAGGTCGAGGTCGTCCTGGCTCCGCCGCACGGCCGCGTACCCGGCGACCGGGATCTCGACGTGCCGACGCACCTCGATGAGGTCGCGGGCCGAATAGGGCCCGAAGGTGGGGTTGTCGGCCGGGCCGGTGGCGGTGACGAAGGTGCCCTTGCCGGTCTTCGACTCGGTCATGCCGAGCGCCTGGAGACCGCGGAGGGCTTCCCGGATCACCGACCGGCTGACTTCGAACTCCCTGCTCAGGGCGGCTTCGGAGGGGAGTTTGTCGCCGATGGCGTACTCGCCGCGTTCGATCGTGGAGCGCAGGTGGGCCAGCACGGCTTCCATGGCACTCACCCGGCGAGGACCACCTTGTCCGGCTGTCTGGCTGTCAGACAGGTTCATGGCGGGAATGCTCGGTCCCGGCGTCGCCGGTGTCAACGCGAACTCCGCGCCCTGTGGCCCACCTCACCGTCGTGCTCGTGAGTGGTAAGGCGGGTTAGAACCCGCCTTACCACTCACGACCCGCGTCCGCGCGTGACCGGGTGGCAGCGGCGCGTGTCGTGATCGTTTCCGCTCGAAGGGGCCGCGCGTCGGTGCTCCGGTCCGGCCCCGCCGAGGCGCACAATCGAGCCCGGTGAGCGCGGGATAAGGTGAGAGACCCGGGCGCGCCGGTCCGATCCACCTAGGGGAGGTTTTCGCTGGTGTCGAACGATTCTTTCGTCCACCTGCACGTCCACACCGAGTACTCGATGCTCGACGGTGCGGCGAAGATCGCTCCCCTCTTCGCGGAGGCGGCGCGCCTCGGCATGCCCGCGGTCGGCATGACCGACCACGGCAACATGTACGGCGGCGACGAGTTCTACCAGCAGTCGAAGAAGCACGGCCTCAAGCCGATCATCGGGATCGAGGCGTACATCGCGCCGGAGTCGCGGTTCCACAAGAAGCCGGTCTTCTGGGGCCAGTCGAACCAGCGCGGCTCCGACGAGCTCGGTGAGGGCGGCGACGTCTCGGGCGCCGGCGCGTACACCCACATGACCATGCTCGCGCAGAACGCCACCGGGCTGCGGAACCTCTTCAAGCTGTCCTCGCTGGCCAGCATGCAGGGCTACTACCGCAAGCCCCGGATGGACCGCGAGCTGATCGCCGAGAACCACTCCGGGATCATCGCGACCACCGGCTGCCCCTCGGGCGAGGTGCAGACCCGGCTGCGGCTGGGCCAGAAGGAGGCGGCGATCCAGGCCGCGTCCGACTACAAGGACATCTTCGGCGCCGACAACTTCTTCCTCGAGCTGATGGACCACGGCCTGCCGATCGAGCGGTCGGTCCGCGAGGGCCTGCTGGAGGTCGGCCGGCTGCTCGACCTCAAGCCGATCGCCACCAACGACTCGCACTACGTCACCAAGGACCAGGCCGACACGCACTCGGCGCTGCTGTGCGTCCAGGCCGGCAAGACCCTCAACGACCCGACCCGGTTCAAGTTCGACGGCGACGGCTACTACCTCAAGTCCGCCGCCGAGATGCGCGAGTACTGGGACAAGGAGGTCCCCGGCGCGGCCGACACGACGCTGCTGATCGCCGAGCGCGTCGAGTCCTACGAAGACGTCTACTCGCACAAGGACCGGCTGCCGTTCTTCGAGGTGCCGGAGGGGTACGACCAGGGCGGCTGGCTGCGCGAAGAGGTCCAGCGCGGGCTCAAGTGGCGCTTCCCGGACGGCGTGCCGGACGAGTCCTACAACGAGCGCATCGAGATCGAGCTCGACGTCATCATCGGCAAGGGCTTCCCGGCCTACTTCCTGATCGTCGCCGACCTCATCAGCTACGCCCGCAAGGTCGGCATCCGGGTCGGTCCCGGCCGTGGTTCGGCCGCCGGTTCGCTGGTCGCGTACGTCCTCGGTATCACCAACCTGGACCCGATCCCGCAGAAGCTGCTGTTCGAGCGGTTCCTGAACCCCGAGCGCGTCTCGATGCCCGACATCGACATCGACTTCGACGACCGCCGGCGCGGCGAGATGATCCGGTACGCGACCGACAAGTACGGCTCGGACAAGGTCGCCCAGGTCATCACCTTCGGCACGATCAAGACGAAAGCCGCGATCAAGGACAGCGCGCGCGTCCACTTCGGCCAGCCGGGCTACGCGATCGCGGACAAGATCTCCAAGGCGCTGCCGCCGCCGATCATGGCGAAGGACATCCCGCTCTCGGGCATCGTCGACAACAAGCACGAGCGCTACGGCGAGGCCGCCGAGGTCCGCGCGCTCGTCGAGACCGACGACGAGTGCAAGACGATCTTCGAGACCGCCCGCGGCCTCGAGGGCCTGATCCGCAACGCCGGCGTCCACGCCTGCGCGGTCATCATGTCCTGCGACCCGCTGACCGACGCGATCCCGCTGTGGCAGCGTGACGACGGCTCGATCATCACCGGCTGGGACTACCCGTCGTGCGAGGCCATCGGCCTGCTGAAGATGGACTTCCTCGGCCTGCGCAACCTCACCGTCATCGGTGACGCGATCGACAACATCAAGGCCAACCGCGGGGTCGACATCGACCTCGACCGGCTCGGCATGGACGACCCGGAGACGTACAAGCTGCTGGCCCGCGGCGACACGCTCGGCGTGTTCCAGCTGGACGGCGGCCCCATGCGCGACCTGCTGCGGCGCATGGAGCCCACGGTGTTCGACGACATCGTCGCGGTCGGCGCGCTGTACCGCCCCGGCCCGATGGGCATGAACGCGCACAACGACTACGCCGACCGCAAGAACAACCGGCAGAAGGTCAAGCCGATCCACCCGGAGCTCGACGAGCCGCTGCGGGAGATCCTGGCCGACACCTACGGCCTGATCGTGTACCAAGAGCAGATCATGCACATCGGCCAGAAGGTGGCCGGGTACACGATGGGGCGCGCGGACGTGCTCCGCCGCGCGATGGGCAAGAAGAAGAAAGAAGTCCTCGACAAGGAGTACGAGGGCTTCGAGGCCGGCATGCGGGCCAGTGACCTGCGGCCCGGCGGCTTCTCGCCCGAGGCGATCAAGGCGCTCTGGGACACGATCCTCCCGTTCGCCGGGTACGCGTTCAACAAGAGCCACGCGGCCGCGTACGGCCTGATCTCGTACTGGACCGCCTACCTCAAGGCGAACTTCCGGGCCGAGTACATGGCCGCCCTGCTCACGTCGGTCGGCGACAACAAGGACAAGTCGGCGGTCTACCTGTCCGAGTGCCGCCGGCTCGGCATCAAGGTGCTGCCGCCGGACGTCAACGAATCGGCCCTGCGCTTCGCGGCCGTCGGGGACGACATCCGCTTCGGCCTCGGCGCGGTCCGCAACGTCGGCGCGAACGTCGTCGAGTCGATCATCAAGACCCGCGAGGAGAAGGGCAAGTACGCCTCCTTCACCGACTTCCTCGACAAGTCCGAGCTCGTGGCCTGCAACAAGCGGGTCATCGAGTCGCTGATCAAGGCGGGCGGGTTCGACTCCCTCGGCCACACGCGGCTGTCGATGATCCAAGTCCACGAGGACGCGGTCGAAGCCGTCGTCCCGCTCAAGCGCCAGGAGGCGATGGGCCAGTTCGACCTGTTCGGCTTCGGCGGCGAGGAGGGGGAGGCAGCGCCGTCGTCGTCCCCGCTGGCGCACCTGAAGTTCGGCGAGGAGGAGTACCCGCGCAAGCAGCTGCTCGCCTACGAGCGCGAGATGCTCGGCCTGTACGTCTCGGCGCACCCGCTGGACGGCGCCGAGCGGATCCTGCGCAAGCACGCCCCCAAGCCGATCGCGAGCATCCTCAACGATCCGCCGAAGGAAGGCGAGCTGGTGATCTCCGGGCTGATCACCTCGCTCGAGCGGCGGGTCAACAAGAAGGGCGAGCCGTGGGCGATCTGCACGGTCGAGGACATGGACGCCTCGCTCGAGGTGCTGTTCTTCCCGAAGTCGTACGCGCTCTTCGCCGGTGAGCTGATCGAGGACAACGCGGTCCTGGTCAAGGGCCGGGTCAACTGGCGCGAAGACAAGATGTCGATCTTCGGCGGCGGCCTGGCGACGCTCGACCTGTCGGAGGTCGGCACCGGCAACGGCGACGACGAGCCGCCGCTGGTGCTGCTCGCGGCGGCGGAGAAGATCGACCAGTCGGTGGTGAGCGAGCTGCGGTCCACGCTGCTGGCGCACAAGGGCGAGACCCCGGTGCACCTCAAGCTGGTGGGCAAGAACCAGACGGTCTTCGCGCTGTACGACTACCCGGTCAAGGTCAGCTCGATGCTGATCGGCGAGCTGAAGGGCATCCGGGGCATCACCGCCTCCACGTGAGGCTTCGGGATCCGTGCCGACAACGCGCGCGGATCCCGCCTTTCGTGTTTGCTGGGTGGGGTATCCCCGGCCCATGAACTCGCGTGAGGTCTGCCCTCGATGACGTACGAACCCGATCCCCGCCGCTGGAAAGCGCTTGCCGTCTCGCTCACGGCCGGGTTCATGGGCCTGCTCGACGTCAGCATCGTCAACGTCGCCCTCCCCTCGATGCAGTCCGGGCTGCACGCGAGCAGCGGCGGGATCCGCTGGGTCGTCTCCGGCTACGCCCTCGCGTTCGGCTTGGTCCTGGTCACCGGCGGCCGCCTCGGCGACGCGTTCGGCCGCCGGAACATGTTCCTCGGCGCCCTCGCCGCCTTCGTCCTCACCAGCGCACTGGCCGGCGCGGCCCCGAACGAGACCACGCTGGTGCTCGCCCGCCTCGCCCAGGGCGTGGCCGCGGGCATGCTCACCCCGCAGAACACCGGCCTGATCCAGGACCTCTTCCGCGGCGCCGAGCGCGGCCGCGCGTTCGGGATGTTCGGTGCGGTCGTCGGCATCTCGACGGCGGTCGGCCCGATCCTCGGCGGGTTCATCATCGCCGTCTTCGGGGCGCAGGACGGCTGGCGCTGGGTGTTCTACGTCAACGTCCCGATCGGGGTCCTCGCGTTCGCCCTCGCGCTGCGGCTGCTGCCCCGCAGCGAGAAGAAACAGCTCAAGATCTCCTCGGAGATCGACTTCGTCGGCATCGTGCTGCTCGCGGTCGCCGTCCTCGGCGTGCTGCTCCCGGTCGTCGACGCCGACCAGGGCGGCCTCAAGCGAATGTGGTGGCTGTTCATCGTCGCGGTCGTCTTCGGGGTCGCGTTCGTGCGCTGGGAGCACTCGGTGGTCCGGCGCGGCCGGTCCCCGCTGCTCGACACCCGCCTGTTCACCGGCACCCCGGGCTACGCCACCGGCGCGGCGGTCGGCGCCCTCTACTTCTGCGGGTTCGCCGGGATCTGGCTGGTCTTCGCGATCTACTTCCAGCAGGGCCTCGGCTACTCGCCGCTGCAGTCGGGCCTGTCGGTGACGCCGTTCGCGCTCGGTTCGGCGGTGTCGGCGGCGGTCGCCGGGCGCCTGGTGCCGCGTTTCGGCCGCCGGTTGACCGTCACCGGGCTGGGCATGGTCGCCGTCGGGCTGCTGGCCGTCGCGCTGCTCGCCCAGCTGGTCCCGCCGTCGGCGTCCGGCTGGGCCTTCGCGTTGCCGCTGGTGTTCGCGGGCGTGGGCGGCGGGATGGTGATCTCGCCGAACACGACGTTGACGCTGGAGTGCGTGCCGGTCCGGATGGCCGGGGTCGCCGGCGGCGCGCTGCAGACCGGACAGCGGATCGGCACGGCGATCGGCACCGCCGTGCTCGCGTCGGTCTTCGGCATGGTCCTCGGCCACGGCTATCCCGTGGCGCTCACCGTCGCGCTCAGCTGCGCGGCCTTCTTGACGTGCGGCGCGCTCGCCCTGGCGCTCGCCGAGCTCCGCGCCCGACGGCACCGGGCTTCCGAACAAGAGCGGGAAGCTCGCCAGGCCGAAGCTTCCGCCGCGGACGTCCACCGGGGCTGAGAAACTACTTTCCGCAGATTCGCGATGCTCCATCCGAGTGACGCGCGCGGAAAGACACTGGTGCTACGGAGAGCAACCGGGTAGATCTTATGGAGCCTTCACTGCGCGGCTTTGGCTACCGACAGTGGCAATCAGTCAGCCACCCGGGGATGGGGTGACCGGCTTGAGCGATCGAGGCGTCCGGAGTACGAGGGAATGGACACACTCGGTCACCTTCCGTCCAGTGGGTGTCGGCGTCCGCGGGGGACCGTCCGGCACTCGCGGAAGGGCTGCCCATCGGTGCCCGCCGGCGCGTGACGGTGGCGGGCGGGCCCGGGGGAGGGGGAACCGGGCCCGCCCGTCTTCACCCGTGTCGTGCTTCCACGCGGCTCGTGATCATGTTGGGATGACCGCGTCCGACTGGCACGAGCCCGGGGAGCCCCGATGACCGAGCACCTGCCGCACCGGGTGTGGTACCGGCCGATGCGCGCCCGCGACAGCGGCGAGGACCACCGCGTCGCGACCCCGCTGGAGCTGCTGTTCGACCTGTGTTTCGTGGTCGCCGTCGGCCAGGCGGCCGCGCAGCTGCACCACGCGCTGGCCGAAGGCCACGTCGCGCACGGCGTGTTCTCGTTCGCGCTGGTCTTCTTCGGGATCTGGTGGGGCTGGCTGAACTTCAGCTGGTTCGCCTCGGCGTTCGACACCGACGACGTCCCGTACCGGCTGGTCACGCTGCTGCAGATCGCCGGCGGCCTGACCGTCGCGGCCGGGGTGGAGCGCGCGTTCGACGGTGACTTCCGGGTGATGGTCGCCGGCTACGTCCTGATGCGGCTCGCGATGGTCGCGCAATGGCTGCGGGCCGCCCGGACGGACGCGGAGTGCCGCCCGGCGGCACTCCGCTACGCCGCGGGGATCGCCTTCTGCCAGCTGCTGTGGATCGGCTACCTGTGGCTTCCGCACGGCCTGCAGCCGTACGCGTTCTTCGCCTTCGCGATCCTGGAGATGGCGGTGCCGGTGTGGGCGGAGAGCCGCCAGGGCACGGCGTGGCACCCGCACCACATCGCCGAGCGGTACGGCCTGTTCACCCTGATCGTGCTCGGCGAAGTGATCCTCAGCGCGACGAACGCGATCAAGGAGGCCACCGCCGAACCCGGCCACCTCGGCACGCTGATCTCCCTGGCCGCGGCGGCGCTCGTCCTGGTGTTCTCGATGTGGTGGCTCTACTTCGACCGGCCGGGGCACGCGCGTCTCGTCCGCCGCCCGACGATGTTCACGTCGATGAGCTGGGGCTACGGCCACTACTTCATCTTCGCTTCCGCCGCGGCCGTCGGCGCCGGGCTCGAGGTGGCGGTCGCCTACGACACGGGAGCGCTGCCCGGTATCGGCGGGGTGGCCGCGGCGCTGGCGACCACGGTCCCGGCCGCGGTCTTCCTGCTGAGCGTGTGGCTGCTGCACATCGGCCCGGCGAACGAATGCCGCCCGATCGCCATCGGGTTTCCGGTGACCGCGGCGCTCGTCGTCGCGGCGTCGTTCACTCCGGCGCCGATCCACGTCGCCGCCGGGCTCGCGGCCGCGCTCGTCGTGCTGACGGTGGTCGCGACGCACGGCGAGCGTCACCCGGCCTGACGGCGGTATCGGTGCAGGTCAACGGCCTGGCGCGAGAAAAGGGACCCCCCTGTGCAAGGGGGTTTCGGGGGCATGTAAAGTTCTCCAAGTCGCCAGGGAAACCGGGTGGCCGCCGGGAACACGAACCAAGCTCCTACGATCGTGGTAGAGTGGGTAGTCCCGAACCAGGGTGGTATCCCTGGAACAAAGCTTGAAACAATAGCCGAAGACCAAAGCGCTTCGCGGCGCGGCGGTCCGAAGTGTGTTGCTTGAGAACTCAACAGTGTGCTAGTGAACTAAGCCAGTAGAGCTTATGTATTGAACCTCGTATG
>NZ_PPHF01000157.1 GCF_002904335.1 Amycolatopsis sp. CA-126428 | reverse complement strand
TGCTGGTTCTTGTTCTGGCCCTGCTTGTTCTGGTCCTGCTGCTGGTTCTGGTCCTGCTGGTTCTGCTGCTGGCCCTGGTTGCGCTGACGCTGCTGCTGCTGACCGTCCTGGTTCTGGTTCTGGTCACCCTGCTGCTGCGCGCTCTTGCCGGAGCGGCCGCCACCACCCTGGCCCTGGCTGTTGCGCTGTTCCTGCGCGTCCTGGGCATCCTGGGCGCTCTTGTCCTGCTGGACGTCGCCCGTCTTGCCCTTCTGCTGCTGCTGGGCCTTCTGGTTCTTCTGCTGCGCCTGCGCCTTGTCTTCCCGGTCGATGCGGATGACGGGCCAGAAGTAGGCGGACTTGTCACCGTTCTTGCAGGTGGTGCCGCCGGCCAGGAGGCTCTTGAGGCTCGAGTCGGCGTCGGTGGTCGTGTTGCCGACGTAGTCGTGCAGGTGCTGGGCGCCGTTCTTGATCCCGGGCTGGGCGATGAAGTTGTCCGGGTTCTGGTGCGCACCGTCGGCGTTGGTTCCGCAGTTGACGGTGAAGGACCCCTGCGCACCCTTCTTCTTCAAAGCCGCGTTGACGTTGTTGCCGGCGGGGACCTTGTTGATGTCGATGAAGAACGACGGGTCCGCGGGGTCAGCGCTGGCTTCGCCCGTGCGGCCCGTGGTGACCGCGACGGCGAGTGCGCCGACGGCGATCGCCAGGCCGATCGCGCCCATGGCGATCTTGGTTCGGCGGGCGATGCGGTGTTTGCCCGTCGCGGGAGGCCGAGAATTCCGGGCCATAGATCAGTTCACCTCGTTCGTTATTCCGGACGCGCGCTTCAGCAGCGCGGCAGCCCGGGCAAGAACTACCGTCAATTGAGGTCGAGATCGCACGGAACCGGTCGGGGGATGCTTTCGGTTCCGGCTGTCGGGACGCATCGGGGGATGCATTGGGGGATACGGACCTGAGCGGCCCGAGGTTCAAAAGCGACCGGCCCGTTATCTGTTCGTTATCTACGAGAACGCAACCGGGCGGCATTGACCCAGGTCACGGCGGTTCACCGAAAAGAAAGAGATTCAGCGCTGGACGACGACGAGGATGGTGCCGTCTTCGCCGCGGACCTCGAACCGGCTGATCTGGTCCATCGCCAGGGAGACCGAACCCTGCAACCGCAACGGTTCGGGCGAGCCGGGGATGCCGAATCCCTTGGGCGGCACCGACCAGCTGGAGACGACGCGCTCGGCACCGGTCGCCGGGACGGCGACCAGCTGGCACTTCACCGGCCCGACGATCCCGCGCAGTTCGAGCTCGACGCGGCTGCCCCACTCCACCGGCGAAACGGTGACCAGGGCGCTGACGGCGGATCCGCCGCTGCCGCGGCCGTAGGTCTGGCCGCCGCCGGGCTGGCCCTGAGCGCCCGCGGGCGGCGGGGTGGACGTCGCCGGGACGCTCGTGGCCGGCGGCGGCTGCTTGTTGCCCGGAGCGGCGAGCGAGGCGGGCGGAACGGCGTCGGCCGGCCGGACCGCGAGGGTCACCAGCGGGCCGGCGATCACGGCCGCCGCGGCCGCGGCCCCGGCGAGGATGCCGATCCGGCGACGGCGGCGGCGCTTGACGGCGGCCTCTTCCATGAGGCCGCGCAGCACCCGGGGGCCCGGTGAGAGGGTGCGCGGGCTGGGCGCCGGCATCGGGGGCTCCGGCCAGCTGCGCTTGACCAGGTCGAGGACGTCCGGCAGCTGGTAGAGCTCGATCAGGTCGAGCTGGCAGTGCGGGCAGTTCATCAGGTGGGCTTCGAACTGGGTGTTCTCGGCTTCGCTGAGGACGCCGAGCACGTACGCGGCAACGTCGGTGTGTGCGGATCCGGCCACGCTCAGTTCACCCCCGCTCGCGCAAGGCCCGGCGCAGCGCGCGGACGGCGTGGTGGATGCGGGATTTGACGGTGCCCGGTGGCACGCCGAGGGTCGCCGCGACCTCGTTCACGGTCCGATCGCGCAGGTAGGTCTGCTGGATGGCCTCCCGCTGCTCGGGCGAAAGGCCCTGCAGCGCCTCGTAAACGATCATCGCGGCGAGCGTCCGGTCCGATTCGTCGGACACCGCGATCGCGTCGGATTCGATCTCCTCGAGCTCCTGGGGCCGGACGCTGCGGCTGCGCCAGCCGTCGATGACGGTACGCCGGGCCACCGTGAACAACCAGGCACGCAGCATCTCGGGCTGGCGGTCGAGCTTGTCGGCGTTCCGCCACGCCTTGATCAGGGTCTCCTGCACGACGTCTTCGGCCCACTGCCGGTCGTGGCCGGTCAGCCGCAGCGCGAACGCCATCAGGGACCCGCCGAACTCCTGGTACAGCGCCTTCGCCAGATCGTCGTGGCCGTCTCCGGGCTCGACGACGGCATCTGGATCTCCGATGGATCTCAGCGCTCGGGTGTGCCGTCCCACGCGGGACATCCTGGTGGGCCGGACGGCCTACGTCCAGTACTTCCGGCCCGCAAACCGGGAGCAAAACTTTTTTGAACCGTTTCCGTACCGTGTCCGTATCCCCTACCGAAGACCCCGACCAGGCGTTGTCCCCCGCAACGCTCCGCATCCACTCCGGACTCGATGTCCACTGTGGATCTTTCGCGCCCTTTTCCGTTGCACTACCGGCAACAGCGCGTAGTCATGCCCACGGAGGAGCAGTGATTCGCATTCCCCGCCCGGTGGTCCCCGCCGCCGTGTGCCTCACCGCACTCGCCCTGCTCACCGCCTGTACCGCCGGCGCCGCCACCACCTCGGGCGGCGGTTACGCCGCCGGCGGCGCCGCCGGGATGCAGATGCCCGGCATGCAGCAGGGACAGGTCGTCCTGCCGATGCCGCAGTCCATCACCGCCGACCCGAACAACCCGGCGAAGAGCCAGCTCAGGGGAGCGAAGACGTTCGACCTCGGCCTCCTGCTCGTCGACGGGACCGGGTACACGATCTACCGGTACGACCGGGACACCCCCAAACCCTCGCGGTCCAACTGCATCGGCGCGTGCGCGACCAAGTGGATCCCGGTCAAGGCCGGCGGCAACCTGCCGGCGATCGACGTCGACCAGTCGCTGATCGGGCAGATCACCCGCGACGACGGCAGTGAGCAGCTCACCCTCGCCGGCTGGCCGCTCTACCACTACACCGGCGACAGCGAACCGGCCGACACCTCCGGCCAGGGCCTCGACCAGGCCTGGTTCCCGATCGCGCCGGACGGCAAGAAGATCACCTTGACGCAGGACGAGTGGAGGCAAAATGCGTTCGGCGTCTGAGCTCGCCGGGTTCGGGTTCGAGTCCCCCACGGTCCTCGAGCGCTCCCGTCCGCTGGTCCGGATCCTGTTCGTGGTGGTCGCGGTCCTGGCGCTGCTCGCGCCGGGCTCGACCTCACTGGCCCAGACCACCTCGGTCTCCGACACCGACGCCGTGCTCCTGACCAAGGTCCGGCAAGCCGGCCTGTGGGAGATGCCGTCGGGCATGATGGCGATGGAGAAGGGCAGCCCGATCGTCCAGAAGGTCGGCTTCGCGATCATGATGGACCACGGCCGCCTCGACGTGGCGACCCGTGCGCTCTCCCAGAAGCTGAACTCGCCGGTCCCCGACCAGCCCTCCGAGGAACAGCGCGGCTGGCTCGGCGAGGAGATGGCCGCCTCCCCCGGCCCGGAGTTCGACCGCGTCTTCGCCAACCGGCTGCGCGCGGCGCACGGCCAGGTCTTCGCGATTCTGGCGCAGCTGCGGGCCGGCACCCGCAACGACGACGTGCGCGCCTTCGCGACCGTCGGCAACCAGGCCGTGATGCGGCACATGACGATGCTCGAAAGCACCGGGATGGTCGACTACACCGCGCTGCCCGCCCCGGCCGTCTCCACGACCGCGGCGCCCACCGGGATCCAGCTCGGCCTCGACACGTCCCAGATCGCCGTGGTGGGGGCGCTGTTCCTGCTGGTCGGTGGCGGCCTGTTCTACGTGCTGCGGCAGGTCAAGAGCAACCGTGGCCGCGCCAAGACGTCCCGGCCGGCCACCGCGAGAACCGGGGGTAGCCATGGTTGAGACGTGGCACGACGCGACGATCTTCCTCACCCAGCAGTTCCAGCCGAAGACGGACCCGGCGGCTCGCAATCTCGCGGCGTTCGCCGCCCGGACGTCCTACGCGGCGACGATGCTGACGCTCACCTGGGGCGTGCTCACCGCCACCGGCTGGATCCGCTCGGTGACCGGCCGCAAGGGCCTGCGCAGCACCCACATGGTGCTGGCCACCGCGACGATCATCTTCGGCTTGGTCCACGCGCTGGGCTTCACCTACCTGACGGTCGCCCCGTACAGCTTCGCTTACATGTTCGTCCCGTTCGGGTCCGGGCAGGAAGGCCGGCACATCGCGGGCATCGTCGGCTTCGAGGTGATGTTCGCCATCTTCCTCACCGCCGGACTGCAGCGCTTCACGTCCTACCGGCGCTGGCTGTGGCTGCACCGCTGCGCGTACCCGGCGGTGGCGCTCATCGCGATCCACTCCTGGTTCGGCGCCATCGCGAACGGCCACCTCTCGGTCACCTGGCTGGCCGGCATCACGCTGCTCGTCCCGGCCGTGACGGTGTCGATGCTGCGGTTCATGCCGGCCCGCACCCTGGAACGCATCGGTCTCGTGGAAGAGCAGGTGGCTTGACATGCCCTTCCGGTTACCCGGTGGCGGACCCCGGATCAGCGTCGACAACGACCGGTGCGAGCTCTACGGCATCTGCGCCATGGAGGCACCGGACGTGTTCGACCTCGGCCAGGACGGCCGCTTGCGCTTCCACACCAGGCTGCTCGACGAAACCACCATTGAACAGGCGAAGATGGCCGCCCGCTGCTGCCCGATGCAGGCGGTCGTGATGAGAGGGGACCTCGATGGCTGACGGCGACCGGATCGTCATCGTCGGTGCGGGCGTCGCCGGGCTGCGCGCCGCGGAACGCTTGCGGGAACAGAAGTTCGACGGGGAGATCGTCCTGATCGGCGACGAGGCCCGGCGGCCCTACCACCGCCCGATGGTCTCCAAGGCGCTGGTGATGGGGACCGAACGGCCCAGCGACGTGGGCCTTTCGCACTACCTGCCGGACCTCGACGTGCACTGGCGCCTCGGCGCGCGGGTCACGCACCTGGACACCACCGAGCGGGTCGTGCACCTGCCCGGCGGCGAGTCCCTCTGGTACGACGGCCTGATCGCCGCGACCGGCGTCTACCCGCGGCACCTGCCCGGGGCGCCGCGGCACGACCCGCGCGTGCGGATCCTGCGCACGGTCGAGGACTCGATGGCGGTGCGGCGCTGCCTCAACGCCAGCAAGAAGCCGGCCGTCGTGATCGGTGCCGGCCTGATCGGCAACGAGTTCGCCGCGAGCATGCGCCACATCGGCCGGGACGTGACCCTGATCGGGCACGCGAAGGCGCCGCTGCACCGCTTCGGCGACCGCGTCTCCAGCGGCATCGTCGAGGCGCACCACGAGCACCGGGCGAACCTGGCGATGCGCAGCGAAGTCCGGCACTGGATCAGCACGAAGGACACCGTCGGGCTGCACCTGACGAACAACCAGCTGCTGGTCGCCAGCGTCGTGGTGCTCGCCATCGGCAGTGTCCCGTCGGTCGACTGGATGCGCGGCTCCGGCCTCGACATCAGCGACGGCGTCCTCTGCGACTCGAAGCTGTTCGCCGAGGGCGCCTCCGACGTCGTCATCGCCGGGGACATCGCGCGCTGGCCGAACCTGCGCTTCGACGAGACCCCGCGGCGGGTCGAGCACTGGATCAACGCCGTCGAGTCGGCCCGGCACGCGGCGGACAACCTGCTGATGGGCCAGTCCAGCGCCGTGCCGTTCACCCCGCTCCCCCGGGCCTGGTCGACGCTGTACGACACGCGCCTGCAGATGTGCGGGATGCCGTCGCTGGCCGAGGACACCGTGTCCCTGGCCGACGGCATCACCGGCTTCGTCCGCGACGGCAGGCTCGTCGGCATCTCCTGCTGGGACAAGCCGCGGGCGATGCTCGACTGGATGGCCGAGCTCGACCGGCGGCTGCCCGCTCCCGACTACGTGCCCGAGCCGGAGCCCGCGCCCGTCGCGGAGGTCCCGCAGGTCCCGGTGGTCGAGCCGGCGCTCGCCGCACTGGCGGCCGAGGTGCCGCCGGAGTTCGACAGCGGGTTCGATGCGCAGGCCTTCGAGCGCGAGTTCGAGAGCGAGTTCGCGAACGACATCCCGACGACGGCGTTCCCCGCACTGTCCCCGCCCACGACGGCGTTGCAGGCGCAGTCGCTGCCCGCGGCGGCGCTGCCGACGATGGCCATCCCGATGGGGAGGTAACGAAGCCGGGACGGGGCTGCGCGCGGCGGCCCCCGTCCCTTGCCGGTCACCACACCCCCTCCGCGGCTGGGTGGTGTGGTGACCGGCCCCCCACGTCCCCCTGCCCGCCTCGGCTCTGGAAAGAACGAGCGCCCGGCGGGCCAGGAGAGGGCCATCCCGAGGGAACCCGACGCCCCCGGGGTGGCCTTCTTCCGGCGCACCGGGCGGGGCCCGGGGTCGAGCGCCGCGGCGGGTCACTCCGCCGGGGCGCACGAGTCGTGGAGATCGTTCCGGTGGACGGGTATGCCGCCGGAAGGGACGCCACGCCTCTTTGCAGCACCGGTGCAGGGCCGTCCCGGGGGCACGGGAACCCCCGGGACGGTCTTCACCTCCCGCGCCGCGACCACCACGACTCCGCCACGACCAGGCCGCCGAGGACCAGCACCGCCACCCCGGCGACGCGCAGCCCGGCGTCCGTGCCCGCGACGAACGCCGTGACGACGTCGGACGCGCGGGGAGCCCGGGCCAGGGCTTCGGCCACGGTGTGCGCCCCACGCAGGTCCGGCGGCAAGGCGGCGGTGAACCGCGCGGTGGACACCGTGCTGACCACCGCGACGCCGAGCGCGCTGCCGAACTCCCGGGTCGTGGCCTGCAGTCCGGTGCCGACCCCCGCCCGGGCAGGTGGCAGGGCACCCGCGATCACGCCCGACAGCGTCGGCAACGCCAGCGTCACCCCGATCCCGGTCACGACGAGCCAGGCCGCGTAGGCGGCGTACGGGGTGCCCGCGTCGCTCGTGGACAGTCCGAGCAGGCCGGCCCCGACGAACCCGAACGCGCCCGCCACGGTGGCGTCCAGGCCGATCCGCCCGGCCAAGCGCGCCACGTACCGGCCACCGAGGACGATCGGCACCGTCAGCGGGACGATCCCGAGCCCGGTCGCCAGGACACCGAACCCCTTGGCGTACTGGAGGAACGACGCGTTGACGTAGAACAGCGCGAACATGCCGAAGAAGATCGCGGTCAGCCCGAGGCAGGCGCTGCGCAGGCCCGCGATCCGGAACAGCCGGGGGTCCAGCAGCGGGTGCGCGGACCGCAGCTCGGTGACCACCCACGCCGCGGACAGCACGGCGGCGCCGGCGAACGCGGTGACGACGACCGCGCTGCCCCAGCCCGCCTCCGGGCCCTGGACGATCCCGAGCAGCAGCGCGACCGACGCCCCGGTCAGCAGCACCGCGGCCAGCGGGCCGAGCGGGCGGTCGTGGCGTGACGACACCGGCGTGAACCGGGCGACCAGGGCGGCGAGGCCCAGAGAGAGGGCCGCGGCGGCGGCGAACAGCCAGCGCCACGAGCCGGCCGTCAGGACCAGGCCGCCGCCGACGTTGCCGGCCACCCCGCCGATCCCGGTCATCGACGCCCAGGTGGCGATCGTCGCCGGCTTGCGCTCGGCGGGCACGGCGTGCAGCAGGACGGCCAGCGAGTTGGGCAGCACCGCGGCTGCGCCGATCCCGGTGAGCGCCCGGCCGGCGAGCAGGACGGCGACGTCCGGTGCCGCCGCCGACAGCAGCGTGCCCGCGGCGAACAGGCCGAGGCCGGTCAGCAGGACGCCCTTGCGGCCGAACCGGTCGCCGGCGGCCCCGGCGGGGATCACCAGGCAGGCGAACACGATCATGTAGGTGTCGACGATCCAGACGAGGGCCGGCGCGGACGGGTGCAGCGCGCTCGCGGCGAACATCGGGACGGCGAGGTTGATCGCCGCGACCATCCCGACGACGAGCACCACCGCGGCGCACATGAGGGTGAGCAGACCGCGCTGCGAGGCCCGGGACGCCGGTTCGCGGATCGGGAGCTGAGTGGACATGAGCCTGACGGTAGGAACGACGGACCACTGCGCGCGACGCAACTTCGGCAACAGACGTTTGCGTATGCTGCAACTGTGCCCGAGCAGCTCGACCTGAACCTCCTGCGCGTGTTCGACGCGCTCCTGCGGGACGGGAGCGTCACGGCCGCGGCCGAGCGCCTGCACCTGTCCATCCCGGCGACCAGCCGGGCGCTGGGCCGGCTGCGGCGGGCGATGGGCGACCCGATCCTGGTGCGCGCCGGGCGCGGGCTGGCCCCGACGCCGTTCGCGCTGCGCACGGCACCGCGGGTGCGGTCGCTGCTGGAGGAAGCGGCGTCCCTGGTCAGCACCGACTTCTCGCTCGCCGGCCTGGAGCGGACCTTCACGATCCGCATCAACGACGGCGTGGCCGCGACCCTGGCGACCGCGGCGGCCGAGGCCACGGCGGCGGCCGCTCCCGGCGTCACCCTGCGGTTCGTGGCCGAAGGCAGCGAAAGCACCGACGCCCTGCGCGACGGCTCGATCGACCTGGACATCGGCGTGGGCGGGCAGCCGGCCCCCGACATCCGGACCGCCGTGCTGTACCGCGAGCGCCTGGTGGCCGCGGTGCGCGCGGACAGCCCGCTGGGCCGGCACCGCCGTCCGACGCTGGCGCAGCTGTGCCGGCACCCGCACGTCTCGGCGTCCCGCCGCGGCCTGGCCCGCGGGCCGCTGGACGAGGTGTTCGGTGCGGCGGGCCTGCGCCGGCACGTCGCCGCCGTCGTCCCCACCGCCGCTGTCGCCGCGCTCGTGGTCGCTTCGAGCCCGTACGTCGGGCTGCTGCCGCAGCGCCTCGCCGAGCAGTACGGCACCGCCCTCGGCCTCCGCTGGTTCCCGGTCCCGGCGGACCTCCCCGAAATCGAGGTGCGCCTGTCCTGGCACGCCCGCCTCGACGCCGACCCGGCCCAGCAGTGGCTCCGCGAAACGCTCCGCGACGCCCTCCGCTGACCCCGTGTCGACCCTCCGATCACGAGTGTCGTCCCTCCAATCACACGTGCTGCCCCTCCGATCACGAGTGATGCCCCTTCGAGCACGGGGACGCCGTGCGGGAACGGACGACACGCGTGACTGGAGGGACGACACGCGTGCTTGGAGGGACGACACGAAAGTCTCCGCGGCCGACGTCCGCTGTGGCACGATTCATCCGTGACCAGTTCCGCCACGGCGCAGTACCTGCGTGACCTCGCGCTGCTGCGCCGCGTCCGGGACCGGATCGACCGGGAGTACGCCCAGCCCCTCGACGTCGAGGCGCTGGCCCACGGCGTGAACATGTCGGCCGGGCACCTCAGCCGGCAGTTCCGGCGGGCGTACGGAGAGTCACCGTATTCGTACCTCATGACGCGGCGGATCGAACGGGCGATGGCGCTGCTGCGCACGGGCGAACTGAGCGTCACCGAGGTCTGCTTCACCGTCGGCTTCTCGTCGCTGGGCACCTTCAGCACGCGGTTCGCCGAGCTGGTCGGCATGCCCCCGAGCGTCTACCGCGAGCAGCAGGCCGAGGCCACCGTCGGGATGCCGCCGTGCGTCGCCAAGCAGGTCACCAGACCGATCAGGAATCGAGAAGCGCGGCCTTCGGCGGCCACCTAGGGTGACCGGCATGGACGTCACCATTCACTCCAGCTTCCTCCCGCACACGGACCCGGAAGCCTCGCTCGCGTTCTACCGCGACCTGCTCGGCTTCGAGGTCCGCCAGAACGTCAAGTACGGCGGCATGCAGTGGATCACCGTCGGCCCGCCGAACCAGCCGGACACCGCGATCGTGCTGTCGCCGGTGGCCGCGACGCCCGGCCTGACCGACGACGAGCGCCGCATGATCGCCGAGATGATGGCCAAGGGCACCTACGCCTCGGCCAACCTGGCCACCGACGACCTCGACGCCCTCTTCGCCAAGCTCGAGGCGGGCAACGCCGAAGTCGTCCAGGAGCCCGTCGAGCAGCCTTACGGCATCCGCGACTGCTCGTTCCGCGACCCGGCCGGCAACCTCCTGCGCATCCAGGAACTGCGCTGACCACGATCGCCCCCGAGGCGCGCGGCTACCGCGAGGTGCTGCGCGACCGGCGGATCGCCGGGCTCCTGCTGGGGGACCTCCTGGCCAACGCCGGCACCGGCATGCTGCTGGTGGCCATGCCCGTGCAGACCCTCTCCCGCCACGGCGACGTCCCCAAGGCGATCGCCATCGGGCTCGTGGAGGCCGCGCCGTTCGTCCTCTCCACCGTGCTGGCCCTGGCCATCGGCCTCGGCCGGGTGCGGGTGCCGCCGCGCACGCTGCTCGTCGCCGACTGCGTGCTGCGGTCGCTGACCTTCGCCGTCCTCGGCGTCCTGGCCGTCACCGGCCTGCTCACGCTGCCGGTGCTGGTCGCCGGCCTCCTCTTCGGCGCGACGTTCCGGCTGGCCGGCTCGAGCAGCCGCCGCCTGCTGGCGACGTCGGCCGCGGGCGAGGCCGGGCGGTTCTCGGTCAACGGCCTGCTGGGCCTGAACACGACGTTCGCGCTCTACATCGCCGGCCCGGTGCTCGGCGGGGTCCTCGTGGCGACCGCCGGTGCGGGCTTCGCGCTCTTCGTCGACGCGGGCGGAGCGCTGGTCCTGCTGGCCGCCACGCTCGCGTGCGTGCCCCGCGGCGCCGAAGGCCGGGACGCGCTGCGCGACGAGGGCACCCCCGAGTCGGGCTGGCGGATCCTGCGCCGCCGCCCGATCGCCGCGCGGCTGCTGGTGGTCGAGTTCTTCTTCAACTTCCTGTACATGCCGGTCGAAGTGGCACTCCCGCTCTACGTGAGCGGGACGCTGCACGCCGGCGCGTCCGGTCTGGGGGTGCTGTGGAGTGCGCTGGGGGTCGGCGCGTTCCTCGGCGCCGCGCTCGTCAGCCGGCTGCGGAACCTCCCGCAGCGGCCGCTGCTCGTCGCGATCATCGGCCTGTGGGCGCTGTGCCCGATCGCGCTCGCCGTCACCGGCGACCTCACCGTGGCGCTGCTCGTCTTCGGCCTGGGCGGCCTGGTCTACGCGCCGTTCACCCCGGTCGCGTACAGCTTCCTGCAGTCCGGGCTCGCCCCCGGGGAGCAGCAGCAGGTCGTCACGCTCTGGACGACCGGCTCCACGGTGGCCGCCCCGCTCGGGCTGGCCCTGGGCGGCCCCCTGATCGAACTGGCCGGCAGCACCGGCGGCCTCGTGCTGTCCGGCCTGCTGACCCTCCTGCTGCTCCCCGTCGCGGCCCGGGCGGTGCTCGGCCGCAAAACGGAAGGGAATCCGACATGTGTCTCGGCCTGAAGATCGCCGCGCACCACCATTTCCGGGAATTGGTGCTTCTGCGCCGCGTCCGTGACCGGATCGAGCGCGAATACCCGCTGCCGCTGGACGTCGAAATGCTCGCGAGCACAGTGGACCTGCCGGTCGTGGTATTCGTCCGCCGTTTCCGGGACGCCTACGGCCTTTCCCCGCAGGAATACCGGCAAGCGGCCGAGGCCCGAACCAAAAACTGGAGTACCCGATGAGCAAGCACGTCGCCGACAGCCACGACCTGATCCGCGTCCACGGCGCGCGCGTGAACAACCTCCGGGACGTCAGCGTCGAGCTGCCCAAGCGGCGGCTGACAGTGTTCACCGGGGTTTCCGGGTCCGGCAAGAGCTCCCTGGTCTTCAGCACCATCGCCGCCGAATCGCAGCGGCTGATCAACGAGACCTACAGCACCTTCGTGCAGGGGTTCATGCCGACGCTGGCCCGGCCCGACGTCGACGTCCTCGACGGGATCACCACCGCGATCATCGTCGACCAGGAGCGGATGGGCGCCAACCCGCACTCCACGGTCGGCACCGCGACCGACGCCAACGCGATGCTGCGCATCCTGTTCAGCCGGCTCGGGACCCCGCACATCGGTTCGCCGCAGGCGTTTTCGTTCAACGTCGCCTCGATCAGCGGCGCGGGCGCGGTCACCATCGAAAAGGGCGGCCGGCAGATCAAGGAGCGCCGCAGCTTCAGCATCACCGGCGGCATGTGCCCGCGCTGCGAGGGCCGCGGCAAGGTCAACGACATCGACCTCACCGCGCTGTTCGACGAGAACAAGTCGCTCAACGAAGGCGCGATCACCATCCCGGGCTACAGCATGGAAGGCTGGTACGGCCGCATCTTCCGCGGCTCCGGCTTCTTCGACCCGGACAAGCCGATCAAGAAGTACACCAAGAAGCAGTTCGCCGACCTGGTGTACAAGGAACCGACGAAGATCAAGGTCGAGGGCATCAACCTGACCTACTCGGGGCTGGTGCCGGCGATCCAGAAGTCCTTCCTGTCCAAGGACGTCGACGCGATGCAACCGCACATCCGCGCGTTCGTCGAGCGCGCGGTGACGTTCCAGACCTGCCCGGACTGCGGCGGCACGCGGCTGTCGGCGGAGGCGCGGTCGTCGAAGATCGGCGGGATCAGCATCGCCGACGCGTGCGCGATGCAGATCAGCGACCTCGCCGCCTGGGTGGCGAAGCTGTCCGAGCCGTCGGTCGCGCCGCTGCTGGACGCGCTGAAGCACACCCTCGACTCGTTCGTCGAGATCGGCCTCGGCTACCTCTCGCTCGACCGGCCGTCCGGGAGCCTTTCGGGCGGGGAAAGCCCAGCGCACCAAGATGATCCGCCACCTCGGGTCGTCGCTGACCGACGTCACCTACGTCTTCGACGAGCCGACGATCGGCCTGCACCCGCACGACATCCGGCGCATGAACGACCTGCTGCTGCAGCTGCGCGACAAGGGCAACACGGTGCTGGTCGTCGAGCACAAGCCGGAGGCGATCGCGATCGCCGACCACGTCGTCGACCTCGGGCCGCGCGCCGGCACCGAAGGCGGCGAAATCGTCTTCGAGGGCACTGTGGACGGTCTGCGGTCCAGTGGCACGCTGACCGGGCGGCACCTCGACGACCGGGCGTCGCTGAAGCCGTCGGTGCGCTCGCCGTCGGGGGTGCTGGAGGTGCGCGGGGCGGCCACGCACAACCTGCAGGACGTCGACGTCGACATCCCGCTCGGCGTGCTGGTGGTGGTGACCGGGGTGGCGGGCTCGGGCAAGAGCTCGCTGATCCACGGTTCGGTGTCCGGCGGCGAGGGCGTGGTGACGGTCGACCAGACCGGCATCCGCGGCTCGCGCCGCAGCAACCCGGCGACGTACACGGGCCTGCTGGAGCCGATCCGCAAGGCGTTCGCCAAGGCCAACGGCGTGAAGCCGGCCCTGTTCAGCGCCAACTCCGAAGGCGCGTGCCCCAACTGCAACGGCGCCGGCGTGGTCTACACGGACCTGGGGATCATGGCGGGCACCGCGACGCCGTGCGAGGTGTGCGAGGGCAAGCGCTTCAACGCCGAGGTGCTGGAGTACACCTTCGGCGGCCGCGACATCAGCGAGGTGCTCGGGATGCCGGTGGCCGAGGCGCTCGAGTTCTTCGCCTCCGGTGACGCCGCACTGCCGGCGGCGCACAAGATCCTGACGCACCTGTCCGACGTCGGCCTCGGCTACCTGACGCTGGGCCAGCCGTTGACGACCCTGTCCGGCGGCGAGCGGCAGCGGATCAAGCTGGCGACGCACATGGCGGAGCAGGGCGGGGTGTACGTCCTCGACGAGCCGACGGCGGGCCTGCACCTGGCGGACGTCGAGCAGCTGCTGGGCCTGCTCGACAGGCTGGTGGACGCGGGCAAGTCGGTGATCGTGATCGAGCACCACCAGGCGGTGATGGCCCACGCGGACTGGCTCATCGACCTCGGCCCGGGCGCCGGCCACGACGGCGGGCGGATCGTGTTCGAGGGCACCCCGGCGCAGCTGGTGAAGGCGCGGAAGAAGACGCTGACGGGCAAGCACCTCGCGGAGTACGTCGCCTGAGTCCCGAACCGGTCGTGAGTGGTAAGGCGGGTTAGAACCCGCCTTACCACTCACGACGAGTCCGGCGTATACCAGGGCGGGCGGTAGGGCTGGCCCCCGCAAACCGGCTGGGGCCCGCAGGATTCCGGCGCGCGCTCCCACGGCGAAGACTCGGGTGGGTGACCACCACAGAGAACCGCGTCGGCAGCGACTTCGCCCGGCTGAGCCACCGCATCACCGCCGCCGGGCTGATGGCACGCCGGCCCGGCTACTACGCCGCCCGGATCGCCGTCGTGGCCGGGTTGTTCGGGGCCGGCTGGGTGGCCTTCGCGCTGCTCGGGAACTCGTGGTGGCAGCTCGCCGTCGCGGTCTTCATGGCCGTGCTGTTCGGGCAGATCGCGCTGCTCTCCCACGATCTCGCGCACAAGCAGGTGTTCCGGCGACGGCGGCCCACCGAAATCGCCGGGCTGCTCGCCGGGAACCTCGGGATCGGGATGAGCTACGGCTGGTGGATGGACAAGCACACCCGCCACCACGCCAACCCGAACCACGAGGAGCTCGACCCCGACGTCGACCCGGACATCCTCGTCTGGTCGAAGGACCAGGCCCGCGCCAGCCGTGGCGTGCCCCGGTTCATCGGGCGGTACCAGGCGTTCCTGTTCTTCCCGCTGCTCACCCTCGAAGGCCTGAACCTGCACTGGTCCGGGATCCGCGCGGTCCGCAAGCCGGGCCTGCGCCGCCGCGGCACCGAAGCCGCCCTGCTCGCCGCGCACTTCGTCCTCTACTCCGGCGCGCTGCTCACCGTTCTCAGCCCCGGGATGGCGTTGCTGTTCTTCGCCGTCCACCAGGGACTGTGGGGTGTCTACATGGGATCGATCTTCGCGCCCAACCACAAGGGCATGCCGACGCTGACCGGGCGCACCGAGCTCGACTTCCTCCGCAAGCAGGTGCTGACTTCGCGCAACGTCCGCGGCGGTGCCGTCACCGACGTCGCCCTCGGCGGCCTCAACTACCAGATCGAGCACCACCTGTTCCCGAGCATGCCGTCGCCGCACCTGCGGCGGGCGCAGCCGATCGTCCAGGCCTACTGCGCCGAGCTGGGCGTCCCGTACCTGCAGACGAGCCTGGTCGAGTCCTACCGGCAGGCCCTCACCCACCTGCATGAAGCTGGGGCGCCTCTCAGGAAGCGTTCGTAGACTCGGGGCATGAGGAAGACCGGATTATGAGGAAGACGGTCGCGGCCCTGCGGGACCTGCCGGCCGCGTTCGGCGCGAAGGCCACCGGCGCCCGGGCCGAGCGGGTCCGCTCGTCGCCGCAGTTCGACGGCAAGGTGTTCCGCAACGCGGCGCCGCGGCACCCGATGACCGCGGGTTCGATGCGGGCCATGTTCCGCGAGATGTTCTTCGGCGAGCACCGTGAGCTGCGCAAACCGGCCGGCGCGGTGCCGCTGGTCGCGGCGGCGCCGGTCGAGTCGGCTGACGGCCTGCACCTGACCTGGTACGGCCACGCGTCCACGCTGGTCGAGCTCGACGGCGCCCGCGTGCTGCTCGACCCGGTGTGGAGCGACCGGGTCTCCCCCGCGGCGTTCGCCGGCCCGCGACGGCTGCACGAGCCGCCGGTGCCGCTGTCGGCCCTCGGCCGGATCGACGCCGTGGTGATCTCCCACGACCACTACGACCACCTCGACCTGGCGACCGTCCGCGCGCTGGTCGCGTCCTCCGAAGCGCCCTTCCTCGTGCCCCTCGGCGTCGGGGCGCACCTGGAGCGCTGGCACGTCCCGGCCGGCCGGATCATCGAGCTCGACTGGCACGAAGAGGCGACGGTGGCGGGCGTCCGGTTCGTGGCGACGCCGGCCCAGCACTTCTCCGGCCGCGGCATCACGAACGACGACACGCTGTGGACGTCGTGGGCGCTGCTGGGCCCGGGGCACCGGGTGTTCTACACCGGCGACACGGGGTACTTCGACGGGTTCGCGGCGATCGGCGCGGAGTTCGGCCCGTTCGACGCGGCCCTGATCCAGATCGGCGCGTACGCCCCGCTCTGGCCGGACATCCACATGACGCCGGAGGAGGGCGTCGCGGCCGGCCTCGACGTCCGGGCGAAGCTGCTGGTCCCGGTGCACTGGGCGACGTTCCAGCTGGCGATGCACCCGTGGGGCGAGCCGGCCGACCGCGTGTGGAGCGAGGCGAAGGAGGCCGACCTCCCGCTGGCGATCCCCCGCCCGGGCGAGCGCATCGACGCCACCGAGCCCCCCGAGGTCGACGGCTGGTGGCAGTCGCTGTGACCCGGCCGCCGACACGCGTGATCAGAGCGTCGACACGCGTGATCAGGAAGCCGACGCGGGCCGCCGCCGTGTCGGCCCGCCAATCACGCGTGTCGACTCGTGGATCACGCGTGCCGGCTGGTTCCGCACGGCGTCGAGGCCGGGAGGGCGCGTGAAGCTGAAGCTGGACCTGCACGACGTCTACAACCGCGGCGGCGAGATCGACCGTGCCCTGCGGGCGATCATCGACGAGGCCGTGGCCAAGAAGGCGCCGCTCGTCGAGATCATCCCCGGCAAGGGGTCGGGGCAGCTGAAGAAGCACGTCCTGCGGTTCCTCGAGCGCAAGGACGTCAAGGCGCTCTACCACCGGGTCGAAAAGGACAAGGACAACTTCGGCCGGGTGTTCGTGCACTTCCGCTGGAAGTGACCTCAGAACCGGCTGTCGTGGCGGGCTTCGGACCAGGCCCGGTCCCAGGCCGCCGCGTGGAAGCGGGCCAGGACGAACCGGACGGTGCCGTACAACCCCGCCAGGGCGCCGGTGATCGCGGCCCACAGCAGGATCGCCGCGAACACCCCGTCGGCCGCCGAGGTCGACGCGGACAGGGGCTCGCCGGTCAGTTCGCCGTGCTGGTCCAGCCACACCGGGACGCGGGTGCCCGCCGGGCTGCCCGGGTCGGCGAGGACGTCGCCGGTGTGGCGGGTGCCGCGGGCGTCGAACCAGGCCGCCGGGACCGTCGTCTGGGCGGCCGGGGCGCCGGCGCCGTCCGTGCCGTAGGACTGGCCGGACGCCGCGGCGAGGGAGACGGCCGTGGCCGGGTGGCGGGTCGTGCGCTCCTGCGCCGCGCGAGCGGTCTGCGCCGCGTACGTCTCGGAGCCCAGCGCCGCCGCGAACGGGATCGCGAGCAACGCACCGGCGACGGCGAGGAGCAGCAGCAGGGCCTCGACGCGGTCGCCCGCCCGGGCCAGGGGGTTGCGGCCCGGCAGCAACCGGCGCCGGAACCGGGCGATCCGTCCGGTGGGCCCACGCATGCGCGACTCACTCCTCCCGGGAAGGTGTCTTCTCGGTAACAGTGTGCGCGCCGGGGCTCGACTTTCTCTCGCGAATGGGATGCGGCCCACCTGTGAAGCCCTCCACAACCACCCGGTGGAGTCAACGCGGTCACAGCCAGTCGTCGGGGCGCGGCCAGGGCATCAGGGCCGAGAGCGCGTCCCGGGCTGGCTCGGTGACGGCGTACCGGCCGCGGTGGAACAGCAGCGGGCGGGCGTCGGACGGGGCGCCCAATGCGGTCACCCGGCCGATCACGACGTAGTGGTCGCCGGCCTCGTGCACCGCCTCCAAGGCGCAGTCGATCCAGGTCAGCGCGCCGTCGAGCAGGGGCGCGCCGGACGGCGCGGGCGTCCAGCCGACGCGGGCGAACTTGTCGTCGCCGCGCGCGCCGAACACCGCGCTGACCTCCTGCTGGTCCTCGGCCAGGACGTTGACCGCGAACCGGCCCGCCGCGGCCAGCACCGGCCACGTCCGTGACGTCCGGGCCGGGCAGAACAGCACCAGCGGCGGGTCGAGCGACAGGGCGGCGAACGACTGGCAGGCGAACCCGGCGAGGGTGTCGCCGTCGCGGCCGGTGACCACTGTGACGCCCGTGCAGAAGTGCCCGAGCACGCTGCGGAACTCGGTCTGGTCGACCGCCACGGACGTCATGCGCCCGGAGGCCGCGCGCCGACGGAGAAGTCGTGGCCCCACAGCGAAACCGCGGTGCTCTCGCGGGCGATCCAGTTGTCGTCGTCGACCTGCCGGCCTTCGCAGCCGAACTCGACGTCGAAGCCGCCCGGGGTCTTCATGTAGAACGACAGCATCAGGTCGTTGACGTGCCGGCCGAGCGTGGCCGACATCGGCACCTTCCGCCGGATCGCGCGGTCGAGGCACAGGCCGACGTCGTCGGTGTTCTCGACCTCGACCATCAGGTGCACGATCCCGCTCGGCGTCGGCATCGGCAGGAACGCCAGGCTGTGGTGGCGCGGGTTGCAGCCGAAGAACCGCAGCCACGCGGGCGGACCGTCCGCGGGGCGCCCGACCAGTTGCGGCGGCAGGCGCATCGAGTCGCGCAGCCGGAAGCCGAGGACGTCGCGGTAGAACCGCAGCGACGCTTCGTCGTCCTTTGTGGACAAGACGACGTGGCCGAGGCCCTGCTCGCCGGTGACGAACTTGTGGCCGTACGGGCTGACCACGCGCCGGTGCTGCAGCGCGACGCCGTGGAACACCTCCTGGGTGTTGCCGGACGGGTCCTCGAAGCTGATCAGCTCGTCGACGCGGCGGTCGGCCAGCTCGTCCGGCGTGCCTTCCTTGTACGGCACCGACGCACTGTCCAACCGCGACCGGATCTCGGCGAGCTCGCCGGCGTTGGCCACCTCCCAGCCGGTGGTCGCCAACCGGTCGGCCGGACCCGGCGAGATCACCAGCCGCGCGGGGAAGTCGTCCATGCGCAGGTAGAGCGCGTCGGGGTTGGTGCCGCTGCCTTCCACCATGCCGAGCACCTTGAGCCCGTACTCGCGCCAGGCCGCCATGTCGGTGGCTTCGATGCGGAGGTAGCCCAGTGACCGGATGCCCATCAGGAACTCCCGAGGAAGTCGAGGGCCAGCCGGTTGAACTCGTCGAACTTCTCCAGCTGGGCCCAGTGCCCGCAGCCGCCGAACACGTGCAGCTGCGCGCGCGGAATCGTCTTGAGTGCCAGCAGCGCGCCGTCGAGCGGGTTGACGCGGTCCTCGCGCCCCCAGATCAAGAGTACGCGCTGGCGCAGGCGGTGGGCGTCCCGCCAGAGCAGGCCTTCTTCGTAGGTTTCGGGATGAGTGAACGACTTGCCCATCGCGCGCATCGCGGCGAGCGACTCCGGGGTGTTCGCGGCGGCGAACCGGTCGTCGATCAGCTCGTCGGTGATCAGCGACTGGTCGTGGACCATGCTCCGCAGGAAGGCTTCCATGCGTTCGCGGCTGGGGTGCGCGCCGAACCGCCTGATGTTCTTGACGCCTTCGGTCGGGTCGGGGGCGAACAGGTTGACGCTCAGCCCGCCCGGCCCCATCAGCACCAGCCGCCCGGCCCGCTTCCCGTGGTTCAGGGCGAACCGCACCGCCGCGCCCCCGCCGAGGGAGTTGCCGACGAAGTGGGCGCGTTCGATGCCGAGGGTGTCCATCAGGCCGGCGATGGCGTCCGCGCTGTGCCGGAAGTACTGGGGGTGCTCGGTCGGTTTGTCCGACCGCCCGAAGCCGGGCTGGTCGATCGCGATCGTCCGGTAGCGCTTGGCGAACTCCGGCACGTTGCGGCCGAAGTTGCTCCACGCCGACACGCCGGGCCCGCCGCCGTGCAGCAGGATCACCGTCTCGGCGTGCTCGGCGCCCGCCTCGTGGTAGTGCAGCGTCAGCGAACCCACCTGGGCGTACTTTCCTTCGGGCGCGGCCATCAGTACATCGCGTTCTCGACGGGGAGCCCGAAGACCCCGGTGCCGTACATGACGTACGCGCGCTCGGCGTCGTTGGCCGCGTGGACGCGGCCGGCGTGCGCGTCGCGCCAGAAGCGCTGGATCGGCGTCCCGCGCTGGATCGCGCGGCCGCCGGAGTTCTCGAAGAGCCGGTCGATCGCCGCGATCGCGCGTTCGGTGCCGCGCACCTGGTCGCGCCGGACGCGCAGCCGCAGGTCCGACGGCAGCCGTTCCTCGCGCTTGGCGAGCTCGTACAGGTCTTCGATGTTGCGGGTCAGCTGCAGCCAGGCGGCGTCGATCTCGCTGGCCGCCTCGGCGATCCGCACCTTGGCGAACGGGTCCTCTTTGGACTGCTCGCCGGCGTAGGCGGCCCGCACGCGCTTGCGCTGGTGCTCGACGTGCGCGTCGTAGGCACCTTGGGCCATGCCGATGATCGGCGCGGTGATCGTGGTCGGGTGCACCGAACCGTACGGGAGGCGGTACAGCGGCCCGGGGTTGACGGCCTGGCCCGGCACCTTGCACTTCGACGTCGCGATGAAGCTCAGCGCCCGGTGCTGCGGCACGAAGACGTCCTCGACGACGATGTCGTTCGACCCGGTGCCGCGCAGGCCGATCGTGTCCCAGACGTCCACAATGGAGTAGTCGGCGATCGGCAGCAGGTAGGTGCAGAAGTCGACCGGCTTGCCGTCCTTGAACGCCGGTCCCCCGAGCAGCACCCACGTGCAGTGGTCACAGCCGGAGGAGAAGCTCCACCGGCCCGAGAGCCGGTAGCCGCCTTCGACGACTTCGGCTTTGCCCATCGGCGCGTACGACGAGGAGATCCGCACGTCCTGGTCGTCGCCCCAGACCTCCTGCTGCGCCTGCGCGTCGAACAGGGCCACGTGCCACGGGTGGACGCCGAGGATGGAGGCCACCCAGCCGGTGGACCCGCACGCGCTCGCGATCAGCTTGACCGCGGTGTAGAAGCTCACCGGGTCGGC
Organism: Amycolatopsis sp. CA-126428; assembly: GCF_002904335.1. GTDB lineage: Bacteria > Actinomycetota > Actinomycetes > Mycobacteriales > Pseudonocardiaceae > Amycolatopsis. The sequence goes on along the minus strand of NZ_PPHF01000157.1, from coordinate 161,230 downwards.
TTCGAAGCCCCCGTGGAGCGCCGGCTGCAGCAGCTTGAAGAACCCGGTCTCCTGCAGGGCCTTGACGGACTCCTCGGGGACGCGGCGCGCGTCCTCGGTGTCCTGGGCCCGTTCCCGCAGGACCGGCAGGAGGTCCCGGACCCCGGCGATCACCTGCTCGCTCATGCGCAAGTTCCTCTCTCTGGTTGCTCACTCCAGAGACTAGAACACGTTCTCGTTTTTGTCGAGAACGCCCTGCGCCAAGGCACTGTTGATCCCCGCTCTGCGGCCGGAAAACACGCAGTCCGCCAGCGACAGGCCGCTCACGTAGGACCTGGAACAGAGTCCCACGGCGGTGCGGCCGGCGGCGTACAGCCCGGGGATCGGCTGCCCGGTCGTGCTCCGCACCGCGCCGGTGTCCTCGCCGACGACGAGCCCGCCGAGGGTGAGCATCGGCGTGGGGTACCCGAGGTTCGGCCGCACCGAGATGTCGATGAGCGAGTACGGCGGGTTGTCCAGGCGCCGCACGAACTCGACGGGCTTACCCGCCGGATCCCGGTCGCCGTGGTAGGCCTCGACGCTCGCGCGCAGCCCCTGCGGGTCGACGCCGGCCCTGCACGCCACCTCTTCGACCGTCTCCCCCACGACCCGGCCGCGCCGCAGCAGGTACCGCAGCTGGAGCCATTGGAACCACTGGCTCTGCTTGCGGCCGTCCCGGCGCGCCTCGGCCACGATCGGCGCGTCGACGAGCAGCCAGCCCTTGCTCTCGTGGTCCTCGATGAGCTTTTCCCCGACCGCGGCACCGTAGCGGGACTCGTCGATGACCCGCCGGCCCGCGGCGTCGACGATGATCCCGCCGAGGAACGCGCTGGGCGGGGTGACGAACCGCCACGCGGAGATCCGGCCCAGCTCGCCGGTCGCCCCGCCGGCCTCGACACCCATCCGGATGCCCGAGCCGTCGTCGGCGGACGTGCCGAGCGCCAGCCCGCCGCGGTACTTCGGCGCGTGCTCGCGGACCATCTCTCGGTTCGCGATGAAGCCACCGGCGGCGAGCACGACCCCGCGCCGGGCGGAAATCCGCAGCTCACGGCCATGGGCCCGCTCGAAGCGTTCGACCCGGCGGTGCAGCGACTTGCGCAGCGACGGCACGTAGATCCCGGGCTTCGCCGCGTACTGCGCCAAGCGCCGGTGCCGCGCCCGCACCGACGCGGGGGCGTCGCTCAGGGTGTCGGCGACGAGCCCGGTGACGCGGCCGTCCTCCTGCACGAGGCTCCGGGCGTGCGTCTGGGTCAGCACCCGGATCCCGCGGGCGCGCACGGCCGCCTTGAGCCGCGCCATCAGCATCTTCCCCGAGGTCCCGGGCCCCTTGACCCGGTGCCCGCGCGGAGCCGGCTTCGCCGCGTCGCGGAACCCGCCGGCCGCCTCGCTGCCGGAGTAGTAGAGGTAGTGCGCGTCGCTCGGGTATGACGTCTTGTGCGGGCACAGGCTGCCTTCGAACGGCACGCCGTTGCCCTCCAGCCAGGTGATCATCTCGCGGCTGCCCTCGCAGAACCGCCGCAGCGTCGCTTCGGAGACGACGTCCCCGGCTTCGAGCCGCAAGTAGGCGTACATCGCGTCGACGGAGTCGTCGACGCCCGCGTCGAGCTGCTGGGCGGTACCGCCGCCCGCGTAGACCACGCCGCCGCTGACCGCGCTCGCGCCGCCACCGGCGAACCGTTCGACGATGATGACCTCGGCGCCCGCGTCGGCCGCTTCGAGGGCGGCACAGGCGCCGGCCGCCCCGAACCCCACGATGACCACGTCCGCGAAGAGCTCGTCCATGGTCGCTACCCTAGAACTGAAACACGTTCTCGTCTATGGTGACGGAAGCGGCTCCCAACTGGGTACTCATTTCATGTAACACGTTGCAAGTGAGGTGGCATGACGGAGCAGTTCGACGTCGTCGTGGTCGGCAGCGGCGCCGCCGGGATGACCGCCGCGCTGGCTGCGGCCCACAACGGCCTGAGCGTCGTCGTCCTGGAAAAGGCGGCCTGCTTCGGCGGCTCGACCGCGCGCTCCGGCGGCGGCGTCTGGCTCCCCGGCAACCACGCGCTGCGCGCCGCCGGGATCGAGGAACCACCCGAACGGGCGCGCGAATACCTGGCCTCGATCGTCGGCGACGTCGTCCCGGCCGTCCGGCGCGACACGTTCCTCGCGCACGGCCCGGAGGTGCTGCGGTTCGTCTGCGACCACACGCCGCTGAAGTTCCGCTGGGTCCGCGACTACAGCGACTACCACCCCGAGGCCCCCGGCGGCCGGCCCGGCGGCCGGTCGGTGGAGCCGATGGCCTTCGACGGCAAGCTGCTCGGCGCCGAACTGGCCCACCTCGAACCGCCGTACAGCGCTCCCCCGCTCGGCGTGCCGATCACCCAGGCCGACTACCGCTGGCTGAGCCTCCTCGCGAGGCATCCGCGCGGGGCCGTCCGGCTGCTGTCGCTGGGCCGGCAGTGGCTCGTCGGCAAGCTCCGCGGGCGGCAGCTGCTGAGCATGGGGCAAGCGCTTGCGGCCGGCCTGCGCGTGGGCCTGGCCAAGGCCGGTGTCGAGGTCCGGCTGAACACGCCCCTGGTGGACCTGCGGGTCGAAGGCGACCGCGTCACCGGCGTCGTCACGTCGCAGGGGGTCGTCGAAGCCCGGCGCGGGGTGATCCTCGCCAGCGGCGGGTTCGAGCGGAACCTCGAGATGCGCGAGAAGTACCAGCGGGCGCCGATCGGCGTCGACTGGACCGTCGGCGCGGCCGCCAACACCGGCGACGGCATCACCGCAGGCCTCAAGCTGGGCGCCGCACTCGACCTGATGGACGACGCCTGGTGGGGGCCGACGCTGCCGCTCACCGGCGGGCCGTGGTTCGCGCTGGCCGAGCGGTCGCGGCCGCGCAGCATCATGGTCGACGCGCGCGGCGAGCGGTTCGTCAACGAGTCGGCGCCGTACGTCGAGGCCGTGCACGCGATGTACGGCGAAGGTGACGGGCCCGGCGAGCACATCCCGACCTGGCTCCTGTTCGACCAGCGCTACAAGGACCGGTACATGTTCACCGGCATCGGGCCGCGCCAGCCGCTGCCCGGCCGCTGGTTCAAGGCCGGCATCGCGGCGAAGTCGTCGACGCTGGCCGGGCTGGCGGCGAAGATCGACGTCCCGGCTCAGGCGCTGGAAGCGACGGTCGAGCGGTTCAACGGCTTCGCGCGCCGGGGCGTCGACGAGGACTTCCACCGCGGAGTCAGCAAGTACGACCACTACTACGGCGACCCGCGCAACAAACCCAACCCCAGCCTCGGTCCCCTGGACAAAGCGCCGTTCTACGCGGTGAAGATCGTCCCGGGCGACCTGGGCACGAAGGGCGGGCTGCGCACCGACGAACACGCGCAGGTGCTGCGCGAGGACGGCTCGGCGGTCCCGCGGCTGTTCGCCGCGGGCAACGCCAGCGCGGCCGTGATGGGCCGGACGTACGCCGGGCCCGGCGCGACCATCGGGCCCGCCATGGTGTTCGGCTACCTTGCGGCGACGCGGCTGGCGAACGAAGATCAGGGGACCACGGAAGGGCAGCGATGACGCAGGATTCGGTACGCACCATCTACGCCGGTGAGCCGCCGACCCGGTTCGCCCGCGGCTGGCACTGCCTGGGCCTGGCGCGGAACTTCCGTGACGGGAAGCCGCACGCCATCACCGCGTTCGGCACCAAGCTCGTGGTGTGGGCGGACTCGGCCGGGCAGCTGCACGTGCTCGACGGCTACTGCCGGCACATGGGCGGCGACCTCACCCAGGGCAGCGTCAAGGGCGACGAGGTGGCCTGCCCGTTCCACGACTGGCGCTGGAACGGCAAGGGCAAGTGCGTCTCGATCCCCTACGCCAAGCGAGTTCCGCTGCGCGCGCGGACGCGGTCGTGGACGACGGAGGAGCGCAACGGGCAGCTGCTCGTGTGGCACGACCCGGAGGGCAACCCGCCGGCCGACGAGCTGGCGATCCCGCGGATCGAGGCCGCCGACAGCGCCGAGTGGAGCAACTGGACCTGGGACGAGATCTTCATCGAGGGCTCCAACTGCCGGGAGATCATCGACAACGTCGTGGACATGGCCCATTTCTTCTATATTCATTACGCCTACCCGACGTACTTCAAGAACGTGTTCGAAGGCCACATCGCCACGCAGTACCTCAACACCAAGGGCCGCCCCGACATGGGCATGGCCTCGAACTACGGCGGCGAGGAAAACCTGCTGCGGTCGGAGGCTTCGTACTTCGGGCCGTCGTACATGATCAACAAGCTGGTGAACTCGTTCCAGGGCTACGAGATCGAGAGCGTGCTCATCAACTGCCACTACCCCGTCACGCCGACGTCGTTCGTGCTGCAGTACGGGATGAAGGTGCGGAAGCCGCCGGGCATCTCGGACGAGCACGCGGACAAGATCGCGGCCAAGCTGGCCCGCGGGATCGGCGCCGGCTTCCTGCAGGACGTCGAGATCTGGAAGCACAAGACGCAGATCGACAACCCGCTGCTGTGCGAAGAGGACGGTCCGGTCTACCAGCTTCGCCGGTGGTACCAGCAGTTCTACGTCGACGCCGCCGACGTCACCGAGGACATGACCGGGCGGTTCGAGTTCGAAGTGGACACGACCAAGGCGAACGAGGCGTGGTCGGCGGAGGTCGCGGAGAACCTGGCGCGGCAGAAGACCGAGGCGGAAGTGTGACCACGGCCGAGCGAACCGAGTTCCTGTCGGGCGGGCTGCGGCCGCACGAGTGCCGCAGCTGCGGGACGTGCGTGCTGGTGAAGAAGAACAGCATCCAGCACACGAGCATCCAGTGGACGTCCCGGCCCGCCGACACCTGCCCGGTGTTCGCGGGCGCGGGAGGCCCGTCGGCGCTGCTCGACACGTGCCCGAAGCTGGCCGACAGCATCTCCGACGCGGTGCGCGAAGGCACGCTGGCGGTGGCCGATGGCTGAGCGGGTCTACACGCTGACCGTCGCCGACGTCGTCGTCGAAACGCCGGACGCGCGCTCGGTGGTCTTCGAGATCCCGCCCGAGCACGCGCCGGCGTTCGCCTACCGGGCCGGGCAGTTCCTGACGTTGAAGATCCCCAGCGACCGGACCGGTTCGGTGGCACGGTGCTACTCGCTGTCGAGCGCGCCGCACGAGAACCGCGTGCAGGTGACGGTCAAGCGGACCGACGGCGGGTACGGCTCGAGCTGGGTCTGCTCGTCGTTGAAGCCGGGGATGCGGATCGACGTGCTGGCACCGGCGGGGGTGTTCAGCCCGGCCTCGGTGGACGAAGACTTCCTGCTGTTCGCCGGCGGCAGCGGCATCACGCCGGTGATGGCGATCCTGAAGACCGCTTTGGAGACCGGGTCCGGCCGGGTGGTGCTGGTCTACGCGAACCGCGACGAGAATTCGGTGATCTTCGCGGGCGAGCTGGCGTCGCTGGCCAAGCGGTACGGCGATCGGCTGGTCGTCGTCCACTGGCTGGAGAGCGTGCAGGGGCTGCCGGACGTCTCGCAGCTGCGCGGGCTGGCGTCGGCGTACACCTCGCACGAGGCTTTCCTGTGCGGCCCGGCGCCGTTCATGGCCGCCGTGCGGGAGGCGCTCGGGCAGCTCGGCGTGCCGCGGGACCGGGTGCACGTCGAGAAGTTCACGTCGCTGACCGGGAACCCGTTCGAGGACGTCGCCGAGGAGCCCGAACCGGAAGCGGAGCCGGAGTCGGACGAGGCGCCCGCGTCGCTGACGGTCGAACTGGACGGCGAGACCCGGTCCATGGCGTGGCCGCGGCGGCGGAAGCTCCTGGACCACCTGCTGAGCGCGGGCCTCGACGCGCCGTACTCGTGCCGCGAGGGACAATGCAGTGCGTGCGCGTGCCGGGTCGTGTCGGGCGAGGTGAAGATGCTGCACAACGAGGTCCTCGACGCCGAGGACATGGCGGACGGCATCGTGCTGGCCTGCCAGTCCCTGCCGGTCACCGACGAGGTCTCGATCAGCTACGAATAGGAGCTCCCGCGTGCCCATCGATCCCGCGATCGCGATCGGCGCCGAGATCGGCGAGGTGAACTTCGCCTGGACGTCGTCGGACGTGCTGCTGTACCACCTGGCGCTCGGTGCGGGCCCGGACGAGCTGCGCTACACCTACGAGCAGGACCTGGTGGTGCTGCCGACGTTCGCGACGGTCGCGGCCAACCTGCGTGTGTTCGACCCGCCGGCGGTGTCGTTCCCCGGGGTGGAGATCGACCTGGCGAAGGTGCTGCACGGCAAGCAGGAGATCACCCTGCACCGGCCGATCCCGGCGTCGGGCAAGGCGGTGGCCCGCTCGCGGATCGCGGACGTGTACGACAAGGGCAAGGCCGCGGTGGTGATCCAGGAGGTCGCGGTCACGTCGTCCTCGGGTGATCCACTGTGGACGGCCCGGTCGAGCATCTTCGCCCGCGGCGAGGGCGGGTTCGGCGGCTCGCGGGGGCCGTCGGATCGCATCGACTGGCCGACGCGTTCGCCGGATTTCGTGCTGGAGACGCCGACCCTGCCGCAGCAGGCGCTGCTGTACCGGCTGTGCGGCGACCGGAACCCCCTGCACGCCGACCCGGCGTTCGCCCGGGCGGCGGGGTTCGACCGGCCGATCCTGCACGGGCTGTGCACGTACGGGATCGTGGCGCGGGTGCTGGTGAACGAGTTCCTGGACGGCGACCCGGCGCGGGTGGCGTCGTTCGCGACGAAGTTCGCCGGGGTGGTGTTCCCGGGCGAGACGCTGCGGACCCGGGTGTGGCGCGCGGAGGACGGACGGCTGCTGGTGACGACGTCGGCGGCCGAGCGGGACGACGCGCCGGTGCTGGCGGACACGGTGCTGGTGTCCACTTCCTGAGCGGTGCCGCCGGGGCCGCTACCGTGGTGGGGAGACCTCGGGAGGACGAATGCCGGAATACTTCGTGGTGCGGGGAACGGTCGAATCGGGCGACAAGCGCGGCCGCGAGCTGGGCTTCCCCACGGCCAACATCGCCCTGCGCGACCAGGACGGCTCCCTGGGCGACGGCGTGTGGGCGGGCTGGATCGGCCGAGCGGACGGCACCCGCCTCCCGGCGGCGATCTCGGTCGGCCGCCGCCCGACGTACTACGGCGCGGACGGGTACCGCCTGCTCGAGGCCCACGTCCTGGAGTTTTCGGGCGACCTGTACGACGAGACGCTGGTGGTGTGGCTGGGGTCCCACTTGCGGGAGCAGGAGAAGTACGCCTCGGCGGAGGACCTGATCACGGCGCTGAAGAACGACATCGCGGCGGCCACCCAGTGGACGGCCGAGCACCCGGCGGCTTCGCTCCCGGAGCCGGGGGAAAGCGCGCTGGGCGAGGTGCGGCGGATCGCGAGCTGAAACCTGCCGCGGCCCGAAACTGTCGGTGGTCTCCGGTAACGTGAAATCCGGGGGACCCCCGGGCCGGGGACCTCTCGGTGCCGTGCTCACCAATCGCGTGCTCACAAAGCCGAGGCCAGCAGCATGTAGCCCATCCCCGCCCCCATGACCGTCCGGCACACCGCGCGTGACGCGTGCCCGGAGCCGGCGGCCGGTCCCGCGGTGGGTGAGCCCCGCACCACCAGCACGCCGGACCACGCCGCGTCGGCCACGAAGTACCCCGCCGCCACCACCGCGATCAGCGGCACCGCCAGCCGGGCGTCCATGGTGGCCATGGTCAGCCAGGGCCCGTGGTCCCCGCCGCCGTGGGGCATCGCCGTTACCATGTACAGCATCGCCGCCGCCGACAGCGCGTGGTGCGCGCACGTCCGGCTCCGCCACCAGGCCACCGCGAACCAGGCCGTCGTCAGCGCCAGGACCGCCTGCCAGCCCGCCGCCGGGATCGGGCCGCCGACCGGGGAGAACATCGCCACCATCGCCACCACCAGCAGCAGTTCCGCCAGGTCGCCGTGGCGGACCCGGTGGCCCAGGCGTGCGTAGTCGAGGCGGACCAGCCGCAGCACGCAGGGCAGCGTCAGCGCCGCGAACACCGCCGTGAGCGCCCAGTCGACGACCATCGCCAGTTCGGCCTCACTCTCCGTCGCAGGTGGTGTCTCCACCGTGACACCCACGCCGGTCGCGCACCAGCCGTCATTGAGGTGACACTCAGTCACCCGTCAGGAGGAGTCCGCTCGTCGGCACGCCCGTCCCCGCCGTGACCAGCACCCGGGCCGCGCCCTCGACCTGGTTGGCCGCCGTGCCGCGCACCTGGCGGACGCCCTCCGCGATGCCGTTCATGCCGTGGATGTACGCCTCGCCGAGCTGGCCGCCGTGCGGGTTGAGCGGCAACGCGCCGTCGAGCTCCAGCGCGCCGCCGGCGATGAAGTCCTTCGCCTCGCCCCGGCCGCAGAACCCCAGTTCCTCCAGCTGCATCAGCACGTACGGGGTGAAGTGGTCGTACAGGACGGCGACGTCCACATCGGACGGTCCGAGCCCGGACTGGCCCCACAGCTGCCGGCCCACGACGCCCATTTCCGGCAGCGCGGCCAGGTCGTCGCGGTAGTAGCTGGTCATCACGTACTGGTCGGGCCCGCTCCCCTGCGCCGCCGCCGCGATCACCGCGGGCGGGCGGGCGAGATCACGGGCTCGCGAAACGCTGGTGACGACCAGCGCGACGCCGCCGTCGCTCTCCTGGCAGCAGTCGAGCAGGTGCAGTGGCTCGGCCACCCAGCGTGACGCCTGGTGCTCTTCCAGGGTGATGGGCCGGCCGTGGAACCACGCGTTCGGGTTGGTCGCCGCGTGCTTGCGGTCGATGACCGCCACGCGGCCGAAGTCCTCGCTCGTCGCGCCGTAGTCGTGCAGATAGCGCCGGGCCACCATGGCCACCGTCGCCGCCGGGGTCGCGATGCCCATCGGGTAGTGGAACGCGTTGTCCACCCCCGAGGAGTTGACCTGGCCGGCCGCCGCGGACGACACCTGGCCGAAGCGGTGCCCGGACCGCTCGTTGAACGCCCGGTAGGCGACGACGACGTCCGCGACGCCGGTCGCCACCGCCATCGCGGCCTGCTGCACGGTCGCCGCCGCGGCACCGCCGCCGTAGTGGATCCGGCTGAAGAACTTCAGTTCGGGGATCCCCAGCTCGCGCGCGACGGCGATCTCCGCGTTTCCGTCCATGGTGAACGACACCAGACCATCCACATCGGACGGTGACAGCCCGGCGTCGGCGAGGGCGTGGGAGATGCATTCGGCCGCCAGCCGCAGCTCGCTGCGCCCGGAGTCCTTGGAAAACTCCGTCGCGCCGATCCCGGCGATGGCCGCCTTCCCGGAGAGCGTCACGGCAACGTCACCTCCACGGTCCCGGCGACGTGCTCGCCGAGACTGTCCACACCGGACACCGAGACGACGACGTCGTTGCCCGCACGGGAGACCACCCGGCCGGTGAACGTCAGCGTGTCGTAGGCGTAGCAGGGCACGCCGAGCCGGATCTTGATCGACCGGATCAGCGCCTCGGACCCGGCCCATTCCGAGACGAACCGCTGGACCAGCCCGGTGTCGGTGAGGATGTTGAGGAAGATGTCCTTCGAGCCGCGGGCCACGGCCGAGTCGCGGTCGTGGTGGACGTCCTGGAAGTCACGGGTGGCCAGCGCCGTGCTGACGACGAACGTCGGTGTCGCCTCGATCGTCAGCGGCGGCAGCTCGGTCCCTTCGGCGACGACGGTCATCGGGCCACCTTCCACGCGGGCAGGGTCAGGTCGTCGTCCACCTTGACGAACGCCGCGACGACCGGCAGTCCGATGTGGACCTCGTCCGGGGACGCGTCCAGGAGTTCGGCCATCACGCGGACCCCTTCTTCCAGTTCCACCAGGGCCACGACGAACGGGAGTTCCTTGCCCGGCACCGGCGGGTGGTGGTGCACGACGAAGGAGTACACGGTCCCCCGGCCACTGGCGACGACGTAGTCGGGCTTGGTGTCCAGCGAGCCGTCGGGCGGCATCGGCCCCGGCGGGTGCCGCAGCGTCTCGCCCCAGCGCTGGATCCGCAGCTCCCCCTCGCGAAGACCGTCCCAGAAGAACTCCGTGTCCCGGCTGATCACCGGCCGCAGCACCGGCGCCGGCGGCGGCTTCGGGGCGGGCGGGCGGAACTTCAGGACCCGGAACACCATCTCGGCGACGGCTTCGGAGCCGACGGACCAGGTCGTCCGGGTGGTGACGAACCAGCCTTCGCCCAGCGCCGTCCGCTTCGGGCCGACGACCGTCTCCAGGCGGGTCGCCGCCGCCACGTGTTCACCCGGCCGCAGGTACCGGTGGTAGGTCTGCTCGGAGTTCGTGGCCACCACGGAGGTGAACCCGGCCTCGTCGAGCACGGCCATCATCGCGCCGAGCGGGTCGTCGTCGGCCCGGCTGCCGTGCAGGCCGTTCATCGTCCACACCTGGGCCATCGCGGGCGGCGCGACCAGTCCCTTGTGGACACTGGCGGCGGCGTACTCCGGGTCGGTGTAGACCGGGTTGCGGTCGCCGATCGCCTCGACCCAGTTGTTCACCATGGCCTGGTTGACGGGATCCCGGGCCAGCCGCGGCGAGGACTCCCCCTGCGCGGCGATCGCGGCGGCGGCTTCTTCGATGGTCATCGTGGCACCCTCGGCAGGCCCAGGCCGATCGAGGCGATCAGCTCCCGTTGGATTTCGCTGACGCCGCCGCCGAAGGTCAGCACGATGTTGCGCTTGGCGGTGAGGTCGAGCCAGTCCGCCAGCTCGGCGGTGTCCGGATCGGCCAGGTCGCCGTGGCGCGCGACGACTTCCTCGAGGTTCCGGCCGATCCGCTGGATGGCCTCCGAGCTGAACACCTTGGTCGCCGACGCGTCGGCCACGCCGACCGGCGCACTCGCCGCGGACACCGCCACCTGCCAGTTCAGCAGTTCGTTCACCCTGGTCACGGCCATGGCCTCGGCGAGCACGGCCCGCACGTCGGCGAGGTCCAGCAGGCCGTGCGCGCTCGCCCACGCGTGCACGCGGTCGTACAGGCCGCCGATCCGCCCGGCCGGCCCGAGCATGACGCGCTCGTGGTTGAGCTGCGTCGTGATCAGCCGCCAGCCCGCGTTTTCCTGCCCCACCAAGCGGTTCACCGGCACGCGGACGTCCGAATAGTACGTCGCGTTGACGTGGTGGGCGCCGTCGCAGGTGATGATCGGCGTCCACGAGTAGCCGGGATCGCTCGTGTCGACGATGAGGATCGAGATGCCCTTGTGCTTCGGCGCGTCCGGCGCGGTCCGCACGGCGAGCCAGACGTAGTCGGCGTCGTGCCCGCCGGTGGTGAAGATCTTCTGGCCGTTGACGACGTATTCGTCGCCGTCGCGCACCGCCGTCGTCCGCAGCGACGCGAGGTCGGTGCCCGCTTCCGGCTCGCTGTAGCCGATCGCGAAGTGGATCTCCCCGGCCAGGATCTTCGGCAGGAAGAAGGACTTCTGCTCGTCCGTGCCGAACTCCTGCAGCGTCGGCCCGACCGTCTGGAGCGTGACCGAGGGCAGCTGGACGTCGGCGCGCGCGGCCTCGTCGACGAACAGGTGCTGTTCGATCCCGCCGAAGCCCTGGCCGCCGTACTCGACCGGCCAGCCGACGCCGAGCCGGCCGTCGCGGCCCATCCGGCGGACGATCTCGCGGAACACCGGCCCGTGCCGCTCGCGCCGCATCGCCTGGCGTTCCTCGGCGCTGATCAACCCGGCGAAGTACTCGCGCAGTTCGGCGCGCAGCTGTCGTTGCGCCGTGGTCAGTTCGACGTGCATCCGCTCACCCCGCCACTCGTTCGCCGAGCCGGCCGAGCCGGTGCGCGGCCCCGCCCAGCGTCCGGCCGAGATCCTTGACCGCCGACGAATACCGGTGCAGCGGATAGGTTTCTTCGACACCGACCCCGCCGTGCAGGTGGTGGCAGGTCGCCAGCGCTTCCGGGGCCCGCGAGGCGAACCAGTAGGCGGCGACGTCCAGGTCGGCGTCGGCGTCGAGGCCCGAAGCCAGCCGCCACACCGCGGACGTCACGGCGAGGTGCACGGTCCGGGCGGCCACGTAGACGTCGGCGATCTGGCCCGCCACGGCCTGGAAGGCGGAGAGGGGCCGGCCGAACTGGGTCCGCTCGCCGACGTGCTTGACGGTCAGCGCCAGCGCGCCGGCCAGCAGGCCGTCGCCGAGGGCCAAGGCGCCGGCCAGCGCGAACCGGTGCAGCGCCGCCACGGCACCGCGGTCGAACAGGAGGTCCGTTTCCTCGACGGCGACGTCGTCGAGCCGGACGGTGTACTCCGGTGTGTCGGAAGAGGTGGGCGTCCGGACGAGCGTGACCCCGTCGGCGCGCGGGTCGACGAGGTAGACGGCGCTGCCGTGCGCGGTGGTCACCGGCGTGAGGATCCGGGTGGCTTCGGCGGCGTACGGGACCGCGGTCTTCACGCCGCTGAGCAGCCACTTCCCGTCTCCGGCCCGCGCGGTCGCGGCGGGCTCGGCGGCCAGGGGCGCGGAGGGCTCGTTCAGGGCGGCGGTGAGCAGTGCCTCCCCGGCCGCGACCGGCGGCAGCAACTCCGCGCGCTGGGCCGGGGTGCCGAGCGACTCGATCGGCAGGACGCCCAAGGCGAGCGCGGCGTACGCGGGCACCGGCGCGGCGGCCCGGCCGACCTCGGTCAGGACCTGGGCGACCTCGGTCACGCCCAAGCCGTCGCCGTCCAGCTCCGGCGGCAGGGCCAGGGCGAGCAGGCCCGCCGTAGCGAGGGCGCGCCAGGGATCGTCCGGCGACCCGAGCACTTTCGCGGCGAGGGCGGCGATCTCGGTCTGCGTTTCGTCAGGGGCGAAGTCCACGCCTGTCCTCCGGATCGGGCGCAATATTGAAACCTGTTCTAGTCTTAACCGGAAAGGACCGGCTCGGCAACCCCCGGAGGAGGCTGGATGGCGGCGACGCGGCGGCTGGTCACCGTGCCGCCGACCGCGGGCGTGCCCGAGCCGGTCTCCCTGGAGCTGCCCGGCCGCGGGCGCACCGTGGTCACCGACATCGGCCCGCGCGACGCGCCCGCCCTGCTGCTGTTGCATTCGGTGGCCTGCACCGGCCTCCTGACCTGGTACCCGGCTCTCGACCTGCTGGCGCGGCAGCACCGCGTCGTCGTGTTCGACCAGCGCTGGCACGGCCGGGGCATCCGCTCGCCCGAGTTCCGGCTCGCCGACTGCGCGGACGACGTCACCGCGGTCGCCGACGCGCTCGGCATCGGGCGGTTCACCCTCGCCGGGTACTCGATGGGCGGTATGGTCGGCCAGCTCGTCGCCCGCGCCGAACCAGAACGTGTTACCGGACCGGTGCTCTGCTCGACCGCGAGCACCTTCCGCCGCGGGCTGCGCCAGCGGATCGCCCTCGACGTGTTCGGCCGGACCGTGCGGCAGCTACGCGAGCGCGCGAAACCGCCGGCCGCCCCGGCCGGGGTGCCGCGCGCCCGCGTCGAAGACCACCGGTGGGGGCTGCGGGAGTTCCGGTCGACGACGCCGTGGGCGATCGCGGTCGCCGTCGACGAAATCGGCCGGTTCGACTCGACGCCGTGGCTGCCCACGCTGGCTGCCGGCCGCGGTCGTCGTGACCGCCCGCGACCGGTTCATCGCCCCCGCCCACCAGCGGTCCCTGGCCCGCCGGATCCCCGGCGCGGCCACCTACGAGGTCGCGGCCGGGCACGCGGCCTGCGTGCTGGCCGCCGATCGCTGGGTGCCCGCCCTGCTCGCCGCGGTCCACTCCCTCCGAGGAAGGAACTCCTGATGGGACGCTTCAGCCTGCCCGACCAGAAGCCCGAGGGCCTGGATTCCCCGGTGACGGCGAAGGTGATGAAGTACGCGGCGAAGGCGCAGGTGGCCGTCTTCCGGCTGACCGGCGGCCGGGTCGGCAGCACGTGGCGGATCGGGGCGGGGTTCCGCAAGCCCGTGCCGACCCTGCTGCTGGAGCACCGCGGCCGCAAGTCCGGGCGCCGGTTCACCACCCCGCTGCTCTACCTGCGCTCCGGCGACGACGTCGTCATCGTCGGCTCGCAGGGCGGGCTGCCGCGGCACCCGCAGTGGTACCGCAACCTGCTGGCGCACCCCGAAACCCGCATCGACCTCAAGGGCCGTCGCGGCGTCCCGGTCACGGCCCGGGTCGCCGGGCCGCCGGAACGCGCCGAGTTGTGGCCGCGGCTGGTCGAGCTGTACGCGGACTTCGCCAAGTACCAGGCCTGGACCGAGCGGGAGATCCCGGTCGTGGTGCTCAGCCCGCGGCCTTGAGCAGTTCGGAGAGCGCGTCCGGGAGCGCGTCGGCGAGCGGCCACAGGTCCTTGACCAGCTCCCGCGCGCCGAGCAGGCCGACGTGCAGCTTCCCCGCGTTGGACAGCACCGTGACGTTCAGCCCGGCGCCGTGGAAGACCGGGCCAAGCGGGTAGAAGCCGGTGATCCGCGCGCCCAGGAAGTACAGCGGCATCGGCGGCCCGGGCACGTTGGAGACGACCAGGTTGTGCACCACCGGGTGCTTTTCGGCCAGGCGCAGCGCCGAATACGCGCGCACGGCGAGCCCGAACGCCGTCGCGGCCGAGAACTGCGCCCAGTCCTGCAGCATGTCGGCGTCGATGTCGTGGTGGTGTTCCTTCGAGCGCCGGTTGGCCTCGGCGAGGAAGAACACGCGCGCGGCCGGGTCGGGCAGGTGCGTCGGCAGGGAGGCGAAGAACGCCGAGACCTTGTTGCTGCCGTGCTCGCGTTCGGTCCGGTCGTGCACCGAAACCGGGACGGTCGCCACCAGCGGATCCTCCGGCAGCTCCCCGCGCGCGACGAGGAACTCCCGCAGCGCCCCGGCGACGAGCGCGAGCACGACGTCGTTCACCGTCACCCCGAAGGCGTTCTTGACGTCCTTGACGCCGGCGAGGTCGAGCTGGGCGAAGGCGACGCTGCGGTGCCCGGTGATCGTGCCGTTCAGCGACGTCCTCGGCGCGGTGAACGGCACCGGCATTCCCTTGCCGCGCAACGCCCGGCCGACCCACCGCGGCACCAGCCCGACGAGGTCGGGCAGCAGCCGTGCGACCTCGGCGGGCCGCTTCACGACGCTCTCGACCCCGGAGCGGAGCAGGTCCAGCGGCGAGGGCATCGCGGCGTTCCGGTGCTCCTCGATCTCCGGCATCGGCTCGTCCGGTTCGAGCCCGGCGAGGGAAGTGATCAGGCTGGCGCCGCTGACGCCGTCGACGCTCGCGTGGTGCATCTTGAGCAGCACGGCGAGGCGCCCGTCGGCCAGGCCTTCGATGACGTACAGCTGCCACAGCGGGTGCGCGCGGTCGAGCTGCTGCCCGGCGATGTGGGCGCAGAGGTCGGCCAGCTCGGCGCGGTCGCCGGGGGCCGGGACGCCGATGCGGTGCACGTGGTGGTCGAGGTCGAAGTCCTCGTCTTCGACCCACACGGGGTGGCTGAGGTTCCAGAGTGGATTGTGCAGTTTGCGGCGGAACGCCGGGATCATCCGGACGCGCTCGTCGAGGCGTTCCTGGAGCTTCGCGAAGCTGTAGCCGCCGGGGACGGTCGAGCCGTCGAGGATGAGCAGCCCGCAGACGTGCAGGACCTGCGACGACGTCTCGAGGTAGAGGAAACTCGCGTCGAGGCCGCTCAGTCTCTGCATGGCGCCAGGGTAAGCCACGTCCGGTGAGCGGCGCGTCACCCTACTCACCGGTACAATCGCGGTGGTGCAGCCGAATTTCCTGATCCGTCGCGCGGTCCAGCTCGGTCTCACCGCCAACGCCCTCCGCCCGCTGCGGGCCCGGTCCACGACGATCCCGGCGTTCTTCGCCGGGTGGCTGACCGGCGAGCTGGCGCCCCAGTTCCTGGCGCTGACGGCGGCGGATTCCCTGCTCCACGTGGCCCGCCACGGCACCGGCGACCGCTCGACGAAGGCGGGCCTGGCGATGGCGGCCGCGTCCGCCGCCGGGCTGGCCGCGCTGATCCGCACCGGGCACGGCGCCCGCGAGGAGATCGAGAACGCGCTGACGTCGGCGCTGGGCGAGGACTACGCGTCGGAGCTGGGCCGCTCGGACCTGGGCCTGCCGTGGGGTGAGCTGGCGCTGCCGTTCCGGATGGGCGCCCCCGACGTCCGCATCGACCGCAACATCGCGTACGCCCCGGGCGGCAAGCGGTTCCTGCTGGACGTGTACCGCCCTGTCGAGCCGGTTTCGGGCGCGCCGGTGCTGCTGCAGGTCCACGGCGGTGCGTGGGTGATCGGCAACAAGGAGGAGCAGGGCCGGCCGCTGATGCGCTACCTGGCGCGCCGGGGCTGGGTGTGCGTCGCGATCAACTACCCGCTGGCACCGGCACACCGCTGGCCGGCGCACATCGTCGCGGCGAAGCAGGCGCTGGCGTGGATCCGCTCATCGATCACTTCGTACGGCGGCGACCCGAGTTTCGTGGCGGTGACGGGCGGCTCGGCGGGCGGCCACCTGTCGGCGCTGCTGGCGTTGTCGCAGAACGATCCGGCGTTGCAGCCGGGTTTCGAGGACGCGGACACGAGCATCCAGGCATGCGTCCCCCACTACGGGGTGTACGACTTCGCGGCAACGTCCGGCGCCCCGGCGAGCAAGTACCGGCTGGAGAGCCTGATCGCCCGCCGCGTGTTCGCCCCGGACCGTGACCCGGTGGCGCACTTGGACGACTACATCGCGGCGTCCCCGCTGGATCGGATCACCTCGGACGCACCACCGTTCTTCGTGATCCACGGCCGGGACGACTCGCTGGTCCCGGTACGGGAGGCACGCGAGTTCGTTTCGCGGCTACGGGAGAAGTCGCGGCAGCCGGTGGCGTATGCGGAGCTGGCGGGGGCGCAGCACGCGTTCGACGTGTTCACGTCGGTGCGTTCGGCGCACGTGGTCCGCGGGGTCGCGCGGTTCCTGGACCACACGTACAACGGTTGGAAGGCCGAGCACCGGTAAGCGCCTGCGCTCAGGGGCGTGCGGTCCCGCGCGAAGGTCAGTAGGCGAGGTCCACCGGGCTTGCCGAGGGCGGGCCGTCGAGGCGCCACTCCGGTCCTTCGCGGACGAAGCGGTACCAGCGTGCGTCGCGGCCGTAGCGCAGTTGCAGCTCTCCGTGGGTCACTCGGTTGCGCCAGATCTTCGGCTTGCCCGGGAGGCCCGCGTCGGCCAAGAGCGACTCGGCTTCCGCGAGGGGGCCCGGGCCGGGCTGCCAGGTCTCTCGCAGGGCCGCCAAGCCGTCGCGGCCTGCTTCGCGCCAGGCCTCGGCCCAGCGGGTCAAGTCTCGTGGGAGCACTCCAGCCGAAGCGGCGAGGGCGGTGATCTCCGCGCCGGACCGTCCCGCCGCTCGGCGGGCGAGGTCTTCGTCGAACGTCAGCTCCGCCGCCGTCGGACCGCCGGTCAGGAGGTCGCGGGCGAGGGCGGCCGCGTCGGCCGCGAGGGCGGCCAGCCCCGCCGCCGTCCAGCCCGTGCCCGGTGGTGGGTCGAGGTCCAGGACCGCCGGCGGTCCGGGGATCCGCGGTGGTGGGGGCAGGGTCGGGATCGCGCCCGGCCGTCGTGCGTAGGCGGCGCGCGGGGTCAGTCCTTCATCGACGCGCTTGGGGAGCTTCGGTTTCTCGCCGCGCGCCGGCGAGCGGCGGGCGCGGAGCTCGGCCAGCACGTCGGCCCGCGGGCGCCCGCGCAGCAGGAAGAGCGTGAACGGGTCGCGGTCCACCTCGTCGGCGACCAGGTAGTACACCGCGGCGACGTGCTTGCACGGGTTCGCCGAGTCCGGGCACGAGCACCGCGGCCGCAGGTCGCCCGGGCCCGGCAGCAGGTCGACGCCCGCTTCGCGCGCCTGCTCGGTGAGCGCGCCCGGCAGCTCGCCGTCGAGCAGCGCCGCCGCGTGGCCGAGCTGGGTGCCGACCACGCCGAGCAGGGTGTCCCACTCGCCGTCGGTGAAGGTGCGCATCGTGATCGTCACCTTGTACGGCTCCGGCCGGCTGCCGCGCACCCGGGCGCTCACCGCGCCGGCCCCGGCGTGCAGCTCGCTGACCGTGCCCTTCCGCGCGTACGTCCGCCCGCGGGGCAGCCGGTTCGGGTCGAGCTTCGCGCGCTGCTCCAGCGCGTCGACCCAGGCCCGGCCCCACCACGTCGTGCCGAAGTTCCGCCTCGGTGGCATCACCCGCCCCCGAGCCGGACCAGGTCGGCGAGCTCGTCGTCGGACAGTTCGGTGATCCAGTCCTCCCCCGCCCCGACGATCGACTCGGCGAGGCCGCGTTTCTTTTCGAGGACCTGCGCGATCCGCTCCTCGAGGGTGCCTTCGGCGATGAGCCGGTGCACCTGGACCGGCCTGTCCTGCCCGATCCGGTACGCGCGGTCGGTGGCCTGGTCCTCCACCGCCGGGTTCCACCAGCGGTCGTAGTGGATCACGTGGGTGGCCCGGGTCAGGTTGAGCCCGACGCCGCCCGCCTTGAGCGAGAGCAGGAAAACCGGGATCTCGCCGGCCTGGAACCGGTCGACCATGTCCTGGCGCTTCGCCGGCGAACTGGCGCCGGAGAGCAGTTCGGTGGGCAGCCCACGGTCCTTGAGCCGCCGCTCGAGCAGGCGGCAGAGCTGGACGTACTGGCTGAACACCAGGACGCTTTCGCCTTCGTCGAGGATCACGTCCAGGAGTTCTTCGAACGCCGCGAGCTTGCCGGAGCGGCCGGTGAGCGCGCCGTGCGGTTCCTTGAGGAACTGCGCCGGGTGGTTGCAGATCTGCTTGAGCTCGGTGAGCAGCTGCAGCACCTGCCCGCGCCGCTTGATGCCCTGCGTTTCCCGGATTTCGGCGAGGTTCTCCCGCACGACGGCCTCGTAGAGCGTGGTCTGCTCGGCGGTCAGCGGGACGAACCGGTCGGTCTCGGTCTTGGGCGGCAGTTCCGGGGCGATGTCGGGGTCGGACTTGCGCCGCCGCAGCAGGAACGGCCGGACGGTGGTGGCCAGCCGCTCGGTGACCGCCTTGTCGCGGTCGCGTTCGATCGGCCGCGCCACGGTGCGGCGGAAGCGGTCGAGCGGGCCGAGCAGGCCGGGCGTCGTCCAGTCCACAATGGACCACAGCTCGGTGAGCCGGTTTTCGACCGGGGTGCCGGTGAGGGCGACCTTGGCTTGCGCGGGCACCTTGCGCAGTTCCTTGGCCGTGGCGGAGAGCGGGTTCTTGACGTGCTGGGCCTCGTCGGCCGCGATCAGCCCCCAGTCCACTTCGGACAGCGTTTCGCGATCGCGGCGGAGGACGCCGTACGTGGCCAGGACGACCTCGTCGGGCGCGAGGTCGTCGAGGTGGCGGCCGCCGCCGTGGAACCGGCGGACGGGGATTTCGGGGGCGAAGCGGGCGAACTCGCGCTCCCAGTTGCCGAGGAGGGAGGTGGGACAGAGGACAAGGGTGGGGCCGCCGGTGGTTCGCGGGACCCCGGCACCGCCCGGCGAGACCTCCGCGCCAGTGGACGGGAACTCAGCACCAGCCGACCGAGCCTTGTCGCCATCGGGCGCTGCCGTGCGACCAGCGGACAGCGGCTGCACGCCGGCGAGCACTGGCCCATCGCCACCCGGGACCGGCTCGGCCCTCGGCAGCGGCTCCGCTGCCGAAGATGCGGGCAAGTCGGACGGTGCCAAGCCCGGCCTCAGCTCTCCAGACCGCGCCAGGTCCCGGCGATGCAGGTGGAGGGCGATCAGCTGGATCGTCTTGCCCAGGCCCATGTCGTCGGCCAGGCAGGCGCCCAATCCCAGCCCCGTCATCGTCGCCAGCCAGGACAGCCCCGCCTGCTGGTACGGGCGCAGCGTCGCGTGCAAGCCCGGCGGTGGCGCCACCAGGGTGTCCGCCCGGTCGCGGATGCGCGAAGCCAGCCCGCCCAGCGCCGGGGGTGCCGCGAACTCGACGCGTTCGCCGTCGAGCTCCAGCTCGCCCGTCAACGCCGCGGCCAGGGCCTCGCCCGCGTCCAGCTTGCGGGTGCGGCCCCGCACCCGGGCCAGGAGCTGCGGGTCGACCCGGACCCACTGGCCGCGCAGGCGGACCAGCGGCCGCTTGGCTTCCGCGAGCGCCGCGACCTCGGCCTCGGTCAGCTGCTCGCCGCCGAGGCTCAGCTGCCAGCGGAACTCCAGCAGCGAACGCAGGGCGAACTCCGCCTCCGTGACGCTCGCCGGTGCCTGCGTCGCGCTCGCCTTCGCCTTCACCTCCGCCGCGAACAGCCCCTTCGACCAGAGCACCTCGATACCGGCGCCACCGAGGTCGCGGGCGCCGTCGGTGAGCAGGTCGACGACCTCTTCGTCGGACAGCTCCAGCGAAGCGGGCGTCGCCTGGGCCAGCACCCGGCCCAGCGGCGCCCAGGCCCGCGCGCCGCGGCGCAGGCCCAGCAGCAGCTGCGTCTCGACCTGGTCGCCGAGGCGGTTCAGGACCGCGTCCGGGGCGTCCCACAGCGTTGCCGCCTCCACCACCAGGCTCGGCTCGGCCATGCTGCGCACCGCCAGCACCCCGGCGAACGAGTCGTCGTCGAGGCCCTCGACCCGCAGGAGCACCTGGATCCCGCGGGGCTCGCGGGCCTCCAGCTCCGCCAGCCAGGCCGCGCCGTCCGGGCCGAGCAGGGCCGGTTCACGGGCCGCGAACGCCGGATCGCCCGCGCCCACGGGAGCTGCCGGGCTGCGCACCAGCAGGTCGGCCGTCGCGTCCCAGAGCGCGCGGACCAGGGAATCCGGCGAGTGCAGGCGGATGCGTTTCAGCCCGGTCAGGGGCAGCGCGTACGCCTCCGGTGGCAACGCGCCGGCCAGCCCCCGCAGCAGTTCTTCGTCGGCGGCGTCCAGCGGGCCGATCCGCCAGGCCGCCGCCCCGCCCGGCGAGGCGGCCGGCCGCAGCCGCCCCCGGGCGACGAGGTTCACCCCGGCGTTGACGGCCGCCGACCACGCCGCGACCGCCGGGCTGGCCTCCTCCCCCACCGACAGCAGCCGGGGCAGCGCCCGCTCCAGGGGGACCAGCTCGGCGTCGACCTTCGTCCGCGCGAACTTGGCTCCCCGGGGCAGCACGAGCTCGATCGTGGTCCCGCCGGCCACGTCGTCGCCCCACAGGGCCAGCACCCCGTCCCGCGGGGGATCCGCGGGGAGGTAGGTGGCCTGGGTGCCTGCGCTGAACTCCACGACCGCAACGCTAGAACACGGCACCGACAGTTTTGCCCTCGGCAGCGCGAACGGGCCGTTCGCACCGTTGCACAACGCAACCCACCCGTGCGCCGCGGGGCATCACGCGTGCTTCAAGAGGCATCACGCGTGATTGGCGGGACGACACGCGTGATGGGCGGGGCATCAGCCGCGGGGCAGGCCCAGCAGGCGTTCGGCCGTGAGGGAACGCAGGACCTGGGTCGTGCCGCCCGCGATCGAAAGGCAGCGGGTCAGCAGGAATTCGTGCTGCGGCGAGCCGTCGGCGAGCAGCGCGCCCGAGCCGGCCAGCTCCAGCGCGAACTCCGCCACCTCCTGCCGGTGCTGGACGCCGAGCAGCTTCCGGACGCTCGACTCCGCACCCGGGTCCTGGCCCTCCAGCCGGCGCAGGGCCGCCCGCAGGTCCAGCACCGAACCCGCGACCCCGTCGGCCACCAGGGAACCGAGCCGGTCCAGCGCGACGTCGTCCAGAACCGCCGCGTCCACTGTGGACACCAGGGTCTGCACGCTCTCACCGACCGCCGACCCGCTGCCGATGGCGACCCGCTCGTTGGCCAGCGTCGTGCGCGCCAGCCGCCAGCCGCCGCCCGGCGGGCCGACGACGTCGGCGTCCGGCACGAACACGTCGTCGAGGAACACCTCGTTGAACACGGCCTCGCCGGTGATCTCGCGCAGCGGCCGCGTCGTGATGCCGTCGGCGCGCATGTCGACCAGGAAGTACGTGATGCCCTTGTGCTTGGGCGCGTCCGGGTCGGTGCGGGCGAGGCAGATGCCCCAGTCGGCTTCGCGGGCGAGTGACGTCCACACCTTCTGCCCGGACAGCCGCCAGCCGCCGTCGACGCGCCGGGCCGCCGTCCGCAGCGCCGCCAGGTCGGACCCGGCGCCGGGCTCGCTGAACAGCTGGCACCAGGTGAGCTCGCCGCGCAGGGTGGGCCGGGCGAACCGGGCGCGCTGCTCGTCGTTGCCGTGCTCGAGGATCGTCGGCACCGCCCACGCGCCGATCACCAGGTCCGGACGGCGAACCCCGGCGGACGCCAGCTCGGCGTCGATCCGCAGCTGCTCCGCGGCATCGGCGCCGCGGCCGTAGGGCGCCGGCCAGTGCGGCGCCAGCAAACCGGCGTCGGCCAAGGCGACCCGCTGATCGCTGGAGGGCAGCTCGGCGATCCGCGCGACCTCCTCCCGCAGCGAAGGATCGTCACCGACGTCGACACCCAGCGTCCGCTCGGTCCCGGAAAGCGCCAGCGACGCCGCCCGCCGCCGCCACGACCCGCCGAGCCACTGCCGCAGGGCCACCGCCCGGCGCAGGTACAGGTGGGCGTCGTGCTCCCAGGTGAACCCGATGCCGCCGAGCACCTGGACGCAGTCCTCGGCGTTGGCGACGGCCGCGTCGAGGGCGACGACGGCCGCGCTCGCCACCGAAAGCGGGTGCTGACCGGAGGCCGCGTCCCAGGCCAGCGCTTCGGCGGCTTCGGCACGGCACAGCATCTCGGCGCACAGGTGCTTGATCGCCTGGAACGCCCCGATGGGCTTGCCGAACTGCTCCCTGACCTTGGCGTACTCGACGGCGACGGTCAGGCACCGCCGCGCCACGCCCGCCGCCTCGGCGGCCGCCAGGGTCGCCGCCGGCGGAGCGACCGGCGGCAGGGTGAAGACATCGCCACGGACGCCCGAGAACCGGATCCGCGCCAGCGGGCGCGAGAAGTCGAACGCGGCCAGGGGCTCGACGCTCACCCCGGGCGTGCCGGGAGCGAGCAGGACGTGGCCACCGTCGGCCGGCACGAGCAGCCAGGTCCCGGCGTCCGCGCCGGGCACCGGCCCGGTGACGCCGTCGTCGAGCGACGGCGCGTCCAGCAGGACCGCGACCGTGGCCTCCCCCTCGGCCAGTGCCGGAAGCAGCTCCTTCGCCTGGGGCACGTCGGCGAGCAGCAGCCCGGCGAGCGCGGTGCTCAGCACCGGCCCGGGAACGAGTTCTTCCGCCGCCGCGGCGAGCCCGGCGGCGAGGTCGGCGACGCTGCCGCCGGCCCCGCCGGCCGCCGCGGGCAGCGCGACACCGAACAGGCCGAGCGCGGCGAACCCGGCCGGGATTCCCGCGCCGGAACCGGTTTCCGCGGCGCGCACCGCCTCGCGGGGGTGGTGCGCCGCGGACCAGGCGTGGATCGCCTGGGCCAGCGCGGCCTGTTCCTCGGTGAGCGCGACCGGCATGGGGCCTCCTCGCGGTTTCGGCGACACTACTCGCGAGTGTAGAACGTGTTACAGTTTTTCGGCCAGTGGGTCAGCTGTCGCGAGGTTCGCCAGGACAGGTAATCTACGTCGTGAACTGGAACAAGTTCCGAAGGACGGGGGAATGCCGATGCCAGGCAAAACCAAGGCCCGCGGCAACGGCCTGAGCGCGATCGGCGCCGACGAGCTCGGCTCGGCCGCCCAGCGCGACCGCCGCCGCCGGATCATCGACGCCACCCTCGCCCTCGCGTCGAAGGGCGGCTACGACGCCGTCCAGATGCGCGCCGTCGCCGAGAAGGCCGACGTCGCCCTCGGCACGCTGTACCGGTACTTCCCCTCGAAGATCCACCTGCTCGTCTCCGGGCTGGCCCGCGAGTTCGAGCGCGCGCAGGAGAAGCTCGAGCGCCAGGCCATCCCGGGCGACACGCCCGCCGAGCGGCTGATGTTCGTGCTCGGCCGCAACACGCGCATGATGCAGCGCGACCCGCACCTGACCGAGGCCATGGTCCGCGCGTTCATGTTCGCCGACACCTCCGCCGCCGCCGAGGTCGAGCAGGTCGGGCGGCTGATGGAGAACATGTTCGCCAAGGCGATGGGCATCGCCGAGCCGGCCGAGGCCGACCGGGACATCTTCCACGTGGTCGCCGACGTCTGGATGGCGAACCTGGTCGCGTGGGTGACCCGCCGCGCCTCGGCGGCCGACGTCGCCAACCGCCTCGAACTGTCGGTGCACCTGCTGCTCGACAAGTAACCGCGCCGCCTCAGCGGTGCGCGGCGGCCACCTCGGCCAGCTCGTCGAGGGCCTTGAGCGTCTCCGCTTCCGGCAGCGTGTCCAGCAGGAACGTGTACCGCTCGACGCCGGCCTCGCGGAAGCCGTCGATCACCTTCGGCGTCGTCGGCCCGCCGAACACCGCGAACTGCACGTCTTCACGGCCCTGCTCCGCCAGCCATCGACGGACGCGCTGCGCCTCCTGGTACTTCGTGTAGCCCCGGAGCAGCCAGCCGTCGCCGTACTTGGCCAGGCGGTTCAGGGCGGCTTCGCTCTCGCCACCGATGTAGATCGGGACGTGCGGCTTCTGGACCGGCTTCGGCCAGCTGAAGATCGGGTCGAGGTCGATGTGCTCGCCGTGGAACTCGGCCTCGTCCTTGGTTCAGATCTCCTTGAGCGCGGCCAGCTGCTCGTCGATCAGCGCGCCGCGCGTCTTCGGGTCGGTGCCGTGGTTGCGCATCTCTTCCCGGTTCCAGCCGACGCCGACGCCGAACAGCGCGCGGCCGTCGGAGATCACGTCCAGCGACGCGACCTCCTTGGCCGTGTGGATCAGGTCGCGCTGGATCAGCAGGGCGATCCCGGTGCCGAGCAGCAGCTCCGACGTCGCGGTGGCCGCGGCGGCGAGCGCCACGAACGGGTCGAGCGTGCGGTAGTAGACGCGCGGCAGGTCGCCGCCGCCCGGGTACGGGCTTTCCCGGCTCACCGGGATGTGCGAGTGCTCGGCGAGGAACAGCGAGTCGAAGCCGCGCTCTTCCAGGGCCGCACCCAGCACGTCCGGCCGGATGCCCTCGTCGGTCACGAACGTCGAAATTCCGAATTTCATACCCAAGGACTACCACCGGGTTGACAGGAGGTGCAGGATGGAGTGATCTCATCACACGTTGAATAAGGGGGCGGTCATGGACGTACAGGACATCGACTTCGAAGAGCTGTACCAGGGCACCACCCCGATCGGCCGCAAGATGCCGTGGGACCTCGGCGCGCCGCAGCCCGCGGTCGTCGCGCTGGCCGACGCCGGGGAGTTCACCGGCGAGGTGCTCGACATCGGGTGCGGCCTCGGCGACAACTCGGCGTTCCTCGCCTCCCGCGGCGTGCACGTCACCGGCCTGGACGGGGCACCGTCGGCGGTCGAGCAGGCCCGCACCCGCGCGCCGGGCGTCCCCTTCGCGGTGGCCGACGCGACGAAGCTGGAAGGCTACGAAGGCCGCTTCGACACGGTCCTCGACAGCGCGCTCTACCACTGCCTGACCGAGGACGACCGCCGCGCGTACCTGGCGGCGCTGACCCGTGCGACCCGCCCGGGCGCGACGCTGCACCTGTTCTGCTTCTCGGAGGACGTCCCGGACGGCTTCCCGGCGCCCTACCTGATCAGCGAGGCGAACCTGCGCGAAACGGTCGGCAAGAACTGGACGATCGAGCGCCTCGAGCCGGCCGTCTACACGACGTCGATGACGGCGGAGGAGCTGCGGCAGAGCGTCCGGGTCGTGCTCGGCGAGGAACCGGGCGGCCTGACCGGGATGGACACCGACGCGGACGGGCGGGTCCTCGTCCCGGTCTGGCGGCTGAAGGCGGTACGTTCGACCCCGTGATCGTGGAGTCGGCGGTGGTTCCGCGGACCTCCGCCGCGCCCTGCGCCGATCGGCTGATCCTCGGCGAGCACGTGCTGGGGGTCGCCGACGGCGCGACCGGCAAGCCCTGGGACAGCGGACCGGACGGTGCCGCGCTCGCCGAAGCGGTTGCCGGGCACCTGGCCGCCACCGCGGCCGGCACCGGCGCCCGCGTGGCGACGGACAGCGCGACGGCCCTCGTCCGGTCGCTGCCGGCCGCAGCCGGGGCGGGCCCCGGCGAGGGCTCGGCGGTGACGTTCTGCGTCCTGCACCGGCCCCGGCGCGAGATCTGGCGGGTCGGCGAAGGCCGGGTCCTGCTGGACGGGACGCCGGTACCACCGCGTCCGACCGGCGAGCGGGTGGTGGCCGAGGCCCGCGCGCTGGTGCTGCGGCGGCACCTCGCCGACGGCGTCCCGGAAGCGACGCTTCTCGCCGAGGACCCGGGACGTGCCGCGGTGCAGGAGCTGCTGCGCGCGCTCGGCGGGCTGCGCAACCGGCCCGTCGCGCGCTATGGCTACGGCGCGGTCGACGGACAGGACGTCCCGGACGACTTCGTCGAAGTGATCCCGGTGCCGGCCGGGGTCCGGGAGATCACCCTCGCCACGGACGGGTATCCGGAAGCGGCGCCGACGCTCGCGGAAGCCGAGCGCTTGCTCGCCGGACGGCTGGCGCGCGACCCGCTGATGATCGAGGACCCGCCGGAGACGAAGGGACTGCGCCCGGGCGCGGATTCGTTCGACGACCGGGCCTACCTGCGGCTCAGCCCAGTTTGAGCCAGGCCGCCGCGCCCGCCGGATCCCGGTCGAGCCACTGCCGGATCAGCTGGATGTTCACGGCCAGCGGGAAGGACAGCCGGCCGCGGTACCGGCGCTCGATCTCGTCGAGCGCCACGAGCAGTCCCGGAACGCCGTCGTAGGGGTCGAAGTCGACGGTCCGGTGGTCGAAGGTGAAGAGCTTGTCCTTGCGGGTGATCCGGGTGGTCACCCGGCCGAACGAAGCGATCCCGTAGGCCGCGGGCCCGTCGGGGAACTCGATGAGCTCATGCAGCGAATCCTTCTCCCGGAACTCACAGGTGGCGAGCCGCGTCCGCCACGAGTCCCGCGTCCAGCTCCGGATCGTGCACGGCTTCATCGCCGTTCGCGGCGAACTTCGCCCAGCGGTCGTAGGGGGCTTTTGTAGGGCAGCTGGGCGCGCAGGAGCCCGGCGCTGATGCTGAACGCCCACGGCCGGCGGGTGAAGACGATCCGGGCGGAGGCGAAGGGCGTTACCGGACTTCCCACGGCCGCGGCCGCTACACGTTGCGGCGATACTGCCCGCCGACCTCGAAGAAGGCTTCGGTGATCTGACCGAGCGAGCACACCCGCGCCGCGTCCATCAGCACGCCGAACAGGTTGCCGCCGCGGGTGGCCGCCTCGCGGAGGGCCTTCAACGCCTGCTGGGCCTCCTCGTGGTGGCGGTGCTGGAAGTCCGCGAGGCGGTCCAGCTGGGACTTCTTCTCGTCCTCCGTCGCGCGGGCCAGCTCGACCTCGACGTTCTCCTCACCGGCGTGCGGGTTGCGGAACGTGTTGACGCCGATGATCGGCAGCGAGCCGTCGTGCTTCTTGCGCTCGTACAGGATCGACTCGTCCTGGATCTTGCCGCGCTGGTAGCCCGTCTCCATCGCGCCGAGGACGCCGCCGCGCTCGCTGATCCGGTCGAACTCGGCCAGCACCGCCTCCTCGACCAGGTCGGTCAGCTCGTCGATGACGAAGGAACCCTGCAGCGGGTTCTCGTTCTTCGACAGGCCCCACTCCTTGTTGATGATCATCTGGATGGCCATCGCGCGGCGCACCGACGACTCCGACGGCGTCGTGATCGCCTCGTCGAACGCGTTGGTGTGCAAGGAGTTCGCGTTGTCGTACAGCGCGCACAGCGCCTGCAGCGTGGTGCGGATGTCGTTGAAGCTCATCTCCTGGGCGTGCAGCGACCGCCCGGACGTCTGCACGTGGTACTTCAGCTTCTGCGACCGCTCGTTCGCGCCGTAGCGCTCGCGCATCGCCACCGCCCAGATCCGCCGGGCCACCCGGCCGAGCACCGAGTACTCCGCGTCCATGCCGTTGGAGAAGAAGAACGACAGGTTCGGCGCGAAGTCGTCGATGTCCATGCCGCGGGCCAGGTACGACTCGACGTAGGTGAAGCCGTTGGACAGCGTGAACGCCAGCTGCGAGATCGGGTTCGCCCCGGCCTCGGCGATGTGGTAACCGGAGATCGACACCGAATAGAAGTTCCGCACGCCGTGCTCGATGAACCACTCCTGGATGTCGGCCATCATCCGGAGGCTGAACTCGGTCGAGAAGATGCAGGTGTTCTGGCCCTGGTCCTCCTTGAGGATGTCGGCCTGCACCGTGCCGCGGACGGTGCGCAGGACCCACTCGCGCAGTTCGGCGGCTTCGGCGTCGGACGGCTCGCGGCCGTGCTCCTCGCGGAACGCCGTCCGCTTCTGGTCGATCGCCGTGTTGAGGAAGAAGGCCAGGATCGTCGGCGCCGGGCCGTTGATGGTCATCGACACCGACGTGTTCGGCGCGGTCAGGTCGAAGCCGTCGTAGAGGACCTTCATGTCCTCGAGCGTCGCGATGGACACGCCCGACGTGCCGACCTTGCCGTAGATGTCGGGGCGGGTGTCGGGGTCGTGGCCGTAGAGCGTCACCGAGTCGAAGGCCGTGGAGAGCCGCTTGGCCTCCGAGTCCGCCGAGAGCAGCTTGAACCGGCGGTTGGTGCGGAACGCGTCGCCCTCGCCGGCGAACATCCGCGCCGGGTCCTCGCCGTCGCGCTTGAACGGGAAGACACCCGCGGTGTACGGGAAGTAACCCGGCAGGTTCTCGCGGCGCAGGAACGACAGCAGCTCGCCGGACTCGGTGTAGCGGGGCAGCGCGACGCGCGGGATCCGGTTGCCCGACAGCGTGTCGCGCCACAGCTGCGTGCGCAGCTCCTTGTCGCGGATCTTCACGACGAGCTCGTCCTGCCGGTATTCCCCGGCGAGCGAGCGGAACCGATCGAGGAGCTTCGCCGACTCCCCGTCCACATCGGACTCGGCGGCGGCGAGCAGGCCGTCCAGCGCATCGGTCGACGCGTCCACCTTGGACAGTTCGGCGCGCGCCAGCGCCAGCGCCTCGCGCTTGCGGATCGCGGCGACCTGCGCTTGCGTCTTCGCGTGGTAACCGCGCAGGGTCTCGGAGATCTCGGCCAGGTACCGGGACCGGTTGCCCGGGATGATCGTCGAGGCGTCCGTCGAGACCTTGCCTTCGACCTTCGGCAGCGTCCCCGCGGACACGCCGAGGCCCCGTTCGGCGAGCATCCCCCGCAGGTGCTGGTACAGCGCGGTGACGCCGTCGTCGTTGAACTTCGCCGCGCTCGTGCCGTACACCGGCATGTCCTCCGGCCCCGACGAGAAGGCCTCGCGGTTGCGCACCAGCTGGCGCGCGACGTCGCGGCGGGCGTCCTCGGCACCGCGGCGCTCGAACTTGTTGATCGCGACGACGTCGGCGAAGTCGAGCATGTCGATCTTCTCCAGCTGCGACGCGGCGCCGAACTCCGGCGTCATCACGTACAGCGACTCGTCTACGAAGTCGACGATCCCGGCGTCGCCCTGGCCGATGCCCGGCGTCTCGACGATCACCAGGTCGAAGCCGGCGGCCTTGCAGGCCAGGATCGACTCGTGCAGCCCGGCCGGGATCTCCCCCGACGTC
This sequence comes from Amycolatopsis sp. CA-126428, assembly GCF_002904335.1. Classification (GTDB taxonomy): domain Bacteria; phylum Actinomycetota; class Actinomycetes; order Mycobacteriales; family Pseudonocardiaceae; genus Amycolatopsis. Next base: position 131,848 of record NZ_PPHF01000157.1, on the reverse strand, counting down.
GTGCGCGTGGCCAGCGAACGGAAGTAGACCGGCGCTGTGCCAGTGCCTCTAGGGCCGGCGGGCCCGTTGTCGAGGCAGTTCATCCGGATGCGGTCGCCGAGCAGCGCGCCGCCGCCCTTGCGCCGCGACGGGTCGACGGCGAGCACCGCGATCCGCAGCTTGTCCTCCTGGTCGAGGCGGAACCGGCGGATCAGCTCGTCGGTGAGCGACGACTTGCCCGAGCCGCCGGTGCCGGTGATGCCGAGCACCGGTACCTCGCGCTTGCCCGCGGCCTCGGTGATGCCGCCCAGCAGGTCGCCGGGCAGCTGGCCGGCCTGCAGCTGGGTGATGACGCGCGAAAGCGAGGCGACGTCGCCGGAGAGCACCTTGTCCAGCGAAGGGGCTTCGGCCGCGAGGTCGACGTCGCAGGCCTTGATCATGAAGTTGATCATGCCCGGCAGGCCCATCTCGTAGCCGTCCTCGGGCGAGAAGATGCGGGCGACGCCGCGCGAGTGCAGCAGCTCGATCTCCTCGCGCACGATCACCCCGCCCCCGCCGCCGAAAACCTTGATGTGGCCGGCGCCGCGCTCGCGCAGCAGCTCGACGAGGTAGGAGAAGTACTCGACGTGCCCGCCCTGGTACGCCGAGATGGCGACCCCCTGGACGTCCTCGGCGATGGCCGCGGTGGCGACCTCGTCGACCGACCGGTTGTGCCCGAGGTGGACGACCTCCGCACCCTGCGACTGCAGGATCCGCCGCATGATGTTGATCGACGCGTCGTGGCCGTCGAAGAGGCTCGACGCCGTGACGAACCGGACGGGGTGCGCGGGGCGGTACAGCTCGCTGCTCATCCCTCCAAAATACTTTGACTTCCTACTATTGGAAACCCGAGGTCCGGTGACGCGGCTCTCACGGCACCTCGGAAGAACCTCGACACCGGCCTGCTCGGAGCTATATTTAACGAATTCGTTAATTAACAGGATGGTGAAATGACCGACACGTTGAGCCGGACGTTCTCGGCCCTCGCCGACCCGACCCGGCGCGCCATCCTCGCGCGCCTGTCGGCGGGCGAGGCGACGGTGAACGAGCTCGCCGAACCACTCCCGATGACCCTGCCCGCGGTGTCCCGGCACCTGAAGGTGCTGGAGGAGGCCGGGCTGATCACCCGCGGCCGCACCCGCCAGTGGCGGCCCTGCCGGCTGGAGGCCAAGCCCCTGGAAGGCGTCGCCGACTGGGTGGCGACCTACCGCCGGTTCTGGGACGGCGGGTTCGACCGCCTCGAAGAGCACCTGCGGACCCTGACCGGCGGGCCCGGCGATGCCTGACCTGACCATCACCCGCGTGTTCGACGCACCCCGCGAACTGGTCTTCACCGCGTGGACCGAGCCGGACCGGCTGGCGAGCTGGCTGGGGCCGCACGGCTACACCGGCTCCGCCGTCACCCTCGCCACCCGGCCCGGCGGCGCCTGGCGGGCGTGCATCCGCTCCCCCGAGGGCGACGAGCACTGGATGCACGGCGTCTACCGCGAGATCACCGCCCCCGAACGGCTCGTGTTCACCTTCGCCTGGGACACCGAAGGCGATCTGCGCACCGAGACCCTCGTGACGATCGGCTTCGCCGACCTCGGCGGCAAGACCGAGATGACCTTCGTCCAGACCGGCTTCCCGACCGCCGCCGACCGCGACGGCCACGACGAGGGCTGGACCTCCAGCTTCGAGGACCTGACCGGCTTCATCCGAGGAAAGGACGCCCGATGACCGCCACCTTGCCCCCGATCGTCTCGCCCGAAGAGTGGCAGGCCGCGCGAGACGCGCTGCTCGTCAAGGAGAAGGAGCTCATGAAGGCGGCCGACCACCTGGCCGCCGAACGCCGCCGGCTGCCCATGGTGCCCTTCACCAAGGCCTACGAGTTCGACTCGGCCGAGGGGAAGAAGAGCCTGCTCGACCTGTTCGACGGCCGCCGCCAGCTGATCGTCTACCACTTCATGCTGCACCCGGGCGACGAGGCGGGCTGCCCCGGCTGTTCCCTGGTCGTCGACAACCTGCCGCACCTGGCGCACCTGCACGCCCGGGACGTCACGCTCACCGTCGTCGCGCCCGCCACCCTCGCCGAGATCGACCGGTACCGGACGCGCATGGGCTGGGACGTGCCGTGGGTGTCCGCGCACGGCAGCACCTTCACCGAGGACTGCGGCGTCGGGGCGGGCTTCGGCGTCAGCGTCTTCCTCCGCGACGGCGACGACGTGTACCGGACTTATTTCACCTCCGGCCGGGGCGGCGAGACGTTCCTGGCGTCGCACCGGTACCTCGACATCACGCCGCTGGGGCGCCAGGAGGCGTGGGAGGAGGAGAGCCGCGGCGACGACGCTCCCAGCTCGTGGTGGCGCCGGCACGACGAGTACTGAAGTTTCGTTCGCCCGCCGTGTCCGGTCCGCGTCCGCGGCTCCGACGACGGCTGCGTCGAGGGCCCGGACGGCGAATTCGACCGGCCGGTCATGGGCCCGGAGCTGTCGGCGTACTGGCCGGACGCCGAATCGATCTCGGACCACCCGCACGACATCGCGTTCGCGCCCGTCTGGCGGGAGACGCCGAAGGTCGTCTTCTCGCGGACGCTGGAGAAGGCGGACTGGAACACCCGCGTCGTCGGCGGTGACCTGGGCGCGGTCGTGGCGGCCCTGAAGGCCGAACCGGGCGAGGACCTGCTGCTCATGGGCGGCGCGGAGCTGGCCGCCGAGCTCACCGCCCGCGGCCTGATCGACGAGTACCACGTGTTCGTCCACCCGGTCGTCCTCGGCGGCGGCAAGCGCCCGTTCGCCGAGGGCACCGCGCGGCTCGGCCTGGCGCTCGTGGAGTCGCGCACCTTCGACGGCCAGGTCGTGCTGCTGCGCTTCCGCCGCGCGTGAAACTGGCCCGGGCCCCGACGGCGTCAGCGGGCGTTCGCCGCCCGCAGCGCGATCCACTGCCGCATGGCGTACTCGACCAGCGTGATCAGCGTCTGCTTGGTCGACTCGCGATCCCGCGCGTCACAGCGGACGATCGGGATGTTCGGGTCGATCGACAGCGCCTCGCGGACGTCGTTGATGTCGTGCTCCAGCACGCCGTCGAACGTGTTGACGCCGACGATGTACGGCAGGCCCCGGTCTTCGAAGAAGTCGATCGGGGCGAACGAGTCGGCCAGCCGCCGCGTGTCGGCCAGCACCACCGCGCCGATGGCGCCGCGGACGAGGTCGTCCCACATGAACCAGAACCGCTGCTGCCCGGGCGTGCCGAACAGGTAGAGGATCAGGTCCGCGTCCAGCGACACCCGGCCGAAGTCCATCGCCACCGTGGTCGTCGACTTGTTCGGGGTGTGGTCGAGGTTGTCGACGCCGACGCTGGCGTCGGTCATCATCGCCTCGGTGGTCAGCGGCACGATCTCCGAGACCGACCCGACGAAGGTCGTCTTCCCCGCACCGAAGCCGCCAGCCACCACGATCTTGGCGGATGTCATGGTCGGGGGCGCGGTGTCCCGCGGTGCCTTAAAGCCGACGGAGTCCACTCAAAACCCTTTCCATCAACACCAGATGTGCCTCGGCGCCGTCATTGCCCGTAATCGTCTTGTGCACCGTGACCAGCCCCGCGTCGGCCGCGTCGCTGATCAGCACCCGGGCCACCCCCAGAGGAACCCGCAGCGCCGAAACGATCTCGGCGACCGAACGGGGGGTCCGGCACTCTTCCATGATCGAGATGCACTCGATCTGCTCCGCGGCCACTTCGGGGAAGCCACCGGTGGCAGCGTAGTCCTTCGCGGAGATCAGTGTCTCCAGCTCCAGGGCGTAGTTCGCCCGGGTGCGGCCTCCGGTCAGCGCGTAGGGCCGGACGATCGCCGTCAGCTCCTCGGGCGCGGGCGGCTGCTCGAACACCGCGGGCATCACGAATTCGCCGCTGGGCGGGCCCGGGTCGAACAAACCGCCTGGTCTGGGGCTGTCCCCGTCGGTACTGCCGGGTGGAGAGACTAAAGAGGTCACACGATCTCCTTGGTCGGCCGACGGCGCGGGCGCCGGCGGATCCGCGGCCGCGTGCGCACCGGCGGCCGGGGGTTGCGGGGACTCCTTGCTCTTCTTGCGCTTCCGGCGGGCACGGCCGGAATCCAGCGTGAACCCGTTGAGGACGTCGGCGAACGTGCCGTCGTCCCCACGCCCGGCGGGGCTGCGCCCCGCGGGTGGTTCGCCGTCGAATCCGGACCCCGTGCTCATCGCGCCATCATCCCACCGGTTCGCCGATCAGCGACCCCCCGGAGCCCTGAAGCTGAGCGCGCAGCTCCGGGGTGAGGATCTGACCGACCCGGTCGACGAGCATCGTCATCTCGTAGGCGACCTGCCCGATGTCGCAGTTGGGGGCGGCGAGCACGGCCAGGCAGGAGCCGTCGCTGATCGACATCAGCACCATGATCCCCAGCTCCATCTCGACGACGGTCTCGTTGACCGCGCCGGCTTCGAAGCAGCGGGCCGCGCCCTGGGTGAGGCTGACCAGCCCGGAGGCGACCGCGGCGAGCTGGTCGGCCCGGTCGAGCGGAAGCCGGTTCGACGCGGTCAGCAGCAAGCCGTCCGCCGAGACGACCACGGCGTGGGCCACCCCGGGCACCCGCTCCGCGAAGTCGTTCACCAGCCAGCCGAACTGGTTCTGCGTCGGCTGAGCGCTACTCGGCGAGGTCATTCACCCTCCAAGGTCTCGTGGTTGGTCTCGGCCGCCTGCGCGGTGCGGTGGCGTCCGCGCTCGATGCCCTGCTGGAAACTCCGCAGGCGGCCGCGCACGTCGTGTGCGTCCCGTTGTGGTCGGGGGGCCGAGGCCCCGGTGGACGGTCCGGCGCTGCCCGGAAGCAGCTGCTCCCCGCGACGGCGCCGGGGCAATCCTGCCGAAGTGAAGGTGGGCGGTGTCGACTGGGACACCGCTTGCACCGCGCGCCAGCCGTCGTCGGTGCCGAAATTCCACTCGGCGGTGGCCTCGACGGCGGTCTCTTCACGGCGCGGAGCGGGCGTCTCCGGGGCCTTCCGGCTGGGCAGCGAGGACGGCGGCACAGCGGGACGGCCGTTGGCGACCGGCAGCTGCCCGGAGTCCCGGAAGACGGCGGGGTCAGGCCCCGGCCGGGGCCGGCTCGGCTGTGGCAAGGGCCGCTGCGGGAGCTTGGCGGTGGCTCGGCTGGGCTGCGGGAGCTGGGGGCGGGCGGTTTGGTCCGGGGACGGCGAGGGGGCGGCCGGTCGCGAGTCTTCGGCGGGCGGCTGGGGGGTCGGCTGGGTGCCGTCCGCGAAGATGTCGCCTTGCAGCTTCGGCTGTGCCGGGGTGCCGGACTGCTCAGGCTGCTCGGGGGCCTCGGGCTGTTCTGGGGTCTCCGGCTGCGCACCGGCTGGGGGCGCCGGGGCTTGGCGGGCCGCGGCGGCCGGTGCGTCGCCCGGCTGCTGCTCAGCTCCGGACTGCGTGAACATCTCCGGGGCGGCCCCGGTGGAATCCGCACCCGGCGAACCAGCCTGCCGGGCCGCGCCCGGCTGCGTGAACATCTCCGGCACAGCCTGCGCCGAACCCGCGCCCGACCCGGCAGCACCCGGCTGAGCCACGCCCGGCTGCCCGAACAACTCCGGCGCGGCCTCTGCGGCTTCAGCACCCGGCGAATCGGCCCGCTGAGCCGCGCCCGGCCCGAACATCTCCGGCGAACCCGCGTCCGGCCCGGCAGCACCCGGGGAACCGGCCTGCTGAGCCGCGCTCCCCTGCCCGGCCGCTTCCGGTGTGCCTTGCGCCGGGCCGGAACTCTGCCCGGCCGCCTGCCCGGCCGCCTGCCCGGCCGCCTGCCCGGCCGCCTGCCCGGCCGCCTGCCCGGCCGCCTGCTGGGCCGCCGCTGCCTGCTGGGCCGCCGCCGCGTCCTGGGCCGTCCCCAATCCCGGCACCGTCGGCGAAGCCGGGGCCGGCTGGGTCGCGCGCTGCTGGCCCCCTCGCGGCCGCTGGGCCGCGGCCTGGCGGCGGCCACGGGTCACGCCCTGCTGGAAGCTGCTCAGCCGCCCCCGCACGTCGGCCGGGTCGCGGACCGGGAGGTCCGGGCCCGTCGGGGCCGGCTTGGGGGTCGCCGCCGGGCCGGAGGGAGTTGCGCTGCCCGGGAGCAACTGCTCGCCGCGGCGGCGGCGCGGGAGGCCCGCCTCGGTGAACGCCGTCGGCTCGGCCTTCGTCCGCTCCTGGACCGTGCGGAAGTTCTCGTCGCTCGGGAAGTCCCAGCTGCGGCGCTCCTCCGGCGCCGCCTCCGCCGAAGCGGCCGGTTCCTCGTCCGCGGCCGGCTTGTCCTCGCGGAACCACGCCGACAGCATCTCGTCGAAGATCGGCGTCGTCTCCGAGCGGTCCGGCGCCGGGGCCGGCGGGGGCGGCTCGGAGCCCGCCGTCGCCTCCTGCCACCAGTCGCTGAGCGTCGTTTCGTTGGCCGTGAACAGGTCCTTGCCCGCGGGCAAGTCGTCGCCCCTCGGCGGTGGCTGCGGCAGCGGCAGCACCGCGGGCACCTGCGGCAGGGCCGGGCGCTGCGGCGGGACGTCGTCGTCCTTCTCGATCGGGGCGAACAGCGCCGTGCCGGAGATCTCCAGGTCCGACGGCGGGCGCACGCCGGACAGCCCGGCCAGGTCGCTCGCCGACGGCCACCGCTCCTCGCCCATCGCCGGCTGCGGGGGCACCACCGGGCGCGGGCGGGTGTGGCCGTTGACCGGGCGGCGCGGCAGCTGGTTGCCCGCCGCCGGGCTCGCCGGGTGCTGCTGCAGCGCGCCGATCGGGCCGGTGGCCGGGCCGTCGGTCACCGGCATCACCAGCTCCGCCGGGACCACTACAGTGGCGCGGACGCCGACGATGTCCTTGCCGCCGTGCAGCGACACCCCGATCCGGTGCCGGCTGGCCAGCCGGCCGACGACGAACAGGCCCATCCGCCGCGACGTCACCAGGTCGACCGACCCGGCCTCGGTCAGCCGGGTGTTGGCCTCGATGACCTCGCACTCGTTCATCCCGATGCCCTTGTCCAGGATGTCGATGTGGAGCGAGCCGTCCTCGCCCAGCCGGGACGCCACGGTCACCGTGGTCTCCGGCGCGGAGAACGCCGCGGCGTTGTCCAGCAGCTCGGCGACCAGGCGCATCAGGTCGCTCGCGGCGTAGCCGACGATCCGGGCCGGGGGCGGCGGCTGCACCTGGACCCGCTGGTACTGCTCGATCTCCGACACCGCGGCGCGGAGCATGTCGGTGGTGCCGACCGGCTTCCCGGACCGGCGGCCCGGCTCGGCGCCCGACAGCACCATCAGGTTCTCGTTGTTGCGCCGCATCCGGGTGGCGAGGTGGTCGAGCTGGAACAGCGTCGCCAGCTGGTCGGCGTCCTCTTCGTCCCGCTCGAGCTGCTCGATCAGCTGCAGCTGCCGCTGCACCAGGCTCTGGCTGCGCCGCGAGAGGTTGACGAAGACACTGCCGTAGCCGGTCCGCATCGCGGCCTGCTCGGTGGCCAGCCGCAGCGCCTGGTGGTGCACCTTGTCGAAGGCGCGCGCCACCTCGCCGACCTCGTCGTCGGTGTGCACCGGGACCGGCCGGACGTCGGTGCCCTGCGCGCGGCCCTCCTGGATGTTGCGGACCGCCTCCGGCAGCGCGGTCTCGGCGACGTCGAGGGCGCTGCGGCGCAGCACCTTCAGCGAGCGCAGCAGCTGGCGGGTGATGAGGAAGACGACCGCGACGGCCAGCACCATCGCGGCGAACAGCAGTACCGCGAGCAGGCCGGCCCCGCTGCTGGACTCGTCGACCAGGTCCGCCGCCGTCCGCGCCGCCGACGCGCCGAGCCGGTCGGCGATCGAGCCGATCTGCGTGCGCATCGCCGCGGAGGCGGCGGTCCAGTCCGCGGCCGGCAGCGCGCGGAACGCGTCGTCCACCGCGCCGCTCTGCGCGTTCAGCACCGTCTCGACCATCCGGGCCCGGCTCTGCGCCTGCGCGCCTTCGGCGATCGCCGCGAAGTCGCGCTGCAGCGTGTCGCCCGCGGCGGAGCGGAAGTCGACGAGCCGGTCCGCGAGCCGCAGCTCGGCGGCGCGCAGGGTGGCCAGCTCGCTCGGCGTCAGGTTCGCGCGGCCGATGCCGTAGGAGACGAGGGCCTGGCTGAGCGACACCTGCTCGCCGGCGACCAGCAGTTCGTGCAGCCCGGCGGGCAGGCCGCCGAGGGTGCCGTCGCCGGCGCCCGCGGTGGCCGCGGTGTCGAGGCTGATCAGCGACCCGGTGAGGGCGGAGTACGCCGTGATGGCCTGGCCGGGGTCGAGCTGACCGCCGTCGACCTGACGGCGCAGGAAAGCGAGGTTGCCGACCTGCGCGGAGGCCGTGCCGGCGGCACCGGACACGCCGGGTTCGGCCTGGGCGGCGCGAGCCTGCTCCGCGGCGAAGGGGCCGGTGGCGGCGTCGGTGGCCTTGCGCGCCGCGGCCAGCTCGGGGGTGCCGCCGACGGTGCCCGCGGTCAGCATCGCCGAGGTGACCGTGCGTTCCTGCTGGAGGGCGGTGGTGAGCGAGCGCACGCCGCCGCCGAGCGCGACGAGCCGGTCGAGCCGCTGGTACTCGTCCGAGCGGCCGACCTGCGCGGCGATCGTCGCGATGCCCAGCACCAGCGCGAGGACGATCGGCACGACCGTGACGGCCGAAAGCTTGACGGGCAGGCCCCAGTCGCGCCACTGCACGAGCGCGCGCCACACGGCCTTTCCCTTGGACCGCCGGGGCGCTCGGCCGAGCAACTCCCCGACGGGCACCTGACCTTCTCCTGCAACGGTCACGTGAGTGACTCCCTGTCCGGCGTCATGGATCCGCGTCGGCGGCGCGGCGTCCCGGCTCGCGACGGGCCGCCGGACGGCCGTGCCGTCCCCGCCCTGCCGCTTCCCCGGCGCCCTCGCTCGTCCCCGGCCGCCCCGCCGTCCGCGGGCCCGTCGCCGGGCAGGCACCGCCTCGTCGCCTCGCGCCCGGGACCCTGCTGCCCGGGACTATGCACGTGCATGTCGCAACTTGCGTTGTGCACGGTGATCGAGATCAACTTTATCGGTGCCAATCGATCGCTGCGGTGAGCTGGGCCAAAGAATCGTACCCCCGATGCCGTACCGGTCAATTGTGTTCCCCACTCGGGCGCTGACCTGCGAAAAGCGCTTTCGCGACCGGACACCGGCCAGGACATTTCGCCTCACCGCCCCCGAAGAGGGAATTTCGGTTACCGGACGCGGGGGCCCGTCGCATCCGGCCATCACCCGATTAGCCCAGGCAGGGTAGCAGTATCCCTCGGTCGATCTACACTGCGTACCACCAACGGGTGGGTCAAGGCTCAAGATGTGCCCGATGTTGTGGCGTTCCGCGTTCCCCGGCCCCGACCCGGTGATTTCTTTCGAAACCCGCCGCTGACCAGTGGCTCTTCGCCGCCCACCCGGCGGGCGGGCCACCCACGCGCCGGATCAATCCCGGGAAACGGCTACTTTCCGTGACCAGGCCTGCGAGCCGACCGGCGCCGTTAACCCGTTCGCCGCAGCGCTCTCCCATCAATGCAACGTCCCGTCACAATTGTTTTCGGCATTACGGACGTTCTCCGCGGTGCGTTGTCACCCGCGTTGTGGCCGGTCACCCATTCGACACCGGGGCGGGAATACGAATACCGGCTCGCGGACCGGCCGGACGGTCCGGCCGCCTTCGGCAGCCGCCGGATGGCGTAGTTACGATGTGCCCTCGCAGTCCGCAAGGGCGGCCCGGTGCCCTGTCCGCAGGCACCCGGGCCCGCCGCCACGGAGGCACTCTGCCGGAGGCACCATGTACGACGTAGCGCGGCCCACACCGGCCAACGCCCTCGAGGAAACGAGCCGGATCCCGGTCCTGCCCGCCGGGGTCCCACCCCACCGGCCCGCCTCCCCCTCGGCCCCCGACTACACCGCGATCCAGGCCAGCCCCGAGTTCGTCGCGCTGCGCCGCCGGTTCCGCGGCTTCGTCTTCCCGCTGAGCTTCGCCTTCTTCGCCTGGTACATGACGTACGTGCTGCTCGCCGCGTACGCGCACGACTTCATGAGCCGCAAGGTGGTCGGTCAGGTCAACGTCGCCATCCTGCTCGGCCTGGGCCAGTTCGTCAGCACCGCGCTGATCACCTGGCTCTACCTGCGGTACGCGCGCCGCCGGCTCGATCCGCGCGTCGCCGCCCTGCGGGCGCGGGCGGGCCTGGCGGAAGACCAGCGCCGATGACCGCGCTCGCCGCGGCCGGGCAGCCCGCCAGCGACCCGGTCGTCAACACCGTCGTCTTCGCCCTGTTCGTGGCGATCACCCTGTACGTCGTCTACCGGGCCGGCAGCCGGACCTCCTCGACGTCGGACTACTACGCCGCGGGCAGCGCCTTCACCGGCCGCCAGAACGGCATCGCCCTCTCCGGGGACTTCCTCTCGGCGGCGTCGTTCCTCGGCATCGCGGGCGCGATCGCCGTCCACGGTTACGACGGCTTCCTCTACTCGATCGGCTTCCTGGTCGCCTGGCTGGTGGACCTGCTGCTGATCGCCGAGCTGCTGCGCAACACCGGCCGGTTCACGATGGGCGACGTCGTCAGCTTCCGGATGAACCAGCGCCCGGTGCGGGCCGCGGCGGCGACGTCGACCCTGGTGATCTCGCTGTTCTACATGCTGGCGCAGATGGCGGGCGCGGGCGGCCTGGTCGCCCTGCTGCTCAACATCCACACCCGGCTCGGGCAGGCGCTGGTGATCGGCGTGGTCGGGCTGGTCATGGTGCTGTACGTGCTGGTCGGCGGGATGAAGGGCACCACGTGGGTGCAGATCATCAAGGCCGGCGTGCTGATGCTGGCCGTGGTGCTGATCGCGGTGTTCCTGTTCGGCAAGTTCGGCTTCAGCTTCTCGAACCTGCTGCAAGCCGCGACCGAGAAGAGCCCGCTGGGCGAGCACCTCCTGGAACCCGGTGGCTCCTACGGCAAGGACAACACCACCAAGCTCGACTTCGTGTCGCTCGCGCTGGCCCTGGTGCTCGGCCTGTCGTCGCTGCCCCACCTGCTGATGCGCTTCTACACGGTGCCGAACTCCTTCGAGGCGCGCCGCTCGGTCGTCTGGGCCACCGTGTGCATGCTGATCTTCTACGTGTGCACGCTGGTGATCGGCTTCGGCGCGGCCGCGCTGGTCGGCGCGGACGAGATCAAGAGCGCGCCGGGCGGGGAGAACTCGGCGGCGCCGCTGCTGGCGCTGCACATCGGCGGGACGCTGCTGCTGGGCGTGATCGCCGCGGTGGCGTTCGCGACGATCCTCGCGGTGGTGGCCGGGCTGACGATCACCGCGTCGGCCTCGTTCGCCCACGACGTCTACGCGAACATCTTCAAGCGCGGCAAGGCCGAGCCGGCGGACGAGGTCCGGGTGGCGCGGATGACCGCGATCGTGGTGGGCGCGCTGGCGATCGTCGGCGGCGTGCTGGCGAACGGGCAGAACGTCGCGTTCCTGGTGGCGCTGGCGTTCGCGGTGGCGGCCTCGGCGAACCTGTCGACGCTGCTGTACTCGTTGTTCTGGAAGCGGTTCAACACCACCGGCACGCTCTGGGGCATGTACGGCGGCCTGATCGCGTGCCTGCTGCTGGTGCTGTTCTCGCCGGTGGTCTCGGGCGCTCCGGACTCGATCTTCCGGAGCATCGACTTCGCCTGGTTCCCGCTGAAGAACCCCGGCCTGGTGTCCATCCCGTTCTCGTTCCTGTGCGGGTTCGTCGGAACGCTGGTGGGCCGGCCGAAGGCGGACGCGGAGAAGCAGGCGGAGATGGAGGTCCGCTCGATGACCGGCATCGGGAGCTGATCCCCCGCCCGGCCCGCGTCACGCGCGCAGGCCGTCCAGGATCACGTTCAGCACGCGCCGGCCGTCCTCCGGGCTGCAGTTGCGCACGGCCATCCCGGCGCCGTGGCCCAGCCGGAGGACGTCCGCCCCGACGACGTCCGGGCGGACCAGGCCGGCCTCCTGCGCCGCTTCGACGAGCACGCCGGTCGCTTCGCGAAGCCGCTTCTGGCAGTACTGGAAGGTTTCCGAGCCGGAATCGATGGACTCCTTGAGGATCGTCGCCAGCTTGTGCCGCTCGACGACCCAGGTGACCTGGGCGAGCAGCCACGCTTCCAGGGCCTCCCACGGCGGCAGCTCGTCGTGCAGCACGAACGCGCGGTCGGCGAGCACCGTGATCTCGTCGCGGTAGACCGCTTCGAACAGCTTTTCCCGGGTCGGGAAGTGCCGGTAGAGGGTGCCCGCGCCGACGCCGGCCTTCTTGGCCACGTCGTCCAGCGGCACGTCGGCGCCGTGCGCGGTGAAGAGGTCCTTCGCCGTCGCGACGATGCGCTCGTAGTTGCGCCGCGCGTCCGCGCGCATCGGACGCTCACCCGCCTCGGGCATCCCGGCCTCCTCGCCACTTAACCGGAGAGATTCTCCGAATTCACTTGCGCATCCGGAGACACTCTCCATATTATCGGATCACAGCCAAGCGGAGAACATCTCCGCTTCATCTCTTACTCCTTGGGGGAGTATCCCTTGCCGCACCAGACACTCGACCGCGTGCCCGCACCGGTCCGGGGCCGGCGCAGCGGGCTGGTCCTCGCGATCATCCTGACCTGCCAGCTCATGCTCGTCCTCGACGCGACGGTGATGAACGTCGCGCTCCCGCGCATCCAGTCCGACCTGGGGTTTTCCGCCACCGGCCTGTCCTGGGTGATGACGGCCTACAGCCTCGTCTTCGGCGGCCTGCTGCTGCTCGGCGGCCGGGCGGGCGACCTGTTCGGCCGGCGGCGGATGTTCGTCGCGGGCACCGCGCTGTTCACCCTCGCCTCGCTGGCCGGCGGGCTCGCCGACTCGGCCGCGCTCCTCATCACCGCCCGCGTCCTGCAGGGGGTCGGCGCCGCGATGGCGGGTCCGAGCACCCTGGCGCTGGTCACGACGACGTTCACCGAGGCCAAGGCCCGGGTCCGGGCGCTGGCGCTGTTCTCCGCGATGTCCAGCGGCGGCTTCGCGATCGGCCTGATCGTCGGCGGCCTGCTCACCGAGTGGATCTCGTGGCGCGCCGCGCTGTTCATCAACGTCCCGTTCGGCGTGGCGATCGCCCTGCTCGCCCCGCGGTTCGTGGCCGAGCCCGAACGCCGCCGCGCGCACCTGGACCTGCCCGGCGCGATCACCGGCACCCTCGGCGTCGGCGCGCTCGTGTTCGCCTTCACCCACGCCGCGTCCGACGGCTGGGGCAACCCGGTGACGCTCGGCTCGCTCGCCGGCGGCCTGGCGCTGCTCGCCGGCTTCGTCGCCATCGAAGCCCGCACCGGGACACCGCTGGTCCCGCCGCGGCTGTTCGCCGACCGCAACCGCAGCGCGGCCTACGTCAACTTCTTCCTCGGGCCGATGGCGATGATGTCGATGTTCTTCTTCCTGACCCAGTTCATGCAGGACATCCGGCACTTCGCGGCGCTGGCGACCGGGTTCGCGTTCCTCCCGATGGCGGTGCTGATCTTCACGATGAGCCGGCTCGTGCCGCGGCTGCTCCCCCGCTACGGCCCGAAGCCCCTGGCCGTGACCGGCTCGCTCCTGATGGTCACCGGCGTCGGCTGGCTCACGCTGCTCACCACGAACAGCACGTACTTCCCGGCGTTGCTCGGGCCGCTGCTGCTGATGGGCCTCGGTGGCGGGCTGTCGTTCGCGCCGCTGAACGTGATCGTGATGGCCACCGTGCCGAACGAAGACGCGGGCGCCGCGGGTGGCGTGCTGCAGACGATGCAGCAGGTCGGCAGCACGCTCGGGCTGGCCGTCCTGGTCACGGTGTTCGGCTCGGTCACCCGCTCGGCGGGCACGACGGGCGCGCAGCTGACGGTCGACGGCATGACGGCGGCGTTCTCGACGGCCGCGGTGTTCGCCGCCTGCACGGTGCTGGTGGCGCTGACCTTCCGCCGCCGGCTCCCGGCTACAGCTTCTGCCCGGCCTTGACCTTGTGCGTCACCCGGCGCTCGACGAGGAACGAGACGAACGGGACGCAGCCGGCCAGCAGCACCAGCACGGTGCCCTTGATCGACCAGCGGGCCTTGATCGCCAGGTCGATGGTGAGCACCAGGTAGATCATGTAGAGCACGCCGTGGATGGGCGAGTAGATCGCCGACGGGGTCGGGTTGCCGAAGGCGTACCGCAGCACCATCACGAAGCAGAGGCCCAGCAGGCCGACACCGGTGACGTAGGCGGCGGTGCGGAACCGCACCAGGGGGCCGGCGAGCGGCACGGCGGTCCGGGCGCCTTCGGTGCTGGTGGTCATCGGGTCGTCCTCACTCTGCGGCCTGCTGGTCGCGGGCGTTCAGCTCGCGCAGGTAACGGTTGTAGGCGGCCAGCTCCTCGTCCTCGTCGGTGGTCACCTCGGCGACGTCCGGACGGGGGCGGGGAGCGGGCACCGCGGGCTTGACTTCCGGCTCGACGGGCTGTTCGGCCGCTTCGGTTCCGGCTTCGGCTTCGGCCTTCTGCCGGAGCTTGCGGATCCGCCAGAACATGAAGGCCGGGAAGAGCCCGAACAGCGGCCACTGCAGGACGTAGCCGAGGTTTTGGAAGGTGCCGTTCGCGGAGGTGAAGCGGTCCCACTGCCACCAGGCGAGCCCGCAGCAGACGAGCAGGCTCACCAGGCAGGTCGCGACGATCGCGATCCGTCGTCCCCACGGGGAGGCCGCCGGTGGCGGGGAAGCTGGCACGCTCCGACGCTAGCACTGGCCGGCTGAGGGACGACGCGCGGTCGCGGCCGAGGTGGCCGGGCTCTCAGCCCTGCTTGCGCACCGACTGGGCGGCCTTCGCGTACCCGTCCGCCAGCCCGAACACCTTCTGCGCGTACTCCGTCGAGTTGTTGTAGGACAGGATCCCCGCCCACCACCCGCCCGGACTGGCCATGTCCCGGCCGCCCGCGCAGAGGTACCGCGCCGCCGCCAAGGCCGCGTCGTCGATCTGCTGGGGGTCGCCGAGGCCGTCGCCGTTGCCGTCGGAGGCCCACTTGCGCCAGGTGCCCGGGATGAACTGCATCGGGCCGACCGCCCGGTCCACCCCGGCGTCGCCGTCGTAGCGGCCGCCGTCCGTGTCGCCGATCGCCTGGACCCCGGCCGATCCGTCGAGCGGGACACCGGTGATCGGCTTGGACGGGCGGCCGTCGGCGCCGAGGACCGCGCCCGCGTACTGGCCGTGGTTGGACTCGATGCGGCCGATGCCCGCGAGGGTGGCCCACGAGATCTTGCAGCCCGGCTGGTCCGCGCGCAGCGCCAATTCCGCGTTGCCGTAGGCCTGCAGGGCCCGCGCCGGGACCCCGGTGGCCGCCGCGACCTGGGCCGCCCACTGGGACAGCGTCGCCGGACCCGTGCTGTGGGCCTGCTGGGGAGACGTCTGCTGCTCCGCCCCGCCCGCCACCGCGCCGCCGGCCGGGGCGACCGAGCCCGGGCGGACGTCGGCCGCCTTGACCTGCAAGGCGGGGATTTCGGTGGTGGTCGGGCTCGCCTCCGGCGTCGCGGCGCGGGTGACGAGCCAGATCCCGCCGCCGGCCACCGCCAGCACGGCGAGGACCACGAGCAGCCGGGTGAGCACGGCGACGCCCGGAGAGCGCGGTGCCGGTGCGGCGGGGACGGCTTCCTCGGCACTCGGGCCGATCGGGTCGTCCTCGGTCTTTCCGGTCCTGGTGCGCACGAAACTCCGGTCCTCCAGCGTGATGTCGACGAACTGTCAACGAGCCCGCGCAGGTTGGCGTTACGCGGGTCGTCTCGATCGTCTCATCACACCGGGTCACCCGGCCGGGTGGAAAACGTCTCGTCAGGCGGATTTCTGCTGCCGCGCGAGCCGCGCCACGCACCAGGCCGGGGCGCTGCCGCGGCGCAGGTGCTGCAGGACGGTCATCGGCCCGAGCCGGCGGCCCAGGTCGGACGGCGCGAGCCCGGCCGCCCGGTAGTCGAGGGCCCGCTGGTCGAGCGGGCTGATGCCGGCGTCCCACCACTCCTCGGCTTCGGCGACGCCGCCGACCATCTGCCACCAGCCCGCGGCGGCGGTGAGGAGCTCTTCGGGCACCTCCGGCAGCCGGCTGCGCATCGCGGCGAGGTAGCCGGGATCGGCCGACTCGACGGGGACGAACCGCGACTGTCCGGTCCGGGCTCGCTGGCCGGGGATGCCCGGGGCTTGCGCCGGAGCGTCGGCCAGCCACGCGGAAGCGATGCGGTCGACCTCCTGCTCCTCGGGAGTCCTCTCGCGCTCGGCGGCCCACTGCCGGATCAACGCGTCCACTCCGGGATCTCCGGTCATCCCTGCCTCCTATGTAGGTCCCCGACGGACAGGCCCTGACGCCTGTCCCACGCGGTGGTGCCGCACGCACCAACCTGCACCTTGCTGAGTGGAAACTGCCTGCGTACCGGGGGTCTCCGGGGGGATGGCGAACTACCCGATCACGCAATGTGAGCACCGTAGGGCCGGGGTGGTCGTCTTCGCCAGACCCCGGGTGCCACGAATTCGACGACCTGCGCGTTTTCGGCCGCAATCCACCCGGATGGTCGAGTGTCGGAGTCCGAAATCCGAGATCGGTGACGCTGGGTGATTTACCGTCCGTTAACACGCACGGTAGCCACCGGCACCGCCCGTGGCGGCGCCGGTACTCGGAAGCACCAGGTCAGGAGAAGAGGGCGCGGAAGAACGTGACGATCGCTTCGGCGCCGTCCTTGAGCCAGCCGAGCACGCGGTGCACGAAGTCGGCGGACTGCGTGGGCTGGGTGATCAGGAGGAAGAGCACGAGCGCGACCACGCCCACGATGAGAATCTTCTTGACGCCGCCCGACATGCGCTTCCTCCCCGGCTCGCCGTCCCCGTCCTGGGAGTGGCCACCCCAATACTGTAGGGAAGGCGTGCGTGGAAGACACCTCGATCAACCCAGGAGCGGCCATGTCCCGGAACGTGCTGGTGCAACGGGACGGCCCGGTGACGACGATCACCATCGACCGCGCGGCCGCGCGCAACGCCGTCGACGGGCCCACGGCCGCGGAGCTGGCCGACGCCTTCCGCGCGTTCGACGCCGACCCGGACGCGGCCGTCGCGGTGCTGACCGGAGCCGGCGGCGCGTTCTGCGCGGGGGCCGATCTGAAGGCGATCGGCACCGAGCGGATGAACCGCACTCGCCCGGACGGGGACGGCCCGATGGGGCCCACGCGGATGGCCCTCGGCAAGCCGGTGATCGCGGCGGTCCACGGGCCGGCCGTCGCGGGCGGGCTCGAGCTGGCGCTGTGGTGCGACCTGCGCGTCGCGGACGCGACGGCGGTGTTCGGCGTGTTCTGCCGCCGCTGGGGCGTCCCGCTGATCGACGGCGGGACGGTCCGGCTGCCCCGTCTGATCGGCCAGTCGCGCGCGATGGACCTGATCCTCACCGGCCGTCCGGTCGACGCCTCCGAGGCCGTCGAGATCGGCTTGGCCAACCGCCTGGTGCCGGCCGGCGAGGCGGTGACGGCGGCGCAGGAGCTGGCCCGCCAGCTGGCGGCGTTCCCCCAGGCGTGCCTGCGCGGCGACCGCCGGTCCGCGCTGGCCCAGTGGGGCGAGTCCGAAGAGGACGCCCTGGCGGCGGAGTTCACGGCAGCAATGGGCCAAGGCATCCTGGCGGCGGAGGCGGTCGAGGGCGCCGCCCGCTTCACCGGCGGCGAAGGCCGCCACGGCACCTTCACGTGAGGCATCACCCGTGATCGGGAGGTCAACTCGCGTGATTGAGGAGTCGACTCGCGTGATTGGAGGGTCGACACGCGTGATTGGAGGGTCGACACGGGCGGGCCTTCGAGTCCCGCCGTGTCGACCTCCGGATCACGCGTGTCGACCTCTGGATCACGGGTGTCGGCGTTTCGATCACGGGTGATGTCCGCTCGGTGATGGGGGTTGCCTCTAGCGAGCTATCTTGCGCAGAGGCGTGCCGGTTCCGGTCAAGCGGCCGATAAGGTCTCCGGATGGACGACGACGGTGTCAGAGTCGAGCTCCGGCCGGTGGCCGAAAGCGATCTCGGCCTCCTCGAACGGCTGACCAACGATCCCGTCGCCGCCGGCGAGCACCAGTGGTTCGGCTGGCACGATCCCGGCTACCTGCGCCGCCGGTGGCTGGAAACCGGGATGCTCACCGCCGAGACCGGGATGCTCGTGCCGACGCTCGGCGGCCGCGTCCTCGGGGTCGTCTCCTGGCACCGCACCCGGACCGGGCCGACGTCCTACTGCTGGAACATGGGCCTCGTGCTCGTCCCGGAAGCGCGCGGCCACGGCTACGGCACCGAGGCCCAGCGCCTGCTCGTCGACTACCTCTTCGCCCACACCCAGCTCAACCGGGTCGAAGCGACGACCGAGGCCGGCAACCGCGCCGAACAACGCTCGCTCGAGAAGGCCGGCTTCACCCGCGAAGGCGTGCTTCGCGGCTACGGCTTCCGAGACGGCGAGTGGCGAGACCACGTCGTCTACTCGGTCGTGCGCTCCGATCTGAAGAACGATTAGGCGATCACGCCCGCCGATCGCAGGGCGCCGAGATCCGTGACGCCCAGTTCGGCGAGCACCGCTTCGGTGTCGGATCCCTTGGCACGCGGTGCTTCCGGCGTCGACGGCGGCGTCCGGCCGAACCGCGGCGCCGGGGCCGGCTGGACCAGGCCGCCGATCTCGACGAACGTGCCGCGCGCCGCGTTGTGCGGGTGCGACGCGGCTTCGGCCGGCGCGAGGACCGGCGTCAGGCACGCGTCGGTGCCTTCGGCGCGCGCGACGAGGTCGTCCCGCGTGTACTTGCCGATCGCCGCCGCGAGGATCTCCCGGAGGCGGGGCCACTGGGTCTTGTCCACGTGCACGGGCAGCGAATCCGGGTCCAGTTCGAGGACCTTCACCAGGTCGCCCCAGAACCGCATCTCGATCGCGCCGACGGCGACGTACTTGCCGTCCGCGGTTTCGTAGGTGTCGTAGAACGGGGCCCCGCCGTCGAGCATGTTGTCACCGCGGTCGCCGCCCCAGAGCCCGGCGGCGGCCATGCCGTGCAGGCTCGTGGTGAGCAGCGCGGCGCCGTCGACCATCGACGCGTCGACGACCTGGCCGCGCCCGGACGTGTTCCGTTCGTACAACGCGGCCAGGACGCCCATCGCCAGCATCAGCCCGCCACCGCCGAAGTCGCCGACGAGGTTCAGCGGCGGCACCGGCCGCTCGCCCGCGCGCCCGATCGGCTCGAGCGCGCCGGCGATGCCGATGTAGTTGATGTCGTGCCCGGCCGCCTTGGCCAGCGGCCCGTCCTGGCCCCAGCCGGTCATCCGGCCGTAGACCAGCCGCGGGTTGCGGGCGTGCACGACGTCCGGGCCGAGCCCGATCCGCTCGGCGACACCGGGCCGGAACCCCTCGATGAGGACGTCGGCCGTGTCGCACAGCTTCAGCACCAGCTCGACGCCTTCGGGCGTCTTGGTGTTGATGCCGACGGACCGGCGGCCGCGGGCGAGCGGGTCGGCCGGGATGCCGAGCACGTCCTCCCCCGGTTGCGCGCGGTCGACGCGGACGACGTCGGCGCCGAGGTCGGCGAGGATCATCGTGGCGAACGGCCCGGGCGCGAGACCGGCGAGCTCCACCACCTTCAGGCCGCCGAGCGGACCTGCCTTCATAGTCGGTCCCTTCAGAGCGAGCGGGAGATGATTTCCTTCATGATTTCGCTGGTGCCGCCGAAGATCCGGGAAATCCGGACGTCGGCCCAGGCGCGGGCGATCGGGTACTCGGTCATGTAGCCGTAGCCGCCGAAGAGCTGCAGGCAGTCGTCGATCACCTTGTTGACGCGCTCGGTGGTCCACAGCTTCGCCATCGCCGCGCCCTGGACGTCGAGCTCGCCCTTGAGGTGCCGTTCGATGCACTGGTCGAGGAACGCCCGCGCCACCGCGGCCTCGGTCGCCGCCTCCGCGAGCTTGAACTTGGTGTTCTGGAAGGAAAAGATCGGCCGGCCGAACGCCGTGCGCTCCTTGGTGTACGCCAGCGTGAGGTCGACCGCCGCCTCCAGCCCGGCCACCGCGGTGACGGCGATGATCAGCCGTTCCTGCGGCAGCTGCAGCATCAGCTGGATGAAGCCCTGGCCCTCGGCGTCGCCGAGGAGGTTGCCGACCGGCACGCGGACGTCGTCGAAGAACAGCTCGGCGGTGTCCTGGCCCTTCATCCCGACCTTGTCGAGGACGCGGCCGCGCCGGAAGCCCGGCGTGTCGGTCTCGACCACGATCAGCGAGACGCCCTGGGCGCCGGCGTCCGGGTCGGTCTTCACCGCGACGACCACGAGGTCGGCGTGCAGGCCGTTGGTGATGAAGGTCTTCGCGCCGTTGAGGACGTAGTGGTCGCCGTCGCGGATCGCGCGCGTCTTGATGCTCTGCAGGTCGGAGCCGGTGCCGGGCTCGGTCATCGCGATCGCGCCGATCATCTCGCCGCTGGCCAGCTTCGGCAGCCACTCGCGCTTCTTGTCTTCCGCGGCGTAGGCGAGCAGGTAGTGCGCGACGATTCCATTGTGGACGGTGACGCCCCACGCGCTGTCGCCGGCGCGCGCCTGCTCTTCGTAGAGGACGGCTTCGTGGGCGAAGGTGCCGCCGCCCCCGCCGTACTCCTCGGGGATGGACAGGCACAGCAGGCCGACGTCGCCCGCCTTCGTCCACAGCTCGCGGTCGACCTTCTTCTCCGCCGCCCAGCGTTCCTGGTGCGGGACGGCTTCCTTCTGCAGGAACGACCGCGCGAGTTCACGGAGGTCGTCGAGCTCGGTCGTGCTCCACGGGCTCTTCGGCAGTTGCAGTGGCACGGGGACCCTCCTGCTGGAAAACATGACGATCAGCATGTAAGTTCTGATCGGAATGTACATCCGTACCGGCCTGTAGGCAAAGCAGGGAGGCCGCGGTGACCGAGACGACGCACCGGACCCAGGCGCAGCGGCGCGAGCAGACCCGCACGGCGCTGCTCGACGCCACCATCGACTGCCTGGTCGAGGTCGGCTACGCGCGCACGTCGGTGCAGGAGATCTGCGCCCGCGCGGGCGTGTCGAAGGGCGCGGTGCAGCACCACTTCACCGCGAAGGCCGAGCTGATGGCGGCCGCGGTCGAGCACTTGACGACGAAGCTGCGCCGCCGGCTCGCGGAGTCGCTGGACGAACTACCCGGTGGCGGCAGCGGGGTCGCCGCGGCCATCGACCTGCTGTGGGCCGGGTATTCCGGCACGCTCTCGACCGCCGTCACCGAGCTGTGGGTCGCCGCCCGCACCGACCCCGAACTGCGCGCGGCCATCCGCCCGGTCGACCGCGCGCTCGGCCGCGCCACGCTCGAGCACGTCACGCAGGTCGCCGGCGAACTCCCGCCGGAGCGGGCGGAAATGCTGTTCTGGCTCACCGTGAACCTCACCCGAGGACTGGCACTGGACGCCGAACTCGGCGGCGACCCGAAGCGGCGCCGGCAGCTCCTGGAGGAGTGGAAGCGCATCGCCGTCCTGCTCTACGAGGACGCCACCGCTGCGCCGAGCTGACCAGCGCGCCACCACCAGGGCGCTTTGCCCCTTATCCGCGGGCGGATTTCGTGGTCCAATCCCCTCCGAACGAGGGGAGTTCCCATGACCGCCGCCCCGTACCAGTACCCCTACGGCCCGCCACCCGTCCAGCCGCCGGCCGACCCGGGTGCCGTTTTCCGGCTCTTGGCCGCGATCCTCGGCGTCCTCGCCGCGGTGCTGGTGATCACCGGGTCGTTCCTGCCGCAGACGTCGTTCGACCAGGTGGTGGACGGCAAGACCGAGAGCAGCCAGACGATCAGCGCCTGGTCGCGCTCGTTCGCCGTCGAGCCGACGGGCGAGGCGAAGAAGTTCTACGACAACACCCACGTCGCCCGGTACGGGATCCCGCTCACGACCGGCGCGGTGGTGCTGCTGGCCGGGGCCGGGCTGGCGCTCGCCGGCGCCCGCCGCTCGGCGGGCCCCGGGCTGCGCTCGGGCGCGCGGACGGCGCTGGTGGCCGGCGCCGCCGGGGTGACCGCGGCGGTGTGGATGCTCGGCATGGACGTCTCGTCGACCCTGAGCTACGAGACCGACGAAGGGACGATCAAGTCGCACTACGCGACCGGGCTCGGGTTCTGGGTGCTGATCGGCGGCGGGGTCATCGCCCTGCTGGCGCTGGTGGCCGCGGCACTGGCCGGGCGACGCGCCCCCGCCGCGGCGCCGGCCGGCCCGCCACCCGGGCCGTACCAGCAGCAGTCCCGGCCGTACCCGGTGCCGCCCCAGCAGTACGGGCCGCCGCACCCGGGTTATCCGGCGTCGCAGCCGTTCCCCGCTCAGGCCCCGCCGCCGCAGACCGGCCCGCAGCCGCCTCCGTACGGCGGCCCGCCGTCGCAGCCGTTCCCGGCGCAGCAGGCCGACGACCCCTACGGCGGCGTCACGCAGGCCCAGCAGCATCCGGCGCCGCAGGAGCCGACGGAACCGAACTACCAGCTCCCGCCGCTGCACCCGCCCAAGACGTGAATCTTATTCACATCACGCTGGACATCTGACGTACCGACGGTATGGTGTACTCGTCGGTAACCCCTGCGCGTCCTCGCGCGGACTCCGCCGGAACGGAGACGTCATGACCAGCACGACCCCCGCGAACGCGGTCGAAGACACCACGCTGCCGCCCACCGTCGGCGGCGTCGCCGGGGCGCCGGGCTCGGCGCGGGCGGCCCAGCTCGTCGCCCGCGTGACGGGCGGCGCCGACTCCGCGCCGATCCGGATGCGAGCGCCCTTCACCGGGCTGCCGATCGCGACCCTGCCGCAGGCCACCGACGCCGACGTCCGGGCGGTGTTCGCGGACGCCCGCACGGCCCAGGCGGCGTGGGCGGACCGCTCCCCCGCCGAGCGCGCCCGCGTCCTCACCCGCCTGCACGACCTGGTGCTCGCCCGCCAGGACGAGGTGCTCGACCTGGTCCAGGTCGAGGCCGGCAAGGCGCGGCTCGACGCGTTCGACGAGGTCAGCGCGACCGCGCTGGTGGCGGCCTACTACGGCAAGCACGCGGCGAAGCTCCTCGCGCCCCGCCGGGTCGCCGGCGTCATCCCCGGCCTGACCCGCGCGGGCGAGATCCGGCACCCCAAGGGCGTCGTCGGGATCATCTCGCCGTGGAACTACCCGCTGGCCCTGACGGCGATGGACGTCCTGCCGGCGCTGGCCGCGGGGAACGCCGTCGTGCAGAAGCCGGACAACCAGACCGCGCTTTCGGCGCTGTGGCTGCACGAGCTCGCCGAGGAGGCCGGGCTGCCCGCCGGGACCTGGCAGATCGTGCTCGGCCGCGGCTCGAAGATCGGCACCGCGCTGGTCGAGGAGTCGGACTACCTGTGCTTCACCGGCTCCACGCCGACCGGCAAGGAGCTGGCCGGCCAGGTGGCGAAGCGGCTGACGTCGTACTCGCTGGAACTCGGCGGCAAGAACCCGATGGTGGTGCTGCCCGACGCCGACGTCGCGAAGGCCGCGACGGGCGCGGTGACGGCGTGCTTCTCCTCGGCCGGGCAGCTGTGCGTGTCGGTCGAGCGGATCTACGTCCACGAGGACATCCGCGAGGAGTTCACCCGCGCGTTCGTCGCCCGAACCGCCGCGTTGCGGCTCGGCGGCTCGCTGGACTACCACGCCCAGATGGGCTCGCTGACGTCGGAAGACCAGCTCGCGACGGTGTCGGCGCACGTCGAGGACGCCCGCGCGAAGGGCGCTTCGGTGCTCACCGGCGGCCGGGCGCGGCCCGACCTCGGCCCGCTGTTCTACGAGCCGACCGTGCTGTCCGGCGTCACCCCGGACATGCTGCCGTTCGCGGAGGAGACGTTCGGGCCGGTCGTGTCGATCTACGGCTACACCGACGTCACCGACGCCATCGAGCGGGCCAACGACACGCCGTTCGGGCTCAACGCCAGCGTCTGGTCGCGCAACGGCCGCGCGGGCTGGGAGGTCGCGGCGCGGCTGAAAGCCGGGACGGTCAACGTGAACGAGGGCTACGCGGCGACGTTCGGCAGCGTCGGCGTCCCGATGGGCGGCATGAAGGACTCGGGTGTCGGCCGCCGCAACGGCGCCGAGGGCCTGCTGAAGTACACGGAGTCCCAGTCGATCGCCCTCCAGCGCGGCCTGGCCCTCCGCCCGCCGCGCGCGATCCCGGGCTCCCTGTGGTCCCGAGGCATGACATTCGGCCTCAAAGCCCTCCGCCGCCTCCCCCGCTGACGTGATCGAAGAGTCAACTCCCGTGATTGAAGGGTCATCACTCGTGATTTGAGGGTCGACACGGCGAACTCCGCAGGCTCAGCCGTGTCGACCCTTCAATCACGCGTGTCGACCTCTCAATCACGTGAGTTGACCTTCTGATCACGCGGTGGGGCGGTAAGGAGGCCGCGGTCGTAGGCGATGGCGACTGCTTCCGCGCGGCGGCTGGCGCCCAGCTTGGCCATCACGCGGGAAAGGTGGACGCTCACCGTTTTTTCGCTGATGTAGAGCTCTTCGCCGACCTGGCGGTTCGTGCGGCCCAGCGCGACGCGCTCCAGGACGTCTCGCTCGCGGTCGGTCAGCGGGTTGGTGACCGTGCGGGCCGGGGCTGCCGGTTCGACGCCCGCCAGCTCGACGCGGGCCCGGTGGGCCAGGTCGCGGACGGCGTCGCGCAGCGGGATCGCGCCGAGCCGGACCGCCACCGCGTGGGCCGCTTCGAGTGCCGCGCCCGCGCCGGTGTCCGCGGCCAGCAGGGCTTCCGCTTCGTGCCAGCGGCAGACCGCCTGCTCGTAGACGGCGCCGTAGCCGAACGCCTCCGCCGCGGCCGCCCACAGCCGGGTGTCGCCCCGGCCGGTGAGGCAGGTCGCCGCCGCTTCCAGGCGGGCCAGCCACGCGCGGCCCTCCGGACCGAGCGTCCCCGACCGCGGCTGGCCGGCCACCGAGCACATCCGGCCGTGCGCCAGCAACCGCTCGCCGGCCGCCACGGCGGCTTCGGCCGCGGCCTGGTCGCCGCGGACGCGCGCCTCGGCAGCCAGCCTGGCCGCGGCGGACACGCCGAGCGCGGCGATCCGGATGCCGGCCAGCAGGGCGGGCTCGATCCGCTCGAGCCAGCCGATCAGGTCCTCGGCCTGGCGCACGGCTCCGGCGTCGTCGCCGCGCCAGTACGCCAGCTCGATGCCGGCGCCGCCGGCCGACAGCGGGATCTGCATGTCCGCCGTCCAGTGCTGCCGCAGGCCGGACAGCAGCTTCGCGCCCTCGTCGAACCGG
Organism: Amycolatopsis sp. CA-126428; assembly: GCF_002904335.1. Taxonomy (GTDB): domain Bacteria; phylum Actinomycetota; class Actinomycetes; order Mycobacteriales; family Pseudonocardiaceae; genus Amycolatopsis. The sequence goes on along the minus strand of NZ_PPHF01000157.1, from coordinate 106,652 downwards.
CCGCGGGCGACGACGAACAGCGACCAGATGGCCAGGATCCGCGCGGCGACCGCGCTGGACACCCCGCGCCCGGCACGGCCGGCGCTCTCGTCCGGCCAGTCGCCCATCAGGTAGCGCAGCATCAGCTGCCGCGCCCGCAGTTCCAGCCCGTAGACGCTCCAGCTCAGCCCGGATTCTTCGGCGCGGGCGACGCCGTGTGAGGCGTGGTCCAGCGCCACGGCGAACTCGCCTTGGTCGTCGTGGCTGAGCGCGAGGAAGTAGGTCGCGCGGATCTCGGTGTTGTACGCGCCCACGTCGCGCGCCTTGCGCTGGGCCTGGCGCAGCCGCTCCCGGGCCTCGGCGGCGTCGCCCCGCGAATCGGCCAGCGTGCCCAGGGTGACCAGCGCCGACGCCTCCGCCCCCGTCGCGCCCACGGCCTGCGCGTCGGCGACCGCGGCGAGCGCGCTGTCGAGCGCCGCCTCGGGCTGGTCGAGGATCCGGAGGAACCCGGCCCGGCTGGCCAGCACCCAGGCGCGTGCCGAGCTGGGCTCGGTGTCCTCGACCAGGTCCCAGGCCCGGTCGATGGCGGCGACCGCCTCGTCCAGGGTGCCTTCCAGCGCGAGCAGCGCGTCCGCCAGCCGCCGCCACACCTTCGCGGCCCGGTCGTTCGGGATGTCGGCGGTCAGTGCCTGGGTGGCCGAGCGGGCGAACGCCGCGGCCCGCTCGGGCTCGCCGGACGTCCCCGCGAAGTACGACGCTTCGTACAGCAGCTTCAGCTCGTCGACCCCGTCCGGCCGGTCCGCCGGGGTGACGGCGTCCCAGATGGACAGTGCCTGTTCGACGTGCTGCAGCGCCGAGCCGGGCGCGCCGAGCTTCTCGGCTTCGTCCATCGCGCGCAGCAACGCCGGCAGCGCCGTGGCCAGATCGCTGCTCTGCATCGAGTGGTAGGCCAGCTTCGCGTCGTGGCCGCGGCCCTGCGGCCGCGCCTTGATCCGCGCCGCGTACGCCGCGTGCGTGCGCGACCGCTCCCCCGGCAGCAGGTCGCCGTACACCGCTTCCTGCAGCAACGCGTGCCGGAACGTGTACGAGCCGTCCGAAAGCACCACCAGCACGTGGTGCTGGACGGCTTCCCGCAACGCTTCGTCGAGCTCCAGCTCCCCCAGCCCGGAGACCTCGGCGAGCGCGGCGTGCATGACCGGCTCGTTGGCGACCGAGATGACCCGCGCGACCCGGCGGGCGTCCGGCGAGAGCCGCTCGAGCCGGGACAGCAGCACCTCGGCCAGCCCGGCGGGCAGGTCGTTGCACTCGGTCTTGGTGGCGAGCAGCTCCTCGGCGAAGAACGGGTTGCCCTCGGAGCGGGTGACGATGTCGCCCACGACGTCCGGCGGCAGCGGCTCGTCGGCCAGCGCCTCGACGAACTTGCGGGCGTCGACCGCGCCGAAGGGCTGCAGGTCGACGCGCTCGACGGTGGCCAGCCGGACCAGCTCGGACAGCAGGCCGCGCAGCGGGTGCCGCCGGTGGACGTCTTCCTCGCGGTAGCTGCCCACGACCAGCAGCCGCTGCGCCCGCAGCCGGCTCAGCAGGAAGGACAGCAGGTTCCGGGTCGAGGCGTCGGCCCAGTGGAGATCCTCCAGGAGGATCACCACGGGCCGCGCCTCGGCGATCTCGGTCAGCACCCCCAGTACCGCGTCGAACAACTGCAGCTGACCGAGATCCTGCTCCGGCCGGGGACGCACCATGGTTTCCCGGTCGTTGGACGTCATCGGCGGGTGTTCGGCCGGGCGCGGTTCTTCCACGCCCTGCCCCTGCGGCAGCAGCCGCCCCAGGGCGGGCCGGGCCCGCACCGCGGCGGCGACCGCCGGGTCCGTCGCGCTGCCCAGCGGGGCGAGCGCCTCGGCGAACGGAAGATAAGGAAGACCGCCCTCGCGGACGTCGATGCAGCGGCCGGTGAGCAGCAGCGCACCGCACGCTTCGACGTGCTCGCCGAGCGCGGTCAGCAGCCGGGTCTTGCCGACCCCGGCGTCCCCCGAGAGCAGCGCCGCGCCGGCTTCGCCACGTTCAGCCCTGGCGAAGGCGGCGCGGAGCCGCCGCATCTCGTGGGTACGGGCGACGAGCGGGATTCCGGAGCCGAGTCGGGGCACGAGGAGCATTGTTGCTCAGACCCCCGACAGTTTCCGACCGCTTATCGCCTTCGACACCATCTCGCTGCCCTACCGGGCGGTGTCGGCGGTCGCCCGCGTGGCCTCCCGGCGCTGCTGTGCCGGTACCTCGACATCCGTCCTCGACGCCCTGAGGTGGCGGACGGCGCGGCGGGCGCGGGCGGCCCAGGCGCTGCGCCCGGCCTTCCGCAGTTCCTCGGCCCGGTAGGCCGCTTCGGCTCGGACCGCGTCGAGCATGAGATCGCTGTGCATCGTGTTCCCCTGTCCCTGGGTTCTCCGTCTGGTAGCACTCAGGTTCGTCCTGAGGGGGAGACCCGGGCATCGGGTGATCACGCAGGCATCGCGCGAAAAGACCCCTTACTCCCGGCCGAGCCCAGCTCGGCGGGGGTAAGGGGTCTTCTCCAAGCGTCTTTTCCCTAAGCGCCTCAGTCGCGCGCCGGGCCACCGGTCCGCACCGCGGCCAGCAGCCCCCGCCAACCCGACGCGGGCAGGCGGAACGCACCCCCTTCGGGGTCCTTCGAGTCGCGCACCGCGGCCCCGCCGGCGACGAACGCGACCTCGACGCAGTCGTTGCCGCCACCGCTGTGGCTGCTCTTGCGCCACCGCGCTCCGGAGAGTTCTGCTTCCATGGTCCCCACTCCCTTACTGTGTCCGCGGATCCGGATGGTGCACCGGACCCGGTACGGCCGCCTGTTCGGCGAACCGTCCGGCCGCCTCGGCGATCAGGTCCACCGAGTCGTCCGGTTTCAGTGCGGCCGCGCGCAGATGGTCGAACATCAGCCCGTAGCGCCGCACGTCTGTGGGTTCCTCCAGGTAGAGGCCGCTGGACGTGCTGTCGTCGACGTAGACGACGTCCGGGTCGGCCTGCTCGGGGAAGCCCATGATCAGGAAGGGGCCTTCCATGCCGGGGTGCGCGCCGGCACCGAACGGCACGACCTGGACGGTCACGTTCGGTTTCTCGGCGACGGCGACCATCCGGTAGAGCTGCTCGGCCATCACCTCGGGCCCGTCGACCACGCGGCGCAGCACGGCTTCGTCCATCACCGCCCAGTACTCGGGTGGCGGGGTTTCGGACAGCAGTTCCTGGCGGGCCATCCGGGCGGCGACGCGGCGGCGGATCTCGGCGTCGTCGGCGTCCGGCCGCAGCGCGCGGATCACCGCGCGGGCGTAGCGCTCGGTCTGCAGCAGCCCGGGCACCAGGAGGGCCTGGAACGCGCGCAGTGAGCTGGCGTCGGCTTCGAGCCCGACGAAGGTACCGGTGAAGACCTCGTTGTACGCGTGCCACCAGCCGCGCTTGCGGGCTTCCCTGGCCAGCTGGACGAGCGCCTCCTGCTCGTCGCCGGTGATCCCGTAGAGGGCCAGCATGTCCCGGGCGTCACGCGGGGTGACCCCGACGTGGCCGGTCTCGATGCGGCTGATCTTCGAGGCGGAGCACTCGAGCTTCTCGCCCACCTCGTCGATGGTGAGGTCCGCGGCCTCGCGGAGCCGGCGCAGCTCGCCCGAAAGCCGCCGCCGGCGAACGGTGGGGCTCTGTCCCCTGGCCATCGCGGTACCTCCGGATGTCGACGTACTTCCTGCATCTAACCAGCCGGGCGCGGAGTTGGTGGAACATTAACGCGAGGGGATTCCGGCACCGGATCTGCAATTTGCAGAATGCTCTTGTATCCTCGCACCCTGCACTGCGTCGGGCGCCTGACAGTCGGCCAGCCGTGGCTTCGACTGGCCTCTGAGCAGGGTAGACGATGACCGCGCGGAATGCCGCGCGATCATCACACGGAGGGGTCCGGGGCCGTCCCCCGATCGGTCCCGGCCCCCTCACCCGGGCCGAATGCCCTTTTCCGGCGACGGATATTCGGACCATTCGTCGCCCGTGCGGGTGATTTCCCGGCGAACTTCACAGGACGCGCAAGAGTCCTTCTTGGACGACCGTCGCGATCAGCGTGCCGTCCTCGGCGAAGAACCGGCCGGTGGCCAGACCGCGGGCGCCGGACGCCGTCGGCGAGGCGCTGTCGTAGAGGAACCACTCGTCCGCGCGGAACGGGCGGTGGAACCACAGTGCGTGGTCGAGGCTGGCGCCGAGCACCTTGTCGGTGTCCCAGTAGACGCCGTGGCGCGCGAGCACCGAGTCCAGCAGCGTCATGTCCGAGGCGTAGGTCAGCACGCAGACGTGCAGCAGCTGCTGGTCGGGCAGTTTCCCGTCGGCGCGCATCCACACCTGGTTGCGCGCGGGCCGCTCGCCGGTCTCGCGGGTGACCCACGGCGGCTCGTTGACGTAGCGCAGGTCGATCGGCCGCGGCCGGGCGTGCGCGCCGATCGCGTAGCCCTCGGCGCGTTCCATCAGCGTCGGCAGCGTCTCCGGCGCCGGGACGCCCTCGGGCATGACCTCGGCGTGCTCGATGCCCGGTTCGTCGGTCTGGAACGACGCCGAGAGGGAGAAGATCGCCTTGCCGTGCTGGATCGCCACCACGCGGCGCGTGGTGAACGAGCGGCCGTCCCGGATCCGGTCGACTTCGTACACGATCGGGACGCTCGGGTCGCCGCCGCGGATGAAGTACGCGTGCAGCGAGTGCACCCGGCGTTCCTCGGGGACGGTGCGCCCGGCCGCGACCAGCGCCTGGCCGGCGACCTGCCCGCCGAACACCCGCACCGGCGAGTGGGCGGGCGAGACGCCGCGGAAGATGTTCTCTTCGATCTTTTCCAGGTCGAGCAGCGCGATCAAGCGGTCGAGCACCGGCTGGCCGCCACCGGGGATGTCCAGTTCGGTGGCGGCCGTCCTGGCCAATTCAGTCATGGCCAGACCTTATGTGCTGAACGGGTGACGCGTCCCTTATGCGTGGTCGTCTTCACCGAGGCGGTGCACGTGGATGAGGTTGGTCGAGCCCACGGTGCCCGGCGGGGAGCCCGCGACGATGACGACCAGGTCGCCCTTCTGGTACTTGCCCATGTCCAGCATCGCGTGGTCGACCTGCTGGATCATCTGGTCGGTCGACTCCACCCGCGGCACGATGTGGGTGTTGGTGCCCCAGGTCATCGACAGCTGGCTGCGCACGCACTCTTCGGGGGTGAAGGCCAGCAGCGGCAGCCGGGTGTGCAGCCGGGCCAGCCGGCGCACGGTGTCACCGGACTGCGTGAACGCGACCAGGGCCTTCGCGTTGAGCCGCTCGCCGATGTCGCGGGCGGCGTAGGAGATCACGCCGCGCTTGGTGCGCGGGACGTGCGTCAGCGGCGGCACGATCGGCGAGTCGGTCTCGACCGCCTCGATGATCCGGCCCATCGTCTCCACGACCTCGATCGCGTACCGGCCGACCGAGGTCTCGCCGGACAGCATCAGCGCGTCGGCGCCGTCGAGGACCGCGTTCGCGACGTCGGAGGCCTCGGCGCGGGTCGGCCGGGAGTTGTTGATCATCGACTCGAGCATCTGCGTCGCGACGATGACCGGCTTCGCGTTCTCGCGGCAGATCTGGATGGCGCGCTTCTGCACCAGCGGGACCTGCTCCAGCGGCAGCTCGACGCCGAGGTCGCCGCGGGCGACCATGACCGCGTCGAAGGCCAGCACGATCGCTTCGAGGTTGTAGACGGCTTCGGGCTTCTCGACCTTGGCGACGACCGGCAGCCGGCCCTTGCCGACCCGGTCCATCACCTGGTGGACCAGGTCGATGTCGGCCGGCGAGCGGACGAAGGACAGGGCGATGAAGTCGACGCCCAGCTCGAGCGCGAACTCGAGGTCCTCGATGTCCTTCTCGGACAGCGCCGGCACGGAGACGTCCATGCCCGGCAGCGAGACGCCCTTGTTGTTGCTGACCGGGCCACCCTCGGTGACCTCGCAGACCACGTCCTGGCCCTCGACCTCGCGGACCACCAGGCCGACCTTGCCGTCGTCGACGAGCAGCCGGTCGCCGGGCTTGGCGTCCCTCGCCAGGCCCTTGTAGGTGGTCGAGACCCGGTCGTGGGTGCCGGCGACGTCCTCGACGGTGATCCGGACGACGTCGCCGTTGTGCCACTCGACCGGGCCACCGGCGAAGGTGCCCAGGCGGATCTTCGGGCCCTGCAGGTCGGCGAGGATGCCGACCGCGCGGCCGCTCTCGGCGGCCGCGGCCCGGATCAGGTCGTAGACCTGCTTGTGGTCACTGTGGCTGCCGTGGCTGAAGTTCATTCTGGCCACGTCCATGCCGGCATCCACCAGGGCCCGCATCTTCTCCGGGGTCGCGGTGGCAGGGCCCAGGGTACAAACGATCTTCGCGCGTCGGCTCACGTCCACATAGCGTAGACCCTCTTCGCTCGTACGTCTGTACCGATCCCGAATGTTCAAGAAAGTGTTCAGAAACCTGCCTGCTCAGGTTCACTGGGGGTCCGGGTGGCGGAGCCCCCGGCCCGGGGCGAAGCCCCGGATGTCACTGTCCCCTCAGCGACGCGGTTGTTCACTTGGGCCGACCCGGTCGCGGGCCCACTCGTTGAACTCGCGCAGCTGCCGCCAGGCCTTCCGGACGCGCTCGAGGGCGCCCCGCTCGTGCAGGACGTCGTCGGGCTCCCAGCCGCGCACGGCGTACACCGAGCGGTGGCGCAGCAGGTCGAGGCGCGGGTGGTCGGCGTCGAACCCGCGCGGCTTGGACTTGAGCCGGTCGCCCTTGACCTCCCAGCCGGCGCGTTCGAGCTTCGCGAGGATCTTCCGCAGCGCTTCCCCGTGCAGCTCGGTGTCGACGGCCTGGCGGAACCGCGCGATCTGGTCGGACGCCAGGTGGAAGCAGCCGCCGCCGACGCGCAGGCCCTCCGGCCCCACCTCGACGTAGTAGGCGCCGCCGCCGCGGCCCTGTTCGATGACCGCCCCGCAGTGGGTCTTGTACGGCGTCTTGTCCTTGGCGAACCGGACGTCCCGGTAGGGGCGGAACACCTTGGGCTCGCCGAAGCCGTCGGAGAACTCGGGCGCCAGCTCGGCCAGCAGCGCTTCCATCGGGGCCCGGACGTCGGACTTGTAGGTCTCGACGTGGTCGTCCCAGTAGGGCTTGGAGTTGTCTTCCACGAGGCCGTCGTAGAAGTCGACGGCGTACTCGCCGAATCCGCTGAACGTCACGCGGACGACCCTAATCGCGCGGCCCGGCAGGGCGAGCTGCGGGCGCTGCCCGCGCTCATCCGGGAGCCGGCGCCGGACCTCGAGCCGACGATGGAGTTCGGCATGCCCGGCTCCGGCCGGTACCACTACCGGGACGCCTCGGCCGGGAAAGCGGCTGTCCGATGTGGACCTCGCGGTGCTCGGCGACCTCCTGCGCGCGGCAGCGGAGCACCCACCCGCGGGAGCGGTGTGAAACCCGGTGCGGCCGGCGTCCGGCCGGCCGCACCGGGAGCCGTCACTTCGCGACGGCCGTGATCAGCTCGCCGTTCGTGGTGTCGCCGGAGAGCTCCCAGAACATCGCGCCGCCCAGGCCCTGGGTCTTGGCGTAGGAGATCTTGCCGGCGATGGTCGACGGCGTGTCGTAGCTCCACCAGTTGCTGCCGCACTTGGCGTACGCGGTGCCGGCGACCGTGCCGGTCGCCGGGCAGGACGTCTTGAGCACCTTGTAGTCCTCGATGCCCTGCTCGTACTTGCCGGGCGCCGGGCCGGTGGCGGTGCCGCCCGGGGCGCTCTGCGTGACGCCGGTCCAGCCGCGGCCGTAGAACCCGATGCCCAGCAACAGCTTGCCCGCCGGGACGCCCTTGCTCTTGAGCTTCTGGATCGCCGCGTCGGAGTAGAAGCCGGCGGTCGGGATGCCCGAGTACGACGTCAGCGGCGAGTGCGGAGCCGTCGGGCCCTGCGCCGCCCAGGCGCCGAAGTAGTCGTAGGTCATCACGTTGTACCAGTTGACGTACTGCGCGGCGCCGCCGTAGTCGGCCGCGTCGATCTTGCCGCCGCTCGTGCCGTCGGCGGTGATCGCCGCGGTGACCAGCTTCGAGCCGAACTTCGCCCGCAGCGCCTGGAGGAGGTTCTTGAACGCCGCCGCGCCGCTGGTGTCACACGACAGGCCGCAGGCGTTGGGGTACTCCCAGTCGATGTCGATGCCGTCGAAGACGCCGGCCCAGCGCGGGTCGTTGACGAGGTTGTAGCAGGAGTTCGCGAACGCCGCGGGGTTCTTCGCCGCCTGCCCGAAGCCGCCGGACCAGGTCCAGCCGCCGAAGGACCAGATCACCTTCAGGCCGGGGTGCTTGGCCTTGAGCTTCTTGAGCTGGTTGAAGCTGCCCGCGAGGGGCTGGTCCCAGGTGTCGGCGACGCCGTCGACACTGCCCGCGGCGTCGTAGGTCTTCTGGTAGTCGGCGTAGGCGTCGCCGATCGCGCAGCCGCCGTTCGTCACGTTGCCGAACGCGTAGTTGATGTGGGTCAGCTTGCTCGCCGAGCCCGACGTCTCGATGTTCTTGACGTGGTAGTTGCGGTCGTAGACCCCCCATTCGGTGAAGTAGCCGACCACCTTGCCGACGGAAGCGCCGGTCGCGGCGGCGGCCACCGGGGCGGTCGCGCCGCCCGCGACGAGGCCCGCGGCGGCCGCCACGGCCAGCAGGGCCGAGAAGCTCTTCCTGCGCAAACGGGACATGCGTTCTCCCTCCGGGGAATTCCTCACGGCCACGGTGCCGGAGTGGTGGGGACCACACCTACCGTAAGTGGACTAGACCACTAGGTCAATGGTTCAGACCATGCAAGGTCCACATTCCTTGACAGGAATATGCCCGGCGGAGCACATTTCAGGAGTGATGCAGACTTTCGACGTCCTCGCCGAACCCCGGCGCCGGACCATCCTCGACCTGCTGCGCGAGGGCGAGCGCTCGGTCGGCGAGCTGGTCGAGCGGCTGGAGCTGAGCCAGCCCGCGGTGTCCAAGCACCTGCGGGTGCTGCGCGAAGCCGGGCTGGTGACCGTGCGGGTCGCGGCGCAGCGGCGGTGCTACGCCCTGCGCCCCGAGCCGCTGGCCGAGGTCGACGCCTGGCTGGCCCCCTACCGCCGCTTCTGGTCGGACCACCTGGACGCCCTGGAGCGGCGGCTCGACGAGACGGATCCGGGCTGACCCCGGGCGGTCAGCCCGGCTCGAAGGTGATGCCCCGCTCGGTCGCGCGGCGCTCGCCCCACTCGTACAGCGCCGTCAGCGCCGGGCGGAGCTCCTCCCCCACCTCGGTCAGGTGGTACTCGACGTGCGGGACCCGGCCGTCGAACTCCTCGCGGCGGACGATGCCGTCCGCCGTCAGCTCGCGCAGCTGCTGGGTCAGCATCTTCTCGCTCACGCCCGGCATCCGGCGCCGCAGCTCGCCGTAGCGGTGGGCGCCCTCCTTGAGGTGGGCCAGGATCACCGGCTTCCACTTGCCGCCGATCAGGTCGACCGCCAGCTCCGTCGCGCAGTGGTACCGCTTCATCCCGCTCTCCCCTACGCACCGGAAAGTACGTGGTTGCCCGGCCGGGCCGCCCCTGGTTGCCTGATCCGGTGATCGTGCCAGAAACCCCGCCGACCCCCACCCTCTACGACTGGGCCGGGGGCCGCGAAGCCCTCGTGAAGCTGTTGACGATCTTCTACGGCCACGTCCTGGAAGACCCGCTGCTCGAGCCGGTCTTCCGCGGCATGGACACCGACCACCCCCAGCACGTCGCGGTGTGGCTCGGCGAAGTCTTCGGCGGGCCGGCCGAGTACTCGGCGAGCCACGGCGGCCACGCCCACATGATCGGCCGCCACCTGGGGCGCGGCATCACCGAAGAGCAGCGGCGGCGGTGGGTGAACCTGCTGCTCGACGCCGCCGACGAGGCCGGCCTGCCCGCCGATCCCGAGTTCCGCGCCGCCTTCGCCGGCTACCTCGAATGGGGCAGCCGGCTCGCCGTCATCTTCTCCGCGCCCGGCGCCGAGCCGAACCTCCACGAGCCCGTCCCGCAGTGGGACTGGCCGCTCCCTCCCTGGCAGCCGCCGTCGCCCTAGCCGCATAGTGAGGGCAGTCGGAAGGAGACTGCCCTTGATGATCCGGGTGGACGGCCGGACCCTGCGGTGCGCGGACGTGGTGACCGCGGCGCGCACCGGGGGGCCGCTGGGTATCGACGTCTCGATCGCCGCGCTGCGAGCGGCCGAGCACGCGTGGAAGCTGGCCGAAGAACTGAGCACGCGGCGGGTGGTCTACGGCCGGACCACCGGCGTCGGGGCCAACAAGGACGACACCGTCGAAAGCTCGGTCGAGCACGGCCTGCGGCTGCTGCGCAGCCACGCGGGCGGCAGCGGCGACGAGATGCCGCCCGGCCAGGTGCGGGCGATGCTGCTGATCCGGCTCAACCAGCTGCTGTCCGGCCGGTCCGGGATCAGCCCCGAGCTGATCGGCACGCTGGCCGAAGCGGTCCGCACCGGCGCGTTGCCGCTGGTGCACCGGCTCGGCGCGATCGGCACCGGCGACCTGGCGCCGCTCGCCGAAGCGGCGCTGGCACTCACCGGCGAGCGGCCGTGGGTGATCGGGCACGTGCCGCCGGTGGCGGTGCAGGCCGGCGACGCGCTGGCCTTCATGAGCAGCAACGCCGCGACGCTCGCCGAAGCGACCCTCGCGGCGATGCGCCTGGACACGCTGACCCGCGCGAGCCACGCCGTCGCGGCACTGACGTACGTCGCGCTCGACGGCAACCCCGAGGCGTACGCGACGCCGGTGCACGAAGCGCGTCCGCACGCGGGGCAGGTCGCCTGCGCGGCCGAGATGCGGCGGCTGCTGGGCATGCACCAGACGCCGAAGCCGGGACGGCGGATCCAGGACCCGTTCGGGCTGCGCGCGTTCCCGCAGGTCCAGGGCCCGGCCCTGGACGCGATCCACTACCTGCGGGACGTCCTCGCCGTCGAGATCAACGCGAGCACGGAGAACCCGATGATCTCGACGGTCCACAACGACGCCTACCACCACGCGCACTTCCACACCGCGTACGTGTCGACGGCGCTGGACCAGGCCCGGGCGACCGTGCACCAGGTGGCGGAGCTGTCGGTGGCGCGCCTCGGCGACCTGGTGGAGCCGGAGTTCACCGGGCTGCGGCCGTTCCTGGCGGCGGGGCCGCCGGGCAGCTCGGGCGTGATGATCCTGGAGTACGTGGCGCACGACGCCCTGACCGAGCTGCGTCAGGCGGCGCTCCCGGCCACGCTCGGCACGGCGGTGGTGTCCCGCGGCATCGAGGACCACGCGAGCTTCTCGACCCAGGCGGCCCGCGCGGCGACGGCAGCGTGCTCGGCCTACCAGCAGGTGCTGGCCTGCGAGCTGGTCGCGGCGGTCCGCGCGCTGCGGATGCGGGAGGCCGACCTGGTGGAGCTGCCGGTGCGGGACGCGTTCGAAACGGCGTCGGCGGTGCTGGAGGAGAGCCTCGACGACCGGCCGCTCACCGGCGACATCGCCGCCGCCGTCGGCGTCCTGGAGCAGCTCGCGCGCATCTGACGCCGCCGTGAACGCGCGAAGGGCCGCTCCGGGCATCCCGGAGCGGCCCTTCGAACGGGGAACTCAGCCGAAGAAGACTTCGGCTTCCTGGTAGCGCTCGACCGGAACCGTCTTCAGCTCGGCCGTCGCCTCGGACAGCTTCACGCGGACGATGTCCGTGCCCTTCAGCGCCACCATCACGCCGAAGTCGCCGTCGGCCACCGCGTCGACCGCGTGCAGGCCGAAGCGGGTCGCCAGGACGCGGTCGTAGGCCGTCGGGGTGCCGCCGCGCTGGACGTGGCCCAGGACCACCGCGCGGGACTCCTTGCCGGTGCGGTGGGCGATCTCGTCCGCCAGCCAGGTGCCGATGCCGCCGAGGCGGACGTGCCCGAAGGCGTCCTTCTCCCCGGTCAGCAGCTTCTCCTCGCCGCCCTCGGGCAGCGCGCCCTCGGCGACGACGATGATCGGCGCGAACTCCTTCTCGAAGCGGCGCTCGACCCAGGAGACGACCTGGTCGACGTTGAAGTGCCGCTCCGGCACCAGGATGACGCTGGCGCCGCCGGCGAGGCCGGAGTGCAGCGCGATCCAGCCGGCGTGGCGGCCCATGACCTCGACCACGAGCGCGCGGTGGTGCGACTCGGCCGTGGTGTGCAGCCGGTCGATCGCCTCGGTCGCGATGGAGACCGCGGTGTCGAAGCCGAAGGTGTAGTCGGTCGCGCCCAGGTCGTTGTCGATCGTCTTGGGCACGCCCACGACGCCGATGCCGTCGTCGGTCAGCCGCTTCGCGACGCCGAGGGTGTCCTCGCCGCCGATCGCGATCAGCGCGTCGACGCCTTGATCGGCGAGGACCTGCCTGATCTTGTCGACACCGCCGTCGACCTTGTAGGGGTTGGTGCGCGAGGACCGCAGGATGGTGCCGCCGCGGGTGAGGATGTCCTCGACGTCGTTCAGGCCCAGCGGGCGGCTGTCGCCGGTGAGGGGGCCGTTCCAGCCGTTGCGGAAGCCCACGAAGTCCCAGCCGTGCACCTCGATGCCCTTGCGCACCACCGCGCGGATCACCGCGTTGAGTCCCGGGCAGTCGCCGCCGCCGGTCAGCACACCGACACGCATGAGAAGCCTCCGTCTGTTCTCGGGAGATGACAGTCACATTTCGTCAGACGCCAGCGTAGCGGCTCTCGTCTTGATCGGTGCAGGCCGTACCACCTGCCGGATCGGTCCTCGGTGACGGCTGTGCTACGTTGATGCGCATGCAGCGCTATTTCTGGTTTACGAAGCCGGCCCCGGGTGGGCACGGCGGCGTGAACCCGCGCTGACTCCCACCCCCGAGCCGGATTTCTGAACCGGCTCGGCGAGTCCCCCGCGGGTCGGTGTCCACCAGGAAGGAACACCCCCGCCATGACGCTCTCCGCCGGACCGGCCACCATCGGTGACCTCGACGCCGCGCGCACCACGTCGATCAGTCCGCTCATCCCGCCCGCGCTGCTGCGCGAAGACCATCCGGTCGACGCCGCGGTCGCGAAGGTGGTGCGCCACGGCCGCGCCGAGACGGTCGACATCCTCGAAGGCCGGGACGACCGGCTGCTCGTCGTGGTCGGCCCCTGCTCGGTGCACGACCCCGAAGCCGCCCTCGACTACGCCCGCCGGCTGGCGGCGAAGGCCGAGGAGCTGCGCGGCGAGCTGCACATCGTGATGCGCGTGTACTTCGAGAAGCCGCGCACCACGCTGGGCTGGAAGGGCCTGATCAACGACCCGGACCTCGACGGCACGTTCGCCGTCAACAAGGGCCTGCGGATGGCGCGCCGGCTGCTGCTCGACGTGTCGGCGCTCGGCCTGCCGGTGGGCTGCGAGTTCCTCGACCCGATCACGCCGCAGTTCATCGCGGACATCGTCACGTGGGGTTCGATCGGCGCCCGCACGGCGGCCAGCCAGGTCCACCGCCAGCTGTGCAGCGCGCTGTCGATGCCGGTGGGCATCAAGAACTCCACCGAGGGCGACGTCCAGGTGGCGATCGACGCCACCCGCGCGGCGGCGGCCAGCCACGTGTTCCCGGGCATCAACACCGACGGCCTGGCGGCGCTGCTCACGACGTCCGGCAACCCGGACTGCCACGTGATCCTGCGCGGCCACAACACGGGCCCGAACTACGACGCCGCCACGGTGGCGGACACGCTGGCCCGGCTGGCGAAGGCGGGGTTGCCGGAGCGGGTGATCATCGACGCTTCGCACGGGAACAGCGGCAAGGACCACGTGCGGCAGGCTTCGGTGGTGCGGGAGCTGGCGGCGCGGCTGGCTTCGGGTGAGCGCGGGATCGCCGGGCTGATGATGGAGAGCTTCCTGGCCGGTGGGCGGCAGGAGCTTTCGCTGGGGCGGGCTTCGGAGCTGACCTACGGGCAGTCGATCACGGACGCGTGCCTGGCTTGGGATGACACCGCGCCGCTGCTGGACGAGCTGGCTTCGGCGGTGCGGGCGCGCCGCTGAGAGGTCCCCGGCCTGGGGGTCCCCCGGTTCTTACGTTACCGGGGACCCCCGACAGTTTCGGTGTCCTCGGATGTCGGCAGCGGCTCCGGGTGCCGGCGAAGCCCGTCGCCGCTGCGGTGTTCCGTGTGGGCGGGCTTCGTCCGAAGGGGCGGCTGACCTGGGTGGTTTCGGGTCGTCTTGGCGCGGTGACCACCACCCCGAAGCCGGATTGTGACTACGGCCGGTAGTGCCGCGTCAAGGCGGGAAAGCGTGCCTTGACCCGGCACTGCCGGCCGTGTTGTGGCTTCGGATCGGGGTGGCGGGGAGGTCTGGGTGGGGCGAAGTCAGGCTGCCGGCGTTCCGTTTCGCGCGGTGAGGCAACTGACAAGGGCGCTACGCGCCGTTCCGGAACCCTGCAGACACGGCCGGCGGGTCAGCGCCGCGGGAAGTAGTTCTCGATGATTTCCCACCTCGCCAGGTTGTGCTTGGCGTCCGCCAGCGCATCGTGCTGGTCGGTCGGCGCCGCGGGCAGCTTCGGCTTCCCGGCGTCCTCCCACCGCTGCCGCAGATCGCGGGTGAACCTCGGCAGCTGCCGCGGCAGGGCCGGCATCGGGCCCCACAGCTGGGCCAGCGCCACGTGGTCGTACGCCGCGAACCAGGCCCACAGCTCGATGCCGCCCGGTGGCTTGCCGAAGAACTCCAGCAGGTCGTTGCGGATCTTCTCCCTGCTCCGCCACGCCCGGTCGGCCGGTGAGGGCAGCTTGTCCAGGACGTTGTCCCGGACCCACGGCCCCGCCTTCGAAGGGTCGAACTCCGTCGAGACCGCGTAGAACTCGCGGCCCCGCTCGTCCACCACCCCGATCGACACCAAATCGATGGTCACGCCGTCTTCGATGAACTCGGTGTCGTAGAAAAAACGCACTGGTGAACAGTAGTGGTGGCTCAGCCGACCTTGGAATCCGGCACCCGGGCCGCGTCGCGCGCGCCGGGCTGGGCCGGCACCGCGGGCTTGACGCCGGCCGCCTCCGCCGCCAGCAGCTCCTTGGCTTTGGCCGCGTAGATGTCGACGTACTCCTGGCCCGAGAGCTCCATCAGCGCGTACATGATCTCGTCGGTGATCGACCGCTCGATGAAGCGATCACCCGAAAGACCTTCGTACCGCGAGAAGTCCAGGGGCTTGCCGAACCGGACCTCGAGGCGGCGGGGCCACCACATCTTCGAACCGATCGGGTTGACCTTGTCCGTGCCGACCATCGCCACCGGGACCACGACGCCGCCGGACTCCAGGGCGATCCGCGCCACGCCCGTCTTGCCCTTGTACAGGCGTCCGTCCGGGGAGCGCGTGCCCTCCGGGTAGATCCCGAGCAGGTGTCCCTCGCGGACCAGGCGGGTCGCCGTGTCGAGCGCGGCCTGGGCGGCGTTGCCGCCGGACCGGTCGATCGGGAACTGGCCGACGCCGGTGAAGAACCACTTCTTGAGCGTGCCCTTGAACCCGGGCTCGGTGAAGTACTCGGACTTGGCCGGGAAGGTCACCTTGCGCTTGACCCGCAGCGGCATGAAGAACGAGTCCGCGACCGCCAGGTGGTTGCCGGCCAGGATCGCGCCACCCGTCTCGGGGATGTTCTCCGCGCCGACGACCTTGGTCGGCCAGAGCGTCTTGAGCAGCGGTCCGAGGAACACCCACTTCATGAGCCAGTACAGCACCGGTGTCTCAGTCCTCCATCGCAGCCGCAGCCCCTGTTCACCCGAGACGAACAGCCTACGAACCCGGGTGGCCGCCGCACAACGGCGACCACCCGGTTACCACTTCGGCAGCGATCGATCTCACAGCGAATTCCGGGCCCGGGCGGACCCCCACAACGTCCACCGGCCGTGAGAGCATGGAGGGACTGCACCGCTCACACGGAAGGCGATCGCATGGGCGTGCTCGCCGGCGCGGAACCGTTCGGCCACACCGGTTCGGCCGAAACCGGGTTCCTGCTCTGCCACGGGTTCACCGGTACCCCGGCGAGCATGCGGGCCTGGGGTGACCACCTGGCCGGGGCCGGGTTCACGGTGCGCTGCCCGCTGCTGCCCGGCCACGGCACCCGCTGGCCGGACCTCAACCGCACGACGTGGGAGGACTGGTACGGCGCCGTCCGCGAGGCCCTGCTCGCGCTGCTGGCGACGTGCAAGACCGTGTTCGTCGGCGGCCTCTCGATGGGCGGCACGCTCACCCTGCGCCTGGCCGAGGAGTTCGGCGACCGGATCGCCGGGATCGTGCTGGTCAACCCGTCGGTGACGCGGCTGAAGTGGGACACGCGGCTGCTGCCGGTGCTGGGCCGGATCGTGCCGTCGGTGCCGGCGATCGCGAACGACATCAAGAAGCCGGGCGAGACGGAGCTGGCCTACCCGCGGACGCCGGTGCGCGCGGCGGCGAGCCTGGCGAAGCTGTGGGCCGTCGTGCGCGCCGACCTGGCGAAGGTGACCCAGCCGGTGCTGCTGCTGCACTCGTCGGTCGACCACGTCGTCGAGCCGGTGAACTCGCAGCTGGTGCTCGACGGCGTCTCGAGCACCGACGTCACCGAGGTCGTGCTGGAGAACAGCTACCACGTGGCGACGCAGGACAACGACGCCGAAGTGATCTTCACCCGCAGTGTCGAGTTCGCGAAGGCGCACGCCGCCCAGCCGGAGGAGACCGCATGAGCCGGGGGAAGGACGGGCCGGAGGACGTCGACGCGACGTTCGCCGAGATCGTCGCCGACCTGCGGGCCGACGGGTTCGGGCTCCCGGAATCGGACACTGCCGACACTGCGGACACCGCCGGCGCGGCCGGCGCGGAGCCGGAGCCGCGCCGGGCGCCCGAGCGGCCCGCCGACCCGCCGGCCGTGGAGGCCCCGCCGGAGCCCGGCTGGCGGTCCGGGGGCACGTCGTGGGACGCCACGATGTTCTCCGACGACCCGGCGGAGGACGACGAGCACTACGTCCCGCCCGACCCGCCGCCGCTGCCCCGGCCGAAGCTGGGCGCGTTCCTCATCCTGCTGCTGTTCCTGGCCGGGCTGTTCCTGCTGATCCTGCCCGGCGCGATCGGCGTCGGCCCGACGGTGGCGACACCGCTGGGCATCCTCGCGCTCGCGACCTCGATCGCGCTGCTGCTGCTCCGCGTGCGGCAGGGTCCGCCGCCCGGCGCGGACCCCAGCACCGGCGCCCAGGTCTAATCGGACGGCGATGCACATCGAGTTCAGTCCTTCGCGGCGATCGACCGTCGGCGCGGAATGGGAGCTCGGCCTGGTGGACCGCCGCAGCGGCGAGCTGTCCTCGGTGGCCGAGCGGATCCTCGAGGCCGTCCGGCCCGACGGGCAGCCGGAGCACCCGAAGATCAAGCAGGAGCTGCTGCTCAACACGATCGAGATCATCACCGGCGTCTGCGGCACGATCGCCGAGGTCAAGGCCGACCTGAACGACTCGCTCGACGTCGTGCACGGCGTCGCCGACCCGCTCGGCGTCGAGATGTTCTCGGCGGGCACGCACCCGTTCTCGAACTGGTACCAGCAGAAGGTCACCGACAAGGAGCGCTACGCCAAGCTGATCGACCGGACCCAGTGGTGGGGACGGCAGATGCTGATCTACGGCGTCCACATCCACGTCGGGGTCGACCACCGCGAGAAGGTGCTGCCGGTGCTCGACGCGCTGCTCAACTACGCGCCGCACCTGCAGGCGCTGTCGGCGTCTTCGCCGTACTGGGGTGCCGAGGACACCGGGTACGCGTCGAACCGGGCGCTGATGTTCCAGCAGCTGCCGACGGCCGGGCTGCCGTTCCAGTTCCGGAAGTGGGCGGAGCTGGAGAGCTACGTCGAGGACATGTTCACGACCGGCGTGATCGACAGCTTCTCGGAGATCCGCTGGGACATCCGGCCGTCGCCGAAGCTCGGCACGATCGAGATGCGTGTGTGCGACGGCCTGCCGACGCTGGAGGAGGTCGGCGCGATCGCGGCGCTGACCCAGTGCCTGGTGGACGACTTCGTCGAGCGCCTGGAAGACGGCGAGATCCTCCCGACGCTGCCGCCGTGGCACGTCCAGGAGAACAAGTGGCGCGCGGCCCGCTACGGCACGGACGCGATCATCATCCTGGACGCGGCCGGGCGCGAGCGGCTGGTCACCGACGACGTGGCCGACCTGCTGGACCGGCTCGAGCCGGTGGCGCGGCGGCTGGACTGCGTCGCCGAGCTGCGGGACGTCGAGACGATCCTGCGCTACGGGCCGAGCTACCGGCGGCAGCGGGCCGTCGCGGAGCGGCACAAGGGCAGCCTCAAGGCCGTCGTCGCGTCGCTGGTGGCCGAGATGCGCGACGGGATCGCGAAGGACTAAAGCTCGTCGAGCTGCCGGCGGAGCGTGCCGGGGCCGAGGATCGAGGCGCCGAGCGCTTCGACGCGCCTCTTCAGCTCACGGTCGGCCGTCGCGACCAGGACGCTCGCTGTTTGCTGCGCGACGACCTCGACGATCTTCGAGTCACCGTCGGTGTCGGCGGCGACGACCTCGACACCCGCGGCCGACGTGACCCGCTTGGCCTGCCCTTCGACGACCAGGATGATCCGCGGCCACCAGGTCACGGTGGCGTCGTCCGGGTCGGGCACGCCGGCTTCGGCGAGCTTGGCGAGCCGGTCGCGGAGCCGCTCGGCGGCGCCGTGCCGGTCGCGCCACCAGCCGTCCGGACGCGAGCCGACGACGTTGGCGGCGTCGACGACCAGGACGAGTTCGCGGCCGACCCGGTCGCGCAGGTCCGGCCACGCGGCGGCGAAATCGCGGTGAAGGGGGTAACCGGGGACGTCGTCGGGATCCACCCAGCGCACCTCCGCACTTTCGGTGTTGGCGACCCGCGCCTCGGCGCCGTCGGCGAGGGCCAGGACGGTGGTGTAGCTCCAGTCGCCATGATCGACGACGGAGGCGGAGACCGCACGGAAGGCCTCGGCGGGGACGGAGGCCTCTTCGAAGGCTTCCCGCGTGGCCGCGCCGACGGCGGTTTCGCCGGCTTCGATGGCCCCGCCGGGCAACGCCCAGGTGCGGCCGTGGTGCACCCACCAGGCGCGGCGCTGCAGGAGCACACCGCGGGCGGGATCGACGAGCAGCAGACCCGCGGCACCGTAGCGACCCCAGTGCAGATGCCCGCAGGAACAGCGGACGAAGACGCTGGCGGACGGCAGGCTCACGTGTCCAGCGTGTCACAGGTCGGCCGCGGACCACCTCTCAACGGAAGCCGAGGCTAGCTCCCGACGACCGCCGGGGCTCCCTCCCGCCGGCCGCCGGCGAAGAGCGGGTGAGTCCAGCTCGCGGGAAAGGCCACGGCAGCAGACGGACCGGAACGTGAACGGGGCCCACACCCCCCGCAACCCCGATCCGAAGCCAGAACACGGCCGGCGGCACCGGGTCAGGGCACGCTTTCCCGCCTCCCCAGACCAGGTCAGACCAGAGTCTTCGCCGCTTCCAGAGCCAGAGCCGCCGCACCGACGATCGCCGTGTCGTCGCCGAGGTGGGCCGTCCTGATCCTTGCCAACGGCCGGTGCCGCGCCCCGGTGATCGTCGCCGCGTAGTGTTCCCGAGCCTCGTCCAAGAACAGCGGCGCCGACTCCGACACGCCGCCCCCGATCACGATGATCTCCGGGTCGAACACGTCCGCCACCAGGGCCAGGCCCTCGCCCAGCCACTTGGCCAGCTCCGCCATCGCCAGCTGGGCGATCGGGTCGCCGTCGCGGGCCGCGCCCGCCACGCGGCGGCCCGTCACCGAGCCCGGGTCGCCCGCGACCTGCGGGGCCAGCACCGTCGACCGGCCCGGGTGCCGCGCCAGCAGCTCCACCGCCGTGGCCGCCAGGGCCGTTCCGCTGCAATACCGCTCCCAGCAGCCGTACTTGCCGCACGGGCACGGGCGGCCGCCGCGGACCACCGTCAAGTGGCCCAGCTCCGGCGCGACGCCGTACGCGCCCCGATACAGCTTGCCGTCCAGCAGCAGCCCGGCGCCGATGCCCGTGCCCAGTGCCACCAGGGCCGCCACCTGGGCGCCGCGGGCCGCGCCGAAGCGGTGCTCGCCCACGATCGCCGAATTGACGTCGTGCTCCAGCAGCACCGGCAGGCCGACGCGCTTTTCGATCCGGTCGGCGACCGGGGCGCCGCGCCACGCCAGGTGCGGGGCGAACATCACCGACCGGCGGTCGCGCGCCACGAAACCCGCCACCGCGAGCCCGACCCCGGCCACTTCGTGCCGGTTGCGCAGGTCCTCGACCACGCCGGCGATGGCGTCCTCGAGGGCGCCTTCCTCGGTCGGCGTCGCGACGCGGGCCGTGTCGAGCAGGGAGCCGCGTTCGTCCACCACGCCGGCCCGGATGCTCGTCCCGCCGACGTCCACCCCTATCGTCCGCACTCAGCTCTCCCACTCGTCGCGCCTGCGGACGGCGATGTGCTGCACCCTGGCCGGCGCCGTGGCGTCCGGCGCGGGCCGCGCCGCGGGCCGGAACCCGGGCATGTGCACGCCCTCCTCCGGCTCCCACCGGTCCGCGAGCACCGCGCGCAGCAGGGCGACCAGCTGCGCGAGCTGCTCGGCCAGCCGCGCGACCAGCTCGGGCCGTTCCCCCCGCACCACCGCGACGATCGCACAGAGCGGACACCAGCCGCACGCCGAACCGTCCGGTTTCGCCTCGTCAGGGGGGCTGTAACCACCGGGGGCTTCGCCACCCGGAACCCCCGAAAAGAAGCTGCCGTGCCCGGCCGCGAGCAGCCCTTCGAGCCACGGCGCCGCCTTCTCCGCGACCAGCTCGGCGAGCAGGCGGATCTCCTCCGTCAGGCGCGGCCCGTGTTCCTCTTCGCTCACCCGCGTCCCCGGTTCCCGGCCAGGTGCACGACCAGGCCGTCGGCGTCGGATTCCGCGCCGGTGATCCGGCACGGCCGCAGCGGCTCCGGCAGGGCGATGAGCCTGCGGAAGCCGTCCACGGTGATCGCCAGGTCGTCGTCGACGCGGGCGAGGTCGACCTCGGCGTCCCGCGCCAGCGGGAGCGCGACGCGCAGGGTGTACCCGCCGGTGGCCGGCCGCACCCTCAGCAGCGGGGTGACGGGAGCGCCGTTGCCCGCGAGGGGGTCTTCGCTCCCGTAAAGCTCGGCGGCGATCTCCAGCAGCGCGGGCAGCCCGACCGGCTCGACGGCGCGGTGCTCGACCCGGGCGACCGGCGCGATCCCGGCCGCGGCGAGTTCGGCGAGCACGGCGTCCTGCTGCGTCCGCCGGGTGCGCAGCCAGGACGCGGCGCCGCCGCGCCAGATGCCGGGCGCGGGCATCAGCCGGTTGGCGATCAGCCCGTCGACGGCGATGCCGCGCAGGGCCAGGGAACTGAGCGTGCGCCGCGCCTCGGCGACGACCACCCGCTCCGGCGTCAGGACCAGCCGGACCGTCGTCACCGACGGGTCGGTGAGCAGCCCGCGCAGGCCGTCGAGGTGGGCGCCGAGGCGGCGCACCGAGTCCGTGACCCGGCCGCGCGGCCCGAACACCCGCGTCAGGTAACCGGAGACGGCCTCGGGCAGGGCGAGCAGGCGCAGCGTCTCGGCCGTCGGCCCGCAGTCGACGACGACGGTCTCCCACGGCCCGTCCTCGGCCAGCCGGCGGACCTCGGTGAGGGCGAGCAGCTCGTCGACACCGGGCAGCACGGTGAGCTCTTCGGCGTCCACCATGTCGAGCCCCGCACCGGCCAGCACCGTCCGCAGCTCGCCGCGCAGCCGATCCCAGCTCGTGTCCACCAGGGTGCGCGAGTCGACCTGCACGCCCGAAAGGAGGGTGTCCACTTCGGACGGTTCGGCGCCGAGGCGGTGCCCGAAGGCGTCACCGAGCGAGTGCGCCGGGTCCGTGGACACGACGAGGGTCTTCCTGCCGCGAGCGGCGAGGGCGGCGCCGGTGGCCGCGGCCAGCGTGGTCTTCCCGACACCCCCCTTGCCGGTGCACAGCAGGATCCGCACGTCAGCCCTCGGCCCGCTTCTTGAGCTCCTTCAGCGCGGTGTCCATGACCATCTTCTCGGCCTTGCGGCGCAGCAGGCCGATCATCGGCAGCGCCAGCTCGACCGACAGCGTGTAGGTGACCCGCGTGCGGCCGCCGAGGTCGGCCAGCGCGTAGCGGCCGTTCTGCGCCTTCTGCATCTGGCCCTTGACCAGGTGCCAGCTGACGCCGAGGCCGTCATCGTCCCAGTCGTACTCGAGGGTGTAGACGTCCTTGATCGGCCCCGCGTCCAAGGTCAGCTTGACCTGCTTGGCCCGGCCCTCGGCGTCGGTGTCGAGGACCTCGGCCTGCCGGACGGCCTTGGCCCATTCCGGGTACGCGGGGAAGTCGGCGATCACGGCCATCACCCGGCTGGGCTCGGCGTCGACCTCGATGGACTGTGTGGACTGCTCGGCCATGGGTCGAAGCGTAGCCGCCGCGGTTGGTCACCAGCGCAGCACGTAGGGCTGCCCGGTCTCCTTGAAGTGACCCACGTTACGGCACTCGGTCAGGCCGACCCGGGCGCGCGCCGCGAGGGGCTGGTGCACGTGCCCGAACACCGACCACCTCGGCCGCTGGGCGCGGATCAGCTCCAGCAGCGCCGTCGAGCCGATCTCGCTGCGGCGCGCGACGACGTCGTAGGTCAGCTCCGGCAGCGCGGGCGGGCCGTGCGTGCAGAGGACGTCGACCTGCTCGAGCGCGGCCACGCTCCGGTCGTAGTCCGAGCGATCCCGCAGGTAGGGCCGCCAGGCGGCGCCCTTGCGGGGCCGCGGGACGACGCCGTCGGGCAGCAGCGCGCCGCCGACGAACCCGAACCGCAGGCCGCCGATCTCCGCCACCTCGCCGTCGAGCACCCGGACGCCCTCGCCGGCGAACTCCGGCCACAGCGCCGGGGTGTCGACGTTGCCCGGCGTGGCGTAGGTGGGCGCGGTCATCGCCGCGAACAACGTCGCGTACTGGGCGCGGATCGCCTCGTCGACCGCGGCTCCCGGGTCGTCGAGGGTGGCCCAGAGCGTGCGCGAGAAGGCAACGGTTTCGTCACGGGTGCCTTCACGGCGCAGGCGGGCGAACTCGCCGACCTTCTCCGGGCCGAACAGGGCACCCATGATGCCCTTTTCGTAGTCGTGGTAGTCGACGAAGTCGATCAGGTCGCCGAGCACGACCAGGGCGTCCGCCCCGTCGCCCGCCCGCTTCAACGCGTCCGCGTTGCCGTGCACGTCCGAGACGACGTGTACCCGCACCGGTGCTCCCCCTAGCTTTCGACGTCACTGCCTTCGCCGCGCGGAGGGACGCCGGGCTCGCGCCCGTCCTCCAGGATCTCCTTGAGCCCGAGCGCGATCGCCTTGGCCGCGCGGGCCCGCCGGTCGAACTCCCGCCGCAGGTCGCGTGGCGCCAGCTCCCGGGGCGTCCCGGCCGCGTCGGCGGGGGTCGCCCGCAGGAAGTAGTGCAGCAGGGTGCCGTCGAGCACCGGCTCGAGCCAGACCTCCATCGTACCGACGAGCGCCCCCGTCACCGTCCAGCGCAGGCCCTTGTCCCCCCGGTCGGTGTAGACCTCGAGGACCAGGTCGGGCCAGTAGCGCCGCCAGGAGGCCGGCTCGGCGAAGACCGCGGCCACGGTGGCGGGCGGAACGGCGAGGAACGTCTCGTCGACGATGTCGAGTGAGGGTGGCGCGTTCACGTGCGAAGAATGTCACGCCCTCGCCTCGCGGCGCCGATCAGCATGGTCTTAAGGTGCTCACCACGCTAAGTTGACTGGCGGGTAACAGCGGTGTCACCTGCCGCACGCGTTGAACACGGAGGTCCACGTGCGCGAATACAGCGCTCCCGCCGGCAAGCCGGTGGCCGACGACGAAAACATGTCCGACGTCGTCTGGGCGAACGCCGAGCGGTTCTCCGACGTGGTGAGCTTCCGCCGCCAGGTCGAGGGCAGCTGGCTGGACGTGACCGCCAAGGAGTTCGCGGCCGAGGTACTGGCCGTGGCCAAGGGCATGGCCAAGGCCGGGATCGGCCGCGGCGACCGCGTCGCGATCATGTCGAAGACCCGCTACGAGTGGACGCTGATCGACTTCGCGATCTGGGCGGCCGGCGCGGTCACCGTCCCGATCTACGACACGTCCTCGCCCGAACAGGTGCACTGGATCCTGTCCGACTCGGCCGCCAAGGGCGTGTTCGTCGAGACGAACGGCCACGCCGCGGCGCTCGAATCGATCCGGGACCGGCTCACCGACCTGGCCAGCACGTGGCAGATCGAGGGCGACTCCCCCGCCGTCGAAGAGCTGTCCGCGCTGGGCGCTTCGCTGTCGGACGACGAGCTGCACGACCGGCGGCGCGAGGTGTCCGCGGACGAGCTGGCCACCATCGTCTACACCTCCGGCACCACCGGCCGCCCCAAGGGCGTCGAGCTGACCCACCGGAACCTGCTGGCCGAGATCCGCGCCGACATCGAGGCGTTCCCGCAGCTGATGGAGCAGGGCAACTCGCTGCTGTGCTTCCTGCCGCTGGCGCACGTGCTGGCCCGCGCGATCGCCGTCACCGCGCTGACCGCCCGCGTCACCCTCGGGCACACCCCGGACGTCAAGAACCTGGTCGCCGACCTGGGCACGTTCCGGCCGACGTTCGTCGTCGCGGTGCCGCGCGTGTTCGAGAAGGTCTACAACTCGGCGAAGCAGAAGGCCCACAGCGAAGGCAAGGGCAAGATCTTCGACGCCGCCGAGGCCACCGCCGTCGCCTACAGCGAGGCGCAGGACTCCGGCGGCGCCGGGCTCGGGCTGAAGCTCAAGCACCTGGTGTTCGACAAGCTGGTCTACGGCAAGCTGCGCGCGGCCCTCGGCGGCCGCTGCGTCGCGGCGGTCTCGGGCGGCGCGCCGTTGGGTGCGCGGCTGGCGCACTTCTTCCGCGGCATCGGCGTCCCGGTGTTCGAGGGCTACGGCCTCACCGAGACGTCCGCGGCGGCGAACGTCAACACGCAGACGGCGTTCCGCGTGGGCACGGTCGGCAAGCCGGTCAACGGCACCTCGGTCCGCATCGCCGACGACGGTGAGGTGCTGCTCAAGGGCGACGTCGTGTTCCGGGCCTACTACAACAACCCCGTCGCCACGAAGGAAGCGCTCACCGACGGCTGGTTCCACACCGGCGACCTGGGCGAGCTCGACCGGGACGGGTTCCTGAAGATCACCGGCCGCAAGAAGGAGATCATCGTGACGGCGGGCGGCAAGAACGTCGCCCCGTCCGGCCTCGAGGACACGATCAAGGCGTCCCCGCTGATCAGCCAGGCCATGGTCGTCGGCGACCAGCGCCCGTTCATCGCGGCCCTGGTGACGGTGGACGAGGAGTACTTCCCGTCCTGGAAGTCCCAGCACGGCAAGCCCGCCGCGGCCACGGTCGCGGAGCTGGCTTCGGACGCCGACCTGCTCGCGGAGATCCAGGCCGCGGTGGACGAGGCGAACAAGTCGGTGTCCAAGGCCGAGGCGATCAAGAAGTTCACCGTGCTGGCGAACGACTTCACCGAGGCCGGTGGCGAGATCACGCCGAGCTTGAAGCTGAAGCGCAACGTGGTCACGAAGAACTACGCCGACGACATCGAGGGCCTGTACCGGAAGTAGGTCAGTGGCGGTAGTCGCACCAGTGTTCGTGGTGCCCGGCGTTCGCGTGGTCGTACGCCTGGAACTCGAAGCGGGCGCTGGTCTGCGGGCCGAACCGGCCGTCCTCGGCGAGCGCGGGTTCGGTCAGGTAGCTGTTGATCGTGTGCTGGGCGTTGCGCACCGCCTGCTCGGTCAGCGGACCGAAGCGGGAGTCCGGCGTCAGCCCCTGGCCGTAGCAGGCGTTCAGGCTCTCCTGCAGGGCCAGCACGGCGACGTTCTCGTGTCCCCGCACCACGACGCAGTCGTGGTTGAACGAGTTCCAGGCCGTCGACGGCACGTGCATGTAGTACGACGCGCCGATCCACACGTTCGAGAAGCTGGTGCAGGCGACCTCCGCGGCCGCCGCCGGCGCTGCCGCGGCGGGCGACACCGCCGTGACCAGCATCGCCGGCACCACCGCGGCCAGCAGGGCGTACAGGGGCTTGCGCATGGCGTTCCTCCCTCGCAATTCGGACCCGCCCAGTCTGGGTGACCGCGCGGACCCGGGGTTCGGCATTGCGCGTCACGGAGTTGGCGGCCGGCGTCACCCCTGTGCGCCGGCGCGCCAGGCCCGCGGGGTGGTGCCGTAGGTCCGGCGGAAGACGCGGCTGAACTGGGCCTGGTCCGGGAACCCCCAGCGGGCGGCGATGGCCCGCACGGTGAGGCCGGCCAGCGCCGGGTCCCGCAGGTCTTCGCGGCAGCGGGCCAGGCGCCGCTGGCGGATCCGGGCCGCGACGGTGGCGTCGTGCCGGGCGAAGAGCCGTTGCAGCGTGCGCGGTGAAATGAAGTGCGCCGCGGCGACGGCGTCCGGGGTCAGGGCCGGATCGGCCAGGTGCGTGTCGATGAACTTCCCGATCCGGAGGAACAGCGTGCGGTCGGCGGCGTCGCGGGCCGGGACCGGGTCGAGCAGGTCGCCCAGGTGCACGGTCAGCAGGTCCAGCCAGGCGCAGGCGAGCCGCTGCCCGGCGTCCCGGCCCGCGACCGCGGCGCCCGCGACCTCGGCGAGGAAGGTGCGGACCAGCGTGCCCACGCCGCCCGCCGGCAGGCACTCGCCCCGCAGCTCGCGCGGGTCCACCGGGAGGGCGCTGCGGGGGAACGTCGCCGCGACGATGTGCTCGGTGCCGCCGGCCCCGGGTTCACGGCGGCCCTCGAACGTCCGGGAACTGTCGTACAGCGCCATGTCGCCG
Source organism: Amycolatopsis sp. CA-126428 (assembly GCF_002904335.1). Classification (GTDB taxonomy): domain Bacteria; phylum Actinomycetota; class Actinomycetes; order Mycobacteriales; family Pseudonocardiaceae; genus Amycolatopsis. The sequence continues at coordinate 79,895 of NZ_PPHF01000157.1, read as the reverse complement.
GGCCGCACGACGGTGCTGCGCCCGCAGTGCCGGAACACGTTGCGGCCGTCGACCCCCAGCAGGACCCGGAACGCCTCGGGGTCCGACCGGCCGATCGAGGCCCGCGTCCGGGCGACCTCGAAGGCCCCCGACGCCGACCGGACGGACATCAGCACCACGCCGCCGAGGTCGACCGCGCACAGGCGCGCCCGGAAGTCCGCGGGCCGGTCCGTGCGGAGCTCCATCCCCATGGCCGCGCCGGCCAGGGCGTGCCGGTAGTAGTCGAACGCCTCGGCCCGGTCCACGTCGTCGGTGTCGATCACCAGCATCGCGCGCCCTTCCCCTCGGAGCGGCCGGAATCGTCCTGCCCGGATTGTCCGGCTCCCCGGGGCGGGTCGACACCGCCCGATGGCGGACGGGAGGGGGGCGCCTTTCGGCGTCAGCCCCGCTGGGCCGCGATGAAGTCGCGGTACCAGCGGTAACTCGACCTCGGGGTCCGCTCCTGCGTCCCGTAATCGACGTGGATCAACCCGAACCGGTGCTTGTACCCGTGCGCCCACTCGAAGTTGTCCAGCAGCGACCAGCAGAAGTAGCCGCGCAGGTCCACCCCGGCCGTCGCGGCGGCGCGGGCCGCCTCGAGGTGCTCGCTCAAGAAGCTGATGCGCTCGTAGTCCGCGAAATCGCTCCGGTCCGCGTACACGCACCCGTTCTCCGTGACGTACACCGGGGGCAGCCCCGCGTAGCGGTTGTGCAGGCCGACCAGCGCTTCCGTGAGGCCCTCCGGCTCGACCGGCCAGCCCATCCCGGTGCGCGGGACGTCGTCCGGCAGCTGCGTGGTGTCCACCCCGATGTCGGTCACCGTCCGCCGGGCCGGGTCCGGTTCGCGGTGCGGGGCGTCCGCGACGTGCAGGCGGTAGTAGTAGTTCACGCCCAGGTAGTCCAGCGGAGCCCCGATCGTCTCGAGGTCGTCGTCGTGGCGGAACGAGAAGTCCGACACCCCGTCGAACATCGCCGGCAGGCCCGGTGCGTAGCGGCCGCCGAACAGCGGGTCGGTGAACTGGCGGCGCAGCAGGGTGTCCTGCCGCGCGGCCGCCGCGGTGTCGGCGGGCGAGGACGACACCGGCACCACCGGCGACTGGTTGAGGACGATGCCGAACTGGTGCGGCAGCGCCGCCCGCTCGCGCATCGCCCGCACCGCCAGGCCGTGGCCCAGCAGCAGGTGGTGGGCGGCCGCCAGCGCGCCGTGCCCCTCCCGGGCTCCCGGCGCGTGACGGCCTTCGCCGTACCCGGCCACCGCGCACGGGTACGGCTCGTTCAGCGTCGTCCAGTGGTCGACGACGTCGCCCAGCTCCTCGTGCACCAGCGCCGCGTACTCGGCGAACCGGAACGCCGTGTCGCGGGACCGCCAGCCGCCCACGTCCTCCAACGCCTGCGGCAGGTCCCAGTGGTACAGCGTCAGGAACGGCTCGATCCCCCGCTCCCGCAGCCCCTCCACGAGCTGCCGGTAGAAGCCGAGGCCCCGGCGCTCCAGGCGGTGCCCGTCCGGCTGGATCCGCGGCCAGGACACCGAAAACCGGTAGGAGTCGACGCCCAGGCCGGCGAGCAGGCCGAGGTCGTCGCGCCAGCGGTGGTAGTGGTCGGCCGCCGGTTCGCCGGTGTCGCCGCCGGCCACCGCGCCGGGGACCGCCGCGAAGGTGTCCCAGATGGACGGTCCGCGGCCGTCCGCGGTGGTGGCGCCCTCGATCTGGAACGCCGAGGTCGCGACGCCCCAGCGGAAGCCGGGCGGGAAACTGCTGGTCACGGTGAACTCCGGGGGTCAGCCCTTGAGCGCGCCCTGCATGATGCCGCCGACGATCTGGCGGCCGAACAGCAGGAACACGATGAGGACGGGGACGGTGCCGATGGTGGCGGCGGTGAGCACGAGCGTGTAGTCGGTGGTGTAGCCACTGGCCAGTGTGGACAGTGCGGTTTGGACGGTCGGGTTCTCCGGCACCAGCACCACCAGCGGCCAGAAGAAGTCGTTCCAGGCCTGCATGAAGGTGAACAGGCCGAGCACCGCCGCGGCCGGGCGGGCGGCGGGCAGGGCCACGTGCCAGAACAGCCGCAGCGAACCGCAGCCGTCCATCCGGCCGGCTTCCAGCAGCTCCAGCGGCAGCGCCCGCTCGAAGTACTGGCGCATGAAGAACACGCCGAACGCGGTGACCAGGCCGGGCACGATCACCGCCTGCAGCTGCCCGGCCCACCCGAAGTCGGCCATCATCATGTACAGCGGCACGACGCCCAGCTCGGTCGGGATCGCCTGGGTGGCGACCACGACGAGCAGCAGCGCGGTCCGCCCGCGGAACCGCATCTTGGCGAAGGCGAACCCGGCCAGCGTCGAGAACAGCACCACCGACACGGTGATCGTGCCCGCGACGATCAGCGAGTTGCCCAGCGCCAGCGCGAAGTCCGTCTGGTCGAAGACGCGAGCGATGTTCTCGAACAGGTGCCCGCCCGGCACCAGTACCGGCGGCACGCTCCCGACCGCCTCCGTCGTCTGCGAGGAGACGACGAACGACCAGTACACCGGGAACGCCGAGCCGGCCAGGATCGCGATCAGCGCGGCGTAGGTCCACGGGCTGGTGACACGCTGCCCGATGCGCCGCATCCGGCCGGGCGAAGCGCCGGGCGGTGCGGGCGCCGCCGGGGTCAGCACGGTGGTCATGTCCGCTCCTCAGTCCGTTTGGATGCGCCGGGTCACCAGGTACGACAGGCCCGCGACGAGCATCGTGGCCACGGCCAGGATCAGCGCGATCGCCGAGCTGTAGCCGAAGTCGTACTTGGTGAAGCCCTGTTCGTAGAGGTAGAGCGCGGCGGTCTGGAACTGCCGGTCCGACCCGCCGGTCGCCGCCGCGGTGCCGGGGTTGAACAGCAGCGGCTCGGCGAGCAGCCGCATGTTGCCGGTCGTCGCGATCACCGTGGAGAAGATGATCTGCGGCCGCAGCAGCGGCACGGTGATCCGCCAGAACTGCTGCCACCCCTTGGCGCCGTCGAGGGTGGCGGCCTCGTACATGCTCGACGGGATCGCCTGCATCGACGCCAGGAAGATCAGGGCGTGGTAGCCGGTCCAGCGCCACACCACCATCGACGCGATGGCGGTGTGCGAGCTGGCCGTGCCGGCCTGCCAGTCGACGTGCCCGCCGCCGAACCAGCTCAGCACCCAGTTGATCAACCCGAAGTCCCGGCCGAACAGCTGCGCGAAGATGATCGTCACCGCCGCCACCGAGGTGATGTTGGGCAGGATCATCCCCATCCGGAACATCGTCCGCCCGCGCAGCCGGCGGTTGAGCAGGTGCGCGATGCCGAGCGCGAACAGGATCTGCGGGATCGTGGTCAGCAGCCACAGGCTGACCGTGTTCCCCATCGCGTTCCAGAAGTACGGGTCGTGGAACAGCAGCTGCTCGTAGTTGCCGAACCCGATGAACTGCGCGCCTTCGGCGTCGATGAGGTTCCGCTTCTGCAGCGACACGAAGGCCGTGTACAGCAGCGGGAACAGCCCGAAGACGCCGAAGATCAGGAAGTACGGGCTGATGAACCCGAACGGCGACAGCTTGACGTCCCACTTCTGCCGCCGTTCGGCGAAGGTCAGCGTGGTGGTGCCGGCCATCACTTGATCTTCGCGACGTCACCGACCAGCTGCTGCCACGCCGCCGCGCCGTCCTGCTTGCCCTGCTCGACGCGCTGCATCGCGTTGCCGAACTCGGTCTGCACGTCGCCGGCCTTCGGGCCCTGGTACTGCGGGTTCAGCTTCTTCGCCGCGTCGGTGAAGAGCTTGCCGACCGGGGCGTTGTTGAAGAACGGGTTGGTGTAGCCGGTGATCTTCGGGTCGTCGTAGAGCGACGGCGCCGACGGCAGCAGGCCCTTGCTGGTGAAGACCTTCGCCTGCTGCTCGGGCGCGGTCAGCCAGGCGGCGAGGTCGGCGGCTTCCTTGGTGTGCTTGCCCTGCTTGGGCACGGTCAGGTACGAGCCGCCCCAGTTGCCGCCCCCGCCGGGCACGCTCGCGATGTCCCACTTGCCCGCGGTGTCCGGCGCCTGGTCCTTGATCTTGGTCATCATCCACGCGGGGCAGGTGACGGTGGCGAACTGGCCCTGGGTGAAGCCGGTGTTCCACTGCGGCGTGCTGTAGAGCAGGCCGGCGCTCAGGTTCGCCTTGACCGCGTCGGCGACGAGGTCCCAGCCCTGGCGCAGGGCCGGGTTGCTGCCCACGATGACCTTGTCGTTCTGGTCGTAGTAGCCCTGCGGGGCCTGGCCGACGATCGCGTTGAGCACGGTCGGGCCGCCGTCCATGAACTTGACGCCGTTCGGCGCCTTCGCCTGGAAGCGCTTGCCGGTCTCGAAGAACGCCTGCCAGGTGGGCCAGAGCGCGGAGACGGCGTCGCGGTCGGCGGGCAGCTGGGCCTGCTCGAACAGGTCGCGGCGGTAGCAGATGGCCAGGCCGCCGACGTCGGTGCCGTAGCCGATCTGCTGCCCGCCCTTGGCCAGCGACGCGGCCCACTTCCAGCCGAGCCAGCGGTCCTTGAGCTTGTCGCCGCCGACGGTGTTGAGGTCGACGAACTTGTCCGGCGTCGCCTTGAACTGGGCGACGTAACCGGTGTCGATGGCCTCGACGTCCGCGGCGCCGGCGCCGGTGGCCAGGTGCGCGGCGAGGTTCTTGTGGTGGTCGGAGTAGGCGGCGGTCCGCTCGGTGATCTCGATGTCCGGGTGCGCCGCCTGGTACTCCTTGATCAGGTCGGTGTAGCCGAAGTTGCCGAACAGGCCGAGGCTCAGCTTGACCTTGCCACCGGCGGCACCGCTGTCGCCGCACGCGCTCAGCGCGGTGAGCGCGACCAGGGCGGCACCCACCCCCGCGAGCAGGCGGATCCGGCGGGTTGTCGTTTTCGGGCGCATGAGATCTCCGTTGTTCTGCGGGCCGGTCGGAAAACGCGGGTCCCATGAGAGCGCTCCCAGCACGGTGCCGTCAAGTAACAAAACAGTAACGCCTCCCGGCGTTTACGCAGTCCCAGGTGGTGTGCTACAGATGTAACCGGTTACAAGAACGGAGATTGCCATGGTCACCGCCCGCGAGGTTGCCCAGCTCTGCGGGGTTTCCGTCGCCACTGTGTCGCGGGTGTTCAACCGCCCCGCCACGGTCAGCGCGACGACGCGCGAACGCGTCGAACGCGTGGCGCGGGACCTCGATTTCTCGCCGAACGAGTCGGCGCGCGCGCTGTCGCGGCAGCAGTCGGCGATGGTCGGGCTGGTCTGGGACACCGACCACCGGCGGCCCGGCTGGCGGCACCCGTTCCTGCAGGACCTGTTGCTGGGCCTCAAGTCCGCGTTGAGCTCGCACGGCTACCACCTGCTGATGCTCGCGACGAGCGACGACGCCCGCGAGCGCCACCCCGGCGTTTCGCTGGCCGACCCGATCGGCTACGTGAGCATGACCCGCCGGCACCACCTGGCCGGGCTGGTGCTCATCGACAGCGGGACGGACGCCGACGCGTTCACCGCGTTCGCCCAGTCCGGGTTGCCGTGCGTCGCACTGGACGTCGCCCTGTCCGGGCCGCGGGCCACCCACGTGACCTCGGACAACGCGGGAGGCGCGGCGGAAGCCGTCCGGCACTTGGCCGCGCTCGGGCACCGCCGGATCGCGACGATCACCGGTCCCCGCGGCAACGCGCCGGCCACGGCCCGCACCGAGGGGTACCGGCGCGGGCTGGCCGACGCCGGGCTGCCGGTGGCGGAGGACCTCGTGATCGGCGGCGACTTCTACCGCGAGAGCGGGTTCGTCGGCATGCGCCGGCTGCTGGCCCGCAAGGAGCCGCCGACGGCGGTGTTCGCGGCCAGCGACGAGATGGCGGTCGGCGCGCTGCTGGCGGCCCGCGCGGCCGGGCTGCGGGTGCCGGCGGACCTGGCCGTGGTGGGGTTCGACGACATCGAGGTGGCCTCCCTGGTGGACCCGGCGCTCACCACGGTGGCCCAGGACAAGCCGGGCTTCGGCACGGCGGCGGCCGGCGCGCTGCTGGCGATGCTCGAGAACGCGACGACCCCGGAACCGGTGCTGCTGCCGACGAAGCTCGTGGTCCGCGACTCCTGCGGCTCCCGGTCGTGAGTGGTAACGCGGGTTAGAACCCCCTTTACCACTCACGACAAGCCGCGGCAGACCCCTAAACGATGATCTTTGTTTGCCAGTCGATGTGGTGGGCGTACAGCCAGCCGCTTTCCTCGCCGACGTCCTGGCCCGCGCTCGCCGCCACCAGCTTCTCCACCCGCTCGCGGCGCAGGTTTTCGTACGCCGCGAACGCCGATGCCGGGTCCGGCCGGTCACGCAGGCACTGCGCGAGGACCACGCTGTCCTCGATGGCCATCGAGGCGCCCTGGGCGGCGGCCGGGGACGCGGCGTGCGCGGCGTCCCCGACGAGGACCAGCTCGGGCGTCGACCACACCCGCGTCTCCGGGACGTCGTAGGAGTGGCCGCCGAAGACCTCGTCCCCGGTGGCGGCGATGATGTCCGCGCAGGGCAACGGATCGCCGTCGAACGCCGCGTGCGCGAACTCGCGCCAGCCCGCCGTGGTGACCGCGGCGATCTCCTCGCGAGGCCGCTCGGCGTCCGGGATGCGGGCGAACCAGAAGGTCGCTCCGGCCGGGTCCGTGGTGAACCCGAAGGCCGCCCGGCTGCCGCGGACCATCCGGTAGATCCCCGGCGCCGCGGGCAGCCCGCCCGCGCGCGTGTAGCCGTACACGACGGTCAGCCCGGTGTAGCGGGGCTCGTCCGCGGCCGGGTCGATCAGCTTCCGGACGACCGAACGCACCCCGTCCGCGCCGACGAGGACGTCACCGGTCGCGGTGGTGCCGTCGGCGAACTCCGCCGTGACGCCACCGGCTTCCGGCGTCGCGCGCACCAGCCGGCGCCCGCGCTCCAGCGGGACACCGCGGCGCGCGGCCTCCTCCAGCAGGACGCGGTAGAGCGTCGCCCGGGTGAGGGTGCGCGGCCCGTCGAGACCTTCGGTTTCGAACTCGCGCCGCCCGACGGTCTCCCCCGTCGGGGCGACGAGCTCCACGCCGTACGCGGCGAAGGAACTGTCGATCACGGGCCCGTCGGCGCCGATGGCGCGCAGGGCGTCCATGCCGTTGTGCATGATCGTGAGGAACGCGCCGACGTCGTCCCCGCCGGCGGGATGGGCCTCGAACACGACGGGTTCGTGCCCGGCCAGCTTCAGCGCCATCGCCGTAACCGTTCCGGAGATCCCGCCACCCGCGACCAGTACCCGCACTTCGCGCCCCCTCGACTCCGCGTGCCGCCGCCGTTGACGTTACCGCGACGGCGGCACCCGGTGCCTACTGCTCCTTCGCACCGCTGGTGGCGATTTCGCCGTTGAGGCCGCGCGGGTAGAACCCGCCCGAAGTCACCTTGTCCGGGTTGAGGTAGGCGATGTTGAGCACGCGGTCGGCGGACCGCCCGAACGCGATGCCGTTCGCGTCCGCGGGGACGAGGTTCGCCTTGCCGTACTTCAGCACGCCTTCGTCGTCGTCGGCCTTGCCGTCGAGGCTGTCGCGGGCGTCGGAGATCTTGTTCGTGATGTCGCCGAGGCCGCGTTCGAACAGCTGGCCACGCACGATGCCCGCGTGGTACGCCTCGACCGCGAGGATGCCCGCCGCCGCGTCGAGGAACGTCTTGTTGTCCACCAGCGGCGCCGCGCCCTTGTAGGCCGACACGCCGACGTCCTCGAACAGGTAGGCGGCGAGCAGGAAGTTGTTCTCGCTCCCGAAGGGGTCGAACGTCTGGCCCTGCTTGATCACCCCCGCGGCCTGCATGGCCGCGGTGAAGCTGTTCTGGAAGTCGATCTCCGGCTGCGCGACGGCGGCCTTGTCCAGCGCCTTGCGCAGGAAGTTCACGTGGGCGACCTCGTCGCCGGCGATCTCCTGGACGATCTGCTTGGTGTGTTCGCTCTTGAACTGCACCGCGTGCCCGCCGGACACCTTGCCCAGGTTGCCGACACCGTTGACGTACTTCTCGTTCAGCCCGTAGCCGTAGACGGCGAACGAGTACAGGTTCGCCTCGAGGTACTCGAGGTTCAGGGCGAAGTTCAGCACGGCGGCATCGCTCGCCGCCTCCTTCGCCTTGTCACCTCCCTGCGCTCCGTACTGCGACGTGGCACCGGCCGAGCCGAGGCCCAGTGACAGCGCCGTGCCGAGCGCGCCGGCACCCGCGACGCCGAGCCCCGCCGCTCCCGCAGCCTTGAGGAAGCGGCGGCGGTCGGTCGCGTTCTCCGCGCTGCGCTCGATCAGCTGCTCTGTGTAGCGTTTTCCGAACACCGGGGGACGTCCTCTCGTGACGAGTTCGTCCACCTCACCCACCGGTCATACGTACCTGGGCGGCCCCCGGCTCGGTCAAACCGGAAAAAATTTTGATCGACTTCGGTTTCCCCAGGTCAGCCGCGTTGCGCGACGGCGAGCCGGACGCACACCGCCAGCGCGCGGACGGCCTCTTCGACCTCGGTGAGCTTCGGGAAGGTCGGCGCGATCCGGATCACGGCGTCCGCCGGGTCGTCGCCGTGCGGGTGGGTCGCCCCGGCGGGGGTCAGCGCGACACCGGCCTCCTTCGCCAGCCGCACGACCTCCTTCGCGGTGCCCTGCGGGACGGTCAGCGTGATGAAGTACCCGCCGGTCGGCTTGGTCCAGGACGCCAGGTCGGCCAGCTCCTCGGTGAGGATGCGGTCGACGGCCGCGAACTTCGGGCCGATGATCTCGGCGTGCTTGCGCATGTGGGCGCGGACGCCGGCCTCGTCCTTCAGGAAGTGCGCGTGCCGCAGCTGGTTGACCTTGTCCGGGCCGATGGTGCGCTTGCCGGTGTTGCCGGTCCACCAGGCGAGGTTCGCCTCGGAGGCGCCGAAGAAGCCGACGCCGGACCCGGCGAGGGTGATCTTCGAGGTGGAGCCGAAGACGAAGACGCGGTCGGCGTGGCCGGCCTCGGTGGCCAGGGCCAGCAGGTCGGCCAGCTCCGCCTCGGCGTCGGTGAGGTGGTGCACGGCGTAGGCGTTGTCCCAGAAGATCCGGAAGTCCGGCGCCGCGGTGCGCATGGTGGCGAGCCGCTTCACGACGTCGTCACTGAACGTGACACCGGTGGGGTTGCTGTACTTCGGCACGCACCAGATGCCCTTGACGGCCGGGTCTTCGGCGACCAGCGTCTCGACGACGTCCATGTCGGGGCCCTCGTCGGTCATCGCGACGCCGACGAGCTCGATGCCGAAGCGCTGGGTGAGCGCGAAGTGGCGGTCGTAGCCCGGGACCGGCGCGAGGAACTTGACCTGCGGCTCGTCGGCCCAGCGGCGCTCGGCGCCGGGCAGCTTGCTCAGCAGGGCCTGGACGACGGCGTCGTGCATCAGCTCGAGGCTCGAGTTGCCCGCGGCGAGCAGCTGCCCGGCGGGCACCTGCAGCGCGGGGGCGAAGATGCGGCGCAGCTCCGGCAGGCCGTTGAGGCCGCCGTAGTTGCGGACGTCGGTGCCGTCCTCGGCCTTGAAGGTGCCGTCGCCCGGGAGGGACAGCAGCGCGTTCGAGAGATCGAGCTGCTCGGGGGACGGCTTGCCGCGGGTGATGTCCAGGGAGAGGCCTCGGCCGACCAGGGCCGCGTAGTCGCTGCGGGCCGTGTCGACGTCGACGGAAGCAGTGGTCATGGCCTCAACGCTAAACCCGCCGTCGATACCATTTCGGGGCGGGTCCTGGCTAGGGTGGTAAGGGTGCATCTCGTCGTCCACGCCGACCAGCGTCAGTTCTCGGTGCGGGACTCCCGTTCCCGCTTGACGGGCAGCGGGTGGACTTCGGACGCGGTGGAATCCCACCGGATCGGGGTGGAGCCCGGCGGTCTCGCGATCGCGACGGCCCGGTCGGACCTGGTGGAGTCGTCGGTGACCCTGCTGCCCTCGCCGCCTGCTCTGCTGTCCGACGCCGAGCACGTGGTGGAAGCGGATCTTCCGGTTCCGAGCGGCCGGCTGGTGATTTCCGGCCCGGCCGACTACCCGTCGCAGGAGAAGTACTTTTCGGTGCTGCCGGGGCGGTACCGGGCGCGGGTTTCCTACGTGCCGGCCGGGCCCCCGTCGGTGGACTGGAACGACCACGAGTACGGGGAGCACTACCGGTACGTGGTGGAGCTGTGGCCGGTCGAGGAACAGTCCGATGTGGAGGTTCTCCGCCAGGGCGCCACCGTCTGGGACGGCTAGCGCAGGCGGCCCGGTCCGTCGGATTCAGGAGTGATCAGCGGCCAAGTGTCAGTCCTCGTTCCTGTCGTCGGACGCAACCGGCTAGCAGCATCAGAGCGCCGTCAGGGTGGCCAGTTTCCAGCGGCCGTCGACCCGTTTCGCCGTCACCGCCAGCTGGGCCACCGAGGACGTCGGTGCTCCGCCGCCCTGGGCCACCGTCTGCTGGTCCAGGAACAGGAGCAGATCCGCGGAGTCGCCTCGCAACGACCGGACCCCGATCGCCCGGACCGTGGTCGTGCGGGTCAGCTTTTCCGCCGTCGCGCGGGTGCGGGCCGAGGCGAACTGGGCCTGGTACTGCCGGACCGCGTCCCCCGTCAGGACCTCCGAAGCCGCCCGCTCGGTGCGCGGCAGGTTCGCGTAGTCGTACGAGAACACCGCCTTGACCGCGTCACTCACCGAAGACGAGACCTCGGCGGTCGCCGGAACATCCACCAAAGCCTGGTTGTCGTCCGGGGTCAGGGAGGCCGCTTCGATGCCGAACCACGCCGTGCAGCCCAACGCGAGCGCCACCACCAGAACCAGTACCCGGGTCATGAGCCCGCCGCCTGGACGCCCGCGATCTTCCACCCGTCCGGGGCGCGGGACACGTCCACCGTCAGCCGGTTCAAGCGCGGTGCGGCGGGAGATCCGCCCGTCGACACCCGGACGTCCACCACGGCCAGGAGCCGCGCTGTGCCGCGTGGCACGTCGATCTCCGTCACCGCCGCCTGGACCAGCGACGCGGACGACACCGTGCGGGCCGTGGCGGCCCGGTCGATCTGCAGCCGGCGGTCTCCGGCCAGGTCTTTCCCGTACTGGCCCGTGGTCGCCGTGATCCAGCGGTCCACGTCCGCCGCCGCCGTGCGGTAGTCGATCGTGTTCAACGTGACCAGCTGGGGACCCGCCGCGGCCAGCGCCGCGTCACGCTCGCGGCCGCGGGCGTAGGAATCGTCGGCCGCCGCGCGCCACCAGGACCAGCCCGAGAACGCCGCCGCCAAGACCGACAAGACCGCCAACACCACCAGGAACCGCAGCTTCACGGCGCGCCCAGCAACCGGGCCAGCCCGCCCGCCGACGGCCCGGTGAGCAGGCTCAGCATCCCGGGCAGCTGCTGCGGCGCCGGCGCGGCCTGCTGCTGCGGCGCAGCCGGAATCGCCGGCGGTTTCCCCGCGTAGGGCGCGTTCTGCGCCCCGCGCACCCCGGTCGGGCTGCCCGGCGGCTCGGCGCAGTAGGCGTTCATGTTGACCGGCGCTTCGGTCTCGTCGTTCGCCGGACGCTGCTTCGTCCCCTCATACCCCTTCGTGCACGACGCCGGGTCGAAGAAGTTGAACACCACGCCCAGGTGACCGGTGCCGTCCGGGGACGTCGACGGCGAGAACGCCGAAATGATCGGGTACGCGACCAGCAGCTCCTCGAGCGAATCCTTCCGGGACGTCGTGATCTGCGCGGTGGTCAGCAGGTTGGCGAACAGCACCCCCAGATCGGTCCCGGACGCGGCCAGCACGTCGCTGATCTGCCGGCTCAGCCGCGGCGCTTCCGCGATCACCCGCCGCAGGTCCGGATCGGACTTCTTGAGCTGACCGGCGATCGTGCGCAGCCCCGAAGCGAAGTCGGTGATGTTCGCCGCCTGGCGCTCCTGGGTGCCGAGCACGATCCGCGAGTTCGCCAGCAGCCCCTGCGTCTGCGGCACGTACTGGGCGGCCACCGCCGTCAACGACCCCGTGCTGTCCAGCAGCTGCTGCAGTTCCGGCCCCGCGCCCGCGAACGCGTTGTACGTCTCGTCGACGACCGTCCGCAGCGAATCCGGGTGCACGCTGGCGACGAGGTCGTCGAGGTGGGTGAGCACGGTGTCCGGCGACGGCGGCAACGACGTCCTGTCCGCCGTGATCACCGAGCCGTCCTTGAGGAACGGCCCGCCGTTGTGCTGGGGCAGCAAGTCCACGAACTGCTCCCCGACCGCCGACCGGTTCGCCACCTGCGCGTGCGCGTCGGCCGGGATTTCCGGGGCGCCTGAGTCGATGTCGAGGGCGACGTCGACGCCGTGCTCGGTCAGCGTCATCGACGTCACCCGCCCGACCGTGACCCCGCGGTAGGCGACCTCGGAGTTGACGAAGACGCCGCCGGAGTCGGTCAGCTGCGCGGTGACGACGTAACCGCGGTTGCCGAAGAGCCGGTCCAGCCCGGCGTACCGGCCGCCGGCGTAGACGACCGAAACCACCGCGATGACGACGAACGCGAACAGCTGGATCCGGATCTTGCGGGTCACCGGCCGCCCCCGATCAGGCCGAGCAGCCCGCCCAGCAGCCCGGGACCGGCCGCCGGCGGGACCGAACCCAGGTCGGGCAGCGGCAGGGGCGGCGCGACGGCGGCAGGCTGGCCGCCGATCCCGGACGGCAGCGCGATCGGCGGCTGCGACGAGTTCGTGAAGTTCGAGATCAGCGTGTCCAGGTCGAGGTTCACGTTCGCCTCGACGTTCGCGTAGTCGCCCTTGATCACGTTGCCCGCGTAGTCCGGGAACGGGTAGGTGAGCAGGATCTGCAGCGCGTTCGGCAGGTTCTGGCCGGCCTCGCCGAGGTTGGCCAGCGTGGGCTGCAGGGCCTTGAGGTTCGCGACGAGCTGGTCGCGGCTCTTCGTCACGGTGTCCACCGCGACGCCGGACAACGTGTTCAGCGCGGTCAGCATGCCCACGAGCTGGTCACGCTGGTCCGTGACGACCTTCAGGCCCGGCGCGAGGTTGTCCAGCGCGTTCGTCAGGTTCTGCGTCTGGCCCGTCAAGGTGTGGGACAGCTTCGCGAGGCCGTCGATCGCGCGGAGGATCTCGGTCTTGTGCCCGTCGAGCTGGGTCGCCAGTTCGTCCACCCGGGACAGCAGCGCGCGGATCTCCGGCTCGTTGCCCGACAGGGCGTCGTTGAGCTCGTGGCTGATCTTCTGGATCTGCTCGACGCCGCCGCCGTTGAGCAGCAGCGAAAGCGCGCCGAGCACCTCCTCGACCTCGGGGTTGCGGTTGGTGCGCCCGAGCGGGATCCGGCCGCCGTCGGCGAGGCGACCAGCGGCCGGCTCGGCGGCCGGCACGCTCAGCTCGACGAACTTCTCCCCCAGCAGGCTGGACTGCTTGAGTTCGGCGCGGGCGTTGGCGGGCAGCGCGATGTCGCCGTTGACGGTCATCGCCACCAGCGCCGACCGCGTGTCCGGGGTCAGCGTGATCTTGTCGACCCGCCCGACCGCGACGTCGTTGACCTTGACGCTGGACTGCGGCACCAGGTCGAGCACGTCGGTGAACAACGCGGTGACGTGGTACGGGTGGTCGCCGACGTCGGCGCCGCCCGGCAGCGGCGTGCCGTAGAGGCCGTTGAACCCGCCGTCGCTGCAGCCGGCCAGCACCAGCACCCCGGCCAGCGCCCCGGCGATCCGCCGGCGCCCCTTCACTTCGCACCGCCGGAGAGCTGTTCCATCACGTCGACCAGCGGGAGCGGCAACGGCGGCAGTGTCCCGTTCTGCAGGGAGTTGAGCACCTGCGGGATCGTCGGCAGCTTGAGCGCGCCGTCCAGGATCGGCGCGAGCTGCTTGCAGATGTTCCCGAGTGCGTCGGGGACTTCCTTCGGGGTGACCGCGCTGATCAGCCGGCACACGGTGAGGATCGGCGGGTTGGTGAGCTCGTTCAAATTGTCGCGGACGGCGATGGTGCCTGACGCCGCGTCGTAGGAGTTGATGAAGTTCGTGGCGCCGGTCGGCGCGATGTCGAGCACCTCGGCGAGCGCGGCGCGCTGGTCGACCAGCACCTTCGACAGCGACGCCAGCTTGTCCACATTGGATTCCAAGGCCGTCTTGTTGTCGTTGACGAATTGCTGGACGTCGCCGAGCGCGCCGCCGAGGGACTGCAGCGCGGCGCCCACCTCGGAAGAGTCCGCGGCGAGGAACCGGCTGACGTCGGCGACGCGGCCGTAGAACTCGTTGAGCTGCCGGTCGCTCTGAGCCAGGGCGCCGGTGAACGAGTTCAGGTTCTGCACGGTCGAGAACAGGTCGTCCTTCGAGCCGTCGAGAGTCTTCGCGAGGTCGGCCAGCTGCCCGACCGTCGAGTTCAGCGAAGCACCGTTGCCCTTCAACGTGTTCGCGGCGGTGTCGAGCACGCCGGACAGGGCGCCGTCCTTGTTGGCACCGTTCGGGCCCAGCGCGGTCGACAGCTTGTCGAGGCTCGAATACAGGTCGTCCAGCTCGACCGGAGTGGCCGTCCGGTCCTTCGCGAGCACCGTGCCCGAAGCGAGGACAGGCCCGCTGTCGTAGGCCGGGGTCAGCTGGACGTACCGGTCGCTGACCAGGCTCGGCGCGACGACGACGGCCCCGACGCCGGCCGGCAGCGGCACGTCGTCGACCCGCATGTCCACGCGGACCGCGTCCCCCTGCGGCGTGACGTCGGTGACCTCGCCGACCGGAACGCCGAGCACCCGCACCGACGAACCGGCGTACAGCCCGACGGTCTTGCCGAAGTACGCGGAAAGCTTGGTGCCGTTCGAAGAGCGGAACACCAGGTACAGCCCCGCGGTGACGACCAGCGCGAGGATGCAGGCGAACGCCAGCCAGGTCACCAGGCTGCGGCCGCGGGCCGTGTGGATGGTCATCGGCGGCCCACCCCCTGGTTCGGCGCCGCGATCGGCGGGGTGCAGCCCTCGGGGTTGATGTGCAGCCCGCCCACGGTGATCGTCGGCGGCAGCAGCCCGCACAGGTAGCCCTCGAACCAGCGGCCGTTGCCGGTGGCGTTCGCGCCGACGCGGGCGAACGGCGCCATCAGCTGCAGGCTCTGGTCGAGGTTGCCCTGGTTGCGCTGCAGGATGTCGGTCACCTTCCCGAGCTTGTCCAGCGTCGGCTTGAGCTGCTCGCGGTTGTCCTGGACGAGCCCGGTCAGCTGCGCCGAAAGCTGCTGGGTGCCGGTGAGCAGGGCGTTGATGGCCTGCTTGCGGTTCTGCAGCTCGGTGAGCAGCAGGTTGCCGTCGCTGATCACGCGCTGCAGCTGGGCGTTGCGGTCGGACAGCGTCTTCGAGACCTGGCTGGTGTTCGCCAGGAGCGTGTGCAGGTCGGCGTCCCGGGAGGACACCGTCTTCGCCAAGGACGACAGCCCGGTCAGCGTGTCCTTCAGGTACTGCGGGCTGTCCTTGAGGCTGTCGGACAACGCGTTGAAGCTGTCCGCGAGCTGTTTCGTGTCGATGTCGCCGACCGTCGTCGACAGCTGCTCGAAGGCGTCCTGCAGCTGGAACGGCGTGCGCGTGCGGGCCTGCGGGATGGTCTGGTCCGGCTCCTGCGCGCCGCCGCCCTTCGGGTCGAGCGCGAGGTACTTCTCCCCCAGCAGCGTCTTGATCTCAATTGATGCTGTCGTCGCGTCACCGACCCGGACGTCCTTGACGCGGAACTTGACCAGGACCTGCTTGCCCGCCAGCTTCACCGACGACACCGTGCCGACCTTGACCCCGGCGACCTCGACCTCGTTGTCCGCGGCCAGCCCGGCGGACTCGCCGAAGTACGCCGAGTACGTCGTGCCGTTGCCGAAGAACGGGAGCTGGTCGGAGAAGTACGTCGTGGCCGTGACGAGCACGATCAGCACGAGCGCGACCGCGCCGACCATCGCCTGGTTGCGTTCCTTCAGCGGCTTCACGGCCCACACCTCTCCGCGCGCTGGGTGCCGGGGATCGGGATGATCGGCAGGGTGATGTCGAGCGAGGAAATGCCGATGGTGCCGGTGATCCCGCACAGGTAGTAGTTGAACCAGCTGCCGTAGCTCAGGGTCCGGGTGAACTTCTGCAGGTTGCCCGGCAGCACCTCGAGGAGGTGGTTGAGCAGCTCGCCGGAGTCGCCGAGGTTCTGAGAGAGCACGCCGAGCCGGGCGACGTCGTCCTTGAGCGCCGGGCGTGCGTCGGCCAGGAGCCCGGTGGTCGACACGGCGAGGTCGCCGAGCGCGCTGACCGCGTCGCCGATCGGCTTGCGCTGCTCGGCCAGCCCGCTGACCAGCTTCTGGGTCTGCTCGATGAGGTCGCCCAGCTGCGGGCCGCGGGCGTTGACCGTGCCGAGCACCGTGTTGAGGTTGGCGATGACCTGGCCGATCACCTGGTCCTTGCTCGCGATCGCCGACGTCAGCGACGCCGTGTGCCGCAGCAGGCTGGTGATCGTGCCGCCCTCGCCCTGGAAGACACTGATGATCTCGGCCGAGAGCTGGTTGACGTCCTTCGGGCTCAGCGCCTTGAACAGCGGCTTGAAGCCGTTGAAGAGCACGGTGAGGTTCAACGCGGGTTTCGTGCGCTCCGGCGGGATCGTGCCGCCTTCGGGCAGCGCCTTGTCCCCGGGGACGTCGGTGCCGAGCGCGAGGTAGCGTTGCCCGACCAGGTTGCGGTACTTGATCGTCGCGGTCACCGTTTCCGGCAGCCGGTAGGCGTGCTCGACGTCGAACCGGACCTCGGCGAGGTTCCGCTCGCCCTCGACCACCTCGATCGTGTCGACCTGGCCGACCTTGACCCCGGCGATGCGGACGTCGTCGCCTTCCTTGAGCCCGGACGCGTCGGTGAACTTCGCCAGGTACCCCGACGTCTCACCGAAGTTCGTGTTCGCGATGGTGGCCGCGAGGATCCCGGTGAACAGCACGGTGACGACGGCGAACACCGCGAGCTTGATCAGCGACGGGACGAAACTCCTCACTTCAGCTCGACCTCCGCCCCGCGGTAGAGCGGCCCGACGAGCAGGCCGGCCCAGCCCGGCACGGCACCCGGCGAGGTGCCGAGTGCGGGCGAGGCGAGCAGGTCGATCAGGTCGTTCTCGTAGGCCGAGCCGACGATCGTGCCGTCCCCGCCGACGGCCCCGCCGCCCGCGGTGATCGGGCCGGGCAGCTTCTCGGGCGGGTTCTTCGGCGGCGCCGGCTTGCTGGAGCCGTCCTTGATGGCGCCGTCGGGCGGGTACTGCGGCCACACCCCGGGCTTCGGCACGGTCGGGTAGCAGCGCGGGCCGCGCTTGTCTTCGTACTTCGGCTCGTCGACACCGGGCAGGTACTTCCCGCGGCCGGCGGCGAACTC
This sequence comes from Amycolatopsis sp. CA-126428, assembly GCF_002904335.1. Classification (GTDB taxonomy): domain Bacteria; phylum Actinomycetota; class Actinomycetes; order Mycobacteriales; family Pseudonocardiaceae; genus Amycolatopsis. The sequence goes on along the minus strand of NZ_PPHF01000157.1, from coordinate 62,614 downwards.
GATGGTGACCCGGCTGACCTCGGGGTGCGCGGTGCCCTTGCCGAACGCCAGCTCCGCCCGCGGCACCGACTCGGCGAGCTGCCGCAGCAGGCACGGGTACTCGGGCGCGTACTTGGCCAGGACGTCCAGGGTCGGCTGGATCGCCGTGGTGAGCCGGATCAGGTTGTCCTCGTTGACCTGCAGGAAGCTCGTGAGGTCCACCGAAGCCGCCGTGACCGTCGCGTAGAGGTCGCTCAGCTGCGCGCGCTGGTCGACGATCGTCCGGCTCGTGGTCGTCAGGTCGGAGAGCGCCTGCAGCAGGTCCGGCGCCGCCTTGTCGTAGGTGGCGGCGACGTTCGCGAGCCCGGTGATGTCGGCCTTGACGTCCGGCAGCGACGGGTTGAGCTTGCCGAGGTAGTCCGACAGCCCGGCCAGGGTCTCGCCGAGCTGCTTGCCGCGGCCGTCGAGCGCGGTCGCCACCGCGGTGAGCGTGCTCGACAGCTTTTCCGGCTGGACCGCCTGCAGCAGCGGCATCACGTCGTCGAGGACCTTCTGCAGCTCGATCGCGGCGCTGCTGCGGTCCTGCGGGATGACGTCGCCGGCCCGGATCGGGCGTTCCGCCTTCCCGGGCAGCTGCAGGGCGACGTACCGCTCGCCGAAGAGCGTCTTCGGCAGCAGCCGCGCGGACACGTTCGCCGGGATGACGGGCGTCTTGCCCGGGTCGAGGGCCAGCTCCAGCTCGGCGTGGTCGCCCTTCGCCAGCACCGACCGGACTTCGCCGACGAGCATGCCGCGGACCTTGACGTCGCCGCCGGCGCGCAGCTGGCTGCCGACCCGGTCGGTTTCGAGCTTCACGAGCGTCACCGGCGTGAACACCTTGTGGTACACGGCGAGGGTGAGCGTGATGAACAACGCGGCGACGAGCAGGAAGACGAGCCCCAGCACCTGGTACCGGAGCCGCTGCCAGAGCTCGCGCCTCATCCCGAAATCCTCACCGTGGTGTTCGCGCCCCAGATCGCGAGGGACAAGAAGAAGTCCAGCACCGAGATCAGCACGATCGACGTCCGCACCGCGCGGCCCACCGCGACGCCGACGCCGGCCGGGCCGCCGCCGGCGTTGAAGCCGTAGTAGCAATGGGACAGGATCACGAGCACGCTGAACACGATCACCTTCCCGAACGACCAGAGAACGTCGCCCGGTGGCAGGAAAAGCGTGAAGTAGTGGTCGTAGGTGCCCGCGGACTGGCCGTAGAGCCAGATGGTGATCTGCCGCGACGCGAGGTAGCTCGAGAGCAGGCCGACCGCGTACAGCGGGATCACCGCGGCGACGCCGGCGAGCACCCGGGTCGTCACCAGGTACGGCATGCTCGGCACGCCCATGACTTCCAGCGCGTCGATCTCCTCGGAGATCCGCATGGCGCCGAGCTGGGCGGTGAAGCCGCAGCCGACGGTCGCGCTGAGGGCGAGACCCGCCGAGAGCGGCGCGACTTCGCGGGTGTTGAAGTAGGCGGAGATGAACCCGGTGAGCGCGGCCGTGCCGAGCTGGTTGAGCGCGGAATAGCCCTGCAGGCCCACGATGAGGCCGGTGAACAGCGTCATCCCGATCATCACGCCGAGCGTGCCGCCGATGACCGCGAGGCCGCCGGTGCCGAAGCAGACCTCGGTGAGCAGCCGCAGCGTCTCCCGGCTGTAGCGGCGGATCGTGCGCGGCGACCAGGCGAGCGCCTTCGCGGCGAACGCCAGCTGCTTGCCGAGTCCTTCCAGGCTCTGACCGGGCCGCGCGATGTACTCGAGCGTCCGGTCCGCGTCGACTCCTCCGGCGGTCATCACATCGCCTTCGGCGGGACGATCCGCAGGTAGATCGCGGTGAGCACGACGTTGATCAGGAACAGCAGCAGGAACGTGATGACCACGGCCTGGTTGACGGCGTCGCCGACGCCCTTCGGCCCGCCCGCCGGGTTCAGCCCGCGGAAGGCGGCGACGACCCCGGCGACGAAGCCGTACAGCAGCGCCTTGATCTCGCTGACCCACAGGTCCGGCACCTGGGCGAGGGCGTTGAAGCTGGCCAGGTACGCGCCGGGCGTGCCGCCCTGCAGGACGACGTTGAAGAAGTAGCCGCCGAGCACGCCGACCACGCTGACCAAGCCGTTCAGCAGCACCGAAACGACCATCGCGGCGAGCACCCGCGGCACGATGAGCCGCTGGATCGGGTTGACGCCGAGGACCTCCATGGCGTCGATCTCTTCGCGGATCTTGCGCGCGCCGATGTCCGCGCAGACGGCGCTGCCGCCGGCGCCCGCGACGAGCAGCGCGGTGATCAACGGGCTGGCCTGCTGCACGATGGCCAGGGCGCTGGCCGCGCCGGTGAACGACTGGGCGCCGATCTGCGCGGTGAGCGAGCCGAGCTGCAGGGCGATCACCGCGCCGAACGGGATGGCGACCAGGGCCGTCGGGAGGATCGTGACGCTGGCGAAGAACCAGCACTGCTGGATCCACTCGCGGGCCTGGAAGGGACGCCTGAAAATGGCGCGCAGGACTTCCCAGGAGAGCGTGGCGAGGCGGCCGACCTGGGTCAGGGCCGCGGTTCCCGGGAGCGTGCCAGTGCCTCCGCTCACCACACCTCCCAGTAAGTCGCCGTTGACCTCCGAGTCTTCTCCACACCCGGTTACCGCTTTTCGTTAGCGGTGTTCACTCAACTTCTTCGGCAGTTCTCCTTCAGAAGTTGAGGGCGTGCGTCGCCGTCGCCCCGCCGTCGGCCACGAATTCCGCACCCGTGCAGTACGCGCTCTCGTCGCTGGCCAGGAACAGCACCAGCTTGGCGATGTCTTCGGGCTGCCCGACCCGCTTCAGGGCGACCTTCTTCCCGACGTACGACATGTCGACTTTCTGGCCGCCCGCCGCGGTCTCGACCATCTTGGTGTCGATCGCGCCGGGGTGCACCGAGTTGACGCGGATGTGCTTCTTGCCGAGCTCCATCGCCGCGACCTTGGTCATCCCGCGGATCGCGAACTTGCTCGCGGTGTAGGCGACGAGGTAGGGCATCCCGGCCAGACCCTCCACAGAGGACACGTTGACGATGGAGCCACCGCCGGCGGCGGTCATCGGTTCAACGACCGAACGCATCCCGAGAAACGCCCCGATCTGGTTCACCCGGATCACGCGTTCGTAATCGGCCAGCGTCGTCTGCGCCAGCTCCGAGAAATGGAGGATGCCGGCGTTGTTGACCAGCACGTTCGGGTGGCCGAACTCGGTGGTCGCGCGCTCGACCGCGGCGGTCCAGCCGTCCTCGTCGCCGACGTCGAGGTGCTGGTAGACGGCCTGCTCGCCGAGGTCGGCGGCCAGCTGCTTGCCCTCGTCGTCGAGGATGTCGGCGATCACCACCTTGGCGCCCTCGGCGACGAACGCACGCGCGGCGGCCTTGCCCTGCCCGCGCGCGGCGCCGGTGATCAGGGCGATCTTCCCGTCCAACCTCATGACTCTCCCAGGATCTCGGTGGCGGCGAACATCCGGCCGGGGTCGCGGTCGGCGAAGAAGGTGTTCATCGACGTCTCGAGCTCGTCGAGCTTCCAGCGCTGCTCGATCCTCGGGGGCTCGACCAGCGCAACCGTGCCGCCGTGCACGACGAACACCTGGCCGTTGACGTGCTCGGCCGCCGGGGAGGCGAGGTACGCCACGAAGGGAGCGACGTGCTCGACCGAGAGCGGATCGGTGCCCTCGGCGGGAGGAGCACCGAACACGCCCTCGGTCATCGCCGTCCGCGCGCGAGGGCAGATCGCGTTGGCGCGGACGCCGTACTTGGCCAGGCTCCGGGCGGCCGACATGGTGAGCGCCGTGATGCCCGCCTTCGCCGCGGCGTAGTTGGGCTGGCCGGGCGAGCCGATGAGGAACGCCTCGGACGCCGTGTTGACCAGCCGCCCGTACACCGGCGCGCCGTCCGCCTTGGCCTGGTCGCGCCAGTGCTTCGCGGCGTTGCGCGACAACAGGAAGTGGCCCCGCAGGTGCACGCGCAGCACGGTGTCCCAGTCGTCGTCGGACATCGAGAACAGCATCTTGTCGCGCAGCACGCCCGCGTTGTTGACCACGATGTCGAGCCCGCCGAGGTCGAGCGCGGCCTCGGTGAGCGCGTCGGCCGTGGCGCGTTCGCCGACGTCGCCCGCGACCGCGACGGCCTTGCCGCCGGCCGCTTCGATCTCGGCGACGACGTCCTTCGGCTCGCCGATGTCGTTGACGACGACCGTGGCGCCCCGCCCGGCCAAGGCGAGCGCCTCGGCCCGGCCCAGCCCCGCGGCGGCGCCCGTGACGATCGCCGTCCTGCCGGTCAAGCTCACCGCGGACCTCCTCGTCGAGTCCTGGATGTCGCGCCTACAGTAGAATCTGTTCTCGTTCAGGGCAAGCCCCTGAGTGAACGGTGCTAACTGGCGATGAACAGCGCATTCTTCGGGCAGCCCTTGACCGCACTCGAAACGCGTTCTACCTGGTCGGCCGGCACCCGCCCCGGCTGGATCACCAGTTCTTCCTCGTCATCGAGGTCGAAGACGTCCGGGGCGAGCCCCACGCACACCGCGTTCGCCTCGCACAGTTGCCGGTCGACGCCGATCTCCATGCTTCCTCCGCCGCTCGAGCCCTGGTACAACTAGAACAGGTTCTACTGTAACGCCGGGAGCCGGTACGGCACCACAACGAGCCGGACCGGGTGGAGGTGACGGGTGCGGATCGACTACACGCCGGAACAACGCGCGCTGGCCGCGGAGCTCCGGGAGTACTTCGCCGAGCTGATGACGCCCCAACGGCGGGCGAGCCTCCGCGCGGGCGGCGGCGAGTACGGCGATGGCCTGGTGTACAAGGAGATCGTGCGGCAGCTGGGCAAGGACGGCTGGCTCGCGCTGGGCTGGCCGCAGGAGTACGGCGGGCAGGCCCGGTCGATGCTCGACCAGCTCGTCTTCACCGACGAAGCGGCCGTCGCCGGGGTGCCGGTCCCGTTCCTCACGGTCAACACCGTGGGCCCGACGATCATGCGCTACGGCACCGAAGAACAGAAGGCGTTCTACCTGCCGAAGATCGCGGCGGGCGAGCTGCACTTCTCGATCGGCTACTCCGAGCCGGAGGCCGGCACCGACCTGGCGTCGCTGCGCACGCGCGCCGAGCGCGACGGCGACGAGTACGTCGTCACCGGCCAGAAGATGTGGACCAGCCTGATCGAGTACGCCGACTACGTCTGGCTCGCCGTCCGGACCGACCCGGACGCGAAGAAGCACCGCGGCCTGTCGATCCTCATCGTGCCGACGTCCGCGGACGGCTTTTCCTGGACCAAGGTGCACACGGTCGCGGGGGCCGGGACGAGCGCGACCTACTACGACGGCGTGCGCGTGCCGGTGTCTTCGCGCGTCGCCGAGGAAAACGCGGGCTGGCCGCTGATCACCAACCAGCTCAACCACGAGCGCGTCGCGCTGACGTCGTCGGCACCGATCCGCAAGGCCCTGGCCGACGTCACGGCGTGGGCGAAGGAGACCGGCGCCATCGACCACGAATGGGTGCGGCTGCACCTCGCGCGGGTGCACGCGGGCGCGGAGTACCTGAAGCTGCGGAACTGGCGGATCGCCTGGGCGGCCGCGGCCAGTGAGCTCGGCCCGGCCGAGGCGTCGGCGACGAAGGTGTTCGGCACGGAGTTCGCGATCGAGGCCTACCGGCTGCTGATGGAGGTGCTCGGCGCGGCGGCCGTCGTCCGCGAAGGCTCGCCGGGGGCGCTGCTGGCCGGGCGGATCGAGCGGCTGCACCGGTCGGCGCTGATCCTCACCTTCGGCGGCGGCACCAACGAGATCCAGCGGGACATGATCGCCGCCACCGCCCTCGGCCTGCCCGTCACGCGCTAGGAGCACCCCAGTCAGGAGAAAGTATGGACTTCACCCCTTCCGAAGCGTCGGCCGACCTCGCGGCGCTGACCCGGCGGTTGCTGACCGGCAAGGCCACCCACGACCCGCACGGCACCGGCGGCTTCGACACGGTCGCGTGGACGGCGCTCGGCCAGGCGGGCGTGCTGGACGCGGCCCTGCCGTCGTCGCTCGGCGGCGGCGGGTTCGGGCTGCTCGAGCAGTGCGCGGTGCTGACCGAGATCGGCCGCGCGGTGGCGGCGGTCCCGTATCTGCCGTCGATCACGATGGCGGCGTCGGCGCTGGCGGAGTTCGGCACGCCGGAGCTGGTGGATCGCTGGGTGCTACCGGTGCTGCGCGGCGAGCGCGTCCTGGCCGTGGCGCTGTCCGGGTTCACGGCGTCGGACGGCCGGGTGTCCGGTGCGCAGACGGCGGTGCCGTTCGCGGCATTCGCGCACGGGTTCCTGGTCGCCGCCGCGAACGAGGTCTTCCTGATCGACGCGGCCGCGTCCGGAGTCTCGGTGCGGCCGCAGCAGACGGTCGACCACGCGGACGCGGGCCTGCTTTCCCTGTCCGAAGCGCCGGGGGTTTCGCTCGGCGACATCGGCGAGTGGCTGCGCCTGCGCGGGACGGTCGGGGTGTGCGCCCAGCAACTCGGCGTGGTCGAGCGGGCCCTGGAGCTGACGGCGGCGTACGCGGCCGAGCGGAAGCAGTTCGACCACGTGATCGGCGGGTTCCAGGCGGTCCGCCAGCGCCTGGCGGACGCCTACCTGGACGTCGAAGCGGTCCGCCTGACGACGCTGCAGGCGGCCTGGCAGCTGACCGCGGACGTCTCCGACGTGGGGGCAGCGGTGTCGACGGCGAAGTTCTGGGCCGCGGAAGCGGGCCACCGGGTGGCCCACACGGCGGTGCACGTCCACGGCGGCGTCGGCATCGACGTGGACCACGTGGTGCACCGGTACTTCACGGCGGCGAAGCGCCTGGAGTTCCAGCTCGGCCCGGCCACCCACCAGCTCCTCGCCCTGGGCGACCTCCTCGCCGGTCCGCGCTAACCGGCTGCGTAGGTCCAGAACTCGCGCATCAGCGGGGTGGGCTCGGGGCTGGTCAGCTCGACCTGGGTCAGCAGCACCGAGACCGTGCCCGTCGCCGGGATCAGGTGCAGGGACGTGCCCGCGCCGCCGACCCAGCCGTAGCGGCCCGGGATCTCCCAGGGTTCCTTCGCGTCGACGTCCACCGATCCGCCGTAACCCCAGCCCTGGCCGTGCAGGAACGGCCGGGCCGCGGCCCGCTGGGCCGGCGTCAGGTGGTCGGTCGTCATCCGGTGGACCGACTCCGGCGTCAGCAGGCGGTGGCCGCCCGCCGTGCCCTCGTCGCGCAGGAACCTCGCGAACGCCAGCAGGTCGTCGGCCGTCGAAACGAGCCCGGCGGCCCCGGACGGGAACGGCGGCGGGGTGCTCCACCGGCCCTCCGGCGAGTCGATCAGCCGCAGCCCGTCCTCGCCGCGGCGGTAGGCGCTGGTGAACCGGCCGAGCGCCGCGGTCGGCACGGTGAAGCCGGTGTCGGCCATGCCGAGCGGCTCGAACAGCCGCTCCGCCAGGAACTCCGGCAGCGGACGGCCGGCGACCCGCGCGATCAGCACGCCCTGAACATCCGAGCCGGTGTCGTAGAGCCACGCCTCCCCCGGCTGGTGCAGCAGCGGCACCTGCGCCAGCGCCGCCGGCCACTCGTCCGGCGACAGCGCCCGCGGCGACGCGGCCGGGTGCCCCAGCACCTGCAGCAGCAGGTCGACCGCGGGCAGCGTCATGTCCTCGGTGAGGCCGTACCCGCAGCGGAAGGTGAGCAGGTCGGCCACCGTGATCGGGCGGGCGGCCGGCACGACGTCGTCGATCGGGCCCGCCGGCGTCCGGACGACCACCGGCGACGCCAGCTCCGGCAGCCACCGGGAGATCGGGTCGTCCAGGGACAGGTCGCCGTCGTCGACGAGCAGCAGGGTCGCCGCGGCCACGATCGGCTTGGTCAGCGACGCGATGCGGAACAGCGAGTCGCGCGCCATCGGCACGGTGCCCTCGGCATCGGCCGAGCCGACGGCCGCGGCCTCGACCTGCTCGCCGCGGGCCACGAGCGCCACCGCGCCCGGCAGGTCGCCGACGTGGGGGGTCAGCAGTTCGGTCAGCGGGGCCATGCTCAGCACCTTATGCCGCCGCCGGCCGGCGCGAGGTTCGCCGCACGCAGGCGGGTCGCGTTCCGTGGCGCCGTCCCGACCGGAACGAGGTTTTCAGTCCTGGGGGTTGATCGCGCGCAGCCGGCGCGGACCGGTGTCCGGCCGGGACGGCGGTGCCCCCAGCACCACGCGGGCGTTGGCGGCGAAGGCGCCCTCCGGCGAGGCCAGGATCGGGTCCAGCACCAGCGACCGCACCTCCGGGTTGTCCTCGGCCAGCGCGGCCACGCGCAGCACCATGTCCTGCAACGCGGCCAGGTCGGCCGGCTCGTCGCCGCGGTAACCGGTGAGCAGCGGCGCCGTCCGCGGTTCGCGCAGCAGCGTCGCGGCGTCGACGTCGGTGAGCGGCACGGCCCGGTAGGCGCGGTCGCCGAGCAGCGTGCTGACCAGGCCGGACAGCCCGAACGACACGAGCGTGCCGAACGACGGGTCGTCCTGCAGCCCGATCACGCACGACAGGCCCTTGGGCGCCATCCGCTGGACGTACACCTCGTCGTCGCGGGAGACCTCGCGCAACGACTCGTAAGCCCTGCGCACCGAGTCTTCGGACGCCAGGTCGAGCCGGACACCGGCCAGGTCGGGCCGCCCGCGCAGCCGTTCGTCGACCGCCTTGAGCGTCACCGGGTAGCCCAGCTCGGCCGCCGCCGCGACCGCGTCGTCCACAGTGGACACGATGCGGAAGGGCACGACCTCGATGCCGTAGCAGTCCAGCAGGCGCACGACTTCGGCGTCCGAGAGCATCGTCGTCTTGCCGCTTTCGGCCTCCAGGATCTCGCGCACGATGCCCTGTGCCTGTTCGGTGTGGATCCCCGGCGGGCGCACCAGGTTGCCCTGCGGGCGCTGCCGCCACGCCGCGTACCGGATGACCCGGGCGAGGGCGTTCACCGCGCGTTCGGGGCTCGGGTACGACGGGATCGACCCCCGCGTCGGCACGCCGTCGCCGGACAGGACCGCGAGTTCGTCCGGAACGCCTTCGGCGGCGAGGAACGTCGAGACGATCGGCTTGTGCTGGCCGAGTTCGACGACGGTCTCCCGCAGGGCCCGCGCGTACGCGGTGCCGGGGATCGCCACCGGCGGCGCGAACACGACGACGAGCGCGTCGGTCTCCGGCGAGGTGAGGGCCTCGCGGACGGCCTTGGCGAACTCCTCCGGTCCGGCTTGCGGCCCGATGTCCATCGGGTCCGACGCCAGCCGCAGGCCCTGCATCCGCGCGGTGTCGGCGGCCAGCAGCCCGATCGCGCTGGAGTTGCCGACGATGCCGACCCGCGGCCCGGCGGGCAGCGGCTGGTGGGCGAACACGAGCGCGGTGTCGAACAGCTGCGCCAGCGACTCCACGCGCACGACCCCGGCCTGCTCGAACAGCGTCTGGACGCTGGCCTCGTCGATCTCCGTCGACGTCGCCGCCAGCTGCGGCCGGACCGCGTGCCGCCCCGACTTGACCGCGACGATCGGCTTCGTCCGGGCGAGCCGCCTGGCCAGCCGCGCGAACTTGCGCGGGTTGCCGAAGGACTCCAGGTACAGCAGCACCAGGTCGGTGTCCGGGTCGGTTTCCCAGTACTGGAGCAGGTCGTTGCCCGAGACGTCGGCGCGGTCGCCGGCCGAGACGAACGTCGACAGGCCGAGGCCGCGCGCTTCGGCGTCGGCGAGGATCGCGGTGCCCAGCGCACCGGACTGGCAGAAGAAGCCGGTGCGCCCGCGGCCGGGCAGCCGCGGCGCGAGCGTGGCGTTGAGCCGGATCCCGGGCGCGGTGTTCAGCACGCCGAGCGCGTTCGGGCCGACCACCCGCATGCCGTGCGCCCGCGCCTCGCCGACCAGCCGCAGCTCGGCGTGCAGGCCGCGCGGGCCGGCTTCGGCGAACCCGCTGGACAGGATCAGCAGCGTCTTCACGCCCTTCGCCAGGCAAGCGTCCAAAACGGACTCGACGGCCTCGGCGGGCACCGCGACGACGGCCAGGTCGACCGAGTCCGGGATGTCCAGCACCGACGGGTACGCGCGGACCCCGCGCACCGAGCGGTGCTCCGGGTTGACCGGGTAGACGGTGCCGGTGAACGCGGCGGCCAGCAGGTTCACGAAGGCGACGTGGCCGACCTTCCCCGGCTCGGCGGACGCGCCGATCACCGCGACCGACGACGGGTGCAGCAGGTTGTGCACGCTGCGGGCCTCGGCCGCCTGTTCGCGGGAGCGCGCGACGGCGAGGGATTCCTCGGTCGCGTCGATGTCGAACTCCAGGTGCAGCACGCCTTCCTCGAATTCGCGGCTGACCTGGTAACCGGCGTCGCGGAACACCCGCACCATCGCGGCGTTCTCGGCGAGCACCTCGGCGACGAACCGGCGCAGCCCGCATTCCGACGCGGCGGCGGCCAGGTGTTCGAGGAGGATCGAGCCGAGCCCGCGGCCCTGGTGGGCGTCGCTGACGACGAAGGCGACCTCCGCCGACGGCCCGTGGTCGAGCCGTTCGTACCGGCCGACGGCCACGATGTCGTCGCCCAGGAAGGCGGCGAACGCGACCCGGTCGTGGTGGTCGACCGTGGAGAAGCGCTTCAGGTCCTTCTCCGGGATGCGCGGGTAGGCGCCGAAGTAGCGGAAGTAGCGGGTGCGCTCGGAGAGCTTCGCGTGGAAGGCGACGAGCCCGTCGGCGTCGGTGGGCACCACCGGGCGCAGGTGGACGGTGCCGCCGTCGGACAGCACGACGTCGGCCTCCCAGTCGCGGGGGTAGTCGAAGGGATCTCGTCCGGCCATGGTCAGTCCCTGGGGTCGTCCGGATCGAGGCCGTGCAGCGGGAAGACGGCGCGGCGCGTGTCCCGGACGGCGACGTCGACCGGGTCGTCCTCGCCGTCGCCCCACGGCTTGAACCCGGTGTCGCGCTCGTCGGTCATCGCCCGCGGCAGCTCGGCGTGCGGCGCGGCTTTGCCGACCGTGGCGACCCATTCGGGCGGCAGCGGCGTCGCCGGGTCGACGTCCCGGTCGAGGACGGTGGCGATCAGGTGCGTCCACGACCGCGGCACCACCCGGATCAGCTGGTACCCGCCCCCGCCGACGGCGATCCACTTCCCGCCGGCGTAGGTCTCGGCGAGGTCGCGGAGGGTGGCGTAGATGGTGCGGTGCCCGTCGACGCTGAGCGAGAGGTCGGCGAGGGGGTCTTCCTCGTGCGAGTCGACCCCGCACTGGGTGAACAGCAGCTGCGGTTCGAAGTCGGCGAGGAGCGAGGGGACGACGGCGTTGAAGGCCCGCAGCCACCCGGGATCCCGGGTGCGCGGCGGCAGCGGGACGTTGACGGAGGTGCCGTCGGCCTTCCCGCGGCCGGTTTCGGCGGAGTAGCCGGTGCCGGGCCAGAGCGTGAAGGGGTGCTGGTGCATCGAGATGGTGAGGACGCGCGGGTCGTCGTAGAAGGCGGCCTGGACACCGTCGCCGTGGTGGACGTCGGTGTCGATGTAGGCGATGCGGTCGAAGCCGTGGTCGAGCAGCCAGGAGATGGCGACGGCACAGTCGTTGTAGACGCAGAAGCCGGCGGCCTGGTCCCGCATGGCGTGGTGCAGGCCCCCGGCGATGTTGACGGCCCTTTTCGCCTCGCCTTCGGCGACCTTCCGCGCGGCGAGCAGGGTGGAGCCGACGACGAGGGCGGAGGCGTCGTGCATGTCGGAGAAGACGGGGTTGTCGGAGGTCCCGAGCCCGTGCCCGACATCCCACCCGACGAGCGGAGCCTCCCGCACGGCGGCGAGGTACTCGGGGGCGTGGATCCGGAGGAGCTCTTCGTCCCCGGCACCGGTGGGAACGAGCAGTTCGACGTCCCGGAGCACGCCGAGTTCGGTGGCCAGCCGGACGGTGAGCTCCAGCCGGACGGGATTGAAGGGGTGATCCCCACCCAGGTCATAACCGAGCAGGGCACGGTCCCAAACAACGGCCGGCGACATACCGCCCGACTCTAGTGCTGATTCGGGAGATAGGTGGAGTGGAAGGTCTGGAGGAGAAGGGGCCGGCTCGGGTGCGGGCTGGTGTGAGGGCGAGGTGGGGTCTTGGTGAGCGGGGTGCTTCGGGTCGGCGAGGGTCGCCGGGCTTGGTTGGGCGCGGATGGCTCGGCCGGGTCGGCGAGGGCGGCTCGGCCTGGGCCGTCACCCGCTCCGGGCCAAGCCCGCTGTGGCTCAGCCGGGCAGGGTGCCCGTCGCCGCCGGGCGGTGGGGGTCGCGGGACCAGTGGGACCACGAGCCCGCATACAGGCCCGCGCCCGGGTGGCCGGCCAGCTCCAGGGCCAGGACCACCGAACTCGCAGTCACCCCTGAGCCGCAGTAGGCGCCGACCGGCTCGCCCGGGCGCAGGCCCAGGCCCGCGAACCGCTCCGCCAGCTCGGCCGGTGGGCGCCAGCGGCCGTCGGCTGCGGTGTGGGCCGAAAACGGGGCGTTCACCGCGCCCGGGATGTGGCCGGCCCGGGGGTCCACCGGCTCCGTCTCGCCCGTGTACCGCGGGGCCGCTCGGGCGTCCAGGAGCAGGCCGTCGCGGGCCAGGGCGGCCGCTTCGTCGGCGTCCAGGACCGGCATGCCTCCCGGGCTGACCGTGATGTCGCCCGGCTCCGGCCGCGGCTCCTCGGTGCTGATCGGGTGCCCCTCGGCCGCCCACGCCGCGTAACCGCCGTCGAGGACCGCTACCTCGTCGTGGCCCGCCCAGCGCAGGAGCCACCAGGCCCTCGCCGCCACCGAGCCGTCCGCGTCGTCGTAGGCCACCACCGGGGTGCCCGTCCGGATGCCGGCCGCGCGCAGGTCGCGCTGCAGGTCGGCCGGGTCGGGCAGGGGGTGCCGGCCGCCCTCGCCCGGCTCGCCGGCGAGCACGCTGTCGAGGTCGGTGAACACCGCGCCGGGCAGGTGACCCTCCCGGTAGGACTCGGCGCCGGGCGGACCGGCGAGCCGCCAGCGGACGTCGAGGACCACGGGGCGGTCCCCGGCCGGGCCGGCCAGTGCGGCGGCGAGGTCGGTGGTGCTGATCAGCGGACGCATGCCTCCCATCTTCCAGCGGCCGCCCACCCGGCCGCGCCGGGGTGCGGACATATCCCCCACCGGCGAGTTGTTACCGATCCGACCAAAAGCAGGCCGTCCCCCGCTCGGCACGTAACCCTTACCGCCGAGTCTTCGGCCGTGCCTGTGGTCGGATCGGTAACCATCGGCGCAGTACCCCCGAGGCCCGCCGCCGCTGCCGGGGTCAACGACTACGATGAGCAACGCGGACGAAGGGGACAGCGTGAACGATCTCATCGACACCACCGAGATGTACTTGCGTACCATCTACGAGCTCGAAGAAGAAGGTGTCGTTCCGCTGCGCGCCCGCATCGCCGAGCGCCTGCAGCAGAGCGGCCCGACCGTGAGCCAGACCGTCGCCCGGATGGAGCGCGACGGGCTCGTCGTGGTCGCCGACGACCGGCACCTCCAGCTCACCGACCACGGCCGGGAACTGGCCATCGCCGTGATGCGCAAGCACCGCCTCGCCGAACGCCTCCTCGTCGACGTGATCGGGCTCGAGTGGGAGCACGTGCACAACGAAGCCTGCCGGTGGGAGCACGTGATGAGCGAGGCCGTCGAGCGCAAGCTGGTCAAGCTGCTCGACCACCCGACCACCTCCCCCTACGGCAACCCCATCCCCGGCCTGGACAAGCTGGGCGACGGCGACCCCGCGCCGCCCGCGGAGGCCGACCTCGTCCGCCTCGACGAGTTCGCCCGCACCGGCGGCGGCCGCGTCGAGATCCGGCGCATCGCCGAGCACGTCCAGCTGGACGAGTCGCTGATGACCGAGCTCAAGTCCGTCGGCATCGTGCCCGGCGGCACGGTCACCGTCGGCAAGGCCACCGGCGGCACCATCGAGGTCACCGGCGGGGACACCACCGCCCAGGTCGCCAGCAGCGCGCTGCACGCCGTCCTGGCGCAGGCCCGATGAGCCCCGCTACGGATGCCGTGGCGGCGTTCCGCACGATCCACCGCACGGCGCCGGCCGGCGTCTGGTCGGCGCCCGGCCGCGTCAACCTGATCGGCGAGCACACCGACTACAACGACGGCTTCGTGCTGCCGTTCGCCCTGCCCCACCGGCTGGCCGCGGCGGCGTCGCCCCGCGAAGACGGCGTGCTGTCCGTGGCCACCCTGGGTGACGACGGCCAGCTCCAGCGCTCCGGCGAGCTCAAGATCGCCGACCTGGCGCCGGGCACCGTCGACGGGTGGGCCGCGTACCCGGCGGGCGTCGCCTGGGTGCTGCGCGACCAGGGCTTCGCGAACGGGGCCGACCTGGTCATCGCCGGGGACGTGCCGTCGGGTGCGGGGCTCTCCTCCTCCCACGCGCTGGAGTGCGCGGTGTCGCTGGCGCTGCTGGGGCTGGCCGGCCTGGAGCTGGACGGCAGCCGCGCCGACGTCCCGACGCGGCCCCAGGTCGCGCGGTGGGTGCAGCGGTCGGAGAACGACTTCGTCGGCGCCCCCACCGGCCTGCTCGACCAGACGGCCTCCCTCTGCTGCACCGAGTCCCACGTCCTGTTCCTCGACGTCCGGTCGGGCGAGCAGGAGCAGGTCCCGTTCGGGCTCGCCGAGGCCGGGCTGCAGGTGCTGATCATGGACACCCGCACGAAGCACTCGCACGCCGAGGGCGGCTACGGCGAGCGCCGCCGCGGCACCGAACGGGCGGCGGAACTGCTCGGGGTGAAGGCGCTGCGCGACGTCACCAACGAAGGCCTCTCGGACGCGCTCGACCGGCTGCCGGAGGACCTGGTGCCGCTGGTGCGGCACGTCGTCACCGAGAACCAGCGGGTGCTCGACACGGTCGAGCTGCTGCGCGCTGGCCGGCTGGCCGACATCGGGCCGTACCTGGACGCCTCGCACGTCAGCATGCGCGACGACTACCGGATCTCCACGGCCGAGCTGGACCTCGCGGTCGACTCGGCCCGGACGGCCGGTGCGCTCGGCTCGCGGATGACCGGCGGCGGCTTCGGCGGCTCGGCGATCGCGCTGGTCCGCGACGCGGACCTGGAGCGCGTCAAGGAGGCCGTCGAGGCGGCATACGAGAAGGCCGGCTACCGGCGGCCGCGGATGTTCACGGCGGTGCCCTCCCGCGGCGCCGGCCGCGACGAGCTCTGACGCCGCGCGGGTCCGGCCGGGGCAACCCCCGCGCGGACCCGCGCGTCGGCTAGAGGGAAGACTGTGGAGCACAGTCACCCTCGGCAGGAAGGCCTGAACGTGTCGGAGCAGAGCAACGCCCTGAAGCTGGTCGTGACGGGCGGAGCCGGGTACGTCGGAAGTGTCTGCGCCGCCCGGCTGGTCGAAGCCGGGCACCAGGTCACCGTCGTCGACGACCTGTCGACCGGGCACGCCGACGCCGTCCACCCGGACGCGCGGTTCATCGAAGGCGACGCCGCCGAAGTGGCGGGCAGCCTGCTGCGCGAAGGCTTCGACGGCGTGCTGCACTTCGCGGCCAAGTCGCTGGTCGGCGAGTCGATGACGGAGCCGGCGAAGTACTGGGAAGGCAACGTCGTCACGTCGCTGCGGCTGCTCGAGGCCATGCAGGAGCACGGCACGCCCCGGCTGGTGTTCTCCTCGACGGCGGCGACCTACGGCGAGCCGGAACAGTCGCCGATCCCGGAGACGGCGCCGACCCGGCCGACCAACACCTACGGCGCCACGAAGCTCGCCATCGACGCGGCGATCACCAGCTTCGCCGGCGCCCACGGGCTGGCGGCGGTGAGCCTGCGCTACTTCAACGTCGCGGGCGCGTACGGCGCCTTCGGTGAGCGCCACACCACGGAAACCCATCTCATCCCTCTCGTCCTCCAGGTCGCCACGGGCGACCGCGAGCGCATCCAGATCTTCGGCGACGACTACCCGACGCCGGACCACACTGCGGTGCGCGACTACATCCACGTCGTGGACCTCGCGGACGCGCACCTGCTGGCGCTGAAGCACGCCACCGCGGGCGAGCACCGCATCTACAACCTGGGCAACGGCACCGGCTTCTCCGTTCTCGAGGTGATCGAGGCCTGCCGCGAGGTCACCGGCCACCCGGTGCCGGCGGCGGTGGCCCCGCGCCGCGCGGGCGACCCGTCGGTGCTCGTGGCGGCCAGCGACCGGGCTCGTGAGGAGCTGGGCTGGAAGCCGGAGCGGACCGACCTGGCCGGGATCGTGCGGGACGCCTGGGAATTCACGCAGTCCCGGCGAGGCTGATTCTGCGCTGAGCGGCGGGCGGCGGGCCGGGCTTCTGTGCCTGGGCCTGCCGCGTCGTCGGGTCTCGGTGGGGTTGGGGCCGGTGGGCGTGGTGGGCAGTGGTTTCGAGTGCTGCGGTCTGGTTTGGCGCCGCGCTTCGAGAGCCGCGACCCCAGGCCGAAGCCGGAGGGCCCCGGCACCCCGAGATCATCGGCCCCAGGCGGAAACGGACCGAACTGGCCGGAACCGTGTGAGGCGCCTGGAATTCACCCAGTCGCGGCGAGGCTGACCCTGTGCTGACCGCCAAACAGCCCGAGCCCTGCGAGGCCTCGGCGTTGGTGCGCCAGCCGACGGGCTTCGCACCTCATGCCGCCTGGCCTACGTCGAAGTCCGCGGGTTCCAGGCCGAAGCCTGTGAGGGGGCCTGCGGCCGCCGCTGCCAGGCCGTGGATTACCTCCGGGGGCGTTCCGGTGTCCAGGACCCTTCTCAGCAACGAGGCCAGCGCATGGTCCGGGGCCGCCTCCAGGGCGTTGTCCAGGGCCATGCCCGCGAATGCCCCGTCGCCGCGCAAGTACGCCGTGAAGCCCAGCAGGGCCGCCGGTTCCGCTCTGTGCGGGGGTGGGATCTCCCGGACCAGCGTCAGCCAGAGGTGCTCGGCTTCGCGCGCTCCCGTGGTGGCCGGGGGTACCGCCATCGCCAGGCACAGGTCTCGGATTTCCGGCAGCTTCAACGCGTTCGCCAGCTGCACGGCTTCCTCGTCCGTCGGTGGCCCGTCGCCGCGGCGCTGGCGGTCGAAAGCCGCGCGGAGCACCGATGCCGCGTCGTTGACGCGGGTTGCGGCGGGCCAGGGCGGGGATGGCGAGCGGGACAAGTGCTCCGCGCGGCGGGCCAGGGCCTCCGGTGACCGAGGGGCCAGCAGGGCCTCGAGTTCCTCGCGGCTGTCGAACGCCACCGTCCCGCACTCGGTCGCGGCCGCCGCCACGACCGTCGAACGGGGGTCCGGCAAGGCGCCGGCGCAGTCCTCGGTGCGGTAACACGCCCAAGGGGCGCCCGTCCTGATCGCGGGCGTCCACAAGGCGTGCAGCACCGGCAGGCCGATGTCCTCCAGTGCCCGCACCAGCTCGTCGATAAAACCCTTGTGCGGTGGCGGCTTTCCCGGTCTTCGCCGGCCGCCGACGATCACCAGGGTCAAGCCGAGGTGGCAGCCCGCGGCGAACCGCTCCGCCAGCGCCCGCGCCTGGCGGACGCGGTGTTCGCGGCGAGGCAGGTCGCCGCGCAGGATCAGGCCTGGGGCGTAGCCCGGGTAGAGGTGGCCGAGCAGGATGATGGACTTCGCGGGCTT
Organism: Amycolatopsis sp. CA-126428; assembly: GCF_002904335.1. Taxonomy (GTDB): domain Bacteria; phylum Actinomycetota; class Actinomycetes; order Mycobacteriales; family Pseudonocardiaceae; genus Amycolatopsis. The sequence goes on along the minus strand of NZ_PPHF01000157.1, from coordinate 45,053 downwards.
GAAGCCCATCAGGTACGGGAGCGCGGTCAGCAGCTGTGCGGGGTTCCGGAGGTCGGCCGGGGTGGTGGTGGTCATGCCTCCACTGTGGGGCAGGCCGGGACCGGATGGGGCGGTGGCGGGAAATCTGTGGATGGCGGGGGCCGATGTGGACGGAACCCGCCCGGCGGGGGCCGGGCGGGGCGTTCCTGTCGGTGGGGCGGGCTATGCTGCCCGGCCCCACCGGCCGACACCCGTCATCTTGCGGGGGTCCGGGTGGCGAAGCCCCAAGCCCAGGGCGTCACCGCTCAGCCGCAGTGCTCGAACCCGCTCTCGTAGGTGTTGCCGCCCACCGAGCCGCCCCACTTCACGCAGGTCGAGTCGGCGGTCTTCTTGACCGGCCCGGCGTAGTAGGTGAAGCTGCCGGAATCGGTCGTCCGGGTTCCACCCTGGACCTCGAGGAACGCCGCGACCGCGCTGGCCGTGCCGAGCGACGTGGCCTTCAGCGTGGTCACGCAGTTCGCCTTGGTGGACGCGTTGTACAGCAGGTACGCCGTGCCCGAGGAGTTGGCCAGCGCCTGCTGGTCCACGACCGAGAAGCCGTCGCCGCACACCTCTTCGGCGGAGTACGGGTTGCCGCCGCAGTCGTTCTTGCTCGTGAAGTTGGTGTGCGCGTAGTACGGCACGGCGGTGCCGTTCAGCTTCGCCTTCTGCACGATGCCGTTGAGCCGCTCTTCGAAGTGCAGGTGCGGGCCGGTGACGTTGCCGGTCGAGCCCGCGGTGCCGAGCTGCTTGCCGCCGGTGACCGACTGCCCGACCGAAACGGACTGGGTCGACAGGTGCGCGTACCGGCTGCGCCAGCCGCCGCCGTGGTCCAGCTCGATCCACCGGCCGTAGCTGGCGCTGCCCTCGTTCTCCACCCGCGTCACGGTGCCGGAAGCCGAAGCCAGCACGGGCATCCCGGTGATGCCGGACTTCTGGAAGTCGACCGAGTACTCCGGGCTGTGGCCGCTGAACGTGGCCGCGTCCACCGTGACGCCGCACTTGAACGGCACCTGGAAGTTCGGCGCGGCCGAGGCGGGCGCCTGGCCGGCGAGGGTGAGGCCGAGCGCGGGCAGCGCCGCGGCGGCGGCGAGCAGGGCGAGCCGTCGCAACCTGGACATGGGGGAACCTCCTGGCAAACGGGTCAACTTGACCCCACGAAGGGAAGTCCCAGTCGGTACATTTTCCGTACAAGCACCCGCGGAGGACTGCCGAAATGACGACCCGACCAGTCACGTTCCCCCGGGCCCAAGGCTGGTTGCGCTGGGCGCTCGTCGCGGTGCCGATGGTCGCCGCCATGCCTCGCGCGGACCTGCGAACCTGGCTGCTGATCGGGTTGACCCTCGTGCTGTCGATCCCGTTGCTGTGGATCCACGACGCCCGCGTCCGGCCGCTGACGATGGCGCTGCCCCTCGCGGTGATCGCCAGTACCGGCGCACTGTGGGTGCTCCTGCCGAGCAGCTGGGCGTCGGTGGCGATGTTCAGCACCACATTCTTCGTGGTGCTGCGGCAATCGACGCTGCCGATCGTGCTGGCGGTCGCGCTCGACGTCGCGGCGATCACGGCCGGGGCGGCCCGCTACGACGTCTGGAAAGGCGCTCTGTCGACGTACGCGGTCCTCGCCGTGATCGTGCTGATGGGGCTCAACCGGCGGGCCCGCCTCGCCCGCATCGAGCAGACCGAACTGGCGCTGGCCCGCGCGCAGACCGCCAACGAGGAGCACGCCCGCGCGGCCGCGCTCGCCGAACGCACCCGCATCGCCCGCGAGCTGCACGACGTCCTGGCGCGTTCGCTGGCCGGGCTGGCGCTGAACCTGCAGGGCGCGCGGCTGATGCTGGTGCGCGACGGGGCGAGCCCGGACGCCGTCGCCCAGATCGAACGGGCGCAGACGCTGGCGTCGGAAGGCCTCGCCGAAGCCCGGAAGGCCGTGGCCGCGCTGCGCGAGGACGCCGTCGGTGTCGAACGCGCGATCGCGGACCTGCTCGCCGCGTACCGGCTGGACAGCGGGGCCCGCGCGGACCTCGAGATCAAAGGTGAGCCGCGCGACCTGGACCCGTCAGCCGGCACCGCGTTGGTCCGCGCAGTGCAGGAGGCGCTGGCCAACACCCGCAAGCACGCGGCACAGGCCGAAGTGGACGTCACGCTGCACTACGCCAAGGGGTCGGTGGAGCTGACCGTGGCCGACCGGCAGGGCAGGCGGCCGCCGGCCGCGCCGGCCGCAGGCTACGGTTTGCGCGGGATGGGCGAACGGGTCGCGCTGCTCGACGGGCGGCTGGAGAGCGGACCGGGGGAGGACGGATGGCGGATTCACCTGACGGTGCCGGCGTGACGCTGCGCGTCGTGCTGGCCGACGACCAGGCGGTGGTCCGGGAAGGCCTGGTCACGCTGCTCGGGCTGCTGCCCGGGGTCGAGGTGGTCGGCGCCGCCGCCGACGGCCTGGCCGCGCTCGCGCTCGTCGCCGAGCACCACCCGGACGTCGTGCTGGTGGACCTGCGGATGCCGCGCTGCGACGGCGTGGAGACCACCGAGCGGATCCGCGCCGAACACCCCGGTACCGAGGTCGTCGTGCTGACCACCTACGCCGACGACGAGTCGCTGCTGGCCGCATTGCGCGCCGGGGCTCGCGGGTTCCTCACGAAGGACGCCGACGCCGAGTCCATCGCGCGGGCGCTGCGCTCGGCCGCCGCCGGCCAGTCCACAGTGGACGGCGAGCTGCAGCGGCGGCTCGTCGAAGCCGCCGCCCGCAGCACCCCGCAGCGCGTCAAGGAGGTCGAAGGCCTGACCGCGCGCGAGATCGAGGTGCTGCGGCTGATCGCGGCGGGCCTGTCGAACACCGAAATCGCCCGCACCCTGGTGGTCAGCGAGGCGACCGTGAAGACCCACGTGAACCACCTGTTCGCCAAGGCCGGGCTGCGTGACCGCGCGCAGGCGGTCGCGTTCGCCTACCGGGCGGGCATCGCCGGCTGATCCCTCACGGCGCGGGCGGGATGTTCGCGTTGTGGTGGAACACGTTCTGTGGGTCGTACGCGGCCTTGATCCGGGCCAGCCGCTCGTACTTTTCCGGGCCGTACGACGTCCGGACGCGGTCGGCTTCGTACTCCGCCATGAAGTTCACGTAGCCCGCCGAGTTGGACGAAACCGGCACCAGCGCTTCCCAGAACTCGCGCACCCACGCGCGGTCCACCGCGTACGGCTCCGGCTCGGTCGCGAGGGAGTCGATGTTGATCAGGATGCTCTCGCGCCGCGGGCCGCCGAACGCCGTTGCGTCGTCGGCCACCTCCGTGAAGGCGCCCCGCATCGAGAAGATCGGCATGATCGACAACGGGGACGTCCTGCGCGGCAGGAAGTCCGCGATCACCTCGATGACCTCGTCGGTGAAGCCGTCGGCGTAGGCGGCCTTCTCGTAGGCGAGGATGCCCCACGGCGCGGCGCCGTCGAGCATCCGCTGCAGCTCGACGTACGGGATCGGCGAGACGAACTCGAACAGCGGCGCCGGCCCGGACCGCGCCGCCCGGGCCGCCTCGGCGTGCTGCTCCTCCCCGTCGAACCCGGCGATCAGCACGGCGTACCCGGGCCGGAACCGGAACGGCTCGGGGACGAAGGGCGCGGGCGGCGCGTTGAGCCCGGCGACGAGCACCCCCAGTGCGCCCGGCAGCGTCCGGAGCAGCTCGCGGGCGTGGCGCAACGCGGCCACGCCGTCGTCGAGACCATAGAAGAACAGTCCCAGGTGGACGATCGGGCCGACCGGGTGCAGCCGGAACTCGAACTCGGTGACGACGCCGAAGTTGCCGCCGCCCCCGCGCAGCGCCCAGAACAGGTCGGAGTGCTGCCCGGCGGACACGCGCAGGATCTCGCCGTCGGCGGTGACGAGCTCGACCGAGACCAGGTTGTCGCGGGGCGGCGGTCGATTTCGCCGTTCCAGACCGACCGCGCGACGTCGTAACCGGGGTCGCCGTCGGTCAGCACGGCTCCGGACAGCTGGGTGCGCAGGCTCTCCAAGGCGGGTTCGGCGGTCGAGGTCATGGCGGGTCCTCTCGCAGCGGACGGAACGCCGGAAAGTCGCCTGACCTGCGACGATCGTTACATTCAGTGATCGTCGACGCGGAGAGTGACCAGCCGCTGCGTGAACCCGGCCTCGACCAGCCTGCCGAGCGCCCGCTCGACGCCGGGCGGGACGCGCTGCGGGATCGCGAAGCCCCGCTCGGCGTATTCGGTGATCCGCTGGGTCTCGCCGACGAGCATGCCGATCACCCGGTCGGCCTCCTCGCTGCCGGCGACGTAGTCCTCCAGCGAGCCGCCCTTCGCGGCGCAGACGAGGTCGGCTTCCGGCCACAGGCGCTTGGCCGTCGCGTACGCCCGGCGCTGCTGGTAGGGCCGCGAAACGAGCGTCACGGTCCGGACCGCGATCCCCCGCTCGGCGAGCAGCCGCCGGGTGAACACGATGTTCTCCCCGGTGTGCCGGGCCTGGGGTTCGACCAGGATCGCCTCGTCCGGCACCCCGAGGTCCAGCGCGATCTCGCGGTAGTGGACCGCCTCGCCGCGCGGGAAGCGCTCCAGCGTCGTCGGGGCGTTGGCGCCGGTGAAGACGATCAGTGGGAAGCACCCGGCGTGGAACAGCTCCGCGGCGTGCACGGCCACGCCGGGATCGCGGCTGCCGAGCCCGATCCCGACGTCCGACCGCCGCGGAGCGTGCCGCAGGTCGTGGTAGTCCCACAGCGTGCGGACATCGGCTCGGAGGTGCTTCGGCAGCATCAGCCGAACGCGGCCCGCAGCGCCGGCTTGCCGCCCGTGACCGGGAGCGTGACCGACGACTTCGTGAGGTCGAGCGCCAGTCCGGCGCCCGGCTTCGGCCGCAGCGTGTAGTCGTGGTCGCTGGAGGCGAGCAGGAACTCCAGCCGGTGGCCCGCCGCGAGGACGTAGTCCTTCGGCATCAGGTCGACGCCGATCCGGTAGGTCTGCCCGGGCGTGATCGGCTCGGTATGGGCGGGCGACGTGCGGTTCTGCGGGTCGGTCCAGCCCCGGCTGATCACGTGGGACGTGCCGTCGGGCGCGCGGTCGAGCAGGATCGCCGAGACGTTCGCGGCGGGCCGGTCGAACGCCAGCGCCAGGTCGGCGCGAGCGGTGCCGGAGAGGCGGACGGCCTGCTTCGCCGCCGGAGTCGCGTACAGCAGGCGGTTGCCGGACGAGGCCAGACCGGCCAGCTGCTCGATCGTCTTCGACGAGTCGTCGGCGAGGGTTTCGGTGGCCGCCGTGCCCGGCACCGGATTGCGCGTGTCGATCGTGCCCTTCGAGCGGCCGCCCGGCCACGGGTACACGCGGACGTCGGCGGTGCCCGGCGCCGGCCAGTCGGCCTCGTCGGTCCACGACAGGTCCTCGCGCTGGATCGTCGCCTTCGGCTCGTGCTGGATGCCGTTGTCGATGCCGTAGAGGTAGTGCGACATCCACTTGTTCAGCGTGGCGAGCCAGACGTCGCGGCGCAGTGAGTACGGGTCCGCGTGCCCGGACTGGTGCAGCCAGATCTTGTGCTCGACGCCGCGGGCCTTCAGCGCCTCGTACCAGGTCGCGACCTGCTCGGACTTGACGTTCCAGTCGTTGAGGCCGTGCACCGCGAGCACCGACGCGCGCACCTTGCCGACGTCGTTGCGGTAGTTGCGGACGTCCCAGAACGGCGTGTAGTCGCCGGTGACCCGGTCCTGGTCGCGGGTCAGCCCGTCGATCACCGGACGGCAGACCTGCCGGTCGGCGCGGGTGTACACGTACTCGGCGAGCACGTCGGCGTCCTCGCCCTGGAACCCGCCGGCCGCGACGACCGCGCCGTCGTGGCGGTAGTACTCGTACCAGCTGGAGATGGCCGCGATCGGCACGATCGTCTCGAGGCCTTCGACACCGGTGCTGGCGACGGCGTTGGGCAGGGTTCCGTTGTAGGACACGCCCATCATGCCGGTCTTGCCGGTGCTCCAGTCCGCCTTCGCCGCGGCGCCGGCCGAGTCGCGGGCGCTCGTGCGGCCGTTGAGCCAGTCGACGACCGAGCGGGCGCCGATCGTCTCGTTGACGTCACCCGTGGTCGGGCAGCCGGTCGAGAGGCCGGTGCCGAGCGATTCGCCGTAGACGACGGCGAACCCGCGCGCGGTGAAGTAGTCCTGGTAGCGCCAGGTGATCGGGGCGGCCGGCCCGACGCCGTGCGCGGCGACGCGCGGGCCTTCCGGGCCGCGGGCGTACCCCGGCGCGGACAGCTCGACGTCGACGTCGTGGTTCGCGACGTCGTTGCCGCCGGCGTAGTACGGGCTGGCCTGGTAGACGACGGGCACCTTCAGGCCCTGCTGGGTCGCGCGCGGGCGCACGACCTGGGCGTGCACGAGGTCGTCGGTGCCGTCGTGGTCGCTGTCGACGGGCGCGGTGACCCAGACGTCTTCGCGGACGACGTCGGCCGGGTCGAACACCGGTTGCGCCTGACCGCCGGTGAACACCGGCGACGGCGGGGCGGCGGCTTCCGCGGCGACCGCGGTCAGCGGAAGGGCGAGCACGGCGGCGAGCAGGACGGCGGCTTTCACTCAGGACCCCCAAGCCGGGCGAAGCGGACGCCTGAAGACACTTCCGGCCGCCCGCGGGGGTGTCAAGAGACTAACGTCGGAGGCATGCCGACCGTCGAAGCGCCGATCACCGCCGTGACCGTCTACCCGCAGCGTGCGCGGATCACCCGCCGGGGCAAGGCTCCGCTCGACGCCGGGCCGCGCCTGGAGTTCGCCGGGCTGCCCGTGGCCCTCGACCCCGGCTCGGTCCGCGTCACCGGGACCGGGCCCGCGCTGATCACCGGCGTCGACGTCCGCACCGAGTGGCACGCCAGCCCGGCGGACCCGGCGTTGCAGGCGCTCGTGGAGCAGCGGCGGGCCGATCAGGCCACGCTCGACGGCGTCGTGGACGACGAAGCGGCCGAGACGATGAAGGTGGATCTGCTGACTTCGCTCGCGAAGCGCAGTGGCAGCAGCTTCGCGAAGGCACTGGCCAACGGGACTGCCGAACCCTCGCGCGTCGCCGAGGTGACCGACGCGCTGAGTTCGCGGCTGGCCTCGGCGTTGAAGGCGCGCCGGGTGCTGAGCGAGCGGATCGAGCGGCTGCGCGAGGACCTCGCCGCGCTCGACCGGCGGATCGAAGCGCAGGGTGCGCAGACCGGGCGGGACAGCACGTCGGTGGTCGTGGAGCTGGAGATCTCGGACCCGGGCGGGAATGCCGAGCTGGAACTGTCCTATGTGGTCCCCGGGGCGAGCTGGGAGCCGGGCTACGACATCCGGGTGCGCGGCACCGACGTCACGGTGGTGTCGTACGGGCTCGTCAGCCAGTACACGGGCGAGGACTGGCCGGAGTGCGAGCTGGCGCTGTCGACGGCGCGGCCCGCGGTGTCGGTGGTGGTGCCGGAACTTTCGCCGTGGTACCTGGACCGCGTCCTCCCGGAGCCGAGTGGCCCATACCTGCCCAACGCGGCCGCAGGAGCCGCGCCCGAGGGTGCGCGGATGGCCCGGTTCGCGGCGGCGGCTCCGGCGATGGCGCCGAAGCTGGCGTCGGTGGAGCAGGGAACGACGGCGGTCACCTACCGGCCTACGCGGCCGGTGGCGGTGCCGTCCGGCGCGCAGGGACACCGGACGACGTTGGCGCAGCTTTCGCTCACGGCCGACCTGGGTTACGTGACGGCGCCGGTGCTGGTGGAGGAGGCGTATTTGCGCGCCACGGTGGAGAACACGTCGGAGTACGCCCTGCGGCCGGGACGGGCATCGGTGTTCCACGACGCGGAGTTCGTCGGGACGACGGTGCTGGAGCCGTGGGCACCCGGGGAGGAACTGGAGCTGGCCTTGGGCGTCGACGACCGGATCCGGGTGGAGCGGGAACTGGTGCGGCGGACGGCTTCGAAGGCGACGTTGTCGGGGCAGAAACGGCGGGAAGCGGAGTATCGCATTTCGGTCGTCAACCATGGGCCCCGGGAAGCCGTGGTGACGGTGCTGGATCAGGCGCCGGTTTCGCGGGACGACACGATCACGGTCAAGGACGTGAAGACGTCGCCGGATCCGGTGGAGACGTCCGCGCTGGGTGAGTTCACGTGGAAGCTGACGCTGGCGCCGGGTGAGACGGGCGAAGTGAAGCTCTCTTACCGGGTGGATGTCGGGAAGGGCGTGGAGCTGTCGGGCTGGCGGGAGTGAGCGCCGGCTCGCCCGGGGCCAGGCGAGCCGGCCCTCCCGCTAACCCTGCGCGATGTAGGCCTGCAGCTGTTCCTGGCTCTGCTCCAGCTGTTCCATCCGGTTCTTCACGACGTCCCCGATGGACACGATCCCGGCCAGCCGGCCCTCGGCCAGGACCGGGACGTGGCGGATGCGGCGTTCCGTCATCAGGACCGACAGCTGGTCCACCGAGTCGTCCGGGGTGCAGCTGGCCACCAGTTTCGTCATGATCTCCGATACCGGGCCGTCGAGCAGGCTCGGGCCGTGGTCGTTCAGGCGGCGGACGACGTCGCGTTCCGAGACGATTCCCGCGATCGAGCCGTCCGGGGCGACGACCACCATCGCGCCGACGTTGTGGTCGGCCAGGCCGGCCAGCAGTGTGGTCACCGTGGTCTCCGGGGTGACCGTTGCGACCGCCGACCCCTTCGTGCGCAGCAGATCCGCAATCCGCATGGCGATCCTTCCCGTCGGTGAGCTGGATCACCACAGGTTAGGGCCCACCGGCGCCCCGCGAAAGTCCGGCAAACGGGGCGTCTTCGTGGTATTTGGACCGATTCAGCCGAGCCGCTCGGCCAGGCCGTCCAGGGCCAGCCGGATCCCGGCCGCGTAGTCGTCGTCGCCGAGGGCGTCCAGGCGCTCGCGAGCGAGGGCCAGCTGCTCGCGCGCCGCGGGCAGGTCGCCCAGCTTGCGGTAGTCCTCGCCCAGGTTGAGGTGCAGGGACGGGTAGAACCCGCGCACCGCCAGCGACGAGTGGTACTCGCGGGCCCGCGAGTCGGTCAGCGAATCCGCCGCCGCCAGGGCCCGCAGGTCCCACTCGAGTTCCTCGGCCGGGTCGTCGCAGACGTCGGCCAGGTGGTGCGCCAGCGCGACGCGGTGCAGCGGGTCGCCGTCGTCGCCGATCGAATCCCACAGCTTCGTGAAGGCCGCGTACGCGCCGGCGCGGTCGCCGCCGATGTGCCGCCGCAGACCGGCGTCGATCGCCACCATCACGTCGTCGGTCATGCCACTCCTTCGTCCGCCAGCGCCCGCAGCCGGGCCAGTCCGGGCTCGATCCGCTCGGCCGCGACCGCACCGTAACCGAACACCAGGCCGTGCCGCCGCTCCCCCACGCCGAAATCCCCCAGCGAGTACAGCCGCACGCCACGACGGCGAGCGGCGCGGACCAGCCCGCCGCAGTCCGCCGGCGCGAGCGCGCTGAGGTGCAGGCCCGCCGTCGACGGCAACGGCGTCAGGAAGTCCGCGAAGTCCCGGGCGAGCACCGCGGAGAGCAGTTCGTGCCGGCCGCGGTAGACCTTCCGCATCCGCCGGACGTGCCGGGCGAACCCCCCTTCGGCCATGAACGCCGCCAGCGCCGCCTGCTCGACGTTCGGCGCGTGCCAGTCGGTGAGGTAGCGGGCCTTGACCAACGCGGGCACCAGCGTCGGCGGCGCGATGAGGAAGCCCAGCCGCAGGGCCGGCGAAAGCACCTTCGAGAACGAGCCGACGTACACGACGCGGCCGCGGGAATCCAGGCTGTGCAACGGTTCCAGCGGCCGTCCGGTGTAGCGGAACTCGGTGTCGTAGTCGTCCTCGACGAGCACCGCGTCGTTCCGCTCGGCCCAGTCCAGCAGCTCCAGGCGGCGGTCCAGCGACATCGACAGGCCGAGCGGGTACTGGTGCGACGGCGTCACGTACACCAGCCGCGTCCCCGCCGGGATGGCGTCGACGACGATCCCGGACGCGTCCACCGGCACCGGCGCGACCCGCACCCCGCGCGCGCCGAGCACCAGCCGCGGCGGCGGGTACCCCGGGTCCTCGACGGCCGCCAGGTCGCCGGTCCGCAGCAGCACCCGCGCGACGAGGTCGGTCGTCTGCTGGGCGCCCGCGGTGACGACGACCTGCGCCGCACCGGCGCGGACGTCCCGGGAAACGCCGGCGTGCCGGGCGATTTCGGCGCGCAGCGCGGGGTGGCCCTGCGGGTCGCCGTAGGTCATCAGGCCGGCCTGGCCGGCGCGCAGGCGCTGCGTGATCAGCCGCCGCCAGGTGTCGAACGGGAACAGCGAGAGGTCGGGGACGCCCGGCCGGAAGTCGAACTCCGGCGCCGGGGCGAACGGCGCGGGCGGTGGCGGGACGGCGTCCCACTCCGGCAGCGGCCGCACGCCCGGACCGGCCGGCACGGGCTCGGCGGAAACCGGCGCAGCCGTGACGAACGTGCCCGCGCCGACGCGAGCGGCGAGGAACCCCTCGGCGGCGAGCCGGTCGTAGGCCGCGCTGACCGTCGTCCGGGAGACCGCCAGCCGCTGCGCGAGCTCACGCGTCGGCGGGAGCGCCTCGCCGGGCCGGATCCGGCCGGCCAGGATCGCCGCGCGGAGCTGCCGGTAGATCGCGTCGCGGTGGCCGCGCGTCCCGGTCAGGTCGATGTGGATTTCCACCGGGTCAGTCTAGATTGGCCCACGAAGGTTGCGGCGGATTTGGCACTGTTCGTGGTCCGCTTCCGCGCTTAACGTGACCGGCATGGATCTCCGCGAACTCGACCGCCGCACCCTGCTCCTCCTCGACAAGCTGGTCGCCGGCGTGACCCCCGCCGACCTCGCCCGCCCCACCCCGTGCGCCGGCTGGACCCTCGCCGACCTGCTCCGCCACCAGGTCAGCGAGAACCACGCCTTCGCGACGGCGGCCCGCGAAGGCTCGGCGCCGGACTGGGACGCCGGTGTCCTCGGCGACGACGCCTACGCCGCGTACCAGGCGTCCGTCGAGGACTTCCTCGACGCCTTCGCCGGCGACGCTGTGCTGGAACGGCAGCTCACCATCAACCACTTCGGCACGTTCCCCGGCTCGATCGCGGCACACATGCACCTGGTCGACACGCTCGCGCACGGCTGGGACCTGGCCCGCACCCTGGGCCTGCCCTACGAGCCGGACGCCGAAGCCGTGTCCGTCGCCCTGAAGCTGGCCGAGCGGATCCCGGACGAAGGTCGCGAGAAGAACGGCTCCTTCGCCCACCGCGTCGAGGTTCCCGCGGACGCGAGCCCGCTCGACCGGTTCCTGGCCCTCCTCGGCCGCGACCCCGCCTGGACCCTCAGCTGACCTCGCCGGCCGGGACGCTCCACGTGTCGCACGCCTTCGTGGCCTTGCCGTCGTAGCCCGCCTTCGCCCAGGACAGCTGGTGCTCGCGCGAGCCGTGGGTGTCGCTGTTGTCGGCCCGGCCGTAGTCGGCGACCGCGGCGTTCGCCAGCGATCGGCTGATCGAGCCCGTGCCGGCGACGGCCGTCAGGAACAGCGCGCCGAAGCAGTTCGCCTGCAGCTCGATCCGGCGCACGACCTCCTTGTCGGCCGCGCTGTCCTCGTCCGGCGAGGTCATCTTGTCCGCCGCCGCGGAGAGGATGCCGCTCTCGCGCTGCACGTGGTGGCCGTATTCGTGGGCGAGCGTCGCGACGTGCCGGGCCTTGTTGAGCCCGGCGTCCGACAGCATCCAGTCGGTCGGGGCGTAGATCGTCGTGTCGCCGCCGCAGTAGTAGGCGACGGCTTCGTTCTCCGTCGGCGCCTCGCCGCACGAGCTGTGTTCCGGCAGCGTCACCGACACGGTGGCCGTGAGCGTCGGCTCGTTCGCCTTCTCCAGCGCCGGGCGCCACGACTGCTCCAGGCAGCCGACGAGCGCGCCGTAGTAGGCCTTGAGCTGTTCGGCCGCCCGGCCGAGCTCGGGCAGGGAGCAGGTGGCGGGCCCGGGGGTGATGCCGTCGCCGAGCAGGGGGTTGCGCGCCAGTTCCGGCACGGCCTTCGGGGGCTTTCCGGTGCCGCCGTACGCCCGGCCGGGATCGGCGCCCTGCGCGGCGAACGCACGGCCGTCCACCCGGTGCGGGATGGTGGCGGCGATCAGGGAGATGGCCACGACCACGATCAGGACACCGGTGACGGCGCCCCAGAGCCGGTTGCGGGGTGGCGCGATCGGGACGGGCGGGGCCGCGGGCCAGCCGGGCGCCCACGGGTTCGGCTCCGGCGTCCACGCGGGTTCCGGCGGCCGGGCCGTCCCCGGCCACGGCGGTTCGGCGTCGTTCACGGTCTCCCCCTGCTGTGTGGCACCAGCATACGGACACCCCGGGAGGCAGGGATCACGAAACGAACACGCCACCGGGTGGCCGCCGGGCCCCAGACCAGGCGAGACTGTCTGTCATGAGTGTCGAGGATCCTTATCTGTGGCTGGAAGACGTGACCGGCGACGACGCGCTCGGCTGGGTGCGCGCCCGCAACGACGAGACGCTGGCCGAGCTGACCGCCGGCGCGCGGTTCGCCGAACTGCGCGACGAACTGCGTGAGGTACTCGACGCCGACGACCGGATCCCGTACGTGCGCCGCCGCGGCGAGTTCCTCTACAACTTCTGGCAGGACGCGAGCCACCCCCGCGGGCTGTGGCGGCGGACGACGCTCGAGTCCTACCGGCAGGCCGAGCCCGAGTGGGAGCTGCTGCTCGACGTCGACGCGCTGGCCGAGGCCGAGGGCGAGAACTGGGTCTGGCAGGGCGCCACCGTGCTGCGGCCGGACTACCGGCGCGGCCTGGTCGAGCTGTCCCGCGGCGGCGCGGACGCCACCGTGGTCCGCGAGTTCGACCTCGACGCGCACGAGTTCGTCGAAGACGGCTTCACGGTCCCGGAGGCGAAGACGCGGATCGGCTGGATCGACGTCGACCGCGTCTACCTCGGAACGGATTTCGGCCCGGGTTCGCTGACCAGCTCCGGGTACCCGCGGCTGGCCAAGGAGTGGCGCCGCGGCACGCCGCTCGAGGCGGCGACCGTGGTCTTCGAAGGCAAGCCCGACGACGTCTCGATCGGCGCGTCCCACGACCCGACCGAAGGCTTCGAGCGCGACTTCGTCAGCCGCGCGATCGACTTCTACCGCTCGGAACTGCACCTCAGGACGCCCGGTGGGCTGGTCAAGATCGACATCCCGGACGACGCGAGCGCGTCCGTGCACCGCGAGTGGCTGCTGGTGCGGCCGCGCACGGCGTGGACCGTCGGCGGCACGGAACACCCGGCCGGCTCGCTGATCGCCATCCTCTTCGACGCCTTCATGGCCGGCGACCGCGGCTTCACGACGTTGTTCACCCCCGACGAGCACACCTCGCTGAGCTACTGGGCCTGGACGCGCCACCACCTGCTGCTCGGCACGCTGCGCGACGTCCGCACCGAGCTGCGCACGCTGACCCCGGGCCCGGACGGCTGGCAGGAGGCGCCGCTGGCCGGCGGCCCGGAGTTCGGCAGCGCGGACATCTTCGACACCGATCCCGATGTCAGCGACGAGTACCTCATCGACTCCAGCGGCTTCCTCCAGCCGTCGACGCTCAGCTACGGGCACGTCGGCGAAGAGGTCGAGGTCCTGAAGCAGGCTCCGGCGTTCTTCGACGCTTCGGGCATGAGCGTCGCGCAGTACTTCGCGACCTCGGAGGACGGCACGAAGATCCCGTACTTCGTCGTCCGGCCGTCCGGTGCTGAAGGCGGCCCGACGCTGCTGACCGGCTACGGCGGCTTCGAGGTCTCGCTGACGCCGTCGTACAGCGGGATGATCGGCCGCGGCTGGCTCGCCCGCGGCGGCACGTACGTCGTCGCGAACATCCGCGGCGGCGGCGAGTACGGGCCCGGCTGGCACACGCAGGCCATCAAGGCCGAGCGTCACCGCGTGTACGAGGACTTCGCCGCGGTGGCCGCGGACCTGGTTTCGCGGGGCATCACGACACCGGAAAAGCTCGGCATCCAGGGCGGCAGCAACGGCGGCCTGCTGATGGGCGTCATGCTGACGCGCTACCCGGAGCGGTTCGGCGCGATCGTCAGCCAGGTGCCGCTGCTGGACATGCGCCGCTACCACCTGCTGCTGGCCGGCGCGTCGTGGATGGCCGAGTACGGCGACCCCGAAGACGCCGCGGAATGGGACTACATCGCGAAGTACTCGCCGTACCAGAACGTCCACAGTGGACGTGCGTACCCGCCGTCGCTGTTCGTGACGTCGACGCGCGACGACCGCGTGCACCCCGCCCACGCCCGCAAGATGGTGGCGCGGATGCGTGAGCAGGGGCACGACGTCCGGTATCACGAGAACATCGAAGGCGGCCACGGCGCCGCGGCGGACAACGAGCAGCTGGCCTTCAAGTGGGCGCTGGTGTTCGAGTTCCTGTGGGAGCAGCTCACGAAGTGAGCCGCGCGAGCACGACGCCGCCGACGATCAGGGCCAGCGCGGCCACCCGGCCGACGCTCAGCGGGTCCTTGGTCACGACGACGCCGAGCACGATCGCGCCGACGGCACCGATCCCGGTGAACACCGCGTAGGCGGTGCCCACCGGGACGGTGTCCATCGCGCGCGACAGCAGGTACACCGCGGCGGCGCCGAGCACGAAGCACAGGAGCGTCGGCCACGGCCGCGTGAAGTTCTCCGTCGGCTTGATGCTCTGCGACCACGCCATTTCGACGAGCCCGGCGAAGACGAGCGTCACCCACCCCATCAGAGCGCCTTCAGGGCCGCTTCGCGCGACGCGACCCGCTCGCCTTCACGGGCGGCCAGGTGCGGGTCGACCAGCGCGTTGGTCAGCTCGGCGTGCACGAACCGGACGTCGTCGACGTCGTAGTGCCCGGCGATGAAGTCCCGCAGGTAGCGCTCGTGGTGGTCGAACGGCGCCCGCGGCGTCCCTTCGGCGTACGTCCCTCCCCTGGCGCCGGCGATGACGAACTTCCTGCCGCGCAGGGACATCTTCGGGAACGTCACCTGGTCGATCCAGGCCTTCAGGGCGGCCGGGATCGAGAAGTTGTACATCGGCGCGCCGATGAGCACGACGTCGGCTTCGAGCAGCTCGGCGAGCAGCGGCTCGACGATCGCCCACGCCTTCTGCTGCGAGGGCGTGCTGACGACATCGGCGTAGTGCGCGGGGTCGGTGATCCCGGCGGTGAGCAGGGCGTCGCAGATTTCCGTCCACGCTTCGCCGATCACCGGGACCGGATCGGCCGCGAGATCGCGGTAGGTGCGGGTGCCCGCCCAGGTGGCGGCGTACCGGGCGGACAGCTCGCGGGAGAACGACGAGCGGCGCGCGCTGGAGTCGAGGTGCAGCAGCTGGGGCACGATTCCTCCTCAAGTGGACGCGGTGTCCGCTTGACTCAACTGGACGCCTCGTCCGGATATTCCCTAGGCTGGTGCCCATGCCCGAACGCGCCGACGCGGCCCGCAACCGCGCGAAGATCCTCGCGGCGGCCGAGGAGCTGTTCACCGCCCGCGGCGCGGCGGAGGTGACGATGGAGGACATCGCCCGGGCGGCCGGCGTCGGCCGCGGAACGCTCTACCGCCGTTACCCGGACCGCGCGGCGATCGCCGTGGCCCTGCTGGACGAGCACGAGCGCCGCCTGCAGGAGGAGCTCCTGCGCGGCGACCCGCCGCTGGGCCCGGGCGCACCCCCGGCCGCCCGCCTGGCGGCGTTCTACGAGGCGATGGTGGAACTGCTGGAGCGGCACGCGCCCCTCGTGCTGGGGGCGGAGGTGGGGCATTCCCGCTTCACGACGGGCGCTTACGGGTTTTGGCGCACGCACGTCCGCGTCCTGGCGGAGGCGGCGGGCGCCCCGGACCCCGACGTCCTGGCCGACGTGCTGCTGGCCCCGCTGGCCCCGGAGCTGTTCCTGCACCAGACGTCTCGCGGGGTGCCGGTGGAGCGGATCACCGCGGCCCTGCGGCAGCTGGCCGGTCTCCTTTAGAAGAGCCCGCGCGGCCGGGCGCGCTTGGGGGTGTACCGCGGGCCCGGTTTCGGCTGCTCGCCGCGGATCCGCGCGAGCGCGGCTTCGAACGCGGTGAGCACGTCGGCCACGAAGACGAGCCGCCCGACGCCGAGGCGATGCAGAGCCTGGCCGTGGTCCGCGGCGACCGTGATCGCGACGCCGAGCAGCAGGACCCGCCACGCGCCGAACACCGCGGCCCGGGCGGGGCGGCCAAGCGGCCGGAAGGCGATTTCCAGCCGGTGGCAGTGGAACGGCACGTGCCGCTCCTCGTCGGCGAGGATCCGCGCGGCGACCTGCGTGAGCAGCGGGTCGCCGGTGCCGTCGCGCAGGGCGCGGTAGTACCGCAGCGCGACGACCTCGGCGATGAGCAGGACCATGAGTTCCAGCCGGAGCCCGAGCGCCCGCCGCAGCTTGACGAACACGGTGTCCGACCAGTGACTCGCGATCGTGGGCACCCCGGCGGCGGCGAGCAGTCCGGCGAGCATCCGGGCATGGTTCTGCTCCTCGGCGACGAAGAGCTTCACGGCGGCGAGGTAGGTGTCGTCGCCGGCGGCTTTCGCGATGAGGTTGGCGCCGTCGCCGGCTTCGCCGACCTGGAACCGCTGCACGCTCTTCGCGACGTCGGGGTGCAGCTTCGCGCCCCGTTCCCACGGTGGATCTTCACGTTGCCCGCGACGTTCGGCTTCGGTTTCGAAGTCCTGGAGCCAGTGTGCGTAAGTCATCGGTCCGATGATGCCGCGTGCTTGTGGATCCGATGGGCGGCTCTCGTGGAGATTCAGTGCCGGATCACCCGGTAGGCGCGGCCGTCCAACCGAGCCGTGCTCACCATCGTCCGCCACTCCGGTCCGGCGAGCCGCATCCCCTGTCCCCCCTACGTCGCATTTGCCCCATGGACCCGGCGGCAGGAGGCTGAACCCATGACGATCGCCGACGAGTTCCGGGCGCTGCACGAGCGACCCGAGCCGTTCCTGCTGCCGAATCCGTGGGATGCCGGAACGGCCCGGCTCCTGGCGGGGCTCGGCTTCGAAGCCCTGGCCACGACGAGCCTGGGCGTGGCCAACGTGGTGGCTTCGCGGACGATCCCGGCCGAAGCCGCGAAGATGATCGAAGCGGCGGCCGATGCCGGAGCGGTGGGCGCGTCCATCGAGGACCTGACGAACGATCCGGAGCGGCCGGTCTACGACCTCGGGCCGGCGGCCGATCGCGTCCGGGCGGCGGTGGAGACGGCTCGCGCCCGTTCGGTGGTGCTCACGGCTCGCTGCGAGAACCAGTGGCTCGGCGTCAACGACCTCGCCGACACGATCCGCCGGTTGCGGGCGTACGAGGAAGCGGGCGCCGACGTGCTCTACGCGCCGGGCTTGCGGACGCTCGAGGAGATCCGCGCGGTGGTGACGTCGGTGGGCAAGCCGGTCAACGTCGTGATGGGCTTTGCGGACCCATCGATCACCCTGGACCAGCTGGCCGGGATCGGCGTCCGCCGGGCCAGCAGCGGTTTTCGGCTGAACCGGGCGCCGACCGCCCGGTTCAGCCGGAGGAACCGTCAGCTGCAGCCGGACGTTGCTCCGCAGCCTTCGCAGGCGTAGCACGAGCCGGCCGGGCGCATCTTCGTTCCGCACGTCATGCAGAGCGGGGCGTCCGCCGCCTTGCCGAGGCGGAGCTCCATCAGCTCCGTCGTCGTCTGGGCTTCGCGGTGGGGGTGCTCCGGTTCTTCCGCGTGCGGCTCCGGCGATGCGTCCACTGTGGACTGGAGGGCCTCCAGGTCGACGCCGGGGTTGCCGTACGTCGCCTCGACTTCGGCCGACCGCTCGTCCGCCGAGAGGATGCCCAGCTGGGAGCGCTTCTCGTACGGCAGGTAGTCCAGGGCCAAGCGGCGGAACAGGTAGTCCATCACGCTCGTCGCGATGCGGATGTCCGGGTCGTCCGTCATGCCCGCCGGCTCGAAGCGCAGGTTGCAGAACTTGGAGACGTAGAACTCGAGCGGGATGCCGTGCTGGAGGCCGACCGAGATCGACATCGAGAACGCGTCCATCACGCCGGCCAGCGTCGAGCCCTGCTTGCCGAGCTTGACGAAGATTTCGCCGAGGCCGTCGTCCGGGTACGAGCCCGCCGTCAGGTAGCCCTCCGCGCCGCCGACGGTGAACGACACCGTCTGGCTCGGGCGCTTCTTCGGCAGGCGCTTGCGGACCGGGCGGTACTCGACGACCTTCTCGGGCTCGGCGGCGGCGGCCGTCGTCTCCTTCTTCGCCGTCGACAGCGGCTGGCCGACCTTGCAGTTGTCGCGGTAGATCGCGAGGGCCTTCAGGCCGAGCTTCCAGCCCTGGAAGTAGATCTCCTCGACCTCTTCGACCGTCGCCGACTCCGGCATGTTGACCGTCTTCGAGATCGCGCCGGACAGGAACGGCTGCACCGCGGCCATCATCCGGACGTGCCCCATCGGCGCGATCGAGCGCTCGCCGACCGCGCAGTCGAACACCTCGTAGTGCTCGGGACGCAGCCCCGGCGCGTCGACGACGTGGCCGTTCTGCGCGACGAACTCGACGATCGCCTCGACCTGCTCGGTCTGGTAACCCAGCGCTTCGAGCGCGCGCGGCACCGTCTGGTTGACGATCTGCATCGAGCCGCCGCCGACGAGCTTCTTGAACTTCACCAGCGAGAAGTCCGGCTCGATCCCGGTGGTGTCGCAGTCCATCATGAAGCCGATGGTGCCGGTGGGGGCGAGCACGGACGCCTGCGCGTTGCGCCAGCCGTGCTTCGTGCCGATTTCGATGCCCTTCTGCCACTCCTCCGTCGCGAGCGCGCGGACCGCGGCGTCGTTGGAGTGGTAGGTGCGGACGAGCTCGTTCGCCGCCGCGTGCTTGCGCATCACGCGCTGGTGGGCTTCGGCGTTGCGCGCGTAGCCCTCGTACGCTCCGACGACCTGGGCCATCTCCGCCGAACGCCGGTAGGAGACGCCCGTCATCAGCGACGTGATCGCCGCCGCGAGCGCGCGGCCGCCGTCGGAGTCGTACGCGTGGCCCAGCGCCATCAGCAGCGCGCCGAGGTTGGCGTAGCCGATGCCGAGCTGGCGGAACTTCCGCGTGGTGTCGGCGATCGGCTCGGTCGGGAAGTCCGCGAAGCAGATCGAGACGTCCATCGCCGTGATGATGAACTCGACGGCGCGGGCGAACAGCGGCGCGTCGAACGTGCCGTCGGGCGTGACGAACTTCAGCAGGTTCAGCGACGCCAGGTTGCAGCTGGAGTTGTCCAGGTGCATGTACTCGCTGCACGGGTTCGACGCGGTGATCCGGCCGGACTCGGGGCAGGTGTGCCAGTCGTTGATCGTGCCGTCGTACTGGATGCCGGGGTCGGCGCACTCCCACGCGGCCTGGGCCATCGTGCGGAACAGCTTCTTCGCGTCGGTGCGGTCGATGACCTCGCCGGTGAGCCGGGCGCGCAGGCCGAAGTCGGTGCCGTTCTCGACCGCCTGCATGAACTCGTCGGACACGCGGACCGAGTTGTTCGCGTTCTGATACTGCACGGAGGAGATGTCCGCGCCGGAGAGGTCCATGTCGAACCCGGCGTCGCGGAGGACCTTGATCTTCTCCTCTTCGCGCGCCTTGGTCTGGATGAACTCCTCGATGTCCGGGTGGTCGACGTCGAGCACGACCATCTTCGCCGCGCGCCGGGTGGCGCCGCCGGACTTGATGGTGCCCGCGGACGCGTCGGCGCCGCGCATGAACGAGACCGGCCCGGACGCGGTGCCGCCGGAGGTGAGCAGTTCCTTCGAGGAGCGGATGCGGGAGAGGTTCAGCCCGGCGCCGGAGCCGCCCTTGAAGATCAGGCCCTCTTCGCGGTACCAGTTGAGGATCGACTCCATCGTGTCGTCGACCGCGAGGATGAAGCAGGCGCTGACCTGCTGCTTCGACGACGTGCCGACGTTGAACCAGACCGGCGAGTTGAAGCTGAAGACCTGGTGCAGCAGCATCCAGGTGAGTTCGTGCTCGAAGATCTCGAGGTCCTGCGGCGCGGCGAAGTAGCCGTGGTCGCGCGCGGCCTTGACGTAGGTGTGCACGACCCGGTCGATGAGCTGCTTGAGGCTGCGTTCGCGCTGCGGGCTGCCGACGGCGCCGCGGAAGTACTTGCTGGTGACGATGTTGGTGGCGTTGACCGACCAGAAATCGGGGAACTCCACGCCGCGCTGCTCGAAGTTGATCGAGCCGTCGCGCCAGTTGGTCATGACGACGTCCCGCTGCTCCCAGGTCACCTGGTCGTACGGGTGCTGCCCCTCGGTCGTGAAGACGCGCCGCACGCTGAGCCCGCCGGCGGCCTTGCCTTTTTTGCCGGTGGCCGCGCGGGCCCCCGTTCCCACGGTTTCCGTCATCGGTTGAACCCTCTCCCGCAGCGGGACGGCTCAGTCGCCGTCTTCGCGCTGATCGCTCTCCTCGTGGGCAGCAGAACCCGCCATGGCCTCACGGAGGTCGGCGATCTCCTTCTCGAAGTCTTCGACCGACGAGAAGGACCGGTAGACACTGGCGAACCGGAGGTAGGCGACCCCGTCGAGCTCACGCAGCGGGCCCAGGATGGCCAGGCCGACCTCGTGACTCGGGATCTCCGCCAGCCCGGCGGAGCGGATCGACTCCTCCACGCGCTGCGCGAGCTGCTGCAGCGCGTCGTCGTCGACCGGCCTGCCCTGGCAGGCGCGGCGGACGCCGCTCACCACCTTGTCCCGGCTGAACTGCTCGGTGACGCCGGACCGCTTGACGACGGCGAGCACCATCGTCTCCGACGTCGTGAACCGCCGTCCGCACGACGCGCACGAGCGCCGCCTGCGGATCGCCTGGCCTTCATCCACCTCTCGGGAGTCGACGACCCGGGAGTCCGCATGCCGGCAGAACGGGCACCTCATCCGCCGATCACCTTCCCCTCTTCGCCGGCCGCCCGCGGTCGACGTCCCCGCGGCCACCATGCACCCCTGCACTTGGTGATCGTTTTGTGGACATCCGGTGGGTAAACGCCGACCAGCTGTGGACAACTGCTGCCCAGTCTACCCCAACCTGTGGACCAACTACAGCGGTGTAACTACTACATATAGCGGGCGAGCGTAGAACTAGGAGGGGGCGTGCGCAAGCGACGCGGCCGGGTTCCACCTCGGCCGGGTGAGACCGGCGCGGCGCGTCCGGCGGGGCCGGAACGGCGGTGGCGAGGGGGCCGCGGGGTGCTCGCCCTGGTCGGGGCGTGGTTGGTCTGTTCGGGTGGCGCGCCAGGACGCTCCGAGCAGGCTTCGGATCGGCGGGGCGAGTGGCTTCGGCGGGCGGAGGTTTCACCGGGCCGGGTGATTTCGCCGCGGACGCCCGCGGCGCTCGGCACCAGGATGGGAAGACTCGCGCAGTGCACGCCCGCTCGGGGCGCTGCCTCCGCTTCGAGCCGGCACCGGCCATCACAGCGCAGGACTCCGCACGCCCGCGGGGGCACTGCCCGCGCTTCGAGCCCGCACCGGCCATCACAACGCAAGACCCACTTATCCGGCGCGCTGCGCACGCTGCGAGAAGGCACCGGCCATCATAGCCGCAGCCATGGCGTCACGCGCGACCGGCACCGGAGCCATCACCTCGACCGCCACCCGGCGGCGCACCCGCTCAGCCCCGCCGGACCACGGGGACTCACGGCGCCGGGACGTCGGCGACCGGGACCGTGAGCGGCAGCCCGGGCACCAGCACGGCCTGGTCCAGCCGGTTCAGCTCCTTGATCCGGGCGACCACCGCGCCCGGCTCGCTCTCCGGCGCGAACCGCGCGGCCAGCGACGCCAGCGTGTCGCCCTGCTCGACCGACACCGTCGCGGTCCGCGCGGGCACCGGGGCACCCGGTGCCCCGCCGGCGAACAGCCCCAGCCCGGTGACCACCAGGCAGCTCGCGACGGCGAGCCCGGCGAGCCACGGCCAGCGCACCGGCACCCGTCGCGGCGCCGCGCAGGGGGCGCCGGCCGGGCGGCGGCCCGCCACGACCCGTGCGCGCGTCGGCGGGCGGTGCACCTCGCCGCGGCGACCGCGCAGGACGCGCACGGGACGGAGGGGCGCCGGGACCGGGGTCGCCGGGCGAACGTGTCCGCGTTCGGCCAGAATGGACATCCGAACCTCCTCGAAACCCTGTGTCCGCCCGTTTCCCGGGCCGCAGCGGCCCGTGGATCAAGGTCGAACAGGCGTTCTATCGAACGCCCGTGCGAAGGTCTACCACCTGCCACCGACAAAATCGAGCGGACACGGCGTGTCGATCGAACAGATGTTTGAAATCGCCGTGCCCGGGGGCTAACGTCGGTGACCAGGGCATCTGCCGGGCAGATGCCGCCCGGCGAGGCTGCCCGCACCCCGCGGGCGGCGGCCGGCGCGCAGAAACGTGCAGCGAACGTCTGGGAGGCGACGCAGTGGCGAAGGAGAACAAGGCGGGCAGGACCAGTGGGTCCCCCGGCGGCTCGGGCAAGGTGCACACCATGCCCGAGGTGTACGACGTGGACGAGACCCTCACCGTCCGCCAGCAGCAGGTGCTCGACGTGATCCGCTCGTGGGTGAGCCGGTTCGGCTACCCGCCGAGCGTCCGCGAAATCGGCGAGGCGGTCGGGCTGACCTCGACGTCGTCGGTCTCGCACCAGCTGCGCGCCCTGCAGCGCAAGGGCTACCTGCGCCGGGACGCGAACCGCCCGCGCGCGGTCGGCGTCCTGTCGGCGACCGACGACAACCCCATGGGCATCGAGATGGACCAGCAGCCGGTCATGCCGAAGGCGGCGTACGTGCCGCTGGTCGGCCGGATCGCCGCCGGTGGCCCGGTGCTGGCCGAGCAGGCCATCGAGGACGTCTTCCCGCTGCCGCGGGAGATCGTCGGCGAGGGCGAGCTGTTCCTGCTGAAGGTCACCGGTGACTCGATGATCGACGCGGCCATCACCGACGGCGACTGGGTCGTCGTCCGCCAGCAGCCGGAGGCGGACAACGGCGAGATCGTCGCGGCGATGATCGACGGCGAGGCCACGGTCAAGACGTTCAAGCGCAAGAACGGCCACATCTGGCTGATGCCGCACAACGAGGCGTACGAGCCGATCCCCGGTGACGACGCCACGGTGCTCGGCAAGGTCGTCGCGGTCCTGCGACGCCTCTAGGGAGCGCCCGGGCTTTCGCACGGCTCGGGAGATTCACCGGATCGGATGATCTTCGGCCGTGGGGAGCCGAAGGTCAGCGGCGGGCCCGGCGGCGCAGCTTGCTGAAGCCGAACCAGCCGAGACCGACCACCGCGACCGTGATCCCGGCGGCAGGCAGGATGGGGAGCCCGGCCCCGTCCTCCGCCGAGCCGGCTGAGGCGCCGGCGCCGGTCGAGGTCGTCCCCTCCGCCGGTGCGACGGACTGCGCGGCCGATGCCGCCGCGCCCCGCACCGTGCGGAGGGGCTGGCCCACACCTTCGCTGCCGGAGATCAACGTCCCGTCCGGGTCGAACGCGATCGCCTCGCCCTGCTTCTCCCCCGGCAGCGGGATCCGCACCGGATTGCGCTGGAGCGCCGCGAGCACGTCGCCGTCCGGGGCCGCGTACACGTACGCGTCCGTGTAGGTCCGCAACGCGATGACGCTGCCATCGGCCATCGAAGCGCCGCCCGTCACCAGGACCGAGCCGATTGAGCCCACCGGGCCGCCCTGGGTGTCCGTGGTGGCGATCTTGACCGTGCCGACCTTCTCCAGGTTGGTCGGGCCCGGGCTCGCCAGCGGTCCCGAAGGCCGGTACACGCGGGCCTCGCCGAGGACGTCCTTGGTGATCAGGTACGGCATGCCCGCCTTGTCCATGATCAGCGCTTCGGTGTCGTGCTGGCCGTCGGGGTAGGTGAGCCGGTGCAGCGTGACCTTGCCCTGCGGGCTCATCTCCAGGAGGGCGACGGTCAGCCGGCCCTTCTGGTTGTCGCCGGTGTCCGACAGCCACAGCGTCCCGTCGGGGGTGCGGGCCAGGTCCTCGACGTCGAACGGGTCGGTCTTCTCCGTGAGGACCTTCTGGACCTTGCAGTCCCGGCCCAGCACGAACACCTGGACCTTGCTGCCGCCGTCGTTGATCGCCCACAACTGCTTGCCGTCGGAGACCAGGCCGGACAGCTCGCCGATCCGGGAGTCCTTCATCGTGCACAGCGGCTCCGGAGCCGCGGAAGCCGGGACGGGCCCGCTCAGCAGACCCAGCGAAACCGCCGCAAACGCGACCACCCAGCGCACCCAGCCACCTCCGTAGTGTGCGACCCCTCTGGATCGCACACTACGGAGACGTGTCAGGCCCTGGTCGAGTTGGTCTCGAACTCGCGCAAAGCCGCCGCGAGGTCCGGGCGGACCCGCACCAGCAGGCGCGTGCCGTCCTCGGCGTGCTCCTCTTCGAGGACCTCGCCGTCCGCGTGCGCCCGCGCGACCAGTTCGCCGCGCGAGTACGGCACCAGGACGTCGACCGTGACCTCCGGCCGCGGCAGGCGGTCGGCGATCACCTCGACGAGCTCCGGGATGCCCGCTCCGGTCCGGGCCGAGACCTGGACCGACCCGGCCAGCGCGTGCCGCAGGCGGGCAAGGCTGACCTCGTCGGACGCGTCGGTCTTGTTGATCACCAGCAGCTCCGGCGGGAGCGGCTCCTTGCGCTTGCGGGTGATCTCGCCGAGCACCTCGCGCACCGCGCTGACCTGCTCCTCGGGCGCCGGGTCGGACCCGTCCACCACGTGCACGAGCAGGTCCGCGTCGGCGGCTTCCTCCAGCGTCGAGCGGAACGCGTCCACCAGCTGGTGCGGCAGGTGCCGCACGAACCCGACGGTGTCGGTCAGCGTGTAGCCGCGGCCGTCCGGCGTCTGCGCGCGCCGGGTGGTCGGGTCGAGGGTGGCGAACAGCGCGTCCTCCACCAGCACCCCGGCCCCGGTCAGCGCGTTGAGCAGGCTCGACTTGCCGGCGTTGGTGTAGCCGACGATCGCCACGCTGGGCACCTCGTTGGCCAGCCGCCGCCCGCGCTTGGTCTCGCGGATGGTGTCCATGGCCGCGATCTCCCGGCGCAGCTTCGCCACGCGCTTGTTGATCCGCCGCCGGTCCGTCTCGAGCTTGGTCTCACCGGGACCGCGCAGGCCCACGCCGCCGTTCGCGCCACCGGCCCGGCCACCGGCCTGCCGGGACAGCGACGCACCCCACCCGCGCAACCGCGGGATCAGGTACTGCAGCTGGGCCAGCTCGACCTGCGCCTTGCCCTCCTTGGACCGGGCGTGCTGGGCGAAGATGTCGAGGATCAGGGCGGTCCGGTCGATCACCTTGACCTTGACCTTCTCCTCGAGCTGCCGCAGCTGGCCCGGCGAGAGCTCGCCGTCGCAGATCACGGTGTCGGCGCCGGTGGAGCCGACGATGTCCCGCAGCTCCCGCACCTTGCCCGAGCCGATGTAGGTGGCCGGGTCCGGCTTGGTCCGCCGCTGGATGAGGCCCTCGAGGACCTCCGAGCCCGCCGTCTCGGCCAGGCGCGCCAGCTCGGCCAGCGACGCCTCGGACTGCAGGGCCGTGCCCTCGGTCCACACGCCGACCAGCACGACGCGCTCGAGCCGCAGTTGCCGGTACTCGACCTCGGTGACGTCGTCCAGCTCCGTGGACAGTCCCCTGACCCGGCGCAGCGACGCCCGGTCCTCGAGCTCCATTTCGCCTGTGGACGGGTCGCCGTCGTACAGGTCGTCGTCGTGGTCTTCGGTGTGTGTCAGTTCTGTCATCGTGCCTCCATGTTCCCACGATTCGCCGCGGGAACCGAACTTTTACGTGCTGGGATAGGTGGCGAGGTAGACCGCGGTGCGCTCGGCGCCGGGACGGCGGGGGCGCGCGCGGAACTCCTCGAGCAGGGCGTTGAGCCGCGTTTCCAGCTCCGCCCGCTCCTCGGGGGCCACCTGGACGACCAGGCGCGACTGGTGCACGCCCTCGAATCCGGTCTCGGCGATCTCGGCCAGATAGGCCTCGAGAACCGCCTGTTCCACGCCCTTGTCACCGCATGAGTCGAGTGTCCACGAAAGCCCCGTCGAAAGATACGGAATTTCCCGGGCGCCCCGGGCCCCGCGGCGCGGCGGCTGCGCGGCGAGGAAGCCGGTCTCGACGAGTTTGCGCACGTGGTGCAGCGTCGTCGCCGGATCCCGGCCCAGCCGCTGCGCGAGCTCCTTGTTCGTCAGCGCCTCCGAGAAGGTCAACCGGATGATGCGCAGCCGTATTCCGGAGGCCAGCGCGGCCGCCTCGGCTTCGGTCGCGGCACGTCGTTTCGCAGGGAGCACGGCGTACAGCCTAGAGCGAACAGTGATTGACACTTTCCAATCACTCACGGCACACTCGGGGACCATGCACCGGGGGTCACTCTTCCGCCACGCCGACTTCAGACGGCTCTTCGCCGGCGACACGGCCAGTCAGTTCGGCGTGTTCGTCGGCAACACGGCCGTTCCACTGCTGGCGGCCGTCACGCTGGCCGCGACACCGTTCCAAATGGGCCTGCTGACCGCAGCCGAGACACTCGCTTTCCTGCTGATCGGGTTGCCCGCCGGGGTCTGGGTGGACCGGCTGCGCCGCCGCCGGGTCATGCTCACCGCCGACTTCATCCGCTTCGCGCTGCTGCTGAGCGTGCCGGTCAGCTGGTGGGCCGGGGTGCTCACGCTCGTTCAGCTGCTGGTCGTCGTGCTGTTCGTGGGCATCGCGACGGTGTTCTTCGACATCGCGTACCAGTCGTACCTGCCCTCCCTCGTCGGGCGGGCGCACCTCATGGAAGGCAACACGAAGCTGCAGGCCGTCCAGTCGACCGCGCAGATCGCCGGGCCGAGCGCCGCCGGCGTGCTGGTCCAGCTGGTGAACGCGGCCAGCACCGTGCTGGTCACCAGCCTCGGCTTCCTGACGTCGGCGCTGTGCCTGCTGCGCATCCGCACGCGGGAACCGGCGCCGGAGCGCGACGGCCGCGCCCGGCTGCTGCCGCAGATCACCGAAGGCCTGCGGTTCGTCTTCTCCGACAAGCCGCTGCGGGCGATCGTGGGCACGACGGCGACGGCCAACTTCTTCGGCGGCGCGTTCGCCGCCGTGCAGGTGCTGTTCCTGACGCGAACGGTCGGGCTGCCGCCGGCCGCGGTCGGCGTGCTGCTGGCGGTCGGCGGCGCGGGCGGGATCCTCGGCGCGCTCTGCTCGGCCGCGGTCACCCGGCGGCTCGGCCAGGCGCGCGCGATCTGGCTGGTCCCGCTGTTCACCTGGCCCGGCCACCTGCTGATCCCGCTCGCCGCGCCGGACTGGCGGCTGGGTCTCGCCGGGTTCGGCCTCGTCGCCGGCGGGTTCGGGATCATCGTCTACAACGTCGCGCAGGTTTCTTACCGGCAGGCGATCTGCCCGGACCGGCTGCTCGGCCGGATGAACGCGAGCGTGCGGTTCATCGTCTGGGGCACGCTGCCGCTGGGCGGCCTGCTCGGCGGCGCGCTCGGCGAAGGACTGGGGCTGCGCGGCGCGATGTGGGTGGCGGTCGCCGGCGAGGTCGCCTCGGCGTTGTGGGTGGTGTGCTCGCCCTTGCGGCACATGCGCGACCTGCCGACCGAGGCGAAAAGCGGTTCCGGCGCCGCCTAGAGTTGGTTCATGAGTACCCCATACGAGCACCCGAGAGTCCCGGACAAGGTCGGTGTCGACGGTCTGGAGGCCAAGTGGGTACCCGTATGGGAATCCACGGGTGCCTACCGCTTCGACCGGACGAAGACCCGGGACGAGGTCTACTCGATCGACACTCCCCCGCCGACGGTCAGCGGGTCGCTGCACATCGGGCACGTGTTCTCCTTCACCCAGACCGACGTCCTCGCGCGGTTCAAGCGGATGCGCGGGCTCGCGGTCTTCTACCCGATGGGCTGGGACGACAACGGCCTGCCGACCGAACGCCGGGTGCAGAACCACTTCGGCGTCCGCTGCGAGCCGTCGCTGCCCTACGACCCGGAGTTCCGGCCGCCGGAGAAGCCGGGCAAGGACGTCGTGGCGATCTCGCGCCGGAACTTCGTCGAGCTGTGCGAATCCCTGACCGTGACGGACGAGCAGATCTTCGAGCAGCTGTGGCGGCAGCTCGGGCTCTCGGTCGACTGGACGATGACCTACCAGACGATCGGGCACGACTCGCGGCTGATCTCGCAGCGCGCGTTCCTGCGCAACCTCGAGCGCGGCGAGGCCTACCAGGCCGAAGCCCCGACGCTCTGGGACGTGTCGTTCCGCACCGCCGTCGCCCAGGCCGAGCTGGAGGACCGCGAACGCCCGGGCGCGTTCCACGACCTGGCGTTCACCGGGCCGGACGGCGCCGACGTCGTGATCGCGACGACCCGGCCGGAGCTGCTGCCCGCCTGCGTCGCCCTGGTGGCGCACCCCGATGACGAACGGTTCAAGCCGCTCTTCGGGAAGACCGTGCGGACGCCGGTGTTCGGCGTCGAGGTGCCCGTCGTGGCGCACCACCTTGCGGATCCCGAGAAGGGCCGCGGGATCGCGATGGTGTGCACCTTCGGCGACACCACCGACGTCACGTGGTGGCGCGAGCTGCGGCTGGCGACGCGGGTGGTGCTGGGCCGCGACGGCCGCTTCCTGCCGGACGCGCCTTCCGGGGTGCCCGCGGAGGCGTACGCGCCGCTGGTGGGCAAGACCGTCCACACGGGACGCGAGATCATGGTCCGCCTGCTGCGCGAAGCCGGGGCCCTGCGCGGGGAACCGCGGCCGATCACGCACTCGGTGAAGTTCTACGAGAAGGGCGACAAGCCCCTGGAGATCGTCGCCAGCCGGCAGTGGTACCTGCGCAACGGCGGGAACGACCCCGCCTTCCGGGAGAAGATGCTCGCCCGCGGCGAAGAGCTGAACTGGGTGCCGAAGCACATGCGCGTCCGGTACTCGTCGTGGGTGGAGAACCTGGCCGGCGACTGGCTGATCAGCCGGCAGCGGTTCTTCGGCGTGCCGATCCCGCTGTGGTACCGGCTCGACGCGCACGGCGAGCCGGACTACGACGCGCGCCTGCTGCCGGACACCCTGCCGGTGGACCCGAGCAGCGACGTGCCGCCGGGGTTCACGCCGGAACAGCGTGGGGTGCCGGGCGGGTTCGTGGCCGATCCGGACGTGATGGACACCTGGGCGACGTCGTCGCTGACGCCGCAGATCGTCGGCCGGTGGAGCCTCGACGACGACCTGTTCTCCCGGGTGTTCCCGATGGACCTGCGGCCGCAGGCGCACGAGATCATCCGCACCTGGCTGTTCGCGACGGCGGTGCGCGCGGAGCTGGAGCACGGCGTGCTGCCGTGGCGGGCGGCGTCGATCGCGGGCTGGGTGCTCGACCCCGACCGCAAGAAGATGTCGAAGTCCAAGGGCAACGCGACCACCCCGGTGGACCTGCTGGAGCGGTTCGGCTCGGACGCGGTCCGCTACTGGGCGACGAGCGCGCGGCCCGGCGTCGACACGGCGGTGGACGAAGGCCAGATGAAGGTCGGGCGGCGGCTGGCGACGAAGCTGCTCAACGCGAGCCGCTTCGTGCTGGGTCTCGGCGTGCCGATGCCCGGCGCGGTCGCCACCGAGCCGCTGGACCGGGCGCTGCTGGCGTCGCTCGCCGTCGTCACCGAGCAGGCGACGGCGGCGCTGGAGGCGCTGGACTACGCGCGGGCGCTGCAGGTGACCGAGACGTTCTTCTGGACGTTCTGCGACGACTACGTCGAGCTGGTGAAGGGCCGCGCGTACGGGGACCGCGGTCCCGACGCGGCCCAGTCCGCGCGCGCGGCGCTCGTGACGGCGCTCTCGGCCCTGCTGCGGCTGTTCGCGCCGTTCCTGCCGTTCGCGACCGAGGAGGTCTGGTCGTGGTGGCAGGCGGGGTCGGTGCACCGGGCCGAGTGGCCTCCGGTGGCGGCGTCCGACGGTGACCCGGAGCTGCTTCCGCTGGCCGGCGCGGTGATCGCGGCCGTCCGCCGGGCGAAGACGGACGCGAAGGTGTCGATGCGGTCCGCGGTCGAGACGCTCACCGTGACCGGACCGGCCGAGGTGCTGGCGCGGTTCACGGCCATCGAGCCGGACATCCGCACCGCGGGTGCGATCTCGTCGTTGGAGACGCGCGAAGGCGACTTCGCGGTCGAGGCCAAGGTCTGACGGGGGTGGGCCGCCCCGGTCACGAACCGGCGGCGGCCCACCAGGCTTCGTCGAGCTCGCCGCGCGCCACGATCTCGGCGGGCCCGGA
Source organism: Amycolatopsis sp. CA-126428 (assembly GCF_002904335.1). Lineage (GTDB taxonomy): Bacteria > Actinomycetota > Actinomycetes > Mycobacteriales > Pseudonocardiaceae > Amycolatopsis. The sequence continues at coordinate 14,920 of NZ_PPHF01000157.1, read as the reverse complement.
CAGCGTCGACGCGCCGCGGGACACCGTCACCTCGACGCGGCCACCCGGGATGTCCACTGTGGACGCGCCGGTGTCGGTGCCCGCCAGGTGGAACGCGGCCGCCACCGCGGCGACCGTGCCCGTGCCGCACGCCCGCGTCTCGCCCACCCCGCGCTCGTGCACGCGCATCCGCAGCGCGCCTTCGCCGAGGCAGTTGATGAACTCGAGGTTCACGCCGTGGGGGAACACGTCGTGGTCGAAGTCGGGTTGTTCACGCAGGTCGAGCCCGGCCACGTCGTCGTCGAGCAGCGACACCAGGTGCGGGTTGCCGACGTCGACCGCCACGCCGGAGAACGGGCGGCCGGCCACCACCGTGACCGACGTCCCGGTGATCGTCGCCGGTCCCATGTGGACGGTCACCGAGCGGTCCGGGTGCACCACCACCGGGCGGTCGCCCGCGCGGGTGCCGACGACGAACTCGCCCTCGGCGGCCAGGCCCGCTTCGACCAGGTAGCGGGCGAACACGCGCACACCGTTGCCGCACATCTCCGCGATCGACCCGTCGGCGTTGCGGTAATCCATGAACCACTCGCCCGCGGACGGCTCGCCGAGCTCGGCGGCGCGCACGACGCGCAGCACGCCGTCGGCCCCGAGGCCGCGCCGGCGATCGCACAACGCGGCGACCCTGGCCTCGGTCAGCTCGAGGCGGCCCGCCGGGTCGGGGAGCAGCACGAAGTCGTTCTGTGTGCCGTGCCCCTTGAGGAACTCGATACCGCCCATAGGGGCAAGATTACCGGGCCAGGGTATCCAGGACGCGCGCGGCCAGCCCGGAATCGGCGCCGTCGAACCAGTGGATCCGCTGGTCGCGCCGGAACCAGGAACGTTGCTTGCGGACGAAGCGCCGGGTGGCCTGTGCCGTCGCCGCGGCGGCCGCCTCGAAGTCGCCTTCGCCGTCCAGTTCGGCGAGCACCTGCTGGTAGCCGAGCGCCCGCGCCGCCGTCTTCCCCTCGCGCAGGCCCCGCTTCTCGAGCTCGCGCACTTCGTCGACCAGGCCGGCGGCGAACATCCGCGCCACGCGCTCGTTGACGCGCTCGTCGAGCTCCTCGGGCGCCCGGTCGACACCGATCACGACCGTGCCGTAGCGGGCGGGCCCCGGCGCGGGCAGGTTCGCCGAGAACGGTTCGCCGGTGATCTCGATGACCTCGAGGGCGCGCACGATCCGGCGCGTGTTGGTCGGCAGGATCTTGGCGGCGGCCACCGGATCGCGCTCACCCAGCCGGGTGTACAACGCGGGCGTGCCGAGCTGCTCGGCTTCCGCGTCGAGCCGGGCCCGGACGGCCGGGTCGGTACCCGGGAAGCGCAGGTCGTCGAGCACGGCCTGGACGTAGAGGCCGGACCCGCCGGCCAGCACCGGGACCCGGCCGCCGGCCAGCAGCCGCTCGATCTCGGCCCGCGCGTGCCGCTGGTAGGCCGCGACGGACGCCGTCTCGGTCACGTCCAGGACGTCGAGCAGGTGGTGGGGGACGCCGCGGCGCTCGGCTTCGGTGGCCTTGGCGGTGCCGATGTCCATGCCCCGGTAGAGCTGCATCGCGTCGGCGTTGACGACCTCGCCGCCGAGCGCGCGGGCCAGGTCCACGGCCAGCGCGGTCTTCCCGGTGGCCGTCGGCCCGACCACCGCGACCGGGACGGCGGGGCTGTTCACGGCGGCTGACGATACCTGCGGGCCGATCGAGAGCGTCCACCGGAAGTAGGATCACGAGCTTCAGGTGGCCCATCCAGTACCACGGTGCGCGCTGAGCTGCTTGAATGCCGCGTGGGGCCGTAGCATCCGAGCACGGCCCGTGACGACCGCATTACCCGGCCCCGCTTCGCGGCGGGGCGCCCGCAACCGCGGGCGTACAGGCGATAAGGAGCCTGCGATGGCCCAGGAGAACACTTCCACCGGTACCCCGGCCCCGCACCCGGTGCCGCACGCGCTGCACGCCGGGCACGCCGCCCCGCCCGTGCCGCCCGCCGAACCCACCCCGTCGACCTGGGGCCGGATCGACGACGAGGGCACGGTCTACGTCGTCACCGCCGAGGGCGAGCGCGCCGTCGGCGTCTGGCAGGCAGGCACCCCCGACGAGGGCCTCGTGCACTACGCACGCCGCTTCGACGACCTGCGCACCGAGGTCGAGCTGCTGGAGACCCGGCTGATCTCCGGGGCCGGCGATCCGAAGCACGCGCTGTCGAGTGCCACCCAGATCCGGGACGGGCTGCCCGAGGCCGCCGTGGTCGGCGACCTGGCCGCGCTCGCCGCCCGGCTGGAGTACGTCATCGCCCACGCCGAGAAGGCGCTGGCCAGCGCGAAGGCGGAGCGCGAGGAGGCCCGTGCCGCGGCGATCGCCCGCAAGCAGGAGCTCGCCGAGGAGGCCGAGAAGATCGCGGCCGACTCCACCCAGTGGAAGGCGGCGGGCGACCGGCTGCGCACGATCCTGGACGAGTGGAAGACGGTCAAGGGCGTCGACCGCAAGACCGACGACGAGCTGTGGAAGCGGTTCTCGAAGGCCCGCGAAGCGTTCAACCGCCGCCGCGGGTCCCACTTCGCCGAGCTGGACAAGCAGCGCGCGTCGGCCAAGCAGCGCAAGGAAGAGCTGATCGCCGAAGCCGAGGCCATCAGCGAGTCCGAGGACTGGGGCGAGACGGCGGGTCGCTACAAGGACCTGATGACCGAGTGGAAGGCGGCCGGCCGGGCGCCGAAGGACAGCGACGAGGCACTGTGGCAGCGCTTCCGCGCGGCCCAGGACAAGTTCTTCGCCCGCCGGTCCTCGGTGTTCTCCGAGCGCGACGCGGAGTTCACGCAGAACGCGGCCCGCAAGGAAGAGCTCCTGGTCGAGGCGGAGAAGATCGACGCGGCGGCCAACCTGGAGGCGGCGAAGAACGCGCTGCGCCGCATCCAGGAGCAGTGGGACGAGATCGGCAAGGTCCCCCGCGAGCGCATCCGCGAGCTGGACGGCCGGTTGAAGGCGGTCCAGGACGCGGTCAAGTCGGCGGAGGATTCGCGCTGGCGGAAGACGGACCCGGAGGCGCAGGCCCGCGCGGCCCAGTTCCGCGAGCGCGTGGAGCAGTACGAGTCCCAGGCGGCGAAGGCCCGGGCGGCCGGGGATGAGCGGCGGGCCAAGAAGGCGGATGAGCAGGCGGCTCAGTGGCGCGAGTGGCTGCAGGCCGCCGAGGCGGCTGTTGCGGACCGGTGAGGTTTGTGGGTTTTGAGGTTTGTGGGTGTTGATCGCTGAGGTTCGCGGGCCGGTGTGGTTCGCCAGCCGCGGAGGCGGCGGTACGAATCGCTGAAGTTCGCGATCAGCTGAGGTCGGTTTTTCGCGGAGGCCCTTCTTACCGGCTGTTGTGGCTGGTGGGGAGGGCCTTTTGCGGTTTGCCCACAGGGTCGTCGTGTTGTGGACAAGGCAGCCGCTCAGGCGCGTTTCCGGGCGGTTCTGACGGTGGCCGCCGATACGCTGGAAGCGGGGGCAGCCCCCAGGGAGGGCGGGCCGTGCCGCCGGGCCGCGCTTAGCCGGGTTTCGCCAGGTCAGGCCCCGGCGGGCCGAGCCACGCCGGGCGAGCCAAGCCGAACCGAGCCAGGCCGGGCGAGCCAAGCCGAACCGGGCCAGGCCGGGCGAGCCATGCCGAGGCGCGCCACGCCGGGCCGGGCCAAGCCGGGCGGAGCGGAGCCGGGCCGCGCGAGCCAGGCCATGTCAAGCCGAACCGCGCCAAGCAGGGCCGGGCCGCGCCGGACCGGACCGCGCCGAGCCGGATCTCGCTAGGTCAGGCCCGCTGAGCCACGCCACGCGAGCCAAGGCAAGCCGGGCCGGGCAAGCCGGGCCGGGCCGGGCCGGGCCGGGCCGGGCGAGCCAGGCCAAGCCAGGCCAAGCCAGGCGGAGTCGGGCCAAGCCAGGCGGAGCCGATCCGCGCTACGCCGGGCGAGCCAAGCCGACCGCGCCCAGCCTCGTCAGGCCAGGCAAGGCGTCGCCAAGCCGAGCGTGGCCGGGCCCAACCGCGCCAAGTCTCGCCAGGGCCAAACCGGGCCGCGCCTCCCCTGTCCAGGCCGAACCACGCCAAACCAGATCAGACCGAGCCACACAGAGCCGTACGGGGCCGACCGTTGTGCAACCCGGCCCACCCGAAGGGGTTCGGTCACCGCCCCGACCGGGGGTTACCGCGCGCTTTCCGGCCCGCCCGGTGCTGCACTTCGATCATGACCAGGACATCCCGCAACACCAGCCGCATCCTCTCCGCGCTGGTGATCAGCGTCGCCCTCGGTGGGCTCTCCCCCGCGCTCGCCGTCCCGGCCGGGGCCGCTCCGCACTCCTCCGGCGTCGAAGCCGGCAAGGGGAAGGTGAAGGTCGAGGGGAAGCTCGGCAAGGACCACGTCAAGGTCAACGAGAAGGTCGACCTCAAGGGCAATCTGCAGGTGCTCGACGCCGCCCGCTCCGAACAGTCCGTAGAAACCGTCATCGTGCAGCAGCTGCAGGCCGGCGCCTGGGTGAACATCGCCGACACCACCTGCCGGCCGAATGGCGGCTTCCGCTTCGACCTCAGCTTCAGCCTGAGCGCCACCGTCTCGCTGCGGCTCTACCACCCCGAGACGACCCTCTACGCCGCCGCGTACTCGGCGAGCACCCTCACCCTGCGCGTCGGCTGAACCCGGTCCCCGCCGGTGCTCAAGATCGGGAAAACGCCGTGCGCATCCACTGGACCGCCAGGCAGATCATCGCGATCCAGGCGATCACCATGCCGAGACCCGGGCCGCCACCCGCGGAGCCCGGGGCGTGGGATGACTGCTGGGACCAGATTGCCAGCAGCCCGTCCACCGAGGCGAACCAGCCGCCCGCCGCGCAGACCCAGGCCAGCCACCAGCGCCGCGTCACCAGGGCCAGTGCCGAGCCCAGGATTCCCACGCCCGTCGACGTCGCCGCGAACAGCTGGGGGATGCCGCCGCCCTCGCCGGCCAGGACCTGCCAGCCCGCGTGGTCGCCCACCCACGGCAGGATCAGGCAGATCAGCAGCACGAACGCGAACACCGCGATGGTGAACCCGCGGCGGCCCAGCTCCACCGTGCGGGACGCGCGCTTGCCCGCTTCGTCGATCTCGGCCGCCAGCTCGGCCAGCTCGCCGTTGCCACGGGACTCGGTCACAGCGCACACCCACTCACCGGTTCGGGCTGGGCGGCCGGGGCACCGAAGCCCGGCAGGCCCAGCGTGACGCCGCTCGTCTTCGGCCGGAGCCCGGCCTCCGCGTTGTCGCCGGCGCGCGTGCGCCGGTGGGACAGCAGGTCGCCGTCGGCCACCAGGTGGTGCGGTGCGCCGTAGGTGACGACCGTCTCGACGACGTCGCCGGGACGGACAGCGCGGTCGACGTGGGCGCCGGCCGGGGTGAAGTGCACCAGCCGCCCGTCGCGGGCGCGGCCGCTCATCCGGTGCGTCTCGGCGTCCTTGCGGCCCTCGCCCGCGGCGACGAGCAGCTCGACGCGGCGGCCGACGATCTTCTTGTTCTCTTCCCACGAGATCGCGTTCTGCAGCTCGACCAGGCGTTCGTAGCGCTCCTGCACGACCTCCTTCGGCAGCTGGCCGTCCATCGTCGCGGCCGGCGTGCCCGGGCGCTTCGAGTACTGGAAGGTGAACGCGCTGGAGAAGCGGGCCTGCGCGACGACGTCCAAGGTGGCCTGGAAGTCCTCCTCGGTCTCGCCCGGGAAGCCGACGATGATGTCGGTGGTGATCGCCGCGTCCGGCATGGCCGCGCGGACCTCGTCGAGGATGTTCAGGAAGCGCGCCGAGCGGTAGGACCGCTTCATCTCGCGCAGCACCCGGTCGGACCCGGACTGCAGCGGCATGTGCAGCTGGTGGCAGACGTTCGGGGTCGACGCCATGGCGTCGATGACGTCGGAGGTGAAGGCGGCCGGGTGCGGCGAGGTGAACCGGACGCGCTCGAGGCCGTCGACGGTGCCGCACGCGCGCAGCAGCTTGCCGAACGCCAGCCGGTCACCGAATTCGACGCCGTAGGAGTTGACGTTCTGGCCGAGCAGGGTGACCTCGAGCACGCCCTCGGCGACGAGCGCCTCGACCTCGGCGAGGATTTCGCCGGGGCGCCGGTCGCGTTCCTTGCCGCGCAGGGCGGGCACGATGCAGAAGGTGCAGGTGTTGTTGCAGCCGACCGAAACGGACACCCAGCTCGCGTAGGACGATTCGCGGCGCGCGGGCAGCGTCGAGGGGAAGGTCTCGAGCGATTCGAGGATCTCGACCTCGGCCTCGGCGTTGTGCCGGGCCCGCTCGAGCAGCGTGGGCAGCGCCCCGATGTTGTGGGTGCCGAACACGACGTCGACCCACGGCGCCCGCTTGACGATCTCCCCGCGGTCCTTCTGCGCGAGACAGCCGCCGACGGCGATCTGCAGGTCGGGATTCGCGACCTTGTCGGGGCGCAGGTGCCCGAGGGTGCCGTACAGCTTGTTGTCCGCGTTCTCCCGGACGGCACAGGTGTTGAACACGATCAGGTCCGGCTTGGCCCCGGCGGTGGCCGGAACGTAGCCGGCGTCCTCGAGCTGCCCGGCGAGCCGCTCGGAGTCGTGCACGTTCATCTGGCAGCCGAAGGTGCGGATCTGGTACGCCCTGGGTGCCTGGTTCTCGGTCATCGTCGTTCAGGGTAACCCTCGCCTGACCAGCGACACCTCCCACCCGCCCGACCGTTGCCGGGCACCGCGCCGCGGGCCGGCCGCAGGCCGGGAGCTTCACCGCCCGTCCGTCACAGGCGAGGACAGCACGATGGGCCAGCGACGTTTCGGCTTGGTCAGCCGGTGCCACCAAGCCGCGGCCGCCCCATCGAGCCGGGCCACCTCGATGCCGCCGGCCGCCAGCTCGGTTGGCCCGCACGATCGGGCCAAGTCCCGGGCGTCGCGGTCCAGGCGGCCGCGCAGGCGGTGGTGGCGGGTGGTGAGCCGTCCGGCGGCGATCATCCGGGCGAGGTGCACGAGCACCCGGGCCGCAGCGGGCCCCGCCCTGAGCTGGCGGTGGGCCGCAGCCACGAGCGCGCTCGCCACGAACTCGGGCGGCAGCGTCAGGGCCAGCCGATCCGCCAGGGCCGAGAGCTCGGCTTGCGAAGGGGAACCGCCGAGCAGCAGGGTCAGCTGCAATTCAGCGGACAGCGGGTTCGGAGTACTCGGGTGACGGCGGGACAGCACCTCGCCCACCGGCCCGCAGGGGGTCGCCTCCACGAGGTCGCACACCTGCTTCGTGAGGGGGTTGCGGAACCGCGGGGCCGACATCGCTTCATCGATCACGCCTTCCAGCGCCGCCCGCACGACGTCCGACCACCTGGGGCTCCGCCGGCCGTCACCCGGCAGGCAGCTCGCGAGCAGCGTCAGGCGTTCCCCGTTGCCCAAGCGATCCGCGTAGGAGGCCAAGAACTCGTAGCCGGCATCCGGCTCGAGCTCTTGCAGAACACCGGTGGCGAAGGCCGGCACCGCCTCGACGTCGATCGCACCGAGCAGCTCGCGCAACGGCTCCACCCGGCGCAGGTGCGGTGCCGCCGCCTGGCCGAGCTCGGGCTCGGCGCTCACCAGTGCCCCCAGGTCGATCACCGGGGTGGTCCGGCGCAGCACCTGCGCGAGGATCCGGCCGCGAACGGCGCGGCCGAGACCGGTCCCGTTCAGGCTGAGCAGCGGATCGCGAGCGGCCTCGGCCGCGAGCCCGGTCAGCACTTCGTCGTCGCAGGTATCGGGATCGGGCAGCCCCTTCAGCACGGCGACCGCGCCGGGCGCGTCCAGCTTCATCGACGCTTGCCGGGCGGCCCATTTGCGGCACAGCGCAACGCAGACAGCGGGCACCAGCGCCGGTAGTTCGGTCTCGAGCCGCTGGAGCGTCGACGCGAGAGCGCGGGTGTCCTGACCGGCGAGGATTTCGGTGACCACCTCGTCGCCCAGCTTCCCCGCGCAACCGGCGGCACACGCCTGGCCGAGAGCCGGCCAATGCAGCGCCTCCCCGGCGACGACGGCGCGCGCCAAAGCGGTCACACCGCGCTCGACACGGGCAAGCTGGGTGATCCCCGGCGCCGACGCCAACGCCGTACGCAGCTTCGCTCGGTCGATGTCGCCGTCCACCAGCAGGCTGTGGAAGGCGAGCACCGAATCGGCGAGCGCACCGAAATCCACGCCGCGACCGGCATCCGGCACGACCGACCGTCCGATCGAGGTCGCGGCCTGATCGACCCGCGCCGGCGACACGACGATCCGCGCCGCCTCCGCCGCATCGGTGTCACGGTGCGGCGAGCCGAAGACGAGCGACGCGGGCGGCGGCTGACTGGCCGGGTCCATCCCGACGATCTCGAACCGGGCCGCGGTATCCCGTGACTCGTAGCTGGAGAACGAGATGTCGTCGGCGAGCCACGGCACCCGTTCGGCCAGTGCCGCCACGATCGCGACCGCCACGTCCGGCGATTGCCTGATCGCCACCGGCCGCCCCCGGCGCGCCGAGAAAAGCGCGGCTGCCAGGAGTTCGGGCGTTTCCGCGAGGTCGAGGCTTCCCGGCTCGATCCCGGAAAGCGTGACTTTCGGCAGTACCTGGTCCGGTGCGGCAGCTCCGGTCCACCACCAGGGCGAGCGGAAGCGGCCGAGCAGCTCGCGGGCAGGCAGCATCGTCCGGGGCCCGGCGACGATGTGGGCGGCGAAGTTGCCGGGCCTGCCGAAGGCGTCGGTGCCGGTGTAGACCTTGTGGAAGACGTACCTCGTGTCGTCACGGTCGGTCCAGCCGAAGGAGACCGGAGCTTCGCCTCGATCGCGGGCGCCGGTGGGGGCTCGATACCGGCAGAGTTCGAGTGCCTCGCTCCGGCGGCGGTTCGTCTTGTCGAGCAGCGCCGGGGTCGCGGCCACCACCTGGAACCCGAGCCTGTTCTCGGTGCCGTGCCGGGCCCAGGTGAACCAGAGCTGCTCGAGCTGCGCATCCGTCATGAGCCGACGATCGGAGAGAGGTGATCGAGGACGTTGACCAGGGGCTCCAGGCACCGGATGGGGTCGGGAGGCCCGTCGAGCGTCCCGTCCGGCCTCGGGGTCCGGCCGAGTGCGCTGACGGCGTTGTAGGACACCTTCGCCATTCGCCTGGTGGCGGAGAGGAGGTCGTGTGCACCGAGCTCGGTCAGCACCTCGCGGACCTGCCGGCCGATCTGGTCCATTTCGGCGTTCCACCCGGCCCAGCCGGCGGCGCGATGCCGGGCGAAGACCAGGTCTTCGCGCCCGAGCGCGGTCGCCAGGACGTCAGATTTGGACAGTGTCACCGCGATGGGAACTCGCGCCCGCGCCTCCTCGGCGAGGTCGGACACGTACGCCGCGAGCAGGTTCGCCTGGTTCGGCTGCCGTACCGCGGCGTCCGGAAGGTGCTTCATCGCGCTGCGCACCCGCGGGAAGGACATCGGGTCCACGAGGAAGATCACGCCGTCCGCCCGCCGCACGAACGACGCCGCGTGGGCGCGGCCGGCCCGATCGACGAGCACCTCGCCCGAGACGTCGTGGAAGAGCAGCAGGCAGGGCTTCTGCCCCTCGTAGGTGACCTGGAAGACCAACGGGACAGCTTCGCCGGGGTAGGTCGTGTCGAGCATCGCGCTCTCTTCGAACACCGGCGCGAAGTAGTCGGTGTCGAAGCGTTTGGCGGTTGCCTCGTCCGGCAGGAACTCGACGCAGTTGTGGTCGACCAGGCCTTGCCGGGTGTAAGCCTCGTTCATCATGCTGGTCAGGTAGTGCGACTTGCCCGCACTGCTGGTGCCGACGACCGCGATCACGTAGATCTCGCGATCGTCGATCCCCTCCGGCAGGGGGTGGTTGCACCCGAGGCACAGCCGTGCGGGCAGGTCCTCCGGGGCCGCGACTTCGGCGGGGTGCGCGAGAACCCGCGGGTAGAAGTGCTTGCGCATCCAGTTCACCGTGCCCGCCGACGCGGAGCCCGGCGGCGGGGCCAGCACCGGGTACCGCGATCGGTCCGCCTCCAGCCACCCGCGGATCGGCGTCCCCGACGGCATCACGCCGTCTTTGGCTTCAGCGATGGTGTAGGGGTTGGTCCCGACGATCGGCAGCTCGCCCAGCATGGAGACCTTGCCGCAGTACGGGCACTTCCGGCGATCAGACGGACTGGCCACGGCTGTCCCCTTCGGTCCGCCTCGGCCGAGCACCGGGCGGCGCCTCGGCCACCTCGACCGGCCGCGCTCGCAGCTTGACGGAAATCATCGCGCCGAGCCGGCCCGGCCGCGGCTGCTTTCCCGGCTCGTACTTCAGCACCACGTAGAGAAGAATGCCGACGACGAAAGAGATGTTCGGGATCGCGGACGCGCCGAGCTCGAGCCCCTTCGCCTTCACGGCAATCGCGTAGATCGCCGCGAATTGCGTTGCCGCCAGGGTGCCGACAAATGCCATCACCCGGATCGCCAGGTTTTCACTACGCCGCACCGAATAGCTCAGATACCGGCCCATGACCACCCCGAAGGTGGCGGGGACCGCGGCTCCCGCGACCTTTGACAGCGTGCCGGCAAGATCGGTGTTCGACAGGGCGTTGACGGTGAATTCGGCGAACCCGAGGCCCGCCGCCTGCGCGCCGAGCACCACCATGGCCCCGCAGAACAACGCACTGGCCCGGATCGCGCGCTCCAACGCGTTGTCCGTCCGAAATGTGACCAGCACGCTCGAAGCGATGAAGACCAACATCGAGCCGAGTAGCATCACATGCAGGAGGATATTCAGGAAAGTGGCCAAGGAGTCTCGCCTCCACTCGTTTTGTCGAGCTAGGGATCGCGACCCCTTGAACCGCTGTTACCACCTTCACTCGATCAGCCTATTTCGCATTCTTGGTGGCGGTGATTTTCGCCCTTGGTGGCACGACATCGGGATGAACGAGTGACGACCTCGGCCGACTGGAACCCGGAAAGGTGGTCGCGCAACCTCAATGCGGTTGGAAGAACTCAAGCCAGCCGCGGCTCGCGTTCGCCAAGTGAGGCGGGGCTGCGTCACACACTCCGGGTCGGCCAGGGCTCGGCCGCGCTGCCGCCAGCGGGGACGGGACCGCCCCTTGCCGCCAGGCCCCAGGGCGGCTCCTCGACGAAATGCGTAACTCCCTTACCTCGGCTGAAAGAACTCGAGCAACCGACGGCTCGCATCCGAAGACATCAGCAACTCCTGCATTCCCGCCGACATCCGGGCCGCCGCTTCCGTTCGCTCGAACATCTCCTTCTCGTACTCCGCCACCGCCACTCCGAAATCGGCCGGGTGGGCTGCCAGGGACAGGGCGAGGAGGGCGCCGTCCAGGAGGGCCATGTTTGCTCCCTCTCCCACCGGGGGCATCAAGTGCGCCGCGTCGCCGACCAGCGTGACTGTGGGGGATGATGGCCAGGTCAGGCCCGGTGGGAGCGTCGCCAGTGAGCGGGGCACGAAAGTGTCGTCGGATGCGGCGATCAGGGCCGTGATGCCGGGGTCCCAGCCCGCCAGGAGCTCGATCAGGCGGGCGCGGGCCGCGGGTGGGTTGTCGAACGGGATGCCGCTTGTGGCGAACCAGTCTTCGCCCGTGTTGTAAAAACTGATGCCGATGCGGACGCTACCGTCGCCGTTGCGTTGCGCGGCCAGGGACTTGCCGTCGCCGAACACCCAGTAGTTGCCGCGGCCGACCATGGCCGCCAGGTCGGGGTGGGTGCGGTCGATCTCGGAGATCGCGAGCTCGACCGCGTTCTGGCCGAGGTGCTCCGGGCGGGCGTCGGTGACCAGGCCCCGGACCCGGGAATTCGCGCCGTCGGCTCCGACCAGCAGGTCGTAGCGTGCGCTGGTGCCGTCGGTGAAATGCAGGACGCCCTCTTCGGCGTGGTCGAACGCGTGCCCCCAGCGGACCGTTCGCTCGGGCAGCGCGTCCAACAGCAGGTTGCGCAGGTCGGTGCGGTCGATCTCGGGGCGGGCCATCGGGGCGTCGTCCGGCGTGTCCTCCTGCAGCAGCAGGGTGCCGTCCGGCTCCAGGAGACGCATGTCCTGCCCCTCCCGGCGGGCGACCGCCAAGAACCGGTCGAGCAGACCGGCTTCGCGCAGCGCCCGCTGCCCGGAATGGATGTCGAGCATGCCGCCCTGGCGGCGGGCGCCGCGCGAAGCGTCACGTTCGTACACGACGGCCTCGATGCCGTGCACGTGCAGGACCCGGGCGAGCGCCAGGCCGCCCATGCCGGCTCCCACGATGGCGATGGTCATGGTCATGGATTCCCCCTCTGATACGCCGTACGTCTCGATACAGTGTATCGCGGGAGGCGATGTATTGTCACGCCCATGTTGGTGTGGGAACGACCGGAGCCGGCGAGCCGGCCGGCGCCGGCCCCGCTGAGCCGGGACCTGATCGTCCGGACAGCGGTCGAACTGGCCGACGAAGCCGGCTTGGACGCGGTGTCGCTGCGCAAGATCGCCGCCGCGCTGGACGTCGGGCCGATGCGGCTGTACGGCTACATCGACACGAAGGAGGAGCTGCTCGACCTGATGGTCGACGCCGTGCACGCCGAGATCCGGCCGGTCGGGGACGGGTGGCGCGAAGTGCTGACGTCGGTGGCCGAGGCCACCCGGCAGGCCGCGTACCGGCACGAGTGGTTCGCCGACCTGATCGGCGGCCGGCCCCAGCTCGGCCCGAACGCGCTGGCCCGGGGCGAGGCGGTGCTGGCCGCGCTGGACGGCGTCGACGTGGACGTGGTCATGCCGGTGGCCGCCGCCGTCGACGCGTACGTGATCGGCGCGGTCCGCCGGGAAATCGCCGAGCGGCGGGCCGAGCGCACCAGCGGGCTGGACCAGCGGGAGTGGCAGCGCACCCACGGGCCCTACCTGGTGCGGATGTTCGCCACCGGCCGGTTCCGCGCGCTGGAGACGGCCGTCCGCGACGCCGCCCACCTCGACGCCGACGAGACCTTCCGCCTCGGCCTCGGCTTCCTCCTCGACGGCATCGGGGCGGGCATCGGGGCGGACATCGGGGCGGACACCGCCGCCGAGTAGCTACTCCCCGGCGCCGGTCAGCATGGCGACCATGCCGTGCGGGGCGTCGTCGCCGAACATGATCGCGTAGATGTCGACGTCCTCCGCTTCCGCGGCGGCACGCGCGAACATCGCCCGCTCGAACTCGGCCAGCGCCGTCTCCACGTCACCGGGGTGGGCGGCCAGGGCCCGGCCGAGTTCGGCACCGTCCAGCATGGCCAGGTTGGCCCCTTCACCGTTCGGGGGCATCAGGTGGGCCGCGTCGCCGAGCAGGGTCACCCCCGGCACGCGGTCCCAGCGGTGCCCGGCCGGCAGGGTGGCGAGGCGGCGCAGCACCGGCGGGGTGTCGCTTTCGGTGATCAACGCGGTCAGCTCGGGCGCCCAGCCGGCGAACTCCTCGGCGACCCGCGCCGTCACGGTCGCCGCGTCGGCCCCGGCCAGCCAGTCCTTGGGCTTGAACAGCTGCGCGTACGTGTGCAGCGTCCCGCCGCTTTCCCGGTGCGCGACGAACCCCTTGCCGGGCGCCAGCGCGTAGAGCGCGCCCGCGCCGACCACCTTCGCGGCGGCGGGATGGCGGACGTCGCCGTCGAAGAGGAACGTCTCGACGACCGACACGCCGACGTACTCCGGGGTGGCCGCGGAGACGAGCGGACGGACTTTCGACCACGCGCCGTCCGCGCCCACCAGCAGGCTCGTGCCGAAGCTGGTGCCGTCGGCCAGGCGCACTTCGTGGCCGCCGTCGCCGAGGGCCCGCACCCCGGTGACCTTGTGTCCCCAGTGGACGGTGCCGGGTGGCAGCGAGTCGAGCAGCAGCTGCCGCAGCTCGCCGCGCTGCACTTCGGGGCGTTCGCCGGTGCCGTCGTCGGGCTGGTCGAGCAGCACGGTGCCGTGGCGGTCGACCACGCGCGAAGACTCACGGCCCGGCAGGACGAGCTTGCGGAATCCCTCGGTCAGGCCGGCCGCCTCGAGCGCCGGCTGGCCGTTCCACGGGTGGATGTCGAGCATGCCGCCCTGGCGGCGGGCGGCCGGGGAGGCGTCGGCCTCGTGCACCTCGACCGGGATGCCGTGCAGGTGCAGGACGCGGGCCAGGACGAGGCCGCCGAGGCCGGCTCCGATGATCGTGACAGTCATGGTTTTCCTCCGATTGGATCGTCGTTCCAATCGTCACGCTAGCACGAGTTTGGATCGACGTTCCAACCGTGCGATGATCGGCACATGGCGAACCGAGCCCAGCGGCGCACGGACGGGCTGTCCAAGGAAGTGATCGTGCAGGCGGCGGCCGCGATCCTGGACGAGGGCGGCGAGGCCGCGCTGACGTTCCGCGCGCTCACCGCCCGCCTCTCGACCGGCTACGGCGCGATCTACCACCACGTCGCCAACAAGAGCGACCTCCTGGCGGCGGCGACCGACGCCGTCATCGCCCGCGTCATGGGCGACGCCGTGGCCGGCGGCGAGCCGCGGGAAGCGCTGCGCACGGTGTCGCTGGGCCTGTTCGACGCGATCGACGCCCACCCCTGGGTCGGCGCCCAGCTGTCCCGGGAGCCGTGGCGGCCCGCGCTCCTGGAGGTCTACGAGCGCATCGGCGGGCTGCTCGAGGCGCTCCAAGTGCCCGAGCAGGCGTTGTTCGACGCCGCGGGCGCGCTGGTCAACTACGTCCTCGGCGTCGCCGGGCAGAACGCCGCCAACGCCCGGCTCCTCGCCGCCGACGAGGGCGACCGCGACGCCTTCCTGGGCGCGGTCGCCGCCCGGTGGGCGGCGCTCGACCCGGACGAGTACCCGTTCGTGCACCGGGCGGCGACCCAGCTCCGGGAGCACGACGACCGGGAGCAGTTCCTCGCGGGCGTCGACATCTTCCTGGCCGGGATCGCCTCCCTGCGCTAGCTAGCTGTGATGTCCGGGGACGTTGTTCCGAGTTGAGGTGACCCGGTAATGGCCTGTCGTGCTGACAGGTGA